>DASYHD010000016.1:0-84208 GCA_035998945.1 Flavisolibacter sp. | reverse complement strand
AAAGGTGCTCCTTTCAGGAATAACCGGCTGCCATGGCCGTTATTTGTTGTTTTTGGTACACCGCATCATCCTTTCCCCCATCCCGCTACAAGCCATCCACAAAGAAAGCCTGCACCGAAGACCACTCCCTGTTTCACCCCTCACGTTCGACGTCTCTCAGATCATAAGTCCGCTTCCAATAACTTAATAACGCAATAACCTAATAACGCCTCAATCTCAATCTCAACCTCAACCTCAACCTTAATCTCAACCTTACCCTCCATTCACCCTCACCACCGCCAGCGCATTAAACGTCCCGTTCTGCAGCGGGTATTGGCTACCGTTTACCTCCTGGTAAAAAGCAATGCCCAACAGCAGGAACAGGGGATGCGGTGAGTTGGCCGGCAGTGCATGGGCCAGTTGAAGAGGTGCGGTGGGTTGCACATCCCAGGGCAATAAGGCCGTTTCTTTCTGCTCCGATGTGTACACGTTCCCTTCAAAATCGATGGCTGCAGCCGCCGCAAACAGCTGGAAATGCGTGGTGCCGCCGGGAGCTGCAATCGCATGCATGGGCACAAAGGAGGGCAGCTCGATGGCGCAGGCACCCGTGGCACGATCGATCGATGCCGTGTACGGCGCATGCAGGGTGGCGCCCAGTTTTGCCGCCAGGTTGAAATCAAAACCCGTGAGCAGTTCCGCTTCTCCGTCCACGACATTGCGCATGCCGCGGGCACTGGTGCTGTCGGCCTTGATCACCCGCATCATCTCCTTGGTCAGGCGGCTCACCACCCGCCCGTCGGAGGCCCGCTGCAACACGCCACGCAGGGCATTGCGCAGCAGCTTGCCGCCTTTGCCTGCTCTTCCGAATTCAGCCCCGTTTTCACGGGTACGGGCAAACGCCGGGTCGGTAGCGATCCGGTCAGCCGGCACGCCGCTCTTTTCTTTGGCGATATAGCCGTCTCTGGTTTTCTGGAAGGTAATGTCACCGATGGTGCCTTCCAGTTTAATGATCCCTTTTTGTTTTGCCGTTGTTTGACGTTTTTAAGATTGAAAAAATGGGCAGAGAAAAACCGTTGGTCATGACCGTTAGCGCTAACAAATGGTGGTTTTTGGCCTGCGATAAAGCAAGGTTAATAAGTTCACCGGGGCCCTGCAAGCAGCCGTCCGGTTGGTGCCGCAAAGGGCCGGAAGATGCCGCCCGGTGCCGCCCCTTAACCGCCGGCTGCGTTCCGATGGCAACATTCAGGGACAGCCTGCCTGCAGTATGGCAAAGGCATAGCAAAAGCATAGCGAGTGTATGAAGAGTGTATGAAAACAGGAATGCAGGGATTAGAAAAAGGGCAGTAGGAACAATCTTCCGGGTGCGGTATAGGAAAAACAAAAAACCCGCAAACGGTTTACTGTTATTGACAGCTACTGACAGGGCACGATTCTGCCCTTTCCCATTCTCGGATGGGTTATACACTACGAGTTCCATAAAATGATTGTTTTTGTTTGTTGAAGAATTGATTAATGAGAAAGGCTTTGTAGCTCCGGCATCCGCTTTTCAAACAGCAGGATAAAGGCCTCATTTACGGATAGTCGGTGGTAAAGAAAAAGTCCAGCAGTTCTGCTTCAGTACCACAGGCCTGAAGGATAGCTATGACCTCTTCCAGTGCTTCAGTTTTCAGGTTTACGGGTGACTGTACCCGGCGGAGCCTGTATGAAGTGTGTTCACCGGTAAGGGTGATGAATTTTGCTGAATACATAACTTTGTTGTTGATTTTATTTTGATGATTAAATGCAAAAGGGCCACAGCTATGAACTGTGACCCTTTTTGTTGTGATTAATCCTATAGGTTAATTCCTGCAATGGAGTTATTCCCGATTACGGTGCCCGGGTGGGCTGGTAGTGCAGCAAACAGGAACAACTATTACAGCCAATGGCTGTGGTGAAGGCTGACAGCATACGTGTTGGTTTTGTGGTGAGGAAAATGAGGATTAGTTTCTCCGGGAACCGGAAAGCAGGGTAATGACCGCCACCCAGAAGATGATGCCCACAAAGACAGCGGCAAAGCGGCTGGATAATCTGGCTGCATGTTCAGGGGAGAACTGCTTTACCAAAAGGAGAATAGTCATCAGCAGCACAAAGCTGCCAGCAGTGAGAAAAAAGCACCCGCTCAAGGGGTCTGTTGGTTTTCGATCCATAAAAGGCTATTTTAAGGTGAGAAAATGCAGTGAGGATAAAGAGGTGGTGGAGGGTGGTTTTCACCGGCAGCCGTGTAGAAATAGCATATATTGGCGCCTGAGCTGCCTTTGGTTTCACCCCATAAGTTATTACTGTGGAAAGTGTAGAACGTGTAGGAAGTGCTGCTCTCTTGCCATGAAAAGATTTCACCAGCACCGGATGGTTAGGCTAACAGAAGAACCTTTGTTATAGATTTTTCAGACAGCTTCACCTTTCTTGACCCGTTTTCCAAATTCTTCTATAAACAAGGTGGGGGGTACCCGGCAGATGCTTCAAGGTGAGGGGGTATAAGGGGACCACTTCCTGCTCTCCTTCCATGTACAAGGAATTGGTTTATAGGTTCACTCCCGCCCAATGTTCTTCTACCCAATGTGGATATACCAGCGATAAGAGTGTGAAGCAGAGAAAAGAAGTGTAGGACCAATAAAAACTATCCAGAAACTAATCAGTATAAGCAGAATCTAGAGAAGGGCAGATTTCAACTTTTCCAATACCATACACTCCAGTAAAATCTTATAATAAATCAGCTTTGAGGTATTGACAAAAACCAAAAAAGTTTTAATATTTGTTTATCCCTCCCGATGAAGCTGCTGCCTTCCATTTCCTAAAATCCCTTTCATAATCTATAATGCATATCAAATATGGCTAAACTCTACTTCGCTCTATGCCTGATCGTATCCAGTACTATTGCTTTTTCGCAATATAACCTTGATTACAGCTTCGGAAATAATGGAAAAGTCGTCGCCAATCTACCTACTTATGACGAAGGAAGGTCTGGCGTATTACAACCTGACGGAAAAATAATTGTTGCAGGAAACATCAGCCCTCTCAATTCCTCACAGGATTTTGCCATGATGCGCTTTAACGCTGATGGAACACCCGATATTAATTTCGGAACAAACGGCGTAGTAAAAACTTCCATTGGAATATCCAGTGATTTGGGTCATACGGTTATGATCCTGCCAGATGGAAAAATTATTCTTGGTGGAGAATCCAGTATCGGTGGTGGTTCTGCATTTGCAATTGCACGGTATAACTCAGATGGCAGCTTAGATAACTCATTCGGGAATGGCGGTATTGCCAAAACGCCAAGCAACATGCCTTTGGGTCTAGCTCGCTCTTTTGCAATTCAGCCTGATGGCAAAATTGTAATTGCTGGCCAGAGCACCCATTCTTCTGATTCAAAATTTGTATTAGCAAGATTTAACCAAGACGGTACTCCGGATATTCTTTTTGGTGCTGACGGGATGAAATTTTTCAGCATTATTGAAAACTTGATGTGTGTGGCTGCGGCAGTAAAACCATTAGATGATGGCAAATTGCTTGTCGGCGGGTATACCCGAAATACATCCGGAAACAATGATATGGTCATGGTGCGATTGAATCAGGATGGCACACCAGATGGCACCTTTGGAACAGATGGTATTATTATAAAAAATCTGGGCACTCATGCTGCAATTACAAATTTGGAAGTAAAGGCAAATGGAAAAATCTTGGCAGCAGGCAATTCCATTCCTTATCGAATATTCATAGCTCTATTTAACCCGGACGGCACACTGGACGAATCATTTGGTACACAAGGAGTTACTACCTCCAATTTTGCAACAGGATCACTATCATCAATTGCCATTCAACCGGATGAAAAAATTATTGTAGCAGGCACTTCTTTTAGCGGCTCAATTGATTTTTTATTGCAGAGATATCACCCTAATGGTACACTTGATGAATCTTTTGACTATGATGGCCACCTGTTGGTAGACTTCGGCTTTACGGATGTATGTGGTGATGTAGTCGTTTCCGATTCTAAAATCTTCGCAGTAGGATATTCTAATTCAGGTGGAAACGCTGATTTTGCCATTGCGGCCCTTGAAATGAATCCAACATTCTGGTATCTGGATGCTGATAATGACGGATACTATACCGGGACCGGTATTCCCCAGCCAACATCGCCGGGTGATGGATACCGGTCTACAGGGTTGATTGCTGGGAATGATTGCATTGACAATGATGCAACTATATATCCGGGAGCTCCTGAAGTGTGTGATGGTAAGGATAATAACTGTAATGGCAGCACTGATGAAGGCTGCAATGTGGCTCCTGTACTAGGTCAGATAGGAGATAAAACTGTTGCGGTGGGAGGAAAGCTCACTTTTAATGTTACAGCCACTGATGGTGACATTCCTGTTCAGGTGCTCCAGTACTGGATATCTTTTCTGCCAACCGGAGCAAACTTCAATACCACCACTGGAGAATTTTCATGGACACCGACAGCGCAACAGGCTGGTAGTTACACTATCACATTCAGTGCCAGTGACGGGTACCTGTCAGATGAGGAAACGATCACAATTACAGTAAATAAACCAACTCCGAGGCTGGCCCCGACTATTACAGATTTCACACCATCTTCTGGTTCTGTGGGAACTGTTGTGACTCTAACAGGTACTGAATTTATTGACGTTATAGGTGTTGCTTTTGACGGCATCAGTGCCACACAGTTTACAGTCATCAATGCCACGACCATACAGGTAACTGTACCCAATGGAGCAACAAGTGGCAGAATCAGTGTCTTTAACAGTAACGGTACAGGAAGAAGCCGGGGAATTTTCAAGCTTGAAAGCGTTAAAACAAGTCCGTTTGTTGCAATTGGAAACCAGCATGTAATGGAAGAAACAATTGAAAAACTTGTTGTTCATGTAAGGCCAAATCCAAGTACTGTAGCCTTCGAACTGGTTCTGCGTAGCAACAGCAACCAGTCTGCAACCCTGAGAGTTGTGGATGCAGCCGGACGTGTGCTGGAAAGCAGAAACCACATCAGTGCAAACAGTACCCAGCGTGTGGGTGATACTTACAGGCCGGGTGTATACTTTGCAGAAGTGATGCAGGGCACTGAACGAGTGAGGGTAAAACTGATCAAACAACCGAACTAGTGTAGTTGACTGTTGATAAACCAAGGTGGTGCCGAATGGTGCCACCTTTTTTATTCTGGTTATTTATGCAGCCTCGTGTTACCTTGAACACAGAATTCACAATGTTACTTCGGCAGCAATTACCGCCAGCATACAATACATATGTTTCACTTTTATATGATATTTATCATAAATTGTAGGCTTTGCCCCTGTTAGCTTTACTTTTTATGAGTAGAGTAACCTTGCAATTCCACACCCTTGCCGAACTGGCCTTGTTTATAAAATTTGCTTTTCCATCCGGTTACTTTATTGACACGCAGCTCTTAACTGTGAGAACCCGTCTCTGCGAACAGGATATTGCCTTCATTAAGGAACAATGCGGCGTTATAGAAATTGCAGCAAACCATAATAACGCTACGACACCAAGTAGTTGAACCTAATCTCCTTTCATAACTGCCTAGCAGGTTATTTACGATAGTTTGTCTGGCCTTGCGTTTTTATGAGAGGGTTTATTTACTGCTAGTAAGAGCATTTACTTAGTTCTTAAACTTAACATATGAATGTTATACTATATAACGTGCAGATTGCTAAATTGGTTCAAAACGCACCATTTATAGTTGCGAACCTAACCAAAACTTAAATCCAACTCAATGAAAAGAGAAACTGTCACCGTACAGGAAGGAACGCATCAAAATGTTCACCATAAGAAAGAAGACTCCCCACTGCAAAGCCTTTTGGATTCGTCTCTGGATGTTTTTTGCTCCTTTGATGCCGAGGGAAGGTTTGTACATGTTTCCGCTGCTGCCAAAAAAGTGTGGGGATATGACCCGCAGGAACTCGTCGGAAGAACGTACTTGGATTTTGTTCTGGCTGAAGACCATGCTAAAAGTATTGCTGCCTCCTATACAATCAAGTCGGGCGTAGATGTTACCTCTTTTGAAAACCGGTACATCCGCAAAGACGGCAGGGTTGTTCCGCTACTTTGGTCGGCAAGGTGGTGCGCCAGTGAGAATATCATGTACTGTGTCGCCAAGGATGCCACACAAATCAAAAAAGCAGAAGAACAAAACAGGTTATTACACAGCCGGTTAAGCAGTGCTTATAAACTGGCAGAAATTGCGTGGTGGGAGTATGATGTGGCGACCCAAACCTTCACCTCTTCAGATGAAATCTTTACCATATTTGGTTTGCCTATACCGCAGAATAATCAGAATACGCTGGAGGAGTTTCTTTCCCTTGTTCATCCGGACGATAGGGCAAGGCTGCAACGTGACCTCTCCTGTCTTTGTCAGGAAACGTATATCAACTACGAGCATCGCATCGTAAAACCAAGCGGAAAAGTCATCTATGTTGTCCATTATTTTGAAGTTATCAGAGATGACAAAGGCCATCCTGTTTCTATACATGGTACGGCAAAAGATATCACCAAACAAAAAATGCAGCAGCTAGAACTCGAAGCTTCGGAAAAAAAGCTGCAACAATACTCCCAACGGCTAACCGAGATACTGGAGAGCATTGGAGATGGTTTTCTGACAGTGGATAAGGAATGGACAGTTACCTACTGGAATAGGAAAGCCGAAGAGTTATTGGGTAAAAAGCGAGAAGAGATTCTTGGCAAAAACCTGTGGCACGAATACAATGATGCTGTGCCCCTAAAATTTTACGCTGAACTCCAAATTGCTATGAAAGAATCTATCTCGGTGCAATTTGAGGAGTATTATCCATCCTTAAACATGTGGATAGAGGTAGCTGCTTATCCATCTGCTGAAACCTTAGCTATTTACTTCAAAGACAGTACAATAAGAAAAATGCAGGAAGCAGCGGTACAACTTGCCAATGAGCGGTTTGAATTGGTGGCTAAAGCAACCAGTGACGTACTGTGGGATTGGGATGTTCTAACCAATACCTTCTACTTTAGTGACGCTTTTACTCTTTTCTTTGGTTATGAGAACAGGGCGGATTTGGTTTATAAAAACTGGATAGACAATATTCATGAAGAGGACATCAAGGAAGTAGTCGATTCACTTGATGATGCCTTGAATAATACTTTGGTAACACAATGGGCTAGTGAATACCGTTTTTACAGGAAGGACAAAAGTGTCGCCTATGTATTGGACAGAGGCTATATCATCCGGGATGGAGAAGGAAAAGCGGTGCGAGTGGTGGGTTCCATACAGGACATTACAAAACTGCGGGAAACTGAACAGCAAAATGAAACGCTTTCTTTGGTGGCTAAGGAAACTGTCAATGCTGTTGTTATCACGGACGCAGAAGATAGAATCACATGGGTCAACAAAGCGTTTACAGACATAACGGAGTACAGTTTTGAAGAAGCCCTGGGAAAAAATCCCGGAGAACTCCTGCAAGGGCGTAACACAAATCAGCAAACTAAAGCATACCTGCACAAGTGCGTCGAAGAAAGGCTGCCCTTCCACTGTGAAATTATCAACTACACCAAGTCAGGCAGGGAGTATTGGATGGAAATCAAAGGACAGCCGCTCTTTAATGAAAGCGGCGAACTGGTGCAGTTCTTTGCGATTCAAACGGACATCACCGACCGGAAAAAAGCCGAAGCGGATACACTGTTATCGGAAGAAAAGTACCGGCGGCTGTTTTACGAAAGCCCGCAGCCGAAATGGATGTTCAATGCGGAAACGTACAAGGTAGTTGACGTGAATGAGGCGGCCTGTGCGCTTTATGGCTACACAAAGGATGAGTTTCTGCGGCTTAGAATACAGGACTTGAAAAGAGCAGAAGATGAACAGGAACTGGTGACATCGGTACAGATGCTAAAGGAGGATATGAACGGACATTATCAAAAGATAGTACCGCATAAAAAGAAAAACGGTGAAATCTTCTATATAGAGATAACAAGCAGTCCTATCGAACTGCCATCGGGGGTGCATTTCTTTGTTACCGGAACAGACATGAGCGAAAAGCTTTACTTGCAGCAGCAAGTAATCTCCGAAAAGGTCGCTGCGCAAAAACAAGTGGCACGGGCCATTATCCACGCACAGGAGACGGAACGCAGCGAAATTGGCAAAGAATTGCACGATAACGTATGCCAACTGCTTACAACAGCAAAACTTTACTTTGAGAACACCAGGCATATGCCGGAGCAACAGGAGACCTTTACCGCAAAAGGCATCGACCTGCTCATGCAGTCCATCAATGAAATCAGGTACTTATCACGTCAACTGGTTTCGCCTCTTTCCAGTGAGTTAGATTTTGCGTCCTCCATCAATGAAGTGCTGAACCACTACCGCTCGATGAACTTATTTGAGGTGAGGTTCACCTATGCAGCCACCATAGAACTGGTGGAGAAAGACCTGAAAACTTCTATCATCCGCATCCTGCAAGAGCAGTTAAACAACACCGTAAAGTATGCTAAAGCTTCTGTGGTAGAAGTCTGCATCAGCAATACAGAGGAAGCTCTTCAGCTATGGTACAGGGATAACGGAATCGGATTTGACCCTAATCAGGTCAAAAAAGGTATAGGCCTTAAGAACATCCAAAACCGGGCAAGTGCCTACAGGGGAACGGTGAACCTGACCACAGAAATTGGCATGGGTTGCCAAATGGAAGTCAGCTTCCCGCTCACAGAACAGAGAGAAACAATGAGTTTACAAGACCAACTCCATTCATAAATTTCAATACCCATGATTATGAAAAACACAACCATTCTTATAGTAGATGACCATACGCTGGTCAGGGAAGCATGGAGGATCATTTTAAGTACGCACCCCCACTTTCAGGTGGTTGGCGAAGCAGGAAGCGCAGATGAGGGCCTTGCGCTGGCAGAAAGTTTGCAGCCTGATGTGGTCATCATGGACATTAACCTGCCGGGAATGAACGGCATTGAGGCCACCAAAATAATAAAGGAAAAAATTCCTGCTATTAAGATTCTGGGCGTTTCACTGCACACGCAACCTAGTTACGCAGCAAAGATGATGCAGGAAGGGGCATCGGGTTATGTGACGAAGAACTCCTCACGGGAGGAGATGTTTACTGCCATCACAGAAGTATTGAAAGGTAACCGATATGTCTGTAAGGAAATCAAGAATATTCTATCTGAGCAGATGCTAAATGAGGAACAGGAGGCAGCAGGATTCAATGGCCTAACACTCCGGGAGATGGAGGTTATATCGCTCATAAAACAGGGATGTTCTTCTAAAGAAATTGCAATTACCTTAGGTTTATCCACAAAAACCGTGGAAGTACACCGCTATAACATTCTTAAAAAGCTAAACCTGAAAAACTCGGCTGCACTCGTGAATTTTATCCATACGCATAAGTTGGAACTGGCATAGGGTTTAAATTGGAAAAGGATGATTGGAAACTCCCTTTACTATTCGATTGTGTTCCCCCTATCGGGGCAGGGCCACCATCAACTCACAACCTCTCCAGTTATTCATACCTGGGTACCTATCCATTATGTACAGGCTCGAAGACATTATAGACCTTGTGGAGGAGAAAACCGGCTCAGAACCGGTGGAGGAGGGCACAGACATCTACTCGGAGCTGGGATGCGGTGGAGACGACTTCCATGAGCTCATGGAGCGCTATGCTGTAAAGTTTGGTGTAGACATGTCCACCTACCGGTGGTACTTCCACACGGATGAAGAAGGTAGCTTGTTTAGCATTGGTGGGGCGTTCTTTAAACCACCCTACGAGCGGGTCCGGCGTATTCCCATCACCCCAAAGCTGCTGCTGGAGGCAGCTAACCTAGGCCGCTGGAACCTGCAATACCCCGAGCACACCCTGCCCAAAAGACGGTGGGACATGCTGATCAATCAGGTGGTGTTTATCACGATTCTTGGTTGCTTGCTGTATGCCTGCCTGACATAACTTTCCAATTCCACTCACCCCCTTGGATAGGTAACCAGCCCCCTTTTAAAACTGTTGATTTCCACCTGCATCCGCTACACTTCCTACATTCTCAATGTAGCAGGTGTAGCTCCCAACAAACCTTTACTTCTTACTCAATTTGCTACTCTCTAATCAGCTCCTTCTAATTAGGTTTGTTCTTTATATTCATAGGACATAACCCATCTGCCATGCTAACTGTACTGCATCAGCCCCTTCATCACAGGGCTATGAACGGGTGGTGATATTTTGAAATCTTCTACACGGAGCAATACTTAAAAGTTATGGATAGTCTGAAATGAGACTTCGAAGAAGCTGATTCTGTCGAGGCGTTACGCCTGTTTTTCATACCGGTGTGTTGAAGAAAATTAACCTGGAAGACCAGACCGAAGCAAGGGGTTACCGGGCTATCCTTATCACTCAGGAAAAGCAATACCTCAAAGGGTTTTGTCTTTGACAAGAATGTCTCTTTTGAAGGTGTCTTCACAGCTCCTTACACGGCCAGCGTTAATGCCGGACGTACCGAAGGCACTCTCACCATTCCTGCTTTCAACCCGGTGAACTACGTGAATGCTCCGGCCGGTGCCACCCACTTCCGTTTTATCAATGCTCGGGTTTGTATTTCTGATTTTGCTTATGATGCGCAACGGAAGAAGCCCAGAGATAACCATGAAAGAGACTCTCTTTTCGATTAGTAGAATTGTATGCGAAAACAATCGATTTTATCAATACAGAATTTTGCCTACAAGCATTGAAGTGACTGCCGCCAACGTTCAAGTCACTTCAGCCAGTGTCCTAAACTTTTGGACCACCCAATAGTAAAATACCCGACTCTGAGTATTTTTTCATCAAGCGCCTATTGGTTTCTTTGTGCTTCAGTACTGCCAAACAATTCATGTCGGCTACCGGTAATGATTACTTGTAAATTCATTTCTTGCCCTGGGCTTTTCTTCACCTTTAAATTGTATACCATGCGATCAATTTTACTTTTCTTTTTGCTTTTTATTTCCGCCTTCTCCCATGCACAGATGGAAGGAGATTACTATAGTATCGGTATTGGAAAGGAATGGTATGATGACAGTACCTGGCTACGCTATGATGGTGCAACCTGGGTTTATGCAAACAGTGCCCCCGGTCCCAGCACCCCAGCGTACAACACAGTGACGGCTTATCATGTAGGTCTCAACAGTGCACTGACCCTGAATTGTATCGTTGATGTTGCCAACCTTTTTGGATCGGGTTCGCTTACTGTTACCGGCAGCGGTAGCCTGCAATTAAAAGGCAACCTCCAAATGAATGGTAAATGCCGGGCACAAAACCTGGTTCTTTGGGACGGATGCAGGATTGGAAGTCCTCTGGAGGGTGAAAACATAAGCATTGACCCGAGCCGCTTTGATGAAATTCCGGAAATACGTGTGTATGTCGACTCTGACTTTACCATTCGGACATCCTTATCGAATCCTGCCAAAAAGCTTGTATTGATTGTCAATAACGGAATGGGAACTATCGAGAACCTTGGGACAATTACTGCTATTCAAAACTTCTCCATCACTGCCACTGGATTTGTGGATCTATACGCCGGAAAGTTTATTAATCGCGGTACCTTCCGCAAACAAAAAGGTGGTGAACACACCGTGCTCGCCAACTGCGACAATTACGGTACCATCACCATGGAAAACGAGAGCGGCACCCTGCGCATGAATGAACTGGCCAACTACAGCACGCTCGAAATTGGAACAGACGCACTGGTGGAAGGCAACTATGCCTGGAATACCGGTGCCAGTGTGCGTGGAACCGGCAAGCTACGCATCGGCATTGAAGGGCAGAATTCGTCCTACGGACGCCTGCAAGCCAATGTCGATTTTGTTTCACCTCCATCCCTGCTGGTACTGCTCCACTCTCCGATCATGGGTGATGCCAATGTGACCATCAACAATGGCCTGAACGGAGCGCTGTTTGGCTATGGCGGCGGTACGTTGACCATCAACGGCGATTTGTCTGTGTCGTATCTCCATATGGAAAGACCCTTTGTTCTCAACGGTGACCTGACCTTTGAAGACAACCAGATCATACAAGCGCATTTTATACTCAAGGATTTTACCCTTAAAGGAAATACGGAAATTAATCAAACCAGTCCGGTCAATTTTTATGGCAACCTTGTCAATGAAGGTACCATCACTGTCAACGCCAACAGCCGGTTTTCATCCATCAGTAGCGGTCAAACCTTTACCAACAAGGGTCTGATTGTACTCCATAATAAGGCATCGTTTGCCATCGATAATTTTCAAACCACCAGTACAGCCTCTCTTACCGGCAATGGCGTTTACACACTTCCCGCTGCGTTTATCAATAATGGCACCATTGCACCGGGGCAGTCGCCGGGAAAACTAACCTTTGTTGGCCAGCCTTTTTCGGCCGGCACCGGCACTGAAATGGAGATACAGGATGGGTCAGGTTCGGGTACCGGTCACGATGCGATTGTCGTCCAAAATGCAGTCAGCCTGGCCGGCACATTGAAGCTTACGGAAATTGGCGGTGCGGTACCGGACGGCACCTATACGATCCTGTCACTCACTACAGGTACCATCAGCGGAAGTTTTTCAACCGTTACCCTTCCCCCGGGCTATACCATCCATTATGAAACGCAGCGTGTACAGGTCGTCAAGGCGACGACGCCGTTACCGGTAACCTTTCTTTCGTTTACAGCAGCCAACAATGTGCAGGGGGTTCTACTCCGCTGGAAGACGACTGCTGAAAGCAATGTGAGTCATTATGCTGTGCAACGCAGTGCGGATGGTATGGCCTTTACTACGCTGGCCCAGCAACCGGCAGCTGGAACCCTAAGCGGAACCTATCAGTATACCTACAATGACAGGCAGCCTTTATCGCCTTCAGGATATTACCGGATTCAAACCTGTGATCGGGATGGAAAGATCACCTACAGTGTTGTGGTCAGTATGCAAAGCGGTGCCGCTACCCTGTTGCGGATTTATCCAAACCCGGCAACGGACCTGCTTTCCCTACAAACCAGGACAACGGACGGGCGACTAACGATCACCAACATGGCTGGACGAATTGTCAAGTCAATGGTATTACCCAAAAACGAAACCCTTTCTACCTCCATTGGCATTGCAGACCTAGCACCCGGTCTTTATATAATCCAAAGCGGGACCACCCGTGTTAAATTTCTAAAACAGTAATGGTTGCGCATTATACCAAGTCAAAGGCCTGGGCAAACTTCATCAGGTCTACAGTTGTCTGGGCCTTCAGCTTTGCTTTCAGATTTCGTTTGTGCGTTACCACCGTAGCTTCAGATAGATAAAGCTGCTCGCTGATTTCGCGGGGAGAAAAACCCTGGGCCAGGTACTTCATGATTTCTTTTTCGCGTTTTGTCAGCGTATTGTACAGGTGAAGGTTTTGGCGCAGGAATCTGTTTTCTTCCATCAGGCGTTCCACTTTAATGGTGATATGGCTTTTTGCGTCAATGGGCTGTGAGATTGTCAAAAAAAGAAGCGGCATTTCCTCCCTGTCTCTGATGAATATGCGGGTACTGCTCAGATACCAGGTCCAGGGATCACTGGGAGATGGCCGCACCTGTTGAAAATTGGATACCATCTCGTCTGTGTTGTTCCGCTCGAGAAGGCCTGTTACTTTGGGTACATAAACCTCTGCGTCATCGAGATTAAAGTACCGGGCATGGTACTCCTGAAACGAACGGGTGATGTCCTCCAGTGTTACCCCCAGGAGGTCAGTTCCTGTTTTCGACATATAGACCAAAGAGATATCGCGGGCATCATGAATAGTGATGATACAGGGAACAAGGTTTTCGAATAGCATTACTGCTTTCATTTTCTCCGCTATCCGCTCCCGGATAAGTGGATCAGTGTACCTGTCCCACACTGAATTTAGCTCCATATTGCAGTTCGTTTCGATGGTTTGGTAATCAATGACAAGGGTGCTGCCATCCTGTTCTTAAACAAACAGGCAACTAAATATATGAACGTTTTAAAAATACTCAGTATCAGGTATTTTTTTGAACACCTAAAACCATGAGTTTTGTGCTCTACCAATACTCCTGTTACTTACCTTTTCTTCCGCACACTGCTTGAAAGCCATTGACATTTTTACTCCCTGGAAAAACGGTCCACCCCATGTTGACAGTCGTTGTTGCATAAAACAGCGCCTGATAACAGTGCCATTTTTCCGTTTCCCATGTCTCCTTGTAAAAAGAAACAACATGATAAAAAGAACATTACAATGGTATTTTGTTTTCGGAGGCGTACTATTATCCCTACTCTCAACCAAAGCCCAGGATTTTTCAGGCTACCGTTCCGGCAATTACACCGGCGTGAATGGTGTGTTCTTCAACCCGGCCAGTATCGCTGACAGCCGGTACAAAGTTGATTTTAACCTGTTTTCCGTAAGCGGCTATGTAGGCAACAATCAAGCGAGTTTCTCCTTGAAAAACATTGGCAACAGCTTCAACGGTGATAGTATTAAAAACCAACTCCTGGGTACCAACACTGGCCGTTCGAGCGGCTTTGTCAGCACCACGGTTCATGGCCCTTCGCTCCTGTTTGGCGCCGGTAAAAAAATGGCCATCGCCCTCACCACCCGGGCACGGGTAATGGCTAATGCACGGGACATGGATGGAAAGCTGATCGGCAAGCTATCGAGTGATTTTGGGAGCGACCCTTCCCTTCCCTACACTTTATCGTCACCAGCTGATATGCGATTAACTGTGAATGGCTGGACGGAGTTTGGCCTTTCCATCGCCAGGGTTATACAGGACAAGGAGCAGCACTTTCTCAAAGGAGGTCTATCTGTGAAGTACCTGTCCGGTGCCGCCAATGGCTACGTAAACATTGCAAACCTGAATAGTACAATAAGTGAAGACCCTGTTCAGCAGGATTACTATTTATCCAATACCACCGGCCGCATTGCTGTAGGTTTTGGTGGAGTAAGGGTATCCAACATAGAAGCGGAAGATATTCTGAAAATGGAAAGCACCGGCATTGGCGCCGATATCGGCTTTGTGTATGAATTCAGGCCTGAACACCAAAAATACAGAACCGAGAGCGGTGCGTGGCAACGTGACCGCAACAAATACAAGCTAAAGGTGGGTGTAGCCTTGCTGGACATTGGCAAGATTGCGTATAAACGGGATGTGGAAAGAAGTGGCGCTTACGCTGTTGACATTACCGGCAACGAAAGGCTGTATTTGAATGAACTGGATGGTGTGGAGATTGATGATTACAAAACCTTTTTTAACAGCAGGCCGAACTTTTTCTCTCCTGACAATAATCTTACTGAGTCAAAATACAAGGTGTCTCTTCCGACGACCCTGCAACTTGACGTGGATTACCACCTGCAGGGGAACCTGTACATCAGCCTGGCATCACAACTGGCTGTGAGCAATAAGGACAATGTCTTTAACAGTCGCTATCATAATATGGTAACGCTAACACCTCGTTACGAAGGGAAAGGCATAGGGCTTTATGTACCGATCAACTATAATGCACTGACCAAGTTCAATATGGGTGCATCCTTTCGGCTTGGACCTCTATTTGTTGGTTCTGGCAGCATTCTCACCGCTTTGCTGGGAGACAGTAAACAAGTGGATGCACATGTTGGGTTGCGCTTTGGCTCGTTGCGGTGAACAACGTAAAGGTTGAAGAATAGAGATTCTAGCAATTGTTATCAATAATGTTCACACAGGTAGATGCATCCTTGTGACCTTATAGGAGAATGCTTATGCAGAGATCGAAACGCTGAAGGAATACATTTAGTGATTATGACTACTTCAATAGCCCTTTGTTATTGTACTAGGCTTTTATACTGGATAGATCAGAAATATATTAGATTATAGGGATCACTTATGACAGTTAAACCAGAAAACAAAAGAGGCCAAATACGTAAAAAGCAAGTTGTTATTTGTAACCCAACTAAATATGGCATGACAAGTCTAGTCCAATTCAAGCTACGGCTTCTTTCTGAAACAGCCAACACGATCTGATAGATTTCTAATCTCATGTGTGATAAGTTACGATTCTGTTGTAAACGACACTTATAGGTTATTTCTTTTTTAAGGCTAAACATTTGTTATATACATAACTTATTTTATATGAAATATATCACCTTACCTGCTTTTTTCTTTCTATTTGTTTTCATTATGCTTGGGTGTCAAAAAAAAGATGAAACGCCTGTAAGTATCATTGAGGTAACTGCTAAAGAGGCAATTGATATAAATGTATCTTCTGCTACAATAAAAGCAGAAATAGCAGTAGAAGGGAATGTTTCTATTGTTGAAAAAGGTGTCTGTTGGAATACACAATCCTCACCTACGATTAATAATAATTTTACCAAAGAAGGCTCCGGCTTAAGCCCAATTCATGGGTTAATGACCGGCTTACAACCTGCAACAACCTATTACGTTCGAGCGTATTGTACAAGTGATCAAGGACAGACAAGTTATAGTAATGAAATAACGTTTACAACATTGCAACTCCCTGCCTTGAACGTCACTACGGGAAATGCTACAGGCATCACCGCCACTACCGCTACAGTGACTGGCAGCATCAGCGGCACGGGCAACATCACGGCCAGAGGCATTTGCTGGAGCACTTCACAGAACCCTACCATCAACAATAACAAAACAGCGAATGGCACGGGCAACTTTACGGCTTCACTGACCGGCCTTACTGCAGCAACAACCTACTATGCTCGGGCTTATGCCACCACGAGTTCCGGTACTATCTATGGCAATCAAATTTCCTTCTCGACTTTAGCTAATACTTTATCTGTTGTAACCGGGACTGTTAATATCTATGGTTACAATGTTCATATGACATTTACCTCCACCGGAACTGCAACTATCATTACACAAGGAATTGTATTCAGTAAAAGTCAGAACCCAACAATAAACAGCAGTAAAGTCATTGCTTCCAGGAACATCACAGGTACACACTCATTATTAGTCGCTCCACTTGCTGAGTGTACAAAGTATTATGCCAGGGCATTTGCAACATTGGCCGGAGGCACAACTGTTTATGGAAACGAAGTAAGTTTTAAGAGTCCAGGTAATCCCTTGAATGACTGCCATCCTTTCAATGGTTATTGGGGATTTACAGCTTCCAATCCAAATGTTCTCTTACAAGGAAGTGCTAGTGGCTTCAAATTTCACTCTATAGGACAAACTACAAGCTCAACAGGCTGGGCAGCAGCATACAAAAAGGGACTTATTTCAATCGGCACTTTATTCCTTAAAGACATTGCTTATGTGAATACCAATACGTGGAAGTGCACTGCATTGTGGAATTCCAGTACTGCAAGCCAGGGAGTGACTGAAGTAAAATACAGTCAGAACGCAACACTTGTTTTAAGTGCCGATGAAAAGACGCTTACGTTAACATCCAAAAGTCCATTTGACGGCAGTACTGTATCGGGTACACTCTACAGACATTAGTAGGTCGGAATTGAACTGCCAAATGCTAAGACTACAATCTATGGCAGATATGATTTGATAAATAGCAGGGCAAGTTGTTGTGTATCTGAATTTGCCATCTAGTTCCTTCCTATCCATTTACACTTATGGCAGAATGAAGAAGGCACACCTACCAAGTATCGAAGAAGCAAGCACAAAACACAGCCCTTACAATAGCGAGAGCAAGAAAAATGCGGCGCTTATCACTACTCCACAACTTTCCTTTCTATTTGGCAACTAGGCTGTTATAGTGAAAACTTCCAATTCGCCTAAGATGGTCCAAATTCGCGCTTGTTCGCTATAGTCCAAATGAATCGATATCCATTCGTCAATGTAATTATGCTGCAACAATGCACGGAACTGATTTTTTAAGTATCTGCCAACGTCGCCTTCTGCCTCTTGCAATTCGTTCCAAATCGTTGAACGGTTGTTTAGCACATAAACAATGTCTTCAAAGTCCGAGCTCCACCTCCTGTGTGGGTCTGAGCTATGGTTGACAACAAACCAAATGTAAGCCTTTTCTTGACCTCCCTTTTATAGGTGAGGAGGAATCAGGAAAAGGCTTATGTTGGAATGAGCTTTTCCCTTAGCACTTCATAGGGTGTTTTGCCCTGGAGCGCTGCGTTGGGCCGGTGCAATTATAAAAGGTCTCCCGAACTCACGTTTCACTCACGAAAAGAATGAGCATTTTTGCGGTTTTTTGATTTAGTGTCAAAACAAAAAAAGCCCGCAAACAGGGCGTTTGCCGGCTTTTGACTTCTTTTGACCTTGCTTTTGGCGGAGACTGAGGGTTCAGAACTTTGTCTCTCGCAGTATGATAATCAATTATTTAGAACTCAAGGATTCGCAAACTCACGTTTAACTCATGAATGTCTTGCCAAAGAACAGCTGAAGAATTATCACAATAAAAATAGCAATAAAGTAGGACAAAGAAGCTCTCATTCACCCAAAACTGCACTTCTAATGATTGCGCTTTTGGAAGTGCAGCTACGATGTATCGCAGTTAAAAGCACTCAATTTTGCCATTGATGTATGACTTCAAAGTAACAAAAACGAAAATAACAAAACTTGCATACTGCACTTAGCCCGTCAAAAATGTGATGAAGCTCAGACTGGTAATAATATTCTCCTGTGAAACAAAAAGGCTGCTTCTTTCGAAACAACCTTTTGCTTTACACTAACCATCCTGGTTTTCTTTCTGCCAGAAAGCTTTTCCATCCACAGCAATACCGCATGGTTTATTGCCGGATCATTTTGATTACATATTGCTGTTTATTAACAATGGTCTTCAGGAGATAAATACCTGGTTTTAAATCCGGCAGGTTGTCTAGTAATACCGAAAGGTTTCCTTTGCTGCCGATCTTTTTCTGGTAAACCATTTTACCATCCAGCGAATACAGTTCAACTTTATCGGTTTGATCTGTAGCAGATACCGCCACTACCTGCAAGGTGATGTTGTGCCGGAAGGGATTAGGATAGGCATGTACCGCTACTTCTTTTGCCTGCCGTTGTACCGGTAAGGATACCACCCCTGACCGTATAAACCTGCCATCGTTGTCTAACTGCCGCAAGCGGTAATACAGCATGCGTACATCACGTGTTAATGCTGCTTGATCCAAGTAGGAGTATTCTTTTAATTGGCTGCTGCTGCCAGCGCCATTGATCATCCCGATATCGGTAAAGTTGCTGCCATCGGTTGAGCGTTCCACCACAAAAACTTTGCTATTGTACTCCGTCACCGTAGCCCAGGTCAGTTTTACATCCTTATCGGCTTTTTGCCCTTTGAAATAAAGAAGGGTTACCGGCAGTGTACCGCCGCCACTGATCATTACACTGCCTTCACAGATTGTTTTAAATGATTCCTGATTGCCGGTGTTGTCTGTAGCCAAGGTAAAGAAACAGTAGGTGTTGCCGGCCTTTCCCACAAACGTAGTGCTGTCGGTTGTAATGCCTTCTTCATATAGCCGATAAGCATTTCCATTCGTGGAAACATACAAGGCATACTCTTTTACACCCGATCCACCGTTATCATCAGTGCCCGTCCATTTGACAACGAAAGATGTGTCGGACACTACCGCCGGCAGGGCTACCATGTTACTGCTAGGGGGCAACGCATCCAGGGTGTTGAATACGGGGGGTGTTTCAATGGCAGCGTTATCGTCGAAAATAATGGAAGCCTTTGCAGGCAAGGTATCACCGGTTTGCGTTTCGTCGCCCGCCCTGATGGTAAAGGAAACAAAACCCTCTCCAATGGCTGTTGAATCGTTCACCGGCAGGAAGCCTTTCATGGCATCCGTTGGCGCCAGCCCGGTAACAGGATCTTTTGATTCCAGAATCCAGAAAGCTTCTTTTTTCACCGGATCGATACCGGCTGTTACATCCACTACCACATCCAGCGAATCCACTACATTGTAACGACTGGTATAGAACGTACGGTTTTGCGGCACCTGAAAGCTGAACCGCCCAAAGCCAAGGCGGTCCAGCCGTAGGGAATAAGGGTTGATATTATCATGCAGGGGCAACCGAATTTTTACCACCTGTGCAGGTGCTGTGGCAAACATTGGATCGTTTTCAAACCGTATTGTATAGGTTTGCGGCGCAAATTTAGAAACCATTTTGGCCGGGCCGTACCCTTCCGGTCCAATGATATCATTGGGATCTTTTGATACCACGATCGGTACTTCCCACTCTTCTTCTGGGTCTTCGTCGCAATTGTCCTTTGGCAGGAAGACTACTGTGGCCTGTGCTTTGCAAGAATGAGTTTGCCCATTGGCATAATCCCTTGAAACCAGGGTTACTGCCATGGATTTGGTTGGCGTCATGCGGTTCACGACCATACTGCCGCCCACGTTTCCATTCTGCCACAAAATATCATAATCACCAAACCCTGAGGCTACAATTGGTTTCAAGGTTACCTCTGGCTGTTCGTCACCGCAATATGGAATGACGATAGCATCACCAAAATTCACGGCCTCCTTGCATTCAATACAGCCTTCTTCCTGGCCAGACGCGTAGGCTTCCATGCCCGTTTCGGTTCCGGAAACAGCATCGTAATAGATGGTGGCCAGCATCTGGCAGGACTCACTTCCATCGCAGGCCTGCAACATGCCGGCAAGAAAGTTGAGATCACATTCTGATTTGGTTTTAAAGCAGGTTCCGTAACATATATCGTGTCCGTTACAGGCTTCGGTAAAATTAAAATCCGGAACATAATCTATGACGGAACCTTGTGCCCCGCAGCCGTTGGCAGCTGGCTTATAGTTCGGCCTTGGAATTTTTGTCTGGCCGTAAGCAGACAAGGATAAAAAAAGAGCGAATAAATAAAGAATAAAAAGCTTGTTCATTTCATTCACATTGTGATGGTAAGGGATTAACGTTCAACAGAGAAAAGTGCCAGCTTCTTTTTCACCATGGCACCCGGATCAATGGCCTTGTTGGGAACAAAATATTTGCATAAATAACCGATGCGCTTATTGTTGTAAAATACATGTTCCAGTGATGTTACTTTTTCTTTACCGAGCACCCATTCTCCTTTGATGTTACCATCAAAATCAACCAGCAAAAGAGTACTGCGCATGTTCTTTACAGAAAAAACTGCCAGGCTACCGCTTCCTATGTAGTGTAAAAAAGAAGGGCTGCTGCCAGGTGTATTGTCGAATAAGGGCCTGTTGATGCGCAGCACAAGTTCTGCGTCGAGAACAGCATAACGGAACTTTTGCACCGGAAAGCCCTGTGATGCATCGAACACCACTGCATACATGCCGTTTGGCAACTGCAACATCTTTCCATTTTTGCCATCAAAGGATGTCACCGTCTCCAGTTTGCGCTCTTTCGCATTAATCTTCTGCACCTGCAGCGAAGAGGGGCCACCGCCGTATTTGTCAAACACGCCCTTCTTTGCCATAACCAACAGTTCACCACTCTTGTTAATGACAATGTCGGTGATAATGCTGTTTTTCTCCAGCTCATATAACTCTTCAGATCTGATCAACGCACTGTCGCTAAAAGTAGCCATCCAGAAATAACCATTCTTCACACCATAGCAGGTTAGCAAGGTGTCCTGCAGAAAAAACGACTGTATAAAAAGGTGCTGTTTTTTTGAGGATGCAGCTGTCAACTGGCGGGCAAACAGTAACTTTCCATTGCTGTCTATCTTGCCCAGGAACGGGGAGTGGTTTATTGTATTCAGTGTGAAGGTAAAGGCGCCCTTTTGATCTTCTTTGATGACAGCATTGTGATTGTTGACACCACCATTTTCAAACGCCTGGTAGGTGGAATCCCAAACCACTACACCACCTGGACGCAGGCGCTTGATATTGATGGCGCTTCTGTCAGCCAGCGAGAACACGAGAATATCTGCATTGCGGCAGGCATGCACCTGCAACACAAAGTCCCGGTAATCATATTTTTTTTCCCAGAGTACAGGGAGGGTGTCATTCTGTGACTGAGCAAAAACGGTGCTGGCAAGCAACACAAGGAGCAAACCGGTCACAAAGGACTTGGCATTTGCTGGCATTTGTTTTCTACGAGGACTTTTAACCATTTTATGCATTTGTTATTTAACCAGGGAGAACCGCAAGCGGTTGGTTGCTTTTGTGTATACGGTAATGATTGCCCTTGCACCCGGTCGCAGCACATGCAATGGTTCTTTCTTATCAAGCAGTTCCAGCACGAGGCCGTACTTCTGCATGCTCAACTCCTGCGGAGAGAAGCCCAGTGGCGCTTTGAAGCGGCTGATCAGAGACTTTGTTGTCAGTGGTATATCTACATTGCCATTATTGGCAAACTCAATCTGCATGGCAAAAACCGTATTGGGCCGTGTGCTCGAAGGATGACTGACATGGGTCAGGATGATGTTATCCGTACCCGGCACTACTTCAAACCCATGCACCAGTTTCGCCACCTGCCTGGCTGGATTTTGTACCTGAACCGTATATGTGCCCAGCCCCGCCCCTGCGAGGTTGAACGTAGCATAGATCGTTGCCTGGTCAATGTACTTCACACCTGTGGCGGTCATTTTAGTTCCCCGTGTTTCATCCAGCAGGCTTACTTCTGCATCAGCATCAAACTTGGCACCTGAGAGTTTGATGGTAACCGAACCGGTGTTCCCTCCTTTGGCCGCACTGACACTTCTCAGTTCGAAATTCCGGATGGTAGTGGAAAGCTGAATGGCCTGTGCACCTCCTGTTGCGGCTTTTCCATATACCAGAACATAGTAGGTTCCCTTGCGCAATTCAGGCACCAGGATCTCCTGATCTGAACTAAAGGCTTCACTGTAGGCATAATCATGTACTGCTCTTGAAGGCACACCACCATAACGCAGATAGATCTCATTGGCGTTATTACCTGTTGCACCTTTCAGTGAAAGGAGCAAGGTTTCTCTTGTATACGTATCGCTTACATTGATTTTGTAGTACATTTCTTTCTCGTTTGAAAGTGTTACATTGACAGAACTATTGATGGCTAGTTCCTCCACATCGACCTTCATCGGTCTGAGCGAATAACCAACATTGTTGCTGTCGCTGCTTTCATACATATTGTTAACAACATCGGTGTGCACAAGGACATAATAGTAGCGAAGGGATGTGCCTTTTACATGCACGGTCTCGATTTGCAATATCTCTGCGCCCGGACCTAATTGTATAGCCGTTTCTCTGGAAGTCAGCAAAATGTCGCTGTTATCTTTTATCGAATCTTCTGAGAGATAGATGCCTTCTTTCATGTAACCCGCAGCAGGAAACGCTCCCCTGTTCATCACTTTCCACTTTAGGGTAATTGTGTTCCCGGCAATGGCAGCTTCCGGCGCTATTACACTGGTTACCACCAAATCTGACTGCAACGGTTTGACAACGGTGATAAAGCCTGCAGAGGTATTATCCCCTTCACCCCCGTGTTCATAAACATTATCATTTGCATCTGTTTTCAGGATCACATAATAGTTACCCGAAGCATGAACCGGTAACAGTACCGATACACTATCAGAATACAGCTGCTGCGCCTTTAGTGAATCTCCTCTTACGGAGGATCCTAAAAGGATATCTCCCTGATCAATCACACCATTGGCGGACAAATACAGTTTCTCTGTCCACGACGCTGCTGCCGTTGTGCCTGTGCCAGTGTTCTTTATCTTCCAGCTGATCACAACCGGTTGTCCTGCCGCTCTCTCCTGCGGCACATTCAATTCTGCAACCAAGAGATTGGAGGGCGGTGTAAGCTGAATCGCGATCTGAATCGGATTTCCATTTGCATCATACACGGGCCTGTAGTTGTTCGGACGGATCGTATCTTTATTTTGATAGGTATAATCGCTTACCATCAGCAGATAGAAGGTTCCCGCAACACCGTTGGGCAATACAACAGTCTGCGTGTTACTGTACGATTGGCCTTTCGTAAGCACGCCTTTATAAAGGAAGTCTTTTATCAAAATGTCGGAAGCAACGTTCCAGGTAGTGTCAGCGGATAAAAACAAAGCATCAGACCATTGTGGCTGAATGGTTGGTGTTTCACCCTTGTTCTCCACCGTCCAGCTGACATTGATGCGCTTTCCTGAGCTTCCATTGGCGGGTGCAGTCACCATTAGTACTGCCAGGTCAACCGGTGGATATTTTTTGATGAACAAACCACCGCTTCTATTGCTATTGTTGGCCTCATTCGCATGTTCATAGATTCGATTGCGCCCATCGGCCAGCACATATACATAGTAAGTACTGTCACCAATTTCTACAGGCAGTGTGATATTAGCTGTTATTACGTATGTGGAATCCTGCTTCAGAACTCTTGCCTGGGTAAACTCCCGTACGTAGATTGCTTTTGTAGAATCCCATTCGGCATGGGTAGAGACATAGATTCTGTCGTTCCATTGCAGATCGGTGATGTTCTTTTCGCCTTTGTTGATAACGGTATAAGAGAGCGGAATCACCTCTCCGGCTGTGGCTGTATTAGTGGTCGTAACCGCTAATACCTGCAGATCAGCCCATGTACCCGGAACAATGGTGGTTGCCACCAGACTCCCTGTTGTATTATTATCCTCTTTCCCTATCTCCTCCACCTCATTCTTTATATCTGTTTGAATGAAGACATAATATTTACCATTGAGGCCAGGCGGAAGCTGGAACTTTTCCTGCTTAGCCACAGAAGTACCAGCTAACAGGTTACCGGTGATGTAGCTTACCTGTGCTAATTCAATGGTGGTTGCCGGATTTAAATCAACTGTTGGTGATAGTAAAATGCGATCAACGACGGCAGCATTGAACACCGTACCCGCTCCGTTGTTTTTTAGTTTCCACTCCAGCAGCATTTCTGTGCCTGAGGTATCCTTTTCAGGTGCAGCAATATCCGTAACTGTCAAATCCGGTGCACCAATTTGGATTGGCGCATCGCTACGTTTGATGTTGTTATCACCATGTGTGTATTCATAAACGCTGCCCCCATAATTGACATGTACATACAGGTAGTAATTGCCCTTTATGTTGGCAGGAACCGTAATGTTGTGCTGTGCAGTATATTCCTTCTCCGGTTCCAGGGCTGCATTTCTTCCAAAGGCTCCGACAGCAATCGAAGAATCCAGTTGAAACGTTGCTGTTTTTGACAGATAAACTCTATCCAGCCAAACCTGCCCATTGGTAGAAGAACCACCCTGATTGTAGCCTTTCCATTGCACTGGAATGCCTTCTTTGGCACTTGCGCTGGCAGGCGCTGTGACCTGCGTAAGGACCAGGTCAACCGGTGGCGTCAGGATCAGTTGAAGACTATTACTGATACCGGTATTGTTGGCCTCAGCAGCATGCTCATATACCGTATTGGAAAAATCCGTTTTAACATAGAAGAAGTAGGTTCCAAACAAACCCTCCGGCACTTTAACTGATTGTGTGACCGTGTAAGCTTCCTGCGAAGCAAGGGCACCGGAACGAGGGAATGATCCCAGGAGCACAAGTTGGGTTGAAGACAGGCTGGAGTCTGGAGCGATGTACACATGATCCACCCATGATGTGGCAACGGTTCCACCGGGTCCTTCGTTTGTCACCGTCCAAGTCAACTCTGTGTTTTGACCTGAGAATGCAACATTCTTGGGAACGATTGAAGTTATTGTCAAATCTGGCGGCCGCGTTAACTGCACCGAGGTTTTAGAAGCGCTGCTTTTTATGTTGTTTGCGAGGTTCGATTCAAGCAACTGCTCAAATCCATTGGTCACCACAAAAACATAATAGCTGTCACTAATGCCATGTGGCAAGGTAAAGGAACCGGTTTGCGTGTATGAAGCATTGTATACCAGTTCGCTGGGATTGGCCACAGCGCCCAGGTAGTGATCAGTTGCCGGTTCCAATACAGCATCCGTTGAAAGATAAACTTTATCAAACCATTGTTTTTGTAAGGTTCCGCCCTGTGCCTGGTTTTTCACCTCCCAATTGATGCTGATCGACTGTGAGGAGAAAGCTGTCGGTGGCACGTTTACCTGTGTCACAATCAGGTCAGGGAGGTTGCGCAGCTTGAATGTCTGGACGGGACTTTCTAGCGTAAAACAGACCTTTTTAGCCACCAGCTGCCATTTGTATGTTTTTTCAAATTGCAACAGATTGCTGTTGTTGATACTGTGATTAATGCTTTTGATATCAGCAACTGTTGGTGTTGTTGGCCTGTTCCCATTTTCCTCCCAGATGTACAGATCATAACTCTTGGCTCCATCAATGGGTAACCAGGAGAAAGCGAGCGGCAAGGAGAGGTTGGGATTGCCATCTTCGGGTAACATGCGTTCGAATGAGCCGGTCAGAGGTGTATTTATTACATCGACTTCCATCAGCTTTACCGAATCATCACCGGCACACCCTCCTGTGTACGTAACCGTAATGGTATGCTGACCCGTTTCCATCCAGTTGACAGAAGCGGATGTACCATTCGCAGTCAATGTACCGCCACCACTCAACTGCCACACGTATTTGTCGCTATCAGTTTCGGCATTGGAAAGCGTATATGTTTTGTGACCAAAGCAAGCAGCCGTATCGCCCGTGATGGAAAATTCGCCGGGAACGCGTTTCACAGTTAATGCCATTTCATTGGGGGCACTGGTATCTTCCGGTGCTGTAGCAATAATGCGGATACGGTACCCCGTAGCTGCTACCGTGGATAAAGGGATCTTGGCCGGGATAATACCCGATTGGTTGCCGGCAAGCGTACCAATGTCCACAGGGTTGTCAAAGCTTCCATTGCTGTTTGACAACTGTGCTTTGAATACATTGGATGCACCAAATGACTCATTGACGGTAAACGGAATGCTTAACGCACCACCCGCACAAAGATCCCCCGTGATGCGTCCGATCATAACGTGATTACCGGATGGGTGCTCTACCTGTATGGTACTGGAACTGCTCAGGCTCCAATTGCCGCTGACATCTTTTGTACGCACGTAGATGCGGTGGCTGCCGATGGCTACTCCGGTTACATCCGCTTCAAACACTAAGTTTGTAAGATCACTGCCTTCGGGGATGACTAGCGGCTTAC
Organism: Flavisolibacter sp.; assembly: GCA_035998945.1. Taxonomy (GTDB): domain Bacteria; phylum Bacteroidota; class Bacteroidia; order Chitinophagales; family Chitinophagaceae; genus Flavisolibacter. The sequence continues at coordinate 57,253 of DASYHD010000016.1, read as the reverse complement.
CCTTGCCCACACCGGGATCAGTATCAAAGAAGTACTCAGCATGAATTAGAGGGGTTACAGGTGGCGTAGCCTGCGGATAGAGCGGCACCACAAAATTGTCAAAGAGGATGGTAGTTGTTTGACTCCACCGGCCGCTTTGATCCTGGGTGCGCACATAAAGGCGGTGGACTCCATTGGAAAGTGCACTGCCATCGTTTTTTTTTAGCTCAATGTTCAGCGGTAGCTGATCAAGGGTGGTTGTCGGAGACAGTGGAAGTGGCGAACCTTTCCCCACACCGGGATCAGTATCAAAGAAGTACTCGGCGCGGACGAGTGGACCTACAGGTGCCGAAGAGGGTGGGTAAGGTACCTGCCCATCAGCGCACAATGACAGGCAGACCACTGCCAGCAGCATCAAAAATTTTCTCATTTGTACGCAGTTTGCTTTAATTGTTGGAACGGGTGCTCAATGTGATATTCAGGCTGGTGGCTGTAGCTGGAATGCTGGCCGGAGCACTGAGACCATAGATCGTTGGAATGGGCGCAATACCGCTTAACCGGTAAGGATCGGCTGTTCCGAAAGCACCGCAATCCGGTGTTATGCCGCCAATGGGTTCTCCTGCGCCGCGAGCAGGTGAACCCGCTGTCAACTGGTACCTACCGTCTGAAGAACCGCTACCTAAAAAAATTGAAGCGGAGGGTACATTGATCTGGTTGTGCAATTCCGCTCCTGTCGGGAGGTTGTTGAAGGTAGACAGGTTGTATTTGACACTGCAGTTGGAAAGGACAAGCGTGCCATTATAGGTAAAGATGTTATTGGCTACATAGCTGTTTGCTGTATTGAGTTGCAGAGAAATAACATTGTTGCGGATAAGGCCATCGACTACGTTGGGAATAACAATATTCGAATAGGTGATAATGTTGTTGGTGAGCTGCAGGTTCTTCAACCGGGCTCCGGTGGACATGCCAAGCATACACTTATTGATAATAATATTTTCGTTGGCGGTATTGGGTTGCAGGATTTCTGATTCGATGTAGATACTGGAGCGGGTGATAGTTACATTGTCCACATCCGACTCCAGGCGGATGTAACCGGATATACCCATCAGCAGGCTGCCAGAAGCACCATTACCGATAGACAAGTGGGAAAAGTTCGCGTGATACGGGTTGTACTGCAGGCCGGTGTTGGCACCCGTTCCACTCAAAAAATAGCCGGGTCCAATGATGACGAGTCGCTTGCTTAGATAGGTCGTCGAGTAATTGACGGGTGAACCTTCCATGTGAATGGTATCGCCCGCCAGTACGCTGGTACTATTGACGGCCTCTGAGAGTTGCCGAAAATGTGCATTAATATCCGTGTTATTATTTACACGCCAGACATTTGCCACAGCGGTGGTGGTGGTCAAAATGCTCGCCAGGAGGAGAGCTACACAGACAAAGCTTTGTTTTGTAATCATAAGTTTCCAGGTTGTTTGGTTTCAAACGGTTAAGAAGGAATGCACCATAAAAGGCGGGAGATTGGAGGACGTGCGGTTAGGCGGCTTTTCGTGCGATAAAAATAGAATGGTGAACAAGCACGCTTTGGTGTATTCCGACGAATGGCAACTACTGTCGACAAGCAGACGCCTCAAAGGCCTGATTGAACTTTGATAACACCTCCTGTCTTCGGGTAATAGCTGTGCAAGGCAAGAAAAAGGTGAGCAGCTAGGGGTAGTGAAAGAGCATACGGCTTTGAAAAAACCGATCCAACTATATAATGCTGAATAAGCAGATAATAAACAAATTTTATCCGGTAAAGGAGAGATTAAAAACAGCATCAAAATCCAAAGTGAAATCCTCCTGTATACCGTTAAACAAACGGTCGTTTGCATTCGATCAGACAGACCTGATATGCAGTATGGTTATTTAGCCCCTCCAATTTCAAATGTTTAACCTCGGAATTTATTTACAACAGCACCCTTGCTCCCGGCGCCTCTTCTGCCAAATTTTTTTAAAAGCAAGCCATGCCCGGCATACAACTGAAATTTTAAACAAGCCTACAATGGAGGAGTCATCCACGCTGGAAAGGCTTTTCACTTTCCGCGTCAGCTAAGAATTGCTGTATTCGGGAAGCCATAAGTCTACTACTTTCAACCCCCATATTTACGGCAGGTATATTTCTTTCACCTTTCTAATTTGCCCGTTTTTAATCGTCAGCAGAAAAAGACTTTCCATATACATCGACTTTAAATTTTCCAAGTTATTCAGTTTAACCGGAGGCTCTCGGTAAAGGTTGCCTATTAATTCAAATTGAACATTCTGGGATATCGGTAAAATATAGCTTTGTTTGCTCCTATTTAAAAGAAAATAGTCATTGGGAACAGAATGGGTAACACTTCCGTCTTCCTGGAGTATCGTTTCCGCCTTGTTTTGCTTTTTCGCAGCTTCCACAGCAGACGCTCCTGTTAGCAATTGAATAAAATCCACCTTTAGCAATACGGCGCTCCTTTCTTCTATAATAGCGCGAATCAACCCGTAGCTTTCATACAGATTTTTACCTGCTCTGACTGGGTTTACGTCTGTATCATCGATGTAGGATTGTACAGGCAATTTTTCCCTTAATCCACAGAAGATGAGCATCCATCCAGCCAGTGTATATTTTACCATTCTTACTATTTTATAAATGCCGCTAAGATTGTGCTTGATTCTATGCAACTTGTTAACAAGAATTCAAGGAGTAGAAAATATCGCGTGTAAATTTTATACATCTGGGTGATGTAAATTCATATGGCCTCTTCAGAAAAGAAATAAACGTAATCCCGATCCTTTTTCCTTCTGGTTGCTTAAGCTATAGCTGAAAAAACCGTATGTATGGAACGACGACAGACTGCCCGATCAGCGTGTATACAATACCTACATCAGGAAGGTATCCTGTATTGTACCACCATTATTACCAGGCAGGCTACACATCCTATCGATCGGGGGAAGAGCAAATACGATCACGCAAACCATGGAAACACAATAAAACCAAACCATTGATTCAGGCGTAACGTACTCATGGGTGCATTGAAAAAGTTTTACTTCTTGCAATAACAATATGGGTCAGGAACAACTGCGTGAAGGATGTGATAAGATTTCCCGGGTTACAGCCAAACAAACATGTGTGCTTTGATTTTTGATGCAAAGACGAAACCGGAGTAGGCTATGGAACGTCATTTTCTGGTCCCGGTTCCCAGCATTCCTCTTCCAGAATACAGAACATCCAGAAGAGTTCATCCAGGAGGTATCATTCTCACCTACTGTAAAACGTTACTCAACCTGCCACTTTTCCGCAACCTGGAACACATAATGATTGGCCTTCCTCGCCTCTTTCATCATGCCCGCAACAATATCGCTAACACTTTGAATGTTTGTAATCAATCCAACACCCTGGCCGGCGAGCAGCGGAATCTCCTCAAGATTGCTTTCTGTGGAAGGCATTGGCAGAAAACTACTGAAACGCTGAAGTTCAATCTCTTCACTTATCCACATTGTTTTACCATTTACGCCTTCATTGCTGCGAGCTGCTGGCACCTCATCCTCTCTGCCGGTATTCGAAAGGGCTACTCCATTTTTTAGGACTCGCATGGGATTAAAATGACGCCATTCCGGTCCAAAAATAGAGGTCAGGCAGGTATCTGTGCCGCTGCTGCTCACCAGTCTCTCCTTGTAGTCCGGATGAATATAGGCCTCGTAGCTTGCCAGCAGACGTGTTCCCACCCAGACACCCGACGCTCCCAGGCACAACGCAGCCGCCACCTGGGTTCCGGTTGTAATGCCTCCCGCAGCAAGCACCGGCGTTGGCCACACCGCTTCAACAACCATTGGCACCAACACAAAGGTAGGTAAGGTCGCAAAATTAGGCCCACCTGCTTCTAATCCCTGAACAATAATCACATCCATGCCATCTGTTGCGGCTCTGCAGGCATCCTCCACAGACCCTACCTGCTCCCACACTTTTATGCCAGCCTCGCGTAAAGAAAGGAGCATGTGGACAGGCGGACGCCCCCAGTGAAAAGAAACAATGGGCACATTTTCTTCGATGCAGACCTGCAACTGCTCCTCCTTTGCCAAAAACGTAATAAAATTAATGTTGAATGGTCGGTCCGTTGCCTGCTTGATTTCCCGAATTCGTTCACGGAGCGCTGCGGCAGGTATAAGTCCAACTGCCAATGTTCCAATGCCACCCGCTTTGCATACTGCTATGGCGAGGGCTGTGGTACTATCCGCAAAAGCCATCCCTGCTCCTACAAATGGATACAGTACGCCATAACGCTGTGCAAAATCATACAAAGGAAGTCGCGCCATTTTATTTGTATTGTACAGATAAATAGAGGTAATTCAAATTAGAAGGACAACAATGTAATTCACTAACCACCTCGGTGTATCGGGTACGATGCCAAATGAAAAAAAAGGTAGCTCAAATAGCGCCGGATGCCTCTGAAGTGCTACTAATAACAGCCTTAACATCTCATCTCCCTGATATACTCTTCCCAATTTGCCAATAAGATCCATGACTTTTTAAAGGACTCTTATGGCAGATAAGTAATACGTTAGCACTTACAAAAGAATTTTCAGTACTGTTGTTAGAAAGAACTGCTCTTGGCATTCGGCCTGCAACCAACAGAATAGCAAGTTTTATGTGAAAGCCGTATGTATCAATTGAAGAAACAAGTGGTGGAATATTAAAGTTTTTAGCACCCCCTCCACTATATAGGATAATCAATAAATGAATTTTTTTAGAACCGGTAAATACTTTCGACTAATGTTAATGATCTTGTCGGTAGAAGTGGTAAGATACGCTGAGGTGCCCCCTTTATGTACTTCTTTGATGTGATGTATATTAACAATAAATGAACGGTGTATGCGAATAAAATCAGCATGTGGCAAACGCTGTTCCAATTGGCTGATGCCAAAGTTACTCAGATAGGACGTAGCAGCAGTATGCATCCTGGTATAATCTTTCTCAGCTTCCATGCATACAATTTCCCTGAGTGCCAGTGCAATTAGCTTTGAGCCGCTTTCCACTAAAATTGTTGATGTCTGCCCCGCCTGACTATTCGCCACGGCATTGGCAACCATCTTTATATCCTCGAAATGGCTTCGGGAATGGTGTAAAATCTTAGAGACTGCCTTGTCAAATCTTTCCCTGGTGTAGGGTTTCAATAAATAATCCGTAGCATTTGCATCAAAAGCACGTAATGCATAACGGTCATACGCTGTTGTAAATATAATCTGGGGCCTATGAATGATCTGTTGTACCACCTGGAGGCCACTCAGACCGGGCATTTTGATATCCAGAAAAACAAGATCAGGTTCCAGCTTATCAATGGCTGAAACGGCATCAGGCCCATTGTTGCACTCCCCTATAATTTCAAAGTTAATGTTAGACGACAGGTATTGCCGAATTAAACGCCTTGCATCACTTTCATCATCTATAATAAGTACGCTTTGTTTCATGTACAATCTCGAGTGGAACGTGAAAAGAGAATGTAAGTCCCTGCTGATTACGAGATACAACAATCGATTCGTTATATAACAAACTTAACCGCCTTGAAATATTGCCCAGTCCAACGCTTTTATTCAGGATCTGATCCAAATCACCCGCATAACCAACACCTGTATCACTCACAGCTATGTATACAAAATTATCCTTCTTTTTGCATTGGATAGTAACCGTTCCTCCATTTATATGGGGGCTTATCCCATGATTTAAGGAATTTTCAACAATAGGCTGTAGGATCATAGGGGGCACTTTGGTGACCATCACTTCACAGTCGATATCGTAAGAGATTTGCAGACGGTTGCCAAAGCGGTGCTTCTCTAATGCAAGAAAGGTTTTAATAAAATCGATTTCGTCGCTTAGAGGCACCAGTCGGCTTTCACTAACCCGCAATGCATACCGAAAGGTATCAGCCAACTGGGCGATCAGCACCCTTGTTTTTTCCAGCGAAGGCGGTACAGAGGCAGAAATCGAGTTGAGGGTATTGAATAGAAAATGAGGTTCGATTTGTGCTTTCAGGGCGTTGATTTCACTTTGGAATGCCAATTCACGTAATTCCTGCTCTTTTTTCCTTTGCCTAAGCGAAGACAGCCAGAGGTTATAGGCATGAAATACCGCAAAGTCAAAGAAGTAATAAATAGCGGATTTATAGACTTCTGACACAAAACCCTGTCTGGATAATATTTCGCCTGAAAAACCAGCCCTGATGTTTTCCATACAAGCAGTCACGCTGAGGGCAAAAAGAAATGCCATTGGGACATGCAAAAGAAACCGTTTGAATAAGGATACATGTTTCAGTTTAATAAAGAATACCCACCAGATTGGCATGATCAGCAGGTTATGAAGTAAAACAAAATACAGGTTAAGATAGATGAAGCGTTGAATGCCCCTGGCGTCGTTTTCAAATACCCCGCTGAAGTAATACAAACTCCCCAGCAAAACGGGCCACAGAAAACAAAAAGCCAGTTTAACCAATGCCTCGCTGATCTTAAAACCAATAAACGTCCTTTTCCTTAATATAGTAGATAAAGTGGGAGGTATGAAAAAACGTAACAAAGGTTTTGATTCTGATAAAGTAGTATGCATCATGGTGCTTAGAATTTTTAATCAACACATTCGCTTTTCCTGGATAGGCCATAGCTTTACGCTGTGACACTACAATAGTTATCAAGTCAGGACGCTGAAAACAACTTCAATGCATGCTGTACACAGCCAATTCATGACCTCCCACACCTTCTTTTAAACTGTTTATAGGCCAACCTGTATACAGCGAAATCGATGCTGTTTCCTAACCTTCTATTTGAAAGCGTGCCGATATCTTTAGTATTGGGAAACACACGCCCAGTACAGCGATGGTAGCCTCCGGTCAAAAAATAAAACCAGTTTTACTTCTCCAACATATTCAATACTCATGAAGACGTCGAACCCCATAGCTGCCGGCCCTGATAAAACACCTTCCTGAACCAACGAGAGAGAAGGCCCTTTGCATACAAACAGTTTACTGATTGCTCTTCACTCCAAAAAACAGCCAGCGGTATTTACGTCACGTTCGCCGGTGATCCATTGCAATCCTAGGTACTTCCCGCTGCACCAGTCGCATCCATACCAATTGCATCCTACCGGTGCCACATGCCGGAGGTGCATTTACCTCGTGTTCTGCATCAGCTTCTTAATTTTTGGGACATAAAGATAAAACCAGCTGAAACTATTGTCACCACTTTTCCGATGAACGGCATGTAAAGGGTACGAACAGCAATGGATCTGTGATTACCGCTTAGAACAAAAAACTCTGATACCATACTTTATCCCGCGAGTAAAAAGACCGGAGATACGTCTCCAAAGGATAACTTAAAACCAATGCCCGTTATCACTTTTTGGTACTGCTACCGGCTTTCTTTCGCTATTCTCATTTAATACAGTATTTTTTTAAGCGCCATTTCGAAACGTTCTAATGAAAATGGTTTTAAAAGATAGTCTATTGCATCATGGTCAAATGCTTTTACCGCATAATAGTCATGAGCTGTCGTCATGATCACTTGCGGTTCATGGGTGAGTTGGGTAATTACCTGAAACCCATCAAAGCACGGTAGATTCACATCCAGAAAAATAATGTCCGGCTTGCATGCATTGATCTGCAAGACAGCATCCCTGCCATTCTCACAAATACCAAGAATTTGAAAATTTGTATAGCAACCCAGGTATTCCTTTATAAGTTCCTGTGCATCTTTTTCATCATCAATGATCATCACTGTTATCATAAAAACGAAATGACTAGGTTCTAACCATCCTTGCCAATAGAATCTGCACGGCAGGCATCTGCATCACTACAGGAAAGGCATAATCCTGCCCCGATGAATCAGATGGTTCCATGGTGTTTACAAATGGGGAATGCTCCGTCCCTGAACAAATGGTGCTATTCCCCTAACAGGCTCGTAACATACAATCCTGAGCGGGCGTTTATGGATCCCCGTGCCGTCTATTGCGCCAGCACCAGGAACAACTCTCCGTTTTCTAATCTCGCTGGTTATATTACTGTCTACTGGACCTGTTCGTAAGGTTCTGAACCATCCTTACGTCAGGTAGCAGGAATAAACCTGGGTCTTTCGAAGAATAGTGTACCTAAATTCAAATGTATAAGATACAGCGATGGCCTCCTTTACCAAAACGACGAACGGCAGTTTGATCCGATGAGTTGACTGCCAATACCACTATTGGAAGAAAAGTGAATATTTTCGTCGCTCTATATTGCCAACCGTCGATAAGCAGATGGTATCACCAACGCAACATTTAGCTTCGGGTCATAAAAAGCTATTATGCTGCACCTGACGCGTTTACCAGCCATACCGGGAAGGAAAGAGAACAACCATCAGACTCTTGCTCTTCAGCTCCTGTTCTCCTTTACGTTACTGTTGCCTCTATGGGGAACTTCGCAGCAAAAGACACAACACCTTATTAAGCCAGTGCTTGAAACTATTCATGAAACGTTCAGCGACACCAGTACATTACAAGCCTGGCACACCTTTCATGAGACAGAAGCCTATGAAAGCAAAATAAAACGGTTGTCTATTGAGAAAGGCAAACTGTTTCTGCAGCCCTATGCATCGGGCTGGTATGCCGATTACCAGGCTCCCTATATATTTAAAACAGTTGAAGGTGACTTTGACGTACAGGCAAAAGTAATGGTAACGGGCATGAAAGACTCTCTTCCGCAAAGCGAATGGTCACTTGGCGGATTGATGGTAAGAGAAGCAAAGTCTACAACGGCTGTCAATTGGCAGCCCCGTATGGAAAACTGGTTGTTTTTGACTACCGGGATTGCCCAACCCAAAGGCCATCCGGTCTTTGAAGTTAAATCGACATATAACTCGAGCAGCAATCTAAAACTTCGCCCGGCAAAGGCAGGCTGGGTATACCTGCGGATCGTACGAGTGCAGGCAAGCTTTCTATTGATGTATCGATACGAAAATGAAAACTGGTCTGTATTAGAACGGTTTTACCGTCCTCTTCTTCCGCAAAGGCTACAGGTGGGCATCACTGCGTATAGCGGCTGGAATGATATTCCCGAAAACTTTCAGGCTGATCCTGTTCTTTTTAACCGTACGGTATTGCAGGGGGTAAATGCAGACATGCTGCTACAGGTAGATGATATAAAGTTTGCCCTGCCTACTGTCAACCAAGAAAAATTACAGAAGCTGGTACAGAAGAATTTTGTGGCGCCCTACTATACGGGTGGGAACTTACTTTCAGACTATGCAATATCAAACGATGATGTGCTGCAAATCCTGCGGGTAAATCATGTTAGCAACTGAGGAATTCTCCAGATCCCAGACCAGACTTGCAGAAAGTACAAAGTTCCTTCAGGGTATAAAATCCTATTGCATACCCATTTGATAAAATGATGTTAGGTTACCTTCTGCCAACAGTTGCAGGGGCCAATGTTTGCGCCAGAGCGTTTCCAATGCCCCTTACCCGATAAAGTGATTGATTTTCACACCTGAAATGGCAGGTGGCCCCTGGCAAGCGGCACGTTACTCCCCACAGACCTTGGCTGCCCTTAGGATGTAATTACACGCAAATGCTGATACATTATACGAATTCTTATGGTCTTCTAATGCATATTGAGTACCACTGGCCAGCCCATTTGAAAAGAAATCGTATCTACCTGTTTACCCTGTAAAAATTCTTCGCCCGGGAAGAAGGCCTGAACAAAGCATTACACAGCAAGTCTGTTTACGCAATATCATCAGCGATAGCACAGCACTAGGAGCGCAACCAACATTTGAACCTTGTTGCCCGCTCTCTGCTAACTGTTACCTTACTGAAAAAGCGAGGCTTTAATTCCAGTTGATACTTCCCCCTGAACAATTCTAAACAGTAGAGGCAATCGTAACTGATAATCATTGTCCGGTTTACCTGAAAGAAATGTGTAGGGCTAACCCTCTTTGCTATTTGATCAAGGGATAAATTCAGTTGGTAAATCATGCCCTTTTTGCAAATCAAATAAACGCACCGCCCCTGTCTGTAAAAGTAAGCGACATCCTGGATGCCGACCGACTGGAAACCTTCCGCTGCTTTCACGTAAAACCGATCCTGATAAAAAGTAAGATCAACAACAATCGTGCTTTTTGACTTATCAGTCCCACTGCGACAGGGCTGAATAGAAAACTCACAACAAAGAACCGTGCGTAAATAGCCCAGTATTTTTCCCACGCCCGCTTTCTCCTGCAATTCCAACCGAATGCTATACTGGTCTGTCGTCTGCAACTTCATTTAGAATTCTTTTGCTTTGAGTTACGTTGTTCTCATGGTAAGGCTGCTGATACCTCGTAAAAAAAATTATGGGATCATTCCGGTAACTTCATTGTTGCTATCCGCTACTGATGGTGACAATAATCAAGAAATGCGGGATACCCATCTTTATATCCCTTATCAATTCGGGATACCTGGACGCCTCCCGCTGCATTGCTCTTTAGAAGAATGTTTGCTTGGCCTTTGGGGCACCTTTCTGCTCTTTCCGGCAATGTCTGTTTGCAGCGCATGTCACCTGCCAGAAATGCGTCGCACAACAAAAAGGCACTTTTCCCTGCTGAAACAACATTACTTTCCATTCTAATCACCCAGCCATTTTTTGAAATCAGCCGCCCGCAGCCTGCTGACAATAATATCTTCATAGGAGGCAGGCTTTACCTGAACCTTCACCCTGCCATTAAGCCATGCATGCACCCGCTCAATACTCTCATACCGAATTACAAACTGCCTGTTGGCCCTAAAAAAATCAGTCACACTTAACTCATGTTCGATTTCATCAAGGTGCTTGTCGATAATAAAATCTTCATTGGAAAACGTTTTTATATACTGCACCTTTTCTCTCGTATAAAAAAAAGCGATTTGATTGGCAGGTATGGAAATCCACCTTGTTCCGCACTTGGCAAGGAATCTTGTTTTTTGCAGCTTTACATGCTGGTCATGCATCGCTGTAGCGACAGGAATTTTAGCTTTTTCAGTGTTGAAGACATGGTATTTTTCATACTTCAAAAGCGCTGTCCGTACATCTTCATTTTTTAAAGGTTTCAACAGGTAATCTATACTGTTCAATTTGAATGCACGAAGTGCATGCTCCTGGTAAGCGGTAACAAATATCACCGGGCAGGTGATATCGACAGATTCCAGAATATCAAAGCTCTGCCCATCTCCCAGTTCAATATCCATGAAAATGAGATCAGCCTTCCAATAAGGATCCTGAAAATAACGCACACTGGCCTCCACACTATCCAATACAGCCTGCAGTTTCAGGTCTGGCACATACACCTTTAGCATATCTATCAAGCGTTGTGCGGCAATTTTTTCATCTTCAATGATCAGCACGTTCATTTTGATACTTTTTAATCAGCGGAATGTATACCGTGAAACAAGTCTCTCCTTTCGTGAACGCAACAGGAGGCAGGTCGAGTAAACTAAAATGCTCTTGCAGATAGTTCAACCCCTTCCCTGATGGATGAGTTACAGGCTTTGCCTGCAGGTTGTTGGTAACTGCTAATATGTGTCGTTCACTATGTACTTCAATTTGAATCCTTAATGGTTTTGCGCTGGAAAACATGTTGTGCTTAACTGCATTTTCAATGAGGACCTGCAAGCTCAAAGCAGGGAGTATAAAAGCACGCCCCTCCCTTATACACTCCTCTAAGAACAAACCATCAGGATAGCGCGTCTTCAATAGAAAAAAATAGAGCCGTGTAAACTTCAGTTCTTCTTCCAGGTTGACGTATGTCATTTCATTGGCATGCAGCAAATAACGATAAACTGACGCCAGGTTTTCCGTAAAGAGAACAGCACGTGCCCGGTCGGCTTCAATTAGGCCAATAAGGGTATTCAGCGTGTTAAACAAAAAGTGCGGCTGTATTTGTCCTCTTAACCGCTCTGTCTGGATTTGAAGGTTGACCTTGCGTAAGTCTTCCGCCTCTACTGTTAATAGACGCCACTGCGCAAAAAAATAAATGCTTTCATACAAAGCTACCTGTAAAGAGATAAACAACAGACTGATGCCGGCCGTATATACATAAGTTGTATAATGCGGAGCAGACGAATTCCACATCAAAGCGGTATCTTCCAAGTAAAGGCGCAGAAAGCCAATAATTAAAGAATACGGGACCAATATCAGTACAACATAGGTTAAACGCTTCTGCACCAGGTCTAAGCCTACGGATTTTTTCCTTACCTGCAACATCACATACCGGGTAGACTCCCATAGGAGAAAGAAATGAAACACTGTAATCGCAAGAACCTTTGGGAGTAAACTGAAATCACTCCAGGAAGAAAGGATTTCCTGCATCAAAAACACGAAAAAGATAAAGGCAACTACCCCGTACCTTAATTTTCGAAGCGTTTTTTCCTTAAATACCATGGTTGAGCGTTTGGTACAGGCACTGATCACCTTTTTTATGGCCTTCACTAGTGAACCCAAGGCCGTCCAGGCGTTTACAATTTTGCTTTAACAACCCAGTTGAAAAGGAACACAGGTGGCTGTCACTGAAAACAATTACTGGCAGTTTCCAGCCATATTCTTTTTGAATGCAAGACTCTATGCCGCGAAACTATGGCAATTCTTACCTACCAAAGTAACAACTGCAAATGGCTACTGTTGCTTCCGTATATGCAGGAATAGGTTAACGCCTTCGGGCTCCTTACAAACAGTAACAGCAGAAGGCCTTGCACCTGCTTCCACCGCTAATGCCTCTAACTGAGCCACACTGCGGTAGTTTAAATGCCAATTCATGACCACTTCCATAAAAGCTCTATTCGGATTGGTATCGGCAAAATTGCCAACAACCAACTGTCCACCCGGATTAAGATGTAAGAGCATTCTTGTAAGCAATAAAACAAAAACGCGATCAGAGAAATAATCAAATAGTCCGGAAGACCAGATTAAATCATAATTTTTCATTGGCACAAAACGCAGTACATTTTTACGCGTGAATGTTACAGGGTGCTGCTTTAGCAGTTGAGAAGCGAAAGCAATTGCCTTTTGATCCCACTCAACACAATCAACCACTACCTTCGAGCCAGGATTCGCATCATAAAACTCTTTCATATCCCTTCCCGGACCGCTGGCCAAATTCAAAACAGATCTAACGGGCTCATTCAGAAGCAGACCCTTGAAATAATTTTTACGGTTTCGAACGGCCTTGGCAGCGGGTTGTGCTTGCGCAAATCGGTCCCAGCGCTCTATGGTCTCATCTGCACTAATGTATTCTGTGTACAAGCGGTCAATCATTTCAAAATCACCGGCATAACCGTGAGGGCGTTGAAAAGAAAAGCCGGCAATAGAATCAAGTTGATGGAAAGCATTTACCTTATACCGTAGCGTAGAAAATACAGACAATACCTCTTCCTTATTTTTTGTATATGCATTGGTAAAAGCGTTGTTGATGATAGTATATTCGGACTGCTTTGGACCATGACTTGCTATGGCATCATCTAAAGCAGTAAGGTAGCTGTTTGACATTTTTCAATAGTCTTTACAATACCAAACTTATTGGCAAAGTGGCCGAGGGCCGCTCTGCCTTTCGACGACTGACCAAATAAAGCGACCAGTGAACTCTCAAAGATGCGAACTGCGCGCATACAACTACCAATCAAGCTGACATTACCCTTATTCCCTCATTCCGTTACCATTCAAAAGGTTTTAGTGATGAACTGTTGAGCACAATGGAGAACACAAATCTTCTTCCAAAAAGGCATTTGCGTTAGCTATGAATGATCCTGTAATTTTAATGCATCAGGAGTAACTGACGCGAATGCCACAAAACCCCTTAAAAGAAACCCACCTCCCTTATCCTATAGCAGCTTATCCTTCTTGGGATCATGTGCGTAAGCGATTTGCCGCTTATAATGGCCGCCAAATGTTGTTAGTGAAAAGGAAGAGAGTAAGAAAGCATTGCCATAAGCAGCACAAAATGCACTGGCAACTACATTTGAAAAGCAACACACTACATTATAGCCCCTCATTATCCCATTTTAACCGGATCCAAAGCCCACGCATAATCACTGTCACTACATTTGGCAAAAAAGAAATCTATGCACGTTTTGATAGTCCTTTTAAGTTGGATCTTCATCACTGGTTTTAAGAATACAGGAGATGACAATACCCCTGATAAAGTCCCTTCATGGGGTACACAAACCCCTATACCGACTGTTGATGGACATGTGTCATTCTCGCTCACGCCGGACAATGATTACATAAATGTCATGGAAAGCGCTATGCCCAAAATACCAAATTATCCCCCACTCACCGCAAAGGCAGGAAAACTAAGAGGTTTTGTGGCAGACCTGAGCGGCAAACCGTTAGCCGATGCCTTCATTGGCTTACGTTCAGCAGGCACCGTCTATATTGCCGCTTCTGCAGAAACAGATGCCAATGGATACTATGAGATCCCCATACCCTTGGGCGGAGCTGATTTGTGGGCAGCAGGTTATACAATCGATTATGGTTCGGGACGGGCTGCCCTGTCTTTATACCCAACAGATGGACGAACTGCACTGTCTAACTCCGGTGCAGGTATAGTTAAAAATTTTGTGCTGCTTTCCTATGGACTGGCGTCAGCCAACGAGCGGGCAGAAAAACCCTGGTCATCTGGTGGTTATTTTGGTGGTTCATTGCGCTTTAATTATTCCTTATATGATAACATGTGGACTCCCAAAGGACTGCCCGAAGGTTCTGAAGTAGTGATTAGGTTAACTCCGCAAGTTGGTACGACGTTTTATGGTGAAACAAGGAGCTTTACAATTAAAAGAACTATTGGTAACAGTAATGGAAACTTTGTCGTCAATAACATACCTATAGGAACTTACCAGATACAAGCAGCCCTTGCTGATGGCCGAATTATTAAAATGCATCAGTCCGGGCCATACGTATCACTATATCCACATCAAGGTTTACAACCCAGAACAGCAACCGGTACAGCTAAAGTCCTTTTTACCCCCATGGGTGTTGAAAACAATTCTGCCAATGCAAATTACGGAGGGTGGCGGCCGGTAGATATTACACTTGAACTAAACTGAACTGTTGATATAGGAGCTATTTTTTTTGTAACCAGGGAATACCCAATCCAGCGTTATATCAAAATGTGCCTTTGCTCTCCTTTACAATGGCTTACATTCCCCAGTGGAAATATCTTTTTGTCCCGAAGTCCTGCTACGACACTTCCCCCAAAGTGTCGTAGCAGGAAAAGGTTAGTGTACGTACAGCAGTAAAGCTTCCTTGCTGTGGGGTAAAATGATGGTGTCTGAGCATTGCATACCCAGCTTCTCCAACAACTTAATTGAGCTTTGGTTCTGCGGCATCGTTATAGCGGCTACTTTCGGAAGCTTCAATTGTGATTTTGCATGAAGCAAGGTCTGATTCGCGACCTCATAGGCATAACCCATCCCGGTAAATTGAGGCAGCAGCGCAAACCCAATATCCGGGCATTCCAGGTAGTCCCGCCGGATAATGCCACACATACCAATCGGTACACCATCTATCTTTTCAACAAGCGATAAACCAAACCCATTATCCGTGTAGCTTTTGATAGGTCCATTCAACAGGTATTGCCTTGCCGCTTCTGCCGTTTTTATATCCTTATCGCCAATGTATTGCAGCCAGCCAGGGCTGTTCATAAGCGCAATAAGAAAGGATGCATCCTGCAGGCTAAATTCGCGGAGTCTAAGCCGCTGTGTTTGGAATATATAATTCATTTTTCTACCATTTTTTGCAGAGGGTCAACCCAATCTATCCATGTTGGATTCCTTTGTTTTGCTTAAGAGTACTGAAATGCAAACAAGGTTATTTCTCAATTATGTTACTATACTATAGAGGCACTGGCTTATAGTAATTACATGTGAATCCCGTCTGCAGGGATAGTCTACCACCAGGATTTGGCATTAGAAGCAAACGGACAATGGCCCAATAAGGATACTGATGCATTATTAATCTTATTTCATTTTATCCGACTGCACGGTAGCATTCTTGGCGCACCTATCTCCTTCGCTGTTGTTGTCGCACTTGCTGTATCATCTAATCCGCATGCATTGATCCACAGACACATCTTATTATGAGTAAATGTTCAATCGATCTGCTAATTCAACAGGAGTGCACTTTCCGCAATTGCCTAGATTCAAAACCGGACCACGTTTGCTTCCTGTATTGTAAGATCCCGGTAAAGGAAAGCGCAGCCTGCACCCCTCCACACCTGTACGACACCAGCTGAAAAGATTCCCCATAGTGACCCCAGCAAAATGGCAATCAGAAGCTATATGGATGAATTCACCCATTATCACAAGGCCCCTCTTTTCCCCAGTAATGTTCTGTACCTGGGACAATCGTCTCGTTAACAATCTCCAACAGAAAGCAAGGATTTCTCTTGGTTAAAACCGATAGCCGACAAAAATCTGGAAAAGTCCATTCTTGAAATTGGTAGTTGCCGGATTAAAGGGTAAAGGATAGGGATTTGAAGGCGTTGTTTCAAACTGCTTGTGCAATTTAGCAATGCCAAGATTATAGCGTCCCCCAACCATGAAACCCTTGAATGGGCAAATCTCTAGACCACCTACAAAACCATAATCAAAACGATTCATCAACCCTGTAATCGTTGTATCTTTCTGATCCTGCTTTTCCCTGGAATGGAGCAAAAACCCGATTTGGCCACCTGCCTGCAACTGGAGCACTTTACCGATATTGATTGTAGTCATTTGTGGCAAATAGATATAGTCATTTAATACTTCCATGTTCTTTCCGCCCTCATCAAAACTGTAACCCTGACGTGAAAAAACAAGTTCGGTTCTATACCCAAAGCCTTTAGTGGCTGGCGGTGCAAAAAAAAGAGCAGCCATAAAACCTGTTTTGTTTCCGAACTGTATTCCTTCCTTTTCACCCGTAAGGTAAGACCAATTGTAACCGGCTTTTACACCCAATCCGTTTTTTATCTGTGCATAACCTTTGTATAAAACAATAGCCATAAATCCAACTAAGAAGAAAATCTTTTTCATACGTTAAAATAAAATGAGAAAAAAATTGTCCGAAAAGAAGGCACCCGAAATGCAGCTTATGCAGGTTGAACTGTTTTAAACGTCTTTTCAAAATCACCGCAGCTGTTTCAAGATTAAATCCAAACAGCAAGATGCACCTCCTTGTAGTACCACATACAAGTAAAAAATAAAAGATACCCAAACGCTATAAATCCTAGTTACTGGCTGCATATGATTGCACCAAAGGCACTCTGCCCTCACCGCTCTTTACCATGTAAACTCAATTATGGTTAACCGACTCTGGCAGTTATGCTCACAGGATGAATGTCAGTGTTAAATCCTGAAAATGGCGGCAAAAGGGATTTACACTTATCCTGCCATTGCGATGCAAAAAAAATTTTGAAAGTTTATAAACAATTTGCATAACATTCCTTGGACAGGACTAACGATTCTCTAACCTAACCGGCCCCTGATCCGTATGTATCTTTCAATTTGCCAACAAACAGCACTGGATGAAAGCCTATACTTTCTCCATAAAAGTGTGAATATCTATAACCAGTTCTGAGATTCTTGCCAAATGGTGATCATCGTGTTCGGCTACAAATAGAAACAATCCCATAACATGCATGGGCTTGTGTAACCTGGGATGAAAAGAAGATTTGTAAATATCTGCCTCACTTAAATCTGACAACTGCGCCAATGTTTCCTTCCTTTCCCGCCCGAAATTCATCAACAACTCTTCTATAGAAAATGCATTGTGATCAGCTTTGTGGGTCTTTATATTCCTAAGATCGGTTGGTCTCATCTCTTCCCTCCCGCAGAGAATATCATATAACCGGTGTTGCCATACAGTTTCTAAATCCGCTAAATGGCCTATATTCTCCTTGATAGACCATTTTTCGTCGAACCGGAAGCTTGCAATGGGATCTGTTATCGACTTGAATTTTTCATCCAGTCGAGCGGGTGTTCCACCCAAACGTTCTTTGATGGATGGAAAGATGTTCTCCCGGAAACTAAAATCAAAATGCCTGTCAAACCATTTAATTTGCTTCATATTTTTATTGATAAAGTGTTATTTCAAAAACTACTATCCTGAACTGGTCAACCAAACTGTAGCTTTCCTGCACAAGCGCTTTCACCAATTCTTACAATGGTGGCAAACAAATCATACGCATTCCATTTTCATCCCTCCTTTTGCCTGCAGCGAGTTGTCAGAAATCATGTAACATCATTTCCTCCTTAAGGCATCTTGTATCAAACAGTTGAAAAATCTTTTCCAATTGTTTGACTGCAAAAGAAGAGGGCTGCAGACACATTTATTTCCAACACCCGATGACGTATACTTGGTCCCAAACTTACACTTCCTGAAAACCGGATTAATCATAATTAACCAAGATGTCATTTCATGGTTCTGAAATGCTTATTCCAAATAATGAGGGCTCTACCTTTCGGGATGCCAGAAACACGAAGCCCCCTCCTCGTCCTTAAATCTTCTGCAGATGCAACTACTACCGGTGAACAGCCGATACTGGGCTGACTTTTGTTGACGATTCGATTACCCAGCGCAACCTGTGTGCATGCAGTATTGCCTTGTCCCTTATGCCGTCAACTGCTTCACCAGGGATACTTGCCATTTCATAACTATAAACAGGAGGCAGATACTGCATCCCGCAATAACTTGCAAATTGCTTCAGCGGTAAAAGAAATGCTTCAACGGGATGCTGGTGTTGCCCCTGAACACTGTAGGCGTCTTGATTTCCGCCAAGTGTAACAGATGCAAGAAGTTTTTTGTTTTTCAACTTATCCCCACCCGGTCCAAAAGCAAAACCATATGAAAACACTTTTTCGATCCAGGCTTTCAAATGGTATGGCATGCTATACCATATAAACGGAAACTGAAGAATAATTAAATCATTCTCACATAATCTTTTTTGTTCAACTTCAACATCAAATTCGCCATCAGGATAATTGGAAACAAGATCACAGACTGTCACACGCGGTAAATCGATCAAATTTTCAACGATTATTCTATTGGCATTTGAGCGACTTAGCCGGGGATGACCAACAACAACAAGAACGTTCTTCATACATAACTTTTTGAAAGGTCAAAACTTGATGGCTGTGTATTTGATTTCTTAGTGAACCAAGCGTCAAGAGAAAAGACACCTGCTCCACTGACGAAAATGGCTATTGATAGTCCTATGGCTAATAAATGAAATTCATATCCTTCCCCCTTTTGATTGCCCATCCAATTCATGAAAAATCCATACTGCCAGTGGCTTGTCCAGATCATTCCAATAAAGAGAATGGCCATTGCGAATGAGAAGAAGCGGCTCATAAATCCCAACAGGATAAATAAAGCACCAATAGACTCCAGCAGAATCACACTAAAAGCAACCACCGATGGCAGCCCAAGTACTTCAGTAAAGTATTGCATGGTGCTGGAAAAGCCAAACCCGCCAAACCATCCCAATAGCAGTTGGCAACCATGGGGAAGCATGACCAATGCCAATGTGATACGCAAAATAAAACCTGTAAGGTGCTCGCCTGTTCTGAAAAAAAATGATAGCTGTTTCATAAAAAGTGTTTTTACAAGAACACAAATTTGAAGCCCTGCGAGAGCGAAAAAAATGAACTAGTTCAACTTCTTTGCGCATGCCATAAAAATGTAGCAAACGCGTGTGCGGAAAACAACAAAGAAATTAATCTGGTTCATTTTTCCAATCGGATTGCAGCAGCAGCTTTGCCTTTAAATGCAACAAACAATGAAATCATTATTAGCTGTCGTCATCGCTGTTTTATTCATTCAGAACATACATGCCCAACTTGGTCCCTTAGAATTAATGGCAGGAGACAAATACCTTCATTACCAACATTCATTAGAACAGCCGGTAAAGCCAGATTCACCTTGGGGCTGGCAGCACATTGTCACCCTTATCAAAAGTTTTAGGACAAAAACCGAAAAAGGTACCATACCGGATGAGTTGATGAACCAAGGATATTTAACTTTCCGGCTTCACCCTCTTCTTTCTCTTAAAGGAGGATTGTTTTATACAAATGCAACCGGTTACCGGCCTTCGTTCAGTGTTCAAACCACGCTTCATCGAAAGAACTGGCTGGTGGTCTTTGCTCCCAGGGTTGACATAGAAAAAATGGGAGCATATGAACTGATGGCACTGGTAGAGTACATGCCTACAATAGCAGGAAACACCAAGTTGTATTCAAGAATTCAGGCAATGAGCAACATAGATAGAGAAAAGCACAATAGAAGCTATCAACAATTTCGGATAGGCCTGGAAAAGAAAGGGTATCAATTTGGTGCTGGTCTAACTCTAGATGAGTATGGTACTGGTGGAGCGGTACATTTTAACAGCGGTATTTTTATCCGAAGGATGTTTTAATCATATTCCACTTTCCTGCCTTTTTTCATGTATTCTTTTCTTGATCTTGCTAAAGAATTCTGCTGATATGCCCAGATAGGATGCAATATGCTTTTGTGGTATTTGCTGATCCAGCAACGGGTACGTTTTACTGAAGAATATATAACGCTGTTCGGCATCCATGCCGATGTTGTGAAGGATTCGGTATTGGAATGCTGCATAGGCCTTTTCCACCAGTAATCTGAAAAACCTTTCAAACAATGGTGCATGTTGATACAGCAGCTGAAGGTTTTCATACGTAAAAGCCAAAATATTGGTAGGGGCTAACGCTTCTACATACAGCAAGCCTTTAGACTGTGTAATAAAACTGGGGAAATCGCCGATCCACCAACCCCTCACGCCTAACTGTACGACATGCTCTTGCCCGTCATTACCAATGTAAAAAACCCTCACACTTCCTGATTCTATAAAATTGCTAAAGCGGTTGATTTCCCCCTCCTTGCTGATGAATTCTCCCCTCTTAAAACTTCGCTCTGTGATCAGTGACGAGACCAACTGCCACTCTTTTTCAGTTAACGTTATATAGTTCTGAAAACTAGCACGCAATACTTGATAGTCCATTGAATAAAAATAATACGAACGAAGCGTTTCTACAACAAACAACAGTATTTCCCAATCAGCAGGAAGATATGTGGAAACAGAGAACTTTCGGGACTGCAGTGTACCAAAATTCCGGCAGGATTCCACATTCAAAGAGAATTGCTAAACAGGCTTTGTTCTACCAAGAACCCTGCAGCGGAATTTATTGACAACGTCTAACCAACCTTCAATCCCTTACCTTTTGTAAATACCCAAAACTGCTCAGAGAATTCGAAAAGATAACACGGCTAAAAGAAAATAGCAAAACATCATTCACACGGCCTGCCCTCGGATCTGTCGAGAGACAGGATGAGTGAAAACGGTTTTTCTTCCCACTTTCCGGATGTTAAAACCTCATCAGTAAACACTTAAACAATTCATAGGCCTAAAACATTTACCTATTTCTTTCAATCTGCCAATGCTGACATTCGCAACTACTTTTCAACAGGAAAAAGCTCCTGATATCATTTGTTAAATTATCTTGGCATATGACTGTTTACAGCCCATCGGAAGGGATACATGATGTCCAGATATTGGTAGTTGCACCAACAAAAGCTTCCTGCTTTTTTGAAAACCCGGCGGTACTGAATTACTGAGGACAGAGGGCTGGTTTCAGCGAGGAAAGAACGGCTGCTAACCTTACACAAAAAGTATAAACATGATAAATCCTTGCATATTCTTGTTATCACAACGATCGGTATCCACTTAAAGTTATGAATCGCTGTAAAACTAATCTACAAATAGCAACAGGCATTGGACGCAAACTTGATCCATTTGTTCCTCCCATACAATAGCTTCAATTGCAAATAACGGAGGCCATGCATATCACGAATGGTATCTGACACTTCAGCTGCCAGTACAAACACTTTAGCTGTGGAAGGAAACCTTTACACCCAGAATAACCTATTTTTACGCTATAGTCAAAAGAAAAGACGGCATCAAATTGAACTTATTTTCCGTCCAGGAAGATGGTGTGTTGCGCTACCTTTCTCCCAAACTTCCATTAAGGTAGCGTAAAACAAAGCCGAAAAATGTTGCCGTTGGTACGACTTCCACCTGACCTAGCAATGCAGGGGCTGACCAGATTAGAACCCAAAACCTTTCTGCTGCAAACTTAACCCCGGCGTTACAGAATCAAGGGTGAATAAACCTGTTTCAATGTAGGGATCCTGTTTATATCATGAAGCAATATTATTTAAGTCTATGCCTTCTTCTGATTAGCACTTGTCCTGTTTTTGCACAGGATACTGTTGTCCTGCAGCGCTATGTTAGCCATCTAAAGAAAGTAGAGGTAATGATTCAAGGCAAACCGTATCAACTTCTACTTGATACAGGTGGGGGCGAAACGTTCATTTCACCCCGGCTTGCTAAACAGCTCGGCAAAAGCATCTATGGAGGTGCTACCTCTTTTCGCATGAATGGCGATAGGCTACATTACCAACGGTGCGATTCTCTTGATTTAAAAATTGGCGCAACCACTTTGCGTCACAAAACAGTTGGCGTATGGGATGTCATGCAGGTGCTGCCGGAAGGGCTTCCCCAACTGGATGGTGTGCTTTCCTTAAAATCATTCGAAGAGCACATCATCAGCCTGGATCTTTCCAATCACAGGCTGATCTTTGAAACCTCTTCAACGTATATCAAAAAGAAAAAAAACATGACTGTGTTGCAAACCCGTTTTGCAAGTGGTATGAACGGGCATGAGTTAACACTATTCCTGAACATCCCCAAGAATAACCGTTCTTATTGGTTTCTTATGGATTCAGGCAATCTGGACGATTTGCTGCTTTCAAAGGTCACAGCGTATGATTGGGGAGTACTAAAAGATTCCACTCTTCAGCAACGGCAGAACTTGGATTCCATTACTATTTCGCTTGGTCAGAAAGTAATGGCATCAAAAGCGTCGTCAAAAAAAATAATCTATGATGGCGCCCTTAACTATGCATTGCTTAGCCGAATGGTTTTCCTGATCCATTTCCCCAAAAAGCAGGTCAGCATGCGTTGATATGTACATATCCTGGAATTGGTTGAGCCTTTTTGGATGGGCAAAAAGGCTGGGCAGTTGGTAGTGGGGGAACAATACTGGCTACGGTGAACGGGGGCACTACCTGCACACTACAATCTTCCGGAACATCCCTGTCCCTATATGGGATATTTATCAATGCCAGCGGTGTTGGTTATGCTGTTGGGACATCCGGTGTATTCTTGCAAACCGCTACCAATGGAGCCAACTGGCAGGGGTCATAAGCCTGCCTTCAATACCGGCGACAGGTCTCTCGTGGCACTTCCTTCTACCTGGTTCTTTTTGGTTTTAACGCAAACCTCATTTACAGAATTTCTTACATCAGCAGAACCCACACTGCAACGAAAAACAGCATCCTCCATTTACCAGCAATGACACACAAACAGTGTGAAAAACCTCACTGCTTACTTTTCAGACGCGCAGGACAAAGAGGGCGGGCGAAGCTTAGGGCCGTCAATGTCGTCGCGTCACTGCCCAGGAATTCAAAGACAACTCTTTCCAGACAAAAGCAAACTTCAAGCAGCTGATGACATAAAAAGTAGCCCGCCTAGTATTAGCACCTCCCTGTAGTATAAAATAATGAAAAACTAAACCTTTGGATTAATGGGTAATGTTTTCACAGGGACATCAAAGCAAAACCCAGATTTCAAAATACACGTCGGAAGAGAAACCGGCATGCAGCATTTTATTGCCTGGTACACCGCTCGCCTATTAAGAAAAGACAAGATCCGTTACATTAAAAATTCTAATAACAAGGATAAGGAATGGATTTGCCAAATGCCTTCTTTAGAAGAACGAAAGGCATAGCAGCTTTCATTGCCTAAAGAGTTTCCATCTTACACGTTCCTGCTTCAACAATCCTGGCTTTCTTATACAACAATTGATGGAATCATTTAAAACACGCCATCAGAAATGAAATCCCAAACCAATGCTAAATGCACAACCGCCTTACTTATTGACACAAATAATAGCAGCGGAAAAACACGAAACACATTCACTTCCCTGAAAAGAATCACCAACAATTCCGTAGCGAACAATTTATTTGCTTATTTATAGTTTCACTGTTTAATCAATGGACAGGGCACCCTAGCAGGAAAATTCATTGATCTGCTACGTACCTGCCACCAGCGTACGGTTCACCCGTGATGCTTACACTTCGATGAAAAAACAAATTCATCCAAATGAAATCAGTTTTACGATTCCTTTAATGAATATCACTGTGATTAAAAGCCGCTCTTACGTTACGAAAACTTTCATGGCTCTTTCACCGGTAACACACGCGCGCTCTTGCGGCCAATGGGACAGTTTAGTATCATTTATTTATGCAGGTGATGATCAGCAAGCTGGCTGAAGGCACCATGCAAGCAGCCGGAACATTCTTTTACTTAACGTCGGAATAGTGCACCTGTTGTGTTTCTACTTTCAGCAGCAACTCCATTTTGATATCAGCCCGCTCATATACTCCCGACTCCAGAGGGATTTCAGCAAAGCCGAGCTTTCGATACAAGTGAATAGCTGTAGCGTTTGCCCTGGTATTGGAGTACAAAATCAGCCTGTGTGCAGCACGCCTTGACGCTTCCTGAATAGCGGCAGCTATCAATCTTTTACCTGCGCCTGCTCCCCTGAATCTTTCATCAACAGCCATTTTCGTCATCTCAAATGTATCTTCATTTACCCTTTTTATGCCTACTGTTCCAATTACCTGTTCGCCTTTTCGGGCAAATAAAACAGAACCACCGTTTTTTATAATGGCTTCTTCCGGTTTAGCAAGCACCCATTCATCTACTGGCTCTAAATGAAAAGACTGCAGTATCCAAGCCCTATTTAAACGCTCGAAATGAATCTGTAATTCAGGCCGGTAATGAACGATCGTAATTTCTTCTTCCTTGAAAATGTTAGGAGTGCTCATTGAAAGAGACGTGGTTTTCAAAGTAGCGATAAAACTACGGTTCATCAGGTATACCCCACTGACTATCGATAGGCAGGCCATCAAAGTGAATCCTGTAAACGTTTCATCCAAAAGTAAATACCCCAGCAAGACAGCTACTACCGGGGTAACATAAGCATATGCAGATGTAAGTACCGCTGGCAGACGCTCTAATGCAAAAAGGTAACAACCATATGATATGACGGATCCAAAAACAATTAAGTAAGCCATTGCCCCTAAACTTTCTAACGAGACTGAGGATAATTCTGAAAAATCATCCATGACTGCGCTGAAGAACAGCAAAACCAGCCCCCCACTACACATTTGAATAGCAGCATTAACAAAAGCATGTGCAGAGGATCGTTTGTATTTGGTATAAACCGTACCAAAAGCCCAGCAAAATGACGCAATCAATGTTGCCACAATACCGGCCAGGTAATCAGAATTTGTTAGATTGCTCAGGTTGTCTTTAAAAATAAAGGCTAAACCTGCACCCCCAAGCAACATTCCCTTGACAACTTGTCCGTTCACCTTCTCCGTTGCTTTTCCCCAGGCTACATTGATCAAGGCTACATACACCGGCAACATAGCGCTAATCAGTGCTGCCAATCCACTCGGGATATGCCGTTCCGCCCATGAAATCATACCATTACCTAGAGCTACCAACAGAACCCCGGCGACAACCTGTTGCTGCAACTCCTTTCGGGAGATACGAAGTGAAAACCTACAAAAAAAAATAAACAAAAATAGAAGCCCGCCGGCCAGCAAGTGGCGAATAGCAGCAAATAGAAAAGGTGGGAATGTTGTTACACCAATTCGCAATGCCAGAAACGTTGTACTCCATACAAGGCAAACGATGGCTAATGCTACATACGCTTTTTTATTGGATTGATTCATATGCGTTGATTGTGGAATTAAAGTGATAGAATACGGTAGGGCACCGTTATTGACGCCAATTGATTGTACTGCGGATTTCCTAAACACAACCGACACTGGAAGGAGAATGGGATCTCTCACGCAACAATCGAACTATTCAGCTGAACCGTACCCAGACATTATGCGCAGCTTTATGGACTTTCCCTCCTCTTGCGGATTGTTAACCGGGAGTAGACTGACCTGAAATGCAGCCGGCTGCGCACCGTATCATGAACCGGATAAAGCCGCTGTAGCAGCAAGGATGAATCGGAAAGCCAACGAACAGCCCCAGGTCCCCAGTCACGCACCAATACGCTGAATTCCAGGTGCAGCGAATCGCCCCTGCGTGTTAACAACTGAAAGC
The DNA here is from genome assembly GCA_035998945.1 of Flavisolibacter sp. Classification (GTDB taxonomy): domain Bacteria; phylum Bacteroidota; class Bacteroidia; order Chitinophagales; family Chitinophagaceae; genus Flavisolibacter. Next base: position 31,003 of record DASYHD010000016.1, on the reverse strand, counting down.
CGTTGGGCGTATGTCCGGCCACCACATCAGAATTGATCACAAAGAGCTGCCGCCGCGACGGGGACACAAATGGAAAACCCCATATGTCCTTTTGGGCACCACTCCGGCGACTGACCAGCAAATAGCTGTTTCCCTCCGGGTATTGTACGCGGATAAGATAATGATCAATCAAAGGTAAATGGGCTACAAAAAAATAAGTAGCAACATCCCTGTCATGCAGCATTGTACTGTCTCCCCCGGAAAGGTACAGCCATAATTCAGGTCCTGTTTTATGAAAGTACACCCGTTGCCCACCTGAAATTTTCACGCCTTGGTTTTCAAGAAAATCAGGTAGGGGCATACTGTCAGCAGGACTGAACGTTACGGTGTAAGCACCTGGAGCAATGGTGGCTGAGGAGGAAATAGCAAGTGTGTCCACCCCAGTGTGATCTTCTCCCGGAGCTACCTTCCCACCATGTGGCGGCTGTGAGGGTCCGGGTGGTGTACTACAGGAAAGCAAAAGAATATAAAGTACAATCAAAAGATGCCCCTTCATAATTGGTATTTTAAAAAAGCCATGATCATATGAGTCATTTCATTTTTGCCGCGTCTGCAATACGAGGCCTGGCCAAATCACATAACACTCCTACTCCTTGTAAATGCCTACCAAAAGCGTTAAGAGGATACATGCAGAAGCGTACCCCAAATCACAGTGTATCAAACAGTGAGGCTTGCCAATTCACCGGCAGCGTCATGTCGCAAGGATTTCCCTACTGCTTTTGCTCCTTTACTCCTTTTGTAACAGGAAATCTGGAAAGCGCTTGCCTCACGTCTTTGTCTTTATTCCAGCAGCCTAGGCTTTCCAGATTCATAATAGTGGTTACAGAAAACTTTGGACATAATGTGCCGCTATACATCCATCGTTGTCCATCCAAGCCTGATTCCAGCCCTTTAGCATAGAACCGGCCATATCACCTTAAACGAAAGCGCAAGTCTACACTACCATTTAAAACCGGCAGGAAGCTCGAAAATTATAGCCTCCGCAAATTCTGCCAGATATGGATCCATGAGCTTATTATTTATTTATAAAAAACGTTTAACCCGATATCAACCTAATAAGAAAGCACCCTTCCGATGAAAACCAAACAGCAATGAGAAGAAGTTTGTTTTCACTGGATAGAATTGTTATGGCCACGGCATCTGCACCCACTGATTCTCTTTGCATTCAATAACAATTGAGCTAAAACTGATCCTCCTCAACCGATATCTGCATTGTTTGTACTTCCGTCTGCTTTACTCTCCAGGAGATAAATACCATCTGTGCCTGCAGTTTTTTCATTACTAATAACCGGAGACATAAACGCATTTCCTGAGGGATTCCATAGGGCTAAAAGAAATCAGGATAGATGATTTATCTTCTGTAAAGAATATTTACTTTGGAATATTCCTGCTCCGATCATTCCTCCTACCGCCTGTCGCAGGTAAGTTCAATCCAACAATCTTTGTTTACCAACAACCATTCAAACTGTTTCTCTAACGCGTATGGCTTATACCCAATCACTTTTAAAAAATAATCATTCATGTTTAAAACAATAGTCAGAAAAGGAGATCGACCAATTGTGCCTTTTTCTTATTATACCGGAAATGGCAGGGTATTATTTGAATTCCGCAAATTTCCTCATCCGGAGTCTCAACTGCAAGGATCCATGTTCTAGGAATTGATTCCTAGTGTTTGGTGCCAGATCCAATTGCTATGGCAGAATCACTGCATTTCCCTGTTCCACAGGGTTTGTTACAGCGTCCGTATATCTCTGGTTTTCCAAAAAGCATCGCAGGCAATTCGACATAGGGTTCATGCGCCTCAAATGTAAATTCTTCCATGCACCTACATCTTTTCCACCATATAAAAATCGCCTCCGGTCCTTCCTCAGATTGTTCCCCTGGATAAGGATACTAAAAGCTAAATTTATCCATCTTAAATGCTAAATTCATAATGGTTAACCTGCTGATCTACTTTACTTTGCTGAAGTTTGAAGCCCACCTTGAGCAACAATTGATTGGAGGCTTGATTTTCGGATTTCGTCCGGGCTAATATCTTATTGTATCCTGCTTTGGCCATCCAATTCATCATCAAATTCACCAACTCTTTTCCATAGGCATTTCCCCAATACTCCATCCCAAGTGAATAGCCTATTTCAGCAGTCTGTTCGTTTAACGGTTTAATCAGAAATGTGCCCATCAGCATACCTGATCTTTTTTCTACCACTGCAAACCTCAACTCCTTACCAGTTTTGTTTTTTGCCTGAGCGGAACGAAGAAATGCCACGGCATCATCAAGTGTTTCTAGCGGTTTACTTTCCCGAAACCGCATGGCCTCTTTATTAGAGTAGATGTGGAGCAACTGCGCAGCATCGGTCCCATTCAACATCCTGACAAACAGACGGCCGGATTCTGCAATTTTTTTCATTTTATTGTAGAAATTTAGAATGCCTTTTTAATTACCATAATCATTGCAGGCCGCTCGTCTCATCAGCCGTCCGGAGATGAGAAGGCAGCCTCTCAACCTGAAACAACTGAAGCCTGAATCCATAACCCGGAATTTCGCCCTGCATATAATCCAGGTCTTCAGACCTTTTAAAGCCAAGTTTTACATACATACGCCAGGCAGTTTGCATGACTGTTGTTGTATGGATGATCAATTGTCGATTATTATTTCTCCGTGCCAAGTCAATACACGCCAGCGTTAGTTGCTTGCCAATTCCTAGTCCCCTTGCTGAAGTATGTACAGCTAAAAGACGAAAACCCGCTGCATCCTTTTCTTTTGTCGCTGTTCCACCCGAGCCATAGTAGTGCATATTTCCAAAAAACACAACACTACCCAATATCCGGTAATCTTCTGCGACCGCAATCAATATTTCCGTTTGTGGTTTTGTTTTAAACTCCCCGACATTTCTCAGGATCGTATAATAATCCGGCTCTTCATTTTCTTTTGGAAAACCAGGAAGCGAAGAATAAACATGTACTAGTAAGTTTCCAATCTCCTGATATTCGGAAGGATCTGCACTTCTGATTTTATACTCAAGTTGATTCATGATGCATTTGTTTGACTTATATAATCCTTTGTTTGCGACACCAGATAGGTATGGCTGTAACGTGAGCCTGCACAGTATAATACTGACAGTAGATATTGGCATACACAAATATGACGGTGATCCATACATCTTTTTGAAACGGGTCCGTATCCAGACCTGACATGATTGGCTGCCTTCCCATGGCACCACCAATTGAAAGTTCTCCTGCCCGAACTGGAGATGGCCGTCATTCCATGAACCAGTTATTTTACCTGTTAGGCGCATAAAACATCCAAACGAAATCACCGGATATTCCAACCAAACAGCAATACGGGAGAACCCAGAAACGCAAGACCAATTACAACAAAACCAAGTGCCGAAAACGTAGATAGGTTCAGGTATGTACTGCATGGGAAGATCAACTCCATTTACACCAAACAAACTAAGTCCCTGTTGCAAGCCATACAGAAACAAAACAATACCTATTGCCAGCCTCCTGCATAGCAAGGCAGTGTAACCAGAAACTTGTAATCAACAGTGTCTTAGAACAAAGCATACTTGTTGCTCATAGATTCCAAAGGGTGTACACCTGAGGGTATCGGATCCAGCACATTGGGTTTATGGACAGTGTTGCCGTAGTGTGTTTTACATGCCTTATACCCGCTACAATCTTTAAGCGACATGCAGGCCAATAGCATAAAATAAACTCCTGCATTATTACAAAAGCTTTGCAACATTTAACAGTGAAATGCCCCATCCAAACAACACTTAAATTGCATACAAGCGCCACACAAATTTCTGACAGCAGCTGTTGCTACCCAAACACATTTGGTAATAAATTTCATTACCAAATGATAATGATAAAGGTGAATGCAGAAAATGTACAAAAAAGAAAACGAGCGCTGTCATAAGGAAGCAGTCTTGGAGAGATTGCTCCTGATTCTACTTAAGCTCTGGGGAGTGATCCCAAGGTAGGCTGCAATTTGCTGATTTGACACCCGCTGTTCAATATTGGGGTATCGCTTTATAAAATCGAGATAGCGCTCGGAAGCCGTCTTACTGATGGCGGATTGCACCCTGGCATAAAAAGAGATTAAAGAGTTCCGGTATAGAATACGGTAGTATTGATTCATTTTTGGTATGGCTGCACATATGGATTCCACCTCTACTGTTTTGATTTGAAGTACGTCAGTATCCTCCAGGCAGTCAATATTGAATGCTGAAGGCAATTTAAAGTGTGAGCTGTAGAGATCTCCTGTCCACCAATCTTCCGGGTTGAAAGAAATTATATTTTCCTGACCCTTTTCGTTAAAAATATAGGTTCTTGCCAATCCTTTAATTATGAAAACATCATAGCTGGCAACGGAGCCTTGCTGCAATATGAACTGACGCTTTTTATATTTTTTAAACTCTACCTTGGAACCTATCAGTTTCTTCTCTGCATCAGATAAATCAACTCCTTTGGATAAAATATTTTTGAAAAGAAGCTCGACCATTGTATAAATTTAAGCATTACTACTTGCTAAGCAAGTGATTGCACTTCGAATTACATTTAAACACAGCTTGCTTAGCCAGCCTTTGCCAGAGGAAAAGGAGGACTGCAAAACAGAACAGAGACCAATGTCCGAAGTGCGAAGGCTTCCCTACTCCTATGCCACTCGCAATTAGGGAAATCTTGTAAAGTTTATAATACCACTCCTGTATTGTTACCACAACCAAAGGGTATTGCATACAGGCACACCTACTGAAATTTTAAACCAACCACCCGGAGCAACAATTGTTTTGAAACTTTCAAACAGCGCATTGGCTAGCTTAATTCTGCCCATTGCCTTGAAATACATCGCTCTATAATCCATTTTCTACTTCTTTACCTACCAGAAAATTAGCACGATGTTTTCGGTTGAAAACAGGGTTGGCTTTCCGGGTGCTACTACCCGCTCGTGCAATCCTTGCGGCAGCAGCCTTCGATCCAGTAACAAGAACTATGGTAAACTATAGTGTAGTAATAATTCTTTGATGATAAAGCATCCAATGAATTTTTGAATGATTCTTATTTAGCGAGGTTCTGCGCAATTCAATCGCCATAAAAACAGATCAGTTTCCTTTGGAAAAGCAATTTGCCTGTAAGCAGGTGCACGGTACCGCTGGTATCAAACCAGATTTTCCTCTAGTGCGCAGGCGGAGGCTTATTGCCACTTCAAGTTCAACTGAAGATTCATCATGGCTTCTTTTCACCTGGCTGGCAAATTCTTTGCTTTCACAGTGGTCACATTGAACCACGAAATGTCACACATCTAACGAAACATTTCATCTCTGTCAGTACGAACCTTTACGAGGAGAAACCATCTACCTATTGACTCCCTGTGAAGCGCTGCTGGTCCAAGGAAGATCACAGAACAGATACTTCTTTGCGAGCTGTCGTCAAACGGATTCATTATTCTTTCACTAACAGTTCAAAGTAAAGATGCCACACCTTAAATACTATTTTGGATGATTGAGTTATAGACAGAAGCTGATAGTATGGTCAGCAATTACTTTTAGGTTTCATTGGCTCATTAACTTAAAGATTCAACAAATGCAAACACCTTTCCGAATCCCACCCTATGCAAGCACTACCTGGAGTATAAGCCTAACAAATTGCCTTTTTACTTTCTTGTTACTAATTGCTACTACTTCTTCTACGGCGCAGACATGGCAACTACAGATCGATGCGCTAAGCAGGAATGACCTTCAAATGATCAGTAACACCACCGGATGGACCGTAGGTGATTACGGACTAATCCAAAAGACAACGGATGGGGGTGTTACCTGGAATTTACAAAAATCCGGGACGACCAGCCACCTCAAAAATGTACATTTTGTAGATGCCTTGACAGGCTGGGTCGTTGGTTTTGACAACACGATACTGAGAACAACTGATGGTGGCACCACCTGGACGGCTCAAAGTTCCGGTAACAACACTGTTCACTTTCTGGATGTGCATTTTATTGATAGAAACAGCGGCTGGGTCGTAGGGGGTGGCAATACTCAAGGTTTCATATTTGCCACCACAGACGGTGGTGATACCTGGCAGGAACAGCCCACCGGAATACCTCATTTTTTATTTGCCGTTCATTTTATTAGTGCCACCACGGGCTGGGCAGTAGGTGAAGGCAGCATTGTATTGCTCACCACAGATGGTGGAAATACATGGCTCCAGCAAACAGGCGGAACGGAGACAGACTGGCTGGTAGATGTCCATTTTATCAGTGCCACCACGGGCTGGGCGGTAGGTGATAATGGCCGTATCATGACTAGTAAGGATGGGGGGATAAACTGGAGCCTACAAAACGCAGGCACGACAGACTGGCTCAATCAAGTTTATTTTTTGGATGCGCAAAAAGGCTGGGCAGTTGGTAGTGGGGGAACAATACTGGCTACGGTGAACGGGGGCACTACCTGGACACTACAATCTTCCGGAACACCCCTGTCCCTATATGGAATATTTATCAATGCCAGCGGTGTTGGTTATGCTGTTGGGACATCCGGCGTATTCTTGCAAACCGCTACCAATGGAGCCAACTGGCAGGCCCGTTTTAGCACCAATAATGTCAATTTATTTTATGATATTCAGTTTGCTGATGCCAACACCGGTTGGATGATGGGATCCGGAGGAAATATTCAAAAAACCACTGACGGGGGTAAAACCTGGGGCATACAGGACCCCGGTCCTACATATCCCTTCTATAGTTTCCAGGTTCTGAATACTTCTACGGTTTGCGCGCTTGCAGGATGGGACCTTATTTTAAAAACAACCGATGGCGGCACCACCTGGAACCCCGTACATCCGACAACAGTAACAAGAAACCTGCTGGCTATATACTTTCCGACGAATACAAGGGGATGGTCTGTGGGGGAACAGGGGATGATCATGGTCAGCCAGGATGCTGGAGATACCTGGACATTGCAGCCTTCCGGCACTGCAGAGGACTTACATGGAATATTTTTTGTTGACGCCAATACCGGATGGACCGTTGGCAAAAACGGCACAATTTTGAAAACAACGAATGGTGGGGCAAACTGGATCTTACAAAGTACAGGTAGTGCCGAATGGTTCCACAGTGTTTATTTTGTAGATGCTTCCACCGGTTTTGTTGTAGGCAACAATGGGCTCATCAAAAGAACTACGGACGGAGGCCTTACCTGGACTACCCAGCCTTCCGGCTCTACAGAGGACTTACAGGATATTGTGTTTGCCGATGCACTTCGGGGATGGGCGGTTGGATTAGATGGTAGCATTCTGGTTACTCATAACGGAGGTAATACTTGGATCAATGAGCGAACACTGGGAACCTCCTTTTTTGGTGTCACAATAAATGGAAGCAATGTCTTTGCAACCGGAGTAAATGGTGTTGTCATGAAAACAGGTCTACCGGAAGTACTGCCCATTACATGGGCCTATTTCAAAGGGAATGTACTGCCTGCTGCTAACATGTTGCATTGGAAGAGTTTGGCAGAGAGGGACATGGACCATTTCAGAATCGAGCGAAAACAAGAAGGTACCGGATGGCAGCAAATTGGGCAGGTAAAGGCCTCCAATCATCCTGATGGCGCCACCTATAACTTTTTGGATGAACAGCCCCTGCCGGGCACTTCTTTTTATCGTCTTATCCAAACCGATAAAAATGGACGTTTCTCCTACTCAAACATTATTTCGCTTGACAGGACAATGATACAGAACAAGTCAATTATCATTCATCCTATTCGTCACAATGGTAAACCCGCTGTACAGGTTATTTTACAAAATCCAGCGTCTGCTTCTATTTTATTTGTATACAATGCAGCAGGACAGTTGCTGCACCAAGTAACACTACAACAAAAACAAAATATTATTCCTTTGCCTCGCATCGCGGGACCGTACATTGTTGGGGTACAGAACCAGGCCGGTGATCGTTTGACCCTAAAAATTTATGTACCCTAAAAGATCGGTAAGGCCAATAGGCAAACGAATAACTTATGTCGTATCAGACAAACGTAACAGAGCTGTTTGAAATCGATTACCCCATCCTGCAAGGTTCATGCGAGGGCGGCTTATCCTCGGTTGCATGTTGGCTGCCGTTTCCAATGCTGGTGGACTTGGTGAGTACGGAGCGTTTGCATTAAACCCTGATGAAATTTATGAATTGGACAAGCGAATCAGGGGAGCCACTAGAAGGCCAAATAATAACCTGTGGGTAAGCGACACCGATGTTTACCGACGGTACGGTTATGGATGAGCATTATGAAAAGGTTCGGGAGTTGTTTCAGCCGTATTTTGACGAGGCAGGCCTTCCACCTTCATCTTTTTCTTCAAGGCTTGGGAGCCAACTGCAGGTTGTGCTGGACTTAGGGCCCAAGGTCTTTAGCTATATGTTTGGTACGCTGCCGCCGGAAATGATAGACCAATATCACAAACGTGGTATTAAAACGATTGGCGCGGCTACAACACTGGATGAAGCACTGGCATTGGAAGCAACAGGAATGGACATAATCATTGCATCGGGTTTTGAATCCGGCGGTCAACGGCCTTCTTTTCTGTCTTCTGCCGAATCATCCATCACCGGCACGTTTGTGTTGACGCAACTTATCAAAGAAAAAGTAAAAGCCCCCCTCATTGCTGCAGGGGGAATAGCCAATGGCAGCAGCATTGCTGCTGCCTTAACCCAAGGTGCAGAGGCAGTTCAAATTGGCACTGCCTTCCTGGCCTGTGAAGAATCATCGATACAGTAGAAGTTGTAAGCGGGACTAAACCCATTCCATTCAAGGAGTTAGCCCAACGCAATAAAACAAAGTTTTGCCTTACCCCTTAGGCTTCTCTTAAATCGCTAGCCCCAGTACCTTTTCCATCAAAGCTAGCAAAGAATCCTTTTACGTGAAAAGAATCCAGGACTATCGAATCGGTGTTCCACTCGCTATGCACCGACATTTGGTCTGCCTGTAACACAGCGGTGGCTCTCAGTCCAGGGACCACAAATGCTGGCGTTCTTAGCGGTATAATGTTTGTAACTAATTGCCTTGGCAGAAGTAAGCCGGAATTGCAGTGACGATCCTCCTGGATCCCTTCACGGATTTCATCCTTTGGGCAGATATTTTTCGTGTGCACTTGAAAAAGACGACCACAACTACACGGAAGAAACAGAGTGAAGCCTGCAGTTCACCTTTATGGCAAAACTCTACTTTGGCCCCACAAAAAGTAGTATAGCAGGTGCTATCTAGCCAGCCGATGCGGTTCTGCGAAACATCACAGTCTCCGTATGAATCTTTTTCCCATCGATTAAAATGATTCTGTAACCAAAGTTATCGGGGTCTATTTCGATGGAAGTACTTTCCTTTTTAATCTGGAAAGAAGCCGATGGCGTAACAATTTGCGTTATGTTTCCGCTGCTGCGCTCATCGGCCATATGGTAATGGCCACAGAAAATAAAGATATCACTCCCGCTGTGTTGTAGTTCCTGCCTGATTGTTTCTCTGCCTGCTAAAGGATACAACTTATCAACTGCTGTTTCAATGGGAAGAACAGGATGATGGATAAAAAGCAGGATTTTCTTCTCACTCATAAGTTCATTTCTTAACCAAGAAAACTGTATGTCACTTATTCTATCTGAAGACGAATCCAGAAAAATATATTTAACAGCAGTATCTTCATAAGCGTAATATAACTCTGTAGCACTGTTTACCTGTTCGCGGTTGTAGTACTTGAGCACTTCTGCCAGGTGATCATGATTACCAAGGGTAATTTTAAACTGTAAATTCTTCAACGATTCAAAAAACCATTGATTACTTTCTCTCTCTCCAATATCACCTCCGAATACAATTTCATCGATGCGCTTCACCGAAATGTCTTCCAAGAGTAGTTTCCAGTTCCCCCTAGTGTCAACGCTGTTCTCTTTGGGAAACTTCTCATCCAAATGAATGTCTGTTAAATAGGCAATTCGTTTCATAAAATTTATCTGGCTCTTCGTTATGAGTAGGTTTATGGCAAAAACTTGTTTGTTGCTGAAGGCCGTGCCTGCTGACAGTACAGGATGTTTGGCATCCAACTGTGAAATCTATAGCCAAATAAATGACTGGGCCATGACAACGTATCTGCAAACTACTGCTTTTATATCAGCTATACTTGGGTCTACCAGTAAAGCTGCCTGGGTGCTGATGATCTGCGGACGGCGTATTCAGCTTGCTGGCCAGCATCGGCCGCTAGGATATGCAAATAAAAGAAATTGGGTAGACTGCCTGTTCAAGACCGACACCAAGCTTTTTATCCTACTGTTTTTAGGAGTCATCCTTTGCAACAGATCCGGCTTGCCAGCCTTAAATCCCCTTATAAGTACTTTTTACTGATCTATTTCAAAAACAAGCATTCCTCTCTTCTATCTCTCAGTGGTACCAGCTTAACGACATTTTCTAAATGCTGCACAGCAAAATTGTTCCAAACTGACGCCTGCGTGGTGCTGATATTGACCCTACAATGTTTATCCATCACACTTGCAAAAGCCTTAGTGCGACCATTTTTCTGTCCTCACACTGCGTTAAGGAAGTTTATTCAATTTTTGATTTCAGTTACCATAGTCACCAGTTGCATGTGCAAGTCACTGGTGTCACGATATACTATCTGAAAATCACTGATTTCAAAAACGGTTGTTGAATGTTCTGTGTCTTTTCGCTTTGCATAGAATATAATTTTGCCCTTTGTCTTTTGCGTAGTCCGCTTCTATTCCAACGCCAATTTCTTTTACAAAAGTTTCGGCAATCAAGAAGTAACAACTGTCTATGTCCACCATAGTTTGCTGCATCATTTGTCGTTCGTCTGTGAGATGAAACTTGTAGGTGTCAACAAAGACAAAGGAGGCATTGCCAAATCTTTTCAATGTGTCCCTTATGGCTGCAGCCTTTTTGTCCATCAATTTTCTGTTGCTGAAACTAATTGAAATGCAAGCTTATATTCTGCTTATATTGTCTTGTCGTGGCAGCACCAGCAGGTCAAAACGCCGTATGTTGCCTTATCTAAAAACGTGTGGATTTTCTGCTAATTACCAGGGTACCGTCAAATAGCAGCTTGTCACAGGTTCATCAGGTCGCAGGCTTATTTCTCGGCACGTGTAGCAGTGGCAGAGAAGCTTGAGGTCTCCTCAGCCGCCTTGGTTTATTTTATGGACCTGTAGACCTCCTCCATTTCTTCTAGGATCAGGCGCAGGTCATTTTCTGTAGTCCGCCAGTTGACAAAGGCTGCCCTGATGCCTGCAGCATTGTTATAAAATGTAGGTGTCATAAAAACCTTCCCCCGGGTATTGAGCATGGATAAGAAATGTTTTACCTTGTCCGGATCTTCTTTAAAGAAAGTCAGGGTAAAACAAACGGTATTCAGACGTACCGGAGCCAAGAGCTTAAAGTGGCTACTTGCTTCGATGCGTTCCCCTAATGTTTTTGCCAGGTGAATACTGTTTTCTACGATATCCTGATAGCCATTCCTCCCATAAGCCATGAGAGTAAACCACGCTGGCAGAGATCGCAGCCTTCTTGAATTTTCCGGCAAGAAGTTCAAATAGGTGAAGTTGGCCATTGGATCACCCAAGTAAGGTGCATTCGCATTTTGGAACGTTTCTACCTGTACAAGTTTGTATTCCTGCCGTATCAGGAACACAGCACAGTCGTAAGGAACATTTAGCCATTTATGTCCGTCCACCGTGATACTATCGGCATGTTCCCACCCACTTAACAGATGCCTGTGAGCAGGTGAAAGAGCTGCAAAGGCACCAAATGCTGCATCGATATGCCACCAGAAGGAGTAGCGCTCTTTCAAACGGGCAATTGCCTGCATATCATCAAAATCCACAGTATTTACCGTACCCCCGCTGCTGATCAAAATGCTGGGTTCTCCATTTAACTGCTGTAGCTGGCGTTCCAAATCATCAGGATCTATTGCCTCCCGGTTACCCGGAAGTGTCTTCACCTTTTTCAAATTCTGACTTCCCATACCCAGCATTGACAGGGACTTTATCGCCGAAGAATGCGGTGTAGCAGACAATACATTGAAAGGAGCCGTCATCCCCTCTTTGGCGACATCCCTGCTTTGCTGTTTGCCCAGCCATTGGCGGGCAATCGCCAGACAGGTGAAGTTGGATATCGTGGCACCGGTGACAAAACCTCCGAGAAACGTTTTAGGCAGATCAAACAGTGTTAAAAGCAATTCAATGGTCTTCAATTCAATCAATGCTGAAACGTCGCCTTCGCCAGTAGTGGCAAATGAATTTTGATCGTAAACGGTAGCCAACCAGTCTCCCACAATTGAGGCAGGCGTTGTTCCACCCGTTACAAAGCCTAAATACCTCGGTCCGGATGAAGCAACCATTAGCTCCCGCAGCGTGTTATTGAATAACTGCAATGTATTCTTTGTACCCAACCCTTCCATCGGCAGACCGGGGGCTTCAGAGAGATGCTTTCCTGCAGTCGTAGTGGAAGACATCTCAATATTACTCAAGTAGTCCACTCCCAGCTTCTGCGTCATCTCCAGCAGTGAGGATATGGAATGCATATCGCTTTTCAAAAGTTCATTCATTGCTGTCTTGTTTTGATAGGTATCAAACATCTTTTATGATCAGCTCTGTGATCTTTAGGTCGTCTTCATAAGAGTTAATATTAGGCCAGATAAGCAGGGACCTTTGCACAAACAAGCCCTCCGCATTTCATAAATTGTAGTATTTCCAGGAGAATTTTACGGCGTTTCTAACACCTTCATTAGAGACATCATGATCTGCCTTCAATGACACACGTTTAACTTTAGGGCAAAGATGAAAAAGATATGTCCATTACCTCTTCACAAATGGTAATTAATTTATTACACCAAGTTCATCAGGTGTATTCACTAGAAGAAAAGAGTTAGTATTTGAGCGCCCTTAGTTACCCAACACATCCATAAACAGATCTCGTTCTATTTACCATAGATCTGATAAAATTGTTGTAGTGTATTGAGAACTTTTTGTACGGCTTTCTTGTCCAAGAAGGGGTTTAACAAAATCATTCTTTGCCACAATCGCCCCTCAAATCGTGGCAAAGAAAAAAATATATTATTCTGTAAGGCAAAGTCATTAAACAAGTAGTTTACATCTTCTTCACATTTAAAACAATCATCATCTAACCGAAAACTTGTCATGTTTAATTCAGGTTGTGAAATAAATGTGATAAAAGGTAGCTTGGATGCTTGCTCATGGAAATGATTCATCAATGTTATAGATTGATCTATAAAGTAGCCGTAATCTTTTAAGCCAATAGAAAGGAGACTTAGCCACAACTTAAGGACCTCAGAAGCTTTCGTACCCTGGATATTAACCTCACTGAGATTGACATATTGATTCTGATCCTTTACATAAGATGCCTTCATCCTAAATTCCTGCTCGAGGGTTGATTTCCCCTTAAAAAGTAGAAGAGAACATGTTTTCGCTACATGCATCCATTTCTGAGGATTGAAAGATATAGAATCTGCACTTTCAATGCCTTTAAGCTTGTATCCGTGATCTTTTGACAAAATAAGCGCTCCTCCATATATAGCATCAACATGAAACCAGATTCCATACTCTTGGCATATCGCCTGGATCTCCTCTATCGGGTCAATATTTCCTGTAACGGTAGTCCCGGCTGTAGCTACAATCATAAAAGGCTTCAATCCTTTAGATAAACAATTCCTGACCTGCATTGAAAGGTCGGAAGGATCCATTTTTTTGTTTGAATCCGTTTTTATATAGACCACATTATCCTCACCGATACCGGTGATCATTGCAGCCTTCTTTAAGCTCACATGACTGTGTTCGGAAGCCATAATTACTAATCGATCAATAGCTTGTTTCCCGACCGCCTTCATAGCACGATTCCTGGCCACAATCACCGCTTGAATATTAGACAGTGTCCCTCCACTGACAATAACGCCAGAACTATCATCACCGTATCCAAACAACCGAGTAAACTGGTTAATTAAATTGTATTCCAATTTGGTCAAATAAGGTGACATCTCAAGACTGAACAGGTTATTATTGATTGCAGCGCCAACAAATGCACCTACTATAGAAAAAGTAGTAGGAAGGCTATCCATATGGCCTATATAACCTGTGTTTGCAGGATTCATACTCGACGCGATCACCCTTTGTATTTCCGCATAAATAGATTCTTTAGATTGCCTTTCAGAACAAAAAGAGAAATCTTTCATATGATATTTCTCTTCAGGTAAGCAGGAATACCTGTTCGCGTTAGAAAAGAAATCAACTATCATATTGGAAACATCATGAAAGATCCCAGCAACTACAGTAGCGTTTGCTCCATCTGGATGAATAAAGCTCCCGTTATGAATATGTTTTTGAAGTATTTGATTAGTCATGGCATGTAAACGTTTATGAAACCGAAAAGCCTATGGATGTCCTTCACCTCCTTTCGGGCCATAAAATATGACCCAGGTTGCAAAATCATCTGTAAAGTTTTCAAAATGATGTTTAGCCCCCGCAGGTACAAACAAGACATCATTGGACTTACAGTTATAACCCTTTTCATCACATACCAACAATCCGGCACCTGAAATAATGATGTAAATCTCATCCTGTTCATGAGGTTGTTGATTATCCGTTATATGCGGAGCAAAGTATTCAATTTGTAATGTACCATGCTGGAACAATACAGTAAACGGATGATTTCCTTCTTGCCTTAGCTGTAGCAATGCCCTCTCGGGTGAAAAATGTTGTTCCATGGCTTCCTGTTTTGGCAAATCCTGATATTACATGTTATGATACCGGAATATTGAATATTAATCAGTTCTACATCATCAAAGAAGATAGCTTTGAATAGAAAACGATTCTCTACCATTTAAGTGAACTGGTAATTGGTCTGTTTTATGTACACCTCAAATGCTATAAAATAATAATGAAAATTGAGCTACTTACCATCCATTAAGGTACGGTATACTTCTGAAGAATAGTCTGAAAAATCTACATTCGGTATGGTTCTAAACTTTGTTGCATATACCTGGCCACTTCCATTTCACGAGGGTTATCACTCTGGGACAATGCTGTTACAATCCGCATTTGTTCTTCCCTGTTTTTGTTTTGACTTAGCTTCTTCTTTGCCTGCAAATCCTGAACCTGGATTTCAAAAGCAACAATACCTTTGATATTTTTTAGTTTAAACTCCTGTGGCAAACTGTCCCATTGTTTCTTATAATCCGGCTCAAAACAACGTATAGCTTCTTCTAACAACATTACCACCTCTTGCACATCTTCTAACAGACGCCCTTTTCCATAAGCATGTACTGCCACGTAGTTCCATGTAGGCACACTAAAGTCATTATCATAATGTTTGGGTGAAATATAGGCATGGGGCTCACTAAATATAACTAGTACGTCCCTATCAACAATAGTTTCCCACTGTTTATTAGCCTTGGAGAAGTGTGATAGCAACCGAATGGATTCCTGCTCATATTGAACGGTAAACGGCAAATGATTGGCCGTTGGCAAACTTTCCTTAGCTGTAACAATAGTGGCAAAGCTGTACTGCTTCATAAAAGCTACGATCTCCTCTTTCTCTGAAACCATATAATGATTGGGTACATACATGATGAATCAAATTAACAACATTAACGTATACTATGGTTGGCTGTATGAAACTCCTCGAGAAGCATAGAGTGCAACAGTAAATCTAAAATTTCTTTGCTCTTTAATATGTTCCTTCTTATGATTCGCTAGTGCGAACAGACATCCCGGTTTGTTTCCTTCATATATAACTAATTAGAAAACACCTCCTTTAGTCCCTGCCACTACAACTACATTCAAAAAAAGGCTTTCGCTTGACGCTACTTCTCTTCTGTTAGGATATGCAAGTTCCCTCAATTGAGTTTCGGGGCATACTCCTGGCGTCTTTCCTTTCCACCCATCTACGGGGGCAACGGCATTCTATTAAGCGCCATTCATTGCCGGCACTGGAGATTGTCGCTGTTGCCTTCTTGTTCTTCTCTCTGCCCATGTAATCTGGAGGTTATAGAAGTCCGCTAAGTACACCATTGAAACCTGCAACCTACTGGCAGAAGTCAAGCCACGCAATAGTACAGAACATATTCCTGTTATGGTTCGGCATCTCCCTGAAATGATGATTTCTGCAGACCAATGGTTGTATTCAGCATTTAAACTGACCTGTACAATTGGTATCTTCGAAGGGATTTAGCGCCAGATAAAAAATTGCCATTGCTCATTTTCAAATACTGATCCGCAATGAGATGACGAGTTCCTTTCCCGAATATTATTCCTACGTAATTTTTGAGAGGAAACCCTTTCTTGAAGGCGATATGTTTTGGAAAATGAAGGATCGATTTGAGGAAAGTTTAGTCGTCATTTCAATTGAAATAATAAAACTTATCACCCGCTACAAAATAACCCAAGAGAAGCGGCAAGTCTTTGAATGGGAGCACGGTTAATCGCTATATTACTTATACTACTGATTCAAATACCCACGATATTGCTTCTTCGTTCCCATATTACAGTGTCACGCCACACACCGTTCAGCTGAGCAATCTTCTCCCTTCGACCTAGGAGACGAAATCCGCACTTTTTATGAATGTGTACACTGGCCACGTTCTCTGGAAAAATGCTGGCTTGCAGAGTCCATATTCCATTTTGTTCGCTCTCCCTGACCAGTTCCCTGAGTAGTTGAAAACCAAGTCCTTTGCCTCTGTACCCAACGCCTATGTAAACGCTTACTTCAGCAACACCTGCATAATGCGGTTTGGCGGAAACGGGAGAAAGAGCCGCCCATCCTACAACATACCTATCCAGCAGAGCGGCAATACGGCTGTGTGAGAGATGGCCCTGGTCCCATACCTCCCAGCTCGTTGCATCCTTTTGAAAGGTAGCCTGACCAGTCTCAATCCCCTCGAGGTATATCTTTTTTACCTGGTGCCAGTGGGAGGCGTTTAGCGATTGATAGATATACATTCCATTTTATTTGCGTAGCATTCAAATTTGTTGGGGTTAAGTCCCTGTTATCACCAAAGGTCAATCTGAAAGGACGATGGGCGAGGAAAAAAGCCGATGGTTAACTGCTTTTGTGTTAACCATTGTAGCTGTCCAATAATGGGTTTCCCACCTATGTAACGCATTCCACAAAACTATTGGCTGCTTAAGAATCGGATAAAGTATACAGGTTAGAAAAATGGGAATAACACAAAACACTGTGGCGGGTGGAAACAACCCGTTTTTCATGCAGGATATACCACGCCTATCAGATTTCATAAGAGCACCACCGCGAATAGGAAGCAATTAGTCAATCACTATCGCACCGATCCATTTTCTTGCCTCGGCCGGGTTTGTAAAAAAACCCTCATTGTGCATACTATAATTATCCGCATAGTTCCGGATTTTGGTTTCGTTATGATGTACATGGGCTGCAGCGAGGCAAAAAATATTCTGTCTGGAGCGAATGGCCAATTCCGCCTCTGGGAACATGCGAAGATATCCCACATACCAGCCATAATTCGCTAAAGTTTGTGGAACAACGACCCTGAATTTCTTGTGCGTTTCAAAATCCTGCGCATTAAAACCATGAAGGTTCACAAGTATCTTAAACTTTGTGTCAGGCTCGAGTTGGTGAAGCACTTCTTGCAGTGATTGCTGCCACGTTTCAATATCAGTGGTGTTAAGATCTCCGCATAGTTCGGTTATCACCAACTTTTCATCCTTCAAAAACATCGTTTCATTTCGTTTCATTGATTCTTGATTTTTAAAGAACTAATGGTAAATACTAAATCGGTAGGTTTACTAAAATATCTTGTTCAAACAGCCTGCTTGCATTCCAATACTGGTTCAAGAACATTACTTCAATTGCATATTTGTCCTTATTTAATATGTTCTACAATGCTCTAAAGGCAACACCAAGGCAGAAACCATGCACCTGTTTTTTGTCTTCAACGCTTCCCTGTCAATCCCGAAAGTTAGTTTCATCATTGACATATTGATTAAAAGACGCATTCCAAAACGTACCAGAACGGAGTCACGCTCAGCAGTTTTTAGGTGCGATTTTACCATTGCGAATTTCTATTCGTACATGTAAGGTTCTGTTTATTGTCGTATCTGGCCGGCAAACTAATCTGTCACTGCTTTCTCCGGCAAAACGGCAGCGAATTCCAGCCTGGTTGCTAGTTTTAAAGAAAACAAAAGTACAATAGTTTTTTTTCAAGCCTTATTAATATATGGTAACAAATTACCCGAATAGAATACAATGGATCACAAACTATTTTCAGCTTCTGCACTCCCTATATAAAAGAACTTACTTCGTGGAAAGCCCCCATCATGATGCTTCTGCTTAGCAAACGGTTCTCTCCCATTCTTTTGAAAAATTTATGGGTTCAGTTTTTTGAAAATCTTTTCATTACTCTCAGCGACGCGTGTAGGTATTTGAAACCTTCGTTGCAGAAGTACGGGTGGCTAATTTCAAAGATAGGCATAGGCTTCCATCGACTCAGCGAGCCAGATTACACATGTAAAATGCAACTCAGGGAGGAGCACAAAGCCTCTAAGTAATGATCATAACAGAATAAAACGTCAGACCGCCTCATTCATACCCTCGTTTCCATGGGCAAAAGATATTCTGTGAGATGTCAAAGTGCCGATTGCTTTCAACCATTGGGATTCTGATTACCTTATTCCTACTTGGGGGAGTTTGCGCCGTAATTCTGGAAAAGCCTTTTCGTTCAGATGAAAAGGTTTGGTCAGCATGGTAATAGCTGTTAACCAGCGTCCTTATTCCCTGGCTAAATGTTTTCCATAAGAGCCGGTGTTACTACCTCAATACTCATAATTCATAACTGTCATTCATCCATGCCATCGGGATATCCGCTTCAAAACCTGTTTCCCCTTTTATTCTATTTAACAACCTTCCTTCGATTTGAAAACCTAATTTCTGATAAAAAGTAATTGCCTTTTGATTCGATTCTCTTGCGATAAGTTCAACTCTAAGTATATCTCTCCTTTCGCGTACAGTTTTCAACAAACACTGAAAGAGCATTTTACCCAAACCTATACTTTGGAAATCCGGGTGAACAGCAATTGTCAATTCACTTAGTATATGGTTGAAAACCTTCGGTTCTGGTTTGTAACAATGAATTTCACCTACAATTGACCCATCGTGAAGATTCTCTACTATAAATTGTAACCCGCTCCCTAAAGCCTTCGAAGTGAAGGAGTTTATATAATCGTATGTAATCTCTTCACTTGTTCTGGCAAGACCGCCAATCTTTCCACTTACATTTACATACAACTCGAAAATGCCTTGTTTATCATCAACTGTCGCAGGTCTTACATTGTAATGGTTCATTTATCTTTTCGTTTTGTCAACCAGGTTAATGGTTTGTGTTGAGACGGTTTACAAGCACCCCACTGCCACCTGCCACTAAAATAATTAAAAAGAAAAAAGATGGAGAAATCTCCTTATCCGATAAAAATTGGACCCGCTATGCTTACTGCACCACCTAAATAATTTGCGTTGTTTAGCAGCAAGTTGGTGTTGGCTTTTGTTCTAACAAATAAGTAAGGAAAGAAAAAGCTTTTCGGACATTCATTCTGCTTCTTTTCGGCAGACGGAGTGAGGACCAAATGATAACCTTTTTTGTAGGCACAAAAAGTGCTGTATACACAGTGACTCTATAAGTCCACTTTCTTTACAATGGTCGGGTAGTCCATAAGCCAATTAATCCGGCGCTATATTTACATGGAAATGACACACGCAATTTATACATACTCACGCGACATTGTAAATGAATCCTAATGGTATAACGCATCCATATAACCAAGAGGCTTTGCTAGTTTTGTCTTAAATGTGAGTGATGGCAATTTTCAAGTCCCTTTTGTTTTTTTCTGGCTGGCCTCTGTGAGATTGGCGGCGGCTACCTGCTATGGCTCTGGTTGAAAGAGGGCAAGCACAGGTGGCTGGGCGCTATCGGTGGGGTTATTCTGGCTATGTATGGTGTAGTGGCTACGCTACAACCCGCCAACTTTGGCCGTGTGTATGCCGCCTATGGTGGGGTATTTATGGCCATGGCAGTGCTTTGGGGCTGGAAAGTGGAGAGGATTAAACCAGACAAGTGGGATGTGATCGGTGCAGTGATTGCCTTTATTGGAATGGCCATCATTATGTTCGCATCCAGAAAATAAAACTACTGGTCCTTTAGTTTTTCCAGTGCGGTTTCGATCTCGCAGCCACCCGGACAACGCGACACACACTTCAGTAGCTGTGTTCTAACCTTTAGTAACTGCTGGATCTTTTCCTCAATCACCTGAATTTTTTCCCTGACCTTCGGAATGTTGTCAGCGCATGTAATGAGGTCTTCTTCATACAGGGAGATCAACTCACCAATCTCGGGCAAGGTAAACCCGAAGCCTTTGAGTTGCTGCACGACCTGGAGTCGGTGGAGTAACTCATTGGGATAGTCCTTATAGTTGTTCTCCCGCCGTGCCTTATTGGAAATGGTAATCAACCCCACTTTCTCGTAAAAACGGATGGTATCTCTGGACAGCCCTGTGCGTTTTGAAAGCTCACCTATTAACATAGTTTTCTGAATTTTCTGCTTGACCATGGAGGGTACTCCACGGTTTACTTTTACAAATGTAAAGTCAAGAGCGGAGCAATCTTGGTGATCTGTTACCAATCGGCTGAAACAAAGAATTAACTGTAATTGATAATCATCAAAAAAAGCAATAAATGAGCACCTGTACGAAACCCGTTCAAAAGCAACCCTCCACGAAGCTGTCCCTGACTGGCGTTGGCCTGTGTGCGCTGTGTTGCGCCTTACCTCTCATCGCTACTGCCTTGGGGCTTGGCTCTTTATCTACGGTAGCCTTTTACCTGGAGAAAGCAGGCTTGGGCCTGATCCTTTTGGGAGCATTCCTGTCAATTATCTTTTACGTAAGTAGCCGAAAAAGGAATCTCGATGCGGCGCAATGTGCAACTGCTAAACGCTAACACTTACCTTCTAAAACCATCGACATGAAAATCGTAACTGGTTTACTCACACTGCTTTCACTTTTTACCGCTGGCGCAAACGCACAGACCAAAAAAAATACTGCCCACCAATGTACCCCAGGTGATGCCTGTTGCAGCCAGGACAAACCAAAAGCAACTCCCGTCAACACAAAAACAACCCTTCCCATGACCGCAGCCGTTAAAACCAAACAAGTAGCCTGTAAACTGACCACCCCAGAATTACGTAAACGAAAAGAAGAAGTGATCGCTGTATTGAAAAACAAGGTGCTGGAAAAGGTGGAACTACTGGACGGCTACCGCTACGCCTTCGAAGGAAGCGATGCCATGATGGACACCCTGGTGGAGTTTATCAAAACAGAACGTCAGTGCTGTAACTTCTTCACCTTCAACCTCACGATTTCCGATGATGAAAGCAGCCTTTGGTTAAGCTTAACGGGTCCTGCGGATGCCAAGGAATTTATTGTTGCGGAATTGGATCTGTAGTTAGCCACAGGACAGTTACTCAAAGTTCATACCGCCGTGCGTTATAGTGCGTTATAGTGCTTTATGGTGGTTCAAATATCAGCTTCGAAAATCTCGCCAGGGCACCTTGATATAATTGCATCTGAAAGGGTAAAAACATAAAGAGAAGGCAAGATTGCAGATCCCGTAAAATTTAATCATCTCGTTGCGCTAATAGTTGCGCAATTTCATTTTTAACTGCTATTGCTTTCCCTGATTTGGGTTTTACGGAATTGAGTCATCACAGCCCGTGGAATTGCCACAGCAATATTTCTTCTACATGTTGAAGATCATCACAAGCCGATGAACATCCCGATATTTGAATTCATGTGGCGAAAAGTCTTGTTGCTTTTGAAGGTATTCCAGCAGCCATGCAAGCTCCACGTTCCTGTGGCCGGAACTGTTGTAATTCACTCACCACTCTAAACTATTTCATTACATTCGACTTTCTGTTATCATTGCCAGAATCAGGATATCTGTAAGTTTCGGATTCATATCCGAAACTTTCTTCAACAGGTTGGAAACTTATTCGATCAATTGCTGCTTTTCCTGCTTATTGACAACTTGGCTTGAATGGAATCTGTAGAACAGGCTATTGGTAAATTCGGTTTTGAAAATAATGTATTAAGAGGACCGGGAAGGGTTATGCAGGATAACCCACACGGATGATAGCACCCATCGAGGCAAGGTGAAGCAAGGCTGCATTTTTTACCTCTTCGGCCGACAACGGATTCAACCCATCCGCATGCAGGTCACAAGCGCCGGTTGCGTCGGCAACAATGACAACATCGTAGCCGGCCATAATGGCTTCACGTGCAGTAGTGGATACACAGCCATGTGTGTAAAAACCAGCGATCAGCACTTGTTTAATGCCCAGCTCTTCCAGCCAGGAGCCAATGTTTGAACCGGTAAAAGCGCCATATACGTTTTTTTGAAATTCCTGTTCCTGGTGAAAGCCTTCTTTCGGACCAAAGCCAGGGATAAATTCACTGCCCCATGTATGGGGAACAAATGCAGGCGATTCATGAGACTTGTTGAAATGGCGTAACCAGGCAATGGGCTGCTGCTTGCTTCGGGCTTGTTCAACCAGTTGCTTAATGGCTTTTGTAGCGCTGCTTATCGTTGGCACTGGCCGTTGACCTTGCGCCGTGAACTCATTTTGTGCATCGATAATAAGTAAAGCTTGCATATGCTAGATTTATACTGCAAGTTGCAACGTAAATAGCGGGGCAGCAATCCGAATCTTGCGATGTCATAAGAGTAGATTATTGCGCAAACGCCAAATCTTACTCACTGGATATACAACATTACTGTTCAACATTTGCCATCTCACCACCCAACATCAAGCGTTTGCGAACCCGACCAAACTGATAATTACCCATGCAGCCGCATTGGGTGATAATACGATGACAGGGAATCAGAAAGGGAATCGGGTTTTTACCCACTGCTGACGCAACGGAACGAATATTATCCGACTCGCCAATTATCTTGGCAAACTGACCAAAGCTGGCCACGCTGCCGTATGGAATTTGCAACAAACCTTCCCAAACTTTTAACTGGAAGTTTGTTCCTTTTAGAAGAAGCTTGATAGGTTCATCGGAGTATTGGTTGGTATCAAACAAGCGCTGGATAAATTCTTTGGTGTATTCCGGGTCATGTATCAATTTGGCAGAATGCCACTGCACCGAAAAGAGTTCAAACTCATCACGCTTGGCTTGTTCGTCTATAAAATGCAAACGGCAAATGCCACGTTCCGCAACAGCAATAAAGCACATACCATAAGGTGTCGGATGGTAGCCATAGCGGATTACCATGCCCTCGCCGGCGGATTTGAATTGCTGTGGGGTAACACCGTCAATCGTTACAAAAAGGTCATGGACTCTTGATTGCCCAGATAAGCCCACCAATTCTGCGGCGTCCATCATGTTCTGCGTTTCCTGAATCTTACTGCGTAAGAAATCAATTGTCAGGTATTGCAGAAACTTTTTGGGACTGAGGCCAACCCAATCCAAAAATAGCTTTTGAAAATGAAATGGGCTTACATGCACCTTAGCTGCAAGGTCATCAAGGCTTGGCTGTTCCCGGAAATTGTCCTGCAGGTAAGCAATTGCTTTCTCAATCCGTTGGAAGTTCAGGAACTGTTGCGTCATACCACCTGTGATTTAAAGGTCTGCTAACAAATTTCCTAAATGCCCTCGATACGGCAATTCTGAATCTTGCGATGATGAAGAAGAACATGATTCTAACGATGTATGGAGAACAACGCAGGGTTCAGGTTGATGCCGGGTACTGGCACGAATAGTTTTGTCGCTCTCAAACCAGTTAAATATGACAACTTATTGCTGATTTCTTGTTGGCCACACCGCCGCACAAGCCAATACAATATTGACTGTTTTTATTCTGCAATCTTGCATCCGTGAGAAGCGCTTTTTAGCTGATTCTCTATTGCTTGTCCATCAATTACAGCCCAATGCTCTATAATTTTCCCCTCTTTAAGTTTAAAATACCTATAACCAAATGTATGCAGGTCTAACCCTGTTGGTTCAATGCCTCGCCAAGCGCCGATGTGCTTCAAATTCATTCGCAACTTTATGATACTTTTATCTCCTTCAGTTACCTGTTCTTCAATGATCGTGTGGTGTTCAAATGAAATTCCTGTGTTGCTAATCCACTTCTTTAACCCTTCCTTATTGGGTGTAAACACCGGGGGCAAAGAAAAATCCCTAAAGTCAGGGTGTAAAAAGCCATCCAACTTTTCGAATGCTTTATTGTTCCATATTTGGTTAATAAATTCCTTTACTAAAATTGAATTTTCCATTTGTGACGTTTTATTATTTACCTCACAAAATTACCAGGACAACCGTTAACCAACCTGCGTCAAAAATCACAAATTCATTTCACAGCTCGAAATCTGCTTAATGTTTCCCTACTGATTCCCAGATACGATGCGGTTTGTGTTAGCGAAACTCTTTGTAAGAAATCTGGGTGTTTTTGAATTACGTTTTCAAATCTTTGTCTGGGCGTTAACAGCTTGAAGCAGTCGGAATGTTCTTCTTGTTTTGCGATAATCATTTCTAAAACCTTTCTTCCAAAGGTTTCAATCTGATGAGATTTGTTATATGCTTCTAAAAGCCTGGTTCTGTCAAGTTTCACAACTGACATTTTCTCGCAAGCTTTGATACTGTAGTGCGATTTCGAAGAGGTAATTAGGCTTTTGATATTGGTTGCAAATTCATTTTCGAAATAAAAAGCAGTATTGATTTCTTTTCCATCTAGGTTATGATATGCCTTGCACAACCCTGTAATGATAAAGAAAATGGAATTACAGTTTTGTCCTTCTCTGAGCAACATTTCATTTCTCCGGATTTTCATCTCTGTCATACAGTTGCTTAAAGCTACCCAGCTTTGCTCTGAAAATTCAGTTACGCTTGCTATGTATTGTTTAAGATTGTCCACTTTTGAGATGCTTCAGTAACGCAGAGCTAAAAGAATGTGTACTTATGCAGTGGTGACAAGAACATTCCGTCAGTTTTAGTTAAAGATAAAAAGCCAATTTGAAAAACTAAAACTGGCAAAACGCATGTCAACTTTTATTGCATAAATAGCCTGTTGCCGTTTAATATCACTCTTGAGAAAGGTTATGCAGCAGCCCCTTGGTTTGTTAAAACCAAGAAGCATCTACCTTTGCGGGTAACAGGGCTTTTTTCGTACAGGAATGGAATTGAATCAGCAACAATCGGCTTTATGCCTGGCCTTTGACGCCATGGAGCTTGTGGAGCAGTGGCAGCACTGCAACGCGAGGGTGTTTACATCTGAAAACGAAAAGAAAAGAGGGGAACGTCCCTGCTCTACCAGTACGGGAGCATTTATGTACGGATTGTCTATCTGGCTCACCGGATGCATGTAGACGCGGTGCACTGCTTCACCGACACGACCATTCTGGATGATTACCTTTTATCGGATGATTTTGACACGGATGGGCCCGCTTAGGGTAAGAATTGTATCTTTGCCGCTGCCACGCCACTATCATGCACAAAACCACACCACCCAGGCACCTCCTTGTTTATGCCGATGATGATGAAGATGATTTGCGTCTTGTCAGCGACGCCCTCTCCCCCTACAAAAATAGCCTTGCCGTTCAGCTGTTCCAAAGCAGCCAGGAGGCCTATGATTTTTTGCTCCATCTGGAAAAAAGCGGGGAAGCCTTTTTTGATCATCCTGGATATGAACATGCCGGCTCTTTCAGGTCGAGAGCTGCTGCCGATTCTTCGCGCCAATCCTTCTTGCAGGGATGTACCCATTGTTCTTTTTACCACCTCAAATGCGGAGCATGACTACCAATTCGCCCTTACCTACAATGCAGGCTTTACCACCAAGCCGGTAACCTATACACAAATGAACCTGATTGCAGAACAGTTCCTCAGTCATTGCAGCAGTGACATCAGGGACAGGATAAAAAGAATCGATTCTGACTAGTGACCATAAAGACAAAAGAGAAAGGGTCTTTTCTGGTCAGCAGGCTTCTTTTTTGGCAATCCATGAAGTCCCGGCATCACCACACAGCAAACAAGCTTTGATCTTTGCCGTCACCAAAGCAAAATCTGCATAGATGGCCGGCTTGGTGATATACTGTGCCGCCCCGCCCAACCCGCATTTGCGTATGTCCATGGCATGGGAGGGGATGGAATAAACAACAACCGTAATCGTGTGGTAACGCGGCAGCCCTTTGAGCATGCAAAGCAGCTCAAAGCCAGTGATGCCCTACTGACCTCCTCCCGAATACTAGACAGGGTTAAGTTGGAGAAATGGGGCTCCTATGAGGGATTAAAATCTCTTCCTTTAATCACCTGTGCCAGCTGGTCTTCGTACTGCAGGATAAAATCAGGAGGTTTCGGAGCAAGGATAATCTTCCAGCCTCCTTGCCTTTTTTCCATGTGAAAGTGGTGACGCATTGTTCTACCGGTTGCAGAAACAAAATATATCATGCCCCTGGAGGTATAGATACGGACAAAGCTGAATGCTACAAGCCCTTCTGTTGTGTTTATATTCTTCCTGAAATCCATCATTAACAAAACCAAGGCTACAAAGAGTGCGCCCTGTTTCACTTCTCCACGTACACCTCTACCAGCTTTTCCGGCACCAATGTTATCAAACGGTTACCACAGGATAGATATATAAAGAGAATGATAGCTTTACAAAGCATAAATAATCGTGATACTATATTCATGATTACGGCCCTTGCTTTTGCTGGGGCCTTTTTATGTTAAGGGCAGCAGCATTAGAAACTGATTATAATGGATGACTGGTACAGAATCCCTAACAACACTTCCTAATTTGAATTATTCTCATGTTTGAGAATCTTTGTTTTTACGCCCCCTGTTTCTACAGGGGGTTCATTTTTCCGGGTACTGTTCTGCCAGCTTTTCTAGCTGTTCATAGATCTTCTGCACAAATTCCCGGTTCCATATCTGGGCTTCTCCAATGACTTTCAGGTCATACCGGCGATGTTTGAGGCCTTTATTGCGGAAGAGCGGCCGGTTAGATTCAATGGTAAGAGCTTTGTTCCTGAACAAAAGCGCATTTTCCAGAACGGGTTATCTTTATAGAATGCCAGGGAAAAAACAATTGCTTCATTCCATACACCATTTGCTTACGGGTGCTGTTCTGATCATTAAGGGCACAGACAAAATCTCTCACCACGCCGTAATAGGAAGCTTGATTTTGCTTTTCGGTATCACTATTCTTGCTTTCTTTTTCTACACCCTTTTCAAGAAGAGACATGCCCATAGATTGGAATTGACAGTCCATTGGTTTGAAGCACTGGTTTCGTTGTTTATGGCTTATATCTTCTTTACCGAGGGCACCAGGTATCTGCCGTACGTGTTCTTATTGGCTGCAACAGGCTTTTTTATCGCTATCTATGTGCACAGTAGAAAAACAGCGATAGGGCCAAATGAGCACCGGCATTGATCAATGGGTACATGCTCGAAAGTGTAGCGGTACCGTTTGCGGTCATGTTCTGCGGTGATCGTGTAGCGCATAGAATGACTAAATTAAGATATGGCAAAAGAACTTTTTTACTACAGAGACAAATTGAATTCAATCAAAACAGCCGCCGATATGCTACTGGCTCAAATGGATCAAGAAATCACACCAAAACCTAAGTGAAAACGGAAAGTAGATGATGATTCGCAGAGTAAGAAAGAGCGCTTGTCACCGGTACCAGGGTAAGAAAACCGCAAAAAAGGGTGATAACCTAAGAGTCTGTCTAAAATTAAGCACTTAGTTTATTGAGGGTTATGTGAATGGCAGTCATTAGGAGCATGGCTCTGGACATGACGTATTAAGTTTATATCCTGGCAGGAAGTAAGCTAAATGAAACGATATGATCAGTAGGAACAATAACTTATTCCCGGGGTCTCGCCGCAAATCCAAACTCAAGCTGCTAGCGAAGACCCCAGGTGGACAGAAGGGTTATCGGCGAAGACCCGGGTGCACAGAAAACGTTTCGACCTTCGACAAATCAAAGGTGATCAAAAGATTTTGATAAAATAGTTTGGACAAAAAAGACCATTCCCTTTGATATAGTTCTCAGAATAGTTCACCCTGCAGGGAGCCAGCATACTCGCCCTACAAAAGCTAAGCTAACGAGTATCTATTGAAGTGCAGATAGATAACCTGTAAATTGTGCGTATCTAAACTAGGGTTGACAACAAAACAAAAGTAATTTTTTTCCTAACCCTCCCTTTTTGGGTGAGGAGGGATCAGGAAAAAAATTTATGCTGGAATGAGCTTTTCCCTCAACATTTCATAAGGTGTTTTGCCATGTAGGGCAGCGTTGGGCCGATGGCAATTGTAAAAGGTCTCCCATTCCTCCAATTTCTTCAAGATGTCGATATCATCCACATATTCCACCAGTTGATAAAACTCCTGCTGGTCTGTGAGATGTGACCGTTCCACCTTGCCATTCTGATGTGGTGACGCCTTCTTGATGTAAACATGCCGAATGCCCAGGTCTTCGCAGTGCCAGTGGAACAGGGCCTGGAATTCATGGCCGTTATCCGTTTGGATGGTGTGAATTCGAAAAGGGAACTTTCTTCTCACACGATCCACAAAATCAATAGCGTTTTTCTGGCTGTGTCGGTCATAAATATGCAGCACCCTGGCCCGGGTGGCATCATCGATAGCAGTGTATTGAAAGCGCTTTACCTCTTGTTTGGTAAGGATATCCGTGAAGAATAAGAACTTCACATCCATTTGAATCCGGTGGCCAGGCACCTGCTTTTCATACCTCTTGAATTGCTCCATGGAGCGCTTGCGCTGATTTTGCGGTAATCGATTTAGTCCGTTTCTTTTTAGTACACTATACACGCCCGTTTGGGAGACGGTGATATCGTGGTAACGCTTCAGATACCAGGCGATGCGAAGCTGCCCCAGATAATACTTGGTTCTGAGATGAAGGACCAGCTCCTCCACGTGCTTTGGAACACGGATTTTTGGGTTCTCTGGGCAAGGCTTGGAGTTGATGAGCGCTTTTTCGCCGCCCTTTACATAGTCCCTTTTCCATTTGTAGTATGTTTCTCGGGAGATGCCGAAGTGCCGGCAGGCCTTGGAAACATTGCGGATCTGCTTACCGTACTCCAAGATGCGGAGCTTGCGCCGAATGTCTGAAAGAGCTTTTGCGTTCATATGAAAAGGCTTTAGTAAACAAGTTAAAAACTGTCAACCAAAGTCCGGATTTCGATACTTTAAGGGTACTTACAGCAGCACTCTGGGATATACAAGCGGCTTAGTAACGACGTCTTTCTTTTTGGGTGCCTTCTTTTTCATATGCTTTGAGGTTTTAAACACAAAAGCATTTGCCTGTTGCCGGCACAGGTTTACTCTTCTATACGGGTTCGAACACCCAATTGGAAACTTGGGTGGGGCAGCAGAACCATATTACGGCGTGAATTGAGCATTCATTTCTTTTGAAGGTCTTGGCTGCAAACACTTTTGCTTAAGAAAAGCTACTCATTTTCGAAAAGAAATAAAAAAGGCAGCAAAGTTCGGCGGCTGCACCCAAATGCTATCACACGTGGCAAGGCCAAAAAATTCCGCCATAAACACATACACCCACCGCACAGCACCCCTCTTTTATTGCGTTGCTTTTTTGCCCTGCCGCAACAGCCGCCGCATTGGAAAAGCTTTCTTTTTTACTTTTTTCTTTTCAAAAATGTTTTTGCGGAGCAAAGCGAAGCAAGACTTAAAAACGAAAGCAATGTGTAGGTATCAATCAAGAGGCGGTGCACCTGTTATTACCGGGGAAACATTGGTAAGCCAATGTGGTTATTACGGCATAAAGCAAGGCCGTTCCCACATTTTTAAAGACACTATTTATTCCATTTCCTTTTGGCCTCTCCTCGGCAGCCCGCTTCCGGAGAGCTTTCTTTACTCACAAATTGAATGAGCGTTTTTGCGGTTTCTTGATACAGTGGCAACAAACAAAAAGCCCGCAAACAGCGCGTTTGCGGGCTTTCGACTTCTTTTACTATTAATTCTGGCGGCGACTGAGAATTTGTAACTTACCCAGCACACACTGAAAATCAAATATTTAAAAGAAGCAACTTCGCAAACCCCGTTTAACTCACGAATGTCTTATCAAAGAATTACTGATTAATTTTCATATAAAAATTTGGACGAAAGCTGTAAAAAAAGCATCTCTCGGTCAGAAATATTCTTTTCAGAATCGGCTCAAACTGTAAAAGGAATCTATGATAGATCGCAAGTGAAAGTGCTCGATTTTACAAAGAGTACAGGTAAAGGCAAGTACTGAATGCAGAAGGTGTCTAGAGTCGTTACACTTTGCTTAACCAAGTTGTTCTGGGAATATCTTAAATAGCTTACTTAAAAACAATATTTCTTATTCGGCTCTCAGATCAACCGTTCCGCAGTCGCCGCCTTCCTGGGCCAGCAATACGGTGATACGATCGTTGGAGATGCCTTCATTTTCAACCAGATATCTGCGAACGTTTTCAGCTCTTGCAGAACCAGCACCTTGCTTGGCCTTGCTTTCCGTGCAATAGCCAACGATGGTGATGCGACAGTTTGGAGCGTTGCGCAGACGGGCAGCAACACCAGCCAGCAGGCTTCTCTGATCATTGTTCAGGCGGGAGTTGTTACCGGTGAAGGCAATGCTAGGCATAGCACCCAGTTGAACAGCACAGTCGCCCATGCGAGTGAAGCCTTCGAAGCAGGTTGAATCCGGACATGGCGCTTTTCCAACACCGTCAGCATCAACAGGCTGCCATGAGGTAGGTGTAACTTTTTCTTTATCGCGGCAATCAGGAACCCCGTCACCATCTGTATCCAGGCTCACACCGTGAGAGTCAACTGGGCAACCGGCAGGTGTAACTTCCTGGTCAAACTGATCAGTAACACCATCACCATCAGTA
>DASYHD010000009.1:0-306054 GCA_035998945.1 Flavisolibacter sp. | reverse complement strand
CCTAACTCCTAACTCCTAACTCCTAACTCCTAACTCCTAACTCCTAACTCCTAACTCCTAACTCCTAACTCCTAACTCCTAACTCCTAACTCCTAACTCCTAACTCCTAACTCCTAACTCCTAACTCCTAACTCCTGATTTACTTTTGCCGCTTATCTTCACCACATGATGAAAAAACAAAAGCTGCAGCTTTTTGACCTCACCATGATCATTATCAGTTTTGTGATTGGGATGGGCATTTTCCGCACCCCTGTGAATGTTGCTGCCGCCACCCCTACGCCCTTTATTTTTTACCTGTGCTGGATTGCCGGTGGACTGGTGGCACTATGCGGTGCCCTTACGTATGCCGAAATTGGTTCACGCCTGCCCGTGACTGGCGGGTATTATAAAGTGTTTGCATACGCCTATCATCCTTCCATAGCCTTTGCCATTAACTGCATCATCCTGGTTTCCAATGCTGCGTCCTGTGCCGCTGTTGCATTGGTAGGCAGTGAGTATATCAGCAGCGTACTGATACCGGCTTCCAAAGATGCTGCTTACCTCTCCGTAGCGGGTAATGCCGATTACATCCGAACCGTACAAATGACCATTGCCATTATGGCCATTGCCTTGTTTTACGTGGTCAACATGTTGGGACTCCGCATGAGCGCCAAAACACAATCAGCCCTGATGATCATTAAGATCGGCATGGTGCTGCTGCTCATTGCGCCCCTGTTTTTTGCCACCAACGATGCCCCTGCGGCTTCAGCCCTTGCTACCGGTGACATGAGTCCTGCGCTGAGGGAGTACATCAAAGCCTTTGGTATTGGCCTGGTTGCTGTCAGCTTTACGTATGGCGGTTACCAGCAAACCATCAACTTTGGCGAAGAAGTGGAAAAGCCTAACCGCAACATTCCACGGGGAATCTTCATTGGCATTTTTGTGATCATTTTACTTTACCTGCTCATCAACGTTGCCTATGTGAACGTCATTGGTTTTGAAGAATTGAAAAAGAGCAGCAATATCGCCGCTATCATGGCCTCGAAAGTTTTTGGTGCACAAGCCGAACGCATTTTATCGGTGTTGCTTTTCCTTGGTGTTTTGGCTTATGTGAATGCAGTACTCCTCAGCAACCCGCGGGTTATGTATGCCATGAGCGAAGACAAGATTCTGCCCACTGCATTTTCGCGGCGTAACAACCGCCAGGTGCTTACATTCTCTTTAACCATGTTTGCCATTATGGCCGCACTTGTTGTTTTCTGGGCGCAGGCATTTGACAAAATTCTCAGTTTTACCATCTTCCTCGACAGCTTCGGCATGGCACTTTCTGCCGGAAGCATTTTTATTATCCGTAAGCGAACCGCTCACCTGAATAACACCGGCATTTTCAGCATGAAGCTTTATCCCCTGCTGCCGCTGATCTTTATTGCGGCGTATGCATTTGTCGCCATCAGCATCGCCATGGATTATGAGGCCAATGATTACGCAGCACTGGTGGGAATGGCGGTACTGGTGTTTTTCACCCTGCTGTATTTTATTGTAAAAGCCATCCGCAAACCCGAAACAAAAGCCTGAGCATGGACACGTCTTACATCATCAACGAACTGGCCGAGGACCGCGAACACTATTTCAATGCCATTGCACCGCCAATTATTCAAACTTCCAATTTCAGGTTCGAAAGTGTAGCCGCTTTGCGAAAGGCATTCGAAGATGAAATGGGAGGCTATGTTTACAGCCGCGGGCTGAACCCAACGGTAGATATCCTGCGCAAAAAGCTGGCGGCACTGGATGGAGCCGAAGACTGTCTTGTTTTCAACAACGGAGCTGCCGCTATATATGCAGCAGTGCTGGCTAATGTAAAAAGTGGCGACCACATAATCTCGGTAAACAAACCCTATAGCTGGGCACAAAAAACCTTTGACCTGATCCTGACGCGTTTTGGCATTACCACCACCTATATCGATGGCACGGACATCAGCCAGTTTGAAGCGGCCCGTCAGCCCAACACTACATTCATTTACCTGGAGTCGCCCAACTCGTGGAACTTTGCCATACAACCCATCAGGGAAGTGGCACAACTTGCAAAGGCGCATGGCATCACTACCCTTATCGACAACAGCTATTGCACGCCGCTTTACCAGCGACCCATCGAAATGGGCATTGACCTGAGCATGCAAACCGCCACCAAGTACATTGGCGGGCATAGCGATACGCTGGGGGGAGTTTTATCCGGTTCGCACCAGCGGATGAAAAAGATCTTTGACCTGGACTACCTGGCCATCGGCAGCGGCATCCAGCCCTTCAACGCATGGCTGCTCATCCGCGGACTGAGAACGTTACCCGCCAGGCTGGAGCGAATTACGCATACAACCGGTGAAGTGCTCCGGTTTCTGAAAAAGCATCCGCGTATTGATAACATTCTTTTCCCCCTGGATGAATCATTTCCGCAATACAGCCTGGCCAAAGAGCAAATGCAGGGCGCCTGCGGTTTGCTCACGATTACGCTGAAGGAAGGAACAGCCGAAAGCATTACGCGTTTTTGCGAATCGCTGAAACATTTTTCGATGGCTGTCAGCTGGGGCGGGCATGAATCGCTGGTGATCCCGAAATGTGCCGGCATTCCTCCGGATCAATTCGACCCCGCCAATACGGAGCACCAGTACATTCGCATTTACACAGGATTGGAAGACCCGCAATACCTTATCAATGACCTGGCACAGGCGCTGGAGAAATGAATCTGGAGTCAATGATTATTTTTAGGGCGAAAATGGACCACACCAAAGGCAGATCAGCATATGAATAAAACAACCAGGTGGATATTGCTTTCGTTGGGCGTTCTTGCCTTGATTTTTTTTCTTGTCAGGATAGTGAACAGAAATGATAACGAAGGCACCAAAGTGACGGCAGAAACCATCAAGCGTCGCACCATCATTGAAACCGTATCTGCCAGCGGTAAAATCTACCCCGAGACCGAGATTAAAGTTGGCTCTCCGGTCACAGGAGAAGTCGTACAGTTAACTGTACAGGAAGGCGACACTGTTCAAAAAGGAAAGGTGCTGGCCCGCATCCAGGGTGAGAAAATCGCTTCTGCCCAGCGTGTTGCCATACCCAATGTTCCGCCAGGCTTGGAGGGAATTTTGCAAGGCATACAGCAACCTCGAAGCGGAGGTCCCTCCTCCGCAACCATAACAGCACCCATCAACGGAACGGTGACGGCACTGAATGTAAAAGAGGGCGAACGTGTAGGCGCCATGCAAATGCCGGGCTCAGAGCTGCTGCGCATTGCCGATATGAACAACATCGAAGTACGGGTGGATGTAAATGAAAACAATATTATCAAGATCAGCATCGGCGACTCGGCCGATGTGGAAGTGGAAGCCTACAACAAACGCAAGTTCAAAGGCATTGTTACGGCTATTGCCAATGGAGGCACAAAGCGGGAGGCACAACCGTTTTTATCGAATGATATTACCAGTTATGAAGTACGCATTCGCCTGCTGCCTTCCTCGTATGCGGATTTGTTTGATAGCACCAACCGCCGAAGCATGCCCTTCCGCCCCGGCATGAATGCACGGGCCGACATCAAAACACGAAAGCGTGAAAACGTGCTGGCGGTACCGGTGGGTGCGGTGGTATCAAAACCGAAAGGTGATGATGCAACTGTTACCACTACTGAAAACCAGGATGAAAATTTTGCGGTAGAAGAAGACAGCTTTGGGGAAGACCTGGAAGAAGTGGTGTATGTGATCAAACAGGATGGCAGCGTGGAAAAGCGACCGGTGGTTACCGGTATACAGGATATTAATTTTTTTGAAATAACAGCAGGAGTAAAGGAAGGCGAACGGGTGGTATCAGGTCCATATAATGCGGTGAGCAAAACACTTCGCAGCGGCAACAGGGTTCGGGTAGTTTCAAAAGACAAACTTTTTCAAAACGATTAGCATGCAAGGATACAGAATTGGTGTGATTGGCAATGGCAGTTGGGGAACGGCACTGGTAAAGATTTTAACAGATGGAGGACAGCCGGTAAATTGGTGGATCCGTAACGCTTCCAGTATTGACTACATCAGGCGTCGCCATCATAATCCAAATTATTTGCACTCGGCCTATTTTGATGTATCGCTGTTGAACATGAGCGAAGACATTCAGCAGATTGCTGCAGCATCGGATGTGCTGGTGATTGCGGTACCTTCTGCTTATGCGGAAAGTGTACTGGCTGGCATAGAAAAGAATACCCTAAAAGAAAAAAAGATCATTTCTGCCATCAAAGGTTTGATTCCCGGGCAAGACATCCTCCTGAACGAATACCTGCAAAAGCAATTCGACCTGCCGCTTCAAAATTATTTTGCCGTATTGGGCCCCTGCCATGCCGAAGAAGTGGCAGCGGAAAAGCTATCCTACCTTACCATTTCCGGTATCGATATTGAGGAAGCGGAAAAGATCGCCGCCCTGTTTCAAACGCCCTATATCAACACCATTGTCAACCCTGATATCCTGGGTGTGCAATACGCAGCGGTGATGAAAAATATTTATGCCTTAGGTGCCGGTATTGCACACGGATTAGAGTACGGCGATAACTTTTTAAGTGTACTGATTGCCAACAGCGCTGATGAAATGGCCGGCTTTCTGCGCAAGGTAGGGGTACAGCATATTGTGGTGGGTGAACACCAGACCGCCGATCATCGCAAGGACATGAACTATGCCGCTTCGGTTTACCTGGGTGACCTGTTGGTGACCTGCTATTCGTTGTACAGCCGCAACCGAACGTTTGGCAACATGATCGGCAAAGGTTATACGGTGCAATCGGCACAACTGGAACTGAACATGGTGGCCGAAGGGTATTACGCTTCCCGCTGTATTCACAACTTCAACAAGAGCATTGGTGCCGATATGCCCATTGCAGAAACCATCTATAAAATTTTATGGGAACGCCTGCAGCCAAAGAAAGGTTTTGAGAAAGTGGAAGAAGTATTGGTGTGATGGACGTGAGACGGGAAACATCAAACGTGAAATTGTAGCGTCGTTATATTCGGTCTGTTTTACGATAGCTGGTTTGGTCTTTCAGCATGTGAGCAAGTGAACCCGTGAATTCGTAAATACTCTTTTGTTTCACGTTTGACGTTTGACGTTTGATGATTCACGTAAATCATTCTTCCAGCAGGTCTGGTCTTCGTTCTTTTGTCCGCTGCACGGCCTGTTCATGCCGCCACTCTTCGATTTTTGCGGTGTGACCACTTAACAAAATATCAGGCACTTTTTGGCCACGCCATTCTGCCGGACGTGTATATACCGGCGGTGCCAGGAGATTATCCTGGAAGGAATCGGTAAGAGCAGACGTTTCGTCATTCAATACACCGGGAATCAATCTTCCTACAGCATCAACCACAATAGCAGCGGCTAATTCACCGCCACTCAAAACATAATCGCCAATGGAAATTTCTTTGGTGACATACTGTTCGCGAATGCGCTGGTCAATGCCTTTGTAGTGCCCGCAAATAAGCAGCAGGTTTTGTTTTAACGAAAGCTGGTTCGCTGTTTTCTGGTTGAAGGTTTCTCCGTCAGGTGTGAGAAAAATAATCTCATCGAAGGTTCGCTCTTCGCTTAATTCATCAATGGCATTGGCCAGGGGTTCGGGCATCATCACCATGCCGGCGCCGCCTCCGTACTGGTAATCATCCACCTGCCCGTATTCATTCACCGCCCATTTGCGCAGGTGATGCACCTGTACGTGCAACAGCCCTTTATCCTGTGCCCGTTTCATGATCGAATGTGACAGGGGACTCTCCAGCAACTCCGGCAAAACCGTAAGGATATCGATGTGCATCCTGCAAAGATAAAGCGGGCAAGGCACAGGCTTCCATACAAATGCCCCTGCTTTGCTTACAGGTTCTTTCCGTCTTTTTGAAAGTAGATCCCATTGGCCTGCTGCGTAGGCGTTACAACGAGGTCGTTGATGCATACATGTGGTGGCAGGGTAGCACAATAGAAAATAATATCGGCTACATCTTCGGCTATCAGCGGCTGGTAACCCTCGTAAACAGAATCGGCTGTTTGCTTGTCTCCTTTGAAGCGCACCACTGAAAACTCGGTTTCAGCAGCACCGGGATGAATGGCTGTTACTTTAATGTGGTGGGGCAACAGGTCGATACGCATGCCTTTGCTGATGGAGTCTACAGCAGCTTTGGTAGCGCAATAAACATTTCCCTTTTCATACACGTCCTTTGCAGCAATGGAGCCAAGGTTGATAATGTGTCCCGACTTACGTTTTATCATGAACGGGAGAATGGCTTTGGACACGTATAACAACCCCTTTACATTCGTATCAATCATAGTATCCCAATCGTCGATGCTGGCTGCATCAAAATGGTCGCGGCCCAAGGCCAGGCCGGCATTGTTGATCAGGATGTCGATGCTTTGCCAGTCTTCCGGAAGGCTGCCGATGGCTGTTTGCACGACTTTCCTGTCCTGAACATCAAAAGGCAGAAGGTAGGAACTGGTGTTGTATTCTTTTTGCAGTTTTTCTTGCAATGCTGCCAGCCTTTCTGCCCGACGGCCGTTCAGGATAAGGTGATAACCATTCTTTGCAAAGATGTCGGCACAGGCTTCACCAAAACCAGAGGTGGCGCCGGTAATGAAAACCGTTTTCATGCGGCGAAGATAATGGCGGGTAGCAAAGCATTGCTGCATTTCAAAGAGAGAAGGAAGTTGCTTGCAGATTATTTCGGCTGAATAAAGATAAGAACGCACAAGGGTGCGACGCAACAGAAGCTCAATCGCTAATCTGTCGCTGGTGACAAGAAGATCTTTATTGAACCCCTTCCTGGTTCCCTTTCATCTCTCGCCTCTTCTTTCACCGGGTTGCACCCGGTGCTATTCACATTGAAGCCCTTCTGGCTTTGGGTGAGAAGAAAGCAGCAAGTAATTACAAATACAAAAAGAAAAAGCCCCTGTCAAAAATTGACAGAGGCTCTAAACGTATCGTGTAAAAACGAACTATCGTGCGTTGGCTGTTCTTCCTCTGTTGGTGGGGGTTAAGTGGTACCTATCGTATCAGCGTCACCGTACCCTTTTCAAAAACAGTTTTACCGGTATAATCCTGCCCTTTCACAATCCAGGCATAGGATTCCGTGCCCTGTGGCTTTCCCTGGATTTTTCCATCCCAGCCTTTGCCGTTGATAGTGGTCTCAAATACCAGTTGTCCCCAGCGATTATAAACACGGAAGTATTCAATGCTGGATAGCCCCACCGCAATCGGTCGTAATACATCGTTCTTTCCATCGTTATTTGGTGTAAAGGCAGTAGGCACAAAAATGCGGGGTGCTGTTTTAAAGATCTTTACACCAACGCTGGCTACATCGGTACAACCGATGGCATCCTGCACGGTAACAAAATACCGAATGCTGTCGAAGCTGCCGTTGTAGGTACCAACGGGATTGGAAATGATGGTACTGCTTAGTCCTGTGGGCGGCGACCAGGAATACACTTCGCCACCGGTGGCACTTAACTGCAGCGGCTGTCCAATCACTATTGCCGTATCCCTGCCGGCATACGCTACCACCTCGGGGTTTACAACCACCACGACGGTGTCGTGACCCGGCTTGGGACACCCTCTTGTATCAAAAGAAGAAAGTACATACGCCGTTGTTGCAGTAGGCCGCGCAATGGGTGTTAGCGTATTGCTGCCGGAAAGTGTGGCAGCCGGCGACCAGGAGAATACCCTGCCGTCGTGGCTTCCATTCAACAGTGCACTTGTGTTGTAACAGATAATTGTATCCAGACCGGCATTGGCTACAGGGTAAGGCACCAGCGTTACATTAACTTCATCGGTAGCGTTGCAACCGCCAATGACCGATTGAATGGTATAGGTAGTCGTGACGGATGGCTGCGCAAATGGCCGAAGTGAGGTTGGATCGTCAAGAGTAGAAGCAGGGCTCCAGAGGTATTGCAAACCGTTTGTGCTGGCATAGAGGCGCAGGTCGTCGCCGGCACAGATAGTAGTATCGGGCATAGCCTGCAGGGTAACAAAATCCACCACTCTTACCTGCACCGTATCAAATGCAATACAGCCCTGGTCGTTCAGTTCTACAAAATAGTTGCTGGTTGTAGTGGGAAACACCGTGGGTGTAGCGGTGTTTGCGTTGGTGATGTTGGTGCCCGGCGTCCAGGTAAAATTGCCGTTTCCAATGGCTTCCAGTTGCAGTCTGTCACCGTTGCATATCAGGGTATCTTTAAAGGCAACCTGCAGCGGTGGTTTGTTTAAAATATCCACCGGCCTTGATATAGTCTCAACACAACCCTTGCTTGTAGTTACAGTGACCTGAAGGGTATAACTTCCCTCCTGCGGGTACGAATAGGTTGGATTCTGCAGGCGTGATGTATCATCAGCAACATTTGGATCGCCAAAATTCCAGCGCCAGCCGTTCACAAAACCATAGTTCGTGGTGGAGGCATCTGTAAACCGGGTTTGCTTACCGGCACAGATACCCGCAAACGAAAAGTCGGGAGTAAAGCCGGGGTATACTTTCAGCGTGGATGTTGCTTCTGCGCTACAGGCCTCACCACGATTGATGGTCAGTTTGATGGTATACTCACCGGTATCAGCAAAGGTGTGGGTTGGATTGGCAACCGTGTAGGTAGCACCATCGCTTATCTCCCAGTAATAGCTATGAATTGCAGGATTTGGAGGAACGTCGTTGGCGAAGTTGTAGGTAAAGCTACGGCAACCGGCAGTTCCCGGTTGTAGCCTGGCGCCATTAATATCAAACACCACAGGGATCGCCTGGGCCACATTGCAATCACCGATCTTGATCTGGAGGTCTTTACGCTGGGTGGCAATCAGTTTGCCGTTGCGGTATTCCGATACACAGACCGTTACGACATAAATCCCTGGCGCCGGTGCTATGCCGCTTACCTTACCGGTTTGCGTATTGATGGTAACATTGCTCCCAAGCGGCTGCGATCCGTTAAATGGGCCTTGGTATGGAATAGAGGTAAAGGGAGGTGATGTTGGCGTTTGCGGAACCGGCATTCCCTGCGACCCCCCAATAAAGGCATCGCAAAAAGAATAACTAAGCTGGTCTCCGTCGGCATCCAATGCACTGAAATCGTACTCAAAATATGTATTGGCACAAATCACCACCAGGTCATTTCCTATAAACTTCGCACTGTTGTTCACCGGTGCACCGGTTGTTGCATTGCTGCCCGGAATCTCTGCGGTATATGTAGCGCCATGCTGGTTAGAATTGGGAGCGATGTTGTTAATGCCGATAATGCGGCAGCAGCGCTGATAGACGATGGTATACCCGTTGGGTGAAGCAGGTAAGGTGGCAGTGAATGTATAATACCCAATTTCGTAACAAACAGGTGGCGGGTTGGTAATGCAGGGGTCAGGATTGGTGAGCGGTTTTGATTCAAACAAAGTTTGCTGCACTGTAAATGTTTGCATCGAACCCGTGGCTTTATTATAGATGCCAATCACCACAGAAGGATCTAATTGGGCAGAGCCGGCCGGAGCATAGCAGTCGCGGTAAAGCTTGAGGGTAATTTCGTAAGTATGATTCCCGTTGGCATTAACTCCTTTATGAACATAATACATCTCGCCACCGGTAATGTGATTGGCAAAGGATACCACAGAAAGCAGCAACAGGCCGATAAAAAGAAGTAGTTTTTTCATCAGGTTAGGCAGTCTTTTCAAGCGTGAATACGAATGTTGACAACAGTTCAGCTGTTTTGTTTTTTTCTT
Source organism: Flavisolibacter sp. (assembly GCA_035998945.1). Classification (GTDB taxonomy): domain Bacteria; phylum Bacteroidota; class Bacteroidia; order Chitinophagales; family Chitinophagaceae; genus Flavisolibacter. The sequence goes on along the minus strand of DASYHD010000009.1, from coordinate 296,333 downwards.
CAATCATTCCCATATGACCGGAATTGTCAAGGATATGAATATACGACAAACGCGGCAGGTGGCATTGTTTTAAAACATCCTGCAGCGGTGCGGCTGCATCGTGCCGGCCCATCACAAACAGGACGGGCACCTTACTTTCTTCTAAAACGGCTGTCCTGTCCGGACGATTGATCATGGCCATATAATAATTAACGAGAGTATCCGGGGAAAAGTTGTGTGTAGCCGCCAGGTGCTCCGCTATCCATTCCGGATGCTCCTCTCTTGATTGTGGCGAATAAAGGTTAGGTGTAGCGGTTTTTAAAAACTCCGCGGCGCCATGTTCTTTTATAAAGCGGATGCCTTTTTGCCTGGTTTCTTTTTTCTCTTCACTATCGGCAAAAGCCGTGGAATGAAAAAGCCCGAAGGCGTTCAAGGCTTCGGGATACCTTTCGGCAAATGCAAGGGTAATGTAACCGCCCATGCTGTGTCCAATGAGAACTGCTTTTTCGCCTCCCTCGGCATCAATCACCGCTTTTACTGCATCAGCCATACTTTCCAAACGCATATCCTCCAACGCCTCGCTGTCACCGGTCCCGGGCAGGTCGGGGACGATAAGCTGGTGTTGCGGAAAAAGTTCATACTGACCCTTCCAGATGGAACCATCTTCACCAAAGCCATGCAGCAGTATCACCGGTGCACCTTTACCCCGGGTACGGTAGCTGATATTTTTTCCTTTATGCGTTGTCCTTTTGGTCTCCATATCCCTTTTTTGAAAGCATCCAGCTTCTTAAAACTATTAAGAAAACGAGTGGTATCAAAGCAGTGTTGAGCTGCTGTGGCAGAAGAGCCCACAGGAGCAGCAACGCCACCTCCAGAAAAAACACCACCCGGAAGTACTGCTGTACCCATCCCTTCCGGCTGAACAGAAAAAATGCTACAATACAATGCAAGGGCAGTGCCCACCACAGGTTATAATTATTGGCACACAGGGCATGATCGGTGCCAAACCACATGAACAGGAGCAGCACACCCACTGCGCCCAGTACAAAAAAGAGGAAAAAATCAAACACCGCCACGGCTTTCTTCGCCCATCCCTTTTTTACAAACGATAACACACCAAAGATGACCAGCAGCAGTGTAAATAAAACAAAGGGTGTAATGAGATAACTCTCCGTTGCCACTGATGGCATCACCAGCAGCGGCGTTTCTTCTTTTACCAACGGCATACCTCTTACCGTTGCGCTGTCAAAAGCGATCATCAGGTTATGGGGCAAAAAGGTAGTTTCCAGATTAGTGGTTTGCCGGTCCAGTTTAGCGCCCAGCAGCAGATCGATGCCAAACTTGCTCCAGTCCTGGTGAGCCCTGTTGAGGTAACCGTGTATCAGGTTGCGAAACGTAGGCTGGTCGCCGGTAAATAAAACCGGATAGGTAACTGTGCCCCCGCTGTTTTTGGCAATGATTTCGCGGGCCCGGGTGGTGCAATTGTCAAAAAGAAAATCGTAACGGTAAAAACGGTTCTGGGGCAGGGCGTTGGTACGGAGGGCGGCATACAACTGTTCTTTCTGCAAACAATTCACTGTCAGCTCCTGCTCCACAATGGAGCGGCTTTCAGCCTGGTACTGCCACACAAAGCTGGAAAAGTCTTCTACCGACAATTCGTACAGGAGGCGTCCCTTGACAAACTTGTAATAAAAATCATCAGTAAAAGCAAAGGTGCCGTAATTGTACACTTCATCGATGCCTGCGGCGGCATCTGTTACCCGGATGGCGGTATGCCCGAAGGTAGAGTACAACTCCTCTCCCGGCGAACAGGTGAGAAGTGTAATGCGCAACCCGCAACTGTCCTGTGCCCAGGCAGCCTTTCCGTACAAAAACACCAAAAAAACAAGGAAAAAAATCTTCTTCAAAGCAACGCCAATGTTTGCGGAAAGATAGAGAAGAAACGTTTTTAGCCGGCAGGCTGATTGTTAAATAACAGGGGCACCAGATCCGCCTGTTTTGCAAATGCCTGCTTCCAACTTGAAAAGTATTTATTTTACGCAAAACCTTGCGATGAGTGATCCCGGCCAGATTCAAAAGCTGGAAGAAGAAATCGAACGGCTTTCACAGCAACTGCAACAGCAGCAGTATACTATTGAAAACCTTCGCCGCCAGGTGCAGTCCCTCTCGCCGCATAGGCCTGTAACACCGGAACCCACGTTCCGCCAATCCCTGCGTACCAATGCCTCGCTGGAAAACCTGATCGGCCTGCGGCTGATCCATCTCATCGGCATCATTGTTCTGGTAATTGGCCTTTCGCTGGGAGTAAAATATGCCATTGATGCCAATCTTATTTCCGAGAAGATGCGCATCCTGCTGGCGTATCTTGCCGGCGGCCTGTTGCTTTTCTTTGGCGTAAGGCTCAAACACGCCTATCCGGGCTTCAGTGCTATTCTGTTCAGCGGTGCCATGGCTTCGGTATATTTTACCACGTATGCGGCCTTTGTGTATTATGCCATATTCTCTTTCACCATCACTTATATACTGATGGTGCTGTTTACCCTTTATACCGTGTATGAAGCCATCCGTTACAACCGGCAGGAGATCGCTATCCTGGGACTGGTAGGCGCATACGGTATTCCTTTCCTGATAAGTCCCAACAGCGGAGACCCGGCCATGCTGTTCCTGTACATGTCAATCATCAATGGAGGCATTGTATTCCTGAGCATCAAAAAAGACTGGATCCTGATGGGGCGATTGGCGCAGGCCATTACGTGGCTGATCTTTATCGGCTGGCTGGTGATGCAGGAAGTAGTGGAAGCACAGGGAACAGGACTGCTGTACATGTGTATTTTCTTTTTTCTTTTTATGGCGAACGGCATTTCCCCCAAACTGTTCCGGCAAGAGAGCCTTAGCAAGGCTCATACTTACCAGTTGTTCACCAACAACCTGGCCGTGTCGCTTGCAGCTTTATATGTGTTTGGTTACTCGTTTGAAAATGCCACCCTTGCGATCGTAGCGCTTTTTCTCTCCCTTTTCGTTGCGGCACAGGCTGTGCTGTTCCATGCCTGGAAAGAACGGCCTACCCGCGATCTGCTGGCTTATTATTCCCTATCGCTTTTTGTAATTTTTATCGGCTTCCAGTGGAGCGGCATTACGGTTACGCTGCTTTGGCTGCTGACGGCTGTTGTGTTGTTTGTGCTGGGTGTGCGGCGAAAATCCAACCCGTTGCGCATGACAGGCATTACGCTGATGGGTGTAACACTCTTAAAACTGGTGGTGCTTGACAGTCTAACGTTTTCCACTATTCAAAAAGTGATCGCGTACCTGGTATTGGGTGTGCTGTTGCTCCTGATTTCTTTCTTTTACCAGAAATTCAGGAAGCAGTTGTTTGAAGAGTAGGTTGTTGAATAATGGAAACTCGTCTGTTTTCTCTGCCCTTCGTGAATATCGCAATTCATCCTGGGATTTGTACCGACTCACTTTCACATGTAAAATACTGCACAAAAAACAACAATTGAATAGCAACAATATTCCTGCTGCCTTGCGAAAGCAGGCAATCAATTATTGGCTGTCAAGGTTATAGGCAGATTACGAAGTCGTCATTTCTTCTTTTTCATCCCTGATCAATGTCCGCAGTTGTGCGGCCATTTCAGGTGTTACTTCTACCTGGTGAACTTCGCGGGCATGTTCAGCCGCCTGGGATAAAATTTCATCTTCGGAGGTTCCTCGGATTACTCCATTGCAGTTGAAGCCGGCATCGGCGCAGCGTAATGTTTTCATGTTCTATTGTTTTGCGTGAAGAATTGAGAAGTCATCAACGGGCAGGCAGTAGAAAAGCAATCTTTTTCAAGATACGTTATTCAGACGATAATTAAAAAAGCAGGATGGCAGTTTCTCATACTTTCCGATCCCTGTTACAATAATCGCCAATTGGCCCTTTATCCGACTATATCACCGCTTTTCATGCCGCTATAATTCTGTTGCAGAAATCAATAACTTTAAAGAACACATCTTTTTTCACTAAACACGCATATATGAAACGACTCTGCTTGTGGAGTATTGGCCTCCTTTTCAGCACGATGGCCTTTGCCCAGATCGATGCCCGCCTGTTTCGTTATCCCGATGTTTCTTCCACGCATATCAGCTTTGTGTATGGTGGCGATATCTGGATCGTATCCAAATCCGGCGGCACTGCCAACCGATTGACTTCTTCTACCGGCGAAGAATCCTTTCCCCGCTTTTCGCCTGATGGCAAAACGCTTGCCTTCAGCGCCACCTACGACGGCAATACCGATGTTTACACGGTGCCTGTAACCGGCGGCGTGCCGGTGCGGCTTACCTGGCATGCTGGTCCCGACCGTGTAGTGGACTGGCATCCCGATGGCAAGCGCATCCTCTTTGCTTCCGGAAGAGAAAGCGGTACCCCAGCCTACCGCCAATTGTACCTGGTGGGCACCAAGGGAGGTTTACCCGAAAAGCTTTCGGTGCCATACGGCGAACTGGCCTCCTTCTCCCCCGATGGCAACAGCCTTGCCTATGTTACCAAGATTACCGAGAATTATCCTTTCAAACGTATTCGCAGTGGCCTGGCTTCGGATGTATATGTATTTGACCTGGCGAAAAAAACGGCCGATAACATTACCCAAACCGAAGCAACCGAAGGCAAGCCTGTATGGATCAAAAACAAGATCTACTACGTTGGCGACAACGGGCCAGAAAAGCATCGGAACATCTGGGCCTACGATACACAAAAAAAGACACACCAGCAGGTCACGACTTTTGACAATATGGACATCAACCATATGTCGGCAAGCGCTGATGAAGTGGTTTTTGAAGCTGGCGGCCGCCTCCACCTGCTAAATACCGGCACCAACCAGCATGCGGAAGTGAAGATCAACGTGGTGGCGGATATGGCCACGCTGATGCCGCGTACCGTGACTGTGGGCAACAACATTACCGGCTTTGACCTTTCCTCCGATGCCAAACGCACCGTGTTTGAAGCCCGTGGTGAGTTATTCAGCATTCCCGCCGAAAATGGTGTCATCATCAATCTCACCAATACCAGCGGTGCTTTCGAACGTTTTCCCGCCTGGAGCCCCAACAACCGTTGGCTGGCTTACTGGAGTGATGAAAGCGGCGAATGGAACATCCACCTCCTGGATAACGTTAATGGCAAACCGAAAAAGCTCACAAACTTCAACAAAGGCATGGGATGGAATCTTTTCTGGTCGCCCGACAGCAAAAAGATCGCCTTTATCAATGATCTGCAGGAGATCAAAGTACTGACGGTTGCCACCGGCGATATGGTCACCATCGACAAAACCACAGCACTGCCGTATAGTGGCCTCCAGGGATTTGGCCTAGCCTGGTCACCCGACAGCAAGTGGGTGGTATATTCTAAAGGCGGTTCCAATATCAACAACGCTGTTTACCTCTATAGTTTTGACAACAAAAAAGTTTACCAGGGAACATCGGGCTATTACAACGATAACAATCCCGTGTTTGATCCTACCGGCAAATACATCTTCTTTACCACCGACAGGAGCTTCAGTCCCTCGTACAGCAATTTTGATAACACCTGGATTTATCCCAACAGCACCCAGCTGGCTGTAACTACGCTGGATGCAGCTACGCCATCGCTGCTGTTTGCCAAGAACGACGAAGTGAAGATCGATACATCCGCAGCGGCACAAAAAGATGAAAAGAAGCCCGCCGCCGAAGGCGACAAAAAACCCAAGCCGGCCGTTGCTACTGCTTCAGGCAGTCCTGATCCGGAAACGCTGGAAACCCGTATGGAAATTTTGCCTGTGCCTGCGGGCAATATCGGCAACCTGGCAGTTGTGGAAGGCAAGCTGTTGTACCAGCGATTCCCAAACACCGGTGCCACGCCGGGCCCGCCATCGCTTTTTGTTTATGACATAGAGAAACGCGAAGAAAAACCATCACTCAACGGTGCTATGGCTTACGTTGTGTCGAGAGACGGCAAAAATATCCTGGCTCGTGATGCAAAAGGCTTTGGCCTTATCAAACCGGCACCGGATCAAAAGCTCGATAAACTGTTACGCACATCCGAAATGGAGATGGTGCTGCAACCCAAGGAAGAATGGAAGCAGATCTTCAACGATACCTGGCGCCGCTACCGCGATTTCTTTTACGATCCCGGCATGCACCAGGTGGACTGGAATGCCATGCGTAAAAATTACAGCACCCTGCTGGATGATGCCATCACCCGCTGGGATGTACTGAATATTCAGCAGGAAATGATCTCCGAACTGAGCGCCGGTCATACGTATGCCGGCGGTGGCGATGTGGAGCAAGCCAAAAACCGTACGCATGGTTTGCTGGGCATCGACTGGGCCCAGGAAAACGGTGCTTACAAAGTAGGCCGCATTATACGCGGGGGCAAATGGGACCATGAAGTGCGATCGCCATTTGACCTGACGGGCATTCGCGTAAAAGAAGGCGATTATATTCTCTCCGTAAATGGCCGCTCGCTTGATCCGGCTCTTGATCCTTATGCCATGTTCGAAGGACTGGCCGGTAAAGCCGTGGCCCTTCGGGTAAACAGCAAACCTATGCTGGAAGGCTCCCGTGAAGTAGTGATCAAAACCCTTACACCGGGCGAGGAAGCAAGGCTACGCCACCTGGAGTGGATTGAAGGCAACCGTAAAAAAGTGGAGGAACTCTCTGGCGGGCAACTGGGATATATGTACATGCCCAATACCGGCACGCAGGGGCAAACAGAACTAATGCGGCAGTTTTATGCACAGATTGATAAAAAAGGATTTGTGATTGATGAGCGTTTTAATGCCGGCGGACAACTGGGCGACCGCTTTATTGAAATGCTGAACCGCCCGGTAGTATACAACATTGCCTGGCGCAATGCCGATGTAACGCACTGGCCGCAGCGGGGCAACAATGCCCCCAAGGTGATGCTCATTAACGGCTGGGCAGGTTCCGGTGGCGATGCTTTTCCCTGGGCCTTTCAGCAGCTGAACATGGGTCCTGTAATTGGTGAACGCACCTTGGGTATTTTGGTAGGTCCGGCTACCGGCCACCGCCTTATTGACGGCGGCAGTATAACGGTACCGGACGCACGTTTATATGGCGCCGACGGCAAATGGTTTGCCGAAGGTTACGGTATAAAACCCGAGATTGAAGTATGGGACGACCCGGCCCAATTGGCCAAAGGTACCGACCCGCAACTGGTGCGTGCCGTGCAGGAAGCGATGAAACTGGTGAAGGAAAAACCAAGAGTGATACCCGGCCGCCCGGCATTTGAAGACCGCAGCGCCAAAGCGCAACGAACGTTTTAAGTTGTTAAGAAAGCCAGTCCTGCGACTGGCTTTCTTTTTAGGTTGAACGCGGCAAAGCAGTAGCTCATTCCTCAAATACAAATACATTTCCGCACACCGTAACTCAACTTAACCATTGAAAAAATCATGGGTATGCGGCTCATTCATACTGCTTATGAAAACCCAGGCCATAGGAAAAGGTGATGCCTGCATAGCTGTTTTGCGAAATGGTTCCGAGCAGTTTCAGCCCGATGCTTCCGCCAAAACCAGTGGGCTTACCTACCGGAATTAGCCCGTAAATGCGAAACCGCTTCTTCCTGGGCTTAAACCATTTGATGCCCGCCTCAAAAGGAACTCCCCAGGCAGCTGTTGTTTGGGTTTGCCGCACTGGCGATGTACTGACCACCTGCCGATGTGTACTGTGTGAAACTCCCAGTGAAACGTTATAAGCACATGCATTTCTTATGATACGTTTTCCATACAGGAGTCCCAGTTCATCGAGACTGCTACGGTTATCAATCACCGGTAGCGGAATGATAGCAGATGCGATTTTTGCATGCAGTCGCGAGGTGCCCGTAAAGCGAACAGTGAATAAGCTGCTTTCCTTCTGAAAATACAGGGAGGCGCCCCCCGTAAATCCGCCAGCCTGCCCTCCGGAATGACCCACTGAGACATCGGCAAAAAGGACAGGGTTTTGTTTGCCTTTGGTTTGTGTCCACCCGGTGCAAACAAGGCAGGTCAGCAGCAGCACAAGCAGGAGGTATTTTGGTTTCATTGAAAAGAATTGGTTTCAAATTACCGAATCTTGTGGAAGGTTTTGCTACTGTTCCGGCTCCTATCTTCCACCATAGGTAGTACAATTCTCGCAAGTTATAAAACTTTGAATGCTCCAAACTGTCTGGCTGCTACCTTTGCGTTTCAATCACTACAAAACCATATACCATGTTGAAACGGACATTGTTTTTCTGGGCAACGCCAGCATTGCTTTTAGCCTGTAGCCCTTCTACTCCGAATAATGGCAATGGCAGCAACACAACCGCTGCCGACACAACCGGTGCCAACCTGCCTCCTGTGGAGACCAAACCAGCAAATACGAACTACAAGCCTGCATTTGCCGGCCAAACCCGCATAGGCGGTGTACGCACCACCACGCCTTACGCATCTACCCTGCTGACCAGCAACCTGAAACGTCCCTGGGGTATTGTCAACCTGCCCGACGGCCGCTTCCTGGTAACAGAAAAAGACGGCAACATGCGGATAGTAACCGCGGCTGGTGCCGTGGGCGAACCCATCGCCGGTATTCCCGCTGTGAACAGCGCAGGCCAGGGCGGCTTGCTGGGTCTTACCATAGACCCGGACTTCGGGAGCAACCGCATGGTGTATTGGGTGTTTTCGCAAAATACCGGTAACGGCAACCTGACAGCGGTAGCCAAAGGTGCCCTTTCAGCCGATGAAAAGCGGATGGAAAACGTATCGGTCATTTATCAGGCACCTCCTGCATACAGCGGTACGCTGCACTACGGCGGCCGTGTGCTGGTAGACAGGGAAGGCAACCTGATTGTAGGTACCGGCGAACGCTCGGATCTGCAAACCCGGCCACAGGCGCAGGACCTGAACAGCGGGCTAGGCAAGATTGTACGCATCACCAAAGATGGGCAGCCGGCACAAGGCAACCCGTTTATTGGCCGTGCAGGTGCAAGGCCTGAAATATGGTCGTATGGACACCGGAACGTGCAGGGACTGGCCTTTCACCCAGAGACCGGTGACTTGTGGGAAAATGAATTTGGTCCCCGTGGCGGCGATGAACTGAACCGTATTGAAGCAGGCAAGAACTATGGCTGGCCTACCATCACCTACGGCATTGAATATGCCGGCGGCAAAGTTGGCGAAGGCATCACACAAAAAGAAGGCATGGAGCAACCAGTGTACTACTGGGACCCGGTACTTTCGCCCAGCGGTATGACCTTTTACAGCGGCGACGCCATACCTGAGTGGAAGAATAATCTTTTCCTGGCAGGCCTGAACAGTAACCATATTGCCCGCCTGGTAATCCAAAACAACAAAGTGACGGGAGAAGAGCGCCTGCTGGCAGACCTGGGCGAACGCTTCCGCGATATAATTCAAGGGAAAGACGGTGCCTTGTACACCATCACTGATGGGGGAAAGCTGTACCGCATTGGGAAGAAGAGTTAAGACTTCTTCTGAAAGGTTGTGAGGCTGATTTGTTATTGTGATATTGCAATACTGGCCCGGTACATAATTTAGCCGTTAGAAGACATTTCTACTACTGTAAAAAAAGAAACCCCTCATCGGGTTTCTTTTTTATTACACGGCAGATTTGATCCCTTCCGGAAGAAACATGCTGCCGAAGCAAAATGCAATGGAGCACACACGAAAGCATATTCAGCGGGAACAAAGTTGAATCCCTTGTAAAAAACCGTAAGAGATAGGTAAGCAACTGGAACGGACACACGTGATATAAATATACTTTTGCACAAAGCTTGATTGGTTAGCAGCAAGCAAATAATGCCTTTACAGCAAAGCCAAAGAAGCTGTCGCAAGATAGAGACAGCTTTTTTGGTTTGGTAGATATTGGTATTCCCCTGCGTGAATACAATTTCTGTCACGCACATTTGATTTAACAGCCGGTTATTAAATACGTCTCTTTCACCCTGCCTGCGCAGGAAGAGACCAAAACGTATTAAAAACAATCTTCCCGAATTACCTTCTGCGGTTACTGTTTTTGATCACAGGTAAAAAAGTAGTATCGATCTCGTTTTTGGGCACAGGAAGGATGAGCGGCGCAATGGCCGTATTAGCGCTTGTGTTTTTGAATACGTCAGCCTGTTTTGTATTGATGCCTTTCTTTTGGGTCTTTAGCTCGCCTGGTTTTTCAGTTGGTTTTACCGGTGCGACTTGTGCACGGGCAGAGAAGCTGCAGCCTGCAATGATGGCTGCCATCATAATGATCTTTTTCATGGCGATTAATTTGGATTTGTTGACAAAGAACAACAGGGCAAAGTTCGTCAACAGACGCTGGAAACAGTAGTTTTTAGGGCTGATCTTCCTCAGGAAAAAGGCAGAAAATGGATGAATTCTATCATGTATGAATTGCTGGAACGTAAATCTTTTTGGCAGATTACAGAAATCCAATCTGATATAAATACACAGGACAACCTCATGGTTTTAGAGCCTGCTGAATTGTCAATCAGGTTGCATTACAAGAAGCAATGCACCATGATCAAATGGCACGACTGTTATCATCAGTTCTGAATTTACACCCTGTGCTGTAAACGCAACAACGACCTTTTCAAAACTTATCGTTATGTGGTTCCAATCCTGTTTATGCCTCCCGAACCCATTTGCCGTGGTCTGGAACCGCAAATTCGTTCCAATTTTGAAGGAGTCTTTCGAGCCCTTGTTTCAACTCTTCTCCCTGCATGGCTGTTCCGTGACCGGGGATAACCGTTTGGGGCCTCAGCATTTCTAACCTTTTAACCGATTCATACGCAGCATCCCAATCGGTGGTCAGGTACACAGGAGGTCCGCACACTTCTTCTTTTTGTACCAAAACCTTGTACATCGAATCCTGTTTTACGGTAATCAGGGCATCAGCAGAAATGAGCAGGCCGTCGATCTGCCGGAATAGCGCTACCTGTCCGGGTGAATGCCCCGGAACATGAATCCATTGCCAGCCGGGCAGATTAGGAACACTGCCATCGGGTGGCAACATTTGCAAGGCTTCGCGGATATCAACGGGTTCGTTGGGATAATAAGAAGATATCTTCGCCAGCATGCCGCCTGCTACCGAGGTGTCCGGTTCGGGGTAGGCCTGCTCGCCAGTTAAGAAAGGAACTTCCATGGGATGCGCATACACAGGAACATTCCATTCAAGTACCAGGTCAACAATGCTACCCACGTGATCAAAATGCCCATGCGTAAGTATGATTGCCGATGGTGAGTTGTTGATCCCAAACCGTTCCTCCGTAGCCTTTATTATCTCGTCTCCTGACTTTGGCATTCCCGCATCTACCAGTACCCAATTATCGCCGGGCTTCCCGATCATTACCAGATTTACGATCTGGTTGGTATAATACGCAACATCCGGTGCTACTTCGCGAAGCTTTCCGCTTTTTATAGAAGTCATTGGAATAGCCTTGTTGTCCTTGCTCTGCTCCATACATTTTTACTTTGGAAGTACAGCTAACCCAAAGTTTATGCCACGGGAAAAGACTTTCCTCCCGGTTCATTAGAAAAGAAGCTGTCTGCAGCTTATTGTCTCACTCATTCATTCGTACACCAAAGTTGAAAGCCAGGAAAACGTTTTAGTTTACTATTAACTGGCTCTCCCTGTACGGAGGCCACTGTTCCAACCTGCTCTTGCTTTATCTTTCCTCACTTCAACAATTCAGTACTATGCAAATAAAAAAATGGCTGCTGGCGGTCTGTACACCGCTTGTTTGTATCGCTGCCTTTGCGCAGGAAAAGAAAAAATGGGATGTGACCAACCCCGGGGGAAACTATAAGAACGTATCCTTTACTTTGAACGAAGGCACCTGGATGAACCTTGATCTTTCCCCCGACGGCAAAGAGATCATCTTCGACCTGTTGGGAGATATTTATACAATGCCTGCCAGTGGCGGCACAGCAAAAGTTCTCCGGGAAGGATTAGCCTACGAAGTGCAGCCGCGTTATAGTCATGATGGTAAAAAAATCCTGTTTACATCCGATGCCGGTGGCGGCGATAACATCTGGGTGATGGACCGCGATGGCAGCAATGCAAAGCAAATCACCAAAGAAACCTTTCGCCTGCTGAACAACGCAGCCTGGTCGCCAGACGGACAATACATTGTGGCCCGCAAGCATTTCACCTCCGGCCGGTCGCTGGGTGCGGGGGAGATTTGGATGTATCATATCAGCGGCGGGAACGGAATCCAATTAACGGCACGCAAGAACGACCAGCAGGATGTGAACGAACCGGTCGTATCTCCTGATGGCCGCTACGTGTATTTCAGTGAGGATATGTACCCCGGCGGACTTTTCCAGTATAACAAAGACCCCAACAACCAGATCTTCGTTATCCGCCGGTTTGATAGAGAGAAAGGCACCATTGAAAATGTAACGGGTGGTCCCGGGGGTGCGGTGCGGCCGCAGTTGTCAAGAGATGGCAAAACGCTTGCCTTTATCAAAAGGGTTCGTACCAAATCAGTGCTTTACCTGCGCAACCTTGAAACCGGTGAAGAGTGGCCCGTGTATGACAATCTTTCGAAAGACCAGCAGGAAGCCTGGACCATCTTTGGTGCTTTCCCCGGTTTTGCCTGGACGCCGGATAACAAAGCCATCGTAATCTGGAGTAACGGCAAGATCAACCGCATCGACATCAGCAAACCCAATACCTCGGCAGAGATCCCGTTTACAGCTACCATCAATCAAAAGATAGCCGATGTTGTGCGCTTTAAACAAAACATCAACCCCGACGAATTCACCGTGAATGTTATCCGCCAGGCTGTCACTTGTCCCGACAGTAAATGGCTGGTATTTAATGCGCTGGGATATCTATGGAAAAAGGCGCTGCCCGACGGCGTTCCGGAACGTATCACCAAAGGAACCGATTTTGAATTCGAACCTTCGTTTTCTGCCGATGGCAAAACACTGGTGTACACAACCTGGAACGATGTGGATGCTGGTTCCATTCATACAGTCAATATACAAGGCGCTGCGCGGCCGGTTAAACTCACAAAAGAAAAAGGCATTTACCGCTTGCCTACATTCTCACCCGACGGAAAACTGATCGCGTTCCGCAAAGAGGGCAGCAGCGATGTACTGGGCAATGCATTTACCGCACAGCCGGGTATCTATATAATGCCCTCTAATGGCGGTACACAAACGTTTGTTACCAACCGTGGCGACCTTCCCCGTTTCAACCAGAGCAGCGACCGGATCTTTTACCAGGTAGGTGGCGGCACCAACCGCACCTTTGCCAGCAGCAACCTGAACGGACTGGACGAACGGGTGCACCTGAAGAGTATGTACGGCAGCCAGTTCACCGTTTCGCCGGATGAACAATGGATCGCTTTTATTGATCTGCACAATGTGTATATCGCTACGTTTCCCGCTGTAGGCAAAACTATCGACATTGGCAGCACAACTGCTGACTTCCCGGTGAAGAAAGTGTCTCGTGATGCAGGCATCAACCTGCACTGGAACAACAACGGAAAACAGTTACATTATACCTTGGGTGATCAATATTATACCATCAACCTGGAAGACCGCTTTGAATTTGTAGCGGGCAGACCAGACAGCACTTTTGTGATCCCGGAGAAAGGCCTTTCCGTAGGCCTGACAGCCAAAGCCGACAAGCCACAGGGAACCATCGCGTTCACCAATGCCCGTATCATAACCATGAAGGGCAGGGAGGTGATTGAAAACGGAACACTGGTGGTGGAAGGAAACCTGATCAAAGCCGTTGGACCTGCCAATGAAGTGGCAGTACCCAAAGGCGCCACGGTGATTAATGCCGCAGGCAAAACGATCCTGCCCGGCTTTATTGATGCACATGCACATGGCGGTCATTTCCGCACGGGGATTACACCGCAAAAGCACTGGCCCTATTATGCCAACCTGGCTTATGGCGTAACCACCATGCACGATCCTTCAGCCAATTCTGAAATGGTATTTGCCCAAAGTGAATTGGTAAAAACGGGCCAGATGGTGGGGCCGCGGGTCTTTTCAACCGGCACCATTCTTTATGGTGCGGAAGGCGACTTTAAAGCCGTTATCAATACCATTGACGATGCGAGAAGTGCCTTGCGCAGAACCAAGGCCTTTGGTGCCTTTTCGGTAAAAAGCTATAACCAGCCGCGCCGCGACCAGCGCCAGATGATCATCCAGGCAGCAAGAGAACTGGGTATGGAAGTGGTGCCCGAAGGTGGCTCTTTTTTCTTCCATAACATGAGTATGATTCTCGATGGCCATACCACCATTGAGCACAACATTCCCATTGCCACGTTGCACAAAGATGTAGTGGAACTGTGGAAGCAAGCAGGCACCGCCTACACACCAACCCTGATTGTATCGTACGGGGGTGTGAGTGGTGAATACTATTGGTACCAGCATACCAATGTGTGGGAAAAAGAGCGCCTTTCCCGCTTTACGCCGCGGGGTGTGATTGATACCCGCAGCCGTCACCGCACTATGCTGCCCGAAGAAGAATATGTGAATGGCCATATTCAATTATCCAAACAGGCGAAGAAGTTGTATGATGCCGGCGTGAAAGTGAACATGGGTGCCCACGGTCAATTGCAGGGATTGGGTGCTCATTGGGAGATCTGGATGATGCAACAGGGCGGCATGACCAACCATGAAGCACTGCAAACCGCTACTATTATGCCGGCACAATCACTTGGTTTTGATGACTGGATCGGATCGCTGGAAGCAGGCAAACTGGCCGACCTGCTGGTAATGGACCGCAACCCGCTGGAAAATATCCGTAACACCGAAAGCATTCGCTATACAATGGTGAACGGCCGGCTGTACGATGCAGAAACGATGAACGAAGTGGGCAACAATAACAAGCCGCGTCCGAAGTTCTACTGGGAAACACGGAAAAACTGGGAGGCCTTTGGCTTTCAGAGCGAGACACATACACACGAACATGCCATTCACTGCCTCTGCGGAAAGCAGTAATTGGGATATTAGATATTAAATAATCTTAGTTGACAGCTTGCAGATAATGTAACGCAAGCCATAACAGGCAATAGAAAACGCAGTACAAATTGTATTGCGTTTTTTATTGTCATTTAACCTGATAAGATACCGGGTTTACATTGGGGGTTCTATTGCCCGTCGGCTTTATCCCTGAAAAAAGCCTCCTTTTCCGCATATCAGACGCCGCTCATCCTTTCCGCCGTTTTATGAAAGGAAATAATTTGATATGTTTGGATTATGGCTGATCTTATCCTCCTGTTGCTAGGCCTGGCAATTTTTGCCGGCTTCTTATTTCTTCTGTACCTGTTTCTTGACACCTACGTGAACGGGAAAGCAGAACTGTACAATGAGCAGGTGAGAAGGAAAATCGATCAGATCGTCAGCGAACGCCTCGATCTCCTGAAAAGTATAAGTGACACCAGCCGCCCCGAGAGCATCCGCAGCCGAATCCAGGCGCTGCACCGGTTTACGGCAGAAGTAAAAAAATTCTAAGTTCCAAACTCTCACTTTCCGCCGAAGTAGCGTTAGAACTTTGTGATGAAAAGTCTTGCGCTGCAAGACAGATCCAACTTTACTTTTTTCTGGAAACGCCCCGACCTTAAAAGGTAGCAGTGAGATTTTAACACGAAAATGTCCGGTTTCATTATAGCACTTACTTTTATCTGCGCAGTTGCACAAGAGCGCCTGCTTTACAATCAGCCTCCTTATGCAGTTCAACCTTTCTTTTTGCGATCCTTTTCAGAAAGACATCATCAACCTTGGTGCTCTTTCAAGTGACGCTATCATTCGTCATTTCGAATCTATTCCATGGATGACCTATTTATCCAGAATGTCAATGGCCAGGGAAGAAGATATTTATTATTCGCCATCACTGGAGATAGCAAACAGCGAAACCAAAGAGAAACTATCTATCTCAGCTGTTGGAGAATCCGATGAGTATGAATTTTACATCTTTTATAAAAGACACAGGATGATAAAAACTATTTCCGGCCAGCAGGAAATTATTTCGACTGAACATATCACCGATATCACAGGGCAAACGATGCAGGATGTGATTGATTGCCTGCACGCTTTCACCAGGAATGATTCAGCCTTCTTAGAAAAGAAGATCGGCATTTGATCACTACCTCAAAACAAAAAAGCTGCTTCTTTCGAAACAGCCTTAGCTTATCAACCTACTCTCCTATTCTTCTTATTGCCGAAAAACCTTGGCAGTGATACTCTCCCCGGCTACTTAAACTTTCAGGATAAAAAGAAGAAAGACTTGCAGATCGTACAACACTACTAGCATCCCAATAGATTTTCAGCTTCCTGATCAATACAACTACTATGGGCACACTAATTTTTCAGCTAAAATATTTTCACTTTTTGTTACTGCCATAGCAATAAGCGCAATTTCTGGATAGACCGAATATTAGACTGCATGAGTTGTAGAGTAAGTTGCTCTGTGGTATTGCGCTTGTAGAGATGAATGAAAATAAATCCTCGTAATAATGAATAAACGCATATGTGCAAATGGAAAGTAACGGGTAAGGACACCTACTTATAGAATATTTAGATTGCGTTTTGGAAATTATTACGTTGATGCAGATTTGGTTATTGCTTATGTTTATTCGTTTCCGGTAATACGTTGATAAGTATACCGGCTACCGCCATCCGTAGGGAAATAGCCGGAAAGGAGAACCAGTTTATCACCATTTAGCTGGAAGAAAGTTTTAGGAGCAGAAGGATCATCTTCAAAAACAATCCGGTGGGTAAACTCCCCGGGCGGCAACTGCAGGCCCACTTCTTTTTGTACGGTAGAATCCAACTCCACCCGGTACACACCACTTTTCTCCAGGGCACCGTTTTGGTACCGCTCATAAGTTGTAGCAGTAAACCGGTAGCGATCACCGTTGCCTTCGGGGTGTTGCCGGGTAGGGATCATACCGCTTTGATCTTCCCGCAGTTCCCAGGTACCAATCAGTGCGGCAGCGCTGGTTTTATTTTCAGAATTCACTTTACGGTTACAGGCAACCACTATCACCAGCACAAAAGAAAAAATGAATGGGAGAAATTTATTCTGCATACAACTTGATTGGTAAGGGAAACGAAACCTTACAAAGGTAAAGATAACCCGAACGGCTATGGCCCCGGCACATAATGGAATAGCGCAACGGAGCGCTTACAGTAGCCGGCCAGTTTTTAATAAGGCATTCAAAAGCCGTTCGTCGTTGCGTCTGTCCAGGTTTTTCAGATCCGGATAGTTATCTATCCGGATGAAGTCAACGGGCATTTGCTTGCCGTTGACGAATGCAGGATTGATCGTGGCAATGCCAAATACAACAGAACTTAACCAGGCCGGCCGGAATTCGCCCATGTAAATGATCTGTTTATTTACGGTAACAGCAAAAGCTTTATCAGGTCCAAAGTCTTTTAGCGCAGACCCGATGTCTTTTCGCAGGTAGAAAGTTGTTTTCGTTGGGTTATAATTGACAATATCGCTGTTTGCTACTAATGGCGTAGCCGACAGGCTCACATCGCTGTACCGGGTTATGGCCAACCCTGCAGAGACATCCACTGAACGGGTAAAGGACTGCAGCAGGTAGATTTCTACCTTGGCATTACTTTCTTTTTTACACCCGGTAAAGAACCACAGGAGCAGGCAAAACAAGAGCAGCTGTTTCATACTTTTTTTGCTTTGACAACTCAAAAATTGAAAACGTTGCAAAAAGGTATTTTGCCAGCAATATTGATAAAACCCGGTCTTCAGCCAGGCCTTGTTGATCCTTACATGTACAATCAATAGTGAATATGATCCTATTGTGCTAAGGATATACGCACCTGCACACCCGCCCTTGTATTGGTGACCGGTGCGGTGGTGGCAATCTTCGGAATGATCTTATTCTGCTCGAAGTAGAACTTCAGGTTGATGCGCTGGTTCACCACGTAGTCGATGGCTGGCGCCAGGCGAATTACCTTCTGCCCGGAGGTGCCAAAAGCAGTATTCTGGTCAAGTTTACTGTTAGCAGTAGCATCGTCACGCAAACTGAAATCAATCCGGATGGTCACATCATTATTTAACTGCTTGGCATTCTTTCCAAACTTCAGGTTTTGCAGAAAGGGAAAGCCCTTGCGGCGCCAGTCCAGCCCGAATGTAACTTCTGTGGATCGGTTTTCGGCCAGTTGGTAGTCCAAGAGGCTAAGACTCAGGGTACGCGACTTGCGGTATTCAAAGCGGGTCGACAACTGGTTGGTGAACGTCATATCTGCGGCAATCAGCGGGCTGAATTGTTCGCTGATGGTAACGTTTGGCACCAGAAAGTAGGGAATAAAATTATGTTCACCGCCCGGCGTTGTATCACGGAACGAAGGATAGCCCACCCGGAACGGATCCTGGAACAGGAGCGCCGTGGTAAAGCTGTTCATGCTGAGCGTACTGTTGTATCCATGACGTAGCGTAAAATTGGTAAAGATTTTTTCCAGCCCCGGCAACCTTGACAAGCCATTGTAGGTTATGGCCCAGTTGGGCTTCGGCAACAGGCGGGAGAAAGGGTTTGCCCGCAGGTTTGGATTGGAGTTTTTTACCAACGCAACCGTAGTTGGGTCCTTCTTCGTATAAGCTGCAATAAAGGACGGTATCAGCACATCCTGTGCATAACGGCCATAACCTTCTACGTAACCATCGGCAGTACGATTAGATGGATTTGCATAAAGCTTGTTATCCAGTCCTAAGCGATTTGACAGCACTAAACGGTTGGCTTCAAACTGGCGGAAGATCTCCGATACTTCGTTAGGGTCAAAACGGCTGAACAGGGTCTGGTACGAAATGTACGAGATACTGAAACTACCCGTTGCGTACGGATTATAACGGCGAATGCCGCTGTTATTGCCGGTATCTTTTTGCAGCTCAGAATAATCCTTGGAGAACGTCCGGTTCAGGTTAATATCGATCATGAAATCGCGGAACGGCTGTACCTGGGCCGTAAGACTCAGGTTATTGGTGTACCGCTGCTGTATAAGGGCATTGAAAAGGGAATCCCGTGAAAGAAGACCGCGTTGTGCCAGTCCATTGATATCAGTGGTATCGGGCTGGTAACCGAGAACATATTTCAATCCCGGGTTGCCATTGCGGGTATTCATTCCTAAAAGGCGGGTGCTGTCCATATAACCCGGCAGCAGGGTGCCCATGTCTTCGTTGTACTGAATGCCGATGCGTTTCAACGAGGTAGCCAGGCGCAGGAAGAACTTGGGAACAGGCGCAATGTAAGGCGGCTCACCCGGTGCCCGCTTCCGCTTTGCCGCCGTATCTCCCGGCTGTCGTTGCGGCGGTGGCGCCTGCGGTTGATCGCTGTTCACCGCTTGGAGAAAGCGCCATTTATTATACAGGCGATCGAAATCCAGGTCAGCGGTGGCATTTCGGGTTTGCCCGGTGAACAGGGTGTTGCCCAACTCACGGGCCAGGAGTGATCCGGCCAGCCAGTCGTACTTGGCAGTGTAGCTGACCCTTACCTGTGTCCAGTCGAGCAGGGGCAGCTTGGCCGTAGGTACATTGTATGCAGCCGTCAGGGTTTGGTTGTAATGCGTATTTCGGCCGCCCTTCCAGAAGTTGCTCTTCACCGAATCCTTTTTGACTTTGTTGTCCAACCGGCCGTACGGTTCGTCTATCCGGGCATTGTTCTCAGCATTAAAATCAAGCGTAAGGGAACGGGTCAGCTCCCAGCGCAGGGAATAAAAACGGTCGAAGGTGAAAAACTTATCGTAGTACTCCGGCAATTTGTAAGGCGATCCCACATTGCGGTTGCGCAGGGCGCCAAACTGGCGGAACACATCGGCCCGAATCGAGATCAACGAAGGCTTGTAGTTGAAATTGAAATCGCGGATCAGGGCAAGCCAGGGCGACTGTGTTTTAAAGATTTTTTTCAGCGGCTCCACAAAGGTTGGCTGCGGTGCAAAATTGTAACCGATGGCGGCACGGGTACGTTTTATATCATCATACTCGATAATGGGATTGCTCCGCGTCTCATGGGTATAATTGTAGTTGATATCGATGTTTGAGACATCCCAGATTTTTGGCTTCTCGCCAAACGGTTTGGTGCGTTTTACCGACGTAAAATTTAGTGTTTTGATGGTTCGCTCGTCCACGGCATCGTTGCGGATCGAATCACGTTTGTCGCCGGGTGCATCCCGTAATTTATCCTTCAATCGTATATCCAGATCATACGGATCGTATTCCGGGTTGGAAACCGTTTTGCTTACCGCCGCATACATTGGGATGCTCAGCGCCGCATCTTTTGGCATCAGCTTACCCAGGTCTAGGTTGGCCGCCACATCGTATTGCTTAAAATCCTCGCGGCTCCGTTCGTTCACCCGTTGCTCCAGGGTACCAAAGCCTATACTGCGAACGCTTCCGCTGAAGCTAAGGCTACCCAGATCCGCCAGGCGAAGGTCAACCCGGCCAAGGGCTGCGTATCCACCTTTTTCGTCCAGCCTTTGCAGGCGCAATTCGTTAAACCAGAGTTCAGCATTCACCATATCCAATGCGGCATTCTCCACACCCAGGAAAAACCCGCGTACTTCACCCAGGTTAGGATTACCCAGAACGGCGTATTGTTTTCCATCAATGGTTTCCTGGAAGTATTGTGAAGGCGAACCACCATTGTTATTGCGCCGCAATTTCAATGCTGTCAGGATATCGAGATCAAAATCGAGGTTGTTGGTTTCGGGCCAGATGGTCAGCGAGTCGGATGCCCCCCATGGCGTGATCTTCAGGGGCACCTTGATCTCGTAATAATTGCTTACATAGTCGTTACCAATCCGGATGACCGCGTTGAGATCTCTGTCCTTGATATCGGTTCCACCCTGACGGGTTGATTCAGCATGAATGAACATGGCAATACGTCCGTACTGGCGCAGGTCCAGGTTCATGCTTTTAAAAAGTCCTCGGCTCTCGTTCTTGGCCAGGTTTGCTACCCGCAGGCTTAAAGACTGCTCGTTGAGCAACAACTGCACGTTATTGTTGCTGATTTGCTGCTGGCGCTGAATGCCAGGCGGCTGGCGGTATACAATCGGCTGGCGGCGGTCGTTTTCTTCAATGTTCACGGCCAGAATATCGACCTTTGTTGGATCGTTTGCCGGCAGGCGCACGTAGTTACCGGTGGTGTTGACCTCATAGTCGAACTTACGCCACTGGTTGCGCACCAACTCCAGTTTGGCAAAACGCAGCACAGCCGTGTCTTCCCAGTTGGTCATAAACATCCGGATAAAACGGATGGATTTAAAGTCGGGGATATTGCCCACCTTGGCCTGGTATTCTTTGATGGGAATACGGAAAAGATACCATTTTTCCGGTCGGCTTTGGTTATTAGCCAGCCGCACGGTGACCTCACGCACATCGGTGATATAGTTCGTACCCACCGTCATATTGGGCCGTAGCTGCAAACGGTATTGGAAATATTCTTCCACCTCGTTGAGGGTGTTATCGCGGTTCAGTTCTTCCTGGTCGGGATAAAGCGTAAAAGCATTGGTGAACTGGTCGTTGGTATTTGCCACCGGCGAGTTTCCGTGCGGGTTGTTGATGTCTTTGTAGCGTTCCAGTATACCGGCGTCATCACCATACGAAGGATCACGGTAGCCGCGGAAATTATCAGCCGAAGGATCGGCGGCGGCCCGCTGGTATACGGGTGAATTCGTGCCCACAATGGCACCCAGTTGGTTCAGGTAAGGAGCAAATTTGCGCTGCTCAGCCGTATCGGTAGAACCGTCATACCCTACATCCTGGAAAGGACGGTCTGCCGGATCGTTGCTGAAAGCATTGGTTACCTGTATGGGGTTACGGGGAATCTTGGCCCAAACCGTTTCATCCAGCGGAATGCTTTTTTGTGATGGTGTGGGCAAACCGTTTTCGTATTGACGTTTGCCGTCACGCAACACATCTTCGGAAATATTACCCAGGTTGAAATAAAGTTCACCACCGCTGCTGTTGGGTTTTAAGGTGAAAGGGTCCTGCAACCAGAATTCAATGAACTCGATGTTGGCCGTTTCAAAATCCGTCTGGTCGATGTTGCGCATCAATCCACCCCAGGAGTTGCGGGGCTGGGTTAACTGGCCATTGGGTCCGATACCAGTCGTATTAAAATTATAAGGTCCTCTTTCGCGGGGATAAAAAGCAAGGTCAAACGTGTTGATCAGCCCCTGACCGAAATCGTTGGTGCGCTGCGGAAAAATTTCCTGTGCCAGCACCTGGCGGGTTTCGGGGCGGGACAGTTCATCCAGGTTGTTGCGCAAAGGGTTGTTCTGATTGCGCTTTTCCTGCAGTACCGGCTCAATGTTGTACCAGGCCAGTTTTGCCCGACGATAACCGCTCGACAGATCGTTGATGCGCTGGGCTTCGGGGAACTGGTCGTTACCAGCCAAGTTGGGAGAGTTTTGGGGTACTGAGGACATCGTCCAGCTAATCAGCGGAAAGCGCAGGTCGATAGAACTGCGGGTGCCTTCAAAATCATCAATAAAGATGGCGCCTTGGTCACCTTTGCCGATCTCCTTGGCATGGCCGGGATCCAGCACGGCGGCTTCGCCATAGGCAGTGATGGACGACATCACCTTTGAATTGTAGAAAGGCAGTTTGTTCAGCCAGCGGGTCATCCGCGGAAAATCACTGCGGTAGTCGAAGTCCATCCCATACATGGTGTTGCGGATGGGGTCTTCGCCGTAACCCTGTTTAATAAAGAAAGGCCGTTCGCCCAGGCGAACGATGGTACCACCCAGGGTCAGGTTCTTATTATAGAGGTAATCGAGCCGCAGGCCCATAAAATTTTTCTGTTGCAGGCCAAAACTGGCGTTGTTCTCAAACTGCACCTGCACTGGCAGACCGGCATTGATGATTGCCTGGTTGATCACACGAAGTGTACCAAGGTCGTAGTTGATTTCGTAGTCAATGTTTTCCTGCAGGATCTGTCCACCGGCTGTTACCGTAACCGATCCCCTTGGAATGTTGAAGCCCAATTGGTAATCGCCGGTGGAAGCCGACTTGGAGCGGCCAATAATTTTAAACCGGTTCAGGTTGGCAAAGTTGGAGGCAATGGCCTTGATGGTATCGTACAGTGGCGTGAACAGGTATTTCTCGGCCGTGGCAGCATCAGGGTAAACATATTCCAGATCCCTGCCGAAAGGTTCCAACATCGGAAAGATAATGCGGCTTTGCGGCGAGATGACCGTGTACCCTTCCAAGTAGTCGAAGCGGCCGTCGGGCTGCGGGTCGTTCTGGTTGTTCAACCGGTCGAGGTTTACCAGTGTAAGAATAGGAATGCCTTTGTATTCAGGTTTCACATCGGCCTCCGGTAAAAAGCGTTTGTCGCCTTTGCTCGGTTCTTCGTAGGTTACCTGCAGGTCAAAGCCGTTGCGCTCTAGTTGGCCAAAACCCACGCTGTACACGTTCTTCATCATCAGGTCCCAGATAGGCAGGTAGGTACGCTGCGAGGTAGCTTTCAGCAATTTCAGAAAAAGCACTTTGGTGGTATTGCCACTGCTGTCCGGCGGCACATCCTGCGAAAATTCACCCACCTGGAACACCCGGCCATTGTACGTATACTGGAAGGCCACACCCAACACCTCATCGGGTTGCAGTTGCTGGTTTAACGACAAAAACCCGATCTGCGGGTTGAAATAATAATCTGTTGGCTGCAGCTTGCGGGCAAAGGTCTTTTCAAAGTCCTGCACCGGTTGCAGCCCCAAACCGCTCAAAATCGTTTGCACGTCAGAAGAGTTGCGGGCACCCGGCGTATTCACCACCGTTCGGTACAAATCGTTGGCGTCGTTGCTGGGGTACTCCTGCGCGGTTGGTGTCCAGCGGTTGTTGTAGGGCCGGTTTTCCCCCAGGTCCATAAAGCCTACTACGTCACGGGTGTCTATAGTGGCACCGGTGCGGTTGGTAACCCATACTTCTACCCTCAGGATCTGCACATTGCTCTGCACTACCGGCAGCCGTTGCATGTTTTTATTGTAGTTATTGCGGAAGTATTGGGCCAAAAGAAAGTGACGGTTCTCCTCGTAGTCATCGGCACGAAGCTGGAATTGCTGCGTAGCCGAACCACCCTGCAAGCCCAGGGACTGGCGGTTGCTTCGCTGGTTGGCCAGCACGCCGGTTACAAACAGTTTTCCAAACTGCAACTGCGATTTCACCCCGAAAAGCGATTGGGCACCAGGGATCAGCGTTCCCTTGGATGCAAAATTGACGGTACCGGCCTGGAAGGTTTTCAGCATTTCATCTTCCTTGCCCTGGTAGTCGAACTTGAGCTGGTTTTCAAAATCAAAGTTTGCCAGCGTATTGTAATTAATGGGCAGGTTGATCTTGTCGCCGATCTTGGCATCTACCTGCAACTGGGCATTCTGGTTAAAATCAAAACCGCCGGTGCGGCGTGCTCTTTCCGGAAGCGTGGGGTTTTTAATGTGTTGTCCCTGGTAACCGGCGGCAATGTCCACATAACCTGTCGGACGAATTTCTACTTTGCCGTTTCCGGTAATACGGTTTACCCAATCTTTGGAAAAGCCAAATTTAGGTTTGAAGTTGCGGCGATTGAGATCTGAAAGCAGGTTAGCCCGTTGCCGAAAATACTCCCGCTCATCTTTACGTCCCTGCAGGTCCAGGAATTCTTTCATGGAAAACGTAGCAGGTGTACGGTAGTATTTGTCGCCAACCTTTTCCACCACGTAATACCGGTTTGCCTTCGGATCGTATTCGATGGTCCGCTTTACAAACGCTGTATCGGAAAGCGAAAACGGGTTGCGGTTTGGATTGGTAATGGGATCGCCACGACGGTCAGTGATGGGATATTTAAGCGTGTCTTTACCGTCCTGATACGGGACAAAGCGGGCATAAATAGGTATGGATATGGCAGACAACACGATGGCTGCTACCAACGGCAGGATTTTATAGGATAATATGGTTTTCAAAGTCTTTTTTCCCCTAACAATTAGTTATGCAATCATCTTGGCTTAAAGCATCTGCAATGCTTTTTTAATCAGAATCTCCACGCTTACATCAGGGTCTTGTTGCAGCACCTTCTGAATTGCCCCATCAGCCACCTGACGGTTAATGCCCAGAGCAATCAAGGCATTTAACGCATCGGCTTGCAAACTATTGCCTTTCCAGGAAGAAATATTTACATCGGTTTCTACGGGATGCTTGGCCAGTTTATCGCGTAATTCTACCACGATCCGCTCCGCAGTTTTGCGTCCGATTCCTTTGATCGCCTCCAAGGCTTTGGCATTGCCCTGCACAATGGCGCGGCTCAATTCATCTGGCTTCATGTACGAGAGCATGACCCGTGCGGTGTTGGCACCTACGCCGGAAACAGTAATGAGTTGAAGGAACAGTGCTTTCTCCGCTTCTTCGGCAAAGCCAAAGAGAATTTGGGCATCTTCCCGCACCAGGAGGTGGGTTTGCAGGGTTCCTGATTCTTTATCCTGGATTTGGGTATAGGTATTCAAACTAATCTGGACTTCATAGCCTACGCCATGCACATCAATATGAACGTAGGAAGGGGTTTTTCGGGCAAAAGAGCCGGTGAGGAATGCGATCATGGTGCAAAGAAAGGGAGAAATTGAACAGATGAACAGACGAACAAGGAACAGAAGAAGTGTTAGGCCGTTTATTTCATATGATGATATACCAACAGAATAATGCTTAAATTAAAAAACAACTGCTTATGGAAAAAAGTATGATCTGCGGGAAAGATTGATCACTTTCGCCTGCTGTGTTATAGATGTTACTGAAGCACTGCCTAAAATTATTGCAGGACAGCACTTGGGAAATCAGCTCGTTCGAAGTGGCACTTCACCAGCTTTACATTTTGGCGAGGCGCAAGCGGCTGAAAGTCCAGCAGACTTTATTCACAAAATGAAGATTTGTTTAAAGGAACTCAGGGAAACACATAACTGCCTCCAGATTATTGCTAGAAAAGCCTGGTATGATAGTAATGATTTGTCCCACATATTAGATGAAAACAATCAACTGATCTCAATCTTCTTTTCCCGTATAGTAACCGCCCAAGCCAAACAAAAGAAAATGCTTGCCAAAACTTCTGGACTCTAGACCTTCTTCTATTCCTTGTTCGTCTGTTCATCTGTTCTCCCTCCCTATCTTTGCCCCCTTAAAATTTACTTCGAAATGCCGCAATCGCAACGAATAACAGCCGCCATCACTGCTGTGGGTGGTTATGTGCCGGAAACAAAGCTGACCAATGCCGATTTAGAGAAAATGGTGGAAACAAATGACGAGTGGATCCGGACCCGCACCGGCATCGAAGAACGCCGCATCCTGAAAGAACCCGGCAAAGGAACATCCGACCTGGCCGCACCGGCCATCTTGCAGATTTGCGAAAAAAGGGGCATTTCGCCGGAAGAAATTGATTGTATCATTTGTGCTACGGTGACACCCGACATGGTGTTCCCGGCTACAGCCAATATTATTGCCGATAAAATCGGCGCTAAAAATGCCTGGGGCTTTGACCTGGAAGCCGCCTGTTCAGGCTTTTTGTATTCACTCACTGTAGGAGCTTCATTGATTGAAAGCCGTCGTTATAAAAAAGTGGTGGTGGTAGGTGCTGATAAAATGAGTGCTATTATTGACTATACTGATCGTACCACCTGCATCCTCTTTGGCGATGGCGCCGGTGCGGTGTTGCTGGAACCTAACTACGAGGGCTATGGTGTGCTGGACAGCATCCTGAAAAGTGATGGTGCCGGCCGCGAGTTCTTGCACATGAAAGCCGGTGGTTCGCTTAAGCCGGCCAGCGCCGAAACGGTTGCCAATAAAGAGCACTTTGTTTTCCAGGATGGTCAGCCCGTGTTTAAAGCAGCCGTAAAAGGTATGGCTGATGTAAGCGGCGAACTGCTGGAGCGGAACAAACTGACCGGTGATGACATTGCCTGGCTGGTACCGCACCAGGCTAACAAACGTATCATTGATGCCACTGCCAACCGCATGGGAATTTCACACGACAAGGTGATGCTGAACATTCAGCGTTATGGCAACACTACTGCGGCCACGATCCCGCTCTGTCTATGGGAATGGCGGCAGGAACTGAACAAGGGCGACAATATTGTGCTGGCTGCATTTGGCGGCGGCTTTACCTGGGGCGCCACACTGGTGAAGTGGGAATATTAACAGCTAAAAACAAATAATATTCTTAAAGGAGTAAGACAGATAATCTTACTCCTTTTTGTTTTAGGTTACCTGCCTTGCGCTGGATTTGCTCATCACTTCCGCCGGCTCCACACGATAAAATCCGTGGCCGGGATCTTTTCCACCCCCAATTCCCGCAACATGGTTACCAGCTGCCCACGATGATATGTGCCGTGGTTGAACATGTGTAAGAGCATTTGGTAAACGGGCTGTTTAAACCGCTCCTTCCGGGAATTGTAGTAAATAAATTCATGCTGAAGGGCATGCTCGTTAGCGCCGGCCACCCAGTCCTGCCAGGATCTGTTCTGCTGTTGCAGCTGCTGACTCAGAACCTGCATATTACCGGTAAATGTATCACTGGGCCGGTCGATCTTTTCCTGCAATTTCATGCGTTGCCACCAGATGCTTTCGGCATCCAGCATATGCAATGCTGTTTTGTAAAGACTGGGAAAACTGCTTCGCAATGTTGTATGGTGCTGTTCTTCAGGAAGCGACTGAATAGCGGTCAACAGCAGGTTGTTTGCCCAGGAATGATACGTGGCGTACTGGAGAATTATTTCCTTCATCGGTAAAAGGAGGCCTATTTTTGAAAGAACGAATTAACGAAAAAGCTTCGTTTACCATGGAGAAAAAATTCAACCCGAAAGGCTTTGGATCGGCAGCCGTACATGCCGGTCATAAACAGGACCCGAACTATGCGCATCAGACACCCATTTATGCATCGAGCACCTATGTTTTTGATACGGCCGAACAGGGTATGCGTCGATTCAGTGGTGAAGAGGAAGGTTATATATATTCCCGCTATGGCAATCCTTCCATCACCGAAGCCGAAGAAAAAATAACAGCCCTGGAAACATTTGGACTGAACATGGAAGCCAAAGGTATCCTGCACGCCTCCGGCATGGCCGCAATTTCAACATTGCTGCTTTCCACCCTTCGCGCCGGCGATAAAATTCTGACCCACTATTCGCTATACGGCGGCACGGAAACCTTGATCCAGACCATCCTGCCCCATTTTGGCATTGAGGCCATCACAGTGGACCTGCGCAACCTGGACAATGTGGAAAGCATGATTCAACACGACCGCCACATCAAGCTGATG
Source organism: Flavisolibacter sp. (assembly GCA_035998945.1). Taxonomy (GTDB): domain Bacteria; phylum Bacteroidota; class Bacteroidia; order Chitinophagales; family Chitinophagaceae; genus Flavisolibacter. The sequence continues at coordinate 268,105 of DASYHD010000009.1, read as the reverse complement.
TACCTGGAAACACCAGCCAATCCCACGATCCAGATCGTGGACATAGAAGAACTAACGGGCATAGCTAAACGCTACAACCTGAAAGTAGCCTGTGACAACACGTTCGCTACGCCTTACCTGCAACAGCCTTTTCGCTATGGCGTGGACTATATTGTGCATTCCACGACAAAGTTTCTAAATGGGCATGGCACCGCCATCGGTGGGATATTGATCGGCCGCGATGTGGAAACAATGAAGAGCGGCATTACCAAGGCGCATCGCATCTTTGGCGGAAATGGCAATCCGTTTGACGCCTTCCTGCTGACACAAGGCATCAAAACACTGGAACTCCGCATGGAACGGCATTGCAGCAATGCGATGGCCGTGGCCCAGTGGCTTCAAAATCATCCCGCAGTTGCGCAGGTGAACTACGAAGGTCTCACCTCCCACCCTTCTTATAGCATTGCGCAAAAGCAAATGCGAAAGCCAGGCGCCATGCTCAGTTTTGAATTGAAAAATGGTTATGACGCCGGCGTAGCCTGTATGAACCGTTTGCAGTTTTGTACCAGGGCCGTTTCGCTGGGTACCGTAGACACCCTGCTTTGCCACCCGCCTTCGATGACCCATTTCACCGTTCCAAAAGACCAGCGGGAGCAATATGGCATTACAGATGGCTTGATCCGCATGAATGTGGGGATCGAGAATGTGGAAGACATCCTGGCTGATTTGGAACAGGCGATGAGTGGGTAGTAGATATTTGACATTTGGATATTGAGATATTAGATAAGATGAATTTTTGAATCTTAAGTACACAGGACAGATGGAAAATATATTGCATAATACAGAACCCCAAACTCCAGACCCCAAACCCCAGACCCTCATCCGTCGCGCAGTACGGGAAGACTGCAGCCGGATCCTGGAACTGGTAAGGGAACTGGCCGTGTATGAAAAAGCCCCGGACGAGGTAACGGTTACGCTGGAACATTTTGAAGAGAGCGGCTTTGGCGAAAAGCCGGTGTGGTGGGCTTTTGTGGCCGAGCAGGATGGCCGTGTAGAAGGTTTTGCCCTTTACTATATACGCTTCAGCACCTGGAAAGGGCAGCGCATGTACCTCGAAGATTTCCTGGTAACCGAAAAACTGCGTGGTCAGGGGATTGGCAAACTGCTATTTGATAAGCTGATCGTTGAAGCCAAAGAGAAAGGCTTTAACGGTATTGTTTGGCAGGTACTTGAATGGAACAAGCCGGCTATCAACTTCTACAAAAAATACAACGCCGCTTTTGACGCCGAATGGGTAAACTGTGCCATAGCTGTTCAATAGGCAACTGTAAAAGGCTGTTTTGAAATCACCCCTTAGAGGTCATCTTTCCCATAGCCTGGCGCAAAAAAGCTCCCGGCAAAACATTTGCAACTGTAGAGCAAAAGGATGGGTATTTTTTGCTATGAGCATAACAAGATGGGTGTTTTTATTTTTCGCTTATACATGGCAGTGGCCTGTGAAAGCACAAGTCAGCCATCCGCCGTACCGCTTTGTGGGACCTGATTCGGTGGAAACATTTGTAAGCGACCGGTACAAGGCGCAAAGCTTTCTTCGCCATATACTCATGGGCAAAAACTATCGCAAGGTATGGCGTCAGCCCGTGGTGTTACCTGTTTTTCGCCTTTCAAAATCCGGTTTGAAGATCGAGGAACTGGGTGGTGGCATGCAGACAAAATCATTAAAGCTGGAAGATGCACAAGGCCGGGAGTGGGCCCTGCGAACCCTGGATAAAGACGTAGGAGGCGCACTGTCGGGCTTCCTTGAAGGAACCCTTGCTGAGAAAGTTGCCCAGGACCAGGTATCGGCAGCCATGCCTTATGCGCCGGTAATCATTGGCCCGCTGGCCAAAAGTGCCGGTGTAAGAGCTGCCAACCCTAAAATTTATTTTGTGGCAGAAGATCCTGCACTGGGAGAATACAATTCCATTTTTGCCGGGACTGTGTGCATGCTTGAATACCGCGATGCCGGCTTTGAAGACACCGACAATACCGAGGACATGCTGCGAAAGGTAATGGAAACCAACAGCCATGTGGTAGACCAGCGTGCACTGCTCAGGGCCCGGCTGCTGGACATGATCATTGCTGATTGGGACCGCCATTTCGACAACTGGCGCTGGGGCGAACACGACTCTGCCGGGCTGACCTATTACCATGCCATACCACGTGACCGTGACTGGGCCTTTTATTTCAGCAATGGACTTGTACCGAAATTTGCACGCCTTGTAGCACTTCGCTTTTTTATCAACTTCAGCAAAGACCTTAAATACATACATAGCGTGAACTACAAAGGTCGGCGGCTCGATGAAATCTTCCTGCATGGACTGGATGCAGAAGTATGGCGGAAAACAATCCGGCAACTGCAGCAGGATCTGGATGACAATGCCATTGAACAGGCAGTAAGAAATTTGCCGCCGCCCATTTTTGACCTGATTGGTCATTCGTTCATAGAAAAAATAAAAGGTCGCCGGGATGACCTGGAAGCCCAGGCTATGAAATATTACCGTTCCTTAGCCAAAACAGTGCAGATTGAAGGCTCCAGCGAAAATGAATGGTTTGCATTTACACCGGCTGCAGATGGCTTTCGGCTGCAGATTTATCAACTCTTGAAGAACGGGCAAAAAGGCGCACGTATTTATGACCGCACATTTGTACGTTCCGAAACCTACCGGATAACACTAAACGGGTTAGGCGGCAATGATCAATTTACTATCGATGAAGGTGTCCGTACCGCCATCCGCCTGCAACTGAACGGCGGCGAAGGAAATGACAGCTATGAGCTCAATGGCGATGTGCGTACCACCGTGTATGACAAAGCCGGGAAAAACAACTTCCCTTCGAATAAAAACGGTTCAAAAATTAGTTTTCGCTGATTGTTGTCCATATTTGCGTTTTTATTTACCAGGACCATGATGAAATTGAAGCAATGTATTTTTTTGGCTGTATTTTCTTTCCTGATCACATTATCGGCTAGTGCCCAGGAACAATTTAGCGGCTGGGTGGGATCGTTCAATACTTTCAAACTCAGCGATCGTTTCAGCCTGCACTTTGATGCCCAGCTTCGCTCCACCGATAACCTGGAACAGGTTGGTGCTATCCTGTTGCGGCCGGGTCTGAACTTTCACCTGAACAAAACATTTGTGTTTACCGCAGGACATATGTTCAACATCAGCCGCCGCAACGTGGCTGGCCTGTCTTCGCTGCTGACCGAACACCGTATCTGGCAGCAGGCTCTCATTAATCAGAAGGTTAGTAAGATAGCCATTGCGCACCGCTTCCGGTTTGAAGAGCGTTTTATTCCGAGGGCTAAAGTGGCTGCCGATGGGTTAGAAACCGATGGCTACGACCAGGCGTTCCGCTTCCGCTATTTTATCAGGAGTATTTTCCCTTTAATGGCGCAACAAACATTTACTTCTGGTCCCTTCCTGGCCCTGCAAAACGAAGTTTTCCTGAACACAGGCAATAAAACCGCCGTGAACGGAAAAGCGTTTGACCAGAACCGTTTGTATGGTGCTGTTGGTTACCGGTTCCCGGGAAAAATGGATGTTGAAGTGGGTTATATGAACCAGTACAGCAACACCCGGACTTCGTTTATCAACAATCATATTCTTCAACTGGCTGTTTATAAACGGCTATAGTCGGAAAGAGCAAGAATTTTTTCGCATTTTTGCAACCATAATCTATGCGGATGAAGTTGAATGTTTACCCCTCCCTTGTGGAAAGAAAACAGCGCGGCCGGAAATCGTTCGTTGTTTTGATTGACCCTGACAAAGTCACTTCATCCTCGCTTTCTTCTCTGGTAGAAATAGCCAATAACGCCTCCGTAGATTATTTTTTTGTAGGTGGCAGCCTGGTTGTTTCCGATCACCTGGATACATGCATTCAGCAGATCAAGCAACAAAGCAATATCCCAGTGATCCTCTTTCCCGGCAGTCCTGCACAGGTAAGCCCTTCCGCCGATGCATTGCTATATCTCTCACTGATATCGGGCCGCAACCCGGAGTTGCTCATCGGGCAGCATGTGATCTCGGCACCGTTCGTAAAAAAGAGCGGACTGGAAATCATCTCCACCGGCTATATGGTCATTGATGGCGGTGCACCCACTACTGTTTCGTATATCAGCGGGGCTGCACCCATTCCTGCCGACAAAGCCGATATTGCCCTTTGCACCGCTATGGCCGGCGAGATGCTGGGTAAAAAACTTATTTACATGGATGCCGGCAGCGGCGCCAAAAAACCCATCAGCGAAGAAATGATCTCGCTGGTGGCCCAGCACATTGAAGTGCCGCTGGTAATTGGCGGTGGTATTCGCGATGCGGAAAAAGCCTATCGTAACTGCAAGGCCGGTGCCGATGTTATCGTCGTAGGCAATGTGCTGGAAAAGGACCCTTCACTGATGGAAGAAATGGCGGCAGCGGTGCATGGAGTGAGTGTGATTAGCCAGTAAGTACAACTGCCATTCTCTTTTAATCTTTTCAATACTGCATTTCGAATAAACTTGTGGTAACCGTTAATTGATAGTTTCACCTTTAGGCCCGTCTTTTCTTTCAACCTGGATGGTTGTTTCTTCACGCTTATTTTGTTTCTTGCTATTTTTTTGTAATATTATCTTTAATCCTTCCTGTCCAAGACCGTTGCAGCTTCTTATCGCTTTGTATCCTTCATTCAAAAGCAAGGCAAAAAATATTTGTTATGAGACTAACTGCTCTGGCTATCGTGCTGTTGCTCTTTGCAAACAATTTGTTTTCGCAGGGAATAACCTTATTGTACAAAGGCGGTGGCAGCGGTGGATGGAACGATGCCAGCAACTGGATACAAATCAATACCCCGGCAGGGCAGACGCCAATACAAAGAGCACCGACAGAGTTAGATGATGTGGTATTTAGCAAGGTAATGTCAGGACTTAATCAAGCAGGATTTGGACTTGGTTATGATACTTTAATGATTGGTAGTACCAGTACAAGTAAATACACTTGTAGAAGCTTACAGATTCACGGTATGAATATCGAATTCCATGGGCATACTGATTATGCAGGCGCCATAAATATTTATACAAAAAATGGAGGTCAACTCTTAATTGACTCAAGTGGAAACCTGAGCGATGGTATTCTGACACTACATGGCGGTAACAAAAACATTTATGATCTTGAAATTAAAGACAGCAAGTATGGGAAGCTATTTTCACATGCTGTATGGAGTTCGATTGTTTTAAAGCCGGAAGCGAGAGCTCGATTTATAAACAGTAGTATAGAGACATGGAAAGTGAGCAGTTATCCAACAGGTGGAGAAATTTATGCTGAAGGCTGTAGTTTTATGACGCCTAGCTTTGTATTAGGAAACAGCTCCAAAGCAACGATTCTGGATTGTAAAATCTCTGATGGCAATAACTTTGTTACACTGGGCTTTGGTATCGGACGTGATTCTGATTTCACTTCGCATAATGTAGAAATCACTGCGCATTCTATCCTATCCCTGTATACGTCCGGATCAACATTGAATGGCAATATAACTACACGGGATGCTCAAGGGGGCCTAAAATTAATGCAAGCCGAGCCGGAGCATCCGCTTCCTAACATCATTAACGGAAACCTAAGAATATTTGGACAAGGGATAGACCTAAGCGGAGGATTGAAACTTTCCGGAGATTTGATCAACTATGCTCACGAATTGGATATGTCGGATACAAGCCGCGTTTACATGCATGGGCAGCACATTTTTAAAATCGGAGGAATTGCCAACTATGGCAACAATACTACCCTTGATAACTGCACAAAACCAGGATGTCATTTTTCACTGGAATTCTTCGGTGACAAGGACAGCAAATTTGTTTGGCCGGTAGGAATGCCGATTGACACACTCATCATCAAAAAATCCAACTGCGCAAAAGTCAGCTTTCAAAATTCCTTGTATGTTTCAGGAGAAACGCGAATAGAAAGCGGCCAATTACTACTCGACCCCAACCCCAACATTCCATACAAGTTTGTCTGCGTCGGTGATATTACGATCGCAAAAGGTGGTGGCATTTTCCTTCGCAGGAACAGCAACGGCGTTGTAGCCAATATGGCTGTTGGTGGTATTATCAAGGATCAAAATACAGCTAAAGACTCTACCTGTGCCGGGTTAAGCAATCCTTATATGGGAACCATATTCAATGAAAACTTTACAGGTATCACGCTTCTGTATAAATCAAACAACAGCGGCGGATGGAATAATTCGTCAAACTGGATACAAATCAATACGCCAGTGGGAAGAGCACCCATTCAAAGAGTGCCCACAGAACTGGATCATGTTGTTTTTAGTAAATCCATGTCGAGCCTTTCGGGTGCAGGAATCGTTGTTGAGAAATTGTCAGATTCAATTACAGTTGGAATTAACCGCACAAGCGGTATTCGGTGCCGCAGCATGCGCATCAGTAATATGAGTTTTGGAGTCTCTGCAAAAGATTTCGATCAATATTATCCACGGGTACTTGTGAGTACGGCTAACGGCGGATATGTTTTGATTGATTCAAACTCCGTTATCGAACCTGCCGATTTTTATTTGCAGGGTGGCAACGCGGCTATCTACGACTTACAGATTTTAAACAGTTCATACGGAGCAATAAAAGCGCACAACAGGGAAATGGGCTCCATTGCTATAGGCTCCAACGGCAGGGCAAAGATGGTAAACACTACCTATGGCAGCTTTTTCTTTCAAACTGATTCTACCAGTGAGTTATATGCAGAAAACTGCAGTTTTAATGTGAACGGTTTTAAAATTGGAGCCTCTTCCAAAGCTACTCTCCTGAATTGCAGCATTACAGATTACGGAGCCTCTTTGGGAAGTCTTGTTTTTGGCATTGGCCCCAACGCTGACTTCACTTCAAGTAGTATTGAAATCAAGCCTTTTAAATTTGGACAAGTTTACACCTCAGGCTCTGTCCTAAAAGGAGACATCAATGTTATGTCTGAAGGAGGGCTGTATTTTACACAACATGATCCTGCAAACCCACTCCCAAACATAATTGATGGAAATGCAAATTTTGTTTCCGGCCAGATGAAAGTCAAAGGTAGTTTAAGATTATCCGGCAACTTAATTAATAATGCAATTGATCTGCTCATGAATTACGACACAAGTCATGTATACATCAATGGTCAGCATATATTCACAACTGCGGGCATTTCATCCTACGGTAACACTGTGGATCAGAATTGCACCGGTGATCACTGCCGTTTTAAACTGGAACTTTTTGGCGATAGGAATACCGAAGTAGTATGGCCGGTAGGCTTTCCGGTAGATACACTCATCATCAACAAATCCAACTGCGCAAAAGTAACGTTTCGTAACTCTTTGTACGTAGCGGGAGAAACACGGATACTCATTGGTCAGCTTGCACTGGATCCGAATGATACCATTCCTTACAAATTGGTTTCAGCTGGCGATATCAATATTTCACCAGGTGGCAGCCTTTTTCTTCGCAGGAACAGCGATGGCGTAACGGCTAATCTTGCTATCGGAGGTGCCATCAATGATCAAAACGCGGCTGTCGATACTACCTGTACAGGATTCGCCAATCCTTACAATGGAACCGTTGGCTTTTACAGTGGTCAGCAAAACGTGGCACTTAAACCACTTGCCATCAGAAGCAATACCACTGTTGACAATATTACTTTACATGGTGATCCGGGAACAAATTTTTTCCTGGAAAAAGACGTAACGGTGAAGCAGTTCCGGTTTGCGGGACAGGCCAGTTTATTCCTGGGCAATCATTCCCTAACTGTGACGGATTCGCTGCTAAACTTCAGCCCATCCAGTTACATCATCACCAACGGCACAGGAAAACTTCGGCGGAACAATGTTGGCAGTAAAGAAACAATCTTCCCTATAGGTCCAGCAGCATCTTCCTATAACCCGCTTACCATCACAAATGCGGGAACTGTAGATGATTTTTCTGTATCGGTTCGCCCGACTGTATATGTCAATGGCACCTCAGGAACGGCTATTACAGACAGGGCAGTTGACCGCACCTGGCACGTGGAAGAAAAAACAACCGGGGGAAGCAATGCAACCATAAAACTGCAATGGAAGGCAGACAATGAACAACCCGGGTTTGTCAGAACGGCCGCTTACCTATCGCATTTTACAGCCGGCAAATGGGATGACAGTACCCCCACAACTACGGAAGGAACAGATCCTTTTTCAATAACCAGATCGTCCCTTACCAGTTTTTCGCCGTTTACTGTATTCAGTTCCATCGTTAGTTCTGTTTCGGGGCCTGCAGCTCAACAGGTACAAATTTTTCCGAATCCTGCCCGGGATTATTTATATGTGCAATTACCCATGCGCTTGACAGCAACAACATTACAGGTCGTTAACAGCATAGGAGCCGTCGTCAGCACCAATCAGGCAAGAGCCGGAGCAACACTTGCCACTGTGAACATTGCTGATTTGCCGGCCGGCTTTTATTCACTTACAATACGAGCAGGCATTTGGCATGAAACAAGGAAGTTTATCAAACAATAACAACAGGATTACAAAGCAATATTTATATTCTCCCAGCATCAGTGATCCAGTTTGCTGTACCTGTTTCGCTTGCACTCTTACCTCAATAGTATACACGGTTGCCATGCAGCCATTGCCTGTTTCGCAGGACTGCTGTAACTTTCTACTAGTATGTTGACCGGACAACACATCAAACGCTTTGTACTGTCCTTATTTGTACTAACCATAATCAAAAAGCTTATGCACCCACATCCATTACCAGCCTACCACTTTCTTGTTAACTGGGGCGGTGCCAGTACTGGCTTTACAGAAGTTTCAGGTCTTTCCATGGAGACAGAGGTTATCGAGTACCGGGAAGGATCATCATCACAAAACAGTACGATCAAAATGCCCGGTTTGCAGAAGTTTAGCAATGTGGTACTGAAAAGAGGAATCGTGGCAAACGACAAAGATTTTTTTCTTTGGGCACAGGCAATTCAGTCGGGGCAGACAGATCGAAGGGATGTTACAATCAGTTTGCTCAATGCCAATCATGAACCGGTAAGAGTGTGGAAACTCCGGAATGCCTGGCCCTGCAAAGTGCAGGCAGGCGATCTGAAAGCACAGGCGAACGAAGTAGCCATCGAAACCATAGAACTGGTACATGAAGGCCTGACCATCGAAACAGTGTAAGGCTGTTAACCTTTTATCGTATCCGTTCGGGGTTTATCCGTGTAGGTGTATCGATGCCGTTGATCAGTGTTGCACTGCCCAAAGCAATGGCCCGTATCAGGTTGGTCATATTTCCGATACTGACTCTTCTCACATCATCGCAGGTCTGGTGGTAGCAGGTATCTTCATCATCGCTAGCCATGATGGTATGCGCAGGAATGCCTTTGCGGGCAAAAGGATAATTATCGGAACGGCTGAACAGTTGCTTCTCGTAGGAAGGTTCCCGCCTGATCTTATAGACCTTATCCAGGTTTTTCCGCAAGATGCTCTGCAGATTAGAATAATTAGCTCCTGTTAGAAAGAACGCATTTTTACCCACCGAGGGAATACCGATCATTTCAATGTTGATTACTGCCACCACCGCTTCCGGCTTCAATACCTCAGCAAAGGCATCCGAACCCAGGAGGCCCAGTTCTTCGCCGGCAAATGCACAAAAAAGTATAGTGCGTTCATTGTCTCCCTTACGGGCAAAATAGTCAGCCAGCAGCAAAACCGCCGTTGTGCCGGAGGCGTTGTCATTGGCCCCATTGTAGATAACACCATCTTCTTCACCGATATGATCATAATGGGCACTGAAGATGACAATTTCTCCTGCCCTGCTCTTCCCGGGCAATACACCCACAACATTATACAAACTGTCTTGCCGGCTTTTATGCTTGTTACGATTTACAGCAAACGGAAGCAAAAAAGAACCCGTTTCAGGCAGCGGTTGTAAACCAGCCTGCCTGAAACGGGATACTATAAAATCTGCAGCAATGGAAAGTTCTTTTGTCCCATTCCCTCTTCCCTTCAGCGAGTCGCCGGCAAGAAACTGAAGGATTAACTCTGCATCACTGCTTTTGATACTATCAACCGTGTACTGCGCTTTTGCCAGCACACCCGTACACAAGAGAGAAATGGCAATAACCAAACGGATCATGATGCACGAACCGATTCCGGTTTCACTCTTGTTGGCGTATCCTTTCCGCTGATGATGGTCTTGCTGCTCTCTGCAATGGCCTTGATTATTTCTGTCATGTTTTGCAGGTCCAGTGTTCCCACTTCATCACTGGGTTTGTGGTAGTGGGGCTCGTCTTCCATCTTTGCTGTAGAGATCGTGTGCGCCGGAACACCAAGCCGCGCCAGGGTAGCGTTGTCGGAACGGTAAAACAACTGCTGCTGCGGGTAAGGATCAGGGTGAAACTGGAACGCAGAACCTTTCAGGTTGGCCTGTAAAATTTCTCCCATGTTGGTCTGCTCATAACCGGTGATGAAAGCCGAATTTTTGCCCCACTTGCTTTCGGTACCGATCATTTCGATGTTGAACATGGCAATAACGTTTTCCGGCTGGAACTGTCGTGAAAAATACTGTGAGCCAAACATGCCGGTTTCTTCAGCAGTGAAAGCAGCAAACACCAGGGTGCGTTCATTGTTAGCCAGCTTTTTAAAATGATTGGCCAGCATGATCACTGCAGTCGTTCCGGCCGCATCATCGTTGGCACCGTTGTAGATGCTGTCGCCAGCAACGGGTTTACCAATACCAAGGTGATCGTAGTGTGCAGAGAAGATTACCTGTTCTGCTTTTTTGCTTTTACCCGGCAATACACCAACAACATTGGCAAGCTTTGTTTCTTCAAATGTATGATCGGCTTTGATCTTGAACTCTTTTGGCAGTGCAGTACCCAGCAGGAACACGGTATTGTGTTCTGTTTTGAATTGCTGGCGCTTTAACCTGTTAAGTGCAGGAAAGTTCCTGGAAAAGCTGGTATCCACCACAACCAGCATATTTTTTTTCGCTTGCAAAAAACCCATTGCTTTGGCGCCAAACATCTCCCCGGCTTTGATGTAAGCTGTTTCATAACCGGATTTTTCATCCACTTCCAGTTCAGGGCTGCTGGTAAAAACCACTATATTTTTTATGTCGCCATCGGCACCATCCGCTTTATATTTCAGCTCTTTCAATTGTGGCTTCACAACGACAAACTCCTGCAAAAAGCTGTTTCCCTGCAAGGGCTGCAATCCTGCCTTTTTAAATTCGGCGGCAATAAAGGCAGCTGCCATTTCGCTGCCCCGGGTACCGGCAGCACGTCCCTGGAAACTGTCCGAAGCCAGTACCCTTTCAATACTTTCTACTTCTTTTGCCGTAATGACACCTGTGGCCTTTTGCGCCAGGCATGAGCCCGACGTCAGGAGGATCAACCCTGTTGCGAACGAGAGAAAAACAGTTTTTTTCATTTGTCTGAATTAAGTCAACGTAAATTAAAATATCCGGGTTTGTATACCAGTAAGAGGCTGTTAAAATGCCCTTCCAAACGAAAGGGCATTGTTGTAGATATTATTTTGATTCAATCTCCGCTTCAATCAGAGACTCATCATCTCTTTAAATTTCACTGTTTGCCGACGGCTGACCTCAATCTTTTCGCCGCCTTTCAGTTCCAGCAACAGGCCACCGTTAAAGTAAGATTCCACTTTTTCAATGGCCTGCAGGTTTACAATGTGCTTGCGGTTGGCGCGGAAAAATGTCTTGGGGTCCAGGCGCTCTTCCAGTGCGTTCAGCGATTTTAGAATGAGTGGTTTGTTGTTGCCAAAGAAGACCTTTGCATAGTTACCAACGCTTTCAAACAGCCGCACTTCCGACAGCCGGACAAACCAGCAACGGTCGCCGTCTTTTACAAAAACCTGGTCATGCTCGCCCAGTAAACCGGTACCGCCATTTGGCAACACAGGGTGTTCGGCACTGCCGTTACTAACCTGCAGTTTTTTTACCTTTTCCACCGCATCGGCCAGGCGCTTGGGCTCAATGGGTTTCAGCAGGTAATCCAGCGCATTGACTTCAAACGCTTTCAACGCATAGTCGTCGTAAGCGGTGGTAAAAACAACGGTTGGCGCATGATCGAGTTCCTGCAACATTTCAAAACCGGTCTTTCCCGGCATTTGAATATCCAGGAAGATCAGGTCCGGATTATGACTTTCGATTTTCTGTACGCCTTCTTCCGCATTGGAGGCCTCGTCCACCACTTCCACTTCGGGAAACTCCTGCAGCAGCTTCCGAAGCTCCGTTCGGGCCAGGCGTTCATCATCAATAATGATAGCTCTCATGGTTTATTTGTTTTCCCTGCTTTCCGCCCCTGGCAGAAAACGGGAGTCAATAATACGTTTTTTCAATTTACAACGGAAACAACTAATAGTTGCCTGCAGGTCCAATTTTTAACCGTAAGGACTGGGTCTTGCAATCTACCGGCTTTTTCCCTCAAGTATCGGCATCAGCACACGGGCTTCCACCAGCGTTTCCGCCACCTGCCTGATCTCGAAGCTGGCCTTATCGCCATAAAGCAGGTGCAGGCGGTCTTTTGTACTGGCAATGCCAAACCCGCCACCATGTTTTGCATACCCGTTAAGATGCCCCGTATTCTGCACTAATAATTCGTGCTGATTTTCTTTTACATCCGAAACAATCTTGATCACCCCACCTTTCATTTGCTTGCTGATGCCATGCTTGATAGCATTTTCAACAAGGGTTTGCAACATCATGGGAGGCACCGGGTTACACAATGTTTTTTCGTCAATTTCAAAATTAACGCGGAGACGATCTTCAAAGCGCATGCTCTCCAGGGCCAGGTAGTCTTTCACAATCTTCAGTTCTTCCTGCAGTGGTACGGTTTCGGCCTTTTCCGCACTCAAACTGCTGCGTAAGATATTGCTTAATTCGGTAATCGCGGTGCGGGCCCGCGTGGGGTTTTCATCAATCAGTGCCCGGATTCCGTTCAGGGCATTGAAAATAAAATGCGGGTTGATATGCGCTTTGATGGTATTGAGCTCCAATTGGCGCACCAAGGCTTCCAGTTTGATGGTATCCATTTCCTGCTTGCGGGTCTTCATGATAAAATGATACATGAAGTAGATCGCGTTCCAGATGAGCAACAGGGGGATAAAAGAGATAAGATTGGTTATAAACAGCGAGAGGTAAGACACCGGCCGTCCCTGGGCGTTGAGCCGCAGGCGGAACAACTGCTCGAACGGCGACACCACGCAGGTGATAAAAAAAGAAAAGGCGATGGTTAGCAGCAAAAAGGTAAGAATCTGGTAGCGAAGGTCTTTCATCAGCAGTGAAGAGCGATGGATGACCTCCCGCATAAAATGCGAGAAAATGATGCCTACCTCCATAAAGAACAGGATGCGCTGCAGAATTTTGGGCTCGTAGCTGTTGAAAAGCAGGGCAAAAAACACGTTGATCAGGGCAAAAAGGCCCCAACCGGCAAACTGAAACACCCAATACCGCGACAACCTAAAAGGCTTCATCTGACAAAGCTATACGTATTCTAGCAAGCGGAGTACCCGTAAATATACCAGTGGATAATAAGTTTTATAAGTGGATAAACATACTTCCAAATCCCTAGATAAAAAAATTCAGGATTTTCCCGTTGCTTTTCAGAAGGGAGAGCCGTAATTTGGCCCCCAAATCCAACCCAGTGAAAGCAAAAATTATCCGTATCGGTTTTTTACATCTGTGCATTTTGCTTCTCGCAACGACCTCGTTTTCCCAGATGGAAGGCAGGGTTGTGATCAATGAATACATGCCCCGCACCTCCAATACCTGCGGCACAACCTCCGAATTTGTAGAACTCATGAACTATGGGCCCGGCCCTGTTAATATCGGCTGTTTTATCCTGACAACAGGTGTTTACGCCATCACCATTCCACCCAATACAATATTGCAGCCCGGTGAATTTTACATATTGGCCGGAAGAAATTTCATTCCCGGCACCTGTGCCAACATTGACAGTGCAGCCACCGGTGTGCATGCAGATCTTAACTGGAATAGCGGCAATTATGCCAATCAACCCATTCCGCAAACCGGCGATGGATTGATGGCAGACGACGGCTCTACCCCACTTGTGCTGCTCGATCCTTCCAAAAATGTGGTTGATGCCGTGATCCGATCACTGCCGGCACCGGCGTCGGTATCGGTTACGTCCTCCAACTTGGGCGGGCTGTGCACCAGCCAAACCTTTGACATCAATACCATGAGTCTCAATTATGAGGAATTGGGTATGGCCCCGGGAAACCAAAACAGTTTTGCCCGTTCGCTGGACGGAGACTGTAACTGGCTGAAACAACCCAGTCAGAGCGGGAATGCATCTAACAACCGTTCGGGAAATGGCACCGACATTTCCTATGAGTTTGACATGGTAAACCCCACCAGTTGCGATGAAACGCCCAGCGGTAGTGTCAGCATTTATGTAAAACACAGCAATTACGCCACCGTATTTCCCATGAGCTACACCATTGTTGTGGATTCGGACAATAACGGCGTTTATGACTTTACAGATCAATACACAACAGTAGTAGACAACGAGCCTCCGTTTATTGAAATAGATAATCTTCCTGTGGGTCGGTTCAGGGTTACCGTCGCCTCCACCAAAGGTTGCTACCTGCGAAGCTTTGATTTCACCATTATTTCCTGCAACCCCGGCACCCTTCCCGTTAACCTTGTTTATTTTAAAAACAAGGGCGGTCAAAACGGGCTACAGGAATTAGAATGGCTGCTGCAGGATGTGCAAAACCTTCAAAGCATTGTCGTGGAAAAAGCAAAGGCTAACGGAAAATTTGTTGCTGAAAAAGTTTTGACCGGTGAAAATGCCCGTGGAAGCAAAGTGTATGCTCTTCCTGTTGCTTCATCCGATGCCAGCTATCGCCTGAGAATCACCCAGAAAAACGGTAAAACTTTCTACTCACCTGTTGTCTACCTGGGTACCAGCCGCAACACAGGGAGTCATCGTTTAGGCCCCAACCCGGCAACAGACAAGCTCAATCTCCAATTGTGGAGCAACAGTACACAGAAAACCGGCTATGTCATTTACAACAGCAATGGACTGGCGGTTTACCGGGGATCCCTTTCGCTTGTTAGTGGAGAGAACAACACCGCTATCTCTGTGCAAGCCTTGCCGGCAGGCAGCTATCATTTACAGGTAACGAGTCTACCTGGCGAAGGGCAACCTATTTCCTTCCGGTTTGTTAAGCATTAAATCTGCTTCAGCCGATTGGCTGAAATAGAATAATTTTACCGCTTAAAAACCTTCCATGCAAATACCTGCAGGGCCCTTGCTGCAAACGATCAATTCGCCGGACGACCTGAAAAAAGTGCCGAAGGAAAAGCTGCACCAGGTGTGCGATGAGCTGCGCCAGTACATCATTGACGTGGTTAGCGTGCACGGTGGCCACTTTGCCGCTTCGCTGGGTGTGGTGGAACTGACCGTTGCTCTTCATTATGCGTACAATACACCCTACGACCACCTTGTATGGGACGTTGGTCACCAGGCGTATGGGCATAAAATCCTTACCGGACGCCGAGATAATTTTATGTCGAACCGTAAGTACAAAGGCCTGAGCGGTTTTCCCAAACGCAGTGAAAGTGAGTACGATGCATTTGGCGTCGGCCACTCTTCCACTTCCATTTCAGCAGCACTGGGCATGGCTATGGCCGCAAAATACAAAGGTGAAACCGACCGCAAATGCGTAGCCATTATTGGTGATGGCGCCATGACAGCGGGAATGGCATTTGAAGCCATGAACCATGCCGGTGTGGCTGATACCGACATGCTGGTGATCCTGAACGATAACTGTATGAGCATCGACCCAAATGTGGGTGCGTTGAAAGAATACCTGACCGATATCACTACTTCCCAAACGTATAATAAGTTCCGCGACGATGTATGGAACCTGATGGGTAAACTGCCGGTAGGCAAACGTTTTACCCGCGACATGGCTTCCAAGCTGGAACATGGCATTAAGGGAATGGTATCCCGCAGCAGCAACCTATTTGAAGCGCTGAACATGCGTTATTTTGGTCCAATCGATGGTCATAACATTACCAAGCTGACGGATACCCTAAAGGATTTGCGCAACATTCCCGGTCCCAAACTGCTGCACATCATCACCACCAAGGGCAAAGGATATGCGCTGGCCGAAAAAGACCAGACCAAATGGCATGCACCGGGCCTGTTTGATAAAATCACCGGTGAGATCTACAAAAAGAAATACGAGGTCCCGCAGCCGCCCAAATACCAGGATGTATTTGGTCACACAATTTTAGAGCTGGCGGAGAAGAACGAAAAGATTATGGGTATTACCCCTGCTATGCCATCCGGCTCTTCGCTTAATATCATGATGAAGGCTATGCCCGATCGTGCAATTGACGTGGGCATAGCCGAGCAACATGCGGTGACCATCAGCGCCGGTATGGCCACGCAAGGACTGAAGGTATTCTGCAATATTTATTCATCCTTTATGCAACGTGCCTTTGACCAGGTAGTGCATGATGCCGCTATTCAAAAACTGCCGGTGATCTTTTGTCTCGACAGAGCCGGGCTGGTTGGCGAAGACGGCCCTACGCACCATGGCGCTTACGACATTGCCTATTTCCGTTGCATTCCGAATATGATCATTTCGGCTCCAATGAATGAGGCTGAACTGCGCAACCTGATGTACACCGCGCAACTCGATAGCACGGATCTGCCCTTTGTCATCCGTTATCCCCGCGGCGAAGGTGTAATGCCGGAATGGCGCAAGCCCATGCAGGAGATCAGGATTGGAAGCGGCCGTAAACTGCGGGAAGGAAAAGGCGTAGCTATCCTTTCGTTTGGACACCCGGGTAATTTTGCCGCTGCAGCCATTCGCGAATTAAAAGCAGAAGGCATTGAGCCGGCTCATTATGATATGCGTTTCGCAAAACCGCTGGATGAAGCCTTGTTGCACGAAGCTTTGCTGCAATACGAAAAGATTGTAACGGTAGAAGATGGCACCGTGGTGGGTGGCTTTGGCAGCGCGGTAGCAGAATTCATGGCGCATCATGGTTATAAAAACGATCTTACCATACTAGGTATTCCTGACCGAATCGTGGAGCATGGGACTTTGAAAGAACTGCACCGCGAATGCGGTTACGATGCGCTGGCTATAGCTGATGCCGTTCGGCAGATGCTGAAGGAGCCGGTTTCGGAGATCACGGTTTCAGCATAAACCCGTAGCGAAACTTTTTCGACAGCAGCCTTGCGGCTGCTGTTTTTGTTTTGGACAGAACCGATCTTTCTGCCGTTTAGTTTTCCCTTTCAGGCGAATACTCTGGTTTCTATATTTGAAATCACGCTTTTTCAAGACATCTTTGCAACTGGCCTACCTGTGAACATTTTGGCCATATCCAATGAAAATGAAAAACCAACTTTCAACTGCCTTTCTTGCTGTGCACCGCATATGTAACCGCTTTTTCTTTTTCCTGCTACTTTGCTCAACCATTTTTCTGCAATCGGCCCATGCACAAACTGACTCCCTTTCGGACCCCGATAAAGCATTCGCATTCGCAAAAAACCTTGCATTTACAGGGCAAAGGGAAAATGGCCGCGATCTGGCCCTCCGTATCCTGCAAAAACATCCACATTACCTTGATGTCAAAACCTTTGTCGGTCGCACCTATGCATGGGATGGCAATTATGACATGGCCCGGAAAATGTTTGCGGAGGTGGAAGCATCCAATGCAAAAACACTTGATAACTACATTGCCTGGATAGATGCGGAACGCTGGGCCAACGAAGCCGCCAATGCACTTGCGGTAACAGAAAAAGGCCTGCGCTATTTTGCCGAAGATCCTGAATTGCTGTACCGGAAAGCAAAGCTTTTCACCCTTACCGGGAAGATGGCGGAAGCCAAATATCTGGCTCAAAAACTTTTGCATAAACACCCAAACCACGGAGATGCATATTTGTTATTGCAGGAGCTGCGAAACCAACTACTTGACAACGAAGTAGCAGCAGGGTTTACTTACGAAGAGTTCTCCAGGCATTTTTCACCCGCACGATTTGCCTTTGTACAAGCCAGCCGCGCTACGCCACTAGGCGCTGTTATTGGCAGGATAAACTATGCCAGCCGTCCGGGCAGGCAAAGCTTCCAACCGGAAGTAGAACTATACCCGAAACTTTCCCGCACCGTTTATGCATATCTCAACGCAGGCTTTTCAGATGGTGAGCTGTTCCCGAAACAGCGTTATGGCGCTGAAATTTTTGCCAGCTTGCCACACGGGCTCGAAGCGTCGGCAGGCCTAAGACATCTTTCCTTTTCTGCTGAAAGCAAGGTGACTGTTTATACCGGCTCGGTGGGGTATTACACCGGCAATTATTGGCTATCATTCCGCCCTTATATTACACCCGGCACCGAAAGCACCAGTATAGCAGCAACTGCAACAGTACGCAGGTACTTCTCAAATCCTGAGCATTATTTAGCGGTGCGCTTAGGTGCCGGTAATTCACCTGAGTTGTTGAACACGCAAACAACGCAGGGAACAACTTCAAAGGCTTTCTACGGACTCAAATCCCAGGCTGTGAATATTGGATACCAGCACCCGGTTTCCACTCGCTGGTCAATCAATGGAAACATTACCATCGGCCGGCAAGAGACCCTGTTTGCCATTGGTGAATATGCTTCAAATATGGCTGCATCACTGATTGTAAAATACCGGTACCGGTAAATAAACGGACTGGTTACAGCGCTTGTCAACTCCGATGGGACAATCTTCTCCCGCTAAAAAAAGAAAGCAAAAACCAACGTTGAATTGAATCCAAAGGTAATTACGGATGTCCCTGGACGACAGGCTGCGTTTCTGCTGGTTGTGCCGTTTTTTTATGCAAGGCCATGTAGGCAATCACAGCACTGGCTATCATAAAAATAGCGCCTAGTAAGAACGGCGCTCCGGGGAAATACACGGGTGCAGCCTTTCCAGTGAAATAGGCGAAAATATTTGTCATTACAGGTGGACCAATAATGGTTGTCAGGCTCATTAGGCCTGTTAGTGAACCTTGCAGTTCACCCTGCTCGTTAGAAGGCACTGCGCCAGCCATTATCGCCTGCAATGCCGGTCCGCAGATACCGCCCAGGCAATACGGCACCAGGAACACAAACATCATCCAGCTTTGTGTGGCAAACGCAAACAACAACATACCCAACGCATACAGGGCAAGTCCCGTGTACACGCTTTTTTCATTACCCAGTTTTGGATTCACCACCCTTGTCAGCCCACCCTGTACGATACCCACCAAAAGTCCTACAGCGGCCAGTGACAGCCCAATCATGCCCGGACTCCATTGAAACCGTTCAATGGCAAAAAAGCTCCAGTTGCTGTGTACCGCATGCGAACCGATATAAACGAGGAGGAGGGAAACCACCAGGGCTGTCAACGAAGGATAACGCCGCAACTTCAGCAGGCTTACACCTGGCACCGCACGAACCCACTCAAAGGGTCGCCTGTTCTCCTTTTGCAGTGATTCCGGTAAAATGAAAAAGCCATATAAAAAGTTGAGCAGGCAAAGTCCTGCCGCAACCATAAACGGTACCCGGGTACCAAAACCGCCCAGTAATCCTCCAATAGCCGGCCCAATGATAAAACCCAGGCCAAAAGCAGCACCGATCAAACCAAAATTTTTAGCCCGGTTTTCCGGTGTGCTGATGTCGGCTATGTAAGCGGAGGCCGTAGTCATGCTGGCACCGGTAATACCGGCTACGATCCGGCCAACAAAAAGCCAGGCTAGTGTAGGCGCAAAGGCCAGGAAAACATAATCGATAGCAAAGCCGAAGAGTGACGCCAGCAGCACAGGCCTGCGGCCATAACGGTCACTCAGGTTTCCTACCAGCGGCGAAAACAAAAACTGCGTAATGGCAAACGAAAACAGCAACCAGCCCCCAATACGGGAAGCATGGCTCAGGTCTACCCTGCCTAATTCCTGTATCAGGTCGGGCATAACAGGAATGATGATGCCAAAGCCAATAACATCAATCAGCAGTGTAACGAAAATAAAGCCGATGGCAGCATTGCGGTTCTTTGCCATAAAAAAATTGTAAGCTGCAAAAGTGATGATTTTTAGGGTGGCGGCAAAAGAATAGCGGAAAGGGCACCGGGGAAAAAAATGCATCCAGCCGCAAGACCTATTTCGAAGAAACGATTCATTTTGCAATTGGATGGGGCTGTTAAGCAACACATCAGGTAGCGGTTGGAAGAAATCCTGTAGAAACATTTTACTCACCTTTGTGATCGTTTATTATATTGTCTTCTCAAATGCAAATTGTTACCCGAAGGTTTACGAAAATCAGGGCCTGGAGAAGTACAACTTCAACGGGGATGAATACTTATCTAAGTACCAAGATGAGAATTATTTCATCCATCTCCATGATATTGGTTGCCTTTCACCACTCCTCGAATACCTTTTTACAAGCCGCCTCCACCCTTGAAAGTGCTGGCAATGATTACAATCGTTTTATCCAGCATTTTTTCGGACAGGGCTTAACAAGGATCACGGTTCCGGTATTTTTTCTTATTTCGGGTTATTTGTTTTTTCAGCGTATCACAGGCAGTTTCAGCGAATTCATTCCGAAATTCCGGAAGCGGACAAAAACCTTATTGGTACCGTACCTACTTTGGTCTGCATGGGGATTATTTTTTTTCTTTGCCTTGCAGCAAGTTCCCCAGGCCAGAAGTTTTTTCAACAATACGTTGATCGAGAATTATTCAGGCTCGGAGATTGTCTATACCCTGCTTTTTGATCCCATTCCTTACCAGCTCTGGTTTGTTCGTAACCTGCTGTACCTGGTCGCTTTCTCACCCTTGATTTATTGGGTGCTGAAATACGTAGGAATTGTCCCGCTCATTCTGATCTTTGTTGTTTACATGGAAGCGGTTGACTTCAGCTTTGTGATCCTGAAAAGAGATGCCGTTTTTTTCTTTTGCCTGGGTGCCTTTCTTGCCATCCATAAAAAGGATCTTTTGGTAAAAAAGCGGGATAATGCCCGGTACTGGATCTTTCCGGCTGTTTGGCTCTCCCTTATTTTTATAAAGACAGCATTAACTTATAAAAACCCAGAGGAAACTTATGCCTTGTTTTTACTCCACCGAACCTGTGTTGTACTGGGCATCATTTCGTACTGGTGTATCTATGATCTGTTGATGATAAATAAGACGAGCCCCAGCAAAGCCCTTCTTCAACTGGCCTCCTTTTCGTTTTTTATTTATGCCTTTCACGAACCTGTGCTGACAATCATTAAGAAAGGGCTCTTTTATCTTACCGGAAGTTCGCCAATCATGTCATTGACAAATTATTTCCTGGTGCCGGTGATCACAGTATTGATCGGTTTTTTACTGGCCCGTTTTTTTAAGAAAAACACCCCAACATTTTACGGAATAATATCGGGAGGAAGATAAAGCTACCAACCACATTCGGCTCATGCATTGGCATCGGACAGGCTAGATTCCAGGGTTTGTAACCGTGCAGAATTTATTGCACTTTGAAAGGTAGTTGCCACGCAATCCGCTGCTCCGTTTACAAGAGATACTTTCGGTAAGCGAGCACCAGACATACTCCAACAACTGACATGTAATCTCTGAGCTTATTTTACACATGATCACAATTGATGGAGACTACCCAATGATGCACATGTGCTGCATTCCGCACTATCGATTCAGGGTAATAAACAGCGATTTTAACTGTGCTTCATCCTTTAGCTTCAGCTTTTGATCAGCAATAATCTCCCGGATGCGATCAGCATACTCAGACATTTCCTTTAACAAATAGTCTTTATCTTTTTTTACCAAAACCATCTTCCCATTTGGGAGTAGAGTGTAGAAAAGTTCCTTTGAGTAATCACGCTGTTCTTCGGGAATATCTCTTTCTTTGTACAAGGCAATTGTTTTTGCTTTACATCGCAGGAGTTGAAACTTTCCATCAACCAGTATTTCGTAAAATGTTTCATTCCCATTCTTGTCTACAGCCGGATAACCACTCCGGTAGTGTAGATAAATTGTGTCCTTTTTTGCTATAACCGGTATCGTGAATTCTTTGACAGGATTGGCAAATTCAAGAATAGAATTTCCGCTTAAGAAGTACAACATGTTACCGTAAACATCAAAAATTAGCGGAACAACAGCTTTGTCCGTCGTGTTGCGAAATGTAACTGTTCCTGTACGCCAATTCTGCAAAACGAAATTCGTTTGTACATCTTCCACTTTCTCCTCATCAGGCAAAGTTTTATAAGCCAGCATCCGAGGGGTGTAGCGCGGAAAATCAGAGGCATTTTGCGCAAATAACGTGGTTGTAAGAAAGAATATAATAAAGCTAAATGTACATTTCAGCATAACTGGCGTTTCTATAAATTTACTTTTTTTAAAAACACAGTACTCCGGCTCTCAAATATTTTAGTTTAAAGCTGTTTTGAAACCTTGTTTTCCAAAGCAGGACAAATGAACGCCAAGTGCTGATAAACAGCGTTTTAACCAGTCCACAGCAAACTTGCCTTTGCACATTTTAATCCGCTATCAGTGTATTTGCCTCTAAAGAATAAAATTGAGTACGATTTTCTAAATGACATTGTCCTCTTTCTTCTTCCTGCCTGCCAGTGATTTTGCAAGCGGTCTGCCATCATCACTGGTAGAAATTCTAATCTTTCTCTATTTTTAGCGGAAGAACTCCAATAGATGAAATTTACCAAACTGCTGCCTCTGTTACTATTGCTACCAATCACGACCCTGTTCTCACAACCTGTTTATTTACGTACCGGTGCTGTTCAACCCAAAGCCAATATCTCGGCTCATGCTGTAGACTCATTTGCCAGGACAGCACAGCGATTTTCCGGGTCCGCATTCGCTGTGATCCAGTTCAACGATCTTCCCACGCAGGCAGAAAAGGAAAAGCTGCAGGCTGCAGGCATTACCCTGTTGGATTACCTGCCCCAAAATGCCTTTGTTGTTGCCATCCGCAACAATCCGTCTGCACAGCTTTTACGAAATCTGAAAGCAAATTCTCTCTTTCAGCTTACACCACAACAAAAAATGCAATCGCTTTTTGCGCAGGGAAAAATTCCATCGTGGGCCGTTAAGACAGCCGGTACAGTGGATGTCTGGATCTCGTTTTACCAGACGCTGCAGGCAGAAGCCGTTTTGCAGCAATTGAACAATCTACAGTTGGATGTATTGGCATTTGATCATATCGCATACCGGATTATTAGCCTACGTATTGCTACTGATCGTATACATGAAATCGCAGCACTGCCTTTTGTTGAGTTCATACAACCGGCACCGCCAAAAGATCAGCCGCTGAATTACAACAGCCGTGTTGCCTCAAGAGCCAATGCCTTGAATGCCTCTGTTGCTGATGGCGGACGTGGACTGAACGGTGAAGGAGTTACAGTTGGCCATGGCGATAATGCAGACATGCAGGCGCATGCCGATTTTACCGGAAGACTGATCAACCGAAACGCCTCCCCTTTCAATGCACACGGCGTACACACGGCAGGCATACTAGCCGGTGCCGGAATCATCAATGAACGGTACCGCGGTTATGCGCCTAAAGCCAGTATCATCAGTCAGTCGTTCAGCGGCATCGTGGAGCATACACCAACTTATGTGCAGGATTACGGAATGGTAATCACCAATAACTCGTACGGCAACATCATCGAATGCGAGTATCACGGCACCTACGATCTTACGTCCCGCATACTTGATCAACAGTCCCTGGATCACCCGTCACTACTGCATGTATTTTCGGCAGGCAACAGCGGAAACAGCACCTGTGCACCTTACCCGGCAGGATTTCGAACCGTTTTAGGCGGTTTCCAGGTAGCTAAGAATATTGTTACCGTGGGAGCCACAAACGATTCGAGTGCCATTGCTTCATTTTCCAGCCGTGGGCCCAGTCTGGACGGAAGACTGAAACCTGAACTTGTTGCCATGGGCCAGAATGTAACATCTTCCTGGCCTACCAACACCTACCTTACCAATAACGGTACGAGCATGTCAGCGCCTGCAGTTAGTGGTGGACTGGCACTGCTGTACCAGCGTTACCGCCAGTTGCACAATGGTGCTAATCCCAGGAACGGTTTGATGAAAGCCCTGCTCTGCAATGGAAGTTCCGATAGGGGAAATGCCGGTCCGGACTTTCACTATGGCTTTGGGGCAATGCATCTCCTGCGCAGTGTTCAAGCGCTGGAAGCATCGCACTATTTTACAGGCAACAGTACACAGGGTGCAACCACCACGCATACCATCTCTGTTCCATCCAACACTGCGCAACTAAAAGTGTTGCTGTACTGGAACGATCTTCCTGCATCAGTCATCAGTACAAAAAACCTGGTGCACGACCTGGACCTGGAAGTGGTTGACCCTTCCGACAATGTTGTGCTGCCTTTGATCCTGGATACTGCCATTGCCGCACTCAACCAACCTGCCGGTAACGGTGCCGACCATGTAAACAATATGGAGCAGGTGATTATCAAAACTCCGGTGGCTGGCCAATACACCATCCGTGTAAAAGGCACAACGGTTACTACCAACAATCAGGAGTATTTCATTGCCTATGATCCTGTACCGGTCCACCTTGCTTTAACGGCGCCCTTTGGTGGTGAAGCATTGGTACCGGGTGAAAGCACAAAGATCAGCTGGGACAGCGATGGCCTAACGGGAACCGCCAGACTAGAATTTTCACCGGATGGCGGCACAACATGGTCGGGCATAGAAACAGTTGACATTGCAAGAACAATTTATACTTGGACCGTTCCGGCTGTTGCCACTTCTCAGGCACGGGTACGCATTACAAAAAGCAGCAACGGAGAAAGCTCCACCAGTCAGCTGTTTACTATCCTGGAAGTACCTGTTGTTTCATTCTCGCCTGTTCAATGCGAAGATTACATTGCCATCACCTGGACTGCAGTTCCAGATGCCACGGATTACGAAGTCATGCTATTGAAGGATGATGACATGCAAACTGTAACGACCACAACTGCCACCTCGTACACCTTTAGCGGACTGGCAAAAGACACCACCTATTTTATTACTGTAAGGGCAAGGATCCACGCAAAATCAGGGCGCAGGGCTGTTGCCATTTCCCGTATGCCAGCCGATGGCACCTGTGGTGGTGCCATCTCTGATCGCGATGTAAAACTGGATGCCATTCTTTCACCCCGTTCGGGCAGAAAAGAAACAAGCACGGAATTAAGTGCAGCAGAAATCATTCGTGTCCGTATCAAAAACCTGGATGATGCGCCGGCAGCAGGTTTTTCCATTGCTTATTCCCTTAACGGGCAACCACCTGTTACAGAAACCGTAGCAGGCCCAATTGCAGCACGTTCTGTGTATGACTTCAGTTTTGCTACACCGGTCGATCTTTCTGTTGCCGGCCGATATAACCTAACCATTTACGTGACCAACAATGGCGATCCGGACCAGGCGAACGACACGCTACGCACTGTCATTCAACAAATTGAAAATGCACCCCTGAACCTCAGTGCTGTTTTTTTGGACAACCTGGAGTCTGCCATACCAGCATCTTATCTGCGAGATACCATAGGCATTACAGGCGTAGAAAGGTATGATTTCAGCAGGAACACGGCATATGGCAGGCTGCGCACTTATATCAATTCTGGCATTGCGGCCTCCGGCAGCCGTGCTTTTACGTTGGATGCAGCCCGCTATATGCCTCTAGGAAACGTCAATTACCTCTACGGCACCTTCAACCTGCGGAATTACACAACCGCCACCCATGACCTGCGCCTTGACTTTAAGTACAGGCAGCACGGACAGGTACCAAACCCCTCTAACCGCGTCTGGATCAGAGGCAGCGATACCGACCCCTGGATTCCTGCCTACGACCTTGATTCTATCACCTTAGAAAATCAGTTTCAGAAAACAAGAAGTATCGAGATATCCGGCCTTTTGGTTGCCAATGGACAAAACCTTACCAGCAGTTTTGGCGTACGTTGGGGACAATGGGGCATCTGGCCTACAACAGATACAGAAAGTGCCGCCGGTTTCACTTTCGATGACATAAGTCTGTATCAGGTATTCAATGATGTACAATTGGTAAGTATCGTGTCGCCGGCTGTCAGTACTTGCGGACAGTCCAATGCCGCACAGGTGCAGATAACAGTTCGCAACGGCTCGCCACAATCAATTACGGATGTGCCTGTACGTTACCAAATAAACGGCGGTACCAGGATCAGTGAGACCATTGCATCCATTCCTGCCCGCACAGCGATTACGTATACGTTCACCACCACGGCTAACCTATCAATGCCGGGTCCGTACACTGTACAGGCAATTGCTGATCTGCCAACCGACAGTTTCCGGGAGAATGATACGGCAACCACAGTGATTTATATCCAGCCGCTTATTACCTCTTTTCCTTACCTCGAAAACTTTGAAAACGGAAATGGCAATTTTTATACTGCGGGAAAAAAGAACAGTTGGGCATGGGGTACGCCGAACAGCCGCAGAATTGGTGGCGCAGCTTCGGGAACAAAAGCCTGGAAAACAAACCTGCAAGGCACGTACAATGACAGGGAATTATCCTACCTGTATTCCCCCTGCTTCAACCTGACTGGCATGACCACACCTACATTGAGTTTTAGCGTTGCTCTGGATATTGAAGATTGTGGTACAGCGCTATGCGATGCAGCCTGGGTAGAATACTCCACCGATGGTACTACCTGGCTGAAATTAGGCACCTCCGGCGCCGGCACAAACTGGTACAACAAACCCGCACCCCGTAACAACTGGAGCATTCAGAACTACACCAACTGGCATGTGGCCACACAAGCGCTGCCGACAGGTGTCGCCAGCCTTCGCCTGCGCTTTGTACTTTCCAGTGATCCGGGTGTAACAAGGGAAGGCATTGCCATCGATGATGTACACATTTATGACAACCAGAATGGAATCTATGATGGGCCTACCCTTTCTTCTCCCGTTACACAATCAGTAGCAGGTAACAACTGGAATCATTTTACCGCCGGCAATGGATTGATTGCATCGGTTCAACCCCTGAATCAAAGCCTTGGCACTACTGCCGTTCACTCCTATCTGTATGCAGCCGCAGTACGCTTTGCCAATAACCAATATTATCTCAATCGCAACACCACCATACAACCGGAAAACAATCCTGCAGACTCAGTTTTAGTGCGGTATTATTTTCTCGATAAAGAAGTAGACTCGATCCTGAAAGCAGTTGGATGTCCTTCCTGCTATCGCCCCTCCAGTGCATATGATCTGGGTATCACACAATATTCAGATCCAGCCAAAGCTGCAGAGAACGGCAGTCTTGCTGATAATCATCTTGGCCTTTGGAACTTTATTCCGCCTTCACAGGTAACAATTGTTCCTTTTGACAAAGGCTATTACGCTGAATACAAGGTGGCTTCCTTTTCTGAATTCTGGCTTAACGGCGGAGGAACCGACCAGCTGACGCCGCTGCCTGTTAAGCTAATGAATCTAACAGCGCTCAGACAGGGAGCGGATGTACTCTTGCAATGGAAGGTGGGCAGTGAATCAAATGTTACCCGGTATGAGATAGAAGTGGCAAGGGGAACCGAAGCGATGCAGGCAGCCCGGTATGAAAAGATTGGCGAGGTAGCAAGTGCTGGCAATACAACTGCGGTACGGGAGTACAGTTTTACTGATACTGAAACTGACAAGTTTGGTACCCGGTACTACCGGTTGAAAATTGTGAATGCAGATGGCACTTTCCAGTACTCACCGGTGCGGCTGGTACTGTTTGAAGAAGCCGTGCTGTGGCAGGTGTATCCAAACCCTGGTAGCGGATTGTTTAGCCTTTTTTACCAGCTAAGCAACAATGCTCGCCTGGATGCAAGATTATATGATACAAGGGGGCGGTTGGTGAAAGAATTCAGCAGTGCAGCAACAGGCTTTCCCCAAAAGCTGAACATTGATATTTCGGCAAATAATTATGCCAGCGGGATTTACCTCCTACGGGTGCATACCGGAACAAAGGAGCAGGTGTTTAAACTGTACAAACAGTAAATACCGGAAACAACAAGGCTGCATGCGGCAACTACCGGATCCGTGAAGATCCTCGTTTGCAGCATGCAGCCCGTGGCTTGCCGCATCTCACCAACTATTCCCAGCCCTTTTTGGCCATGCCTGCATTGATGGCAGCCATTGCCTTTTCCTCGTTGCACAAGGTTGTCAGTTTGTTTCCTTTCCCATCATGTCCTTGCACCATGTAAGCGCCTTTGGCGGTTTTAGTGATCACAGCATCCTGGATAGGAACATTCTTTTCCTTTGTCTTTACATTATAAGCGGTAAGCTTCACGTCTGCCATATCTGTTGGTTTAAAGGTTAATGATGAAGTAATTTGTTGATTGCAGGCAAAATGAGGGCCAAGGTGGTGCGGAACAATAAACAACAGGCAATAAACAATGGGCAAGTGGCTGTTGGAATGATGAGTCAATCGTAAGGAGTAGAGGGCTGGCAATAGGCAAAGCTCGTTCAGCAGAAAGAAAATCTTTACTGAACTGCCTGCTGTCTATACCTCCTATTACGTATGAAAACTTCTTCAGCTTACAAGCAACTGGTCTATCCTTTCCAATTCTTCGTGGCTGAAGTTATTGGCACGAAGGCACTGTACGGAATCAAGCACCTGCTCGGGTTTGCTGGCGCCAATAATAACGGATGTGATGCGTTTGTCTTTCAGGATCCAGGCCAGCGACATTTGCGCCAGGGTCTGGTTTCGCTGCAAGGCCACTTCATTCAGCTGCTGAATCCTTGCAACAAGTTCCGGCGTTATCCTGCTGGCATCCATGGCACCATTGCCGCGTTCACTGGCAGCACGGGAATCCTGCGGAATACCATTAAGATATTTATTTGTCAGAAGCCCCTGTTCAAGAGAAGAAAAAGTAATGCAACCAACCCCTTCTTTTTCCAGCACATCCAGCAGCCCATTCTCCACCCAGCGATCCAGCAAAGAATATCTTGGCTGGTGAATAAGCATGGGGGTTCCCATCGCTTTGAGCACCTCCACGGCTTTGGCGGTTTGCTCTGCCGAATAACTGGAAATCCCAACATATAATGCCTTGCCTTGCCGCACCATCAGGTCCAGGGCAGCCATGGTTTCTTCAATCGGCGTTTCCGGGTCGGGACGATGATGATAAAATATATCAACGTAGTCCAGTCCCATACGTTTGAGGCTTTGATCAAGACTTGCCATTAAATATTTTTTTGAGCCAAAATCACCGTAAGGCCCCGGCCACATAGGCCATCCTGCTTTGGATGATATAATCAGCTCATCGCGATACGGCTTGAAGTCCTGCTTCAGAATTTTGCCAAACATTTCTTCGGCTCCACCCGGTGGCGGGCCATAATTATTGGCTAGGTCAAAATGTGTGATCCCACTGTCAAAGGCCGTATGCAGAATGCTTCTGCATTTTTCATAATCATCATTGCGGCCGAAGTTGTGCCATAAACCAAGAGAGATGGCGGGAAGTTTTAACCCGCTGTTGCCGCAACGCCTGTACTCCATGTACGCATAGCGGCCGGGAGAAGCCTGGTAAGTCATTGATTGATTTTAGTTGTTGTATTCCTATGCACCTGAAATTAAGGGGAAAATCAATAGGTCCTTCACTGTGATGGTTTGAAATCGAACGGCAGCATGGTAGCAATCTTTTCGGACCATGCCCAGTAACCGGAGCTGATTATATCAATTGGGTTGTAAAACATGCCGTTGGACTGGATTGCTACCAACTGGTTGTTGAGGAGCTGCAGGTAAGAAAGCATAGCGTGTGCACCGGAAGGATATCGCTGTACGTATTCTTTGGGAACCTTACCATTTTTATAACGGACATAGAGATAATCCGGAAAGGAAAGACCCGCAGTCAGGCTATCAATTCCAAAGGCAATGCTGTCACCCACCAGCACTTCCTTACCGATTACATCATGAAAGTCCGGCTGGCGCAAAACCGTTTCATAGTAATCCATACTGTCAGAGGGCACAGCACCCACCATGATACGGTTGCCGGTGGTGCTGCTCTTAATAACGTTGGACTTATATGCTTCCTTTACCCGTTGCTTTTCAAGGTTGGGAATCTTTTTCATACGCCGTACTTCAAAACCTTCCTGCGGCAAGGTATTGCGGTAAATCGACCGCATAAAATGCATCATTGATCCATAGTAGATCTCGGATCGTTTCTGTTGCCAGGCCTTTTGCTTTTTTTCTCTTCCTTCCATCAGTTCAAAAAACGGGTAACCTATGTAAAGGATATAATGGTTCTGGAAATTGTACTCAAAGGTTTCTAACTGGTAGCGCAACCGGTAACCCAATGCCTTGTTTTCAATGACCAGGGGTTCCATGGCATGTGCCGTTAGTTTATTTGCCGCTTTGGAATGACGGAAGCGAATTACATCCTTGTTCAGGATCCTGCAATCAGCAGCCAGGGCCGATGTGCCAATAAAATTCTCCAGGAAAAACCGCCCCCATTTCTCCCAGCCATTTTTTTCATATGGTTCAATCACAATTGCTTCCAGTTCAGGAACTTTAGGGATGAGCTTTACCGTTACAAAGTCTGCGACTTCACTGGCAGCTATCGTTTGAATACTGGTAACATAACCTACAGAGGAAACAATCAGTTCGTATTTACCAGCAGGAATCAGCAATTCGAAACGGCCCTGCTCATTGGCTGTAGTGCCTACAGACATATTGTTCAGGAACACACTTGCCTTAGGTACAGGACTGGCCTTCTCCGCATCCAGGACCACACCTCTGAGCAGCTTTTGTGCCTTACCAGCTTGAAACAACAGCACCGTTAGCAGCAGAAATAAACTTCGCATAGAAACCGTAAAATAGATAGACTTCCGCTTTGAAAAAGCTCTTTTTTATAAGCGGAAACAAAAAGCCCGATCCAATGATCGGGCTTTCTATATTCTAAAATTATTCATTACACATCGATGCGTGCATACTTCGCATGGCTTTCGATGAACTCGCGGCGGGGTGCCACCTCATCGCCCATCAGCATACTGAAGATGCGGTCGGCTTCTGCAGCACTTTCAATGGTTACCTGCTTCAGCGTTCTTGTCTCAGGATTCATGGTGGTCAGCCACAACTGCTCGGCGTTCATCTCACCCAAACCTTTGTATCGCTGAATGTTTACAGAACCTTCATTGCCACCACCAAATTTCTCTACCAATGCACGACGCTGTTCTTCGTTATAAGCATAAGCCTGCTCCTTGCCTTTCTTTACCAGGTAAAGCGGCGGTTGCGCAATGTACACATATCCCTGCTCCACCATTTCTTTCATGTAGCGGAAGATAAAGGTCAGGATCAGTGTGGCAATGTGGCTTCCATCCACATCGGCATCGGTCATGATGATCAGCTTATGGTAACGAAGCTTGGAAAGGTTCAGCGCTTTCGGATCTTCCGGTGTACCCACTGTTACACCCAATGCGGTGTACATGTTGCGGATCTCTTCGTTTTCGTAGATCTTGTGCTCCATGGCCTTTTCTACGTTCAGGATTTTACCACGCAATGGCAAAATAGCCTGGTAACTACGGTCACGGCCCTGCTTGGCAGTACCGCCGGCCGAGTCACCCTCTACCAGGTAAAGCTCACATTTGTTCGGGTCTCTTTCCGAGCAATCAGCCAGTTTACCAGGCAGGCCACCACCGCTCAGCACAGACTTGCGCTGCACCATCTCACGGGCCTTTTTGGCGGCTGCTCTTGCCTGTGCGGCCAGGATCACTTTCTGAATAATATTCTTGGCTTCTTTCGGATTTTCCTCCAGGTAGGATTCCAGCACACGGGCAACGGTTGTATTCACAATCCCTGCCACCTCGCTGTTACCCAACTTGGTTTTTGTTTGACCCTCAAACTGCGGCTCGGGCACTTTTACCGAAATAATAGCGCTTAATCCTTCGCGGAAATCATCACCTTCAATAGTCACCTTTGCTTTTTCAAACAGCCCCTGTTCATCACCGTATTTTTTAAACACACGGGTGAGGGCACTGCGGAAACCGGATACGTGTGTACCGCCTTCGATGGTGTTGATGTTGTTTACGTAAGAATAAATATGTTCGTTGTAGCTGGTATTGTAGGTCATGGCCACTTCCACTGCCACATTGGCTTTCTCGTCGCGGCCCTCTACGTAAAGGGGTTTGGGCAAAATAGGCTGACGACCACCATTGCTGTCCAGCATTTCCACAAACTCGGGAATACCACCTTCGCTGTAGAAAGTTTTGGTATACGTCAGGCCAGCTTCTTCGTCTTTTTCGCGAACGTCGTTTAATGTGATACGCAGGCCTTTGTTGAGGAAGCTCAGCTCACGCAGGCGGCTTTCCAGGATGTCTTTGTTGTAAACCGTAGACGTAAAGATGGTTTCATCGGGCCAAAAGTGAACGGTAGTACCGCGTTTTTCGGTAACACCAATTTCGCGTACGGCATATTGCGGAACACCAATGCGGTATTCCTGCTCAAATATTTTTCCTTCACGGAATACGTTCACGTGAAGACGGGCACTCAATGCGTTTACGCAGCTCACACCCACACCGTGCAAACCACCGGATACTTTGTAGGAATCTTTATCGAACTTACCACCGGCGTGCAGCACGGTCATTACCACCTCCAGGGCCGAGCGGCCTTCCTTGGCGTGAATACCGGTAGGGATACCACGTCCATCGTCTTCTACGGAAATGGAATTGTCTTCGTGTATGGTAACAATGATGTTTTTACAGTGACCCGCAAGGGCTTCATCGATGGAGTTGTCCACCACCTCGTACACCAGGTGGTGCAAGCCTTTCACGCCAATATCGCCAATATACATCGCGGGACGTTTCCGAACGGCTTCCAAACCTTCTAAAACCTGGATTGAATCGGCACCATAAGCGGGAGCTGTAACGGGTGCCGGCGTTGTTGCCAGCGTATCTAAAATATCACTCATTTTCTTGCCTTGATTTGTGCACCGTCTCTGGTGCCTGTCTATTCGGGCAAATGTACCGAAAAAGAGCGGCTTTGCCAATGGAAAAGACGTTAAAAAGGAGCTCTTTCAAAGGTGGATCGAGGGGTTTCCGGACAATCCATTGGCATTCCTTTCAAAATCCGCAGCATAGCTGTCTTGTTTATGCTAAATTCATGCTTTCGCTGCTTTTTATCGCGATCCAAACCTCAAACTCCAGTATGCATAACAGTTTCGATGCCGTTTGCTTTGGCGAGACCCTCTGGGACCTGCTGCCTACGGGTGCCAGACCCGGTGGTGCCCCTATGAATGTTGCCTATCATTTGCAAAAACTGGGGTTGAAGGCTGCCATAATTTCCCGGGTGGGAAAAGATCAAAGAGGCGATGACCTGCTGAAGGTTCTGCAGCAAAACAGTGTCGCCACGGACTTTGTGCAAGTGGATGCGGAACACCCTACCGGTGTGGTGAATGCCACCCTGCACGAAAGCAATGAAGTAAGTTACGAAATCGTGCACCCGGTGGCCTGGGACTTTATCAAGCTCGAACAAGGACTGGCCGAACTGGTTCAGAAGGCGAAATTTTTCATCTTCGGCAGCCTGGCAGCCCGTGACCAAACCACGGCACAATCACTTTGGCAACTGGTAGAAGCTGCACAGACAAAAGTGGTAGACATCAACCTGCGGCCGCCACATTTTACAAGGGAACTGGTTGAAAAGCTTCTGCATTGCACCGACATCCTGAAGCTGAATGAACACGAACTGCCGCTGATCACTTCCTGGTTCAGCGATGACCACAACCCAGTGGAACAGGTGCGCCATCTGCAGGACCGTTTTTCTATCCCCACTATCATTGTAACCCAGGGCGGCAGCGGTGCGATGGTGTGCCACAACGGAGATACCTATTCGCACCCCGGCTACAAGATTAAGGTGGCCGATACCATCGGCAGTGGTGATGCTTTTTTAGCGGCCTTCCTGGCTAAATCAAACAAAGGTGCCCCCATAAACGAGTGCCTCCAGGCAGCCAATGCACTCGGTGCTTTTATTGCATCAAAGGAAGGTGCCTGTCCTGCTTACGAACTCAACGAAACAGCATTGGTAACCGGCGATTTGCCTGCCACATGAGTATAGATTTCCATATCAATCAAGGGAGAAACCGGAAGAAATATTTGCCTTTATTCATTGTCCCACAAAGAAGAATAAACCAAAAATTAGCATGCTAACGAACCGGTGAAATCAAATTAAAGTCATCAGATCAAATAATACAGCTAGCTACATATTTCCCAAAGAGCGTAAGGATACTTCTTAGCATTTCTACAATTTCCTTATAACCGTGTGGCTTTACCAGGAAGAGGTTGGCCCCGGATTGGCAAGCCAGCTCTACATCAAAACGGGCACTGGATGTAGAAAGAATAAACACGGGAATGTGACGATAATCGGCGGAAGACTTTAATTCCTTCAGTGTTTCGCGGCCATCTTTTACCGGCATGTTCAAGTCCAGGATAATCAGGTCGGGAAAGGTTTTGACAGATGAAAGATGTGAGAGCAATTCCTCTCCATTCGATACTTCATCCACCTTGAACTGTATGCCGGTTTCGGCCATGCCTTCAATAAAAAGTTCACGATCCACCGGGTCATCGTCGGCGAGAAGTATGGTCAATTCTTTCGTTTGTCCAGTCATCAGAATCAGGAATAAAAATTTCAAGCCAATCAAACAAAGCAGGTAACTATCTATCCTGACTAAGTTAACTTTAATGTACATAACTTGAGCATTTTACACACCTTAACCCCTCAACATGTCCGTAGGAACAGCAAGTGATTCGTCGGTGTTGGAATTGTTACTGGAGTCTGCTAAGGCCATCACATCGGAAGTAGAGATGGAGAAACTGGTGCAGCGCATAACCGACATCGGCACACAACTAAGCGGCGCCCAGTTCGGCGCTTTCTTTTATAACGTTATCAACCCAAAGGGTGAAAGTCTTTTCCTGTATACGATTTCCGGTGTGGAACGGGAGGCCTTCTCTAAGTTTCCCATGCCCCGCAACACAAAAATTTTCTCACCAACTTTTACCGGGCAGGGAACAGTGCGGTACTTTGATGTAACACAAGAGAAAAATTATGGACAAAATGCACCTTACCATGGCATGCCTAAGGGGCATTTGCCGGTGCGCAGTTACATGGC
Source organism: Flavisolibacter sp. (assembly GCA_035998945.1). GTDB lineage: Bacteria > Bacteroidota > Bacteroidia > Chitinophagales > Chitinophagaceae > Flavisolibacter. The sequence goes on along the minus strand of DASYHD010000009.1, from coordinate 232,987 downwards.
GGCACCTGTCATTTCTCCCATCACCAATGAAGTGATCGGAGGTTTGTTCTTTGGCCACCCCGAACCCGGTGTTTTTACCGAACGCAGCGAACGCCTGGTAGAAGGTGTGGCTTCGCAAGCTGCCATTGCCATGGGCAATGCACGGTTGTTTGAAGACATGAAACGTACGGAAAGAAACCTGGAAGAACAGCGGGAACAGTATCGCAGCATTTTCCATTCCACTTCCGATGGCATAGTGATCTACAACGAAGAGGGCCATGTAACCGATGCCAACACTGCAGCCATTAAACTTCTCGGATACGACAGGACCGAAATTATTGGAATTCACGGTTCAAAATTTTATAGAGACCCTTCTGAGTTTGAAGGCATACGGGAGATTATTCGCAGTGGCCGCAATTTCATGGGTGTTAGTACCAGGGTTAGAAAGGATGGCTCCTTTCTGCCGGTGGAAGTTAATGCCAATTCGTTTTTATTTAAAGGCAAACAGCACCTCATTTCGGTGTTGCGGGATATATCGCAAACAAAAAAAACCGAAGAAGCCCTGAAAAAAATAGAAGAGTTTTCTTCCGTCATCACCAAAGCATCTCCGGTAACACTATGGATGACCAATGCTGAAGCCCAGACGATTTATGTAAACCAAACCTGGATGGATTGGACCGGCCGCTCGTATGAAACGAACCTGGGCTCGGGTTGGCTGGACGCCATTGTTGCAGAAGATCGTCCGCTTGTAGAAGAGGTCTATATGAAAGCGTTTCGTAAACGCAAATTTTTCGAAAACGATTTCCGGATCCGGCGCAAGGATGGCGAGATACGCTGGTGCACAGCTACCGGAAGTCCCTATTATAACTCCGAAGGAGAGTTCGAAGGCTATGCTGGGTCACTGGTAGATATAACCGAAAGGAAGATAGCAGAGCAAAACCTGGAAAGCCGCAATGTTCTGATCAGTACCATCACCAACAATACGTTTCAGGCTATGTTCCTGATGAACGATAAACAGGTATGTACCTACATGAATCCGGCCGCCGAGCAAATGACGGGTTACCGGCTTGAAGAAGTACAGGATAAACCACTGCATTATTATGTGCACCATACCCGCCCCGACGGCAGTCATTTTCCTATAGAGGAATGTGCCATAGACCGGGCCCTGCCAACAAAAAGCCAAACGCAGGGAGAGGATGTGTTTGTGCACAAAGACGGTCATTTTTACCCGGTAGCCTTTGTAGCAAGCCCGATCATTGAGGCCGGCGTACCCAAAGGAACCGTCATTGAAGTACGCGACACCGCGGAGGAAAAACGCTTGCAGAAGGAACTGCACGAGAAGGAAACAAGGGCGAAAGAAATCCTGGAACAAAAGGTAAAGGAACGCACGGCCGACCTGGAACGAAGCAATTACGAACTGTTGCAGTTTGCCTCTGTTGCATCGCATGATTTGAAAGAACCGCTGCGAAAAATCTCCATTTTCAGCCAGATGCTGCGAGACAAAATGGAAGATAACATTGATGCCTCATCGGAACGTTACTTGAATAACATTATTCAGTCATCCGGACGTATGTCCAAACTGATTGATGACCTGCTTGGCTTCTCCCGCCTTTCGCAAACGAATATTCAGTTTTCAAGACTGGACCTGAACCAGCTTTTGCAGGAAATTTTGCAGGACCTGGAGATACCTATAGCCGAAAAAAGTGCAACCATCAAAATTGGTGAACTGCCCCAGATCGATGGCATTGCCCTTCAGTTAGGACAGGTGTTTCAAAACCTCATTGCCAACTCGCTGAAGTTTGCGCACCCGGAGCGTAAGCCTTTGATTGAAATTCACTGCGAACACCTTACAATAGAAGGCCGGGAATTCTGCCGTATTCATTACAAAGACAATGGGATAGGCTTTAAGCAGGAATATGCTGATAAAATATTTGAAATCTTTCAGCGGCTGCATTCAAAGGACAAATACGAAGGCACCGGCGTGGGACTGGCGATTGTAAAAAAGATTATCTCGCTGCATAACGGTACCATTCACGCTGTAGGAAAAGAAGGCGAAGGTGCTATGTTTGTGATTCAGCTTCCTGTTTGCCAATGATGCTAGTAGCAACGCAGCTCCGTCCATAAAAAATGCCTGTCGGTAAACAGGCATTTTTTATGAGAAAAAAGTAATTGTTTAAGTAATATTTGAAGTGCAAACTGTCTTATGATCCATGGCTTCTGGAAAGCGGGCTTACACTCTCTCCGCCATCAATTGCTTGATGATATTTTCCAGTTCCTGGATGCGTTTTTCCAGTTGCGGCAGGTTGCGGAAAACGGCCTGGCTGCGCAGGGCACTAGTATAATCCGCCGCCGGCGAACCGGTAACAGCACTGTAGGGTTCTTTCAATGATTTGCTTACGCCACTTTGCGCATTGATCTTGGAGCCATCGGCTATTTGAATGTGACCAACCAACCCAGCCTGTCCGCCAATCATAACATTGCTGCCGATTTTAGTCGAACCGCTTACGCCAGCCTGCGCTGCTATCACGGTGCTGTTGCCTACTTCCACGTTGTGGGCAATCTGGATCAGGTTATCGAGTTTGGCACCCGATCGAATGCAGGTAGAGCCCATGGTAGCCCGGTCGATGGTAGTGTTGGCGCCAATTTCTACGTGGTCTTCAATAACCACGTTACCAATCTGTGGCACTTTTTTAAACGAGCCGTCTGCCTGAGGAGCAAAACCAAAACCATCGGAACCTACCACGGTGCCGGCGTGTATGGTAACATGATTTCCCAACACACAGTCGTGGTAAATTTTTACACTGGGATGAATGATACAGTTTTTGCCGATCACAACATTATCGCCAATGAATGAATGCGGGAATATTTTGGAACCTTCGCCTATTTTAACGCCATCGCCAATATAGGCAAACGCTCCCACGTATACATCTTCGGCCAGCTTTGCCGAAGAGGCAATATAGCTGGGTTGCTGAATACCTTTCAGTTGCTGTGTGGCCATTTCCTGGTATTTACTCAGGAGCTGTGCAAAAGCACTGTACGCATCTCTTACCCGGATCAGTGTTGGCCTAACAGTGTTGCGCAGTTCGTACCCCTCGTTGATTATGGCGATGGAGGCATTGGTGGAGTATAAATAATCTTCATATTTAGGATTGGCTAAAAAGGTAAGCTGCCCTTCTTCTGCTTCTTCGATCTTTCCGAACGAAGAAACCATAACCTCAGCGTTTCCTTCTACTTTTCCATTCAGCAGTATTGCTATTTGGGCGGCTGTGAATTGCATAAAAGTCAAATAAGTCAAATGGTCAAACCATCAAAAAAACAAATATCACGATCAAACTGTACAAACGTTAACCGCTTACCAGTTATTATGAGATTTTTGACTTTTAGACACATCTGACCTTTTTATTTAAGGTAGCAAAGGTAGTATTTTTTAAAAGGGGCAGAGATTTGCTCCTGTATCAGTGCATTGTCGACCCGGGAGATATCGGAAACAGTTCCGTCCTTAAACAGGATACGGATATGCTCATCATATGGGTTGTACGTGGTGTTTACAGCTTCGCCGGTAAAAACAAAATAGGCCGCCTCCGTTTCGCTTATATCCAGCTTTTTGGCAACATCTTTTCGCAATGCTTCCACTAAGGTTTCATCGAAGGGCTCTCCACTCAACTTGATTTTGAGCAATTTTCTTTCCACCAATCCTTTGCTCAGGCGGGAAATCACCGTATCAAAATGTCCACACCAGTTTTTGATGGTGCACATCACATCTGTATCGTCGAGCTGGGCAAACTTTTCGATGTGGCGGATAAAGTTGCCGTCAGGCTTGTGCTCTTTTAAAAAAAAGGATAGGTTGGTTGAGGCCATAGGCAGTTCGATATCACTTGCAATTAATTCATTGGCCCGCTCAATGATCCGTACCAGCATTTTTTCGGCAGCCATAACCGTTTTGTGCAGGTAAACCTGCCAGTACATAAGCCGGCGTGAAACCAGGAATTTCTCTACTGTGAAGATGGCTTTTTCTTCCACCACCAGTTCGCCTTCATGCACGGTAAGCATTTTTAAAATCCGGTCGTAGCCAATAGCGCCTTCTACCACCCCCGTAAAAAACGAGTCACGGGTGAGATAATCCATACGGTCCACATCCAATTGGCCCGACACCAACTGGTGCAAAAAACGCTTGGGATAAACATCGGAAAAGATGTCGATTGCCGTCTGCAATTTTCCTTCGAGCTTTTCATTTAGCAGTTGCAGGATCAGGATAGAAATATCTTCATGATGCACACCTTTGATCAATTTTCTTTCCAGTGCATGCGAATAAGGACCGTGGCCGATATCGTGCAACAGGATGGCGATTTTTGCGCCCTGCTCCTCTTCCCTTGTAATATCTACACCCTTGCTCCGCAGTTCGGAAAGTGCCAACCCCATGAGATGATACGCCCCCAGTGAGTGGTGCAAGCGGGTGTGAACAGCCCCGGGATATACCAGTGAGGCAAACGCCATCTGGTGAATGCGGCGAAGACGCTGATAGTAAGGATGGGAAATAATTTCGAAGATCAGTGGGTCGTCAACGGTTATAAAGCCATACACGGGGTCGTTGATAATCTTGCGTACATAAGCCATGCGAAAAAGGTAAAAGTTGCCTCAAAAATAAGCCCGGAGGACTTCACCCACCTTGGTTTCTCATTTGCAGGAGTTACATTTGGAGTCAAACGTGAAACGTCAGACGTCAAGTGGAGTCCGTTTCAAAAAATGGTCTCTCCTGTCTCATGTTTCACGTTTGACGTTTCACATAAAAGAAAGAATTATGTCCCTTGCCAAGATTTTATGGGTAGACGACGAGATAGAAAGCCTGCAATCGCAAAAGATCTTTCTGCAGAATAAAGGTTACGATGTACAAACGCTTACCAACGGCTTTGATGCCATCGACTTTGTAAAGGAAAATGCTGTAGACGTGGTGCTGCTGGATGAAACCATGCCTGGCATTACGGGCCTGGAAACACTTTCTAAGATAAAAGAAGTGAACGCACAACTACCGGTAGTGCTGATCACCAAGAATGAGACGGAGAATTTGATGGACGAAGCCATCGGCAGCCAGATCTCCGATTACCTCATTAAACCGGTCAATCCCAACCAGGTTTGGCTTTCGCTGAAAAAAATCATCGACAATAAACGGTTGGTGGCAGAAAAAACAACCACTGCTTACCAGCAACAGTTCCGTAACCTGTTCATGGCACTCAACTCCAATCCCGACCACAACGAATGGATGGGTATTTACAAAGAACTGGTGCACTGGGAACTGAGCCTGCAGCGCAGTGACAGTCCCGAAATGCAGGAGGTGTTTCAAACCCAGAAAGGCGAAGCAAATACCGAGTTCTTTAAGTTCATCTCCAGGAATTATGCATCGTGGTTAAAACCCGGCGTAAAAGAAAAACCCGTGCTTTCGCATACCCTTTTCCGTGAGAAAGTGATTCCACAGGTGGAAAAAGGCACACCGCTTTTTTTCATCCTGATCGACAACCTGCGGTTTGACCAGTGGCGAAGCATCATGCCCATTTTCCTGGAAAGCTTTCGACTGGTGGAAGAAGACACGTTCTACAGCATTCTGCCCACAGCAACGCACTATGCCCGTAATGCCATTTTCTCCGGCATGCTGCCAATCGACATTGAAAAAAAATTCCCGCAACAATGGAAGAACGATGACGAAGAAGGGGGAAAGAACATGTTTGAAGAGGAGTTTATAAGAGCACAATTAAAAACGTTGGGTGAAGGCAACCTGCGGGTTTCGTATACGAAAGTGCTGAACAACCAGGCAGGATTGGATCTTATGAACAACGTGCACAACCTGCTGAACAATGACCTGAACGTGATCGTGTACAATTTTGTTGATATGCTTTCGCATGCCCGTACCGAAATGGAGGTACTGAAAGAACTGGCCGGTGATGAAACCAGCTACCGGAGCATTACGACTTCCTGGTTCGAGCATTCGCCGCTGCACCAGGCGCTGAAAAAAATTGCCGATAAAAACATCAGGATCGTTCTGGCCACAGACCATGGCAGTGTAAAAGTAAAAACGCCGGTAAAAGTGATTGGCGACAAGCAAACCACCACCAACCTGCGGTACAAGCACGGCCGCAATCTGAATTACGATCCCAAAGAAGTGCTGGCCTTCCGCGATCCGAAAGAGATTGGCCTGCCCTCTCCTACCATCAACTCGTCATATATTTTTGGGGGTGAAGATGTGTTTTTGTGTTACCCGAATAACTACAACCACTACGTTAATTATTACAAGAACACCTTTCAGCACGGCGGGGTCAGTTTGGAAGAAATGATCGTACCGGTGGTGCAGATGGTGAGCAAATAAGTTGGGGAAGCAATCATCAAAACATCACCCTTTAACCTGTAACCTATTTATTACCCCAAATTAAAACCAGGAGTAACAAAACGCCCACCATCACACCCAGGCGGATGGCCTGCCATTTCAACCGTGCATATTGCTTATTTCGGTACAAGGCATAAAACTGGTACAGAATGCCCAATCCTATCAGCACAAAACCAATAACAGTTACCGGCCAGCTCCACTCTCCTGTAAAAGCTTTGTAAAGGGGATGAAGAAAAATACCGGCAATTAATAAACCGAAAGAAATAAAGGTATCCGTTCTGCTCATACGCAAATATAAACGGCGTCGATGCATTCGCAGGGCGTTGCTTATTTTTGCCGGCAATCGTAAACCATAGGTTCATTATGAAATACACGCAAACAACACTCGATAAAATCGACAAAATGATTGAGGAAAGCGGCTACATTGTTCGCTATGAACGTGGCTCTTTTCAGAGTGGCTTTTGCATTTTGGAAGATAGGAAAGTGGTGGTGCTGAACAAATTCTTACCGCTGGAAGGCCGTATCAACACCCTTATTGACCTGGTTCCGCAGTTGAAGATTGATGCGGAAACACTTACACCCGACAGCCGCAAATGGTTTGATGATATCATGGGACGATACAGAGCTGCGCAGGAAGGCGGTGAGAGTTGAATGGCTGATATATTGACTGGTTGGTTTGTTTCAGCATGTCAATTATCTACCCATACCCATTAACAAGGTAACCTTCAACTTTTCAACCAATCACATGAACAATTTCCTTACCATAACTTTTCTCGGCACCGGCACCAGCAGCGGTGTACCGATGATTGCCTGCGAATGCGGCGTGTGCACATCAACCGACAAACGCGACAAGCGGCTTCGTTCCAGCATCATGGTACAATCAGCTACTACAACCATTGTTGTGGATACTACGCCGGATTTCCGTTACCAAATGCTGCGACAAAATGTGAAGCGACTGGATGCTGTGCTGTTTACGCATCCGCACAAGGACCATATTGCGGGACTGGATGATGTTCGGGCCTTCAATTATTTCCAGGAGCAGGCCATGGAAGTGTATGCCAACTCCATGACCATCGATGCACTGATGCGGGAGTTTGCTTATGCCTTTGCCGATAAAAAATATCCCGGTGTACCCAATATCGCGTTGAACACAATCGGTATGGAAGATTTTACGATTGGTGATATTCCCGTTAAACCCGTTGAAGTGTGGCACCTGAAAATGCCGGTATTTGCGTTTCGTTTTGGTGACTTCACTTATATCACCGATGCGAACCGTATTGACGAAAACGAAATGGAAAAAATCAGAGGTAGCAAGATCATTGTGGTAAACGCCCTTCGAAAAGAAAAGCACATCTCCCACTATTCCCTGGATGAAGCCATTGCACTGGTAAAGGAGCTACAAGTTCCAGAGGCTTATTTCACCCACATATCACACCAGTTGGGCCGGCACGAAGAAGTGGAAAAAATTTTACCGGAAGGAATTCATCTTGCCTACGATGGGCTGCAATTGAAAGGCAGGTAAGCTGCTATGCAAATATGCGAAAGAAAAAAGCGATATGATTTATGCGCATACTCGCATAGCAGCATATTCACTCATTCCCTCCTTATCTTCACCGCTTAAAACGATTGCCTTAATATGAATTTCGAAACCAATGAAATCACCGCGCAGGTGGCACAGATAGCCCGTGATTTTGCGCAACAACACATTAAATCCCATGTAATGGAATGGGATGAAACGCAGGAGTTTCCCGTACATATTTTTAAAGCATTAGGCGAATTGGGCATGATGGGCGTACTGGTGCCTGAACAATATGGGGGCGCCGGTCTTTCTTATTTTGAGTACAAAGCCATCATTGAAGAAATTGCCAAAGTAGACGGATCCATTGGCCTGAGCGTAGCGGCGCACAACTCGCTTTGCACCGGGCATATTTTAGCATTTGGCAACGAAGAACAAAAACAAAGATGGCTGCCCAGACTGGCTACCGCCGAATGGATCGGTGCATGGGGACTCACGGAACCCAACACCGGTTCCGATGCCGGTAATATGAAATGTACCGCCACAAAAGACGGCGACAACTGGGTAATCAACGGCACCAAGAACTGGATCACCCATGGCAAAACCGGCGACGTTGCAGTAGTGATCTGCCGAACCGGCGAACCCCGTGCAAAGAACAACGCAACGGCTTTTGTTGTAGAAAGAGGAACGCCTGGTTTCAGCGGTGGTAAAAAAGAAAACAAACTGGGTATGCGGGCATCCGAAACCGCCGAAATGATTTTTGAAAACTGTGTGATTCCCGATGCAAATCGCCTGGGAGAAGTGGGTGAAGGATTTAAGCAATCGTTAGCTGTACTCGATGGCGGCCGCATTTCTATCGCATCGTTATCGCTCGGTATTGCCAAGGGTGCTTATGAGGCGGCCCTGCAGTATGCACAGGAGCGTCACCAGTTCGACAAACCCATTGCATCCTTCCAGGGTATTTCATTTAAGCTGGCCGACATGGCCACCGAAATACAGGCTGCGGAACTGCTTACATTGGAGGCCTGCGATTTAAAAAATAAAAAACTACCGGTGACAAAAGTTTCGGCCATGGCCAAATATTATGCAAGTGAAGTGGCGGTGAAAGTTTCTAATGATGCCGTACAGATTTTTGGTGGGTATGGGTACACGAAAGATTTTCCCGTGGAGAAACATTACCGCGATAGCAAGCTTTGCACCATCGGGGAAGGTACCAGCGAAATTCAAAAAGTAGTGATCAGCCGCGAAATATTGAAAGCATAATATGAAGAAAGGAGACGCTTAAGAAAGGGCGTCTCCTTTCGTATCTTTGACGGACATGTCACAGATTAAATACATTCTGTATTCCTGCCTTTTAGCACTTGGGCTTGTAGTGGCATATAGTATAATTAAACCGTTCACCGATTCCACTTGGGTATACTCACAACCAACAAAAGAAGAAGAAGAAGAAGTGCCGGGCTGCGGCTTTATTCCTTTGTACAATAAATCGAAAGTTACTCAACATAAGGGAGAAACCATATTTAGGGTCAACTGTGCCACCTGTCATTCTTTATCAAAAACATTAACTGGCCCCGCACTTGCTGATGTGGAAAAACGCGGCCCATGGACAAACCGGAAGAACCTGATAAAATGGGTGCATTCCCCGGAAAAGTTCATGAAAAAATCGGCTTATGCAAAAGCATTGTATAAAGAATATAACGAGCAATTAATGCCCTCATTTCCGCACTTGACATCTGAAGATATTTACGCCATATTTGATTATATCAACGAGGTATCTTTCCTGATGGAGAACAACTAACGTATCCTTCATGGGAATTCAATCCAAGCAATCCTCAAATTCACCCAAATCCCGGTTCAGATCACTTTACTTCCTGCATCTGCACCAGCCGGTAATAATATCCCTGCTTTTGTAGCAGTTCCTCGTGGGTGCCCCGCTCCACAATCTCCCCTTTTTGCAGCACCAGAATTTCATCGGCGTGGCGGATGGTAGAAAGCCGGTGCGCAATGACTATGGAAGTGCGGTTTTGCATCATGTTATTAATGGCGTCCTGCACCAGGCGTTCGCTTTCGGTGTCGAGGGAAGAAGTGGCTTCATCCAGGATCAGGATGGGCGGGTTCTTGACAATGGCTCTGGCAATAGTCAGGCGCTGGCGTTCGCCGCCGCTTAACTTTGTTCCCCTGTCACCAATATTTGTTTGAAAACTTTTTTCTTTTTTGGTAATGAAGCTGTAAGCATTGGCCACCTTCGCCGCTTCCTCAATTTCGTTCTGCGTAGCATCCTGCTTTCCCAATAAAATATTGGCCTCAATGCTATCATTGAACAGGATCGGTTCCTGTGTTACAATACTGATATGATCGCGAACCGAGCGAAGCGAGTAGTCTTTGATATTCACACCGTCAATAAGGAGTTCACCACTGCTTACATCGTGAAAACGCGGCACAAGGTCGGCCAGCGTGCTTTTTCCTGCTCCGGAAGATCCTACCAATGCAACTGTTTTTCCTTTCGGTATTGTAACGTTTATGTTTTTTAAGATCGGTATGCCATCGTAAGCAAAAGCCACATTGCGCAGTTCAATGCTACCGGTAAAATTCTCCAGCTTTTTACCACCGGGATTATCATCTACAGCACTTTTTGTTTTCAGGATTTCTTCAATGCGCTCAATGGCTGCCGTACCACGGGCCATGTTGCTGAACGAGCCTGATAAGGTTTTGGTAGGATTAATCAGTTGGTAGAACAAACCAAGGTACACGATGAACAGCGAACCGGTTAGAGACAACTGCGCACTCAGCACCAGTTGTCCGCCAAAAAACAGAATGGCCGTAAAGATCATTACGCCCATCAGTTCCGATGCCGGCGAAGCCAGGTCGCGACGATAACCAATCTTGTTTTTGGCCGTTACCAGTTTATCGTTGATACCAAAAAAACGGTTGCGCAACAGCGGTTCCGAATTGAAAGCCTTAATTACCCGAAGTCCGCTGAGTGTCTCATCCAGCACCGAAAGGGATTCAGAATTCAGGTGCGCCACGTCGGCCGAACCTTTTTTCAGGCTGCGGCTGATGCGGCCGATCACAAAACCCACTACAGGAATACACAGCAGAACAAAAAGGGTTAGCTGATAGCTGATAAAAAAAAGTGTTGCAAGTGTAACAAGGATTGTGAGTGGGTCCCGTACCCATCCTTCCAGGGTTCCCACTACGGAACTTTCTACTTCGCCAACATCATTGGTGATACGGCTAATCACATCACCTTTGCGCTTTTCAGTAAAAAAGCCAATGGGCAGGTGCAGGATCTTTTCATATAACTCCGTTCGCAGGCGGTTGACAATTTTATTTTTTAGCGGGTTCAATACATAATATGCCAGGTAGAGAAACAGGTTTTTGAAAAAAATGGCAACAATGATCAGGATGCAAATAATGCCCAGTGTGGGAATGCTTCCCCGCAGCCGAATACTTTCCGTTAAAAAGTTACGTATATAGTTTACAACCGGATTCGAAGAGTCGCCCAGCATGCCACCGCCTTCTCTCAACTGATCACCGTTAAAGATCATCTCAAGGAAGGGCAGCAGCATCCCGAATGAAACCAATGAGAAAACAATAGACAGCAGAATAAAGACAATATAGAGAACGGCTTCGCCTTTGTACTGGCTTAAATAGGTAAAAACTCTGGCGTACTTCTTCATGTGTGGCCTGCGGCACTGTTTTGGAAAGACGCAAAGTAAGTAATTTTACCCCGTCTGTTCCTCCTTGGCAGGGACTGACAGTCACAATTAATCAATCTTTATGAAGGAAGGAAAACGGCAAAAGCAGATCGGCGGACTCATTCAGGAAGAAATCAATGCCATTTTTCAACGACTGGGGCTGAGTTTTATCAATGGCGGCATGGTGTCGGTTTCCAGCGTAAAAATTACACCAGACCTGTTGGAGGCACGTATTTATCTAAGCATCTATAATGTAGAGGATAAAAAAGAAGTCCTGAAGAAGATCGAAGAACGGCAGTGGGAAGTCAAAAAAGAACTGGCAGCCCGGGTGAAGCACCAGCTTCGCCGCATACCCGAACTTAAATTCTTTCTCGACGATACATTGGACCAGGTATTCAAAATGGAAGAACTCTTTAACAAGATCAAAGAAGAAGAGAAGAAAGACGAGAGTGGTGAACAAAGTTGAAGGGATGACTTGTTGATCCATATTCCTGGCCAACGAGTCATCCATGCAACTAATCCACTCATCAACCCATCAATTTATCGTGAACTTTCTTTTCGCCTGGCGCTATTTCAAAGCAAAAAAAACCACCAATGCTATCAATGTGATTTCCTGGATCAGCATTGTGGCTATGCTGTTTGGCACTGCTGCACTTATCCTGGTGCTGAGTGTTTTCAATGGGTTTGAAGACCTGGTGAAAGGTTTGTACTCTTCGTTTTACCCCGACCTGCGAATAGGCCCCGAAAAGGGAAAACAGATTACCCTGACAGCGGAACAATTAAAAAAAATCCGTTCTGTAAGCGGCATAAAAGCTGTTTCGCTGGTAGCGGAAGAACGGGCTTACCTGAAGAACGGTGAGTCGTCTTCGATGTTAAGTTTAAAAGGTGTGGACAGTGCTTACGGCCAGGTAACCTCGGTGCCGGAACATGTGGTAAGCGGCGAATTTAACACGGGCACAGAAGATGAACCGCTCCTGGTGTTGGGTGCAGGAATTGAAAATGCTGTGGCCGTGCGCAGCGACCGGAATATTTTTCCGCTTACACTTTATTTACCCCGCAAAGGAGAAGTTGATCTCTCCGATCCCATGAAAGCACTTTCTGCTGATACGGTGAACACTGCCGGCACTTTTGTTATTCAGCAGGACTTTGACAACAAATATGCTATCACCAACCTTGCTTTTCTAAAGACCATGCTGAGCATGGAGCCCGATGCCTATGGCGCTGCCGAAATCGCCCTGCAACCGGCCGCTAACCCTGAAAGGGTGCAGGCGAACCTGCAAAAGCTATTGGGGAATGATTATAAGGTAGAAACCCGTTACGAGCAAAACCGGAGCCTTTACGCAGTGATGCAAATGGAAAAGTGGGTGATCTATGCCATCCTTTCCCTAATTCTGGTGGTGGCTGCTTTTAACATGATCGGGGCCTTGACAATGCTGGTACTGGAGAAAAAAGAAGACATCGGTGTGCTGCATGCTATTGGCGCCAGCGGCCGGTTCATTAAACGTATATTTCTCACCGAAGGTTTGTTGCTGGCTACTATTGGTGGCGGTATTGGTATGCTACTGGCCTTGCTCATTGCCCTGGCGCAGATCCATTTTCAATTGATTCCATTACAGGGCGACACGTTTATGATTGCTTATTTCCCGGTGAAGATCAATCCCTGGGACTTTGTACTGGTAGGCGGAACAGTGCTTATCATCTCGCTGCTGGCAGCCTATATCCCGGCCCGGAAGGCAGCAAAACAACAGGTGGTCCTCCGCAGTGAGTGAGTAGAAAAAAGCAAGCAGCGGGTAGTCATTAAAGGCAACATCTTTTATATAACAAAACCCTCCTGAACATTCAGGAGGGTTTTGTTATATAGTTTCTTTCAAACCTAAATGGCTACCCGCTACTTGCTATTCACCACTCGCTATTCCTAATAGTCTCCCATTGTCTCCGGCAACTGCTCCAGTGCTTTGGCCAATTGCTCGTCGTTGGGGGCTACCCCATGCCAGTTGTGGTCGTTTTCCATAAACTCCACGCCTTTGCCCATAATGGTACGCATAATAATGGCAATGGGTTTACCCTTGCCCACCAGCGATTTGGCTTCTTCCAGCGTATGCACCACTTCGTCCATATCATTCCCGTTCATCTCCAGTGTATGCCAGCCGAAAGCTTCAAATTTTTCGCGGATATTGCCCAGGTCATTTACTTTATACGTAGGCCCGTCAATCTGTTGCCCGTTCCAGTCAACCGTTACAATCAGGTTGTCAACATTATGGTTAGGGGCAAACATGATGGCCTCCCAGTTCTGGCCTTCCTGCAGTTCGCCATCGCCATGTAGAGAATAAACAACACTCTGATCGTTGTTCAGCTTTTTAGCAAGCGCTGCACCGATAGCCACACTCATACCTTGTCCCAGCGAACCCGTAGCTACCCGTACACCCGGCAGGCCCTCGTGGGTTGTAGGATGCCCCTGCAGGCGTGAGTTAATCTTGCGGAAAGTAGCCAGTTCGGCCACATCAAAATAACCGCTGCGAGCCAGTACCGAATAAAACACCGGCGAAATATGTCCGTTGGAAAGGATGAATACATCCTGGTTTTTCGCATCCATGTCAAAAGGCTGCGGTGTATGATTCATCACTTTAAAATACAGGGCGGTTAAAAGGTCGGCGCAGCCCAGTGATCCGCCAGGATGCCCGCTGGCAGCACCATGAACCATCCGAACAATATCCCTTCTGACTTGAGATGCTATCTCTGTAAGACTTGGCATAAGTTTTTAGTTGAGTTGAATCCTTGATCGCAAGGACGTACTGAATTATTGCCGTGCAAAAGTGCAATCTTTTTTATTATAAAAAATCTCATTGTTACTTATTACTTTTGCCACTCACGTGTCATGGCAATAGTCGGGAGGCGTCAGCATTAATAACGTGAAAGACTGATTTGCATGAAACCAAATTGTTTACCCCAAAACCCTGCAGAATGATGAATTTGTTGTTGACTGGGTCGGTAGCATTTGTCATCTCGTTTATCGCTATACCAACTATAATCCGTGTGGCAGATGAAAAGGGCTTATTTGATCTACCGGATGCACGGAAACTGCATACCAAACCAATTGCCTCACTGGGAGGGGTAGGTATTTTTATTGGATTCCTGCTTTCATTGCTGCTTTCTATTTCGCTACAACAGAACCCTGAGTTCCAGTATTTTTATGCAGCGGCCGTTTTAATGTTCTTTTTAGGCATCAAAGATGATATTCTTGTGCTTTCCCCCTCGAAAAAGTTCCTGGGACAATTATTGGCTGCAGGTATCATTATTCACTTGGCCGGCATCCGCATCGACAGCATGCATGGCTTTTTAGGGATTTCCGAACTTCCGGACATTATTTCTTACCCGCTTACCTACATAACCATTGTAGTGGTGGTAAATGCCTTTAACCTGATTGACGGCATAGACGGCCTTGCCGGCAGCCTTGGAATTCTGACCACAGCTGTTTTTGGTGCTTACTTTACTATGGCAGGCATGCCCTCCTACGCCCTGCTTTCATTTGCCTTTACCGGCGCCCTTTGCGCTTTTTTGGTTTATAATTATCATCCGGCAAAAATATTCATGGGCGACAGCGGCTCCCTGCTGCTTGGCCTTGTCAACGCCATCCTCGTCATCAAATTCATTACCGTGGCTGATTCGGTAAACGGCACCTTTCCAATCACGTCATCGGTAGCCATCGGGTTTTCTATTCTACTTGTTCCCCTGCTGGACACGCTTCGTGTCTTTGGTGTACGCATCAGCAAGGGCCGGTCGCCGTTTTCTCCCGACCGCAACCATATTCACCATCTCCTTCTCGACCGTGGCCTGAACCACAGCCAGGTAACCCTCGTCTGCCTGCTGATCAATGTCAGCTTTATTGCGCTGGCTTATGTTGGCCGTTCAATGGGTTCTACCATCCTGCTTTGCTCTATGATCAGTGCGTCATACGCATTAGTAGTATTACTGCAATTCTGGCGCAGGCGCCCTGTTATGGTTGTGGCCAGCACCTCTCACCCACAAGCCAATGATCACAAAGGCAGCAAAATTGTTGCGTTCAAGAACGATGAAGCGGCCGTTGCAGAGCAATAGGCCTTCTTTTCGTTGCATCTTCCTTAGATTTGCGGGACAAAAAAATTTCTTCGTATGTCAACAGAAGACGTGTCGTCAATCCATTTACACGCAGAAGATTCCATGAAAAAAGCAATCGGCCACCTGGAAGCCGAACTGGTAAAAATCAGGGCCGGCAAAGCCAACCCGCAAATGCTGGATGGCATAACAGTCGATTACTACGGCTCACCCATGCCTATCAGCCAGGTTGGCAATATCACCGTCATGGATGCCCGCACATTGAGCATTCAGCCATGGGAAAAAAATATGCTACAACCCATTGAAAGAGCGATTATCAACTCAAATATTGGTATCAACCCGCAAAACGACGGCAACATTATCCGTCTGTTTCTTCCTCCGCTGACCGAAGAGCGCCGAAAGGAACTTGTAAAGCGTTGCTTGGGCGAAGGCGAACATTCTAAAATTGCCATTCGCAACATTCGTCGCGATGCCATTGAAGCCATTAAAAAAGCGCAGAAGAACGGCCTGAGCGAAGATGCTGCCAAAGACGCCGAAGCCGACATCCAGGACCTGACCAACCGTTTTATTGCACTGGTGGAAAAACACCTTGCGGCAAAAGAAAAGGAAATCATGGCGGTATAAAAGCACGGCCCTGTCCCCGGCGGGGGGAACTTAGGTCAAATAAACCTTCTTATTTCAATCTTTTCTTTAGCAATACCTTTTTTCCAATAAAAATGCCTGTCGCAATAACAGGCATTTTTCTTTTTATATACTAAGTCGAAGCGCTTAAATATGGCATCGGTTGCGTCGCACTCTTGTGCTGTTGGTAATCCTATTCAGCAAAAGAAAAATCATTTTGCTGGAGGAAATGGTGAAAAGAAAAAAGTGAAGCCGGTCTACGTTCCCCACCGGGGACAGGGGGCTTTACTTATTCGCCAGGTAAACCCCACCCAGGATAACGCCAAGGCAACCGACCTGCAAAGGACTGATCTCCTCCCCAAACAACAAGCCCCAGAAAATAGCCACTACCGGAACCGCGTAGGTCACCAATGAGGCAAACAGTCCACCGGCTTTTTTAATCAGCGTATAATACAGGGCGGTAGCGATAGAACTACTCAGGATTCCAAGCGCCACACAGGCAAAAATGCTTTGGCGCTCGGGTGCAGTATCCATCGACACCGGGTTGAAGATGAGCACCACCAGCGTGGGCAGGAGTAGCGATGCAATAGAGATTGTTGCCATGCGAAAAGGATCGACGCCTTTCAGGTAGGTTGTGATGATGTTTACGTTCAACCCGTAAAAAAGTGTAGCCAGCAGAATAAGCAGGGTAAACCCTATTTCACTTAGCGTAATCGGCCCCCTGGAAAAACTTAACAACACAAGACCGCCAAAACCAATGAGCACACCAAGTACTTTTTTCGCCGGCACTTGCTTTTTAAAGAACAGGGCACCAATCACGATCACGAACAAAGGTGTCAGGGAGTTGAGAATGCCGGCCAGTGAACTTTGAACCTGCTGCTGAATAGCAATGCCAAACAGAAAGGCAGGAAACAGGTTTCCCAGCACACCTGTCAGAACAATAAGCGGGATCTTACGGGAAGGTATCTTATGGATAGCTGCAATGGCAAAGGGCAGAAAAACAACAGAAGCTGCCAGAATGCGGATCGCACCAATTTGCCAGCCTGTGAGATGCTTTGCGCCTTCTTTCATCAAAATAAACGAACTTCCCCACAACAGCGCCAGGATCACAAAAAGGCCCCAACTGGTGGCTTTCTGATTTTGCATAAGCTGCAAAAGTGCGGCGGCACATAGTATAAAAACAAGAATTTTTATGGCTATACTCCAAACCCTCTCCACCCGGGCTCCAGTGGAGTTTGATAAAAAGGAAACAAAGGCCCTGACACAAGCGTTAAAAGAGCAATTGGATACCCTGCAGAACCTCCTGTATGCAGAAAGCAAACACGCTATTCTTATCATCATACAAGGGATGGATGCCAGCGGAAAAGATGGCGCCATCCGCAATGTGCTCAGCGGACTCAATCCGCAAGGGATCTTTGTCAAATCCTTTAAAGTGCCAACGGCAGAAGAACTGAGCCATGATTTTTTATGGCGTATCCATCAGCATACACCGGCAAAAGGCATGATCCAGGTGTTTAACCGCAGCCATTATGAAGACGTGCTGGTGCCCCGGGTAAAAGGCTGGTGCGATGTTGAAACGGCAAAAAAGCGTTTTGGAGCAATCAACGATTTTGAACGGCTGCTGGAAGAACACAACAATACCAAGGTGCTCAAATTCTATTTGCATATTTCTCCCGAAGAGCAACAGGAACGCCTGAACGAAAGAATCCACAACCCGCTGAAATCGTGGAAATACAACGCCAACGATTTTGCCGAAGCCAAATTATGGGACGACTACATGAAAACGTATGAAGATGTGTTTGAACACTGCAACGAAGTTCCCTGGATCATCGTGCCAGCCGACCAGAACTGGTACAAGGAATACCTGATCACCAAAACACTTGTAGATACATTAGCAGGATTAAGGATGAACTACCCAAAACTGGAAGAAAAAGCAGGGTAACTGAATTATGGATTCGTAATTTAGTCAGCAACCAAATCAATTCATTATGGGACTTATCAAAGAATTCAGAGAATTCGCCCTGAAAGGCAATGTAGTGGAATTGGCAGTTGCGGTAATAATTGGCGCTGCCTTTGGTGCAATCGTTTCTTCGTTGGTGGAACACGTTATTACCCCTTTACTCCTGCAGCCAGCCATGGACTTTGCCGGCGTAAAAGACCTGGATAAACTGGCATGGGGCACGGTGAAGTATGGAAGTTTCCTGGCTGCCGTGCTTAAGTTCATCATCATTGCCTTGGTACTTTTCTTTATCCTGAAAGCCATTAACAGTTTAAAACGCAAAAAAGAAGAACCCGCCGCCGGACCCAAAGCCCCTGAATATTCCCTGCAGGAAAAACTATTAATGGAGATCCGGGATTCGCTGAAGCGGTAACCCCGGCTCATAACTTTCAAAACCAACATGGAGCAGAAACGCGTTTCGCCGAAAACATTGCTTCGCAAGGCTTTGTTGCACCATTTTACCAAAGAAACGCTATTTTTGAGCTGTCCCGTTTCATAACGGGACTTTTCATTTTTAAACTGGCATTCCTGTGAGTTCAACCTATCAAATCAAACTTCCCCAGTTCGAAGGCCCTTTCGATCTTCTCCTTTTTTTTATCGAGCGGGACGAACTGGATATATATAATATACCCATCACCCGGATTATCAACGATTTCCTGGCTTTTATTCACCAGCAGGAAACACTGAACATTGAATTGAGCAGTGAGTTTATCCTTTTTATTTCCACCCTGATGCGCATCAAAGCAAAAATGCTGTTGCCCCGCAAAGAGCTGGACGCCCAGGGCAACGAAATCGACCCGAGGCAGGAATTGGTGGACAAGATCCTGGAATATAAAAAGTACAAAGAGGCCGCTGCGGAAATGGCCCAGCTGGAAGCCGAACGCCTCCTGATGGCCAAGCGGGGCAACATTCAGAAGGAGCTTTCACAGATTGGCGAAGAAGCCAGCGAAGGCACCGAAGTGCAAACCATTACCATGTTCAAACTGATGAAAGCTTTTGAACGGGTAATGCAGCGTTACCACGACCGGATGAACAAACCCACCCACACAGTGGTTCGATATAATTATACCATGGAGGCCAGCCGCGCCAATATGATTTCACTGGCACAGCGGGAACGAACCCTTTCCTTCGAAAAGATTTTTGAGCAGGTGGAAAACAGGGTGCATGCCATCTTTACCTTTCTTTCGATGCTGGAGTTGGTACAGGGTAAGTACCTGCGGATCATTGTTGGTGAAGGCCGCAATAATTTTATTGTGGAGTACAACGAAACCGAAGAAGGCCTGACGGATGAAGAGCACATGCGATTGTTATAAATGGATAATGATGTTTTAACAGCAACGTTTTATGCAGCGTGTTTCTACGCTGTGCTGTCTCAATATTTGTAAATACGCTCAACAGTTTCTACCTTTTCCCCAAAATTCTGAAAGAATGGAAAACCAGAATATTCTGCGCATTGTTTTAAGCCTGGCAATATTGGCTGCTTTTTTTCTGCCGTTGTATAACGAGACCATCTACAATGATACGGCTGTCAGTGCATGGGCTCTGCTTACCAGTGGTTTTAAAAACATTCGCGGAGCGGCCGACCAGCCTACCTCTACCTTGGTTATGACCGTTTGCATGATCATTGTAATTGTGTGTGTGATTTATATTCTGGTTTTATCTGTGCTGCGCAAGACTACTTCGGTGCTGCTCAACCTCATCCCGCTGCTTGCCATTATCAGCTTTATCATTTTCAGCATGACACAAGCCCAGGAGAATGTGGGTCAAACACTACAGTCGTTCGGAACGGGGTTTTATATCATGTTCCTGAGTTCCTTTCTGTTGCCGTTTACCAGCATTGCGGTTCCGGCCAATACCTGATATTAAGCGGGCTCTGTTTGTTTTTGGGTTACCTGGCTGTGCATACGGTTTAAAAACTGGTGCACGTCCTGCATGTCTCTGGCGGGTTCCACAACAATCATGAACATTTTTCCCACTTGTTTTAGCTTTGCCTTGTTGGTACCTGTTTGCAGGTAACTAAGAATACGGTTGAAGATTTCTGATTCAAAATAGGGTGAATCCGGCCGGTTAATGAAATAGCATTTCAGCGAATCATTTTTCAGGATCAGTCGCTCGAAACCCAGCTCTACGGCCAGTTTACGGCAACGCACCGTAATAAATAACTCCTGTACCGGCGGCGGCAAAGGCCCAAAGCGGTCGGTGAGCTCCTGCTCCATTGCCTGCAACTCTTCCTCGGTCTCACAGTTATCCAGCCGTGTATAAAGCGAAAGGCGTTCGGTGATGTTCTCTACGTAATCGTCCGGGATAAGTATCTCCAGGTCAGTATCAATGGTACAATCCTGTACAAAATCGTCCTGCTTTGAAATTTCTTCTTTGAACAGCTCCTTGAACTCCGTCCGCTTCAGTTCCTTGATGGCTTCGGCCAGGATCTTCTGGTACATTTCAAACCCAATCTCCGCCATAAACCCGCTTTGCTCGCCACCCAGCAGGTTACCGGCGCCACGAATGTCCAGGTCCCGCATGGCAATCTGGAATCCGCTTCCCAATTCGCTGTGCTGTTCCAGCGTTTGCAGGCGTTTTCTTGAATCTGTCGGCAATGTACTCATGGGCGGTGCCAACAGGTAGCAAAACGCTTTTTTGTTGCTGCGTCCCACCCGTCCCCGCAACTGGTGCAGATCACTCAGGCCAAACTGGTGTGCATTGTTTACAAGAATGGTATTCACGTTTGGAATGTCCACCCCGCTTTCCACAATGTTAGTACACACCAGTACATCGTATTTTTTGTCGATGAAATCCATGATGCGCTCTTCCAGTTCATGCCCCTCCAGCTGGCCATGCGCCCAGCCGATGCTCAGGTCTGGACAAAGACCTTGGATAATGGAAGCCATTTCGGCCAGGTTCTGTACACGGTTATGAATGAAGAAGACCTGCCCGCCACGTTCGGTTTCAAAATAAATGGCTTCGCGGATGAAATCCTGGTTGAATACCCGCACTTCGGTTTGGATGGGCTGCCGGTTGGGCGGCGGTGTATTGATGATGGAAAGATCCCTTGCGCCCATCAAACTAAACTGCAGCGTACGCGGAATGGGTGTGGCTGTCAGTGTAAGCGCATCCACATTGGTACGAAGCGTTTTGATCTTTTCTTTATGGGCGACACCGAATTTCTGTTCTTCATCGATGATGAGCAGGCCGAGATTTTTGAATTTTACTTCTTTACCCAGCAAGGCATGAGTGCCGATGATGATATCGACTTTGCCTTCTTCAAGCTTTTTATAGGTCTCTTTCTTCTCCTTCGCCGATTTAAAACGGTTGACATAATCTACCGTTACCGGGAAATCCTTTAAGCGTTCGCTGAACGTTTTGTAATGCTGAAAGGCAAGAATGGTGGTGGGCACCAGCACAGCCGCTTGTTTGCCATCGACCACACTTTTAAAAGCTGCACGAACAGCAATTTCCGTTTTACCAAAACCAACATCCCCACACACCAGGCGGTCCATCGGGGATGGCGACTCCATGTCTTTCTTTACATCCAGCGTTGCTTTACTTTGGTCAGGCGTGTCTTCGTAGATAAACGAAGCTTCCAGCTCAGTTTGCAGGTAATTATCCGGTGTATGCTGAAATCCATTTTGCGCCTTGCGTTGCGCATAAAGTTTGATCAGGTCAAAGGCAATTTCTTTAACCTTGGCCTTGGTCTTATCCTTCAAGCGGTTCCATACATCGGAACCCAATTTGTTCACTTTAGGAACCGTTCCTTCTTTCCCTGTGTACTTGGCAATTTTGTGCAGCGAATTGATGTTGACATACAAAATGTCCTTGTCTTTATAGATCAGCCGCACGGCTTCCTGCATCTTGCCCGCTACTTCTATTTTCTGCAAACCACTGTACACACCTACACCATGATCGATATGTGTTACGTAATCGCCCGGCTGCAGTTCCCGCAGGGCCCGCAGGGTAAGTGCCTTGTTTTTATTGTACGCCTGTTTTACACGGTATTTGTGGTATCGCTGAAAAATCTGGTGATCGGTATAACAAACAATCTTCAGGTCTTCGTCGATATAACCTTCATGAATAGACGTAGCAATTGGGTTGAACTGAATTTCTTCTTTCAGGTCTTTGAAAATGGTGTACAGGCGTTCGAGCTGCTTTGGGTTTTCGGCAAAAATGTTCAGTTCAAAACCTTTTGCTTCCCAGCCTTTCAGGTCGTTGATCAGGAGGTCGAACTGCCGGTTGAACGCAGGCTGGCTCCTGGTGTTGAACACAACCTCATGACTGTAAGCTTCCGGCCTTTCATAACCAAAATATACCGCATGCCGGGCCTGCAGATCATTAAAAAAAGTTTGCGCCGAAATAAATTCTTCCGGCTTCACCTCTTTTTTTACCAGCTTGTCGTCCTGCTCTTCTTCCTTGTTTTTCAAATCGGGGTGAACCGTTGATAAGAAAAGTTCCAGGTCTTCTTCTGCCGTCAGGAGCTTTTCCCGCAACAGTTCCTCATCCTGTATCCAGACAATGGTGTTCTCCGGCAGAAACTGCAGCAGCGAAACTTTTTCTTCTTCTTCAAACTGCGTTTCCACATTCGGAATAATACTTACCTGCAACAGGCGCCGTTCGCTCAGTTGTGTTTCGGGATCAATTATGCGGATAGAATCCACATCGTTACCAAACAGCTCAATGCGATACGGCTTTTCATTGCCGAAGGAATAAATATCAAGAATGCCACCACGTACCGCAAACTGCCCGGGCTCATATACAAAATCGGTCCGCTCAAAGCCATAATCTACCAGCCTTGCATACAAGCCATCAGGGTCAATCTCATCACCTGCCTTGATATGAATAATGTTCTCTGAAATCGCTTTGGAGATCACCACCTTTTCAAATACTGCCTCAGGATAAGTAACCAGTGCTCCTACCCTGTTGCCGCTTTGCGAGGAAAATTTTGTCAAGGCTTCTGTGCGCAGCATTACATGCGAAGCATTCAGCAGGCGGTAATTTTTTCTGTTCTTGTACGAAGAGGGAAAATAGTGCAGGTTGAGCGCCCCGGTAAGATTTTCCAGGGTGTTGTGAAAATAGGCTGCATCTTCCGCATCGTTACAGATAAAAACATGGTTCAGTTGTGCGCAGGAGGGGTGCAGGAAAATGCCCGCGGCCACAAACTGCGAAGAACTGCCAAACAGATTTTTCAGGAAGATTTTCTCCGGCTGGGCAAACGAAATCTTGTCCGCCAGTTGAAACAGGCGGGGGTCAGCCTTGTATTTATCCAATAAAGCACCTACACTCATTACGTCTCGTCCTTTCTACGCTTTGCGATGAAGTTTGCAAAGATAGCGCCTGATCGGGTAACAAAGGGTTTGGCATCTGCATGGATTCTTACCTGCACACAACTTTAACGCTACCTTCGGCGGCTCCTGAAAGCCCGTCTGTTCAAAAAAATAACCAGTAGAAACCGATCCTGCAACAGAAGTGGAAGGGCAACAAAGAGTTGTTTTTCGTGCATGCAACTTATCGTAAATTCATCGCCTGTAAGCATTGCTGCCGCTTAGGTAATAACACAAGCAGAATAGATTATAAGAGCTGCAACAATGCTTATCCATCAACTCATATCTCAAATCATGAAGATCAGAATTGCTTTCCTGTTGTGTGCTGTGCCAGTCCTTGCCTGCCTGTTTATCTTTTTTCCCAACACCAAACAAACCAACGGCCTGTTTGAACCGCAACGGGTATTACATGGTGAAGAAGAAGGAGAAGAAGATGAAACACCCGCCCGTTATGTAAAAGCCAGGGCACAGTACGAGTTTGATATGATCAAAGATCCGGCTACAGGCACCATTCCGGCCGGCATTTTTGAGGAGGAAATGGCCTTTGCAAGACAGGCACCTGAACGCACAACTTATGCTACAGTTGGTGGCGGCCTTGCCCGTACCCAGGTATTAAACACCTATTTTCCTGCCGGTCCAAACAACATTGGCGGCCGTACCCGTGCGGTGAAGTACGACTACCGGTATAACGGCACCACCAACCAGGTGATCATTGCCGGTTGTGTAAGTGGCGGCATTATGCGTTCAACTGATGGCGGTACAAACTGGACACTGGTAACACCTGCAGAAAACATCCACAACCTTACGGCACTGGCTCAGGACCCTCGGCCTGGCTTTCAAGATACCTGGTATGCCGGCAGCGGCGAATTCATTGGCAATACAGCCAGTGCTATCGGGGCTACATTTTTTGGATTTGGCCTTTGGAAATCGACCAATAACGGCCAGACCTGGACAAAGCTCCCCAATCCCGGAACGAATGTGTATGAAACTTGGGATCACCCCTTTGATTACGTTTATAATATTGCCATCAATCCGGTTAACGGGGATGTTTACGTGGCCTCTTGGGTACTTGCTATGAAATCAAGTGATGGCGGTAATACGTTCCGGAGCATTTTCCGAGCTGTAACCGGCTCTGCCACCAGTGCAACAGGCCAGACAGATATCGTCATAAATAATTCGGGAAGAATTTTCCTGGCGGTGAATGGTGGAGCCGACCTCACGGCACGGGGTGTATGGTACTCCGATCAGGGAGAAATGAATACGTTTACGCGGATTGCCGGCGGATCCGTATTAGGCGTTGATTCTGTGGCCGGATGGCGGGGCAATTCCTATGAAGTAGTGCAGCAATCAGGCAGCTCCAATATTTATGCTAGCAAACGAATCATCATGGCGCTGGCGCCATCCAACAACAATATTGGTTACGTATTTTACGAGAATGGGCTTAGCAGCGACCCCGTCTCGTCAGGCGGCGACCTGGAACCGGAAGGTGATCTTTTCCGGTTTGACATGAGCGGCAACACCTTTACCTGGAGCAACCGGTCGGCCAATATGCCTGATATTGCCGGTGGTAACCTAAGCAATTCTGATCCCCTGAGCCTTCAGGGCGGCTACAACATGGAAGTAGCGGTTAAACCCGATAACCCCAACGTAGTATTTGTTGGCGGCACAAACCTTTATCGTTCTACCGATGGTTTCGCTACTGCAAACAATACAGCATGGATAGGTGGTTACCGTACAGATTTTACATACAATCAATACCCAAACAGCCATGCGGATATTCATCGATTGACCTTTCACCCTACTGATCCTAACCGTGCTATTTGTGGCAACGACGGCGGCATACAGGAAACACCCAATATTATGGGTGCTACCGTTTCGTGGACGATGCTGCCGAATTACCAAACGCTTCAATGTTATAATGTTGCGATTGATCCCGGCGCGGGCCGGAACAATTTTGCCTCCGGCTCGCAGGATAACGGGGTCCGCTTCCGGGATAAAACCGGCGTCCTGGGTACACCTGCTGCTGACAGCAATAATCACCGGCTCCTGTTCAGTGCCGATGGCGCTTTTGTTGGCATTTCACTGGACAACAACGGAACCCAGTACATCTACGAGTCGATTCAGCTGGGAAGGTTATACCGTGCCCGTTTAACAACACCGTTCAGCGGTGGCACTGAGATTACACCCAATAACCTGACGCCTTCTTCCGCCGGGTCGGAAGACGAATTTGGCGAATTCGTTACCAATTTCCGGCTGGAAGCTGATAACTCAGATAATCTTTATTACGTCAACTTCAACCGCCTTTTCCGCACAACGGCAGCATCCACTGTTACCCGCAGCACCTGGACCGAAATGACCGGGGTTTCATCTGCTGTGAACCCGGGAAGCCCTACCAACGGTACAAACGTTTCTATCCGTGGTATGGCATACAGCCGCGGACCTTACACGTCCAGTCATGTGCTGTATATCGGCACAACAAACGGAAGAATATTCCGCCTTGATGATCCGCAAAATGCACCGGCAAACAGGACTCCAGTCAATATCACACCCTCCGGTCTTACCGGCAATGTGCAGGACATTGCCGTAAATCCAAACAATGACGATGAAGTACTGGCAGTAGTTTCCAACTACAATACCACCAGCATCTGGTGGACAAAAAATGGCAAGTCAGCCAGCCCCACATGGAAAAGTGCGGAAGGTAACCTCACGCTGCCCTCAGCACGCAGTTGTATGATCGTGGTAAAAAAAGATGCTGCCAATCAGCCGGTGACAGAATATTATGTGGGCACCTCTGTAGGTCTTTATAGTACCGTTAACCTTGGTACGGTGCTGGATGCAAACCAGCAGCCTACCTGGCAGCGTGAAGGCGGACAAGTACTGAACTATGCCGTTGTGCAATCTTTGGCTTACCGTCCTTCGGATAACGTATTACTGATAGGCACCCATGGTAACGGTATATATTACACGAACATTGGAACACCCAACTTCACACCAAACCTCAATACCAACGTACCGCCTGTTATCAACGACCGGAACTTTATCCGCATGGTTGTGCCAACCGCCTCCGCTACGGATGTAAGCTACCAGATTGGCAATATGATTGGCATCCAGAAAATGCATGTGCAGGTCATGAACATGAAAGGCCAGGTGGTTTACCAGGAAGCCAGGGGTTACCAGAACGGAACCATTCCGCTGCAGCGGATGGCTCCCGGAGTGTATATTGTCAACATTTTAAGCGAAGACAACAAGTACAGGCATGTACAGAAAATTATTAGGCTCTAACTTAAAAACCCTCTGGCAGCAGAGGGTTTTTTGTTGGCCTGCCTGTTGATTTCGATACCAAAAATGAATAACAAATGAAACAGATCTTCCTACTGATTACCCTTCTGGGAATTGTAATAGCAGTTACAGCGCAGGAAAAAGGCACTGTAAAAATCTATGGCTACTATCAACCGGTTTCTGCCGGTAAGGCTCCGGAGATGGATCGGGAAACCGGCCTTCAAACCTCGGGTGGCCAGGGGAAAAATTATTTTTTGTACGCAGTTTCTTCTACCCGGGTTTATCCCGCGGAAATCTGGATAGAAGGTACCCGTATGGGAGTTAGCATCCGAACCATTGCCAGCACACCGGTTATGTACGGTAATGATGCCAACATAGGTTCGCCAAAACAAGTACTGGTTCCGCAGACAACGCAACGTGTTACCCAACTCATTTTAACCCGCGCTGTGGAAGGAAAGGACTTTGGTACAAAGGCTGAAAGCCTGGCACAGACCAACGCAGTGGTACTGGTTTATAAACAAGGCGGAAAATTTCAGTACAGTGTATTGCCCGCCTTAACCGCACTGGGCAGTGCAGCAGCTCAATAAAAAAGAAAGGCCGGTAAGAATACCAGCCCTTTTAACCTAAACCGTCCGACTAAAAATATTTTGAGAAGTTTATTTCTGGTTTTTACTTTCCAAGTTCTGTGCCAAGGAGCCGATTTTGTGGAAAACTTTTCAGCCAAATCATTTTCGTAAATTGAACAAAATCAGCAATATGGCCTTGCAACCTTGGCGAAAAGGTGTCGTTATCCGCATTGAAAATGAAACGTACAATACCCGCCGTTTCTGGATACAGGTACCAGAAGTGGAGTCTTTTGATTTTACACCTGGCCAGTTTGTAACCCTGGATCTTCCCATTCACGAAAAGCTCAATAAACGCTGGCGCAGCTACTCCATTGCCTCCTGGCCCAACGGTACCAACGTATTTGAACTGCTGATTGTACAGCTGGAAAACGGTGCCGGCACAACCTATCTTTTTAACGAAGTCACCACGGGAACCGAACTAACCTTGCGGGGTCCACAAGGCGTTTTTACCCTTCCCGGAGCACTGGAGAAAGACCTGTTTTTTATCTGTACCGGAACCGGCATTGCCCCCTTTCGCAGTATGGTGCACCACATTCACCGCCACAGCATTCCACACCCCAATATTTACCTCATTTTCGGTACCCGTACCCAGAATGACCTGCTATATGTAGACGAATTGAAACAATTGGAGAATAACATGGAAGGCTTCCACTTTGTACCCACCCTTTCGCGGGAGAAATGGCATGGGCGGCAAGGCTATGTTCATGAAGTGTATGAAGACCTGGTAAAGCAGAAGGCTCATAATGGCAACGGCCCGCCACCGGCGCAATTTTACCTTTGCGGCTGGAAGGCCATGGTAGACGAAGCCAAACAGCGCATACAAGGATTGGGATATGAACGAAAAGCCATTCACCAGGAACTGTACGGATAACATTTGCGACTATCTTAGCCGCCATCATGTTTCTGCTTATCAAGTTGACTCTCTTTCTGATTCGTCCGCTGCTATGGATTGTTCTTGTATTTCTTTATACTCTTTTCACCAAAAATGAGAAACGAAAAAAAATAGCACTTCGCACAGGCGTGGCCCTGCTCCTGTTTTTTACCAATCCGGCTATCAGCACATTGGCTTTACAGGCCTATGAAGCCGAACCCGTAAAGTTGGCTCCGACACAAACGTTTCAAACAGGCATCCTTCCGGGTGGGCTGGTGTCTTACAGTGAAAAGGACAAAGCCGGTTATTTCAACAACGTTGCCGACCGGTTTATTCAAACGGCGCTTTTGTATAAGCGGGGGCAGATCAAAAACATCATCGTACCAGCCGGCAGCAGTCACATGACCGATGATGCCTACAGTGAGGCCAGCTTTATCAAAAAAAACCTGGTGGAGATAGGCATTCCCGCCGAGAACATCTTCACCGATACTACCTCACGGAATACAGTACAAAATGCCCAGCGGGCAAAGAGACTTGCTGATTCAGCGCATTTACCTGGACCCTATCTTCTGATCACCTCCGCCATGCACATTCCACGGGCTGTCAAAATGTTCCGGAAAGCCGGCCTCCCCGTTCAACCCTATGCTTGTGAATTTCTTTCAAGAGGAAGCGGCAGCGATTTTCTGGAAGATTATATTTTGCCAACAGCCGGCGCTTTTGGCAGATGGGAGAACCTGTTCAAAGAATTGCTGAGTACAGCCGTCTATCAACTTACGGGAAAATTGTAGCAAACGGTACAACATGATAAAAGCCATTCATGATTTTTCCTGAATGGCTTTTATCAATATGTATATTTTTTTTGTACACGCCGCGGCGTGTGCCTACGGATGTTTAGAGGGATTTCAACACCAGCTCTTTGATCTGTGCTACCGGTACACGCTCCTGCTGCATCGTATCGCGGTAACGGATGGTGACAGTGTTATCTTCTTTTGTCTGATGATCCACGGTTACACAAAACGGTGTACCCAGGGCATCCATTCTCCGGTAACGTTTTCCAATGGTATCCTTTTCTTCGTAAAAACAACGGAAGTGCGGTTTGCATTCATCAATAATGCTGCGTGCAATCTCCGGCAACCCGTCTTTTTTCAGCAGGGGTAATACGGCTAGTTTGATGGGCGCCAGCTTGGCCGGGAGTTTCAGCACCACGCGGCTGTCCTGTTTTTCCGCCGTGCTCAGGTCCTGCTCTTCATAGGCCTCGCTCAAAACCATCATCACGGTTCGGTCCACGCCAATGGATGTTTCGATCACATACGGAATATAGTTGCCATACGGCTTGCCCGTTTCAGGATTCACATCGTTATCGAAATACTGCATTTTCTTTTTGCTGTATTCCTGGTGATTGCGCAGGTCAAAATCGGTGCGGCTGTGAATGCCTTCCACTTCTTTAAAACCAATCGGGAAGTTGTATTCAATATCACAGGCAGCATCGGCATAGTGCGCCAGTTTTACGTGGTCATGAAAACGGTATTTATCGGCACTGATACCCAGACTCAGGTGCCATTTCATGCGTTCGGCTTTCCAGTGTTCGTACCATTCTTTCTGTGAGCCGGGACGAATAAAAAACTGCATTTCCATCTGCTCAAATTCCCGCATGCGGAAGATGAATTGCCTGGCGACGATCTCATTGCGGAATGCCTTTCCAATTTGCGCAATGCCAAACGGAATTTTCATCCGTCCTGTTTTCTGCACATTGAGGAAGTTGACAAAAATACCTTGTGCTGTTTCGGGACGCAGGTACACGATATTTTCTTCGCCTTCTTCCGAGGAAACGGCGCCAAATTCAGTGGAGAACATCAGGTTGAACTGGCGTACATCGGTCCAGTTGGCAGTGCCGCTGATACCACAAACTATTTTGTTGTTCTCGATCAGTGTTTTCAGCCCGGTAAAATCATTAGCGGCTAACAAAGAATCCATTTGCTTCAGCAGGACTTCGGCTTGTTCGGCATGACCGGCTTTTTCCAGTTCGTCGGCTTTGGCCTCAATGAGGTGATCAACGCGGTAGCGCTTCTGGCTGTCCTTGTTGTCGATCATCGGGTCGCTAAAATTATCTACGTGTCCGCTGGCCTTCCAGGTGGTAGGATGCATAAAGATGGCAGCATCAATGCCCACGATATTCTCGTTCATCTGCACCATGCTTTTCCACCAGTAATCCTTGATGTTTTTCTTCAGTTCACTGCCCCACTGGCCGTAGTCGTACACAGCCCCCAGGCCATCGTAAATTTCTGAAGAAGGAAAAATAAATCCGTACTCTTTGCAATGCGAGATGATTGCCTGAAACCGGTTGTTATCTGTTGCCATAATGGCGGCAAAGATAGGCGGGTTTAGGGTTTGGCGTTTGGGGTTTGGGGTTAATGCGTAACTGTAAACTTTTTTGCTGTTGCCACATTTGAAAAGGGATAATCACGAATGTTTCCCCAAATGCAGTCTGCATATGCAAGGCCTCTTACATCAACCCCAAACGCCAAACTGGTTTACTTCACCTTAATGTTGTCTCCCGTCTTATCATTCTCATCTTTCTTTTTTTCCTCCTGCTGTTTCAGGGAACCATTTTCTTCTTCCACTTCCACATTTTTCACCCATACTGCGTAATGACTGGGCTGAATGTGAGAACCGTATTCCGCAGCGTAATATTTAGTAAACTCGGCCCCAAAATACAGGATGATAGCAGAGTAATACACCCACACCAGGAGCACCACCAGCGAACCTGCCGCCCCATAGGTTGATCCTACATCGGACTGGCCGATGTAAAAGGTGATTCCAAACTTGCCAATCATAAACAGCACCGCGGTGACCATTGCACCCACCATCACATCCTTCCATCTGATAAGAGCGTCGGGGAGAACCTTGAAAATAACGGCAAACAGCGTGGTAATGACGGAGAAGGTAATGGCAAGATTGATAAAATACATGATCACCACTGTCGTTTCAGGAAAACGGGACCGCAACTGCTGCATCAGGGCCTCTATCAGGCCGTTCAAGATCAGCGAAACGAGGAGAATAAAGCCAAGACTGATTATAACCGAAAAAGACAGCAGCCGGTTCAGGATCATTTTCAGCCAGCCCTTTTTGGGCTTGGGCTTTAGCCCCCATATCATGTTAATGGAATCCTGTATCTCCGCAAAAACCGTGGTGGCACCAATGAGAAGGGTGATTGTACCAATGGTTGCCGCAACAGTCCCGCTTTGGTTCAACGCCGCATTTCTGATCATATCTTGTATTTGTGCAGCGGGCTGTGTGCCTATCAGGCTTCTCAATTCATCAAAGATGGTTCCCTGAATCGCCTCTCTCCCGTACAGGATACCCGCCACATACACGATCATAATTATCATGGGGCCGATAGAAAAAACCGTGTAATAAGCCAGTGCTGCACTGAGCTTTACAATGCGGTCATCAATAAAACCATTGAACGTATTTTTCAACAGTTTCCAGATACCTTTAAAGGATACCCTTTTTGCCATTTCCTTTTTGTCGGGTTGGTACAAAAAGACGGCCAGCCCCTCAATCTGTAGAAGTGCAACACCGGCTTCGGCAGGCGCAGCTTGATAATTCTTATTGCTTTTTGAGCCAGGATCCGAAGTCAGCGTTTATTGCGGTCCTTTTTTCCCTTTGTGGCAAAATACAGGGCCAGACCAAACAAGGTCTTTCCCATGCCCGGCTGGTCTTTCTCCTTTCCCATTTTTACGCCCAGTTCCCGCATGCGGTCCCGACCGCTGACAGGCTGTCCATGTACCGCCAGTTGGGGCGCCGGTGGCTGTATGTTCCTTGACGATCTACCTGCAGGCGATAAGGTTGAAGGCTCTTTTGCCGTAGGTGCTTTTTTCGGTGTAGCGCCAGGCATCGCTGGGCGTTCGTCCCATTCTACGTATTGATCCGGAACGATCTCTTCGCCCTTGTGAGTTGCATAGGCTTTGGTGAATTCGGCACCGAAATAAAGAATAATGGAAGAATAATATACCCACACTAAAATGATAGCAAGCGAACTGGCGGCGCCGAAACTGGAACCCAAGTCGCTTTTGTTGATATAAAACGAGATTCCCATTTTACCAATCATAAATAAAATTGCCGTGGTAATTGATCCCGGAATCACGGCCCCCCAACGCATTTTAACATCGGGAAGTACTTTAAAGATCACGGCAAACAGCATTGTGATTACGCTAAGCGTGAGAGCCAGGTTCAGAATATAAAAAAGCACAAAAGATACATTGGGAAAAACTTCCTGCAGCCGGTTGCCCAAACCAGCCAGTACGGTTGTTGCAATCAGCGATACCATCAGGATAAAGCCCAGTGATGCAATCAGCCCAAAGGATAAAAGACGGGTTTTCAACATGGCCATGATACCGGCAGATTCTTTCTTTCGCAGTCCCCAGATGCTGTTGATAGAATCCTGCAATTCACCAAAGATGGTGGTTGCACTAAAAATCAGAACAGCCGCACTGATGATGGTTGCCATGGTACTCTGCCCGGTCAGCGAGGCATTTTTGATCATTTCCTGAACCTGTACGGCTGCTTCAGGTCCTACAATAGACGAGATCTGGTTTTCGATGTTTCCTTCTACGGCATGCTGACCGAAAATCAACCCGCTGATACTAATGATGAGAACCAGCAGCGGGGCAAGAGAAAAAACAGTATAATAAGCAAGGGAAGCGCTTAACTTGGTAACCTTGTCTCTTCCAAACTCTTTGAACGATTCCTTTAATGATAGCCACACCAAACCAAATGAAAATTTCTTCATACACACCTGTTTGGCAATTGCGTTACAAAAACGTCGCCAAGACATTAAACAAGGATAGATGGAGTTAAGGAATAAATAAGCCATAGTATCCCTTCATCTTATATAGAGTGATCAGCTATCCTTCAGGTGCTGATGCCGGTCCTTGTCGCGGGACTCTTTCTTTTCAAAATTCTTCTCCAGCGCTTCTGTCAGGTTTATACCGGTCTGGTTGGCTATGCAGATAAGAACCCAGAGAACATCAGCCAGTTCGTCGCCCAGGTTTTTGTCTTTATCACTCTCCTTGAACGACTGCTCTCCATACAGGCGGCTCATCAGCCGGGCTACTTCCCCCACCTCTTCGGTAAGAATGGCCATATTTGTCAATTCGCTGAAGTACCGGACTCCGGTGGTGCTGATCCACTCATCTACTTTTTGCTGTGCTTCCTGGATGGTCATGAGGAGAAGTTTGGGGTTGGTTAGGCCAATGCTGGTTTATTCTTAGCAATCACGCCTGCATTATAATATTATCTCATTTTCAAATTATCGCATTCCCATCTGCACGTCTGCATATCTGCACATCAATCCAGGCTTTGGTTAGATGCGCTGGCCTGCTTCAGCAATTGGTCAAATTGTTGAGGACTGAGATCGTTATAAAAGAAATAAACCGGGTCGAGCTTTTGCCCGTTCTTGTGCACTTCGTAATGGCAGTGCGGACCGGTAGACTTACCGGTACTACCCACATAGCCAATCACTTCACCGCGTTTGATTCTCTGTCCGTTACGGGCCTTGATACGGACCATATGACCATACAGGGTTTCATAACCAAACCCATGATTGATCACCACATGATTACCGTAACCGCCACTGCTCAGACCTGCAGTCTTCACCACTCCATCGGCAGTAGCATAAATAGGTGTGCCTTGTGGCGCTGCAAAATCAAGCCCCGCATGCATTTTAATGGTTTTGTAAACAGGATCAATACGGTAGCCGTAACCTGAGGCAATACGGTTCAGGTCTTTGTTACTGACAGGCTGGATGGCGGGGGTGGCGGCCAGGATATCTTCCTTTCTATCTACCAGTTTCGCCAGTTCTGCATAGGACTTCTGCTGTGCGGAGATTCTTGCACGGATACGCCGGATAGTGGTATCAATAGCGTAGACCAGCTCTCCTTCCGGGAGACTTTCCACTTTGGCAATTTCCCTGGCCCTCTCGGCTTCTACGGTGCGCAGGCTGTCGGGGATGGGAGTGGCTTCAAAAATGCTGCGGTACACTTCATTGTCACGCTTTTCCAGCGTTGCCATTTGCTGGTTGATAGATT
This sequence comes from Flavisolibacter sp., assembly GCA_035998945.1. Classification (GTDB taxonomy): domain Bacteria; phylum Bacteroidota; class Bacteroidia; order Chitinophagales; family Chitinophagaceae; genus Flavisolibacter. Next base: position 198,532 of record DASYHD010000009.1, on the reverse strand, counting down.
TCACCTGGTCATTCAGCCGCTGCAGTTCGTACTCCAACTGTTCGTTTTCTGCCCTTAACTGTTTTTCATACGGTGAGCCCACAAACCGGAAGGCAAAGTAGGCAATGAGTGCAGCCGTTACAAAAGCTGCTGCCAGAAATCCAAATACCCGCAGCAGTTTTACCCGCAACGGCGTGATCAGCTTTTCATAGCGGAGCGTATGGGTGTTATAGTAATATTTGATTTTCTTCATGGCCGTAGCGTGAGTGGTGGGTGGAGGTGGTGAATAAATGAACCGCTTTCATTAAAAAGAAAACAATTCTTTGGGCGAAACGCCGCAATCTACTCACCACTTACCACGCACCACGCACCTTGCTTATCTTTGCTCTCCCTCAAAACGAGGTGCGACAAAATAAGACTATTCAACGCAAAAAACCATCTTAATTGTAATGACCAGTGCCGAGATACGCAGCGCCTTTTTGGATTTTTTCGCTTCCAAAGGCCACCAGATTGTGCCCTCTGCTCCCATCGTGGTAAAGAACGATCCAACCCTGATGTTTACCAATGCCGGTATGAACCAGTTCAAGGATTATTTCCTGGGCAACCGGCAATCGCCCAGCCCCCGCATAGCCGATACGCAAAAATGCCTAAGGGTAAGCGGTAAGCACAACGACCTGGAAGAAGTGGGTGTGGATACCTATCACCATACCATGTTTGAAATGTTGGGTAACTGGAGCTTTGGCGATTATTTTAAAAAAGAAGCCATTGCCTGGAGCTGGGAATTGCTGACGGAGGTTTTAAACATTCCAAAAGACCGCCTGTACGTAACCGTATTTGAAGGCGACGCCAAGGATGGTCTGCCCAAAGACGAGGAAGCGGCGGCAGAGTGGAAACAATGGATCGCGGAAGACCGCATTCTTCTCGGCAATAAAAAAGACAATTTCTGGGAGATGGGCGATACGGGTCCCTGTGGTCCCTGTACCGAAATTCATGTAGACACACGGCCCGATGAAGAGCGAAAGCAGGTTGAGGGGAAAACCCTGGTGAATGCCGATCATCCGCAGGTGATTGAAATCTGGAACAATGTATTCATCCAGTTTAACCGCCTGAAGGACGGCAGCCTGCAGCCCCTGCCCGCCAAACATGTGGACACGGGAATGGGCTTTGAACGCCTTGTTCGGGTACTGCAGGGCAAACAATCCAATTACGATACCGACGTATTTACGGGTACCATTGAAAAAATAGCTGCCATCACCAACCAGGAATACAAAGGTGGCGGCACCAAAAGCGATATTGCTTTCCGGGTATTGGCCGATCATATTCGTGCCATTTCCTTTACCATTGCCGATGGACAACTGCCCTCCAATACCGGCGCCGGTTATGTAATCCGTAGGATTTTAAGAAGGGCTGTGCGGTATTATTATTCCTACTTAAATTATCAACAGCCGTTATTGTATCAGTTACTTCCTGTGATTGCCACACAATTCGAAACGGTTTTCCCTGAGCTAAAACAACAGGAAGCATTTGTCGCGAAAGTGATCCGTGAAGAGGAAGAAGCTTTTCTGCGAACGCTGGAGAAAGGGTTAAAACGCATTGAGGACATCATTGGCAATGCAGCAGGCACCATCTCCGGCAAAGATGCGTTTGAACTTTATGATACCTACGGCTTTCCATTTGACCTTACCCGCCTGATCGCTTCGGAACGTAGCCTTGCAGTGGATGAAGAGGCCTTTAATGCCGAAATGCAAAAACAAAAAGAGCGTAGCCGCGCTGCTACCGCTATTGATACCGAAGATTGGGTGATTGTAAACGAGGGCAACAGCAACGAATTTGTGGGCTATGATTCATTGGAAACAAAGGCCAATGTTTTAAAATACCGGAAGGTAAAAGCCAAAGGCAAAGAAGCCTACCAGATCGTGCTGGACCGTACGCCGTTTTATGCAGAAAGCGGCGGGCAGGTTGGCGACACCGGGCAATTAACTGTTGGCAATGAGCAATTGGCAATTGTAGATACTAAAAAAGAGAATGATCTTATTATACACTTTGCCGAAAAACTGCCGTCTTCACTTGAAGGGGAAGTCATTGTAAAAGTGGATGCAAACAAGCGTCACTCTACCGCCATCCACCACAGCGCAACGCACTTATTGCATGCCGCCTTGCGTACCGTACTGGGCACTCATGTAGCCCAAAAAGGTTCGCTGGTAAATGCCGATTATCTCCGCTTCGACTTTTCGCATTTCAGCAAAATGACCGATGAAGAGATCCGCGAAGTAGAGCGGCTGGTGAACGAAAAAATCCGGGAGAACATACCCGTGGTGATTCGCATGATGCCAAAAGAAGAGGCGGTGCAGAGCGGTGCCATGGCTCTTTTTGGCGAAAAATACGGCGACTCCGTTCGGGTGGTGACCATCGACCCCTCCTATTCCATCGAGCTTTGTGGCGGCACCCATGTAGGCGCCACCGGCGAACTGGGCTTTTTCAAGATTCGTTCCGAAGCAGCCGTAGCGGCCGGCGTTCGCCGCATCGAAGCTATCAGCGGGCTTGCTGCAGAGGCCTTTATCCAGGAACAATTCGACCTGGTAAAAGATATTCGTGAAGCACTAAAAAACCCGAAGGACATCAGCAAGGCCATCGCTGCACTTTATGATGAAAATGCTTTGCTGAAAAAAAGACTGGAGGGCTTTGAAGCCGCCCAGATCAGGTCCTTACGGGATGTGCTTGCACAAAAAGCCGAGGTTGTAAATGGTGCACAGTTTATTGGTGAAGTGGTGGATCTTCCCTCTGCCGACGCCCTGAAAAAACTGGCCTTTGAACTAAAGGCAGTTGTGCCGCAACACGTTATTGCATTAGCGGCTGCCGTGGACGGCAAAGCCGCCGTGGTATTGCTTTTCGACGATGCTGTAACGGCCGAGAAAGGCCTGGATGCCTCCGCCCTTATCAAGCAAAAAATAGCACCGCTGATCAAAGGCGGTGGCGGCGGACAGAAAACCCTGGCCACAGCTGGCGGACAGGAAATTTCGAACCTCCGGCAAGTAATAGCAACCGTTAAAGCGGTGCTTTAAACCGCTCGCCATTTTAACAATTGCGAAAAGTTTCGTAATTTGAAAATCAATCCTATATTTGATCTACGAAAATAAACGTAGTAAAATTTTAAAATAATTCAGCTTATGAAACAACGTTTTCTAAATCGTGCGATGGCAGCAGCGCTGCTGGTGTGTATGGTTCCCGCTACTTTGTTGGCACAGGATGGCAAAACAAAGGAAAAGGAAAAAGTAAAGGAGAAAACCCAGAAACAGCAAATCGTGATTACCCGTTCCGGTGACAAGGATGAGAAAACCGTAATCGAAATTGATGGCGACAAAATAAAAGTCAATGGGAAAGATGTGGCCGACCTGAAAGATATCAATGTACGGGTGAACAACTTAAGAGGTGGTGGTTCCATTTCCTTTGGCCCTGATCACAAATTTGATTTCAATGTTGATCATGTGCAGCCTTCCATCTTCCGTGTAGATTCTAACCGTGCCATGCTGGGAGTTGTTACCGATGGCGATGAGCGTGGAGCAGAGATTCAGTCGGTTTCAAAGGAAAGCGCTGCCGAAAAAGCAGGCCTGAAAAAAGGTGATGTTATAACGAAGATCAATAACCGTAAAATTGAAGCAACCGGCGATGTAACGGATGCCATCCGTTCGCACAAGCCCGGCGATAAAGTGGCCATCACTTACCTACGGGATGGCAAAGAGCAAAAAGCCACAGCTGAACTGGGCCGCTGGAAAGGTGTAAACATTACCGCTATGACAGCCCCCCGCGTACTCACCGACCAGGTATGGCGCGAAAACCAGAATGCCCGTTCATTTGAACGCACATTCCCCAGCATTCAGGGCAATGTTTATTATCCGAGCCGCGGGCCCAAACTCGGTATCTCTGTTCAGGACACTGATGAAGGCAAAGGTGTAAAAGTGCTGGATGTGGATGATGAAGGAACCGCCCATAAAGCCGGGATCAAGGAAGACGACATCATCACCCATGTGGATGGCAATGCTGTAAACAGCGCCGATGAAATTTCGAAGGTGATGAAAGAGAAAAAAGACCAGGCTTCTGTAAAAATGCAGATCAATCGTAGCGGCAAGACACAAACCCTTGAGGTAAGAATGCCGAAAAAAATAAAGACAGTGGATTTGTAAGTGGAAAGTGGTCAGTGGTGAGTAAGTCAGCCCTGACACTATGGTAAACTTGTTTCATTGTGCAGTCTTTCATGGCCCTGCCTTTCGGTGGGGCCTTTTTTATGGCCCACCACTTTTTTGAAAGAATGCTAGGCAAAGAGTAACAGGAAAAAAGGCGGAAGGTGATTATATCGTTCAAGACAAGTGCCGGGAAAATCGCTGCGGCCAAAAAGCCTGTCATCAGTAAATTTCTTCATTTAAGATTCGCCTGGATCATATTGGAGTATGATAATTTGTCCATTGAACCTTTACTACCCTAAGGAACTGTTGGTACAAATCCATTTATTGCCAACACCTAAACAACAGCATTTTGGCGTGCTAGTAAAGAGAGAGAAGAACAATCACAACTGGCGGACTCCCATTGAATAAACCGCAAAGAAATAAAACAACAACCATAAAAAAAATGGCTGCCTCATTTGAGGCAGCCATCTGTATTGTTCTTTAAAGAACGTTTACGGGTTCTGTGTTGAATTCGGGTTAGCTTGCAGTTCAGCGATGGGAATGGCAAACTGCCACTTGTTGTCGCCGGCAGGTATTTGCATTGCACCACCAACGGAAGCCGATACATAGTTGGGCACTACAGTTCTATCCAAAGGCAGGTTCAAGCGTTTCAAATCAAAGAAACGGAAGCCTTCACCCCAAAGTTCCACCCTTCTTTGCGTCATGATCTCATCAATCAGCGTTTCACCGGTATTGGTGCTCAGGGTATACTGCGGATCCCTGTTCTTGGCAAGTGTAAAAAGTGCCTGGGCGGCATCAGCTTCTTTACCCGGGATGCGTGCATTGGCCTCGGCCAGAATCAGGTACATTTCCGCCAAACGGATGTAAGGAACATCACCAATGGTTGGTGTAGCCCTGGTTTTGAACTTCCGGCTCATGTAAGGCTCACGAACATAAGTGGAAGCAGGCAGCGGGAAATTTGCAGCAGTAGGGCTTGGCTCCCACATCTTCTTGCGTACATCTGTTCCACTGATCTTATTGTATAGAGCCGAGTTGATACGCTTCGGACGGCTACGTACATAGGTGGTGTTACCATCCCAGGAAATCTGTGCATGATAAGAACCGAAGGTATCCCCTTGGTCGTCCTGCATATAAACACCCCAGATCCACTCAGGGTTAGCAATGCTGTTGAACCCTTCCTGGTATTGTGCATTACTCATCAGCGAGTAAGCACCGGCATCGATCACCTGCTTGGCAAAATCTGCAGCCACAGCCCAATTTTGCTGGGTCAGCGCTACTCTAGCCTTGATGGCTTTTGCGGCATTCAAACCAAGGTGTGATTTCAGATTTGGAGAGGAAGCCGTAAGGCCAATGGGAATTGGTGTAGCTGTAGGAAAGGCAGCAATTGCTTCATCCAAGTCCTTATTGATTTGCGCATATACCTCTTCAACAGTGGCGCGGGGAAGTTTCACCTCTTTAGCGCTGAGCGGCATGGACACGCCGAGTTGACTGTTTGTGGTTCCAGCCTGGTAGCGTTTACCAAAAAGCTGCACCAGGTTAAAATATGCCCAAGCCCGCATAGTCTTGGCTTCGGCCTTAAGTTGGTTTTTTTCGGCATCAGAACCAGAAGCGGCATCAATGTTCTCGATGAGTGCATTGGCATTACCGACTACACGGTAGTACAAGCGGAAGGGAAACTCCGTCCAGATGTAGGTGTCGTTTTTATGGTTCACCCAGTTACCAGTTCCATTGGCAGAGTTAGTGTACCACGAACCGGCCGCCTGGTGGATGTCTTCACCCATAAAATCAAGCTGAAGCATCATACCGCCTTGGCCAGGCTGGTTTTGCGTACTATAGCGGTTCCACAGATAGCGGTAAACGCCATTTAGCACGTTTGCTGCGTTGGTAGTAGTCGTGAATATGGCCGAATCGTCAACACTGTTAGTGGGCCCTGTATCAAGAAAGTCTTTTTTACATGATGTCATCAGTGTCAAGCAACCAATAACAAAGACGGTGATTTTTTTCATATCTAATGTTTTGAATCTTTATGGATTAGAAACTAAGGTTAACACCAGCGCTCAAAGCCCTGTTGGGAGTGTAAATGGCACTGTTGGTTCCATTAAAACTTTCTGCCGGGTTCATACCCTTTCTTTTGGAAAGAACAGCCAGGTTTTCACCAGACAAATAAACCCGCAATTGGGAAAGACCAATTTTATTTAAGATATCCCTGTTGAAAGCATAAGAAAGTGTCACATTGCGGAAGCTCAGATAAGACGCATCAATCAGCCAGCGGCTTGATTGGGCGTTGATCATCCCCGTATTAGCTATATCCAGCCTGGGAATATTGGTCGCATCGCCTGGCTTCTGCCATGATTTCAACACGTCTGCATGCAGTGAAGAACCATAAGAAGGTCGCATCAGCGAAGCATAGTTTCCATCGTAGAATTTACCGCCAATCTGATAATTCAGCAAGAATGAAAGCGAAATGCCTCTTACCTCGATGGTAGACCCTATTGACCCGAAGACTTTGGGAATAGCGCTGCCGGAATAGTCAAAGCGAGCCAGGGTATGGTCGGTAACCACGGTATCACCTGTTTTTGCAATGCGATAGCCGCTGGTAAGTCCCGGCAGGGCATGATAAAGGCTGGCGCCATCAGTCGGATCTACACCATACCACTGTCTCAGGTAAAAAGCGTAGATATCTCTGCCTTCTTCCAATCGCTTGGTGCCGCTGGTAATCGGCTGTCCACCCGGTAGTTTGGTGATCTCATTTTTTAGACTGGTGGCATTTAACTGAATGCTCCAGTTTACATTTTTCGCACGGATCACATCACCGTTTAACTGCAGTTCAATACCACGGTTGCTCATGGCACCGATATTCTCGGTACGGGTAGTCACAACAGAAGACAAACCTTGCGGCACATCGAACAACAACTGGGAAGAACCACGATCGAACAGTTCAACAGAACCGGAAAGCCTGTTCTGGAACATACCGAAATCAACGCCCAAGCTCAGTGTCTTGTTTACTTCCCATGTCAGATCAGGGTTGGAAATTTTGGTGGCCAGTGCACCTGGCTGCCCGGCATTGTTCCATCCCAGTCCGTAAAGCGCCTGGTACTCATAATAAGTATCAAGGGCGTCGTTACCAACAGTACCGTAGGCGGCCCTGATCTTCAGGTCATTCAGCCAGGTAACATTGCTCAGGAAATTTTCACGCTTAATGAACCAGGAGGCACCTACAGAGTAGAAATTACCCCAGCGAGACTCCGGTGCAAAACGGGAAGAACCATCTCTCCTGTACGAAACTTCAGCGAAATACTTTCCTTCAAAGTCGTAGTTCACACGGCTCAGGTAAGCATCGCGGCGCAGTGTTTCCTGCCGGCCGGTTGCACTTGCCAGCTCGGTAAAGTTCACCAGTTCCACGTTGCCATCAAGGTTCATCTTGCGGCGGCTGCCACTGAAATAGGTTTCATCTACCCATTGGTTTTCGTGTCCAACCAAAACGCCTATGCTGTGCATTCCGAATTTGCGCTTGTAGTTCAGCAGTTGGTTCATGGAGATGGTCCTATACTCATTGGAGGAAGTAGTTGAAGTACCGCCTGCGGTCACACCATCACCTACAGTTTTGTTCTGAAAGCTTTTGCCGCGGGTGTTATTCAGGTCCAGTCCCACGTTGGTAGTAAACGTAAAGTCACGCAGGAATTTTCCTTCCATAAACGTACGGGCAATAATGCTGTTACGGGTAGAAATGTTCTGGTTCAGCATTGTTTCCAGGTACACATGACGGCCCGGGTAAGCACCGGAAGGCCTGTTGATAGCTCCTTGGTGCATACCATAATCATACATATGGTTACCAAAGGCATCCAGTACAGGCTCACCGGTATTGGTGTAGGCACGAACCGGATAGATAGGTCCGATGCCTCTGGCAAATACGAATGGGTTAATAATGCTGGCAGTGTTGTCATCGGTGGCACTAGCGTTATTGGACTTTACCACTACGCCACTGATGTTCAGCCCTGTACGCAACCAGTTTTTCACCTGAGAATTCAGGTTTACACGGGCAGACGCTCTCTCATAATCAGACTTCAACAGGAAGCCTTCATCTTTTAAGTAATTCAATGAGATGTAATAGTCTGAGCGGTTTTGTTTTGCCGAAATATTTAATGCAGCCTCGTTCCGGTTGCCATTCTTGGCCATAAGTTTAAACCAGTCAAAATCGTTATACTGCAGCTGCGCAGCAGGATTCAGTTTGCCATCGGTTCCTACAATCTGATTATTCGCAACATTGTAAGGATTATAGAATAATTGGTCGGCAATGGTCGCAGATGCCTGTGCCGCAGCAGCCGACTCGGAAAGGCCGGTTCCTGATGTAGGGAACATCAGGCTGTGTTTTAAGGCTTGCCACATCAGAGGGTAATAATCGTTTGCACCAACGCGATCGTATTCAGGAATACCCCGCTGCGAATAACCAGAGGTAACGTTGATGTTTACCCGCGGTTCGGCAGATTTTCCCTTTTTAGTGGTGATCAGCACTACGCCATTTGCTGCACGGGCACCATAAAGGGCTGTAGAAGATGCATCCTTCAGCAACGAAATGCTTTCGATGTCGTTGGTGTTCAGGTCACCAATAAAGCCCTCATAGGGGAATCCATCTACTACATACAAAGGGGCGCTGCTGGCATTTACTGAACCAAAACCACGGATACGAATGGCGGCACTGCTTCCAGGTTGACCGTTACCAGAGGTAGCGGAGATACCGGGAGCTGCACCGGCAAGCGCTTGTGAAATGTTGGTGGTCAAACGGGTTTCCAGTTGTTTTGCACCTACAGTGGCCACCGAGCCGGTAATGGATTCCCGCTTTTGGGTGCCATAAGCCACCACTACCACTTCGTTCATACTTTGCGCATCACCGCTCAAAGTAAGGTCATAGGTGTTTTGATTGCCGATCGTGATCTCCCTTGTTTGGAAACCTACTGACGACACAACCAACGTTCTGGTGGAAGGAGTAATGCTAAGTGAAAAGTTGCCGGTTGCATTGGTAACTGTACCATTGGTGGTACCTTTTACAGTGACGGAGGCATTGGCAATGCCTTCGCCCAGTTCATTTGTGATGCGGCCCGAAATCGTTCGGTTTTGCGCCAGGAGTTGTGTACTAAGACACATTACCCCCAGCAGGAGCATTAGCAGTTTTCTCATGTAATTGTTCAGAGTTTAGGTGAAAAATCGAGTGACTGATTTTTAAAGCAGGCGAATATAAGGGAAACAATAAAAAATTGTTAAGGAAATCGGCAAATAACAAATATTAGCAGTTAAACGCATTTTAGACATCTTTATAGCGAAAGTTTCATTGTACCGTCATAAAACTGCTTTCCACCACAGGAAGATTTATTTTTACGCCCTATGATGAAAGATCAGTACGAAGTTGTTATTGGACTCGAAGTGCATGCGCAGCTACAGACAACAACTAAATTGTTTTGTGGCGACACCATTCTCTTTGGTCAGGCACCCAATACACAGGTTAGTGTCATCTCGCTGGCGCACCCGGGAACGCTGCCCAAACTGAATCGGGAAGCAATCCGCCTGGCTATAACATTAGGATTGGCAACGAAATCACAGATCGTGCAGCGGAACTATTTTGCCCGCAAAAATTATTTTTATCCCGACCTACCCAAAGGTTACCAGATATCGCAACACACTACTCCCATTTGTAAAGGCGGCATGGTTGAAATAACCGTGGGAAAAGAAAAAAAAGGAGTTAGACTCAACCGCATTCACATCGAAGAAGATGCGGGTAAAAGCCTGCACGATGCCACAACTGAATACACACAACTGGATTTTAACCGGGCCGGCACTCCCCTGCTGGAGATTGTAACGGAGCCTGACTTGCGCAGCGCCGATGAAGCGGCAGCGTATGTAACTGCCTTACGCAAACTTGTTCGTCATCTGGGCGTTTGCGACGGCAACATGGAAGAAGGGAGCCTGCGTTGCGATGTAAATATTTCGGTTAGGCCGAAAGGTGAAGAAAAGCTGGGCACCAAGGTAGAGATCAAAAACCTGAACTCGATCCGCTATATCAAAAAAGCCATTGAGGCTGAAAGTGCAGCCTTGATAGAAAAGCACCGAAACAACGAACCCATCCTGCAACAGACCAAAGGTTTGAACGATGAAACCTTTACCACCTACGTTATCCGCACCAAGGAAGATGAGGATGATTACCGTTATTTTCCCGAGCCTGACCTGCCGCCCTTTCTGATCAGCGATGAAGAAATTGAAGCCATCCGCAAAAGTATGCCGCCGCTGCAAAGCGAGATTAAACAACAATTATTAACGGAGTATCAACTTCCCGAATACGATGCATCCCTGCTGGCTGAGGACACTGAACTAGCCAATTATTTTTTTAACCTGACGAAAGAAACAGCCCAATACAAAGCTGCCGCCAATTGGGTTATTGGACCAGTGAAAAATGCACTGGCCGATGATGAAAACAGTTTTGATCAGTTTCCGGTGGCGCCGTCCGCTGTAGCCAGCCTGATTGCACTGATTGACAAGGGTGTAATCAGTTACGGAATCGCTTCGCAGAAATTATTCCCGCACCTGCTGCAACATCCGGAGACAGATGTGAAGGGATATATCCAGCAGGAAGGGCTGCAATTGCAGTCAGGCAGCGAAGTGGATGCCTTTATTGAGGCATCTTTAACCAAACATGCCCAAAAAATAACAGAATATAAAAAGGGTAAGAAAGGTTTGTTGAGTTTATTTGTAGGCGAGGTGATGAAGCTTTCGAAAGGCAAGGCCAATGCGGAAGAAGTCACCCGCAAAATCCAGGAAAAATTGAAATAAACAGCATGAAGAAGATTTTCGGAATTGTGATACTGGCAGGAATGATTTCCTGCGGTCCGCAGGAAGGCGGCTCCAGTTTTGAAGTTACCGGCAAGGTTAAAAACGCAGCGGCCGACATGGTGTATCTGGAAGAAAACACGCCGGATGCCCGCCCCACCATTCTCGACTCGGCTACACTAAAAGAAGATGGCTCGTTTTCACTGAAAACAAAAAACCGGGAAGAAAGCCTTTACCAATTGCGGTTGAAAGGCAAAGTGACGCCATTTGCCTTTTTTATCAATGACGCTTCCAGAATTACTGTCGATGCCGACCTGAATAACACGACACAGCCTTACACGGTCAATAATTCACCGGCCACGAAATCACTGCTTGATTTTGACAAGGCCATGTATGAAAGAGGCATGTTGTTGTTTACCCATGGAAATAAAGTGGACAGCCTGCAGAAGGCCGGCGCTTCAGACAGCGCAGTAGGCGCTGCCTATGCACACGTACAGGCTACTGCACAAAGCCTAGAAGAGACGGCAAAAGATTACCTGGCAAATAGCAAGAGCCCCGTCCTGAGTCTTTATGTCATCAGCTCATACCAGAACACGGTGAATAACCTTGGACTGAAAGGTTTCAGCAAAACGGAGATTTCAGAATTGGTAACGAAAGCCGCTGATAAGTTTCCAGCTCACACAGCCCTGCAAAATGTAAAAAAGAGCTTGCCTTCTTCAAAAGCCGCCGATTTTACCCAACCCGACGTGAATGGACAACCGGTTTCGCTGTCACAATTCAAGGGAAAATATGTGCTGGTAGACTTCTGGGCTAGCTGGTGTCAGCCCTGCCGCCAAGAGAATCCGAACATCGTAAAAAACTATAACCAGTTCAAGGATAAAAACTTCACCATCCTGGGTGTGTCGCTGGACCAGAACAAGGACGCATGGCTAAAGGCCATTCAGCAGGATGGCCTTGCCTGGACACATGTGAGTGACCTTAAGTTCTGGAACAACGAAGCGGCGACACTGTATGGCGTACAAAGCATTCCGTACAATGTACTGGTTGATCCGGAGGGAAATATTGTTGCCGAAAATCTCCATGGCGAAGAACTGGGACAAACGCTGCGTAAAGTTTTGCAGTAAACTGGTAAAATAAATAAGAAAAAGGCTGTCCTACTGGGCAGCCTTTTTCTTTTCTGACAATCTAGAAACAATAGACAGCAGGATAAACCTTCCTTGCAGAATTAATTATTCTTTAAATGGTGAAAAGGGACTGAATCCTTACATAGGATGCATCCCGTTCAAGGGGTTGAGCAAACGTGTTCTGCTTGTATTAAAGAAAAGGACCACCGCTTACAGGATGGTCCTTTTCTGGTTTATTTACTGAACAACTTAGTACAAAGGATTTTGTACGGCAGCTTTGTTCACCAGCAGTTCATTGTTGGGAATCGCCCATATGTACTGCGCATCGGTTGTTGCTACAGTGGTAGCAACACCTGGCTTGGAAGGCAGCGGCTGACCAAGACGGAGCAGGTCTATTGAACGGAAACCTTCACCAAGAAGCTCTATCCTTCTTTCCAGCAGGATAGCATCAATCAAAGCTTGCGGTGTAGCCGGCGCCAGTATGGTGTTGGGGTCGGAACGTTGCCTTACAGCATTCAACAGGGCAATCGCTCTTACACTCAAACCATTTTCACGGGCGAGCGCCTCAGTAAGGTTCAGCAGCACTTCTGCATAACGGATAACAGGAACGTTATCGGTGTTCTCTGTCCATTTACGCAAAAAGGTTTGTCCTCCCTTTTCAACATTAAATGCCCTGCGTGCATCGGTGGCCGTCCAGGCTGTGCTGGACACAATACCATTGGCAGTGGTATTCAGGGCATAGTCGCCATTTCCTTTATCGGGTGCACCGCTTGGGCTAAAGTATTGATTTAAACTGTTCTGAGTACCCGGCAGGTCCAGCTCCGTAAAAGGGAAAGAGAAGATATTCTCCGATGTGGTGCCGGGACGGAATACCTGCACAATGTTCGGAGCCAGGCTGTGTTGCACACCCGTTGTAGCAGTGAACGGTGCTGTTTGCGAAACAATTTTGTTTGCTTCGGTAATTACATCCTGGTAACGGCGCATCGACAAATAAACCCTTGTTTTCAGGGCAATGGCTGCATTTTTATGGGCCCGGTATAGGTTCTCCGTAGCACTGCTGTACGTTGCAGGAAGGTCCTGTTCTGCAGCATTCAAATCAGCCAGGATTTGCGTGTAGGTTTCTGCAACAGTAGCTCTTGCTTTGTTGTTGTTACCAAGATTTGTTTGCGGCTCTGTATAAAGTATAATACCGGGTTTGTCACCATTACCATCCCAAAACGGGCGGGCATACAGGGTAACCAACGAGTAGAACGTCAGTCCACGAAGGAAACGACCTTCGGCAATGTAACGGGACTTGATATCAGCCGGCAGCGTTGATTTCTGCACACCATCGATCACCACGTTGATGCGGTTGAGTGCCGTGTAGGCTGCTGCCCACAGGTTGTTCACCTCATTCAGGTTGGGTGTTACCGTGTAATTATAAGTCTGGAAGCCGGTTACACCGTTGTTGGTTCTGTTGCTGAAATCTTCTCCCCTGATTTCATGATAAACCGGGTAGCGGCCACCATAAAACTGGCCGGTCTTTACAGCTGCATACATTCCGTTAACAGCCTGCTGGGCCCTTTCAGGCGTCTCGAAAGCCACTACATCAGAGATCGTGGTTTGAGGAATCGGTGATAGCTTATCCTTCCGGCAGGACACCATTCCAACTACTGCCAGCAGGACTAAAATTTTATATTTCATGTTGTTCTTCATTCTGTTTGTTTTAAAAATTAGAAGCCTACCTGCAGACCAAAATTGAATGTACGAGACAAGGGGGTAGAGTTTCTGTCCACACTGGGTGCGCCGTTGCTGTTACCATTGGTCTGTATTTCCGGATCAAAGCCTTCATATGAAGTAAAGGTCAGGGCATTGAAAGCAGCCAGGTACACACGTACGTTGTTCAGCTTTGCCTTTTGCGCAATAGAAGCCGGCAGGGTGTAACCAAGGGTAATGTTGCGCAGTTTCAGGAAGTCGCCTTTTTCAACGTTGTTGGACATAGGTAAACCCGAACCATTTGAAACGTTGTCGTTGTAAACAACTCTTGGCCATTTGGCATTGTCACCAGGCTTGGTCCAACGGTCCAGGGCGTCTTTTGCATTGTTCCAGTTACGGTTGTCATGCAAACCTGCCTTTGTACCATTGTATACATAGTTACCACCACTGAAGAACAGCAGGAAGTTCAGGTCGATACCTTTATACCGAACAGTGTTATCCAAGCCACCAAACCACTTTGGCAGGGCGGGGCCAAAGATCTGGCCATCGGCAGTCTGGCTTACGGCTCGTACCGGTGTACCGTCGGATACTTTTGTCCAGCGGGCATTGGAAGCCGCAGCGTGGTTGTATTGTACATCTTGTGTACCAATGACGTTGCCATTGGCATCTTTCAACAGTTGTACAAACACCCGCTGACCATTGGCAGGGTTGATACCCTTTGTTTCCACAACATAGAAGCTACCAATCGACTCTCCTACACGAATCATGGATACAGATTCCAGACCGGCCGTTGCCACCAGGATATCCGCATTGTTGTTCGCAAGGGCCGTTACTTCATTCTTTTGTGTAGCAATGTTGAAGTTGGCTGTCCAGGAGAAGTCACGCTTGGAAATGATAGAACCTCCCAGTGAGAATTCGATACCGGAGTTCGTCATGCTACCAACGTTGGCAGCAATGGCATTGCCCGGAACACCTCTGGAAGGCGCCTGCGGCTCGTCCAGGATCAGGTCATTTACATCTGTCTTATAGTATGTTAACTCCAGGTTCAAACGGTTGTTAAACAGCCCTGCCACAAAACCCACATCCAGCTTGTTGCTCTTTTCCCATGTCAATGTCGGGTTTCCGGCATTGTTAAAGAAAATGGTTGGTTGAGCACCATACAAGCCAGCACCAAATGTTGACAGGGAAACAAAATCACCAATGCCCTGGAAGTTACCTACCTGGCCATAGCTACCGCGAAGACGCAGGGAACTAATGGTATTGGCAATGGAGCTGCTTTTCCAGAAATCTTCTTCAGAGATAGCCCATCCAAGTGAACCACCATAGAAGTTACCCCACTTTTGGGCAAAGGCCGAATAGCCATCTCTCCTCGCATTAAGGGAAACAAAGTATTTTTTCCGGTAGTCGTAATTGATACGGCCGAAATAAGACTGCAGGAAGTTTTCGCCAATAAAGTCACCCAACGGAACAATGCCTGTAAAACCTCCTTGCGGCTGTGTGAAGAATGGGTCACTCTGGTTACGGCGGTCAACACCAAACCCGGAAGAGCGGCTGTATTGCTGCTCGGCACCCAACAGCACATTCAGACTGTGTGTTTCGGCAAGACGCGTATCGTAAGTCAGGATGTTCTGCCAGTTGGTACGGCGGTAACGCTGCAGGGTTGCTTGGGCAGCACCACTGAACTGCACACCATCACCGTGGATAGCATTGCGGTAATCAGAGTTTTCTGTCATCAGGTAATCCAAGCCGTAAACGCTGCGGAAACGCAGATCACTCAAAAGTTTTACTTCTGCATACACGCTGGGCAACACCCGGTTGTTGCGTGAGTAAAAGCGATTCAGGTCAATGATCATGGCTGCATTGTAATAACCGGGAGTTGCAGTAAAGTTGGCACCATTGCCAATAGCGTTGGTAGAACGGTTGATGTTATAGCTACCATCCGCATTGAACGCAGGTACGTTTGGCGCCAGTACCAGGGGCAAACGGCCCGCACCGGCAATACTGAAAGCACCACCAAAAGAACCCGAGTTCTGGCCTTCACTTACGTTGGTAGAATAGTTCATTTTGGCACCTACTTTCAGCCAGTCGTTCACCGATTGGTCAATGTTGAACGTACCGGTAATACGCTCAAGATTGTTGCGGCGCAGCATCCCTTCCGAACGGTTATAACCAACCGAAAAATAATAGTTGGTCCGCTCGTTGGCGCCACTTACGTTCAATACATGGTTATGTGAAAAACCTGTGCGGTATACGTAGTCGTACCAGTCTGTATCTACCAGGTTGCCATTGGCGTCTGTCATGGTACGGAAACCAATAGTGGTGCCGTTAGGAGGCGTACCAGCATTTGTCAGCCCTTCGTTTTTCAGATCCGTATATTCCTGCGCGTTCAGTACAGGAATCAGGTTGTAGGCACTGGTATAACCGGCCCACGTTTCGTAGTTCACCCTGGCACGTCCTTGGCGACCTTTTTTGGTGGTTATCAGCAACACACCGGCACCGGCACGGGAACCGTAGATTGCAGCCGCAGAGGCGTCTTTCAGGATCTCAATACTTTCAATGTCAGCCGGGTTGATGTCGCCCAGTACGTTGTTACCGGCAGTATTACCGGTGTTACCTGTAAACACAGGAATACCGTCAACAACAACCAGTGGGAAAGAGCTTAGTGAAATGGAGTTCACACCCCGTACACGAATCACCGGAGGGTTGTTCAATACACCGTTTGGAATGTTGATGTTTACACCAACAGCACGACCCGATAAACCTTGCTCAAATGTTTGGATAGGCTGGTCGCGAAGTTTGGCACCACTTACCTGGGCCACGCTACCAGTCAGGTCCTGGCGACGCTGGGTACCATATCCCACTACCACCACCTCCTGCATGCTTTGCTGTGCGCCGGCCTGCAAGGTGACGTTTAAACTGGTTTGGCTACCCACAGCAAGTTCCTGTGTGGTCTGTCCAATAGCAGAAACAATTAACCGTGAATTAGCGGGTACATTGATAGAGAATGAACCATCGGCACCTGTAACCGTACCGGTTGTAGTACCCCGAATAATAACGGATGCACCGGAGATGGGAATGCCGTTTGCATCTGTAACCCTACCCGTAACTGTACGGGTTTGTGCCAGGACGTGCACACTAAAGAGCAGCACGCCCAGCAAGAGCGTTAGAAATTTTCTCATGTTGTTAATCTTTGTTTTTAAGAGTTAAATCCAGAAGGCAACGAATATAAAACGCAGAATGATATTTTTAACATTTTTTTCCGATTAACCTTCATTTTTTACCGTTCATCTATTTTTTTCCAGACTATTACGTTGTTGTATTTTGCTGCCTGCTATTGAAGATTCTTTTTAGATATGATGATTTCATTGATTTCCACTTATAAGAAAAATCTGATTGTTCAATTGCAATGTTGATACAAATAGCCTTAACATCCGAAATGTCAGCATTTATCAAATTAGGAATGGAAGGAAGTTTATTGTAGGAGAACTAACCGTTTTAAGCGTAAATAAGGACACAGTTGTATTAAGCAACACAAAAAATAAGGTCTATAAATAAAAAAAAATCCCGCTTTTCAAGCGGGATTTTTGTTGTAAGTAAAAGAAATTAATAGCCGGGATTTTGCTGCGTCCTGATGTTTGGATTGGCATCAATTTCACCTTGCGGAATCGGCAATACTCTCCTGAAATTCGAATATTCGATAGTTCTTGCAGAAGAAGGATAGTTTGCACTTCGAGAAACGGGAAGCATCAAACGTTGCAGGTCGTGATAACGATCGCCTTCGAACGCAAGCTCAATTCTTCTTTCTTCGATGATATCGTCAAGCAAGGCAGCGCCGGTGGCCGTACTTGGTGTAGCGTTTCTGCGGGTACGGATGTAGTTCAGATACATAAGCGCATCTGGCTCACTTCCGGTACGATAGGAGGCTTCAGCCGCAATCAGGTATACCTCGCTCATGCGGAGCACCTTTGTATCGTCACGGTCACCTACAATAGAAGGATATTTTTCAACGAAGATGGCAGGTACACCAGCAGGACGATTTCCCGTGGGATACAAATTTCTTCTCACATCGCCAGTTTCCATCAGGGCATACAACTCTTCAGAAACCAGCAGGTCGCCATAGTTGCCACCCTGGCTGTACAAATAACCCAGGGCATCAAACGCCAGGTTATTTACGGCATCAGAAGAAACCTCCAGCAAGGTTTCGCCCTTGCTTGTTTCAATGGCAGGATTGGTCCAGTAACTAACATAGCTGGCTGCAGGCACTACAGAAAAGCCACCATTGTTGATTACATCCAATGCAGCCGTTTTGGCATTGGCATAATCACCCATCGTCAACAGCACTTTAGCTTCCAGCGCACGGGCAGCATACTTGCTGAACTGTGAAGAGTTCGTGAACTGAGTCATCAGACTATAGGCTTGGGTCAGATCACTCTTTATCTGGTTATACACTTCCTGTACCGTGTTACGGGCAGGTTTGAGATCTGGATTATACGTGGTAACAATAGGCACACCCAACGCCGAAGGATTATCATTGTACGGCCTTGCAAAATAGCGTACCAGGTCAAAATAAGCCAGAGCTCGCAACGCATAGGCCTCTCCTTTGTACTGGTTTACACCGGGACTTGCTGTAAGTTCAGAGTTGATTATATTATTGGCACGAAGGATCACGGTATAAGCAGCATTCCATAGGCCGGCCACATTCCCATCCGTTACGTTAAATGAATAGTTATTGAAAAGCGTGTAGCGGTTAGTATTCTGCGAGGACTGATAGGTATTGTCAGATAAAATGTCCCCCAGGATTGGGAATGTTCTTCCATAGTAATCAACGTTTCTTAAACCTGAATAAACACCTCTCAGCGCCACTTGCAGATCGCCTTCCGAACCCAGTGCTTGGGATGGTGTCAGCGAAGTGGGCGGGTTCAGTTCCAGGAATTCCTTTTTACACGAGCTAAGCGTTGCCAGACCAATGATCACCGGCAACAATCTGTATTTCATTTTTAGCATGATAATTTCATTTTTAGAAGCCTACGTTCAGGCCAATGGTAACTGTTTTGGGAATAAACACGTTCAAGTTCGATTGCGAGGCTGTACCTTGCTCAGGATCCCACGGCAGATTTTCATCCGTAGCCCAGGTAGCAAGGTTGGTTCCCCTTACATAAATGAACGCATTGGTTAAACTGATTTTGCTAATGAAATCTTTGGGCAGGTTATAACCCAACTGGATGTTACGCAGGCGGATAAAATCACCTTTCGCCAGGTAGAATGTTGAACCACTCTGGAAACTCTTGTTTCCATTAGCAATGTACTTGGGAATATCAGTTACATCACCAGGCTTCTGCCAGCGCTCAAGCACACGGGCCACTTTGTTATAGGTAGCACCAAATCCGGCACCCACGTAATAACCACCCCAAGGATCCTGAACATAGTTACCGTAGTTATAATAAAGCTGTGCTTCCAGTGAAATGCCTTTGTAATTGAAAGTATTGGTAAACGATCCGAAATATTTCGGCAATGAAGTACCAGCAATTACACGGGCAGCCGAGGAATAGTTATTTGTAGTAGTCGACTTATCGTCAGTCAGGTACCACAGCGGATCACCATTGGCAGGATCAACACCCGCATAATCTCTTAAGTAGAAAGAGTTGATGCTTTCGCCTTCGCGAAGAATAAATGAACCCTGGATGATATCGTTACCCTCGGGCAGTGAAAGAATTTCATTTTTGTTGGTGGCAAAGTTGAGGTCAACAATCCAGTTGAAATTCCTGTTCTGTACCGGGATAGCATTGATTGCAAATTCAAATCCGGTATTTTTCATTGCACCGATGTTACGGGTTGCAGTAGAAAATCCTGTTGTCCTTGACAGGGGAACGTCCAACAGCAGGTCCTCAGATTTCCTGGTGTAGAAATCAGCCGTCACGTTGATTCTGTTGCGCAGGATACCAAAATCGATACCTACGTTGAAGGGTTTGTTCAGCTCCCAAGTAAGGCTGGAGTCACCCACGTTGGTAGGTATGCTACCGGGTTGACCGTTATAATTAGCACCATAACCATAAAGGGGTAACCAATCGTAGTTACCGATACCGGCGTTACCATTCACGCCATAAGAAGTTCTCAGCTTCAGTTGGCTGAACAAATCCAAGCCCTGCATAAATCCTTCACGGTCGATATTCCACGAAGCACCTACCGACCAGAAGTTACCATAGCGGTTATTGCCACCAAAGCGGGACGAACCATCGCGACGGAAGCTACCGGAAACGACAAAGCGGTTCTGGTAGTTGAAGTTTGCACTGGCAAACTGCGACACGAATGAGTAATCAGAAATGGTAGCGTTCGCTGTAATCGGGGTAGCACCTGCAGACGGGTAAGTCAGGCGAAAAGTTGGCGGAAAACCCTGCGACTGAAGAGATGAAAAATAGCCGGAGGACTTCTGAGCTTCATAACCAATTTGTGCGTTGAGGTTGAAATCACCGCTTTGGTTTAGTGCCCTGTTATAACGTAGCGTGTTTGTCCAAACCTTGTTCATGTAACGAGTGTAATAGGCAAACGCTCTACCATTAGAAGCCTGTCCATCGCCATGAAAGGGGTTGTTGTACTGGTCTTCTTCCAGATTGTTGAAGTCACCGCTGAAGCTTGACCTGAAATTCAGGCCTTGCAGGATTCCAATTTCAACAAAGATGTTTCCTCTCAGGCTGAATTCCCGTAAGTAACGCTTGTCAAGCTCTGATAATGCAATGGTATTATGTAAGCCACCCAACGATGTCGCATTCAGGTTATAAGAACCATCAGCATTATAAGGATTACGCGAAGGCAGAGTGAAATAAGAACTCAGAACCGGGTTACCAAACGCACCACCGGCCAGCGGGGCTCTTTGGTTTACAAAACCACCGTTCATGTTCATCCCAAAATTGACTCTTTCAGAAACTTTATGATTAATACGGAAATTTCCACTGGTTCTGCGCAGTTTTGAGTTGATGGTTGTACCCTCCTGCTCAAAATAACCACCTGAAATATAAAATGTCGTTCTTTCATTCCCGCCTTCTGCACTCAGATTATACTGCTGCTGACCGGCTCTGCGGGTTGTTGCATCCAGCCAGTTAAAATCAACACCATTGCCCAAACCAAGGCCGGTTAAAGTTGTATTCTGCTGTGCAGCGCTTAGCCCTAAGTTCACCAGGCCTTCTCTGGTAATGGTAAAGTATTCATCGGCATTCAGGGGCCTGTAGCGCTCATTGCGGTAGGCAATATCGCTTTTACCAACTTCTGTATCAAAGCGGAAACGGGTTTTACCGGCTCTGCCCCTTTTTGTAGTAACTACAATAACCCCGTTGGCGGCACGGCTACCATAAATCGATTGTGAAGCGGCATCTTTCAGTACAGAAATGCTTTCAATATCGTTCGGGTTTAATGTACTTAAGAGATTTGAAGTTGTTGACAAACGAGATGCATCACCAGTGTTGATGGGAATTCCATCAATAACCCAAAGGGGAGCGTTACTGGCTGTGATTGAACTTACACCCCGTATCAGGATAGCCTGCGTAGAACCAGGCTGCCCGGAAGCCGCAACAGATTGCAAACCGGCAACCTGTCCCTGTAAAGCTTTATCTACAGATGTAAAAGGTTTGTTCTCAATATCTGCCGCTTTCACAGTAGCCACGGCTCCGGTAAGATCGGCTCTTTTTTGGGTACCGTATCCTACAACCACTACCTCTTGCAGATTCTGCTGGCCGCCGGCCTGTAGGGTTACAGTAAAATTGGTTTGTGTACCAATATTGACTTCCCGGGCTGTTTGTCCCACTGCAGAAATGGTCAATGTACGTGCTGTGGGTGCCACGGAAAGGGAAAACGTTCCATCTTCCTGTGTTACGGTACCAACATTGGTACCTTTTACCTGAACGGATGCACCGGAGATAGGAACTCCGTTTGCATCTGTAACCTTACCCGTAATCGTCCGGGTTTGTGCCAGGACCTGCACACTAAAGAGCAGCACGCCCAGCAAGAGCGTTAGAAATTTTCTCATGTTTTTTGTTTTGTTAAAAATGATAGGAGCGCAAATCTAATGGATGAGCGTGCAAGTAAAGTCAAAAAATTTTAAGATTTAGTTGCATCACCACAAAAAAATTCTTGATTACCTTCTCTCTTATGAATCTTATTTCTTATATTTTTTAGGTGGCATAATCAAAAGTTGACTCAGATTAACTTTTATAAGCAGCAAAAATTTCCATGCTGTCCTTGTAAAACCATCCATGGATTTTCCAGTTAAGCCAAAAAAAGCCGACCTGCGGTGGCAGGTCGGCTTTTGAAAACTTGCAAAATCATTACTCGTAACCCGGATTCTGCTGTATCTGTGGATTGGCCTCTATTTCACGCTGCGGAATCGGAAGCACAAATCGGAAATTTCCTGCCGGAAGCGTTAATGCGTTGGCGTTGGGTGCATCCTGCGGTAAACGTTGCACCGGTAAATTCCTTCTCCTTAAATCCCAAAAACGATGGCCTTCGTAAGCAAGCTCTCTGAATCTTTCAAAAATTATTGCATCGATTAATTGCTCCTTTGTTGTAAATGTTTCATTTACGTAACCGGCAATTCTTGCAGCCCGCAAGGCGTTTAAATCGGCCGCTGCACCCGGCAGGTCATTCGTTTCGGCTTTAGCTTCAGCCCTTATCAGGTACATTTCGCCTGTTCTGAACACTTTTACATCCGCCACATTTTCAGTAGAGGTACCATAACCGCCGCCAGCATATTTGCTGATTAACCGGGACGGCCGCCCCGCAGCCGAAAGCAGCGGTTCGTCTGTAAAATAGGTTGGAAAACGAATGTCATTCGTTTTATCATAGCTGTTCCAGAGTTTTTCAGACGCCACCCAGGTAATGGAACCAATCTGCGTTGCATTGGCCGACGTTCCGCGGAACAAGCTGCCGAGTCTTCCGAAAGGACTTAGCTGCGCGGTTCTTATCAGCTTAAAAGCCACTTCTGTATTGCTCGCATCCGACCAGATCGAAGGAAACTGTGCTCTTGTTGCCAATGGCAATGCATCGATATACTCTGTACTGTAGATAATGGCATTTTGCCAGTCCCGCATGTAAAGTGCCACCCTTGCCTGCAGCCCCGACACTGCTATCCTATTGGCCCGTCCAACATCGGCAAGGCTGCTTGGCACTAGATCCTTCGCTGCTGTCAGATCCTGATTGATCTTCTGGAAATAAGGCTCCATCGTGATCCTGGCTGTAGGTGCAAGTGAAGGTGTTTCCATGTATGCCATGGCCAACCCATTAGGCGTATAGTTATCCGAATAGTATCGCACGAGCTCAAAGTGGGAAAAAGCTCGTAAAAACAAGGCCTCCCCTCTTATCCTTGAGCGAAGGGCTTCATCGCCGGTTTGCGTGGCTTGTGCATTGGGAAGTGCCTGTAAAACCCTGTTGACACGATCAATTACCCTGTAGTAGGGCGTAATGGCTGTAAACTGGTCACGGATAGGCACATCCTCAGGGCCGAATTGCCATTCATGAACAGTACCTGAATTATAAAATTCAGCCACCTTTACCTCATCAGACAAGACGGCATTGAAAAGGATATCCATTTCATAGTTCAGACCTGCATAGGCTCCGATAAGTGCCTGGTGATTGTTATTAACGGTCTGCAAGGCGATATCGCCTCCTATAAAATCCGTTTCTTTTACATCAATCACTTTCTTACAGGAGAAAAGTGACAGAAAGGAAACAGTGAGAAATGCTATGGGAAATCGCTTCATCTTTTTGTTTTTAAACATGGAATGATCTAAAAATTAATATCAATGCCGGCTACAAACATCCGGGGGTTTGGGTATTCATTCAAACTGATGTTATTATTATCCTCCGGATCCAAACCACGCCAGGGGCTCCACATAGCCAGGTTCTGCCCCTGCACATAAATTCTGGCAGAGCGAATGATGGTAGTGCTGCCCGATCCAATTCGTGGTAACTGATAGGCAACTATCAGGTTTCTGAAACGCAGAAACTTTGCATTTTCAATATCGGAAGAGTTGAAGCCTCTGTCGTATAGCGGTGACTGATACAGGGCATTGTCACCGGGCTGCCGCCATTGCATAGTAAGCATATCCCGGGTGGCATTTACCGCACCATGGTAACCCAGGGTGCCCCGTGCAATCCAGTTCCGCTGGTTATTGTATCTCGTTACATCAAACTGGTAAGAAAACAGGGCACTGACTGAAAGTCCTTTCCAGCGAATGTCTGTTGTAAAACCTCCGGAGTGCGTAGGAAGAAAGGTTCCGAACTTGGCAAAGTTGGCTGCCTGCGCTACGTCGGTTGTTTGCTTGCCATCAGCGGTTTCATAAATGGGACGACCAGACTGCGGATCAACACCCAGATAATGTTGCGTATAATGCGTACCATACGGTAACCCTTCCCTGATGATAAAGGTTCCAACAACATACTCATTTACCAATCCCAGGTCTTCAATTCTGTTCTTGTTAATGCCATGGTTAAATCCAATACCAATGTTGAGGTCCCGGCCCCTGATCACATCTACATTTGCTGTGAATTCCAGGCCTCTGTTGGTCATTTCACCGGCATTAATATCGAGTGAGCCAAAACCGGTGCTGGCACTTAAGGGCTGGGTTACAAAAAGATCAACCGTTCTGTTCAGGTAAGCATCAATTGTAAATCTTGCCCTGTTCCTCCACAGGGAGAAATCAACCCCCAGGTTTGCTTTATGAATATTTTCAATTTGCAAATTCTCGTTACCAGGCGAACTGGGAATAATACCGGTCAGCGTTGAACCTGCATACTGCGCCGGGTTCCCGGCTGTATTTGTTGTGGTAAACGAAGGCACCTGCGGTCCCTGGTAATTGACAACGGATGTAATCCCGCCAATACCGTAACTGCCTACAGCAATACTTCCGATATTGGGAACAATACCATAGGTGGCGCGAACCCGTAAGTCAGAGAGAATTTTTTGGTTTGTCATGAAGGTTTCTTTCATGGCATTCCACATTACGCCTGCTGACCATGTAGTGATCTCCCTGTTTTCAGGATTGATGATCCGCGAGGTACCATCGTGCCGGATGTTAGCATTCACTGTATATTTATCCTGGTAGGTATAACGTGCGGTTGCAAAATAAGAGCGTATTCCGAAACCGGTTCTGGCACTGGTAGCATTTTGGTTAACAGGGCTTGTACCGGTGGCAGGAAGTGTTCCGGCACCTTGTCCTGTTTCCGGCAAACGCGGGTCTAGATTCCAAAGTGTAAAACCAAATCCTCTTTGTCTGCCCCGGACTACTTCAAAATAAGCACCGGCTTCTACTTCATGGTCTTCTTTTATCCTGGTGGAATAAATAGCGCTGGTGGTGTTGATAATCTGACTGGTATATCTGTCAGCCTCAATCAACTGTCCCGGGGCACTTGTACCAAATGGCGTTACAAACGTCTGTGTTCCAACATAGGAAGCCGGATTTACCCAACGCTGCAAATTATCAAGTGAAAAATCCAGCCCTACTGTATTTCGTAAGGTCAACTTCGGCAGAATTGTATAGGCTATCGTTAACCCGCTGTTCGCTTTGATCTGGTTGTTCTTATAGGTCGAATTTTCAATGCCTTCCAGAAGATTGGCCACTTGCTTTAAGTTCAAACTTGTACTCGGTCCGAAATTCAGTGTACCATCAGGCTTGTATATGTTTTCGTATGTTTTTGCCCGGAATGTCATCTGGAAGGGATTGCGGGGGCTGTTTCCAACCCAATCGCCTTCCGACAAATCCATGTTGGAGAAACCGGCAGTGGTATTCCAGGTGATGGCCAGTTTTTCGGTGGTATGATCCAGGTTTACACGGGCTGTATACCTTCGTAAACTTGACCGCAGATCAATGCCCTGCTGATCAAAAACACCGGCGGAAAGAAACACTCTCGTTCTATCTGAACCGCCACTCATATTCAACTCATGCATCTGTGATCTGCCGGTTCTGTAAAGCACATCTCTCCAGTTTTGATCGATTCCCCGGATACTATCGAGAATGGCTGTATAGCGGGCCTGACTGGGAGCAAACGGATCGCCGGCAGGAGATGTTGCCGGCAGGTTGGCATTGCCAGGGTTGTTGAGGGAATAAACCCAACCTGGTACAGGAAATTGTGTGCTGGTGACACCGGTAGTTAAACCTAACCTTTCTTCATATTCCAGCATTTCAGCGGAATTCATCAGGTTGAGGCGAGAAAAATCGGGAGGTGATGTAACACCAAACTGACTACGGAAAGTAAAATTGGTTACACCAGCCCTTCCTTTTTTGGTGGTAATGACAATAACACCAGTACCACCACGGGCACCGTACAAGGCCGCTGAATTGGCATCTTTCAATACAGTAATTGACTCAAAATCATTCGGGTTAAGTGTGGCAAAATCCAGTGCCGGCATCGGAATGCCATCCAATACATACAACGGCTGTGCACCGGCACCTTGAATGGACTGCACACCTCTGATCCGTACCGTAGCACCGGAGCCGGGCTGACCAGAACCGGAATTGACCACCATACCTGGTGCACGCCCCTGCAGGGCCTGCTCAAAAGAAGCAACCGGTACAGTCTCAACTGCCCTGCTGCTTAAAACAGTGGCAGCGCCTGCAAACTGACTTCGTCTTTCGCGGGTATAACCCGTGGTAACAATCACCTCCTGCATGCTTTGCTGTGCACTCTGCTGTAAGGTGACATTGACGGACGTCTGGTTTCCGATGGTTACTTCCTGAGACGCATGCCCGACAGCAGAGATAAGCAGGACACGGGCATTTTCCGGAACTGCAATAGAGAATGTTCCGTTTTCATTGGTTACTGTACCAACATTGGTGTTGTGAATAATCACAGAAGCACCAGCTATCGGTGTTCCATTGGCTTCTGTTACTCGACCTGTAATTGTACGACTTTGCGCCAGCAGCTGTGAAGTGCACAGCAGCATTCCTAGCATAAGCACAAGAATCCCTCTCATGTTTCGTATGTTGAAGAGTTAATAAATGGCAAATCTTAATTTGCCGGGTGAAATAGATAGTCTATATTTTTTAACATTTCGCTGCATGAATCTGAAATTTTTATTTAGCGTAATGCTCTGTTCGCCAGCAAATTAGCTCTGCAGTAAATTCAGATAAACAGCCTTAACAGCTAAGAAAAACACATAAACCTTTTAAAAATCAATTCTTTTTCGGTGGGAAAACCTGAAGCAACAAAGCAGGAAGCAACACCAAATTGGCCACGGTAGCCGTTACCAGCGTAACGGATGTCAACCACCCCAGTGCCTGTGTGCCCCCAAAACCACTGAAACAAAAGATCACAAAACCTGCTGTCAGAACAATTGATGTATAAATAATACTAAGACCTGTGGAATAAACTGTATCAATGACCGTTTTTTGCACATTGCCCTCGTTGGTCCTGAGTTGTTGCTTGTAATTGACAAGAAACCGGATGGTGATATCAATGGCAATACCTAAGGCTACACTGAAAACCAGCACGGTAGAAGGTTTTAACGGAACACCCGTCCACCCCATGATGCCTGCGGTGGTAATAAGCGGGATCACATTGGGAATCAATGAACATAAAAGAATACGCAGGGAACGGAAAAGATAAAGCATACACAAAGCAATCAGCAGGAAAGCCCAGAAAACACTTTCTTTTAACCCATTGATGATAAACCGTGAACCTTCCAGGAAAGTAACCGATGATCCGGTCAATTCAATTTCAAACCGGCGCTTGCCCCAAAGCGAATCTTCTTTGTTTGCTTCTCTTTCCTCTGCACTGGCCGTTAAGGCTTCAATGCTGTCGCGGTTAAAGATTTGTTCTGCCCTGGTTTGAATGCTGTCTAAAATAAAGGGCAGCCGCTCCGAACCGACATCTTTCATCGTAACCGAGATCCGGGCCTGCTGCTTTTCCTCGTCCATAAAAGAGGAAACCAGCCTGGCAAAACCCTTTCCGCCAGCGGCATTGCCGGTATCGGTATTGTTATTCTGCGAAAGGTAAGGACGCAGGGCAATCAGGTCGTTGTCACCCGGCATGCTGTAAAAATTGCTGTCGCCCTCAAAAAAAGCTTGCCGCGCAAACTTCAACCCTTCGGTCAGCGTCAATGGTTTACCAATATATGCTTTGGAAGAAAGGAATTGTACCAGCGAATCGATCTTCACCAGGTTTTGCAGGTTGCGGGTAACACCCAGCCTTTTTTTAGTGTCCACCACGATCTCCAGCGGCATCACTCCCCCAAAATTTTCTTCAAAAAATTTAAGGTCGGTGTATATCTCATCGTTGTTCGGTACATCATCTACAATATAGCCCACGCTTTTCAGCCGGGTGATCCCGATAACAGAAACCGCCAGTACCACCGCCGTAACGCCGAAAATAAGCCGTCGGTGGTTGATGGACCACCGCTCTACTCTTGCCAGCAGTTGCTGCAGGCGGAAATTTTCAAGGTAGCGCATGTGCCGCGGCTTGGGTGCCGGCTGCATGCTTAATACCGCAGGAATCAAAAAAAGCGATATAAAGAACAGGGCAAGAATATTGACACCGGCTACAGCACCAAACTCTTTTAAGATGGCACTTTTGGTCAGCGCAAACACCGCAAAGCCGATGGCAGCGGCAATATTGCAAAACAGTGTTACAATCCCCATTTTACTCACCATCTGGATGATTGCTTCCCGCTTGTCACCCGTTTCCTTATAACTCGTATGGAACTTGTTCAGGAAATAAATACAGTTGGGGATCCCGATCACTACCACCAGCGGTGGAATAAGGGCCGTCAGCAGCGAGATCTTATAACCCATCACCTGCAAAAAGCCTACACTCCACACCACACCAATACCTACTACCGCCAGCGAAAGCACCATGGCACTGGCTGAACGGAAAAAGAGCAAAAGAATAAGCGCCGAAAGCAGGACTGAGCCGATGAGGAAAAATTTCATTTCGGCTTTGATACGGTCGGATAGTATGGTGCGGATCAGCGGCAGACCGCTCATACGCAGGTTGATGTTGTGTTTTTTTTCAAAGGCAGTTGTAAGTGAAAGCACCTTATCGATGATCCCTGTGCGTTCCGGGGAATTAAATAAGGCATTGTTTACGGTAGCGGCCATCATCCAGGTGCTTGTCTCCAGGTTGTACAACAATCCCCGGTAAAAAGGGATGTTCAGCAACACCGCTTTCCCGCTGTCAATCTGCGCCTGTGTAAGCACGGTATCTTTAAAAACAGGCAAAGCTTGCAGGCGCTCAGATCCTTCTGCCCGAACCAGGTTCACGGCACCGGGCACGGATAAAATGCCTTCAATACCCCTCACCCCTTTCAGGTCATTTTGCAGTTTTACAAAATCATTAAAAAAGCTTGAATCGAAAAACCTGTCCGACTGCGCAGCAATCACCAATAGCCCGCCATTATCGCCAAATGTTTTTTTGAACCGTTCGAACTGGAGGTATTTCGGATTGTCTGTGGGAATCGCCCTGGCAAAATCATAACCCAGCTTTACCTGGCTGGCATGATAACCAAAAAAGGCAGTCGCCAGGAAAAGCAGCGTGAGTAAAACATATTTGTAACGCAGTACAGCAATGGCGATGGATTTCCACATGACGGCGAAGATAGAGCAGTTTAAAGTTTTGCGTTTGGTGCCGGGGCTTGGGTGTTGTATCGATTGCACTCCTAAATTGATACCGGTGACCAGAAACTTTTCTCGGTAGCATCTCTATCTCAATTTGCAAAACTGTTGTCGATGCATTGCTCTTTTTCTCTTTTCCCCTTTTTGTCTCTTAGCTTTGAAAAGTGAGGTATATTTTATTATTTCTCCTGTTTCCATTTTGTGCAGCCGGGCAAAATACATTTCCGCAACTGGGTATGTGGCGGGAACATCTCCCCTACCAGGTAGCGCTGGATGTAACGGCATCAGAAAAAACAATCTTTGCTGCTACGCCACTGAGTCTTTTCAGCATCGACACGGAAAGCAAAGAAATAAACCGTTATAGTACGGTTTCGGGTCTTAGTGAAACTGGCATCAGTGCTATTCAGTTTGATGTGGCATCAAAAAAATTGTTTGTTGCGTACAGCAACAGCAATATCGATGTTATTACTTCCGGCAGCATCCGCAACATTCCCGATCTGAAACGATCTGCCATTGCAGGCAATAAAAACATATTTGCTATTTATCCTGATGGAAAGTATTGTTATCTCGCAACCGGCCTGGGTGTGGTTGTTCTGGATGCGGAAAAATATGAAGTGAAAGAATTCTGGGCTATCGGCAACGGCGGAGGATATGTAAGAACGACTGCTTTTACCAAAACATCTTCACATTTTTATGCCGCTACGGATGAAGGCTTAAAGCGGACCTCTATCAATACCGCCAATCCGGCTGATTTCAGATCATGGGAGACGCTTTCCGGGAGAAATGGCTTGGCGCTGGCACCGGCAAAAGCAGTGGTCAGCATTGCCAATAAAGTAATTGTAGTGCAGAATGATTCGCTTTTCATAGAAAATGGTAACACCTGGGATCTTTTGTTTACCAACGGGCTGCCGGTTGTTTCCCTACAGGCAGCGGCCGATCGCTTACTGCTTTCGCAGTACAACACC
Source organism: Flavisolibacter sp. (assembly GCA_035998945.1). Classification (GTDB taxonomy): domain Bacteria; phylum Bacteroidota; class Bacteroidia; order Chitinophagales; family Chitinophagaceae; genus Flavisolibacter. The sequence goes on along the minus strand of DASYHD010000009.1, from coordinate 168,179 downwards.
GGCGGCGCAGCACAGGTAACTGTGATCAATGCGTCGGGTACTGTACAACAGGTACTTCAGCAACCCGGCCGTATCGTGCTGCCGTACAAAGCAATCTATCAAAACAACAGCTATTGGATTGCTGATGGTGCGGAAGGCCTGGTGCAGGTAACTGCCGGCAGCATTGAAAATTACAAACCCAACTCTCCCCAGAACATTGTGCTGGGAGAACTAGCCGTGCAAAATGGTGTGTTGTGGGGAGCAGCCGGTGCGGTAAACAGCAGTTGGAACTATCAGTACAATCCCAGCGGCGCTTTTAAACTGGAAGGGAGCGAATGGGTGGCGTACAACAAGTACAATTATCCGCAACTGGATACGGTGCTGGATGTTACCGCTGTTGCCATTGACCCCCGGGATGGCTCAGCGTGGGTTGGCTCCTTTGGTGGTGGCCTGGTACATATTAACGTCAATGGACAGCCGCAAATATTCAAACAGACATCTCCTATCGGTCCAGCTGTTGGCGACCCTTCAAGCTACCGTGTAGCCGGTCTCGCCTTTGACGCCGAAGCTAATCTTTGGATTGCCAACTTTGGTTCTACACGGCAGCTACATGTTCTAAAGGCCAACGGCACCTGGCAATCGTTTTCCGCTCCGTTTACCCTCAATGAAAATACGGCGGCACAAATTGTTGTGGATGATGCCGGGTTAAAGTGGATCCAATCGCCGCTGGGCAATGGTCTGCTCCTTTTCGACCACGGAACATTTGAATTACCTGCTGACGACCGGTGGCGGTTGCTGCAAACCGGGGCGGGACTAGGTAATCTTCCTGCAAATGAAGTGCTTTGCCTCGCCAAAGAAAAGGAGGGTGCTATATGGGTGGGAACCACCAACGGCATTGCTGTTTTTCAATGTGGCAGCGAAGCGTTTTCACCTGCCTGCGAAGCCATTTTGCCGGTAGTAAAAGAAGGTGCTTTTGCCAATTATCTGTTCCGCGGACAGGAAGTGCGCAGCATTGCTGTGGACGGCGCCAACCGCAAATGGGTGGCCACCTCCAGCGGGGTTTACCTGGTATCATCACAAGGTGACAGGTTAATTGCTAATTACACGCAAACCAACAGCCCTTTATTGAGCAACGATGTACGGAAGATCGCTATTAACGGCAGCACGGGTGAAGTATTTATGGCGACTGCCAATGGCCTTATTTCATTCCGGGGGGAGGCAACGGAGGCTTCTATCGCCAATAGCAATGTTCTGGTATTCCCCAATCCCGTTCCCCCGGGTTACAGCGGTACTATCGGCATCCGCGGATTGCCCGAGAACAGCAACGTAAAAATCACCGAAGCCAACGGAAAGCTGGTGTACCAAACCCGGTCCCTCGGTGGGCAAGCCGTCTGGGATGGCCGCGATTACAAGGGAGCCAGGGCCAATACCGGTATATACCTGGTCATTGCCGTGGACAACATAAAAGGTGAGCAGGTCGTGGGAAAAATTGTGTTTGTAAAGTGAGGAAAATTTACGCGTTTACTTGTTCTCAGGTTCAGGGGCCCTGCGTTCAAAAACCCTTATTTTTCTATCCATATTCAGCTAAATTTTAAGAAGAATCTATCACCTCCAAGAGAGTCTTTCCCGCTGTTTACACGTACCTTGTAAACCTGTGAACAAGTGAACTTGTGAACGCCTAAAATATATGATTCAAAAAACAAAAGGCATTGTTCTTCGCTCGGTCAAATACGGTGAAACATCCCTGATCGTAACCATTTTTACAGAGCTTTTCGGCCTACAGTCGTACCTGGTAAACGGTGTGCGGCAGGCCAGCAAAAAAGGAAGTGCAAAGGCTACATTCTTTCAGCCTGCTTCCATCCTCGAACTGGTGGCATATCACAACGATTTCAACAAGCTGCAGCGACTGCGGGAGTATAAATGGGACCACCTGTACCAGCACGTACTTTCGGATGTGCGCAAGAATGCTGTGGCCATGTTTATGGTAGAACTGCTGGCAAAATGCCTGAAGCAACCGGAAGCCAATCCAGACCTGTTTTACTTTGTGGAAGACGCCCTGCACCATCTTGATGAAGCCAATGACGCTGTAACGGGAAATTTTCCTCTTTTCTTTGCCCTGCACCTGGCGGTGTTCTTTGGGTTCCGCATCAGCGATGAATATTCGGAGGAAAAGCATTACCTCGACCTGCAGGAAGGACAGTTCACGGGGCATCAACCACAACACCAGTTTTACCTCCTGGACAGGGAAGCCGCCGCCGTTTCCGACGTTCTAAAAATTATGCAGCCGCAGGAGTTGGAACAGGTTTACCTAAACCAGGAAATGCGACGCCGCATCACGCATGCCGTTGAGCAGTATTATGCGTTTCATATTCCGGAGTTTGGCACCCTGCGAACGCTGCCGGTATTGCGGGAAGTGATGAGTTGACTTATCTTGGCCGCATGAAACAACTGCTTATTTCCGTCACCTTTTTCATTTCGCTTACTGTTCAGGCGCAAAAGATTCCGGCCACTACCCTGAACCTAAACGATGTTGAAGCCGAAACAAAAATCCCTGTTCCATTTAGCGCCGTTCAGGTAATGGACGTCCGTTTTGACAGGAGCAATGTGGGAACGATCAGCCATGTTAAAAAGGCAAATGGTTCCAAGGTGAAAACCATCCAGGCCATTGCGACATTTCCAGATTCTCTCCAGCAATACATGCCGCACTTATTAGAAGGCCTTCTTGACTTCCGGAAGGAGAGCAATGATACCCTGGTATTGCTGGTAAAACAGTTCAGGATCAGTGACCGCATTTTCAATCCTATGAACGGACAATATGAACCGGAACTACTCCTGCGCATTTCGTTTTCAGCCTTCACCAGGAAAAATGGTCAACTGGTACGTCTCTTTTCAGTAGATGACCTTATCTCGCAGGAATTGCCCACGGACCGGGTTCCCAAAGAAGAAGTCATGCAAGGGTACCGGGGCGAAGCACTCATGGCTATTCTTCAAAGGCTGTTAAAGCAAAAGGATTGGCAAAGCACAGGTACAGCAGGTTTTGATCTGGCGACCGTACAACAAGGCATTCAAAAACGCTTTCAACTTCCGTTATTTACCGACAGCCTGCAAAAGATTGGTGTGTATAAAACCTTCAAAGAATTCAAACAAAACATGCCTTCACTTTTGAGCGTAAAACTCGGCATGAATAAAGACAGGTTAATTGCCATAGCTGATTCCACGGGCAAACCAGTTGAACTGAAAAATTACTGGGGCGTTTCAACAGGCACGAAACGATACATCATTTTCAGGGATGAATTGTGCGAATTGTTACCGAGTGATAAAAGCTTCTATTTTCAATCGTATACCCAGCTCAGTGACTTATATGGCCAAGGCAGTTTTGGCGATTATGCTCCACAGGCAGGACTTCTGGGCGGAGCCTTGATTAAATCTGCGCTAAACAAGGAGCACAAGCATTTTTTCTTTTTAAACATGGATGAAGAAACAGTACACCTGGAAGAAATATTTGGCAAATCATCTTTAAAGCAGATGCAGAAAGAGCTTTTAAAATAATTTCTTTTGAAGGGAAAGATTCCGGTCGTTAAGCAACAGCACTCCCGGCTTTTTCCCCCTTTCAAAACTCCCCAGGAAGCTGTCCATTCCTAATGCTTTTGCCCCATTACTGGTAGCCCAGGTGAGGAGTTCTTCCAGCGGAACTTGCGGAAAATGGCGCCTAATTGTTTTGATCTCATCCAAAATGCTCAGGCTCCAGTTACTGGCCAGGCTATCGGTTCCCAACACGATAGTGCATGCATGCTGCCGCAGCATTTCTGTCGGCGGCAATACATTTTCAATGTACTGGTTTGCATTTACACAGAGACAGAAATAGGTTTGGGGTTGAGCCCCCTCCTGTTTGCTGTTTGCCGTTTGCCGTTTGACGTACACCACATCCTCTTCTTTCGTGAACGTGTTGTGCACGAGGATGATGTTTTCGGCTCCTTGCAGTTTGTCAAAATATGATTGCAGGCTGCTGCGTTTTGTGGGATGGTGGTGGCTATTGTCGATCTTCATCAGCGCATACATCCGCTGAAAATCACCCGTGCCCTGCAGGAAGAATTCATCTTCAAGCTTTGTTTCCTGGTTATGGATGGTAACCACCTTTCCTTCAAAAAAGGGCTGAATAGCTGTCCATAAATTTTCTGATACCGAATAGGGTGCATGCGGCACAATCGAACACCCTCCCCTCCTGTCTCCTGCATTCTGTCTCATGTATTCTTCAAAAATTCCTTTCGCTCTTTCAAACCGCTGTGCAGAAACTGACGGCAGCCAGCCGCTGGCCTCAATAAAGTTGTAATAGAAAAGATTGCCTTTCTGCTTTTGCGCCAGCGTGGATATATTGTTGCAGATATCGCCAACGGCAACAATCCCGTTTTGGACCATCTCCTCTTCGGCCGCTGCTATCGCTGTTGCAATTTCTTCATCCGAAGCACTGCGTTCAGTAACCACCTTAAAAACAAAATCTACAAGCCCTGTCTTTTCTGGTATCCTGCCCCGCATGTGACTCAGTTCCAGGTGGCAATGACAGTTAACAAATCCGGGTGTAAGGATGCCTTCGTAACTGATTACATTTTCGCCAGCGTCCGCAACCGGCAAGAGTGCTTCCACCACCCCATCGCTGGTTAGCACCAGCACATGATCTTTTACAAAGCGATAGCCGTCAAAAATGAGAGAAGCAGCAATTTTCCAGGTTTTCATTGGGCCGAAAATACGCCGCTTCTTAACGTCTTATTCGTTTGGCAAGGGTTACATTTGCGGCTCTAATTTTATGTATGCTAGATAAACTGGAAGCCATCAAAGCCCGATTTGATGATCTTGGCGTGGCGCTGACCAATCCTGAAATCATTGCCGACAATAAAAAATTTGGTCAACTTTCCAAAGAGTACCGGAGCCTGGAAAAAATCGTGGTGGCGCACAATGATTATATAAAGCTGATGGATGATGTGAGCTTTTACAAAGAAGCACTGAACGGATCGGACGAGGAAATGCGGGAGCTGGCAAAGGCCGAATTGCCGGAAGCGGAAGAAAAGCTGGCCAAAATGGAAAGCATGATCCGCCAGATGCTGATTCCCAAAGATCCGCAGGATGACAAAAATGCTATCCTGGAGATCCGTGCCGGTACCGGTGGCGACGAGGCCAGTCTTTTTGCCGGCGACCTGGCCCGTATGTACATGCGGTACTGCGAACGCAAGGGCTGGAAAACAAGCATTTTATCGGAGACGGAAGGAACCGTAGGCGGTTACAAAGAAATCCAGATTGAAGTAATTGGTGATGATGTATATGGCACCCTGAAATTTGAAAGTGGTGTTCACCGGGTACAGCGGGTGCCCGATACCGAAACCAGCGGCCGTGTGCATACCAGTGCGGCGACAGTGGCGGTGATGCCGGAGGCCGAAGAAATTGATTTCGAGCTCAAGGATAGTGACGTAAAAATGGAAACGGCCCGAAGCGGAGGCGCCGGCGGCCAGAACGTAAATAAGGTGGAAACAAAAGTTCTCTTAACGCATATCCCTACCGGCACCGTAGTGGTTTGCCAAACCGAAAGAACACAGTTGGCGAACCGCGAAAAAGCAATGCAGATGTTACGGACCCGCTTATACGAAGAGCAGGTGCGTAAGCAGGAAGACGAAATTGCACGTCACCGCAAAAGCCTGGTAAGCACCGGCGATCGCAGCGCCAAGATCCGCACGTACAACTTCCCACAGGGACGGGTAACCGATCATCGCATAGGACTTACACTTTACAACCTGCAGGAAGTACTGAATGGATTTATTGATGAATTAATAGATGCCCTGCAGTTTGCCGAGAATGCAGAAAAAATGGCCAAACAAAATTAATTGCGGAAGGAGTGGGTATAAATTTTCACCGTTTCCTCATTTTGTTTCTCTTGTGAATATAAATTGTTATAATGTGTTCAGCCTGAATTGTCAGAAGATCGTCATGCAGCTATAATTTAAATTTTTCAGGCAGCAAATTTTTGATTTTGGCACGTTATTTATTACGTTTATAGTAGCTCTTTACAAGATTCTAAAAACAAAATATCGGTTTTAGAATCTCTTAACAAATGATAAAAAATAATTGGCAGCAATTTTGCTCTATAAAAGATAGTTCTTCTCACATAAAGCAGTCAATTTTCTCATAAGCAGTTAGTTTTGGTTGCGACCCCTGTTTCTACAGGGGTCTATTTTTTTATATACCACCAGGCCAACACGCCAACTACGGCACCTGCCATATCGGCTAGCACATCACCCATATCAAAAGACCTGTTTGCAATCAAATAGTGTTGTATAATCTCAATGCCTAATCCATAAACGAATCCCAGCAGCAACAGAAAGAAGGAATACTTAATGGCAGGTTCTAAATGAATTCGCCACAAAAAAAGCAGCACGGCAAAAAAGCCAAAATGTACATACTTGTCAAAATGTGGAATGATCATGTCATTCTTGGGAAGGGCTGAACCGGGCAGAAGAAAAAGTATTGTAATGACGAGGAGCCAGAGGGAAGCGAGTAATCTGGTCCGGGCAATTCTTTCGAGCATGCTGCAAAATAAACCGATAGCTGCTGAAAAAAAGAAAAGGAAGTATCCGGAAGGAATGAAAGCGTAGGAGAAGCAGTACGCACAGAGAAGTTAATTCTCTTGGTTATTGAAAACGCAACCGGCATTACCAATTGCGTCAATTCATCTGTGCAGGAAACAGTTTGTAATTGTTATATATCCTGTGCTTGGAAAGAGCCACAATAACATCTGGTTCTTTGTCTTAGTTGTATTTGAATGGTGTTACCATTTCAAATGCAGGAATATTGACATCAAACAATTCTTTGTTGTGCAGGTTTTCCATCAGGTAAGATCCATGCATCCGCCCCATTTCTGTATGAAGGTTACAGCCGCTGACATATTGATATTCTTCGCCCGGGCTGATAACCGGCTGCATTCCAACAACACCTTCGCCTTCCACTTCACGGTAACTGCCATCCGAATCGAAAATATGCCAGTGACGGCTATGCAGCTTCACAGGAAATGAATTGTGGTTCTCGATTGTTATACGGTAAGCAAACATAAACTCCGACTGCAACGGGTTACTATAGTCCTGCTGATAAAATGTTTCCACGCTCACCTTCACACCTTCCGAAATCATGCTAACCATATGATATGATTTTTGCTAAATGTAAAACAAAGTTGTTGCCACAAATCTGGCTGTTGTTTTTTTGTGGAAATCACGCTCTATAAGGGCCTATTTTTGCGGCAACATAACCTCAAATAGTTCATTATGAAAATAGCAGTAGCAAAAGGCGATGGAATCGGACCGGAAATCATGGATGCGGTTTTGAACATTTTTAATAGGAATGGGGTGGATTTGCAATACGAATTTGTGGAGATGGGAAAATGGGTATTTGACAAAGGCTTCAGCAACGGTATGACACCGCAAGCCCAACAAACCATTGAAGACCTGGGTATCCTCTTCAAAGGCCCCATGGAAACACCCAAAGGCAAAGGAGTGAAAAGTGTGAACGTTACCGCCCGTAAAACCTGGAATACCTATGCGAACAACCGCACTTTCAAAACGCTGCATGGCGTGGATACAGTTTTCAGCAAAGCCGGCATTCCTATCGACCTTACCATCGTACGCGAAAACATTGAAGATACTTATGGTGGTATTGAGCACATGATTACGCAGGACGTAGCCCTCAGCCGCCGCTTTATAACAAGACCCGGCAGCATGCAGGTGATTCGCTATGCATTTGAAATGGCCAGGAAAACCGGCGCCAAACGCATTACCTGCGGGCACAAAGCCAACATCATGAAGCTGACCGATGGCTTGTTCCTGGAAGTGTTTTACGAAGTAGCAAAGGAGTACCCTGAGCTACAGGCTGATGACAAGATTGTAGACGATCTGGCCATGCAACTGGTAGTTCGTCCTAATGTATTTGAAGTGGTGGTATTAACCAATCTGCAGGGCGACATCATCTCGGATTTATGCGCAGGCCTTGTAGGCGGTTTGGGCTTTGCCCCTTCGGCCAATATCGGCGACTTTATTTCCATTTTTGAAGCCGTACACGGTACAGCTCCCGACATTGCAGGGAAAGGCATTGCCAACCCCACAGCCTTGTTGCTGAGCGGCCTGGGTTTACTGCGCCATGTGGGTTTGATGGAGAATGCAGCAGTAATAGAGAATGCGCTTTTGTATACCCTGGAGCAGGGCACCCGCACCGGCGACTTTGGCGACAGGAGCAAGCCGGCGCTGAACACAAAAGAATTTGCCGATGCCATTATTTCAAACTTTGGCAAAACACCGGCACAAGGCGCAAAACCGGTCACTCCAAACCAGCCTGGCACTCCCGCTGTTTTTAAGTTGCAGGAAAACTCAATGATGGTAACCAAAGAGTCTGAGCAGGAAAAAATTGTAGGTGTGGATATGTTTATCGAATGCGAAGAACAACCCGAAGTGGTAGCCAACCGCTGCATGCACCATGGCGGCACCAAGTTCAAACTGATCAACATCAGCAACCGCGGTACACAGGTATGGCCTACGGGATCGAAATACACCAACCTGGTAAACCTGTTCAATGCCCGGTTTGAATCGCTGAACGATCAGCCTTTGAACCAGCAGGATATTCTTGGTTTGTATGCTAGTTTAAGCGGTGATTTTAAAATTGCTTCTATCGAAGTGCTGAACATGTGGGGTGATAAGCGCAGTTATAGCCTGGCGCAGGGGCAGTAGGGGAAACGATATTGGTTATTGGATATTGGTTATCGGTTATTTTCTATTAATAAGAATGGCTTCAGGCAAATTGCCTTGAAGCCATTCTTCGTTTGTGCAATATCCCAATATCTTAATATCGAATATCCAATATCTACTATCCAACCCGCTTTGCATTCTTATACCCATTCCTCTGCAGCCACTGCAGCACCTTATCCCGCTGGTCGCCCTGCACGATGATCTCACCCTCCTTTGCCGAACCACCGGTACCACAAAAATTCTTGAGTTTCTTTCCCAGGTCCTGCAGGTCTTCATCGGTACCCGCAAATCCTTCCACCAGGGTAACGGCCTTGCCTGCACGTTGTTTGGTATCCAGCCGCACTTTTAGTTTCTGCTGTTGCGGAGGCAGCGTTTCCTGCGCCTTTTCTTCTTCGTGTTGAAAACGAAAACCAGGATCGGTGCTGTACACAAACCCGTGTTTATCGCTCTTGTTCTTTTTACTCATCGGTTGCATTTAAAATTAGATTCAAAAAGTCCCATACATCCCACAAATCCCGGTTCAGACAATCACAGCTTTCAAACTCAGGTCCAAACTTTTTGCCTGGTGAATCAGTCCGCCTACACTTACATAATCCACACCGGTGGCGGCATAGCTTTCAATGGTATCGAGATTGATGCTGCCGCTGGCTTCCGTTTCAAAATCTTCTCCAATCATATCCACTGCTTCCTTCACCTGCTCCGGTGAAAAGTTATCCAGCATCACGCGAAATACTTTTCCCTTTCCTATTTCCAGCACTTTTTTTACATCCGCGAGGCTCCTGGTTTCTACTTCAATTTTCAGGTCGGGACGATAAGCCTGCACGTAGTCGTACGCCCTGCTGATGGCCCCTTCCAGTCCGCCGCTGTAGTCAATATGATTGTCCTTTAGCATGATCATATCAAACAAGCCAAAGCGGTGATTAACACCACCACCGATCCGCACCGCTTCTTTTTCCAGCAGCCGGAAGTTGGGAGTTGTTTTACGGGTATCGAGCAGCTTGGTTTTGTAGCCTTTCAGTTTGTCCGTGTACTGCTTTGTTTGCGTGGCAATGCCGCTCATTCGCTGCATGCAGTTCAGCACCAGCCGCTCCAGTTGCAAAATGGTGTGTACAAAGGTTTCCACCTCGAAAGCCGTTTCGCCGGCTTTCATCAGTTCACCATCTGTTTTGTGCCGGGTAAAGCTGCATGCGGGTTTTTTATACCTGAATATTTTCTCCGCAATGTCTACCCCGGCCAGGATACCTTCCTGCTTGATCTTCAGTATAGCTTTTCCTTTTACATTGGCCGGAATGCAGCAAAGCGTGGAGTGATCACCATCACCAACATCCTCCTGCAGGGCTGCATCTACCAACTTGTACAACTGTGCATCAAAGTCTTTGATCATACCTGCAAAGTAACCGCAGATTGGCTGGATTCAGAAAGGATTAATGCAGGGGATTTTTTACAAGCCATCCTTCAGCAATGCGCTTGTTTGTTTTGCAGAAGACAAGAATAAAAAAACGGCTACAAGAGTTTTGTAGCCGTTGATAAAGATGACGTTTTATGGTGATGGCAACCTGGTTTGATGCCCCATCAATTATTTTTTACTGGAACCGGATCTCTTTCAGGTACTGCTTACCGTTTCGGTTAGCCATAAAGAAGGTAGTGCGGAAGCTTCCACCCTTGGTTTGCAGCGTACCGATGCAATACTGGCTGCCACCGTTCTCTCCTTTAAACTTAACATCAAAATCGCGTACGCTTTTATTCTGGAAAAAATCCTGCAGAATCACCACGGCCTGTGAACGGCTATAGTTATCGCTTTTGGAAGGTAGGGCAATCTCAATGTTATCATCAAAATACTTGGCCAGTTGCGTGGCGTTTCCGCTGCGCAGGGCACTGATCACGTCATCCACACCGCCCGTTGTTTGAAAGGCTGTTAGCAACAAAAAAGCGCCAGCGCAAATGAGTGTAATTATCTTTTTCATAGACAAAATGTTAGTCCGGCCTGCTATAAGCGAAAAATATGCCACATCTGAACAGTCAAAATAGGCTGGTGAATATAAACAAAACCTTCACGATTGGTTAGATTTGCAGCCTTTAAAGCAAATTATGACACCAGTAAAGAAAGTTATTTTAGTCATTATGGATGGCTGGGGACTCGGTACCGTACCGTCTTCAGATGCTATCCGCAATGCCAATGTGCCATTTGTTTCCTCCTTATACAACAAGTACCCTAACACAACGCTTACCACCTGCGGCGAAGCGGTTGGATTACCGGAAGGACAAATGGGCAACTCCGAAGTGGGTCACCTGAACCTTGGCGCCGGTCGCATTGTATACCAGGAGCTGCAACGCATCAATGTGGCCATTCGCGAAGGCGAACTGGCACAAAACGAAGTATTGCTACGAAGCATTCGCTACGCAAAAGAGCAGGCGAAGCCCCTGCACCTTTTGGGACTGGTGAGCGACGGCGGCGTACACTCCCACACAACCCACCTGAAAGCAATCCTGGACATTTGCCAACAGAACGATTTCAGCAATGTGTTCATCCATGTCTTTACCGACGGCCGCGATACCGATCCCAGGAGCGGGTTGGGTTATGTACAGGACCTGGAAGCGCACTGCCGGCAGGGTGTAGGAAAAATTGCCAGCGTTAGCGGACGATATTATGCCATGGACCGCGATAATCGCTGGGAAAGGGTAAAGCTGGCTTACGATGCGATGGTAAAAGGCGCCGGTCAGAAAGTAGCAAGCGCAACAGAAGCCATCAGGCAATCTTACGAACAGAACGTCACCGATGAGTTTATCCTGCCCACCATCATCACTGGAGAAAATGGTCACCCGCTTGCCCTGATAAACGACGGGGATGCAGCCATTTGTTTTAATTTCCGCACTGACCGTTGTCGCGAGATCACCAAAGCGCTGACGCAGCTGGAATTTCCCCAACAGGAAATGAAACCACTGGACCTGCATTATACCACCATGACAGAATATGACGCTACGTTCAAAGGTGTACATGTGATCTTTGAAACCGACAACCTGAACAATACGCTGGGTGAGATCATTGAGCGGAACGGACTGCAGCAGGTTCGCATTGCCGAAACCGAGAAATACCCGCATGTTACCTTTTTCTTCAGCGGGGGCAGGGAAAAACCGTTTGAGGGTGAGCAACGCATTATGATCGCTTCGCCCAAAGTGGCCACTTACGACCTGCAACCGGAAATGAGTGCACCGGAAGTGACCACGGCCATTCTTGCCGAAATCGAAAAAGGCGAAGCCTCTTTTATTTGCCTGAACTATGCCAATGCCGACATGGTAGGTCATACCGGAGTATGGGAAGCGGCTATCAAAGCTGCGGAAACGGTGGATAGTTGCGTGAAAAGAGTCGTCACCACCGGGTTAGAGAACGGTTATACCATCTTCCTCACCGCTGATCATGGCAATGCCGATTACATGATCAATGCCGATGGTACGCCTAACACAGCCCATACGCTAAACCTGGTGCCCCTCTTCATTATCGATAATGAATGGCAAGGCAGCATCAGGGCCGGCAAGCTGGGTGATATTGCTCCTACCATTCTCACCAAGATGGGGCTCTCCATTCCCGAAGAAATGACGGGCGACGTGTTAACCGTATAAATCATTCGTAACATTGTGTTGTGAGAAACGGCAGCCGGTATATCAGTGCAGGTATCTTCAGCACAATGTTGCTCCTTCCGCTGCTGGCCATGCTCATGCTGCAACTGGGCAAAGCGTATATTCAATCCACACGGGAGGAAAGGCTGCAAACGGAGAAACAGGTACAGGTTGTTTTACCAGCCGGCAAAGTGGTGTGGGAAGAAGACGAAAAAGAGCTTTGGGTAGGCAACCGGATGTTCGACGTATCCTCCTATACCGTCGTTGACGGCTATTATTACCTGACTGGTGTTTACGATGACGACGAAACCGAAGTTGCAGGTTCCCTGCTTCACCTTTTGCTTTCAGACGACGATAGCCTGTTTTTGCAGTTTCTCCTGCTGCTGCAAGGTTTTGCAGGTTGCCTCCTCCTGATCCATTTCACACCTCTCTTTTTTTCCAAAAAGAAAAGGAGAGTTTTCCAGAATGATAACCTTCTCTCCCCCGCTCATTTGGTTTTAGGTCCCCCGCCACGAAAGCTCCCTCTTTTCTGATCCGCAACATTTTTTACGAAAACAACAGTTTACATGAAAAGACTGGTAAGCCTGGGCTTTGTGCTCGGCTGTACACTTATGTCCGCCGGACAGGATACACTGTCTGAGCGGCAACTGGAAACTATTACCCTTTCCGTCAACAAATGGCAACAGTCACGGAACGAAGTACCCAACAAAATTACCCGCGTCATACCGCAACAGATTTATCATTACAACCCGCAAACGGCTGCCGATATGCTGGCACAAACCGGTACCGTGTTTGTGCAAAAAAGCCAGTTGGGCGGTGGCAGTCCCATGATCCGGGGCTTTGCCACCAACCGTGTTTTGCTGGTGGTGGATGGCGTGCGCATGAACAACGCTATCTACCGTAGCGGCAACCTGCAAAACGTGATCAGCATCGACCCGCTGACCGTGCAGAATACCGAGATTATTTTTGGTCCCGGCTCCCTGATCTATGGCAGCGATGCCATTGGTGGCGTCATGAGCTTTCGCACCCTGCAGCCACAATTTGCCAATGATTCCAAACGGTTGGCGAAAGGAACGGCTTTTGTCCGATATGCCACCGGCAACAACGAAAAAACGGCGCATGCCGATGTAACGGCCGGCAGCGAACGGCTATTCTTCCTTGCCGCATATACACGGAGCGATTATGACGACCTGCGCATGGGAAGGAATGGAAGAACGGAGAATTATATGAGGCCGGAGTACGTGGAACGGGTGGCCGGGCAGGATGTAATCATCCAAAACCAAAACCCCAATGTGCAGCGCTTCAGCGGTTATACGCAGGATAATTTCCTGGGTAAGATTCGCTTTAAGGCAAAGGATGCCCTAGAACTGCAGTACGCTTTTACCTACGCCGGTACCGGCGATGCGCCCCGCTACGACCGCCTGATCCAGTACCGGAACGGTGCCTTACGATTTGCAGAATGGAAGTACGGCCCAATGCTGTGGCGTATGCATACATTCAGTGCATTGCTGACACAGAAAAGCGTTTTTGCTGACAACATCAGCATTGTAGCTGCCTACCAGAACAATGAAGAAAGTCGCATTGATCGGGCCCGTGGGAGCAACACACGTACCAGCCAGTCCGAAGAAGTGGATGCATACAGTTTGAATGTAGACGCCACCAAACAGTTTGGCAGAAGCCAGATTTTTTATGGTTTGGAAACCGTGTTTAACAAAGTAGGCTCTTTTGGCTATCAGACCAACATTGCCAATGGTGTTTCTGCTGCCTTTGCCACCCGCTACCCCAATGGCAGCACCTGGTCTACCACGGGCATTTATGGAAGTTACAAATACAACCTGTCATCCTATACAACATTGACGGGCGGCCTGCGGTATAGTTTCAATACGCTGAACGCAAGATTCGACACAACCTTTATTCCTTTTCCTTACAAAAAAACAGCCCTCAGCGATGGTGCCGTAACGGGTAGTTTGGGTATTACGTATCGTCCGGATAAAACTTGGCAGATCAATGGTAATTTCTCCACCGGTTATCGAATGCCCAATGTAGATGATATCGGGAAGCTGTTTGAAAGCACCCAAGGCAATATTACGGTTCCCAACCCTGGGCTGCAACCGGAATATGCCGTGAATTTTGAAGCCGGCATTGTAAAGGATGTTCTCCACAAATTGCGGCTGGAGGCAAATGTGTTTCACACCATTCTGACAGATGCTGTTGTCAGGCGCCCATTTCTGTTCAATGGAGCAGATAGTATAGAATTCTCTGGTGTACGGAGCCGCGTGGAAGCGCTGCAGAATGTAGCCAAAGCAACGGTGTGGGGTATACAGGGTTCGCTCCGTTTTCATCTCAGCAACAACCTGTACCTGCAAACCCACGCCAACTGGATCTGGGGAGAGGAAACCGATGATGCTAAGAATGAACAGGTACCGTTGCGGCATGCGCCTCCTTTTTACGGAAGCACTCATTTGCATTACCGTAAGAACAAGCTGCATGCAGAGCTGTATTCGTTTTACAACAGCGAGGTAACGTATGAGAACCTGGCGCCAACCGAAAAGGCAAAGCCAGATATCTATGCAAAGGATGACCAGGGCCGCCCTTTCTCCCCGGCATGGTATACACTGAATGCAAAGCTTTCGTACCAGATTTTTAAAAGCCTGTTTGTTGCAGCGGGTTGGGAAAACATAACGGACCAACGTTACCGTCCCTACTCATCCGGCATTGTAGCCGCAGGCAGCAATTTGATTGTTTCACTGAAAACTTCATTTTAAGCAACGCTCATTTCATAGTATGGCAGAGATCAAACAACAGGCAAAGTGGATCCGGATCTACCGGTGGATACACCGTAAACTGGCCGTGGTCCTGTTTGTATTTTTCACCCTCATTGCCCTTACGGGTTTGCTGCTGGGTATAAAAAAGCAAACAGGCCTGCTGGCACCAACGCAAAAGGGCCTTTCCGGCGATGCTGCAACGTGGATGCCGATGGCACAGCTGGAGCAAAAAGCGGCGCAATACCTGGCCGATTCCGTAGATAAAAACCTATCGCAAGAGCTCGACCGGATTGATATCCGGCCCGGCAAAGGCATCGCCAAGTTCATTTACAAAGAGCATTATTACGGCCTGCAACTGGACTGTACCAGCGGCAGACTTTTATCCGTAGAAAAGCGGAGCAGCGACTTTATTGAAGACCTGCATGATGGTTCGCTCCTTGACGATTGGCTGGGCACCACCAATGAGCAGATCAAGGTCACGTACACAGTGATAATGGGATTGAGTTTGCTTTTGCTGGTGCTTTCCGGCATGTGGCTTTGGTATGGTCCCAAACGCATCCGGGCACAGAAGCGGAACAGGTAAGCGGAGAAAGGCGGGTCATTCCCGCCTTTCTTTTTTGCAGCGGGTGCAGCATTCGACCAAAAAAATTGTCTAACTTACATGCAGCCAAAGTATTTCTATGACTGAGGAAGCCCTATTAAAAGGTTGCATTCAAAATCAGGCAGCCGCCCAGCGAACATTGTATGAACGTTATAGCCATAAAATGTTTGCCGTGTGTTACCGCTATGCCCATAACCGGGAAGACGCAGAAGATATGTTACAGGAAGGTTTCATAAAGGTGTTTTCGCAGATCCACAAGTTTGAGAACCGTGGCGCTCTGGAAGGATGGATCCGCCGCATTATGATTCATACCTGTATCAATATTCTGAAGAAGAACAAACGGTTCAACGAGAGCGTTGACCTGATTCATGCAGGTGCCCTGCAGGTGCGGGAAGAATCCATTCCTTCTATTATGCAGGCAAAAGAAGTGGTAGAATGCATACGCATGTTGCCGCTTGGCTACCGCACAGTGCTGAACCTTTATGCCATTGAAGGATTTTCGCACAAGGAAATTTCAGATATGCTGGATGTGGAAGAAAGCACCAGCCGTAGCCAGTATACCCGTGCCCGAACCATGCTGGAAGATATTTTGCTGAAGAAAAACATCATCTATAAACCAAAGGAGCCACTATATGCTGCTGCGGGTGGCCGCTAACCATACCCACAAAGCTTGACTGATTATGAAGAGTGAATTCAAACATGAAAACTTTGAAGAATTTCTAAAACGCAATGCCGATAACCTCCGGATGAAGGCACCGGAGAAAATATGGGAAAACATTACGGGTGAGCTTAAAAAGAGCCGGAAGAGATTTGGTGCAGGTTTAAGTGCTTTTTTGATGTTCACCTCCTTACTGGCGTATTTAACCATTTCCAACACTGCTAAACAGGTAAGGGTAACCGATGTTCCGGCACCCGCTGAACAAGCCCGTTCCCAAACAACATCTTCCGCAAAAGCAGTTACGATAGCTGCTCCCACTGGAATTAACAAGAACATCAATAGAACAACTACTCCCTCTCAGGCATCCACTGGTGATAACGATGAAAATATTGTTACCGCACTAACGGCAGAACCGGAAGCTAATCCCGGATCTGCAGAGTTGTTGGCTGATAATGACTTTGAGGCCACTATTGTGGATTCATATCCCGAAGCAAAGGAGGAAGAAGCGGCAGGACCTGAGCTGCTGAAACCGGCTTTCCTTTCACAAACCAATAGTGCTCCCTGGACCATCGAAAGCACGTTCAACGCCTACAAGTCTACCAATGCAAAACGCAAACGCTTTCAAACCCAGTTTCATTTTGCACCAACCATCAGCTATCGCAAACTCACAGAAAACAAATCGTACCTGCGCAATGCACAGCAACCTTCTTCAATCAATTATGCCGCCCTGTACAGCAGTGTAAACAATATGGTGACCCACAAGCCAGACCTTGGCTTTGAACTGGGTGTTACTGAAAAATACTCCGTTTCAGAAAAGGTCCGGATTCGGGCCGGTCTGCAGTTCAATGTAAACCGTTACGACATTAAAGCCTTTCAGGCACCTTATGCAGTGGCCACCATTGCTTTGAACAATCGCCGCACCGCACAGGTAGATTCTGTACGCACCACAAGCAGCTATAGCAATGTAGATGTTAACCGCAATAACCGGGGAAGCTGGCTGCAGAATTTCTCCTTCCAGGCTTCAGCTCCAGTAGGCGTTGAAGTATCATTGAAAGGCAATGATAAAATGCAGTTTGGCATTGCCGGTTCGGTGCAACCTACTTACGTGCTGGGCGACCGGACTTATATGATCACGACCGACTACAAACGCTATACACAGGTACCCTGGATGTTGCGCCGCTGGAACGTGAATACCTCTTTTGAAACATTTGTTCTTTACAATACCGGCAAAACAACCTGGCAGGTGGGTCCGCAGGTTCGCTACCAGCTATTGTCAAGTTTTATTTCCAACTACCCGGTTAAGGAAAATCTGTTTGACTTTGGTCTGAAGATTGGCATTTCCGTCAACAAATAAATCTTACTAATTGCTTACGATTCCCGTAGCCTGGTATAGGTGCGGGAATTTTTCGTTTCAGACTCTTCGCTAATTTTACCACCATGACCCGACTCCTGGCATTTTTCGTTTGTCTAATAATCCTTGCTGGCTGTAAAGCAAAAAAGAACAAAGCCGAAATTCCCGCTGAGCAGTTTTTTCCCGTAACGGATTATATCAAAGGTGAACTGGCAAAGCTCGACACTTCGCTGGCTACATTTTATAAAATTGAAACCGTCAATGGCATCAATGACACAGTTCCTATCCGCAATTCGGATGTGAAACGTTATGCACGGGATTTTGCCACCCTGCCCGACATCAGTTCTGATGAGTTGAGAAACGACTACCAGATCACCCACGAATACGATGATATGCTGAATGCGTTTGTATTTATGTTTACCACCAATGAAGATCACCCTGTAAAACGGGAGGATGTTGTGCTGGACCCCGCCCCGAATGCGCAGGGAAAGAACGACATTCAGTCTATTTTTGTAGAGCTTTGGCAAAATAATGGTGATACGCTGGTGCGCAAAAACATGCTTTGGGAAGCAGGGAAAAACTTCCAGATAACCACCGTAAGCGAAGCCGGCGGAACACAACAAACAAAAAAGCTGCAGGTAGTTTGGAATGGTTTTGAAGGCCAGAACCTGTAGCAGAGGCAATGATATGACGCAGAAAGAATTTCAGGAAATCGCAGGCACCTTACCACAGGAGCCCGGCATTTATAAATACTACAACGAAGAAGGCGACCTGCTGTATGTAGGCAAGGCTAAAAATATCCGTAAGCGGGTCAGCTCTTATTTTAATAAATCCATCAACAGCTATAAAACGCATGAGTTGGTACGGCGCATCCGCCGGATTGAATTCACTATTGTGCATACCGAGCAGGATGCTTTCCTGCTGGAAAATTCGCTGATCAAGCAGTACCAGCCCCTGTTCAACATCAACCTGAAAGACGATAAGACCTATCCTTACATCGTCATCAAGAATGAACGCTTTCCAAGAGTGTTTCTAACCCGGCAAAAGATTGAAGATGGTTCCCAATATTTCGGACCTTACACTTCGGTGGGAAAAGTGCGGGAACTGCTGGATTTCATTAAGCAAACCATTCCGCTGCGTACCTGCCCCTTGAACCTGACACCGCGGAACATTGAAAAAGGCAAGTTTAAAGTATGTCTGGAGTTTCACCTGGGCAATTGTAAAGGTCCCTGCGAGGCAAATCAATCGGAAGAGGATTACAACGAGAACATCCGCCAGATCAAGAACATTCTGAAAGGAAATCTTGGCGAAGTCATCCAGCATTTCAAACGCGAAATGAAAGGCCATGCGGAGGCGCTGGAGTTTGAAAAGGCCGAAGCTGTCCGCAAAAAGATTACCTACCTGGAGAATTACCAGTCACGTTCCATCGTGGTAAATACCACCGTAAAAGACGTAGATGTATTCAATATTGTCAAAGACACCGAAATTGCCTATGTCAATTACCTGATGGTGAACAACGGCGCTATTATTCAAACCAAAACCATCCGGGTGGAAACGCACCTGGATGAAAGTATTGAAGAAACACTGGCGGCAGCCATCGGGCAATTGCGCACTACGTTCAACAGCGATGCTGTTGAAATTGTTGTTCCGTTTGAGCTTGAATACGAGGAACCGGGAATTGTGCTTACCGTTCCAAAGGCCGGAGATAAAAAGAAACTGCTTGAGCTTTCCCAAAAAAATGCGCAGTATTTTATTGATGCTGTCAAGAGTAAAGAACGGCTGAAAGCCATGAAAATGGATAAATCGGCAGTGCTGCTGCAGATCCAGCAAGACCTGCAATTATCCGCTGTTCCGCAGCACATTGAATGCTTCGACAACTCAAACCTGCACGGAAGCTATCCTGTTTCGGCCATGGTTTGTTTTAAGGACGGAGAACCCAGCAAAAAAGATTACCGCCTGTTCAATGTAAAGACCGTAGAAGGCATCAACGATTTTGCCACCATGCGTGAAGCCGTTTACAGGCGCTATAAACGCCTGAAGACCGAAGGCATCCCTTTTCCTCAACTGGTGATCATCGACGGCGGAAAAGGCCAGTTAAGCGCCGCGTATGAAGCGATTGAAGAACTGGGCCTTCAAGGACAAATGACTATGATAGGATTGGCCAAAAATGAAGAGGAAATTTTCTTTGTTGGTGATAAGGAATCACTCAAGCTTCCTTATGATAGCGAAAGCCATAAACTGATTCGCCGCATTCGGGATGAAGTGCACCGTTATGGACTGAATTTTCACCGCGAAAAAAGGAGCAA
This sequence comes from Flavisolibacter sp., assembly GCA_035998945.1. Lineage (GTDB taxonomy): Bacteria > Bacteroidota > Bacteroidia > Chitinophagales > Chitinophagaceae > Flavisolibacter. The sequence continues at coordinate 148,133 of DASYHD010000009.1, read as the reverse complement.
GGGCACCTTCAAAAACGGCCTGGAAGACATCAAGGGAATAGGTAACACCACCGCCAATTTGTTGCTGAAAACCTTTCGCTCAATCAACAACATTAAACAACAGCCCGAGTCGGAACTGGCCCGTGTAGTGGGTGTTTCAAAAGCAAGAATCATTAAAAGCCATTTCGAGAACCCTGAGGGAACAGCAGAACAGAGTTGAATAAGTAATAAGGAATGTAGAAGTATGAAAAGAAATTCGTAGGATCAGTGAACTTTTTTCTGATGAAATAAAAAAGGGCTGGATAGAAATCCTGCCCCGTTTTAAAATCCAATATCCTATGAAAAACCGAGGTAAAAATACAACGTTCAGCCACAATTCCTATACGTACTTTCCACATTTTTTCTGCAGCATGTACTGAAACCCTTGACAGTATTCATTTTACTTAGAGAAAAAAATTGCAAGAGCTTTTGTGATCATTGCGCTCATCTTTAAATTATTGACCAGCATTGTTGACTTCACTTATTTCTGCGTTTGTGACGATGCCATCTTTTTAGAAAGATATAAACAAAAAATCCTGCCTTTACAGACAGGATTTTTATCATCAGGTGCAATTAATTGTACTTAGTATGACCAGAGGTCCTGCTCATAGTTAAAGATGCGCTCCTTGATATTCTCACCTTCCAGCAAGGCAAGGATCGGATCTTTGATCATCTGGCGGATGGTTTTATTACCCGGGTTATCCAGTGTAGACTTGGTGATGTACGAAGAGAACATTCTTGCTTCGAACAATTCTTCCCATGTCATACGGCCATAGCCCATGTTCTTTGGATTATAAACCTCATAACGGGCCAGTGTTTTGCGTAAATCAGGATAATAAACCCAGAACAGCACTTCCGTAGCCGGTACTTTCGAACCAGGTCTTGCCCTTTCAATCACCGGCGCAATGCCAATAATCCGGCTGATCATGCGGCTTGATTCGCGGTCAAATACCCACTCTTCTTTCATCCGCAGTTTGGTCACCAGCTTTGGATTGAACGTTTCTTTGGTTACCACATACTCAACAATTCGGTTCGGGTTTGTAGGATCCACTACCGGTGTTGTATCTGCAGGACCGCCAACTGTTTTAGATTCAATATCAGCCAACGTTAACGGCGTGGTGAAACGCTCATCGGCAAAGGCTACTACCGAATCTTTTTTCAGGGCATCCAGCAAGATGTTCATAAACATCTGGCTGCCGTTGTCGTCTTCTGCTTCATAACGGAATGTTTGATTCATCTTCTCACGGAGGTCCAGCTCACGCCAAACTTTTTCCATAAACAAGGCATCATCCCAGCGCAGGTGCTCGTAAGGAAGCGGTGTACGCTCATTTACAAAGCTTTTATCAACAATACCGTCATTGCGCAACGATTTCATAATCACATTCGGGCCTGAACCGGTATCCACCCGGATAGGAATGTTACCGTAGGGGTTGTAACCAGAAGGCGCACTGGTGTTGTTGTTCTGTTGTTGTGTTTCCTCTCCTGCAGGTTGCGCGGCCGGTTGCCCGCGTCTTCTGCCGGTGCGTTGCGCATCAGCCGATTGGGCTACCAATACGAGTAGCAGCGAAAAAACACAGCATTTTATGATCAGGTGTTTCATACGTCTCTATTATTTAAGGTAATAAACCAATGAACCAATTTTGAATACCCTGCCATCTGGTCCTTTGGCACGCAAGCCGTCGATGGTAACAGTACGGCCAGGCTTTGCATTAGCGTTAATCACTTGCTTGGCACGAGGGGTAAAATAAACACCCTGTACATCAGCCGTTTCAATATCACCTTCATCATTATCAATGCTGATGCTATAGCTCACAACATCATATTGAATATCGAAGGGGAAATCTTTAATGTAAGCACCTACACCAGATTGTGCTTTGAATGCTCCTGCATTGATGGTTTCACCCGAAGGAAAACCACCCACAGTACCCGTTGGCGCAGGAATGGAGCGTACACGGAACCGGGAAGAACCGGCCACTTTACCATCTACACTCACAGTGATAACTGCATCTTCGGTTGGCGTATTTACACGAACATTGTATTTACCCGCACCAATCTTGCTGATGGTACCACCACCACCTGTCATGGAAACCTGCACTTTGTCATCACCACCACCGGAAGCTGCAATAGAAACCGGGTTGTCAACGCCAATGTAAAGCACGTTCATCTTATCCAGGGCAATTGATGCATTAGACTGACCAACAGTATACTCTACATTAAACGTTCTTGTTTGAGGTTTGCCATCCTGGTCAGTAAAGGCTACGGTTACAGGAATACTGTGATTGCCGATAGTACCGGCCGCTGTTTTGTAAACAGCCATGCCTTTTTCATTCAGGGAAACTCTTGATCCGCCAATAGAAATATCGGGAAGTTTTGATTTGGAAAAGGCTCCCAAACCAGCCGTGATCTCCAGTTCCTGGCCCGGCATTAGGTATTTGGAGTTCTGACCTACAATAGCTTCAAACGCATCGAAGATCACCTCTACTTTACCTACCTGCTCGTGCAGGTGTGTAACCACGCGGTTCTCTGTTGTTTTTACATCGTTCTCAAACTTGCGCAGAATAGTTAATGCAGCAACAGTAGGAACCATATGAAAATAAGCATCTTCGAAGGTTTTGTTGCCACCTTTTAATCCTCTCGGTAATGTAGGATCTACCTGCAGGCTTCTTTCAAATTCAGCTTTGCGGTCCGGATGCACCAGGTTGATCATAGCGGCACGGTAAGCTGCCAGTTTTTGCTGCAGTTCTTTACCCTTGCCTTCTTTTACCATGATGCGTGTAGCGATGTCCTGGTTATCTTCTTTGAACGTTGAATCTTTCTTTCTTGCCGGATCAAAATCAGCAGCTTTCAGGATATCATTGCGCAGACCTTCAATGTAATTGTACATTGCAGAGGTTAATTGCTGTGCCTGCTGCGCTTTGGGGTACCACGTTTCTGCTTTTACCTTACTCGTGGGATCAGCCAGTTTGTTCCGGAATGATTCCATGATATTTTCCGTTGAGATGTTAACGGTGCTGTTAGTTTTATCCAGGCTATTGTCCACGGTTTTAAACGCATTCAGAATCTCAGCCGAGACGTTCAGGGCTAACAGGGCTGTCAGCACCAGGTACATCAGGTTGATCATCTTCTGCCGCGGCTCTTTGGGGAGTGCCATAACTTATTTTGGATTTTCGATTTGTAATAGTTGAATGAATCTGTTTTTCATAGGTGTAGCCGGTGCTTAACGACCCTGCATGGCAGTCAGCATATTACCATAGATGCCATTCAGGCGTCCAAGGTTGTTTGCCAAAGAGCCAATTTGATCCTGAACTTTTTTCGCATCGTCGGCACTGTTGGTCATGATCTGCGCTGTTTCGGCAAGCTTACCATAGAAACCGTTCATCGCTTTCAGGTGGTTGTTGCTTTCCTGCAGTTCCAGTTCATAGATAGTGTTCAACGAAGAAAGGTTCTTTGTTAGCACCTGGATCTGGTCGTGGAAAACACGGGCACTGTCAGATGCGGCATTGAAAGCACCTACCGAGTTGGCAGCATTTACATAGGCATCTTTCACCTGTGTCAATGCAGTGGTCACTTCCCTGGTCTTTTTGGTATAATCACCGGTAGCAGCTACTACATCGGTAATGTCATTCATGTTAGAGATCGTTGTGTTCAGCTTTTTGAAACCTTCGCTCAGGCGGTTCAGGTTGGCTGGGGTAATGTCTGCTTCCATAAGCGCTTTGTCCATTTGACCCAGTACCCTGCCCTGTGGCGTGATAGCTTCTACCACAGTTTCTTCTCTGGCAGCATTGTCTTTTACAGCCGGGAAAATGAGGTATAACACACCGTAAAGAGCAAAGATGGCTGCTTCGGTGGTTAACCCGATCCAGAGCCATGTTTCGGCATCAGGAGCGTGGGTGATTTTACGAAGGGCACCCCAGATTACAAGGGCGGCACCAAATGAAACGGCTACGTCAACGTATTTACTGATTTTGGGAGGAATAGCAGCTGCCATAATTGTTGTTGTTTTTAATGGTTGATATTTAGATTTTAAAACTTCTGAATTGAATAGAAACAAAGGAGGTTGCGTACAACCTCTTTTTATAGATGTTACTTATTAATACGATGATTAACGACGACCAGTTGCTGAAGCCGGCAAGTCAATTACTGTACGGAAACCGATATAGGATTTGGTAGAATCCTGGTACTCGTAAGTACGGGTTCCGGTCTGCAGGTAATAACCTACGTCTTTCCAGCTTCCGCCGCGCAATACTTTGCGTTTCATTTTGGGAGGATCGCTGTCCTTGGCGTTAAAGCGTACATCCGGGTTCATGTCGTGCTGGAATGTGTACGAACCTTCATAATAAATAGAAGAGGTCCACTCCGCTACGTTTCCGGACATATTATATAAGCCATAGTCGTTAGGCCAGTAAGCATCGGCACGAACGGTATAGAAACCACCATCTTCGGGATAGTTTCCACGGCCGGGCTTAAAGTTGGCCAGCAGACAGCCTTTTTTATTGCGCAGGTAATAGTTACCCCAAGGGAACATCGACTGGGAACGACCACCACGGGCTGCATACTCCCACTGCGCCTCTGTCGGCAGGCGGAAGTCAGACTCCTGTACACGGTTCTTTGATTCCAGGAAGTTGTTCAGGTAAAGGGTACGCCAGTTACAGAAAGCTTCAGCCATCTTCCAGTTCACACCCACTACAGGATAATTTCCAAAAGCGGGGTGAGAAAAATAGCGTTTTGTCATCGGCTCGTTATAGGAATACGAGAAATCCCGCATCCATACCAGCGTATCGGGGTAAACCGATACCGGGAAGCGCTCAATGAACTGAGAGCGGGGCTTGCCGGCATTTTCTCTGCGGGCAGCTTCTTTCAGGTCAAAGCGTTCTACCTGGTAGACAATTTTCGAAGGATCCAGCTCTTTGCGGCCACGGAGGCGATCCGGCTCCGGAAGGATCATGTCATTCAATTGCTCAACTACTTTCGGGTCGTTCCACTTTACAGTACGCATTTTGGCAAAATCAACCACTTCAGAGCCATCAGAAGCCTGTTTTACATACGGGGCGCCTAATTTTTTGGCAGCAACAGAGTCGCGAACCCAATACACAAACTGGCGGTACTCATTGTTGGTGATTTCTGTAGCATCCATCCAAAAGCCGCTGATCGATACGGAACGGTTGCGGGCACTGAAGGCATAAGCAGGGTCTTCGTCGCTGGGCCCCATGTGAAAGGTTCCCTGCGGAATGTACACCATTCCCGGAGGTTTTGGCAGAATGTAGCGGGTACCGGGTGCAATACCATGCACCTGACCATCATTGGGTAAGGCACCGCCTCTGTCTTTTTTCCCAAGAATTCCACAGCTAGCCAATGAAAGTGCTGAGAGAGCAATCAGGGTGTAGTAATGGTTTTTCATAATCATAGACTGGGGTATACGGCAAAAATAATTTTTTGCTTTAAAGGATGAGGCAAGGTTAAATAGTTTTTTTCTCATTTCCAATAGTCAATGATGTTGTCTTGACGTAAAAACAGAAACGGACGAAAGTGTTGAATATTGTACAAAGTATAAAGAATTTGAAAGATAGTGGCTTACAGGCGATTAAAAGCGTGATTACCGGTCTTTCATACACGTAATTCCGACAGTAAAAATTGTGGCTTTTACGCTGCCGCCCGGCAAAAAAAGGGTATTTATCCATCCTTCTTTCCAGGCTAAAAAACCGGTTCCGTAAAAAATCCCGCCGGGGGCGGGACAATTCTTTCAAGACAAGCAATTTATTTTTTCGGCACATGGGCAGCAAGGTACTTTTCCAGGGCCGCTACCATGGATGGCGCCTGCGGCTGGGGAGCTTTGATCTCCAGTTGCAGTCCTGCTTCTTCCACGGCTTTGGAGGTATTGTTGCCAAAGGCACCAATAACAGTACCGTTCTGCTTGAACTTAGGCACATTATCAAAAAGGCTTTTCACACCGCTGGGTGTAAAAAAGCAGATCACGTCAAATTCAGTTTTTGTAAGAATCTCTTTGACATCATTGCTAACGGTGCGGTACATAAACGCAAGGGAAAAGTCACAACTGTTGGTTTTCAGCCAACCGGTAATCTCGCTGTCTTGCTGGTTTTCGGAGCAGACATAAAGAAACCGTTCGTTACTCTTATGCTTGTTGATGACATCGAACAGGCTCTTGTTGCTGCCATCGGCCCCGTAAAAAACCTTGCGCTTACGGTAGAGTATAAACTTCTGCAGGTAGAGGGCTACTGCTTCTGTTATGCAGAAATACTTCGTATCCTGGGAAACGGAAACTTTCATTTCCTCACAAACCCTGAAAAAATGATCAATGGCGTTCCGGCTGGTCAAAATGACCGCTGAATGAGCAGCAATGTCAATCTTTTGTTTGCGAAACTCTTTGGCAGGAATTGCCTCCAGGCGGATGAAAGGCTGAAACTCCAACTCTACACCGTATTTGCGTTCCAGATCGAAATAAGGCGACTTATCACTTTCTGGTCTGGGTTGGGTAATCAGTACTTTTTTTGTGTGCGTGGCCTCTTTGGTGGCCTTAACCCCTGTGTGTTTTACCATAGTGCGGTTCGGCTAACGTTGAGCAAAATTAATATATTTCCCTCAGAAACAGGAACAACAGTTTGTTAATCAGCAGCAGTGGCAGAATCTCGAATGCTGCGAGATAGAGCAGAAAGTGAAAAAAGTTTATACGGACCATGCGGTTGATGGAAATGTAGGAGAGAAAAAAGCGATAGGCGAAAAGGGCTGCCACCAGAATTAAACTCAAAGTGACGGAGGCCGTATGTACCGGGCCGTAACTGAATGCCAGCAGGATGGTGAACGGTAACAGCAAGACGCCCAGCACTTTGTTGGTAGAAAAGATGACGAAGATATATGTGTCGGTGGCCTCTGTCAGGCGAAATACCCAGCCAAAAAATTTCAGCAGCACAAACTTCCCGGCATAAATCACGGCTAGTGCCAACGCACTGTAAAGTGCAAGCATCCAAAAAGGCAGGTCATCGGTAGCAATGCCGAAATGATAAAAGATCAAACTGACAAAGACAGCCCCGCTCAACACGAAAAAAATATTAAAGAGCAGGGAAGGCAGTGGGTTTTGTTGAAGCTGCTCCTTTACCTGCCGCTGCCGCATGGTGGTGCGGAAATAAGATCCAAAAAGGTCGGAGAGATACCGGCGAAAACTGTTTTTAATGATAGCAAACAGGAGCAGCAATCCAACCACCGTATAAAACAACACTTCCTTTCCCTCCCATTCGCGTTCGGAAACGCTGTAACGCACCGGATTGGTGAACCTAAAAAAAAGCCGGTCTCGGTAGCGGAACGAATCGGAGGCAAAGGGGAACTGCAGCCGGGGACGAATCGTATCGCGTATGGGTGGCGGCACAGCAGCCAGGGAATCTGAAAGTGCTTCCTGCCGGCGCAGAGAGTCGGCAATACGGGCCGCCTCCAGCGAATCCCGGCGCAAGCTGTCGGCCGGCATTTGCGCCTGGGCACAGATACTACATAACAAAATTGTTATAAACAGAAAAATCCTCACGAGCCGCAAAAATAGTCGCTCCACAATAGCATTAGAAAAAAGACACAAAACCAATATGAATTTTTGACTGGCGAAGATTAAAATCAGTGTCATCCCGACTTCCCACCGCCCAGGTTACGTTGATCAAACCGGCTTTGGGCTGAAACGAAAGCCCCGCACCGGCGCTGATATACGTATGTGATTTTACAGTTTCGAACGGGTACTTGCCCCAGCCACCATCAACAAAACCAAAGAAGTTGGAGTTAAGTCCCGTCAGCAACCGGAACTCTGCAGTACCAACAGCGTATTGCGATACAAACTGACTTTCTTCGTTAAACCCCCGCAATAGTTTGTTGCCGCCAATCTGAAACATCTCATTCCGAAAAATAACCGGGCTTTGAAATACGCCGGCATTGGCACCAAGTTTCAAGGTAGTTTGTTTTCCCAGCTGGAAAAATTTAGCACCAGTTGCATTCAGCCGGAATTGATAGCTGGACTGTTTTACCGTATCGTACAAGCGTTCAAAATCAAAATCAGGGTTGGAAGGATCTTTCAGCTCAAGGATCAGGTTATTTTTTTTCAGCTTTTTAGTGCCGGCTGTGGCTGTCAGGCCAAACTGCACTCCCCTTCTTGGGTTGAACCGGTAATCCGTGTTGTTGTAATCATAACCCACACCCAAGTTTAGCGAACTGACATCTGCCTCCTGCGGCAATTGCTTGGACTGTATAATGCTGGCAGCATTGATGCCGCTAACGATGGTGGAGCGGCGCTGCAAAAAAACGGAAGCCGTGCGTTTATCGCCCAGTCCATAGTTAATGCCAAAGGTCATGTTGATGTTCAGGAAAAGACTGTCGAGCTTATACATGTCCAGTGAAAACCGGGCACCAAACGGTGAACGGAAAAGGTAAGGCTGTTCGTAAAGAAGGTTCAGTCGTGGTGAGCTCCGTTGCAGTTGCTGCCACATCAGTCCAATGGTTTCACCGGCACCTAACGCATTACGAAGCAGCACATTGGCATCAACCGTCAATAACAATTTGCGATTGATACCCAAGGGGTCAGCATTGGGCAGAAATCCAACCAGTGCATTGATCTGGCTACTGCGTTTTGCTTTCAGATAAAGATTCAGGACAGACCCTGTGGCCATCATAGTGAGATCGGCCGGCTTTTCTTCTTCTACATAGGAAAGCGCAGCCAGTTTGGTTCGGATGCCTTCCAGCTGGCTTTTGCGATAAAGTGTTCCGGCGGGAATTTGCAGGTACTGCTGCAGGAAGGTTTTGTTCACCTTCGCATCACCAATCACCTGGATGCTGTCAATTTTATAAAGAGGTCCCCGTTCAATTTTCAGCAGGGCCGCCACACCATCCTGCCCAATGTCAATACTGTCGAGGTATGTTTTCCCAAAGGGATAACCATTCTCCTCTAGGTAGTCCAGTATCCGCTGCTGCCAATTGTTGATGGTGGTAAAATCCATTGCCCCCTTCAGGTTGGGAAAGTGAATGGTTTCCAGCAAAGCCGCATCACTTTTTGCTGTACGAAGCCTTCCCCACAGGTAGGCTTCACCCAGATAAAGCTCCACAAAGGCCTGGGTGGAATCGACCTGTAAACTGTCGATGGAAGCTGTTACAAAACCCTTACTCTGCAGGAGGGGCAAGAGCCCGGCCAGGTAAGTATTGGCCTCAAACCGGCTGGGAAAGGAGGAAGGCAGGGAAAGAACAGCCAGTTGCGCCGAATCGGAGGCACTGGCAGCATACCGCACCGGGTATACCTGTGCAGCAGCGCTCCACCACAGGAGTGTTAAAACCCAAAGCAGGCCGATTCTGTGCTTTACCTTAGCCATCAATTTCTCAAACTAAATAGACGAATAAAAAGGATAACGAAGTTGGCTGGAATTTATTTGCATATCCCGTTTTGCAAACAGGCCTGCACCTATTGCAATTTTCACTTCACTACCTCGCTGCGCTACAAAGATGACCTGGTGAAGGCATTGGTAAAAGAGGCCGAAGCCGAAAAAGCGTATTTGGGCGGCGAAACTGTGCACACCCTCTACTTTGGCGGCGGCACGCCCAGCCTGCTGAGCATGTCTGATTTGGAATGTATGCTTTCTGATTTAAGAAAGCATTACCCGATTGCACCCGATGCAGAAATTACCCTGGAAGCCAACCCCGACGATGTGACAAAAGAGGCCGTGAAGACATGGAAAGACCTCGGCATCAATCGCCTCAGCATCGGTATCCAATCGTTTTTTGAAGAAGAACTGCGTTGGATGAACCGGGCCCACAATGCAGACCAGGCCAGGACCTGCATTGAGAACAGCTACGCTGCCGGCATCAATAACCTAAGCATCGACCTGATTTATGGCTCCCCCCTGCTAACGGATGAAATGTGGGAACAGAACATAAGAACGGCGCTAGATTTTGATATCAAACATCTCTCCTGCTATGCTTTAACCGTAGAAGAAAAAACGCCGTTGCAGAAAAACATTGCCCTGAAAAAGACAGTGGATGTGGACAGTGACAAACAGGCAAGACAGTTTTTGCACCTGATGCAGCGGCTCAATGAAGCTGGTTACGAACATTATGAGGTCTCCAACTTTGCCCAACGGGGTTTCAGAAGTAAACATAACTCTTCGTACTGGAAAGGTGTTCCCTACTTAGGGCTTGGTCCTTCTGCCCATTCGTTCAATGGCTGGGAAAGAAGGTGGAATATCCCGAATAACAACGTGTATATAAAAACAGTCAATGACGGAACACCTCAACGGGAAGTGGAAGTATTAACCCCCGAACAGCAGCTGAACGAAACCATCATGATCTCGCTACGGACGATGGAAGGTATCGACCTTGATAAAATCAAAGAAGGCTGGGGTGAAAAAGAAAAGCAACGGCTCCAAAAAGATCTCTCCAAATACATCCGCAGCGGGTTGGTGACAGTAACAGATCATCATGCACAGCTCACCGATGAAGGCATGCTCCGCGCCGACGGCATTGCGGCTGACTTATTTGTGTAAGCAGAACCAGGATAAGCGAGATGTTTAGGGATACTTAGAATAAAGAAAGCCGCTTTGTTGAAGGCGGCTTTCTTGTAAAAAGTTTCAAAAATCCTGCTCAACCTATTCGTCCCAGCCAGACAGGCATTCTCTTGTCGCTTCAATTGTTTTGTCCAAATCTTCGCGGCTCAATGCATGACTTAAAAACCAGGTCTCAAATGCAGACGGCGGCAAATAAACTCCCCTTTCCAGCATCTTGTGAAAATACTGATTGAACAAGCCATTGTTTGCCGATGCCGCTGATGCAAAATCAATCACGGGCCTCTCACTGAAATGGATTGATATCATCGTACCCAAGTGATTGATGACGTAAGGAATGCCGCTTTCCTTCAACACCTGCTCCAATCCTTCTTTCAGATAATCACCTTTTTCTTCAAGTTCGGTGTAAACAGAAGGATTGTTCTTTAGATGCGTCAACAGCGTATAACCTGCGATCATCGCCAGCGGATTACCACTTAATGTTCCTGCCTGGTATACATTTCCCAGGGGAGCGATGTGATTCATAATTTCCTGCCTGCCGCCAAATGCACCGACCGGCATACCGGCGCCAATCACTTTCCCGTAAGTCACTAGGTCGGCATCAATGCCTAAACGTTCTTGTGCCCCCCCCTGCGCCAGACGGAAGCCGGTCATCACTTCATCAAAAATGAAAACGATGCCTTCTTCCGTACACAGTTTGCGAAGCCCCTGCAGAAAACCTTCTTTTGGAATGATACACCCCATATTACCGGCTACGGGTTCGATGATGATAGCAGCGATCTGGCCTTTGTTCTCCTCTACCAGTTGCTGAACCGCTTCCAGGTCGTTGTAGGGTGCCGTAAGCGTATCCGCAGAAACTCCTGCCGTCACACCCGGAACGGTTTGAATATTGAACGTAGCCACACCACTTCCTGCCTTTACCAAAAACGAATCGGCATGGCCGTGATAGCAACCTTCAAACTTGATGATCTTGTTTCTTCCCGTATAGCCTCTCGCCAAACGGATAGCGCTCATACAAGCTTCCGTTCCGCTGCTTACCATGCGAATAAGATCCACATTCGGCACCATGCTTTTTACCAATTCGGCCATTTCTACTTCCAGTTCCGTTGGCGCACCGAATGAGGTGGAGTCAACAGCTTTTTTCTGAATCGCTTCCACCACCGGTTCGAAGGCATGTCCCATGATCATGGGTCCCCAGGAATTGATATAATCAATGTACCGGTTGCCATCAACGTCATACAGGTAAGCGCCTTTTGCCCTTTGCAAAAAGATGGGACTGCCGCCTACACTTTTAAAGGCTCTTACGGGAGAATTTACGCCGCCGGGAATGCTAGCTTGTGCTCTGCTAAAAAGTTCTTTGCTTTTGGAAATGTTCATTTCTATTCGTTTCATGGTGTGTCCAAACATTCCATATCTCCAAGATATGGAATGTCTGAACGCGACTACCTTTTGTCTTTTACTGGTTTAATAAACGTACAGCGTCTTTTGCAAAATAGGTTGCAATCAAATCGGCACCCGCTCTTTTCATGGACGTCAGTGTTTCCAGGATGGCTTTGTCTTCATTGATCCAACCCATTTTGGCAGCCGCTTTGATCATGGCATATTCACCACTGATGTTGTACACACTCACCGGAACATCCACAGCGTTCTTCACATCCCGAACAATATCCAGGTAAGGCAGACCGGGTTTTACCATTACAATGTCAGCACCTTCTTCCACATCCATCAGGGCTTCTTTCACCGCTTCAGTGCGGTTGGCATAATCCATCTGATACGTTTTTTTATCACCAAAGCCCGGAGCACTATCCAGGGCATCGCGGAACGGCCCGTAGAAGCAGGATGCATATTTCGCACTGTACGCCATGATGCCCACTTTGGTAAAACCACTGTTTTCCAGGCCTTCACGAATGGCACCGATACGGCCATCCATCATATCACTCGGAGCTACCATATCTGCTCCGGCCTGCGCATGCGAAACACTCATTTTCACCAACGCTTCTACTGTTGGATCGTTTACAATTTCACCATTCTCCACAATACCATCATGTCCGTAGGAAGAATACGGATCCAGTGCCACGTCGGTCATCACATACATGTCCGGCACCGCATCTTTGATGGCTTTAATACTGCGCTGCATTAAGCCGTTAGGATTCCATGCTTCTTTACCGGTATTATCCTTTAATTCATCTTTGCACTTGATAAAAAGCAAAACGCTTTTAAGTCCCATGCTCCATAGTTCCTTCACTTCTTTAACCGTTATATCCAAACTGTTCCGGTAATAATTTGGCATCGAGGCGATTTCTGTTTTCACATTCTCACCTTCATCAATAAACAGGGGAACAATAAAATCATTGGGTGTTAAGCTAGTTTCCGCTACCATACTTCTGATAGCCGGCGTTGTTCGTAATATTCTGTTTCGTCTTTGCAAAAACATCGTCTAAAATTTCGCTTTTAAAAATAAGGCAGTATGTTTTGTTAGCAGGTATTGGAGCGTTTTGCCCACTCTTCTCTTTCTTCATCAGTAGGTTCATCTTTCACCCAATCTTTTGGGTGAAGACATGCCTGTAACAATTTATCTTCTTCACTCCCGGGTACCGGCTGATAATTGTACTCAAATCGAACGGTGGGCGGAAGACTCATTAAAATACTTTCTATGCGGCCGTTTGTTTTAAGTCCAAACAAGGTTCCCCTGTCATGAACGAGGTTGAACTCCACATATCTTCCTCTGCGGATTTCCTGCCAATGCTTATTGACATCGGTGTAAGGGGTACCTTTTCTCTTCTCCACAATTGGCACATAAGCTGGAATGAATGCATCGCCGCAAGACTTTGCAAACGACACCCAAAAGTTTACGTCTTTTGTTTCATCGGGACGTTGGTAGTCATAAAAAATACCGCCGATTCCACGACGCTCATTGTTGCGGTGAAAGTTTACAAAATAATTGTCGCAGACTTCTTTGAACTTCGCATAAAATCCCGGATCAAAGCGGTCGCAGGCATCCTTATACGTTTGATGAAAATGCCGGGCATCTTCTTCAAACAGGTAGTAAGGCGTTAGATCCGTACCGCCGCCAAACCAACGGTCGATGACTTCATCGTTTTCATTGTACAATTCAAACATGCGGTAGTTGCAATGCACAGTAGGTACAAAAGGGCTCAGGGGATGAATCACCAGGGAAAGTCCGCAGGCAAACCATTTAGCGCCGTTAATTTTTAAACCCGTTCGCATGGCATCCGTTACATCGCCAAACACAACAGATGTGTTCACGCCACCTTTTTCGAACACAGCACCGTTGGCAATGACTCTTGTCTTGCCACCGCCGCCTTCGGGTCGCTCCCACTTATCCTCTATGAACGTTGCCTTGCCATCGGCTTCTTCCAACGCCGCACAGATACGGTTTTGCAGATCGTGAATGTAGTCAACAAATTGTTCCTTTATCAAAGTACCCATCGTATTGCTTATTTCTGCAGAAACCGGAGCAGCGGTTTGATGAACGCATCAAACTTTTCAATGTGCGGCAGGTGGCCCACATTGTCCAGTTCCACCAAGGTTGAATTCTTTATCCGTTGTTGTGTTTTCTTTCCGAGTTCGGGGTACTGCCCCATTGTTTTTCGCTTCTCTTCACTCACCAGCGCCTTACCGATAGCGGTGCGGTCACGCTGACCAATGATCAGCAGCGTTGGCACGGTAATCCGCTCAAATTCATATACTACCGGCTGGGTATAGATCATCTCCGACGTCAGGGCAGCATTCCAGGCAATTACCGGGTAGTCCGGGTTCTTTGTCCAACCGGCCAGCATGGCTACCCACTTATCGTACTGTGGTTTCCATTGGCCACCATAATAACTTTCCAGCTGATAGGCTTTGATCTTTTCGTAATCCTGTTTCAGCTCGTTCTGAAACATGGCATCTACTGTTTGGTAAGGCGCCAGTGTTTTGTAGTCTTCCAGCCCAATTGGATTTTCCAGAATGAACGTTTCAACACGTTCAGGGAACATCAACACAAACCGGGTGGCCAGCATACCGCCCATTGAATGTCCTAACACACTGACCTTATCGACCTTTAAACTATCGAGCAAAGTTTTGGTGTTTTGCGCCAGCAGGTGAAAGGAATATTGAAAATGGGCCGGCTTGGATGAGCGGCCAAATCCAACCTGGTCGGGCATGATCACCCGGTAACCATTCCGCGTCAAAACTGTGGCTGTGCTGTCCCAGTAAGCGCCAGAAAAGTTTTTCCCGTGCAGCAGCACCACCGTTTTCCCGTTTGGACGGGGTGGCTTTACATCCATATAAGCCATCCGAAGGTTCTGCTTCTGCACATTCAGCGGCAGGTATTGCACCGGAAAAGGATAAGGGAAATTCTCCAGTTCCAGGTCCAGCGGTTGTACCTGCGCCTTTACACCATAACCGATCACTAAAATGAATAAAAACAATCCTACTCTTTTCATAACCTCTACTTTTTTCAGTCTGTCATAAGCAGTAGAATATGTTTGGGTAAGATATGAAGCAACAGGTGTCAAAAACCCATTCAGGACTTACGCCTTGTATTCCTTCACCGCTTCCACAAAGGCCTTGGCATGGTCAACCGGAACATTCGGTGTAATGCCATGACCCAGGTTGGCAATGTAATGCTGTGCGCCAAAATTGTCAATCATTTCCTTTACCCATTGCCTGATCTGCGGGATTGGTGCCAGCAGTTTTGCGGGGTCAAAGTTACCTTGTAGTGTGATGTTGTTGGATGTTAATTCTCTTGCAAACTGTGGGGTGATGGTCCAGTCGATACCAATCCCGCTAGCGCTACTCTGGCTTAGATCCTTCAATGCATACCAGGTGCCTTTCGGGAACAGAATCACCGGCGCACTGTCTTTAACAGCATCAGCAATCTGCAGCAGGTACGGCTGTGCATAGGTCTTGAAATCTTCAGGGGAAAGCGAACCAGCCCAACTATCAAACACCTGCACCGTATCGGCGCCGGCCTTTACCTGTGCTCTCAGGTAGTCGATGGTAATGTCTGTGATCTTTTGCAGCAAGGCATGGGCTAACTGCGGCTGTGTATAAGCAAACTGTTTAGCCTTGTCCCAGGTTTTACTGCCCTTGCCTTCTACCATGTAGCAAAGAATGGTCCACGGCGCACCGGCAAAACCAATCAAGGGCACACGGCCGTTTAACTCTCGCTTGGTCATCGCCAATGCATCCATTACATATTTCAAATGATGTTCGGCGTCGGATGTATTCAAAGCATCAATGTCCGCCTGTGTTTTGATGGTCCTGGGCAGCGAGGGACCTTTGCCTTCCTCCATCAACACCTCCACACCCATAGCCTGCGGAATAACCAGAATATCGGAAAAAATAATAGCAGCATCCACGCCTACCTGGTCAACAGGCTGCAGCGTAATCTCCGTGGCCAGCTCCGGTGTTTGGCAACGGGTAAAGAAATCATATTTCTCCCGCAGCTTAATGTAATCAGGCAGATACCTTCCCGCCTGGCGCATCATCCACACCGGTGGACGTTCCACTTTTTCCTTTCGCAATGCTCGTAGTAACAGGTCGTTTTTGAGGCCACTCATTCGTAACAATTGATGTTTTGAAAATAAAAATTCACCGAAGCCAGCATACTTTCCTGACTGGGTGATTCGCTTATGATAATTCGGTTATCGGTAAAATCTGCGATGCTGTCGGCCGTGGTTTGGCCGATGGCAAAACAAACGGTTCCCTTCTTTAGTTGATTGGCAGAAAAAAAACTATGCACAGCGCTGGGGCTAAAAAACAGGATTCCATCAATATCTTCTGTTAGCATTGCCGGGGTTTCTGTTGTTTCATAAACCACAATTTCGTGTACCGTAATGCCCGCAGCTTTCAGGATGTTTGGCAATTCATCCCTACGTCTGTTGCCGCAGAAAAACACCACTTCTTTTACTTTTTCTTCAATAATCTTTTGCGCTAGGTCTTTTCCATAATCGGCCGTAGCCACAATATTAGCGGGATTGAAATAGGGATATAGCGTTTCTTTCGTTTTTCCGCCTATTGCAAATACCTTCCAGTTAGGAATCAACCAGGAAGCACCCTGGCGCAGGTATTTTTGAACGGCCAAAACTGCATTTGCACTTGTGAAAACAGCGTAGTGCAGGTCCTCGCTCAACACCCAGGGCATGATCTCCCGAGCCTTTTCTTCTGTTACAATTGGTTTTATTGCGATCGCTTCCTGCTCGATGATTTCAATTCCGTTCTCATTCGCTTTTTCCACAAGCGAAGGCGCAAGTTTTTTTGTACTTAAAACCTTATACGTCGCCATCAGTGGTTAATCCTTTATTGCGAATGCGGTTCACAAGTTCCTGTCCGCCGTTCAGCAAAATTTCATTGGCCGCGTTTACACCCAGGTTTGACGCTTCTGCCAGTGCAACCGTTTTTTCTACTTCCGCTTTTTGTTTTCCATCCGGGCTGACAATATTTCCCCTGAAGTAAACTTCATTGCCTCTTACTTCGGCAAGGCCGGAAATTGGCGTTGAGCACCCACCCATCAGGGCACTTAAAAAATCGCGTTCAATCTTCACACAAAGCGCCGTAGCATCATCGTTGAACGATTGGCAGCTCTGAAATGCCATATCATCCCCTTCCCGGCACACCACCATAATGGCACCTTGCGCCGGTGCCGGCAGCATCCAGTCCAGATCAATGGATTTCTCCGGACGCAGATGAATGCGCTCCAGTCCTGCAGCAGCGAAAATGGCGCCGTGCCAGTGGTTCTCTTCTACCTTGCGCAAACGGGTGTTCACGTTGCCGCGAAGGTTCTCCACTTTATGGTTGGGATAACGGTTCAGCCATTGCGCAATGCGACGAACAGAACCGGTAGCAATAGTCGCTTCCGATTGCGGATCATCCAGAAAACCGATCCCGTTTTTATAAACAAAAATGTCTTTATGGGAAGCTCTTTTTAGCACGGCAGCCTGCTGAATGCCCTGTGCCAGCTGCGTGGGCACATCCTTCATGGAATGCACCGCAATATCGATGCGCTTATTCAGGAGCGCTGCGTCCAGTGTTTTGGTAAAAACACCCGTCACGCCCAATGCATATAAGGGTGTAACGGTATCAATATCGCCTTCGCTTTTCATGTATACCAGCTCGGAAGACACACCCGCTTCTTTGAGTAAGCCCTGCACCAATGTAGCCTGCCACACAGCCAGTTGGCTGTCTCTTGTTCCTATGCGTAAGGGATTCATTAATTTTTAGTGTTGATAAATTCGTTCAGTGCAGAAAGGTACTGACAGCCTCTTTGATTTTGCACCTTTACTTTACCGGCCGTTTCATTCAGCACCCGCTGAATGTGGCCGTCAATCTTTTTGGGGCAGGTTGTGGTTTGCACGTAATGCGGATGCGTATACAAGGCTTTCAATGTCGATTTCAGGTGTTTCAGCATTGGTACATGCTTGCGCATTTCGCACCAATCCTGGAATTCCAGCATCAGTTCAGAGATGATGCCTTTTGCCTTGGGCACTTCGGCCTGGCGCATTTTCAGCGTTTCATCTTTCAGCTTGCTCAGCATATCCACGTTCACCATCCGCACATTGGGAAGAGTTTGCGCATCGTCGGCAACGTTGTAAGGAATGGAAAGGTCAAGGATCACCTTTTCACCTTTACCTTCCAGGTGATGTTTTAAAATCACCGGCTGTGCCGAATTGGTAGCTACCAGCACAATATCGGCAGCATCCAGTTCTTCATCCAGCATATCCAGGGAGGCACAACGCAGACCCAGTTCTTCTGCCAGCGCAGCAGCTTTCTCCGGCGAACGGTTGATGAGGGTGATATCTTTTGTCCCGAGGTAATCAACCAGGTTTTTGCAGGTATTGCGACCGATCTTTCCAACACCCAGCAAAAGGATTTTTTTACCGGAAGGATTCACCACCCGGTTCATGATGTATTGCACAGCGGCAAAGGAAACCGAAACCGTTCCGCCACTTAAAGATGTACTGTTCTTAATGATTTTTGATGACTGTAAAACGCAGTTGATCAATCGCTCGGTAAAGGCGCCAACAAAACCCTGTTCTTTGGCAAACTTCACGGCCGTTTTCAACTGGCCAACAATTTCGTAGTCGCCGAGGATTTGCGAATCAAGGCCGGCACCTACGTTAAAAACATGTTCAACCGCTTCAAGTCCGTTTTTAATGTATGCGGCTTTTTTGAATGTAACGGCATCTCCGGCTGTTTGCGAACACAGAAGATCAACCAGTTGCTGGCTGTTATGGGCAAAACCGTAGATCTCCGTGCGGTTACAGGTGGAAAGAATGAAAATCTCGTTCAAGCCCTGTAGGGAAGCAAGCGCTAAAACGGCGCTGTATTGCTCTGAGCCAATGGCAAACTGGCCGCGAACCGATGCATCTGACTTTTTGTAGTTGATGCCTGCTACATAAAAGTTGGGAATATTTTTGAAGTACTGATTTTCCATTCTATAATCGACAACAGCGATGGTGCAAAAGTAAATTGGAGATGCCCTGCAGCCTAAAAACTTTGTCATTGGAGTGTCATTTGAAGAACTGATTTTCATCAGATTGTAGTGTGATGGACATCAATTGACAGAAACCGCGCATGAGTTGTAAACACGAATTTTGATACGAATTGCACGAATTTAGTTTCCTGTTTGAGTTACAGGAATGACAGGATACAGGACATTCTTCTTCGTGGAACCCGTGAAAAAATTCGTGTTTAAAATCCAGCTTTACTTTTGCCCCGAATATGAAGCGAGCAATTGTATTAATGAACCTGGGCTCTCCGGATTCTACGGGAGTGAAAGATGTAAAACGATACCTCAACGAATTCCTGATGGACGAGCGGGTGATTGACAAACCCTGGTTGTTGCGGGCCCTGTTGGTAAAAGGCATTATCGTTCCGTTCAGGGCACCCAAATCTGCGGAAGCCTATAAATCCATTTGGACCAAAAAAGGCTCGCCGTTGATTGTGATTTCCGAGCAATTGCGGGATGCACTAAAAAAGGAAGTGGATGAACCTGTGGCCATTGCCATGCGGTACGGCAACCCTTCGCCAAAAGCTGCATTCGATGATTTGTTACAAAAGAACCCTGATCTCGAGGAAGTAATTGCAGTGCCTATGTACCCGCACTATGCAATGAGCTCTTACGAAACAGCAGTGGAATACGCAAAGGAACAACATAAAAAAGGAGGCTATCGTTTCAAGCTCACCACCGTCAAACCATACTACGATAAGGAAGAATATATTCATGCGCTTTGCGAAAGCATAAAGCCTTACCTGGAAGGAGATTGGGATCACATCCTGTTCTCTTACCACGGGGTTCCGGAGCGACATATTTATAAAGGCGACATTACGGGTCAGCACTGCTTAAAAGTTCCTAATTGCTGCGATGTACCTTCTCCGGCACATCAATACTGTTATCGCCACCAGTGCTGGGTCACAACCAGGATAGTGGCAGAACGGCTGAACATCCCGATGGATAAACTGACATTTTCGTTTCAATCGCGTCTTGGTCGCGATCCCTGGCTGCAGCCTTATACAGCCGCTAAGTTTGAAGAACTGCCAAAGCAAGGCATAAAAAAACTACTTGTTGTCTGTCCTGCTTTTGTTAGTGATTGCCTGGAAACGCTGGAAGAAATTGCCGAAGAAGGCAAAGAAACTTTTTTGCATGCCGGCGGCGAACGTTTTGAAATGATTCCCTGCCTGAATGTGCACCCCCTGTGGGTGAGTGCATTAGCGAAATGGGTGAAGGAGTATGTGGAGGGAAATGAGGAAATGGTGTTGAAGAATTAATAATTAAAAATGAATAATTAATACTTGGTTGGACGCTGCATTAACTCTTAATTGTTAATTATTAATTTCTCCGCATGTACGCCTACCTCAAAGCACTCCATATCATTTTCATCGTTACCTGGTTTGCGGGCATGTTCTATATCGTTCGCCTGTTTATTTACAATACGGAAGCCAACGAAAAAACAGAACCGGAGAAGGGCATTCTGCAGCGGCAGTTTACGGTTATGATCAAACGGCTTTGGTTAGGCATTACTTGGCCATCGGCTATACTCACACTGATCTTTGGGCCCTGGGTTATGCTGAACGGCAATTGGGACCAGGTTCTTGGTGATAAAAACGGCCGTTGGCTGCTTGTCAAACTTGTTTTCGTGGTGCTACTCTATGCCTATCATTTTTCACTGCACGCCATCTACAGGCAGCAGGCCGCAGGTATCTTTCATTATTCATCGCAAAAGCTCAGGCTCTGGAATGAGGTGGCCACACTGTTTCTGGTGCCCATTGTGATGTTGGCAACGGTGAAGTCTAGCCTAAGTTGGTTATGGGGATTGATCGGATTGATTGGATTGATCATTGTTTTGATGAGTGCAATCAAGATATACAAAATCATTCGGACACGAAAAGGCTGACTGGGCGAAAAGGGTTGCGCTTCTGGCGATCTTATGCTATTTTGCCGCATCCAAACATCCAATCCATGGAAAGCATACCAGCTATCAACACACCTAAGCTTAGGTATCGCTCTTTTAGCGGACCATTCGGAAGCCTTAAACTTCGCTCTGCGAAGATGTACCTGCAACTGAAGTTTCTTGGGCACAACCGTGCTATGGATGATTACGAACAGCGAAAGCTCCGCATCTTTAACCTTCTTAACTTTTTCCAGGCATTTGTGGGCTTATTGTTACCTATGCTCGCCATGGTTTTGCCGGGAAGCATTCCCAAAACCGTATGGCTCTATGCCTGCCTGCCTGCTGTGATCAACATTGCCGTACTGGTGTTAAACTGTTATCAAAAACAGGCGGCGGCACTTCTTACCTATTTTTTCCTGTACCCGTTTTGCATTTGTCTCATTTACCTCAACGGAATGAACCCGGGACTGGAATTGTACTTTATCCTGCTGGTGATACTGTCCGTATTTTTTCTGAATGATATCACCACACTGCTGCTTTCGATTGGGTTTTCCATGATTTCTTTTTTCATTCTGGCAGCCGTATTGGACCGTTTTATTTACGATGTAAAGAATGATAATCATGGTGTGTTCCTGCTGAACAACGCTGTTACGCTGGCCTTTATCTTTTATGGGTTAATGCTGGTGAAACGTGAAAACACCATTTACCAGAGCAACATTCTTGCAAAGCAGCGCAAGCTTTCTTTCAAGAACAGGGAAATTGAAAAACAAAAAGAAGAGATCACAGCAAACATGCAGGTGCTGGAAAAACAAAAGCAGGAGCTCGCCAGCCTGAATGCCACCAAAAACCGTTTATTCTCCATCATCTCACACGACCTGAAGGCGCCCATCTTTGCCCTGCGAACCTTGTTTCAGAACATGCACCAGTTTAATATTCCGGCGGCTGATATCAAGGCCATGATTCCAGAAGTATTGAAAGATATCAATTATACAACGGGACTGATGGAAAACCTGCTGCAATGGTCCAAATCGCAAATGCAGGCCGATACCGTTCAGCCGCAAGTGCTGCAGATGCGAACCATGGTTGAAGAAATAGCCAAGCTGTTGCGCCAACAGTTACAGGAAAAAGAAATAACGCTGCAGGTAAAGAAAGAAAGTGAGGCATTGGCATTTGCCGACCGAACCATGATTCACTCCGTATTGCGCAACCTGGTATCAAACGCTATTAAGTTTACACCAAAAGGCGGCAGCATCACCATTGGCATAGAAGAAGCTGCACATGAAAAGATTAATTTCTATGTGCAGGACACCGGCGTTGGCATCAGCGAAGAGGCATTGGAAAAAATCAACCGTCAAAACTTCTACACAACATCAGGAACCGCAAGTGAAACAGGAACCGGCCTGGGACTTTTGCTTTGCAGTGAATTCCTGGCAAAGAATAACAGCCGGTTGAAGATAGAAAGTGTACCGGGTAAAGGCAGCCGCTTTTCATTTTTGCTGCCAAAGGCATAGGATCAATTTGCGATGGGCAATAAGCAAGTGCCGATCTGCTCTTGCTGCGAAACGCAGTTCTACAACCCCATTCAAACGGTAATTGTCAAATAAAACAATGTCATCAGGCCTCTACGCCAAACATCTGGCGGTTGACCCGCTCCAGCAGGTCGTTGTAATCAAATGGCTTTGATAAAAAATCGTCGGCGCCAATCATTTGCAGGTTGGCATTTTCCGATTCTATTCCCGACATCATAATGATTTTGATCTGATTGGTAGAGGGATCCGCCTTTAGCCGGCTGCAAAGCTCACGGCCATCTTCTTCTTTGATAAAAACATCCATCATTATCAGCGAAGGCTGGTGCACTTTGATCTTTTGAAGGGCTTCTTCTACACAACAAGCCTGCACCACGGTGTATCCCTGGCCTTTTAAAATGATCTGCACAATCAGAAGCAGGTCTTTGTTATCATCCAGCAACAAAATCTTTCTTTCACTCACGTTATCGGTTTTGCCCACAACTTCCCAAAAACCTTTCCAAACTTGCAAAAATCAGTAAATCGGTAAAGGGAAAACATCACAGAAAGGTATTCACTCCGTCAGCGGACATTGGTTTCAATAGCAAGAATAATGCTTTGCACGACCTCTTCATGCCAGGGTTGAGCTTGCCAGGTTCCACCGGCATTTTCCAGTATAATTTCAGGAGGCAGGTCATCGCGTTTACCATTGGTTGTGCGGAGAACAGCTTTGTACACCACATCACTTTCCTTGCTCACGAGATAAGACGCCAATGAACCATCAACCGACATCACACAAAAAAATTCCATAAGGCGAGGTTTCCAATTCCTGAGCAAAGTTCAGTCCTCGCAATGAGGTAACCAATAGCAGAAAGTGCTTAAGGCGCTAATTATTTTGAAGGACGCCCTGGCCATCAGCGGCTATTTGTTTTTCGGCCTGCAGAAACCGCAGCACCTGCCAGGTCTTTTCTTTTTTGATTGCAGAAAGATCGGCCACCAATTGTTCGGCCGTAACTCTTTTGTTTTCCAGGTGCAGCTTGATTGCAGCGGCAATAGCATTGAATTCTTCAGCAGAAAAATCATTGCCTTTTTTGGCAAGGCAGGCATCGCAAATACCACATGCTCTTGCTCCTTCGTCACCAAAATAATGGCTGATAAACCGGCTTCGGCAGGATGTTGCATTCAGGTAAGCTATCATAGTTTTTACCCGTTGCATAAAATACTCCTTGCGCTGCTCGTAAGCCTTCAGGTCCATTATCAGATCACGGGCAGCCACCCGGTTTTTGCGTAATACGAGTTTCGGCTCATCGTTTTGTGGCGTGTACCGGATGATACCGAACGAAGCAATCTTTTTAAGCTGCTGACGAACCTGCTTTTCCTCTTGCCGCAGCAACTTCGCTAACATCACCTCGGAAATAAAAACAGGAAAGTCAAAAATCCCTTCATAGGTACGCAGCAATGTTGTCAGCAGGGCTTCATGTTCAGGATGATGACGGTAAAACTCGTAAAGGCTTTCTTTATTTGTTGTAAAACCAAGTGTTGAAGGTGTAAAGTTTTTTTCGTTGTACTCGATCCAGCCATCGCTTTCCAGCGCCTGCAGTGAATACAGGGCCTGGTGCACATTGAAACCAAAATTGCGCACAAACGTTTCAAACTGGAAAGTATAGCTGCGATCCTGTCCGGTATGCACCGGAATCTGCAGAAAATTTCCCAATGCATCGTATACCGATCGAATGGTTTCAAACGGTGGATACCGGTTGATGTGCAGACTTTCTAATTCCTCCACATCTTTTTGCTGGTACAGCAAAACGGCATATGCTTTTTTCCCATCCCGTCCGCAACGGCCCGCCTCCTGGTAGTAATCTTCCAGGCAATCCGGTGCATCCATATGCACCACTACCCTTACATCGGGTTTGTCGATACCCATGCCAAAAGCATTGGTGCAAACAACAATACGGGTTTTGTTATCGATCCAGTCCTGCTGCCGCCGGCTGCGGTCTTCCTGCGGCAGCCCTGCATGGTAAAAGTTTGCCGACAGTCCATGCATCTGCAGCAATGAGGCCACTTCAGTAGTTCGTTTGCGGGTTTTGCAGTACACAATACCGCTGCCGCTAACTTTCTTCAGAATGTCGACCAGCTTTGTAGCCTTGGCATCTACTTCAAAAACGGAATAGGATAAATTTTTTCGTTCAAACGACTGCCGGAAAACAGCAGCCGATGTCATCTGCAGTTTCCCGCAGATGTCTTTCTGCACCCGCTCCGTAGCCGAAGCCGTTACTGCCAAAATGGGCACACCGGGAAGTTCTTCCCGCAGGGCAGCGATCTTTAAATACGAAGGACGAAAATCATATCCCCATTGCGAGATGCAATGTGCTTCATCCACCGCTATAAGGTTCACATTGAGTGCCGGGAGATACTCACGAAAAAGGGTTGTTTCCAATCGCTCCGGCGATACATATAAAAACTTGAAATAGTCCTGTCGTGCATTTTCCAGCGTTCGCACAATGTCTTTTCGCTGCATACCGGAGTAAATAACCAAAGCACCGATGCCGCGGGCTTTTAGGTTTTCTACCTGGTCTTTCATCAGGGCAATCAGCGGCGAAACCACGATGCAGATACCTTCCTGCGCCAGCGCCGGTACCTGGTAGCAGATGGATTTACCACCTCCGGTAGGAAGCAGGGCCAGCGTATCTTTTCCGCCTAAAACAGCGTTGATGATTTCTTCCTGCTGCGGACGAAACGCATCATACCCCCAGTAACGTTGCAGTATTGAAAGGCTGCTTTCCATGCAATGCAAACATGCAGCTTAATTTTCTTTCAGCAAACTCTCTGTTTGCTGGTAGCAGGCCGATGTAAGTTCAAAGACTTCGGTAGTTTGCTCTTCTGTTACCAGTTTTAATTCAATCAAAACATCTACCGCAGCATCAATCACCACATAGGCATTTTTTGCCTGCTGCAGGAACTTCTTTTTGGCTTTACCCTTTTGTAAGAACATTCCCTGCGAAATGGATAAGTGGGCAGCAAGCGCCGCATTGCGGATATAAAAGATAAGGTTGGACTTTTCTTCAACAGGCAGATCCTGCGTTAGCGCATAACAGGAAAGAACCAGCTTTTTGGAGAAGGTGAAAATGTCAAGACGTTTATAGGAGGATTGCGCATCCATCAACAGTTCGATGCTGAAAAATAAGCAATCCCCTACAGATAATCATCAGAGAACATTCTTCCTGTACAGGCGAACCGAGTTAATACCCAATACCACATCACTGAAACCCATAACAAGTGCTGCAAAGGTTGGATTGAGCAAGCCTACTGCCGCAATGGGTATGGCAACGATGTTGTAGGCAAAGGCCCAGAAGAGATTTTGCTTGATGGTAAGATAGGTATGCCGTCCCAGTCCCAGCGCCGTGGGAAGCTTTTTCAGGTCGCTGCCCATCAACACCACATGTGCACTTTGCATGGCCATCTGCGAGGCCTCGCTCATGGAAACGCCGATGGTAGCCTTTGCCAGCGCCGGCGCATCGTTGATACCGTCGCCAACCATCAGTGTTGGTGCCGCGGCCGACAGGTCGGCCACTTTCTGCAGCTTTTGCTCAGGGGTCTGTTCGGCAATCACTTCTTCAATACCCAAGGCATCGGCAATCTGTTTACATTTTGCGTAGAGGTCGCCGCTCAGCAGAATGGTTTTAACACCTTTGGCTTGCAGGTATTGCACCACCTCTTTTGCTTCGGGACGAAGTTCGTCCTGCAGATCGATCCAGCCAAGCAGTTCACCATTGCGAAGCAAATACACGTTGTGTTCCTTTTCAGCCGAAACCTCTTGCGCTACCTTGTACGAACCAATGGTATATTCCATGCCTTGCATATCAGTAGCCCGTAAACCGAGTCCTTTTATTTCTTCTATTTTCTTCCAGCGGATCTCATCCTTCGTACGCCAGGCAGCAGCGATGCTTTTGGCAAGAGGATGCGAGGAATATTTTTCCAGCGAATACACAATGCGCCGGAATTCTTCTTCTGTAACACCAGCGTTTGATACATGCCAGTTGCCGATAGTGAACTTACCGGTTGTCAGCGTACCGGTTTTGTCAAACACCGCCTGCTTTACGTCTTTGAACAGTTCCAGGCTCCGGGCATTGCGGAACAGGATTCCATTGCGGGCACCACGGCCCAGGCCTACTGCAATGGCGGCAGGCGTGGCCAGGCCCATGGCACAGGGACAGGCAATAACCAATACGGCAATACTGCGCAACAACGAAGGCGTGAATTCACCTAAAACAATCCAGTTCACTGCTAAGGTCACCAGCGCTATGGCAATCACTGCCGGAACAAAAATGGCGCTGATGCGATCAGCCAGCTGTTGCATCGGCGGCTTTTCGCCCTGCGCTTTTTTAACGAGGCTGATAATGCTCGACAGCACCGTATCGCCGCCAACCGCTGTTACCTGTGCTTTCAACGAACCATCTTCAACAATACTGCCGCCGATGATAAAATCTTTCTTCTGCTTGGGCATGGGCAGGCTTTCACCGGTCAGCAGGGCTTCGTTTACCTGGGCTTCGCCCCAGAGTATTTTACAGTCGGCAGGCACCTGTTCGCCGGTGTTGATCTGTACCAGGTCGCCCACTTTCAGCTGTGTGTTTTCAATCGGGAAGATGATCTCCTGGTGCTTGTCGTCGAAAGCAATCATGTTGGCCATGACTTTTTGCGATTTAACCAGGGCGGTAAGCGATTTTTGCGTCCGCTGCACGGAAGCATGCTCGAGGTATTCGCCAAAAAATACCAGCGTAATGATGGTGGCCGTTGTTTCAAAAAACAGGTAGTCGTCACCCAATCCCATAATAGCGCCGGTAAGACTGTACACAAAGGCAGCCAGGGCACCCAGGGCAATGAGCACATTCATATTCGGTATGCCGTTGCGCAGGCTTTTGATGGCCGAACGGCCAAAAAACGACATTCCCACATAAAACACCGGCAGCGTTAACGCCATCTGTACCCAGGGGTTCATCAGAAAATGAATATGCAGACCCGGGATCATGTGCAACATCAGGATGGCAGTAAACGGTAAACAAAACCAGAAGCGTTCAATGTGATTGCTTAAAAACGGTTTTTTTTCAGCGGTTTTCGCCAATCCGTTCGCTTCCACTTTATAGCCCATCGATTCGATGTCTTTTGCCAACTCAACGGGTTTGGCAGCTTCTACCACTTCAAACGACACATCTCCATCGATAGCGTTCACCGACACATTTTTAGCACCTTTGTTCTGCAGGTATTTATTGATGGTTAAAGCACAGTTGGCACAGTGCATTCCGTCTACTTTCCATTGAATTTTTTCCATTCGTAACTCCTCTTAAATTTCGCTTTTGCAAAGGTACCCAAGGCATTAGCGGCAGAAAATGACCTATCTCATTATCTTTTCAACGCCGTTGCAAACAGGCGTTAAATTTGTGCATGGACGTTGCAATTTCACTAAACGACTTACCCGGTTTTTCCACCCGCTTCTGGGAATGGGTTGGCAATACAACGGTCTTTCTTTTCCATGGCGAAATGGGTGCCGGCAAGACCACACTGATTGAAGCGCTTTGTGCTGCCAAAGGCGTGAAAGAACGAATGGGTTCGCCTACATTTTCTATTATTAACCAATATGTGTACACCGAAAAGGGGGACGAGAAAACCATTTACCACATTGACCTTTACCGTTTGAAAGATGAAGAGGAGATCATTCAGGCCGGCGTGGAAGATTGCGTGTACAGCGGTTCCATTTGTATGATCGAATGGCCGCAAAAAGCACCGGGACTGTTCGATTCAACAGCTGCAAACATCTTTATTGAACCTCTCAGCGATACGCAGCGCCGCGTAAAAATCAGCCTTCCTGGTGGCAGTCTGCCGGAACAATTGTAATTTGAGCCACTAATCGGTATAGACCAACTTCTTATGTCGTCAAAACCATTTGTCAGCACGTCATTTAGTTACGAAACCTTAGAGGAAACGCTAGACATCAAACCCAAAGGCGCCCAGTTGCACATTGGCTTGCCTAAGGAAATTGCTTTTCAGGAAAACAGGGTAGCCTTGACACCGGATGCCGTGGGTGTGCTGGTGAGCAACGGCCACCAGGTAACCATTGAGCACAATGCCGGCGAAGGGGCTCATTTTGCCGACCGCGATTACAGCGAGGCTGGTGCCCGGATCGTGTACAACCGTGAAGAAATATTTAAGGCGCCGATTCTCGTAAAAAGTGCACCTATTATTGACGAAGACTTGCCACTGCTGCAATATAACCAGATGATCATCTCTCCCATTCATCTCAGCATTCTGAAAGCAGAACTGCTGCAAAAGATGATGGAAAAACGGGTGACGGCCATTTCGTTCGAGAACCTGAAAGATGATGGCGGCTCTTATCCCATTGTTCGCAGCATGAGCGAAATTGCCGGAAGTGCAGTGATGCTGATTGCGGGGCAGTACCTTAGTTCAGCCAATCACGGCAAAGGAGTTTTACTTGGTGGCATTTCGGGCATTGCGCCTACCAAGGTGATCATTATCGGCGCCGGTATTGTTGGCGAAAATGCAGCCAGGGCAGCACTGGCCATGGGGGCTTCAGTAAAGGTTTTTGACAACAGCGTATACCGGTTGAAGCGCCTGCAGGATGTTTTGGGGCACCGCTTGTGGACATCTGTGATAGAACCGCGGCTGTTAGCCAAACAACTGAAAACCTGCGAGGTGGCCGTAGGCGCCCTGAGCAGCGAAACCGGCCGCACACCGATTGTGGTAACCGAAGAAATGGTCAGCAGCATGCGCACCGGCAGTGTGATCATTGATGTGAGCATCGACCGCGGCGGCTGTTTTGAAACTTCGGAGATCACTACGCATCAATCGCCTGTTTATACCAAGTACGGTGTGATTCATTATTGCGTTCCCAACATTCCTTCAGGTTTTGCCCGTACAGCCTCGCAGGCCATCAGCAATGTGCTGATGCCGTTGTTACTGGAAGCTGGCGACGATGGCGGCTTCGAGCACATGGTATGGCACAGGGTACACCTTCGCAGCGGTATCTACATGTTCAAAGGAGCCCTGACGAATTTTTATTTAAGCGAACGGTTCAACCTGAAATACACCGATTTGAACCTGCTGATCGCCAGCCAACGGTAGTTTTTAATTTCACCACATTCCATTTATATTTAAACCCAATAACCTAAACACATATAACTATGGGACTTTTTAAAGCAGGCAATCCTGCCTTCAATGAAAAAACAATAACCAACATTCCGTATGAAGCCGGCCAGGAACTGATGACGGTGAATGGCGCCATGAAAAAGTTTGGGCTAATGCTCGTGATGCTTCTGGGTGCCGCCTCCTTTACCTGGGGGGCTTTTTATAAAGGTGTTAACGTAATGCCCTGGGCGATGGGAGCCGCCATCGGTGGCTTTGTGGTTGCGTTGGTAATCATATTTAAGAAAACATGGGCACCCTACCTGTCCTTGGGTTATGCTTTGTTGCAGGGATTGTTCCTCGGAGCCATTTCGGCAGTATTTGAAAATGCCTTTCGTGAGCAGTACCCCGGCATTGTGATGCAGGCCGTAATGCTGACCTTTGGTGTGGCCGTTGGCATGTTTATCCTGTATTATTTCCGCATTATCAAAGCAACGGCAACATTCAAAAAAGTGGTGATTGGTGCTACCATTGGCATTGCCCTGTTTTACCTCGTAGCTATGGTCATGAACCTGTTTGGTACGCAAATGCCCTACCTCCATTCCAATGGTATGATCGGTATTGGCATTTCTGTATTCGTAGTGGTGGTTGCCGCCCTGAATCTGATCCTGGATTTCGACCTCATGGAACAGGGAGCGACACACGGTGCCCCCAAATATTTTGAATGGTACTGCGCCTTTGGCCTGATGGTTACAATTGTTTGGCTCTATCTTGAAATCTTGCGCCTGTTGTCGAAGCTGGCATCGAGAAGATAAGCCCTTGTATTTTCGAAGGAATCGCACAACAAGGACCTTTTTTACACGATATAACAAAGCCTCCATCACACAATATGATGGAGGCTTTTCTTTTATGTTATCAGCGACAGAATAAGAATTGAGCTTTCGTTGCGTCGCACACTTCAGCGTTCAGAACTGCCCCGGGCGAAAAAGCTACCTTTTTTATGTGACGCTGGTGCGGCTGTTACTTACTCCGTGCGGGATCGACTGCTTTGTAATCAAGAATAGAGATCACTTCATTACAGAAACTATACTCTACCTTATCATTGGAGCAAACAATCACCAGCCTGTCTTTGCAATAGCGCTGGATAAGCGAGTGATACAGTTCAATTCCCGTAAGATCCAGGTTGCTGCAGGGCTCATCCAGCAGCACAATGGCCGTGTCGGAAAAAATGGCCTGCGCCAGTTTTACCCGCTGCTTCATTCCCGAAGAATAATAACGGATCTGTTTGCCGGCGGCAGCTTCCAGCCCAGTTTCGCTGATAATTTTTTCGACAAAAAAAGAAGGTAAAAACGGTTTGAACTGGTTGTGAAAACGGAGGAACTCCTGCAGGGTCATCTCTTCAATCACATCCAGATAGGGCGCACAAAAAGAGAGCTGTTTATAAACTTCTTCATTTGCCAATTGCTTATTGCTTATTGCATATTGGATGGCACCTTCGCTCAGTTGCAACATGCCACCGATGGCCTGTAACAGGGTTGATTTTCCCGATCCATTCGGCCCGGTGATAGCATAGGCATTGGCAGATGAAAATTCAAGTGTAACGCCTTTGTAGATCCATTCGCGGTTGAAGCGTTTGCCGGCAGCCTGCAGGTTAATTTTCATCCACGCCGTCTTTTGCATAGCGCTTGATCACTCCGGTTTTGGAAGATTGCACAAACTGCAGGATCTCGTCTTTCACCTCACCATCCGCTACTTCTGCTTTGATGCGTTCAATGGCACTGCTCATACTGTGATTGCCCACGAATAGCAGGTGATAGATCTGTGAAATAGTATCGATCTTTTCCTGTGAAAAAGCCCTTCGCTGCAGCCCCACGATGTTCAATCCTGCATAACTCATAGGCTCTCTTGCCGCTTTGATATAAGGGGGAACGTCTTTACGGATAACGGTGTGTCCTGCAATATAGGTATGTGCGCCAATACGGGTAAACTGGTGTGCACCTGCCAGTCCGCCAATGATAGCATAGTCGCCAACTTCTACATGGCCGGCCAATTGCACCGCATTGGCAAGAATCACATGATCACCTAAGATGCAGTCGTGCGCCACGTGGGCATAAGCCATCAGCAGGCAGTGCTTGCCTACAGCAGTCTTGAATTTATCTTTCGTACCGCGATTTACGGTTACGCATTCCCGAATGGTGGTGTAGTCTCCTATTTCCGCGGTAGTTTCTTCGCCAACAAACTTGAGGTCCTGCGGCACGCCGCCAATGACGGCGCCGGGAAAGATTTGACAGCCTACGCCAATCCGGCTATAAGGCATAATGACCGCATTGGACATAATGTGGCTGTCATCGCCAATGACCACATTGTCGTGGATCATGGCAAAAGGTTCGATAGTTACGTTGTTCCCGATTTGTGCGTTAGGATGTATGGAAGCCAGCGGAGAGATCATAGTTTTTCTTTGGGTTTCTTTACAATTTGCGCAACCATATCAGCTTCGCACACAAGCTTGTCGCCAACGAAGATGGTTCCTTTCATCTCGCAAATCCCACGGCGAACAGGGTTCATCAGTTCCATTTTTAAAATGAGCGTGTCGCCGGGCACTACTTTATTCTTGAACTTACAATTATCGATCTTCAAAAAATAGGTATCATAGGTATGATCGGGATCGTCCGGAATAGTAAGAATACCACCCGTCTGCGCCAGCGCCTCTACCTGCAACACACCAGGCATCACACAATTGCCGGGAAAATGCCCCTGGAAGAAGGGTTCGTTATAGGTGACGTTTTTCACAGCCACTACCATCTTTTCATCCAGGTGAATGATCTTATCGATCAGAAGAAAGGGATAGCGGTGCGGCAATTTTTTTTCAATGCCGTGGATATCGTACACCGGCGGCTGGTTGGGATCGTACGCTGGAATGGCCGCTTTGCTCTTGAACTTTTTTAAGTGCTCTTTTATTTTTTTGGCAAAGGCTACATTGCTGGCATGGCCGGGACGGTTGGCAATGATATGCGCCTTGAACGGCATGCCAACCAGTGCCAGGTCCCCAACAACATCCAGCAGTTTGTGTCGTGCGGGCTCATTGGGGAAGCGCAGCTCCAGGTTGTTCAGGATGCCACCTTCGGCAACCTTTACATTCTCTTTCTGAAACACTTTTGAAATGCGCTGCACCTGGGCATCAGACACAGGTTTGTCTACCACTACAATAGCATTATTGATATCGCCACCTTTGATCAGGTTGTTGTCAATCAGGTATTCCAGTTCGTGAAAAAAGCAAAAGGTGCGACAAGGCGCTACCTGTGTGTTGAAGTCAGTAATATTTTTTAAATCGGCATGCTGCGTGCCCAGCACCGGTGAATTAAAATCAATAAGCGTGTTGATGCGATAGCCATCATACGGAAGGGCTACCATCTCTACTTTCTTCTCTTCGTCTACAAATACAATATTGTGCTGCAGGGTGTAATAGGTTTTGGGAGCATCCTGCTGCGCTACACCCACCTGCTGAATCAGTTCAATAAAGGGTTCAGCGCTGCCATCGAGGATGGGCACTTCGGCAGCATTGATCTCTATTACTACATTATCAATTCCGTTTCCTACCAGTGCAGCCATCAGGTGCTCGATCGTGCTGACTCTTGCGCCATTGGCCTCAATGGTCGTACTGCGATTGGTCTCCACTACGTTGTCCACATCGGCTTTTACCACGGGAGCATTGGGAAGATCAACCCTTTTAAAAACAATGCCGGTATTGGGCTCGGCAGGCAACAAACGAATGGCGACGGTTTGGCCGGAATGTATGCCTACGCCGCTCATAGAAACCTCGGAGGCAAGCGTTTGTTGCACTTCGGAAAGATTCGACTGCATGCGGCGAAAGTATGAAACAATTCGGCTCATTAGGTAAGAACATTTTAAGTAACAGGGGCACTTGCAGACTGTTATAACCTTCTAAAAATGACAAAGCTGTGAGAGTACAATTTTTACTTACAAGGCTGATGGCCGTATTTTTGTGCCCGCATGCAACGATCCGTCACGTCCGAAATTATGGCAACTGCTGCAAGCCTCACCACCGCCGTGTTGTATGAGGAAAGCCGCCATATTGCTGGCTCTATGCATTATTCCATCAAGCGTTTTGCCAAACCTGCCACCTGGATGGGCGATGAGCAGGGGCAACTGGCTTACCATTATAACGCTTCGAAATCTGAAAACAATTACCTTGAACTGCGCTTTTGCCTGGTGGGTAACATGTACTGCACCAAGTACCGTTACGAGTGCAATCATTGCAAAGCCAACGAGAGCCAGAATTGCGTGGAGAAGGTAGAGACGGTTGATTTTATTTCGTTTGCTTTTTCGGCAACCCTGCTGGAACAGTTTGTAAAGCAGCAGATTGAAGGGCTCCCCCTTCACGAGAAGGTCCTTTCCTTTCAGTACAGTTCTTCGTTTTCCCGGACAATCAGCCTGTGTGGCCGAACCCGCATGGTACTGGAAGGCTTGCTGAATCACAACTACAGCGGCAGCCTGGAAAACATTTTTGTCAATGCCCAAACGCAGATGCTCCTCCTCCACAGCCTCGATTGTATGGACGAGAAAGCGCTGGACGTAATCACCTGCAAGTTTCTCAACAACGAGACAGACCGCGAAAAAGTGGCCAAGGCCCGCGACGTCCTGCTGCAACACATTGGTGAGCCCATTACCATCAAGCAGTTAAGCCGCAAGGTGGCGATGAACGAATGCTATCTGAAAAAAGGGTTCAAGGAAATGTTCGGTACCACAATTTTTGAATTTTACCAGAGCCAGCGAATGGAGCATGCCAAATTCCTGCTGTACGAAAAAGGCATCTCTGTTACAGAAGTTTCATCCCAGTTGGGTTATTCCTCCATTTCACATTTTTCCACTGCTTTCAAAAAGTATACGGGCCTGAAGCCCTGCGAACTGCTGCTGCGGTAGTGTTCTGGTGAGTGGTGAATGGTCAGCGGTGGGTATTGAACGAATCACTTTATCACCACCATAACACCGTTCATCCGTACCTTGCCGGCCATTTCTAAATCAAAAATTTCAGGCGTGAGCTTACACGACCACTCACTATGCTAAGTCTCCTTACCGCTACCATTCTTCTTGCCGCCGTGCATGCCCTTATCCCCAATCACTGGTTGCCGCTGGTGGCTGTAGCCAAGGCCGAAGGCTGGAAGAAAAAGGAGATTACGACAATTACTTTACTGGCAGCAGCGGCCCATGTTACCGGTACAGTAGTTCTGGGCCTTGTCTTAGGCCTGATCGGGAAAGAACTCAAGGAAGAATACGGCCACTCGATCAATGTGGCCACGGCAGTATTGTTGATTGCATTCGGCTTGATCTATTTCACGGTTAATCTTCCGCACCATCATCACAGCACACAGGAAGATGTGCAGGACTACAAACGATCAAGGCAGAAATGGATCTGGATTTTTGTAGGCATGATGTTTCTTTCCCCCTGCCTTGAAGTGGAGAGCCTGTTTCTTTCCGCCGGTGCGTTTGGGATGGGTGCCGTGTTTTCACTGGCAGGTGCTTATGCCGTTATCAGCATCTTAGGTATTTGGCTCCTGGTGAGCCTGGGCATCAAGGGTGTTGACCTTCTGCCGGCAGAATTTATTGAACACAATGAAAAAAAGATAAGTGGTGCGGTGCTGATCCTGGCGGGAATTGTGACGTTCTTTATGCACTGATAGCGTGAGACGTGAATCGTCAAACGTGAAACTGTAACGTCACTACATTCAAGCTGTCTTACGATTCTTTGTTGGGCTTTCAAGGTGTGAACTCGTGAACTCTCTCTTTTTTTACGTCTGACGACTCACGTTTCACATCCTCACATCTCTCCTACGCTGTTTGAGTCAACAATTCCAAGTTTTTCAACCGCTAACTGCGCGGCTATCTGCGAGGCATCTTTTTTATTGAAAGCTTTGCCCTGCGCTATTGCTTTTCCATCAATTACGGCAGCAATGGTAAACAGGCGCCGGCCGTTTTCCAGCTTTTCGTCTACGGTTTCAAACTCCAGGGCCTTGCCATTCTTATTAGCCCAGCCATACAACTTGTTCTTATGGTTGATCTCCAGGTTTTCCAAATCATCCATAAACATGTGCGGCATGATGATGCGTTCCGCCACCCATTTGTTGGTTTTTTTGTATCCCTTGTCCAGATAGATGGCACCTACGAGGGCTTCCAGTGTATTGCCGAAGATCTGGCTGCTTTTCAGCGAAGCATCGGATTTATTAAAAGCCGTCACTTTTTTCAATCCCATCTTCAGTGCAATATCATTGAGTTGCTGGCGGTTCACCATCTTGCTGCGCATCTCCGTTAAAAAACCTTCGCCTTTGTAGGGATAGCGCTTGAAAAGATAATCGGCCACCAGGGCACTGAGAATGGCATCGCCCAGGTATTCCAGGCGTTCGTTGTTTTCGTCAATACCATCTTTAACGGAGCGGTGAGTGAGTGCGGTTTTGTAAAGGGAAAGATTACCGGGAGAGTAGCCCAATACCCCTTTCAAGTTTTTCTTAAATGATGGATTGCTGTCTTTCTTATAGAGCGATTTCCAAAAGTCCACAAATGAAAATAAAGATTAATTCAATATCAAACCCACCAGCCTTTACTGGGCTGCATACTTCTTGAAAATCATACAGGCATTGTGTCCGCCAAACCCAAAAGTATTGCTCAGCGCTGCCCGTACAAGCCTGTTTTGTGCTTCGCCAAATGTAAAGTTCAGGCGGGGATCAATGTCTGGATCATCGGTAAAGTGATTGATGGTGGGTGGCACAACATCATGCTGCACGGCCATGATACAGGCAATGGCTTCAATAACGCCGGCTGCACCCAGCGAATGTCCTGTCATGGATTTGGTAGAGGAGATGTTCAGGTTAAACGCATCTTCGCCAAATACATCCATGATTGCTTTGATTTCGGCCACATCGCCCAGCGGAGTTGATGTACCATGGGTATTGATGTAATCGATATCACCAGGCTGCATACCGGCATCTTCCAGTGCCCGCATCATTACGTTTTTGGCACCCAATCCTTCCGGATGCGGCGCTGTCAGGTGATGCGCATCGGCTGTAGCACCAGCACCGCCAATCTCGCAATAGATCTTGGCGCCTCTTTTTATAGCGTGTTCGTATTCTTCAAAAATGAGTACACCGGCCGCTTCGCCCATCACAAAACCGTCACGGTCTTTATCATACGGGCGGCTGGCAGTCTTCGGATCGTCATTGCGTTCGCTCAGCGCTTTCATGGCATTGAAACCACCAACGCCGGCCTCACTGATCACACTCTCCGAGCCACCGGTAACAATAATATCGGCCTTGCCCATCCGGATCAGGTTGAACGCTTCCATCATGGCATTGGTACTGGAAGCACAGGCACTCACCGCCGAAAAGTTAGGGCCGCGGAAACCATGCCGCATAGAGATATGTCCTGCCGCAATGTCCAGGATCATCTTCGGAATAAAGAAAGGATTGAAACGCGGTGTGCCATCGCCTTTGGCAAAATTGATCACCTCCTCCTGGAAAGTAATTAAACCACCAATGCCCGAACCCAGTACAACACCCACCCGGTCTACATCTACATTGTCCTTATTGATGCCTGCATCCTGCACACCCTGGTCGGATGCAGCAATGGCGGTTTGCGAAAAGCGGTCGAGCTTACGGGCTTCTTTGCGGTCTAAAAAATTGGTAGCATCAAACCCTTTGATCTCGCAGGCAAAACGGGTTTTGAACTTTGAAGCATCAAATAAAGTGATGTAGTCACATCCGCTAACGCCATTCCGCAAATTGTTCCAGTATTCTGTGATGGTATTTCCCAGCGGAGTCAGCGCACCCATACCGGTTACCACTACCCGTTTCAGTTCAATCGTTTTTCCTGCACTCATAGTATAAAATTCAAAAGTAAAAAGGCAAAATTCAAAAGGTTGTTTAAACCGGAAGGCTCTTTCTGACTTTTACTTTTGAATTTTGACTTTGCTGTAAAGATAAAACCGCCTTCCGTTACAAGAACATGAAGGCGGATTTGTTATTAAGTTCTATAGCAGAACGGTAATTACTTTGCGTGTTCTTCAAGGTAAGAAACAGCTTGACCAACAGTAGTGATGGTTTCGGCTTGCTCATCAGGGATAGAAATGTTGAATTCTTTTTCGAATTCCATGATCAATTCAACAGTATCCAGCGAGTCGGCGCCTAAATCGTTGGTGAAAGAAGCTTCATTCGTTACTTCCGCTTCATCAACGCCCAGCTTATCAACGATGATCTTTTTTACTCTTGCTGCAATGTCTGACATATTGTAAAAATTTGGTTATAGTGGTGCAAAAATATAGGTTTTTGGAAAAAAACAACTTTCCATCGTAAACAACCGCAAAACAGTTTCGCACATTCATGGTTAAGCCCGATGGCAACTTATGCATTACGCATACCAATCACTGTTCTTATCATAAATAAAATGCATAGAAGGTATAGGTGCTATAAACGACTGTGCAGAAAAGAATGCATGTACCGGCACAAAAAATTTAACCCAACAAAAGGTGATATGACATGTAGAACGGATATTTGTAGTAATTGAAGACGACAACCTGATTGTTCATGGCGTTAAAGATTATCGACTACGGCACCAAAGAATACGAGCAAATGCTAAAGTTGCGTGATGACATATTACGCAAGCCCCTGGGGTTGCATTTTTCGGAAGAAGAACTGGAAAAAGAAAAGCACCACATGCATATGGCCGCCTTTGAAGACGATCAGATGCTGGGTTGCTGCATGCTGGTGGAAGAAGATCCGGAAACGGTTCGGCTGCGACAGATGGCCGTCGTAAACGATGTGCAGGGAAAAGGTATTGGCCGGGCCCTGATGCAGTTTGCCGAGAACCTGGCACGCGACCGTGGCTACAAACGCATTACCATGCATGCCCGCAAAAATGCCATTGGCTTTTATGAAAAGATGGGCTATCGAAAAATTGGTGACGAGTTTCTGGAGATCACTATTCCGCATTATGTAATGGAGAAAGAGCTGCGATAAGTAAAAATATACGTCCAAAGAAAAAGGGTCCCTCGTTATGGAGAGACCCTTTTTGATTTTTTATGCCAGTCCGCCAAACAGATTACCCGTTGCGCCTTGCAGTGGCGGATTTTTACCTAGATGCGCATAGGCCTTTGCTGTGACCTCCCGTCCACGCGGTGTACGCATAATAAATCCTTCCTGGATCAGGAATGGCTCGTACACTTCTTCCAGGGTCCCGGCCTCTTCGCCAACAGCAGTGGCAATGGTAGTGATCCCCACTGGGCCGCCTTTGAACTTTTCAATGATCGCTGCCAGGATGCGGTTGTCCATTTCGTCTAACCCATGTTCGTCAACGTTCAGGGCTCGCAGCGCATGCTGGGTAATGCCCAGGTCAATAGTGCTGTCGTTTAATACCTGCGCAAAATCGCGAACACGGCGCAGCAAGCCATTGGCAATACGCGGCGTACCGCGGCTGCGGCGGGCAATCTCCCCTGCCGCATCCGTAGAAATTTCGGCATTGAGGATTTGTGCAGAACGCAGAATAATCCGCTTCAGCGTTTCGGCATCGTAATATTCTAACCTTGACTTGATAGCAAAACGCGATAACAGGGGCGCCGTAAGCAAGCCACTTCGGGTAGTGGCGCCGATAAGTGTGAACTGCGACAGGTTGATCTGGATACTGCGGGCATTGGGACCGCTGTCGATCATAATGTCGATCTTATAATCTTCCATGGCGGAATAGAGGTATTCTTCCACCACGGTACTTAAGCGGTGAATCTCGTCGATGAACAGCACGTCGTTGGGCTGCAAACCGGTGAGCAGGCCTGCCAGGTCGCCGGGCTTTTCAATCACGGGCCCGGAGGTTTCTTTAATGTTCACGCCCATTTCATTGGCCACAATCCGCGACAGGGTGGTTTTACCCAATCCGGGAGGGCCGTGAAAGAGCACATGATCCAAGGCTTCGCCCCGTATTTTGGCCGCCTTGATAAATATGCGGAGGTTTTCGATGATCTGCGGCTGACCGGAAAACTCTTCGATCTGCCTGGGCCGGATGCCGTTCTCAAAGTCTTTTTCTGCTGATGAAAGGCCCTCTTTCTCTGGTTGTAAATTTGGATTTGCCATAATGCAAAAAGCTGTAAGCTAATGGCTGCAAGCTACAAGCTATTTTGTTCTCAGTGCCTGACCGCTTACAGTATATAGCTAAAAATGAATAGCTGTAAAGCTAAGGAATTTAGCAAAAAGATCAGCCTAAGAAATGCTTAAAGGTTGCTGGTTTTTTATCGAAGAAGACCCAATAATACCCATCGTTCCGAAAAGAAATACAGCGGTTAATTTAAGGTTTGAATGTATAAGACATCATCTCCAGTATCAGGTCTGCATCAGGACAATTGGCCAGGTAGAGGTCTCTTTCAGAAAAAGCACATACCCCGGGATAATCGCCCTTCCAGCCTTCCATGCTGTTGATGATCTGGAAATGCAGGTGGGGCGGCCACTGCCCGTTTTCGAACGGAATACCGAACTCGCAGAATACATCGCCTTTTCGAATAAGGTCACCTTCCTGCAGGTTTTTCAGCGAGTTCAGGCTCAGGTGTCCATAAAGCGTATGAAACGAAAGACCACCCAGTTGATGCGTGAGAATTATCATCGCACCATAATCACCAAATGCATTGTTGAAGGCAAAACTGTGTACAATACCATCCAGCGGTGCCATCACTTTGGTATAGGGCTTACCCCAGATGTCAATACCCAGGTGAAGGCGTCTTGCTTCAGCCCCATTTTCTGCATCGAAAACTTTGCTCCGGCTATATACTGTCCGGTGTTCGTTGT
This sequence comes from Flavisolibacter sp., assembly GCA_035998945.1. Lineage (GTDB taxonomy): Bacteria > Bacteroidota > Bacteroidia > Chitinophagales > Chitinophagaceae > Flavisolibacter. The sequence goes on along the minus strand of DASYHD010000009.1, from coordinate 107,712 downwards.
AGCCACCAACTCCATATTTTGCTCCTGCTGCAAAAAGCTGACTGTTTACATAGTCTGTAAACGATTGTGTGTCCAATAAAATCGCATCCGTCAGCGCTGTATTTTCGGCCGTAAAGTCCATCAGGAGCAACCTGTCCGTTTTTTCCCAAGGCACCACCGGGTGAAACTTTCCTGTATAGGCCTTTAGGACCTCTTCCACTGATTTTGTTTGCATAGATTCTTTGCTTGCTGCGAAATAAGGTTGTTCTGCTTACCTAAAAAAGAAAGATCGGTAAAGATGTTGCTTCGCATCTTATATAAAGGCGGTTATATAGAAACAACAGGTGCAACACAAAGGCATAAATTTACATGGCTGCCAGTGGGATGAATGAAAAAAGCTCAACCGCAAGGATTGAGCTTTCCTGACAGGAAATAACAAGTTTATTTTATAGGTGTTGCCGCACCTTTGTTACCCCATTGCTTGGTGATCTCTTCTATCGCCCTGTCCAGTTGCGGATCACGACCATTGATCTTGTCTTCAAACGAATTGATCACAAGTATATCCGGCTGTACGCCACTCATCTCCAGGTCTTTTCCATCCAGTGAATAACAACCCCAAGATGGCATGCGAACAACGGAACCATCCACCAGGCCCATGCTGCTGGTAAAGATGATCCAGCGATAGGTTTCATTGCCTACGATCTTGCCAAGCTTCAAGGCTTTGAACCCTTCGGCAGTCATTTCTGCATCACTGAGTGATTGCTCGTTTGTCAATAATACAATGGGCTTATCGCTGGGTGCAAAATTGCTTTGCGGGGTAAGTTGCCCTTCGCGGTACTTCCACTGCAGGTAAGACTTTTGGCTTAAAAACTTCAACACCTCGTCATGCACATTGCCACCGGTATTGTACCGCAGGTCCAGGATCAGGCCATCGCGGCCTACCAACTCTTTGGTCATATCAACAAGAAAACTCTCCAGTTCACCCACACCCATGTTTTTCATACAGGCATAGGCAATGCGTTTGGCCGATTTCTCATCTACCCGTTTTTGATTGTTGTCGATCCACTCGTCATAGAGATTGCTGTAAAGCGACGACTGCGGGTGCAGCTTTACATCGTGTACCTGGTCCTTCCGGCGAAAAGTGAGTTTGAGCTCTTTGTCCAGCGAAGGGCGGGTAAAATAATAGGCACGGTCAACCGCCGGATCAACCGCCCTGTCGTTCACCTTTACCAACACATCGCCGGGTTTTACGTCAATACCCTTCCTGTCGGCCGCACTGCGGCTTACAACATACTTTACTTTATACGGCGCATCTTCTTCAAACAGGATCCCCGTTTCCATCGTGGTATTTTTCAGGTTAATTTCCTCATCGCTGCCAAAGGTGTTAAAGCCCTGGTGCGAGGAATTGAGCTCACCCAGCATGTCATTCATCAGCGTACGCAAATCGGCACGGGTATTCAGGTAAGGAACAAATTTCTGGTAACGCTCCCTGGTCTTCCCCCAATCGATGCCATGAAACTTTTCATCATAAAAATTTTCATAGACATTGGCCCACATCTCTTCAAAAATCTGCGTGAACTCTTCCTGCAAGGCTCTGCGGAATGCATAAGCTGTAGTGATTGCATCAACCTTATTTGCGTCCAGATTGAGCTTATGAACCGTCCCGTTTACCAGTACATATAATTTATCAGATACTTCTACCAGGTTACCCACACCCACATTGTCAGTACCGGCTATCTTTTCTGTTTTGATGGTTTCAAAGGGTTCCATCACCGTTTCCCAAAGGGCAAAACGACCTTCGCCGTGATTACTCCGGTAAAGCACCGTAGTCTTGTCGCCTTTCTGGTACAAGGCCTGCAGGAACTGGTTGCCAAACGGAGAAGAGATCAACTCGATGCGCTCCATGATGTTCTCCATATCAATTACCAGCGGTGACGCATCCGGTGCTTGCGGGGCAAGTTTTGCTGCCGTGTCTTTTCTACTAGTGGAATCTTTTTTCTCTTCCTTGAACATCTCGTTGAACTTATCGATGCGATAAGGATCATCAAGTTTTTCCAACGCCACACGGTACACTTTGGGGTTTTGCAATCCCATCGGATATGAAGGCTTCAGGCGGGATGAAGTAAAATAAATGTATTTACCGTCCTGCGACCAGATCGGGTCAGCCTCGGTAATGGCCGTATTGGTGAGATTGATTGCCGTCCCCTTTTTCAGATCGTAAATAAAGATGTCCTGCTCAAAATTGCGGCGGGCTGTAAACAATACGTAATCATCTTTGGGCGAAAAGCCAGGAAGGCTGTTTTGAAAGCCCCAGATCTCGTCTTTCACCAGGGATTTTGGCTGCATGGTTTTCAGGTCCAGCAGTTTCACTTCATCACGGCCGCTCAGGTACACGGCCATTGTTCTTTTTTTATTCAGGACAATGCCACGATTGTGTTTTTTATCGGCCGTGATCTGTTTGGGTAACGTACTGCCATTTGCCGCAATGGTGTACCAGTTTTGAAAACCATCCTTGGTTTGATTGTACAACAGGGTTTTGTTGTCGCTCAGCCATTTTACTTCCATGGCTCTTTCGGCCGAACCTTTCGCGATCTGCTGAATGAACTTTCCTTCAATGTCGCTGACAAAAATTTCACCCCGCGATGTGAAGGCCATCTTTTTGCCGTCCGGTGAAACATCAAAATACCGGATGGTGCCTTTTACATCAAAGTCCTGCTCTTTGCTCAGCACAGGATTGCGATAAAGGGCAAGTTTCAACGGCTCTGCCTTTTTTGCGGCCACATCGTAAAGCCATAAACTGTAATCTTTTTCAAAAACAACCCTGTTGCCGCTTGCACTTACGAATGGCGATTTGATAGAAGTAGGGAAACGGGTCAGCGCAGTTTTTTTCCCGTTGGTGATGGTGTACAGATTGTATTCGCCGTTGGCTTCATCCGATATAAAATACAGGTTGCCGGTCTTGTCAAGCGTCACGCCAAAATCCTTTCCTTCCCAGTCGGTATACTTTTTAAACTTCTTCGTGGCGGGATTATACGATTGAATGTCGGGGTTGAACGGTCCTTTGTACCGCTTGCGGTGCGATTGAAAACTGCTTTCCCATGTATCGTTGAAAAAGATCTCGCCGGTTGTGGGGTGCACAGCCAGGTTATGATCGTACTGGAAAAAATAATCTCCAAACACGCGTTTGGGTGTGCCACCGGTAATCGGAACAGTAAACCCGGAGGATTGTCCCATCCGGTCGCTGGTGAAATAGATGGTTTTTGAATCCCAGGCCCAGCTGTTCATCTCATCAGCGGTACTGTGATAGGTAAGCTGGCGGATATCACCACCATTGATCGGCATGACATAAACATCGGCGTTGCCGTATTGCCGCCCGGTAAAAGCAATCCACTTGCCGTCCGGCGAAACTTTGGCGCCTGTTTCATAGCCTTGCATGGCCGTGAGCCGGTAAGCCTGCTTGTCGGCCATGTTGGCTTTCCAGATATCGCCTTCAAAACTGAAGACAACCGTTTGGCCATCGGGTGTAAGAGAGGGTTGGGAGAGAAAATAAGCTTCGCTGTTTTGTGCAGTTGCAACTGTTGTCAGGCCGAACGACAACAAGCCGCAAAGAATTTTATTCATGAATGGTGACTTTTGCCACAAAATACAAAGGCTAGCAAAGCAGCCGAAACTTTTTTCAAATTATACGGCCAGCTCTTTTTGCCATTCTTCCACTTGCGGCAGTGGGATCCCATTCAGCAGCTTTTCTTCCAGCATAGTGGCAAAGGTTTCAAAATAAAGAATGACATCTTCCCGCAGATTCTTCTTCAGCCAGCGGAAACCACCGGGCAGGTTCTCCAGCACAGTACGGTCTTCCAGGTATTCCAGGTTGTGAATATCCGTCGGTGTCAGTCCAAGCCCTTCCAGTTTTGATACCAACAAGTAAGCCGGTGCGTTGGTAACACCACAATACTCTTCGGCAATTTCCGTCCACTCGCCATGCACCGTTTGCGCATAGCGTACAATCTCTTCCTTGCTCAATTGCGTTGTTACCTGCAGCAGGTGACCGCAGTTACAGGAGCCATGATGTCCCCAGGCATAGGGAGCGCCGCTGCGCAGGTTTTGGGCTGCTTCGCGAAGGGCATTCACAAGAGCAATTGTGGGATAGGCCATGAGCGTGATTTTTGGTAAAACAGATAAACAACCGAATGGTTGCCTTTTTTGCAGCAACCATTGGTGTTGAATACCCCTCAAAAAAAGTGCTCAATCCTGTCAGGCTGCCGAAACAGCAAATTTTGATGACTTGGGTTTTGTATACCGGCGGATGCTTTTTGCTATCAGGATGGAACCAATCAGGCTGGGCAGGAGCCATACCAAAACTGGCGGAAGAAATTTTACATTGGTTACTACGAAAGCGGTCCAGGTTGCAATGTAGCCGGCGCCCATGCTGGTAATATGCCCCGTGATCCAGTGCATCTTTGTGGCAGGTCCATTCACAAAAAGCCGGATATCGGCGATCGCAAAACCTGCCGAGGTAAGGCCAAATACCATCGGCACCGGCCAGAATGAATTACCGGACAGTTTCTGTTGAACAGACCAGATCACCAGGCTGATGCCAAAAACCATGGCTACACCCATAATAGCCCAGTCCAAGGCTGCCGCTTTTTGGGCCGTGCCCAGCTTTTTCAGGTACAGTATCCGGTAGCCCCTCACCACAAAATAGTAGCTGAAAAAGCCAATCATAAACAGGAAAGCCAGGCTTTTCAGAATAGCAATTGCAGTAGCGGTGATAAATACACCCGTCATGGCCCAGAAATACCATTTGCCGGAACGGCGATGAGCTTTGCTGCCTTTTTGTGTGAAAGAAGCAATGCCGCCAGTGAGCAGGGCAGTGAATCCGGCCAGAACATGAAGGATCAAAAGAACAGTGGTTAGCACTTGCATGGTCATTTCGTTTTTACAAAAATGATCTGCTGAAAAAGGGCTTTCCAAATTAGCGGGACAACCGGAAAAGAATTGGGGTGAAGCGAAGGCCCTTTGGGGCGAATGGCACTGGAAATCAGGCCTTTTGGGGTGAATGGGAAAGCTGGTGGAGCCTGACTTTTACCGGTTCAGTGAGGCTTCGGCTCACCGGGATGGCTTCTTTCAGCCCCGGAAGATGCAGCTTCAAACCCTGCGCATTGCCGCTAACGCATTGCACCAAGTGCAGATTAACAATATACATGCGATGGCAGCGAAAGAATGCCCCGTGACCAGAAAGCTGCTCTTCCATTTTCTTGAGGGTGCTCCGGAGCAACTGCGAGGTTGGCTTTCCCGCTTCACGGTAATGAACAGTTACATAGTTGTCAGCCGAAGAAAGAAAAAGCAGGTTTTCGGGTAGCAGCCGGACTTCTTCTTTTTGATTATCGCCCCGCAATACAATCGTTTGAACAGGCTCGGGATGTGTGGCGGTTTGGGGGTATCCTTCCTCCTGGATATCATCGGTGACGGCACGGGCCTCTGTTGCAAAACGCCGGTACAGCAGCATCTGCTTCATAAACACGATAAAGCAGATAGGAAAAATGCCCACTTGAAGGGTAATCAGTTGGGCCCGGAAAAAATTTGCCAGCGCCATGTTTTGCGGGTAGAGATACAGCATCAGCCCGTAATTGGCAGCACCCACTACAGCCGTGGTGATGAGCAGGTAAACAATTTCCTTCCAGCTTCGCCACCCTTCTTCGCGGAATAGTTTCGGGAAAAGCAGGGGGACTGCTATCTGGAAAAATGAAGCGATCAAAAATGTTACCGCACCAAACGACAGGGCATGCAGCCACTTCTGGCTGGCCCGCAATTCATCAAAACCATACGGCTCAAACATGGCCAGGAACAAGGCAATGAACAGCCCCACACCTCCGCAAACAACCAGTTTTCTCCCGGCATTATCGCTGAAGGGGTATGGCTGTTGAAGAAAGGATCGCATGGCGGGAAGATATTCCATATCTCAGAGATATGGAATATCTCAGCGATACCAATACTAATTCAAAAAATTCTTCGTTCTTAAATCGCATGAATCCTGTAAAAGCCACCAACCTGCTGAAGTCGATCCTGCTTCTTCTCTTTTTTTCTTTTTTTATAAGGGGCGTCCAGGCACAAATGCTAACCGGCGTTTGGCAGGGCAAAATCAACAGGCAAAATGCAGAGGTCAAGCTGATCAGGAGCGGCGACAGCATCACCGGCACATCGTATTACTATTCCTCTTTTGGCAATTACCGCCGCTACAGTATTCGTGGATACTTTGATGAAAAGACCAACCAGGCCGTGTGGTGGGACGACCAGTTGATTGAAGAGAAAGCAGGCGGCATGTTTGGCACACCAGGCAAAACACCCTTGTTGTCAAGAGCCGATTTCAATTGTCCCGGGAGCGGCATCATGCTTTTGGATGGATCGAGCAACGAAAAAAACGAAGAGGTCAAAGAAGGTGCGGTGCACCTGCAAAAAACAGAAAAGCGACCCCAGTTTCGCGATGAATGGGACTGGGTGATAGATAATTTTACCAGTGGCACCAATCATCCGGATGTCATCGACAGTGTATCCCTTGTTGCCTTCCGACCACGTACACGGGTGATACCTGAAGACCCGCCGGTAGCCCGGCCACGCAGGCCCGGCATGGTGATGATTCCCACCCCCGAAACAAAAAAAGAAGCGACGCCTAAACCGGAAGAAACGGTGGCAAGCAGCACACCCAAAACAATCGAACAGAAATTCATTTCCCGCAAGAAAAAGGTTTTTACAACCATCCCGGTACAGGGCGACTCCATCGGTCTTTCCTTTTACGACAATGCCATAGTGGACGGCGATTCCATTTCGCTGTTTCTGGACGGCCGCATGTTATTCACCCATGTAAAACTTTCCGACAAGCCTTACACTGTAAAAATTGCTGTTGCCGATTTGAGCGGAGAAAGCGAACTGACCATGGTGGCCGAAAACCTGGGCGCCATCCCACCCAATACATCGTACATGGTGGCAATGGTTGGCGATAAGCGGCATACGGCCAATTTATCGAGTACGGAGGACACCAGTGCTGTGATACGGTTGAAGAGGCCCGATCGGTAACTTTGAAGCATGGCCCAAAAACCACCCGCACTGATCGAGGACATGCAAACACTTTATTATGCCGATGTGCGGCCGTATAAAGAGCAGTTGAAAAAGAAAATGCCAAAGGTTCCGGACTATCTGGTACTGATCTACTGGCCCACAGATAAAAGTTATTGCATATTGGGCACTGATGCTGCTTTTGAGCATTGGGACGAATACACGAACTATGCCTTCAAAGAAGTTGAGCCGGCATTGGAATTTGCCGATACCATCCTGCACCTGCCGGACAGTTTTTCGTGGATAAAAGTTTGAAACAAGCATTGGTGCAACGGCGTGACTTCAAGTCTCACAAAGACATGGTTGCCAGTACAGCAAAATGGTCGGAGGCAAAACGGCCACCCCAGGTTTGTGATAGCGTTGCATGCTTTTTCACCTTCCAGGGTCCTTTCAGGAAAATATAATCGATCGGCAGATTGTCCCGCTCCTTCGGACCAAAACCGGTGAAGGTTCCTGTTGGACCATAATGCGGTGTTGCCGAAACAGATTTTGCATCCACCAGGCGTGCAGGATTGGAGGCATCCGTTATGACTTTGATGGGTTCATCATCCGGTGTGGCATTAAAATCACCGGTAATAATGGCTGGTGTTTTTCCGGCAATGGAAGCCACTCTTTGCAGGATCAGTTTTGCACTTTCCCGCCTTGCTTCTTTACCGATATGATCGAAGTGGGTGTTGAAGGCGTAAAAAATCTTCTTCGTTTTTTTATCACGAAACTGTGCCCAGCTCACAATACGGGTGATGGCGGCATCCCAGCTTTTGCTGCCCGGCACTTCAGGTGTTTGCGACAGCCAGAATGTACTGGATTGTAACGCCTGCAAACGGGTAGTATCATAAAAGATAGCGGAATACTCTCCTTTCTCTTTGCCATCATCGCGACCAACACCAATGTACCTGTATTGCGGCAGCCGTTCTTTTAAGTCTACCATCTGGTTGTGCAAAGCTTCCTGCACACCCAGCAGGTGCACATCATGAAAAAGAATCTGTGAGGCTACGTTGTCCTTGCGGTAAGACCAGGCATTCAGGCTGTCGGATGCAGTGTTCAGGCGAATGTTGAAAGACATGACGTTCAAGTCCTGCGCAAAAAGAGAAAGGCTGAACAGGCAGCAACCAAAGAATAATAGCATCTTTTTCATACCGGCAAGTTTACAGAAAATGGTGTGAAAGCAAGGTTGTTTTTATGTAATCAACTGTAGTACTACTATAAGGCATCGGTTGCGTCGCACACTTGTACGTCGGGAATTCTGTGCAGCAGGCAGGAACACCAAACCTCGTTGGTTTCGTAACCCAAACAAGCTACCATAAAAAAAAGACGCAAGCGGAAACCGGTTGCGTCTTTGATAATTTTAATTCAGTCACGATCTACATCACCACGTTGATCATTTTTCCTTTCACGAAAATCAGTTTCTTTATGGCCTTGCCCTCCATCCATTTCTGCACGACAGGATTGGCCAGTACGGCTTCCTGTACCTGCTCCTGCGTGGCAGCCAGGTCAAGCACCATTGTCGTACGCAGTTTACCATTTATAGAAACCGGGTACTCTTTTGTAGATTCAACAAGATAGCTGCTTTCAAACTTTGGAAAAGCAGCATCCAGCACAGAGGTGGTATTCCCCAATTGCTGCCACAACTCTTCGCTGATGTGCGGCGCATACGGTGTTAAGAGGATCAGAAGCGGCTCGAGAATTTCCCGCTTGTGGCACTTCAGGTCTGTCAATTCATTCACACAAACCATAAAAGCACTGACACAGGTATTGAACGAAAAGCGTTCCGTATCTTCTTCTATCTTTTTGATAGTACGGTGCAACACTTTCAGTTCTTCCGGCGTGGCTTTATCTTCCGTTACCAATTTGCCTTTGGCTTCATCAAAAAAGAGTCGCCAGAGCTTTTTCAGGAAACGGTGCACACCTTCGATGCCTTTGGTATCCCAGGGCTTGCTCATCTCTACAGGGCCTAAGAACATTTCATACATGCGGAAAGTATCGGCACCATAGCGTTCTACAATATGATCGGGGTTAACGGTGTTTACTTTGCTCTTGCTCATCTTCTCTACCTCAACACCACAGATATACTTGCCGTCTTCCAAAATAAATTCTGCATCAGCAAAATCGGGTTTCCAAATTTTAAACGCCTGCAAATCCAGCTCTACACCATCGACGATGTTTACATCCACATGCAGTGCATCGGTTTCATATTGATCTTTCAAGCCCGCAGAAACATACTGGTGCGTTCCCCTTACGCGATACACAAACCGTGAGGACCCCTGTATCATTCCCTGGTTCAGCAACTTTTTGAACGGCTCATCAAAGCTGATCAGCCCCAGATCATACAAGGCCTTTGTCCACATGCGGCTGTACAGCAGGTGCCCCACCGCATGTTCCGTTCCACCCACATACAGGTCCACCTGGTTCCAGTAATTGCTGATACTTTTATTGCAGAATGTTTCGTTGTTGTGCGGGTCCATGTAACGGAGGAAGTACCACGAGGAACCGGCGTAACCCGGCATGGTGTTCGTCTCCAGGTTTTGCGAGGTCCATTCGGGAATATTTGCCAGCGGCCCCTCGCCTTCCGGACCGGCACCATAACTTTCCACGTACGGAAGTTCCAGCGGCAGATCATTTTCATCCAGCGGGTAGGCAATGCCATCCACCCATTTGATCGGAAACGGTTCGCCCCAGTAGCGCTGACGGCTAAACGCAGCATCCCGCATTTTATAATTCACTTTGCGTTTGCCAATGCCTGCCCCTTCCAGCTTATCGATCACCAGGTCAATTGCATCCCGCATCACCATACCATTTAAAAAACCACTGTTGGTGAGCACTGCATCTTTTGTTGGGTTAGCTTCTTCCCCATTATACGCATCACCCAAAATATTGGTAATGGAAATATTGAAATGTTTCGCAAACTTGTGGTCACGTTCATCGCCACTCGGCACCGCCATAATTGCACCGGTACCATAACCCGCCAAAACATACTCTGAGATCCAGATAGGAATTTGCTTCTTGTCAAAAGGATTCACAGCAAAAGCACCGGTAGCCACCCCGCTGATCTTTTTCTCCGCCATGCGTTCGCGTTCGCTGCGACTTTTTACATAGGCAATGTATTCTTCCACGGCCGCTTTCTGGCCGGCCGTTGTGATCTTCTCCACCAACTCATGCTCCGGTGCCACCACCATAAAATCCACCCCAAAAATGGTATCGGGACGGGTTGTATACACCCGCAACGTATCGGTATGTCCGGCAATGGCAAAATCAATTTCGGCACCACTGCTTTTACCAATCCAGTTGGTCTGCATTTCCTTCATGGCATCGCTGAAGTCGACACGTTGCAGCCCTTCCAGTAAACGGTCGGCATATTCGGTAATGCGCAGGTACCACTGGCGCAGTTTCTTTTTCACCACCGGGTAACCACCGCGTTCGCTGACGCCGTTTACCACTTCATCGTTGGCCAGCACAGTACCCAACGCTTCGCACCAGTTCACTTCGCCATAACCGCAATAAGCCACGCGGTATTCCATCAGGATCGCCTGCTTTTGCTTTTCGGTAAAGCTATACCAGGCATCCGACGTAAATGTGACGTGCGGGTACTCTGGTATCTGGAACTGGGTATTCGGAATGGGGTGATTAAAATTGCCTTCTTGCTCAAATATTTTGATCAGCCCCTCGATGGGTTCTGTTTTAGCCGTTTTGCGGTTGTACCAGCTTTTGAACAGTTGCAGAAAGATCCATTGTGTCCACTTGTAGTAAGCCGGGTTGGATGTATTCACTTCGCGGCTCCAATCGTAGCTGAAACCGATCTTATCCAGCTGGCTGCGGAACGTAGCAATATTTTTTGCCGTGCTTACCGCCGGGTGTACGCCATGTTCAATGGCATACTGTTCGGCCGGCAGGCCAAAGGCATCGTATCCCATCGGGTGCAGTACATTAAACCCTTTTAACCGCTTGTAGCGGGCAAAAATATCGGAGGCGATATACCCCAGGGGGTGCCCCACATGCAGGCCTGCACCGCTTGGATAAGGGAACATATCCAGCACATAGTATTTAGGCCTGTCACTTTCGTTGGGTACTTTGTAGGCTTCGTTGTCAATCCATTGCTGTTGCCACTTCTGCTCAATCGCCCGGAAGTTGTAGTCCATGCTACCGTTACCTGTTGTTGTTTCTTTATTTACAGCTTCACTCATGTCAATTTCTTTTATATGCAGCCACGTGCTGCTTTTACGCCTGTATTGATCCGGGATAAAAACGGATCGCAGTTTTTCGCTTTCAGGATATGATTGGCCTGAACCTGTTTTTAAACAGAAAGGGTCGGGAAGAAAAAGAAAACGCTCATTTAGAAAAAGAAAAGTCGTTCTGGCGGGAACGGCTTTGTTATCCTACTCCTCCCAAACATCTCACAAATCAAATTCCATTTGGCAATATAATGCAGCAGCAATCGTTAGGGAAAGGCAAAAATAACTGTTTCAGCCTTTTATTCTGCTCAAATGCCGGCTGCCGGACTTGACGCATACACGCAAACCTTTATTTTTGTCCACTTCAAAACGATTTTACAGCATGGCACAAATCGGCAAAGGGTCGTCAAAGCGGGGAAAACCGTCCTATGTAATGAGCATCATTGGCGTTACCCTTGTATTGTTTTTATTGGGTATCGTAGGCTGGATGGTGATCAATGCCAACAAGCTAAGTGATTACTTTAAGGAAAACGTAGAGGTAAAGGTTTACCTGGCCAACAAGGTTTCGGCCAAGGACAGTGCGGCACTGATGGAATTCATTGCTTCGCGGCCCTACATCCGCAGCTATGAATATGTGACCAAGGACGACGCCAAGAAAAAATACCTTGACGACGGTAACGAAGATTTCAGTACCATTCTTGACTTCAACCCCCTTCCGGACGGCATCTACTTTCATCCGAAAACAGAATATGTAGACCCCGACAGCCTGCAGAAAATTGCGACCGATATCAAACAGGGACAAAGCACAGGGCTGGTTTCCGATGTTTCGTACCCACAGGAGTTGGTGTCGAACATGAACAAGAACTTCCGCAACATCAGCCTGATTATCCTGGGTATTGCCATCATTCTTTCCATTGTGGTGATCTTCCTCATCGACAATACCATCCGCCTGGCCATGTTCAGTAACCGCTTCCTGATCAAGACCATGCAGATGGTAGGCGCCACCAGACAATTCATCTCCCGTCCACTTACGGTACGTGCAATCATTAATGGCGCTATCAGTGCCGGCATTGCCATCCTGCTGATTTATATTGTGATGGTGGTGGCAGAGAATTTTATTCCGTGGCTGAAAGTGGTGCGTTCGAGCTCCACACTGCTGATCCTGTTTTTGGGACTGATGATCATTGGTATTACCATCACTTTTCTCAGTACCTGGCGCAGTGTGTCGAAGTACCTGCGCATGAAGCTGGATGACCTGTATTAAGAACAACCGCGGAGAAAGAACAACGCAGCGGCCTTCGCAAAGAAAACATGTATAAAAGAGAAGGAAGGATTTCTTTAACTCATCCCAGCAAACCCGCAGCTTCTTTTGTACGCTGCGGCAATACGACAAACTTCCTTTACTTTGCCCATCAATTAAACATCGCATGAAAGCAACAAAACCTACAGCACAGGCAAAAGCGCCGGCACCCAAACCAAAAGCCGGTGAACTGTTTGGCAAAGAGAATTACAAGTGGATGCTGATTGGCGTAGCCATTCTTACCCTCGGCTTTATCCTAATGGCCGGTGGTGGCAGCGATGATCCGAATGTATTTAATCCTTCGGAAGTTTATAGTACCCGGCGCATCACCATTGCACCCATCGTTATCCTGATCGGTCTTGCCATTGAGTTTTACGCCATCTTCCGTCAACCGAAAAATACGGGAGCTGCCGAGTAATGAACCTTTTTCAAGCGATCATTATTGCCATTGTAGAAGGCCTTACCGAGTTCCTGCCTATTTCCTCCACCGGCCATATGATCATCGCCAGTTCCGCTTTTGGCATTGGCCACGAGGATTTTACCAAAATTTTCGAAGTGGCCATTCAGCTCGGTGCCATCCTTGCTGTTGTGGTTCTTTACTGGAGAAAATTTTTTCATTTCACCCGCTGGCAGTTTTACCTGAAGCTGATGGTCAGTGTGATTCCTGCGCTGTTTTTTGGTTTTCTTTTCAATGATTTTATCGATCAAATGCTGGGCAGCCCGGTGATTGTTGCCGTATCGCTGGTAGTAGGCGGTATCGTATTACTGTTTGTCGACAAATGGTTTCCTCAATCTGCACAAAGCGGGGAACCGGACATTCTTGCCCATCATCTTACCAGACAGGAAGTAGTTGAAGCGGAAGAAAAGCTCAGCTACAAAAAATCTTTTATCATCGGTTTCTGGCAGGTGCTGGCTATGATCCCGGGTGTCAGCCGCAGTGCGGCTTCCATCATTGGCGGTATGCAGCAAAAGCTTAGCCGCAACTTTGCCGCGGAGTTTTCGTTCTTCCTTGCGGTACCCACAATGTTTGCCGCCACCATTTATTCGCTGGTCATGAAAGACTGGGGTGAAGGCGAACAAAAGCAGAAAGGTTATGAAGTAATCATGGCATCGCAGGAAAATATCATTGCGTTTGCCGTAGGCAATATTGTTGCTTTTGTGGTTGCACTTTTAGCCATCCGGTTTTTTATTACCTATCTGCAAAAGCATGGTTTCCGGCTGTTTGGCTGGTACCGGATCGTTGCCGGTATCATTCTGCTGGCGCTGGCCTTTGCGGGCTATCTTACCTAAACATCTTTAATAGAAATTCTGCTGCTCATTTGTAGGGTATTTTGAAGATTGACTTGCATGTTTTCAAATGCTGGAATAAAGAAAAAGACAGCTTGCTGAACTGACTTTTTTATTTTTATACCCATATGCAAACTGCCCCCAAAAAAGTTATCAACGCCTGGGCGATGTACGATTGGGCCATCAGCGTTTATAACCTCGTTATCACCACCACCTTTTTCCCTGTTTACTACACCGAAATGACAAAGGCTGCTCCTTTCAATGGGAACGTAAGTTTTTTGGGAAGAAGTTATGTCAATACGGCGCTGTATAACTACGCACTGGCAGCCACCTACCTGGTAGTGGCTATCCTGTTGCCGATACTCTCGTCTATTGCCGATTACAAGGGCAATAAAAAGCGGTTCATGCAGGCCTTCTGTACGCTGGGTGCCCTGTCCTGCAGCGGTCTTTACTTTTTTTCGCCGGAAAACTTTTCACTGGGGATCATTTGCATGATGCTGGCCGCTTTTGGATTTTACTGCAGCCTGGTATTTTACAATTCCTACCTCCCGGAAATTGCGGCTATCCAGGACCGTGACCGCATCAGCGCCAAAGGATTTACGGCCGGTTACATCGGCAGCGTAATTATGCAGATCATCGGTTTTCTGTTGGTTGTTTTCTGGGACCAGATACCTTTTCTTTCCGGTGAAGGCCATGCCGTACGGCTTACTTTTTTACTGGTGGGCATCTGGTGGATTGGTTTTGCACAAATACCCTTTCGCCATCTTCCGGTGGGCAATGCGGCGCAAACACGGTCGCCGCGGGGACTTGGCATTATCACCGGTGGCTTTACAGAACTGCGAAAAGTGTTTTCCCAGATGATGAGAATGCCGGTGCTGAAACTTTTCCTGTTTGCCTTTTTCTTTTACAACATGGGGGTGCAAACGGTGATGCTGGCCGCCACCAATTTTGGCAGCAAAGTATTCAACCTGCCTTCTACCAATCTTATCATCACCATTGTGCTCATTCAACTGGTAGCTATAGCCGGTGCCCACCTGATGGCCAGGTTATCAGAAAAATTTGGTAACCTGCCCGTGCTGATCGGCGTAGTTATTTTCTGGATAGCCATCTGCCTGGCTGCCTACTACATGCGCAGCGAATACCAGTTTTACGGTCTTGCAGTTGCTGTAGGATTGGTGATGGGAGGCATTCAGGCACTGAGCCGTTCCACTTACTCCAAACTGATGCCCGTCACTGAAGACACGGCATCGTTTTTCAGCTTTTATGACGTGACGGAAAAGATCGCTATTGTCATTGGGCTGACCGCTTTCGGCTTTATAGAAGAGTTGACGAATGATATGCGTAATTCGGTACTCTCGCTGATCACTTTCTTTTGTCTTGGCCTGGTCTTTTTGATCTTTGCGCTTTTCAAACAATCGAAAAAACTACAACCCGCAACATGAACCTTTACACAATCAATACCGGAAATTTTAAACTGGATGGCGGTGCCATGTTTGGCGTGGTACCCAAAACACTTTGGAACAAGATCAACCCGGCCGATGAGAACAACCTGTGCACCTGGGCTATGCGCTGCCTGCTGGTTGAGGATGGCGACAGACTGATTTTAATTGACAACGGCATCGGCAACAAACAGGATGCAAAATTCTTCAGCCATTATTACCTGCATGGTGATGCCTCACTGGACAGTTCATTGGCACAGTACGGCTTTCACCGCGATGAGATTACAGACGTGATCCTGACCCACCTGCATTTTGATCACTGCGGCGGTTCCATTGTTAAGGAAGGTGAAAAGCTATTGCCAGCTTTTAAGAATGCAACTTTCTGGAGTAACGAAGAACATTGGGATTGGGCAACAAAACCAAATGACAGGGAGAAAGCTTCTTTCCTAAAAGAAAACATTCTGCCCATCCACGAAAGCGGGCAATTGCAGTTTGTTGAACTGCCCAACATCGATTGGGATGCAACGAAGCCTTTGCCTGAACAAGGATTTTCTGAAACAATATCGCTGCGCTTTGTAGAAGGCCATACGGCCGGAATGATGCTCCCGCAGATAACCTACAAAGACAAGACAATTGTATTCATGGCAGATCTTTTGCCCAGTGCCGGGCACATTCCGCTGCCCTATGTAATGGCTTATGATATGTTCCCGCTGACAACACTGCAGGAGAAGAAAAGTTTTCTAACGGAAGCCGTGGAGAAGGACTACATTTTATTTTTTGAACACGATGCACAGCATGAATGTTGCACCCTACAGCAAACGGAAAAAGGTATACGGCCAAAGGAGTTTTTCAGGCTGGAAGAGTTAGGGTAAAAGCAACGTTACGCCTTTACAGAAAGTTTGCATTGTAGCTGTTTTGCTCCGAAGGAGCATCGTGTTTACCGCGACAAATTCTGCCCGTTGAACTTTTTTAAGCTGCTTAGGGGATATCGCAGGTTGCGGTAGCTCATCATGTCAACCTTCACACTTCCCACTACAATCGGGCTTTCAATGCGCAACGGTATCCGATTGGCATCATCACTTACCCACACCGTCATTTTTTCGCCACCTTCAAAGATGGTTCCTTTAATCAGCAGCGGTCTGAATTTGTGGGCCCTGAATTTGCCATATTTCGTTTTTACATCTTCCTTGCCCATGTAACGGATATACATATCGTATACTTCGTTGTCAAGGAACATCTTGAAGGGGATCTTGTCGTCCTTCTTGTATTTATCAAAATCAATGTTACGGGCACTGTACACGGCGCTGATCACATCCTGAACGCAGTCCGGCACTTTGTACACACCGGCTTTTGTAACCGCCGTATTGGCTGCGTGGTTGAAAGTGATGTTTTCGTAATGCTTGTGATTTCCTTCACTCACATCCCGTATAAATTTCAACGGCTGCATGGTGGTCGTATCAATAAAGGATTCGTACTTGTCCCGCACTTTGAAGATCCAGTCATACTTCGTATTGGTAGCGCCGCTAGCGGTAATGTGAAATACCGGCTTCCCATTCAATCGTTCTACAGAATTGGTGAAAGTGGCATTGCCCGCATTCACGTAAATGCCGGCTACAGTGTAATACACGATGTACATAATCTGTTCTCCGTTCTGCGTGGTTACATTCCGGCTACCGCAGATTTCCGCTTGGGGCACAGGATCCTTTGTTTTGGCACCAAAGCCAAACAAGCATATCATGAGTACAAACCAAAAGCTAAGTTTCTTCATTTTTCGACAGCAGTTTTACATTCAACAGGAGCAGCGTTCCGATCAGCGCCGGCAGAACTAGGTTCAGGAACCAGATAGTGACCGATGTCAGGCCGATACCCAGACTGTTGGCGCTGAATAACCCCACCAGCCGCAGGCTTACCTCCCCTCTGAGTCCCACTTCAATGAGGGCTATGGAAGGGATAACGGCAAGCGCTAAAAATACAACGCTCATTACCGACATTGCAACACCCGGCGACATATTTACCCCAAAAAGATAAAACATGGCCATGTATTGCAGCAGGAATACGCCATAACGAAGAGACGAAAGCAAAAGTATTTTTGATAAGAAAGAACCGTTAAACTTTTGCAAGGACTCTACCAGGTATAAAAAATGATGATTGCGCAGCCAACGGCTGAAAAGTCCTACCACGGCACTGACCTTATAATAAACAAGAAAAATGCAGGCTGTAATAAAGAGCAATCCATATAAAAAAAACTGGTACCCGATCAAAGCCTGCGGATAAGCCTGAAGCAAGCTTTTTTTTAAAAGGATCAGTCCCAGCATGCCTGCGCAAAGTGTCACCAGCAACTGCGCTATACTGCCTACAATGGCCAGCGAAATGGTTTTCAACCGGCTTCCTTCAGGTTGATACACCATACGGCCAAGATACTCGCCAATGCGGTTTGGCAGTGCCACCGAAAAGGATACACCGGAAAGCACAGCCTTGTAGGCTGTTGAAAAATTTGTGGGCCGTACAGTGCTGACAAGCAGCTTCCATTTCTGCGCTTCCAGCCCCCAATTGACAAAAATGAGCGCTACCGTAACTACCAGGTACAGAATTTTAACAGAAAGAAAAGAGGCTTTGATTTCGGTCCAGGACTGCGCTAAATGCGGTTGATGACGGATTTGTTGAAAGATGGAAAACGACAATCCAGCGAATAAGAGAGGGCCTAAAAAATATTTGAGAAAAATTTTGATAGTTTTGTTCCGGACCATTGCGGTAAAAATAACCACTCCTTGCAAAAGCCTTTGACAATATTAGGAATCGATCCGGGTACCCTGTTCATGGGTTACAGTGTAATAGAAGTTGTTGCCAACAGCATCACCATCCGCGAAATGGATGTCCTCAAACTCACCAGCACCAAAGACAATTACTACCGTTTGCAAAAGATTCACCAGAAGGTGATGCAGCTGATGAACAATTTCAATCCGGATGAATTTGCCATTGAAGCACCCTTCTATGGTAAGAACGTGCAAAGTATGCTGAAGTTGGGGCGGGCACAGGGTGTGGCCATTGCGGCTGCAATGGAAAAAGGCGTTCCCATTACCGAATACTCACCCAAAAAAGTAAAGCAGTCTATAACCGGCAACGGGAACGCTGATAAAGAACAAGTGTGGCTGATGCTGCAACAAATCACAGGCTTACCCGAAAAGCCGGCGCAGTTTGATGCAACGGATGCATTGGCCGTAGCGGTTTGCCATCACTACAGCACCCGCATTCCCGGGTTAAAAATGGTATCAAAGCCGCTGGCAAAAAAGAAATCCAAAGCAAGCTGGGAGCAGTTTGTGGCAGCCAACGAACACCGCGTTAAGCTGTAGTCTTTTTCTTAGCCGGGGCCTGCGACTTTGCTTTAGGTTTTACAGCCGGCTTTTTTGCCGGTGCTTTTGTTTTAGCCGCCGGTTTCTTGGCAGGCGCTTCTTCCATTGCAATTTCAGCTTCCTCCTCTTCCTCTTCTTCAGTGGAAGGATCCGGTGCCAGGCTTTCGCCTTTGCGGGCCAGCTGTGGAAACTCGGCGCCAAACCAGCCACCTTCACTTTGGATATACATCATTTTGCTAAAGGCCAGCTGGTATGCCGAATCACCCACAGTAAAATCAATTACGCCTTTGGCTTCTTTCAAACCTGCCAGCTCAAACGGCATGTTCTCATCTCCCTTTACCGCGGAAGAATCAATGGTAAAGCCGGTTAATTTGGCCTGGCTCCAGTTCACGCCTTTCTGCTCCCCTTTTTCAATAGTCCGCTGAAACGTTTTGGCGAAATCTGCCTGCATTTTATTCACCATCTCGGGCATCATAAACATGGCTACCTGCGCATCAATAAGACTGTCGAGATTAAGGTTTTTTGTTTTTTCATCCATGCCCATGATCTCTTTCATCTGTTCCGACTTCATAGCGCCTTCCATTACCGTACGCATGAAACGGCCAAACTGTTGCCCATTGGGATACAGCGACACAAACGCTTTTTCGTCTTTGGATTGCAGGGTAGTAAAAATTTTATGTACGAGACTGTCTGCGGTTCTGACCTGCGCATGAAGAGCGGGGCCCGCTGCCAAAAGAGCGAACAAAAACACGAAAGGCTTGGTGATTTTCATTATGCTTGATTTAAAATTGACAGGATCTTTTCCTGGGCCGCCCTAAGGTCTTCTTCGGCTGCTTTGGGTTTGGGCTGGGTAAAATTCAGATCGTTGGATGAATTGATGGGGACGAGATGAATGTGCGCATGCGGTACTTCAAGCCCGATGACTGAAATACCACAACGATTGCAGGGAAATGCTTTTTCAATGGCTTTGGCAATGGGCCGGGCGAAAACTAAAATTTCAGATAAGAATTCTTCACCAAGATCGAAGAGGTTATCCACTTCTGTTTTCGGAATCACCAATACATGTCCCTGTCGGAGGGGGAAAACATCAAGAAAAGCAAAGAACTTCTCATTCTCTGCAATCTTATAACTTGGAATCTCCCCCCGTATGATTTTGCTGAAAAGGGTCATGTGTTCAAGAATATGCGAATATGAAGATAGGCGAATGTGCGGATACGTGGATAGGGAGATGTGCGGATGACTTATTTATGAACGTGACAGCATTTCCACCGGGTGCATCATCAGAATTGCATGTAAAAGAACAGTCACATTATTCATCCGCACATCTGCATATTAATTCATCCGCATATCAGATAGAGATGTCTTCTACTTTAAATTTCATCATACCGGCCGGTACCGCTACTTCGGCCACTTCGCCAACGGCCTTACCCAGCAGGCCTTTTCCAATAGGCGATGTAACGGATATTTTACCAGCCTTCAGATCGGCTTCGGTTTCGCTGACGATCTGGTAGGTTACTTGTTTTTTTGTGCTCAGATTGGTAAGCTTAACCTTGGTAAGAATGGAAACTTTACTGGTATCAACGGCTGATTCATCTAAAACGCGGGCCTGTGCCAGTTGTCCCTCAAGGGCTGCGATCTTGGCTTCCAGGATGCCCTGTGCTTCTTTTGCCGCGTCATATTCTGCGTTCTCACGCAAATCACCTTTTTCTCTTGCTTCTGCAATTGCCCTGGCCGCTGCAGGACGCTCTACACCCTTCATGTGTTGCAGGTCAGCCTTCAACTGTTCCAGTGCTTCTTTGGTCATGTAGTTTACTCCACTCATATCAAACAGGTTTAGATAGAAATGAAAAAAATAGCAACGCTCCTTTTTGGGAGCGTTGCCTCAATTATTACAAATATAAAGGAAAATACAATTCAGCTTACAGGCCCTGAATTTTCAATACAACCTCTGCGGTAAAGAAGTTTTGATGCGTTTTTGAGCGTGTGAAAAAGCAGGTTATTGAACCAACTTTTCTATCACCCACTGCAGATATCCGGCAGCTTAGTTTTTCCCGGCGGCACGGTTTGCTGTCACAGTGGATTCCGGAACTCTTGCCGAACCACCCAAACCCTGGCCGTTACCACCTTGCGCAGGCGGTGGCAACTCACTATTTCTTTCCAATTTTTTTTCGTACTGCAGCTGCCCTTTTTGTTCAGCTACTTTTATACGCACCTGTGCAAGCTGCTTTTCTCTTGCTGCTTTTTTGGCGGCCACATCAGCCAATACCTTGTCAGCTCTTGATTGTGCTTTTCCTTGTTGCGTAGCCAATAACACCAGACAAATGATAAACAGGAATATTCTAGTTTTCATAATTTACTTTTTGTGAGACCTTATTTAACGCTTACCAGTATTTTGATTTTACCGATGCCTTGCTGATTATAATCTTCCAGCGCCTTACCAATCACCTGGCCTACTTTTACTTTATCCGGATCGGCTTTCATGGCCACACCGGCAATGGAAGATGTCACAATCAGATCACCCCTTTTGATGGGGCCACCTTCCAGGCAAACTTTGGTTGGAATCACACCAATCACCCCCATCGGCACAAGGCTTTCCAGCTTATTTTCAACAGAGTTTTCTTCTGTAAGCACTACACCAGGCTTTGTCGCATACACACCTGCTACAAGGGTTGAATAAGGTGTCGCCGATTTTTCAACCGTACGGTCCGAGGACTGCGAGATGACCAGCACATCGCCGGGCTCGTATGCACTGCGGTCACCTTCTACGGCAAAGGCTTCGGCTACATCGGCACCACTCATTTGAGTGCCACCATTGAAGTAACCCCGTCCGGCATGATCAATACGGGCAACGTTGCTGCCGTTTGTTTTAAACAAAGCCAGATTACCAGATGAGACATAATCAAGTTCTGCTTCCAGTGCCGTACCGCCGCTCGTAAAGCTGGATGCTTTTACTCCAGGTCCAACTCCTATTACTGCCATACCCATTACGCCGGGACCATCCTTTGTATTTACACCGAGGACTCCGGCGTATATACCACTGTTGCTAACACCTTCAACACCATTCGCTTCTGCGCTGGAAGCAACAATGGTGCTCTCGGAGGTACTGCTGGCATAAATGGCATTCGCCTCAGAGCTCACTGATATCCCGCTCCCTTTTCCTGCATTGTTAATCAACAGGGCATTATTTGAGTTTTGCGGATTGTCGATTTCTATTACTGCTGCATTGCCATTTTCACTTTCAGCATACAGACCGGTATTGCTGACACTGCTTCCGAATAAACCAAAGCCATTGGTTGAACGACCAAACACACCTGTACCACCCACTGAATTTCCATAAACGCCCCAGCCACTGCCCGCATGTGCACCGTATACACCGATGCCTTTGGTGCCAGTACCATTGTTGACACCTTTTACACCTGCAGAAAAGGCTCCCGCATTGGCAGAAGAAATTCTACCGATTGCAGCACTAACATTATCCGATACAGAGGCATTGCTGCCTTCAACGGCGGCGCCTGCCCCTGTATTGGTTACCGAGAATAAACTGGTGGCAGCACTGGCGCTTGTACTATACGGCAGTGAAAAACTTCCTGTATTATCTGCAGAAGGCACCCACTGTGTTCCATCAAACTTTAATACCTGGCCACTGGCAGGACTGGTGCTGCTGACAGCAACACCACGCAATTGATTTACGGTTGGATTGGGAAAACTGCCCCCAAGATCGCCACCGGCACTGCCGGTTGGGGCTCCACCAGTAGCAGGCTGCGTCCATACAACGCCTGTACCATTGTAGGTTAAAACCTGTCCACTGATTGCGCCTGCCGTACTGATCTTGGCGGTCGACACGGCACCATTGGCAAGTTTATCCGTAGTAATCGCATTGTCGGCAATAGTAGGATTGGGATAGTTGCCGGAAAGGTCCCCACCCGCAGCCCCCGAAGGTGCCAACGTTGTTGGCGCTCCGGTGATTTTGCTGTAAGAAACTGCAGCAATTTTTGCATCGGCCACGGCACCATCAGCAAGTTTGTTTGTCGTCACCACACCATCTGTAAGATCGCTGGTCTGTATACTATTGGCCAGTTGCAATTTTGAATATTCGATGGCGGCCGTCGCACTTACACTTGAGTTGTTAATGACGCCAGCTTTTATGGTAGGATTGGGATAGGTTCCTGTCAGGTCGCCACCGGCCGTACCGGTCAAGGCCCCGCCACCGGAAGGGGTTACCCACGAAACAGTTGTTCCGTTATAACTTAATAGCTGCCCTGCAGTGGCGCCGGCTGTATTGATTTTTGAAGGTGTTACCGCACCGTCAGCAAGCTTATTGGCGGTAACGGCACCATCGGCAAGCTTTGGTGTAACAACAGCACCGTTGGCCAGTTTGCTGTTGGTAATAGCACCCGATGCGATGTTGGGATTCGGGTACGTACCGCTAAGATCGCCACCGGCACTGCCGGAAGGCGTCGTGCCGCCGGGCACCAGGCCCGGAGCCAGTTTTTCGGCGGTAATGGCACCATCCTGAATTTTTGCGGAAGTAATCGCCTGGTTGGCGATTGTTGGATTAGGATAGATTCCTGTCAGGTCACCACCGGCATTGCCGGTTAAGGGTAAAGATGTCGGGGCACCGGTTATCTTACTGTAAGCAACACTCACAATTTTTGCATCAGTTATGGCACCATCAGCCACCTTGCTTGTTGATACAGCACCATTTGCCAGTTTATTTTCGGTAATGGCAGCATCCTTTATACCAGGGTTTGGATAACTCCCGCTAAGATCGCCACCCGCAACACCACTGGGCGGAAGGGTTCCCGGGATTACACCAACTGCCAGCTTTGCACTGGTTACTGAACCGTCCTGGAGTTTTGTTGTTGACACGGCGCCATCGGCAAGCTTGCCCAAGGTAATAGTGCCATTGGCGATAGTGGGATTAGGGTATAAGCCTGTTAAATCACCACCTGCATTTCCGGTAGGAGGCAGGGATGCAGGCGCACCTGTAATCTTATTATAGGATAAGGAAACAATTTTCGCATCGGTTACCGAAGCATCTGAAATCTTGTTTGTTGTTACAGCACCATCTGTAAGATCACTGCTTATAATGCTGTTGGCCAGGTTCAACTTGGAATAATCAATTGCGGCCGTAGCACTTACCTGCTGATTGGTGATCGCAGCATCCGCAATCTTAGATGTTGTCACTGCGCCAGCTTTTATGGTAGGATTTGGATAAGTTCCGGAAAGATCGCCACCGGCATCACCGGTTGGCGTGGAAACCGGACGGCTCCAGATCACATGGCTGCCATCAAAGTACAAAACCTGCCCGGCCTCGGCACCCTCTGTGCTGAGCTTATTGGCGGCAACAGCCCCTGGGGCAATTTTATCGGTGGTGATAGCACCGGCAGCAATGGTGGGGTTGGGAAATGCCCCATGCAAATCGCCACCGGCGGTACCGATGGGAGAAGCGGTTGCGGCATACATGGCATAGGGTACGCTCAACAGTTGCGAAGCACCCATGTTGATAAAATTGGTGCCGCCAACCGGATCCATCTCAACCTGCAGGAATTTTGTTCCGCCGGATGCCCAGTTAACTGTTTGCAGACTACCGGTGGAAGTAGTGGCACCGGAACTACCGATAGCTACCGTAAACAGACCAAACCGGTTGGTACGCAGCTTTCTTGTTTCCTGAAAAACAACAGCTCCTTCGGAAGAACTCTCCCGGATGGTTAACCGTAAATTGACAACCTGGTCTGAAAGCACACTGCCAAGGGAATTACGGGCTACACCCTGGTAATTGATTTGCGCCGGTGCCTGTGCTTTTGCAAAGTGTCCAATGAAGAGAAAAGAGAAAACAACAAAATACCTTTTCATAGAATTTTGATTAATCAAAAACGTATCAGTTTAGATTTTTACCACTCGGAATAATCCTGTCTTGCCACTAAAGCCTGGCAGCGGCTGTAACGTCACCTGTACCAGGTAAGTACCGGAAGTCTGTGGTGTCAGGTCAAATTTTTCAATAAGCGGACTGGCAAAATTTGCCGTTCTTCTTGTGAAGATCCGTTTACCGTTCACATCAAATACATCAATGGCAACCCTGCCCTGTTGTTTGGTTTCTATCTTCACCTCAAATTTTCCGTAAGTAGGATTGGGAAGAATGGTGATTTCATCAGCACCAAAAAACTGAAGGTCCTGGTGTTTGGAAATGCGTTCCGATTGGATAAAGCCATTGGT
Source organism: Flavisolibacter sp. (assembly GCA_035998945.1). GTDB lineage: Bacteria > Bacteroidota > Bacteroidia > Chitinophagales > Chitinophagaceae > Flavisolibacter. The sequence goes on along the minus strand of DASYHD010000009.1, from coordinate 82,865 downwards.
GAGTACAAGCCGGTGCGTTTGCGGGTCCATGGTATTCACCAGGGCCAACTCACCAACACTCCAGTCAAGCAGTAAGCCGCTTCCGGCAAAGTTGTTTCCGGTTGCATTCACGACAGCCGGCGTAATTGATTGGGCGTAACCTGCTGACGAAAAAAGCAACAGGAGAGAGAGAACAGATAGGTTAAGTTTCATGGGTAAACATTCCGGATTAAATACTGACATACCTGGGTTTACAACAGACTGCATCTCCCAAATTATTGGCCGCGCTGAACGACAATCTTCTGCCATTGCACCGCTGTGCCCATCTGCACCTGCGCCATATAAATACCCGCCGGCCAGTTCTGCACATCATCGATGGTGATGGTATTGATACCCTTCGTGGCCTGGTAGGCTTGTTCAAACACCCGTTTTCCACTCAGGCTAAACACGCTTATCCGTACACGTTGGTTCTGTCCGGATGCAAAGGAAACTCTTGTGTGATAGGATGCCGGGTTTGGTGCAAACTGAATGGCAAGTTTTTGTGTGGATTGGACCGATGCCACACGACTGTAGAGTATACCGCTTGCTGTTACCAACTTAACACGGTAGTAGACTGTTGCCTGTGCAATGGGCTTGTCGCCGTATTGATAAGACAGAGTACCAGTCCGTATGTCTTTATTTTCGAACCGGTGTAAAAACCGGAAAACCGAACCGTCAAGGCTTGTTTCAAGCTCATAATAAACCACCCGATCATTGATAAAAGAAGTCCAATTAATCTGCGGCTTGCTTTCTTTCATCTCTGCTCTTATTTCAACAGGTCCACTCTCTAAAGTTGTGCAGGCAGCGTCATAAATAATCTGTAAAGTATCGGCAGCATAAACCTTACAACCTTCAGCCAGTTGCTGCGTTACAATATACGTTCCGGGGGCATTTGCTGTCACCTGTGGCCCCTCATTCGCTCCTACAATGCTGCCGTTTGGAGTCGTCCATGTATATACGGAAGAAGGTGAAGCATTCAATACCCGCAATTCACTTACCCCCATGCTGCCGCAATACAAGGGAACATCCGTAGCAGCATCCACCCTCGGCGCCAGGAAGAGGTCAATCGGTGCTACAAAGTCCTTCAGGGCTGACGTAAAGGCTTCAGAACTTCTTGTTTTAACGATCATCCTGTTGAACGGTGTTCCGCATACATCTCCACCTAAAAGCGTAGCGGGGTCAATACCCAGATGGGTCAGGTTAACTGAGAATTCCATAAACTGTCCGGTAGCATAATCATCCATAACACTGTTATCAGCACGAACCAGTTTGAATGGACCCGCCCAAGCGGTTCTGCTATTCTCAAGACCTGTATAAAAATAACCGCTTTTATTGGGTGTAATGGCAGCGTATCCGTATTGAGCGCCTGAAGATGCCCCGTCAAAGACGCCTGTCCAGTTAAAGCCAACCGGCGTAATATTCATGGAGGCTTTATCGATCCAGAGACGTGCCTCTACACCGGAAAGACCGCCGCTTTGATAAGTAGCCGAAAAAATAATATCGCCGGCCTGTAAAATATTTCCGGCCGCATCAAATTTCCAGCTGGTATGGCCAGCATCGGGTCCGTATCCATAAAATTTTTGCGAGGTAAGGTCATAATAGATATCTGTCTGGTAAAGCTCAAAATCAAAATACCGGTTACCGCTGGTGTTTTCAATGGAGATACCACCATACATCCACAGCGAGTCAGTACGGTTGGGATCTTTACCGTCGCCTGCTCTTCGCAGGTGCATCATAACATCCAGAATTTCATTTTTATCCGGAACAGATTGGATGGTACCACCCCATTCAGCAGGGCTCATTCCATTTTTGCTGGAGCCCTGTACAAATACGGTTTGGTCGGCTCCATGGAAATCGCGAACATACAAGGCATCCAGCCAAAGGCGGTTATTCACTACTGTATAAGGCGCCACTCGCATAGTGCGGTAAAAAGACGCTGTACGCCTTGGGAAAGGCGAAACATCGGAAGTATAACCGGCAACAATAGCCGCAGCACCGGTGGTATCAATCACCCAGGTTCCGCCGATTCCGCCTGCAGTAAACCAGTCGTCGTTACCCGAAGTGGCAAAGTTGTTATAATAATTGGAGCGCAAGTCCCCATCCACACCAAAACCTGCTTTAATAACAGGTGTAGTAATTTGTGCGTTGGCATAAGCAGTTAAAAAGAAAAAAAAGAAAGGTAGAAGTTTATTCATAAGAGTGGATTGGTGGTGAAAAAAAGAAAGAAGCGGAAGCTGCGTTCCGCTTCCGGTTATTTTCGTTGCACAATCCTGACTACTTCTACGGTTGATTTTGATAGCTCTTCACCGTCAGCATCTGTGCAACAAATACGGTAGTAGATATAGCCAGGAGCGAAATCATCCAAAAATTTATAACTGCGTGCACCGGTATTTTCTACGGTTCCGATCACCTCAAAAAACTCCCCGTCATAAGATCGCTCTACATGAAACGCAGCAAGGCCGGCACCGGCAGCAGACCATGTCAAGGCAATGTTTTTACCCTGCCGGTGTGCACGTAACGAGGTTACGTTTTGAACGCTGTTAACACTCTCCTTTGCCACAGCCTGGTGAGAAAGAACAAAAGAAGACGTAACAATTGCTGCTAACAACAGCACGGCAGAAATGGTTAATGTTTTCATAAGGGTTTGATTTGGTAACAAAATTAGATAACACTATCCCGGGAACACAGAGGGGATGCGCTTAACTTTTCCGTAAATATTACGTACAGGCAAAGCAGGAACTGTACGTAGCATTGTGTGCAAAAGCAAATGATCAGCTTATGCCCAATTTACGTAGTAGAACTACGGCCATTTCTAAAAAGGACTCATGACTGTAGCCTGCAATGTGCGGTGTTACAATAACATTGGGTTGAGACGTCAGAAACTGCAACTGCTGTTTTTCCGCATCGGTATAAGTGGATAGCTTTTCATTTTCCAGCACATCCAGCGCAGCCCCTGCCAGTTTTTTCTCCTGCAGGGCTTTAACGACAGCGGCCGTATCGGTTACGGGGCCACGACAAGCCGACAGGAAGAATGGCGGTTGCCGGAAGCTCCTAAAAAAATTTTCGTCGGCATAATGGTAGGTTTCTTCTGTGAGCGGTATATGCATGCTTACAACATGGGCCTGTTCAAATATTTCTTCCAGGCTCGCCTCCCTGATATAACCATTCCCGTAACCGCTCTGGTATTTGTCGTGTGCCAAAACGGTAACATCAAACGGTGCCAGCAATTTGGCAAACTGCGAACCATTGTTACCAAAACCAATAATACCTACCGTTTTTCCGCGCAGCTCAATGCCACGGTTTTCAGCCCGTAACCAATGGCCTTCTTTTACTTCATGGAAAGAGCGGCAGATGTTATTGAGCAGGCAAAGCAACATGCCCAGCACCTGCTCAGCAACAGCATTACGGTTTCCTTCCGGTGTGCTGATCAGCCGGATACCTTTTTGTGCAGCGTAATCGGCATCAATCAGTTCCATACCACTGCCCAGGCGGCCGATCCATTGCAGCTTCGCGGCCTTGTCCAGCATCGCCCGGTCGATTTTAATACGGGTGGTTACCACCAGCCCGTCTGCACTGCCAATGATGCTTTGCAATTGTTCATACGTAATAGAAGGCTGATAATCGATGCTGTACCCGTTCTGTTGCAAAACCTCTCTTAAATGATCATGTACCGGGGCTGTAATAATAACGTTCATGGAAAAAAATTAAGTGAACTGTCAAACGTGAGACGTGAAACTGCAGTGTCAATATATTCTGTACATCTTTCTCGTTAGCAAGTGAATTTCTTTCATATCGTGAACGTGTAAACTCTTATAGTCTCACGTTTTATGCTTCCGTTTTACGTCATTTTAAAACTTAACGCGGCAAAGTCCCCGATGCTGAGTTGCTCTGCACGTTTATCAAAAACAGGCTCCCGAAGGGTTGCACTATCAAACAACCCTTTGCAGGCATTGCGCAGGGTTTTGCGCCGCTGGTTAAAAGCTGTTTTTACCAGGTTGAAAAATGCTTTCCGGCTCCTGATCTCGAGTGGTTCTTTCCTTGGCAGCAACCGTATCACACCACTCATGACCTTGGGTGGCGGATTGAAACTTTTCTCGCTCACATCAAACAGGTACTCCACATCGTAGAAAGCCTGCACCAATACCGACGTTACGCCATACACTTTGTTACCCTCTTTTGCAGCCACCCTCTGTGCCACTTCTTTCTGAAACATGCCAATCACACATTGCACACCCGTTTCCCATTCCAGTATTTTAAAAAGTATCTGTGTGGAAATATTATACGGAAAATTGCCTACCACCGTAAATGGTTCTTCAAACGGCTTTTCGATGTCCAGAAAGCTTTGATGAATAATCTTCTCCTGCAGTACCGGGTACACCTGTTTTAAATACACCACCTTTTCTTCATCCAGTTCCACAGCTTTGAAGGTCACGCCGGGCAGCTCAATCAAATACTTTGTCAATGCCCCGCCACCGGGGCCTACTTCCAGCAGGTGGGTAAACGGGTATTGCTTTAACGCTTCCACAATTCTGCGACAAACATTTTCATCTTTTAAAAAATGCTGCCCCAGTGATTTCTTCAATGTATACATCAGCACAAAAGTAAGACAGGACGCCAGATTGTTTCCGAATACAAAGAACCGACACCTTACAGGATTATCCATCTTCATTCTTGCATGCTTAAACTTCTAATGCCCTTTGTAACCGAAGTTCAGCCGTTTGCCATCCATTCCAATTCTTTGTTCATATTTGCACTATGAACAAACCTGTCATTGGTATTTCCTGCGGCGACATTAACGGCATTGGGCCGGAGGTCATTATTAAAACCTTTTCGGACCACCGTATTCTGGAATATTGCACGCCCGTGATCTTTGCTTCGGCCAAGCTCCTGAATTTTTACCGCAAAGCGGTGCCCGATGCACATTTCAATTACCAGAGCATCCGCGATTTTTCCAAGCTCAGTCCCAAACAGGTTAATATTTTAAGTTGCTGGGAAGAAGAGGTGGCCATCACTCCCGGTCAGCTTACCGAAACCGGCGGCAAATACGCCGTAAAATCCTTGCTGGCCGCAGCCGATGCCTTACGGGCCGGTCATATCCAGGGAATTGTTACTGCTCCTATCCATAAAAAAAATGTGCAGAGCGAAGAGTTTGCGTACACGGGTCACACACCCTTTTTGAAAGCTGTAGGCGAAGCCAGGGATGTGCTGATGCTGCTGTATGCAGACAACCTGCGTGTTGCCCTGGTAACCGAACACCTCCCGCTGAAAGACGTAACTAATCAGATCACACGGGAAGCCATTGTCTCCAAACTGCAACTGCTGAACAACAGCCTGCGCAGGGATTTTGGTATCGACAAACCCCGGATTGCCGTATTAGGACTAAACCCGCATGCCGGTGATGAGGGATTGGTGGGCGACGAAGAACAAAAGATCATCCTGCCCGCTATCAAAGATGCCAAACATAAAATTTTTGCATTCGGGCCTTACAGTGCTGATGCGTTTTTTGCCCGCCGCAGTTATCTGCAGTTTGATGCGGTGCTGGCCATGTATCACGACCAGGGCCTCATCCCGTTTAAAACCATTGCGGGAGGCGAAGGTGTCAACTATACGGCAGGCCTGCAGTTTGTTCGCACCTCTCCCGACCACGGAACAGCCTTTGACATTGCGGGGAAAAACATTGCCGACCATACATCATTTATGACGGCTGTTTTTGAATGCGTTGACATTCTTCGCCGGCGTGGCGAGTACGAAGAACGCAACAGAAATCCACTGCGAAAGATCACCGCTGAGGTGCTCAAGAATGTGGAGGATGAAAAAATCGAAGAGTGATCGTGTAGCTGCTGGCTTTCCGTAATAAAACTGGACTCTCAGAAAAAAGGCTCCGTCAAATGTATATACCGGCCTCCGTCAGTTTTTGAAGGAGGCTTTTTATTCTTCCTTTTACGCAATGGTAAAAAGCCATGCGCTGTACGGCATATCGTTCCTGAAGTATTGTAGGTCTAATGTTGACAGCATCGGTGCATTCCGGCAAAAGCACAATCCTCTTCCCCGACAACTGCTGGTATTGCTTTTGCATCGCTGAGGTATCACCCCTAAACAGTTCTGCCATGATTAAACGTATATGCCTTCTCGTTTACATCTTTTGCTTTTCCTGCAGCAATGAGACATCCAATTCTGCAACCGAAAACGCTTCCACTTCAGCAGCACCGGGCGGCGTTACCCAGGCCTTGTCAAAAGAAAGTGAACTGGAGATTTTGGCCGGTTGCGTAGACAATGCCAAAACCACACTTGGCGACACCAGAGCCTATGCACTCTGCAAATGTGTACTTGGACAGGTACAGGAAAAACATCCCCAGGCCGACAGCGCAGCCCTCATCAGGTATTTAAGCGACACAACAGAAGTTGCTGCCATGGCCAGGAATTGCAAGTAAAAACGTGTAAGACTATAACTGCCGGGATAACACCGATCTGCCGTCAGACCTCCTTCTTTCCACAACCGGAATACACTTGAATTTTTGGCACTATTTTGTTTTTAGAGATAGGAAACGAATAGTATATGGAAAACAGAAAAGAAAATGGTGCAGAAAGAAGAAGAAGAAAGGTAATGAGTCGTCCTGTTTTGGTGCGTTCAGAAAGACCCGGCCAGGTATCAGCAAGTGCAAGCTATTCCATTCGCCGCCACGCAACTTCAATATGGAAAGAAGCCTGATCTTACACAATCCTTACAGCCGCACGGGCTGTATACACTCTTGAAAGAAAAGCAATTCATTTTCACCGATAGCAAAGTGGCCACAGGCCAGTATGTTTGTGCAGCCTGTGGTTTTCCTTTGTTCAAGGAGGCAAGCCGGTTTGACGCAGGTTGCGGCTTTCCGTCATTCTGGGCGCATATGGAAGATGGCGTCCAGATGAACAGGCTTACTACGTACGGGCGGGAACGGATTCAACTTGTCTGCCGGCAGTGCGGTCTTCACCTGGGACATTTGTTCCCAAACAAATTCACACCTACAGGTGTACGTTATTGCATCAACCAGGCATCCATACGGCTGGAGGAATCTTCTTTAGCAAAAGAAAAATCAAGCAAGCAAAACATGTCTTCAACCAATTTACCAATAGATAAAATTATGCAAACCATACGTGAGAACAGGAGCAGTGAAAGCAACTTTGCTACGCTGCAACAGGAACTGGACAACACCATATCAACAGCACACCGTTCCGGTGAAACCGGACTGCTTGCGGAACTGCAGGAAATAAAAGAAAAATATGTCTCCGAATACGAAAAAGCAAGGGAGAGTGGCGGCACGGCATGGCCGGCTTATGAGAAGTTTGTTACACAATTCGAACGAGCGTTAACAGGTGCAAAAAAACAATGACCACGCCGGCAAAAGGCCGGTGAAAACGGGTTTGAACAGCACTATTGCCTGTCATCCAACTTCACCTGCCGCAGGCAGTTGTCTACGGTATCTACCGCTTCCCGGTAAAGCACCTCGTTACCCTTTGGCATCACCCGAAGCAAACCTCTGCATTCCCGCAGGAATACCTGTGCAAAATCAGGATCGTGCTGCACAATTTCCCTGCAATTATCAATGATATCTGCATACTTAACCGTTTGCGACTCACCGCTTGTTTTCCGGATACGTTCGGCTTCTTTGGTTTTGCGTTTTCTCCGGTTCCATCGCGGGTAAACAACCTTTGTATAAACATCAGTGAGTTCCACAACAAGCTGCATGGTTTTCACCGTGTCTTCTTCCTTCATCAGGGTTGCTAAAAACCCGTGCAGTTCATTCTTGGTTACCGGCGTATCCTCCAGCACATCATGCAGTAAAGCGGCGGCCAGTACCGGCAGGTCATCGGTATGCCGCCTGCATATTTCCATTACCCGTACCGGGTGAACTATATAGCGATCCGGTGAATACTTTCTTAACTGCGTTCCATGCGCCCTGTCGGCAAAATCCCGTATCTCCTGTAATACACCTTCCATGCTTTACTGTGCAACAAATTATACGCCGCTTCGCACAAGTAGAAAAAGAGCAAAGAGTGTTTCAGCATTTTCATCTGGTTATATGCTGCAGCGTACCCCATCTACTCCTTGGGCAGCCTACAAGTGGTCCCGGTCTGTTTCTTGCAGGCCAGAACAATAAATGATTTGCATGAAAAGCCTCCGGAAATTTGCGCCGCTATGGATACCACTGCTTCTTGTAGCAGGATTTGTTGGCTACGTTGCTTACCGTACCCGCCGGATTCCTACACCCCGCAGGCGGTGGAAGCGTTTTGAACATCCGGATGCCGTGCCGTTAAATGCCAGCAAGGCTACAACCTTGCAGGGTATTTATAAAATTGAAGAAGGCAGCAAGCAGTTTGGCGAAAAGGCTGTAGTAAAATGCAGCTATACGATAGAAAAAGAAGAACAGGTTTATCACATTACACTGTTCTGTGAAAAAGATGGAACCTATATCCTGAGCGAAGGAAAAATGCAGGGCAGCTCTCTTTTATTAAAGGGCCACTGGCGCAAAGCTTCCGAACCCGGAACCGGCCTGGCATGGTTGATTGCCGATACAGTGGAAGCTTTCGATGCTGAGACAGGCTCGAAAGGTATCCGCCTGCAGGGATGGTACGGAGATGGAAATACAAAGCCTGAAAAAGCATTCACATTAACCTACCAGCACCCCTTACCGGATGTGCCGCCACTGGATATTATTGCGCATCGTGGCGGTTCAAGAAATGTGGATTTTTTGTCCATTTCCGAAAACACAACAGGCATGGCAAAACTGGCTGCGCAGCTTGGCGCCAATGGAATCGAGATTGATGTACGCATGACAAAAGACAACGTGCCGGTGATCTTCCACGACAGTTTTCTTTCCATCCATACTGTGCAGGACATGATCTATGGCGGCATGTTGCACAAGCGTACGCTGAAAAAGTTAAAGAGCCTTGAATTGCGCAACGAAGGAGAGATTCCAACCCTGGAAGAAATGCTGGATGCGGTGCTTTATCAAACACCACTTGAGATTGTTTGGCTGGATATAAAAAAAGAATGTGACCTGGAACTGGTGCGCAGCTTGCAGGAAGCCTACCATGAAAAAGCCAGGGCTCTCGACCGCAAACTATCTATTTACATTGGTGTGCCGGATCAATACATGTACAACTGCTTCAGGAATTTACCCGATTACAAGCATGTTCCCTCTCTTACGGAACTGGATTGGAAAACAGCCATCGAAATGAATGCGCAGGTGTGGGCGCCGCAATACACCGGCGGCTTTCAATCCGAAGAAGTTGAAAAGCTTCATGCGGAAGGCAGAAAAGCGTATGTATGGTCACTCGACCGGGAGTTTATGATTCATGCCTACCTGACAGAAGGTGGCTTTGACGGGCTGGTGACCAATGCCGCACCCGTGGTTACCTATTGGTACTATACGGAGGGATATAAGATGCGTCAAGAGCAGCAAGTAACGGGTAGCCTCCAGCAATGAATTTCCTATATAACAAACCCTCCCGAACATTCAGGAGGGTTTGTTATGTATCAGAAATCTTGATGTAAAACACTACTCGCTGCTAACTACTCACTCTCCTCTCACCAACCTATCCCATAGTCCTCACCATGATTGCTGGAGCCACCCCATAAACTGCCATGTTTCCAATCGAAATAAATAGCATTGATAGGTCCGCTGCTTCTGTCTGTAAAACTTAGTGTATAGCCCATTTTTTTCAGCTCTTCGCGTACCGGCTCCGGTGTGCTGTTGTGCAACAAAATATTTCCCGGACGCGGCTGGCGGTCGCTTGTTTTTGTGCCTCCCAGGGAAAGCCACAACTGGTTGGAGTTGATATTGGCCGCTTCGGAAGCCCGCTGCACAGTCATTCCAAATTCTACCACATTCAAAAAAAACTGCAGCAGGTTTTGATCCTGCGTATCGCCGCCCTGTACCGCGAAGGAAAGAAACGGTTTACCGTCTTTCAGTGCCAGGGAAGGTGTAAGCGTTACCCGTGGCCGTTTGCCGGGTTCAACCACGTTGAAAGGATTTAAAAAAGAGTCCAGTACAAAACTTTGCATACGCTGGCTCATGCCAATACCGGTATTGCCTGCAATGGTAGCCGGTATCCAGCCACCACTGGGCGTTATGGAAACAACCCAACCTTCTTTATCGGCAGCTTCTACGGTAGTGGTTCCCATCCATAATTTCTCTTCGTATTCAACACTTCCTAAACTGTTCCGCACGTCATGTGCAGGGGCAAAATTCCGTCCGCTGGTATCCATCTCGTATCCGCGATTCTTTAGCAGCTCTACGTAAGGGTTCTTTTTCCCTTCAAACGGGTAGGGATCACCGGGACCAATGGCAGGGTTGTTCTTATCGGATTGAATAAGGGCGGCCCGTTGCTTTGCATATTCCTTGCTCAACAAACCTTTGATGGGTTCCTGCGGAGGAAAATAAGAATCACCATAATAAAAATCCCTGTCGGCAAATGCAAGGTTCATGGCCTGGTAGATGGTGTGAATGTATTTGGTGCTGTTATAGCCCATATCCTTCAGGTCAAAATTCTCCAGGATGTTCAGGGCCTGCAACAGCACAGGTCCCTGGGTCCATTGTTGCAGCTTGTACACATCAATGCCTTTGTACGAAACTTTCAGCGGCTCTTCTTCCTGCGGCTTCCAGCGGGCCAGGTCCTGCAGCGTGATCAATCCTCCCTGTTCCTGTGTACCGCGTACAAATTCACGGGCAATATCGCCTTTGTAAAAGCGGTCGTATGCCGCCATGATCGCCGCTTTTCGCGAGGCTCCTTTTTTCTTTGCAGCCTTTTCGGCGTCCACCATTTTCGTGAGGGTTTGCAACAGATCTTTTTGCACAAAGATTTCACCTGCCTCCGGTGCTTCGCGTTTCTCACCAAGATGCGGCAATAAGACTTTTTTGCTGTAGGGCCACTCCTTGATCCGCTCTTTACCACGTTCGATACTGTTGGCTGTTTGTGCATCGATGGGATAACCTGCAGCCAATTGCATGGCCGGTGCCAGCACCTCTTCCAGCGACATTGTACCATAATTAGCAAGCATGTACAACAAACCACCGGGAGTGCCAGGGGTTGTAGCAGCCAACGGGCCATATTCAGGCGGGAAGTTGTAGCCTTTGCTCTTGAAAAATGCAGGCGTAGCGCCGGTTGGTGCAATACCCATCGCGTTGATGGCAATCACCTTTTTCGTTTTGGGATTGTAGATCAGTGCCTGTGTTTCCCCGCCCCAGGAAAGCACATCCCACATAGTGCAGGTAGCGGCAAGCATGGCGCAGGCAGCATCCACTGCATTACCCCCCTTCTGGAAAATAATGGAGCCTGCTGTAGCAGCCAGCGGCTTGCCCGTGATAGCCATCCAGTTTTTACCGTGCAGGGGTGGTTTTTGGGTTTGCTGCGAAGAAGCGGGAACGAGTGCACCAATCAGAAAAATCACTGTAAAAAATTGTTTCATGCAGATGTGGATTGAATTCTTAAAGATAAGCCGCAACCGGCCATTTCAGGTGCTGGCAAGAACAGTTTACTGCTGGAATCTGTAACTTAGGCAATCTCTTAAACAATTACTATGCATAAAAGACTGCTCACACTTCTTTTCTGTTTTTTCACTGTAACGTTATTGGCTCAAAACCAGGATTCGCTCTACATGCGTGAGCATTACGACAAGGTAGAGTACAGCATTCCGGTACGTGACGGCGCCAAACTATTCACCCTGGTGTATATACCCAAAGACCGGAGCAAAAAATATCCCATCCTGCTCAACCGTACGCCCTACAACGCCAGCAGCTACGGCGACTTTAAAACGTACGGTCATCCTTCCAGATACCTGGTCCGCTCGGGTTATATCTTTGCTTTTCAGGATGTGCGTGGCCGTTATATGAGCGAGGGCCAGTACAACAACATGACGCCAAACATCCCGGGCAATGATGTAAAGAACAAAAAAGCCATTGATGAAAGCTCCGACACCTGGGACAGCATCGATTGGATGATAAAAAACATTCAGAATAACAACGGTCGAGTGGGCATTTTCGGCATCTCTTATCCCGGTTTCTATTCAGCTGCTTCGTTGCCCGATGCACACCCGGCACTAAAAGCAGCTTCGCCACAGGCACCCATTGCTGACTTTTTCTTTGACGATTTTCACCACATGGGCGCTTATCTCCAAAGCTACACCCCGGCTTTTGCCGTATTCGGCTACCAGAAAAAAGAACGAACACGGGAGGATTGGTTTACCCCGGAATTAATGCGTCTGTTTAGCATTCCTGTAAAAGATGCCTATGATTTTTACCTGCGGCAAGGGCCGTTGAAAAACATCACGAAAAATTTTCATAGCGATAATTTTTTCTGGAACCATGTTATCGAACATCCGAACTATGATACCTTCTGGCAGCGCCGCAATATTCTTCCGCACCTGGTCAATGTAAAGCCGGCGGTAATGACCGTAGGCGGTTGGTTTGATGCGGAAGATTTGTATGGCCCGCTCAACATATACAAACGCATAGAACAAAGCACACCCACTGCCAAAAACACCATCGTAATGGGTCCCTGGGCACACGGCGATTGGGCAGGGGAAAAAGGACAGAGCACCCATGGCCACATTTATTTTGGCGATAGCATTTCCACCTTCTACCAGCGGGAAATAGAAGCGCCGTTCTTTGCTTATTACCTGAAAGAGGAAGGCACGAACAGCTTGCCGGAGGCCTACATGTTCAACACCGGCACCAAGCAATGGCAACAATTTGATGCCTGGCCGCCAAGAGATGCACCAACGCTTCGCTTTTATTTTGGTGAGAACGGCAAGCTCTCCGTTAATCAACCCATCCCGGAGGCCAAAACGTTTAGCTATGTGAGCGACCCGATGAAACCGGTGCCGTATACCTCCGAGATCGAAGGACTGACCTTTACGCCGCGTCGCTTTATGAGCGATGATCAGCGGCATGCATCCCGGCGTCCGGATGTGCTGACATTTGAAACCGACACCTTAACGGAAGACATTACCATTGCCGGTGAGATCAGCGCCAAACTGAAAGTAGCCATGACAGGCACTGACGCTGACTTTATTGTAAAGCTGATTGATGTTTATCCGCAACACCACGAAGAGTATCCGCACAATCCGAAAAACATTACAATGGGTGGCTACCAGCAACTGGTGCGGCACGAAACCTTCCGCGGCCGGTTCCGCAATTCATTCGAAAAGCCGGAGCCTTTTACGCCAGGTCAACAAACCGAGGTAACCGTACCGCTGCAGGATGTGTTGCATACGTTTAAAAAAGGACACCGCATCATGATACAGGTGCACAGCACCTGGTTTCCCTACATCGACCGCAATCCGCAGAAATATGTGCCCAACATTTATAAGGCCGATGAAAAGGACTTTATCAAATCTACCATCTCTGTTTCATCAGCATCCGTGGTGGAAGCCGGTGGCGATCGGAAACGGGGAAGAGTGTTTTAACTTTCAAACAAAGTTTTCTTCTATGCAAAGGCTGGTTTGGTACCAGCCTTTGTTTCTATAAAGGAGTAATGACCATTTGCGGCAGCAATTTTGTGCTACCTGGTGAAAAAACATATGGACGAGAATCAAAAGAAATGGAATGAAGGGGATATGGCCGGAAAACTTCCCGACATGGGCATTAAAACCGTGCAAGGCATGGATCACGAGGGCCATTTACCCGGCAGCAATCAAAGTACGTTCAACGAACAAAGTGCCCAGGAACATGAGCGCAATGACGACAATGAGCTCAACAGGACCGATGCCCGCGGCACAGTAGGCGGAACGGAAAGCGTGTAAGCGGCATCACCTGATTTGCAAGACAGTTTTGGCCACAGCAATGCTGGCTTCATCACCGGTGTGTTTCATGGGCTCGTCTGATAATTTTACTACCGGTGTCCAGGGCTCTGCCTCCGGCAGGGCCTCTGTCATTTTCAGCACGACGTTCATAGGCTTTAATCCCACATCATTGGTGAAGTTGGTACCAATTCCAAAAGATATCCGTATGCGGTCCTGGCAGTGGGCGGCTATTGTTTTCACCTTTTCCAGGTTCAGCGCATCGGAAAAAATAATCATTTTGGAAAGCGGATCTATACCCAGCTTTTGGTAATGCGCAATGGTTTTATCGGCAAACTCCAAAGGGTCGCCGCTGTCATGACGAACACCATCAAACAGCCGCGCAAACTTTTTATCGAATACTTCGAAGAACTCATCTGTTGTAAACGTGTCAGACAAAGCAATGCCAAGATCGCCGCGAAACACATCGATCCAGTGTTCCAGCGCTACCGTGTTGGCCATTTTAAACCCATATTTGGCGGCATGAAACATAAACCATTCATGCGCATGCGTGCCGATGGGTTTTGTATTGTGCACCCTTGCCAGGTGCACATTGCTGCTGCCCACGAAAGTGCGGCCGTACTGCTGTAAGGTTTTTACCACCAGGTGGTGCACAGCAAACGAATGCCTGCGGCGGGTTCCAAATTCGGCAATGGTCACACCCATCTCGCCATAAGTCTCGATCTTCTTTTTTGTTTTTTCGGCTACCTCCTCATCCGTTTCCCTCTCTGCCTGTTGCAAGGCGTAGAAGTTTTCGCAAAGCAGGCAAAGCAGCGGCACTTCCCACAGAATGGTGCGGTACCAATAGCCTTCCACAAACACGTCGAGGTCGTCACCGTTTTGCACAATGCGCACTTCGGAGGGATCGTAGCAATAGCCCTGCAAAAAATCAAGATAGACGGGATCGAGGTAGGGACAGGTCTGTGCCAGCCAGTGCTTTTCTTCGGAGCTCAGTTTCAGGGTAGCCATGGCATTAACGGATGCCTGCAAAGCTTCGGCAAAACCTTTCGGGAATTTGTGCTGGCCTCGGTTGATGAACCGGTAGCGGGCCTTTGCCCTGGGAAATAATTTGACCACGCATTGCTGCATGGTGAACTTATAAAAATCATTATCGAGCAGGGAAGGCAGGGTAACCATAAATCAAAATTCGTTGTTTGCCTTTTGGAATTTGAAAAAAACATGCCGCCGGTTATTTTTGCATCACAAGCCAACTTAGCTCAGCTGGTAGAGCATTTCATTCGTAATGAAAGGGTCGTCGGTTCGAATCCGATAGTTGGCTCTTTTTACCGCAGCGAACAGGAGGGACAGAGGATTTAGCAGAAGATTTTTCACCATTATTCGTAAGGCATAATTGATTTTATAGCAGGATGACACCCTATGCAGATGTACAGAAGCGTCTATCCAGAAACTTATTTAAATACTGCCCACTGCTGCAGGAGACGCATTGGCTGAAAGAAGGCACATAGCAATAGGGATATTTGCATCTTAAGAACTGATTGCTAAATTAGCACCTGTGCTCCACTTAGCGCATTCAACCAAAACACTATTATGAGAATTCTCACTCTACTTTCTGTTATTGTATTCGCAATGTCCTTTTCTGCCAACGCTTAAAAAGGGTGAGCATCGCTAAGTATCGGCCCGTCAATTGGAATTCCTCTTAACTTCAACACGGGCTATAAAGCAGGATTTGGAAGTGGTGTACGTGGTTATTTGGGAGTAACCCCCAAGGTTCCGTTTTGGCCAATGTGAACCTCCTTTCTTTTCCTTCGAAACTAATGGAGGTCGGTGCAGCAAGGCTTACTTCCATCAAAGTGGGCTACAAATCGAATTTCAACTCATCCAGGATCTTCCTCTACGGCAACGGCGGGGTAGTTTTCAAATCGGGCAGTACAGGGGAAAACGACAGTGATCTTGGCATAGGTGGTGGTATTGGCTACTCGATCCCAACAGGGAATAACGGCAGCACCGATATCGTGCCGGGTTTCAACATTGTCTTCCAAAGTGTTGTTAACCGAAATTGGCTGGACATGCACGTGGCATATCGCTTCAACCTTTGATCAATGCGTCATTCTTCCAGTCGATCCTATCAACGTTTAAATGTAGATATATGAAAAGTTTACTGTCCCGAATGACCGCTGCCTACTTAGTATTATGGTCATAACATCTTGTAACAAATCAGACCCACCAGAAACTGCTACGGAAAGCAAATTTACCTGGGTCTATGAAGGAACTACGTTTGTGGCAAAACAACATACAGCCAAGTTGACGGGCATTGGAGGGCCTTCTATTTCAGCGGGAGTACAAGAGGGTATTAGTGCGGGATCAGGGCCACGCATTTCCCTGACAAGTTTTGAGAAAGGCACCTATTCAATTTCTTCAGGAAGTGTAACATACTTCGATTACATTGATATGGCGGGATCTCCTCTTGCAGGAAATACAGAACTGTCACAATAATGAAAAACGCAGATAACCTTCTTAGCGGCAACTTTTCTGTAACCCTCACAAACAACAAAACCTTTGCTGGTGAGTTTGTAAACATTGTCATCAAACCTTGATGTCTGCAAAAATATCTGCTACAGAACGTAGGAATGGCATTCGTTCCTAATCTGATGCATTCGCTCAAGGGAACCATAAGCTGCCTGCCTACTGTGGCTGGAAACGCATCAGAGAAAGTGAAATTGACCTGACTGAATAACAAAAAGCCCGCTTTTTACCCAGAGCTTCTACATGTGTACGCGGAAAGTTCAGGTTTAGTTGGTGCAGTTTATACGTAGTTGTACCGGCCGTTTTGATTGCACAGCAATGTTTCAGCTGGAACAAAAATGCATGGCCGGTTTAGTTGAACGCTAAAAACAATCGCTGAAACTTATTGAAATAAACCAGCAGACGGAAATTTTCTGTCGCTTTTCCTTGCCTTCTCCCGCTTTCCATGGATACGCAATATTTAATGAAGCTTATCCATTTATGCTCATCCGCCTACCTTCCCGGTCCTTCTACCAAAAAAAGTGTGTTCAAAAACCTACCTGCCTTTACATTTACACCCTTTTTAAAAATTTGATACGTGATGCAAGACATTGAATTACGCTTTCCTACATTGAAGGTTTTGATTGCATTTAAGCAACAATCGCAGGTAACTGACCTGCGTATTGATACCGTTGCGAAAACACTCACAGGAAAATTTTCCGATTTTGAAGTTGTTACAGCAACCCGTCAGTTCAAAGCAAGGATCCAGGATCAGCAAGAAATTGAAAGAGCCGGCAGGCAAACCGCTGCCCTCTCCTCTCAATCATAATAAAAAGAGGTTATCAGTTCCGCTTTGCTGCAATATTCAATGTATGCAGCAGCCAGTGAAATCCCTTTGCGCTACAGCCAATCCTTACCGATTTTTGCACCATTACAAAAGACCTTGATTGGCTGGTGAAGGAGTACGGTGCCTTTTTTCAAAAATTTGGCATTGGCAGGGAGGCATTGGAGAGTCATTACAAAGAATGGAAAGAGCAAAGCGGTCAAACAGCCGTAACGGATTATCTCTGGTACCTGTTTCATGTGCTGATTGGTGAAACCAGAAAACAGGTTGCCGATCCGAGCGATCTGCATCGCAACCTGCACGAGATCTACCTGCTCATGCTGGAGTTCCGCGTCAATGTGGAAGGGCAGAAAGACAATGCCCTGGTGCAGCTGATCATCAAAAACAGGATCCGGCAATGGCAGGCCGAACTGCCCTATCCGTTTTACCTGCAGGCGATATCACTCAACTGCTGCCCTCACTGCGAAAGCATCAACGGGCAGATCTTTGAACCCGAACAGGTGCTGCGTAATACGCATTTCGCCACTCAGGAATGCACCAGGGAAACCGGATGCAGTTGCGGCTACATCCCTGTGGCAGCGTCCAGCCTGCAGTAAGGAATCATCCGGGAAAGAAAACGTCGCTAAAAATTTACCTGCAGCCCTACTCCCGGCAAGGCTATGTTGCTGGTGTTATATGCGGCCGACTGGCTCGTAATAACCAGCCTGGCTTCACGTTTAAGCGAAGCGGCGGAAATAAACAGGGGAATACTGCAGACGGTTGTCGTAATGCCAAGACTCGCCATCAGCATGCCAATGACCCTTGCAGGCGACCGTTTTTCCTGCATACCTGTTCCGCCAGGTACAGCTTCAGTGGTTTTTTTGTTGTACAGGTATAAACCAACGCCAGTCAGCACAGGACCAGCCACCGCGGTACCAATCGCTTTTGATTTTTCCCGCTTGCTTTTGTACAACAGAAATTCACCCAGGTCTTCCCGGGAAAGATGCCGGCTGGCGATGGATTGTTCCCGCTGCGCAACCGCATTGCCACAGAAAAAGAAGAGGAATAAGAAGAACAACATCAATTTGGTAAGGTTCATAGAATCTTGCTTGTCGCAGCATGAAGATACAAACAGATCTGTCGCCGGCTGCTATCGCCCACAATTCTGTCCCTATGGAGAGAAGCAAAAACGGCACCACCACAAATTACCCGCTGCAAAAGCCGCATTTCTTTCCCCTGCGGTAATTTAGCCCAATCATGTTAGAACCACAAACGCTCCGCTTTCTTTCAGCCCTTAAAAAAAACAACAACAAGCCCTGGTTTGATGCCAACAGGGCACAATACGAAGCGGCCCGCATCGATTTCTCCAACTTTATTCAACTGGTAATAGATGCCCTGCAGAAGAGTGATACCACCATCACCGGGCTCACGGCAAGAGACTGTCTTTTTCGCATCAACCGCGACATCCGGTTTTCGAAAGACAAAACACCGTACAAATCCAACTTTGGCGCCAGCATCAAACGGGGTGGCCGCAAATCGGGTTTTGCCGGCTACTATTTTCACCTGGAGCCTGGACATAGCTTTATCGGCGGCGGCCTGTGGATGCCCGAGGCACCGGCACTGAAAGCCATGCGGCAGGAGATTGATTATAACTGGGACGAATTCAGGAACATTCTGCAGGAGAAAAGCTTTCAAAAAACATATGGTGACCTGTACAAGAGCAGCAACGTGAGCCTGAGCACCATGCCCAAGGGATACGAAAAGGACCATCCGGCAGCCGGCTACCTCCGGCTGAAAAGTTTTATTGCCGAAACACATATTGCAGACGAGGAACTCACCAGGGCCAGCCTGCACAAAAAAACGGTGGCTGCGTTTGAAGCCATTCGGCCGCTGTTAGACTTTATAAACCGTACGGTCGGCGAAACAGGCGAATAGCAATGCAGGGTTGCTGCATTTTTGCGGCTTCAAGGTCAATGAGAAACCTAAACCCAACTTTTGCTTTTCCGATCCTTGCAGGCATTTTCGCCGGGTGCAGTATTGTTTTTCATAGCCCGGTGTTAAGCCTCATTTGCCTGGTTCCGCTCCTGCTGCTGCTTTTCCGCATCGGCAGCCTTTCTGCCGGGCAAGGCTTTCTGTTTTCTGCCACCATTGCTGTTTTTCTTTTTTCGTGGATGATCAGCGGAGCGGAACGGTTTACCGGCAGCAGTATGTTGTATGGTCTGGGCGCCTTCCTGCTCTCAGCCCTTTTCTTTTTTGCTTACTGGAGCCTCGCCGTCTGGTTGTGGGCACGCTTTCATCAAAACATTTATCGGCGCAACTACCTGCCTATCGGCATATTGCTCAGTAGCGCCTGGACGCTCCTGGAAGAAATATTTTTCCTGCTGATTAGCGATCTTCCTTGGTTTGGTTTCCGGGTAGGGTATGGATTAAGTACCAACCTGCTGGCCCTTCAATACGCCTCCCTAGGCGGTGCAGGTCTGATCAGTTTTATAGCTGTATTCTTTAATTTTCTGTTGGCACAAGCTCTATTTAAAACAAGGATCAAACAGGCCTGGCAACCCTTGATGGCTGCAGCTGTTTTTGCGTTGGGAGGCTGGGGGCTGTTAACTGATTTTACGCTTAATGTCAAGGCTGCAGGCTCTGTCAAAGTTGTTATTGCCAACCAAAACATTCCCCCCGAAAAAAAATGGAATGAAATAAATGGCAATGCGTTGGCCAGTGAATTGATCCGGCTCAGCAAAACAGCAGCCACGCATCAACCGCAATTGATTGTATGGCCTGAAAGCATTCTTCCCTGGACCTATCAACCGGGAGATGACTTAACTGGGGAACTGCTGAAACAAACACCGGGTGCGGCTCAGATTATTGGCATGAATACGGAAGCAGCGGTGAACACTGTATTCAATTCAGCTTATTATATTCAGCCAAATGAAGAGGCAATTTCCGTTTACCACAAGCAACAGCCTTTAGCCTTTATAGAAAAGCCACTCGGGGGCGTATTGCTTCCCTTTTTATCGGGTGGTGGATATAACGTGCAGGAAAGTAAAAACAGTTCCGTTATAGAAACTAAATTCGGCAACGCCGGTATACTGATCTGCAACGAATCGGCTATACCGGCACTTGCCCGTGCAGCGGCAATGGACAGTGCTCAATTCCTAGTCAACATCAGCAATGATGGCTGGTTTGCGGATTCGTACCTGGCCCGGGCGCATTGGCAGCATGCCCGTCTACGGGCCGTGGAAATCCGGAAAGATGTTGTGGTCAGCAGCAACAGGGGTTACAGCGGTGTGATTCAGGCTTCCGGTAATGCAGGGGAAGCTTTCCAGGCGGATGAACCGGCCGTGATTCCTGTAGAGATCAACCGCTATAACAGCAGTACTGTCTGGGTGCGGATGCCTTTTCTGTTTATTGGTTCGTACGCAGCTATAATTATCCTCTCTTATTTATATTTTCTTTTTACGGGAAAAGGGCTATTGCAGAAAAGAAAGGAATGTATTTAATTTGCAATCCTGTAATCCAATATTCATTTTAAACCTCAACTAACGTGAGAGTAATTCTACCCTTCTTCTTTTTGCTGTTATTTGTACAGCAGGTTCACGCAAACATTGTTCAGGGAAACTATCGCTGGCGAAACGATAACGGTAACGAAACTACCGCCACCTGGAAAGCGCCGCAGAATACAAGTATAGGCAACATAAATGCAACCGACGTGCTGCGACTTCGTTTCGACATGTACAACGAATATCCTTACGATGGAGAAACATATTCCATTCAACTTTGGTACAACGACGGAACGACCGCCAAACAGGTAACCACTTCGGCTAACGGAGCGTTTATGTTGACACCATCAACTAACCTTACCAATGGACAGGCAACGACAACGCAGTTCAGCGGTTCCATGCCCTTTGTTCCGGGAAAGGTCGTGACGAGTTCAAATCAAGTAGACATTCTTTTACCGGCCAGCTCCCGAACAGAATACGAGTGGGTCATCAAACCCGGTACTGAGTTGCTGCAGGCAAGAACCTACACTTTTGAGATAAGGGGCACCAACGTAGCTGCACCAACCGGACCGGCAGCCACACTGGTATCAGCCGGTACCCTTCCATTAAAGTTGCTGTCATTTACAGCCCAACTGGCAGACAAAGGCGTGGCGCTGCAATGGAGCACGGCTGAAGAAGAACAGGTAGCCCATTTTGAAATTGAAAAAAGCACCGATGGCAACCGCTACCACCTGATCGGGAAATTGCAGGCAGCAGGAAGTGGCAGCAAAACCTATCACTTCACCGATAACAGCACCATCGCTTCAAATACCTATTATCGCCTGAAAATGGTGGATAACAACGGTAGCTATACCTACAGTCCTGTTAGTCGTGTACGCACCGGCCAAAGCAACAACGCTATTTCAGTTTATCCCAACCCGGCCAAAGACCGGTTGAACATTAGCCTGACAGCCGAAGCCGGCCCTGTGCAGGTAACCCTGCATGATGTGGGCGGCAGAACAATCAAAACATTCACGGTGCAATCCGATGGCAGCACCATCAACAAAGTGGCTGATATCAGCTCACTGCAACCCGGCATCTACTTTATTTCGTTCAACAAGCAGATCGTTCGCTTTGTGAAAGAATAAACGGCAAATTCATTTCAAAAAAGAAAGGACCATCCAAGCGATGGTCCTTTCGTTTTTAGGAATCAGGGGAACCATTTACCAGGAGTTGTTACCCTGGTAAACAATCACACGGTTGCTGATAACTGCGACTCTTGCTGCAGAATGCCTTTCTCCAGCAGGTACTCTGCAATCTGCACGGCATTGGTAGCGGCACCTTTGCGCAGGTTATCGCTAACGATCCACATGTTCAGGGTGTTGGGTTGTGTCTCATCGCGGCGGATGCGGCCAACAAACACTTCATCTTTTTCGTGTGCCCACAGCGGCATGGGATATTGTTGCTGCGAAGGGTCATCCTGCACCACAACACCGGGGGCTTCGCTCAGAATCTGTTTTACCTCGCCCAGGTCAAAATCGTTTTCAAACTCTATGTTCACGCTTTCACTGTGACCACCGATCACCGGGATGCGGACGGTGGTAGATGTCACCCGGATGGAATCATCACCCATGATTTTTTTGGTTTCATTCACCATCTTCATTTCTTCCTTGGTATAACCGTTGTCAAGGAAAACATCAATCTGCGGGATCACGTTCAGGTCAATGGGATACTTGTACGCCATCTCGCCTTGCTGGCCATCGCGTTCGTTAAAAAGCTGGTCAACGGCTTTTTTACCCGTGCCGGTCACACTTTGATAAGTAGAAACCACCACACGTTTGATCCTGTATTTTTTATGCAGGGGTTGCAGTGCAACTACCATCTGAATGGTAGAGCAATTGGGGTTGGCAATGATCTTGTCGTTAGCCGTAAGAATGTCTGCATTCACTTCCGGAACCACCAGTGGTTTGTTGGGGTCCATGCGCCAGGCGGAGGAGTTGTCAATGACTGTGATACCGGCTTCAGCAAAGCGGGGTGCCCATTCCAGGGAGGTGCTGCCACCGGCTGAAAAAATGGCCACGGCCGGCTTCAGCGCAATGGCATCCTGCATACTGACGATCTTGTATTTTTTTCCTTTGAATTCAACTTCCTTACCTACAGAACGTTCAGAGGCAACGGGAATTAATTCACTCACGGGAAAATCCCGTTCGGCAAGAACCTGTAACATTTTGGTACCAACGAGGCCGGTGGCGCCAACAACTGCAACTTTCATGTTTGTGTATTTGATGGTTTTAATGAACAATAAAAAAAGCCTTCCGGTTAGGGAAGGCTTGTAAGTATATCGACATACCAAAACGTTACACACCTTCCCTTTCGAGAATCTGTTTCTTTGTGCGTTTTGTATGTTTTGCTCCTTTCATGTGCTTGCGAATGTAATTCAGAAATGGCTCCGTGCCAAATCCATTTTTCGTTTTATACAATATTTTTTATATTGTTGATATGTCTCCTGCCAAACTACTGCTTGCAGCCCTGGCTACTGCCATGGTCTGTCCTGTTGCCGCACAAACAGCCCGGCGTTTTGATCTGTTGATCACGGAGATCATGGCCGACCCGACACCGGCAGTAGGATTACCCAATGCGGAGTACATCGAGATCAAAAATGTATCGGCAACTGCCTACAACCTGCAAGGCTGGCGCATCAGTGATGCCACCGGATCAGCCACCATCAACACAGCCTTTGTGTTGCAGCCCGACAGCGCCGTGATTCTTTGCGCCAACAGCAATGTGGCGCAGTTCTCCCTTCTGGGCAGAACGATTGGTGTTGCCTCTTTTCCTTCGCTGGATAACGACGGGGAAATCCTTTCGCTTCGTTCGCCGCAAAACAACCTCATTCATGCTGTGCAATACAGCAGTGAGTGGTACGACAATGTAGCCAAGCGGGAAGGCGGCTGGAGCCTCGAGATGGTGGATGTGACCAACCCCTGTACCGGCCATGAAAACTGGAAGGCCAGCACCAGTAGCACCGGCGGCACGCCGGGTCAACCCAATTCAGTGAGGGGAAACAATACCGATGTAAAGCCACCGCAGGTAAAAAAAGCGTATGTGCTTAGCAGTGATCAAATCGTTCTTCTTTTTGACGAACCGCTGGACAGCATCTCCGCATCTGTCACCGCAAACTTCGCCGTGCAGGGAGTCACCGTTGTTGCGGCCACACCGCTTCCTCCCCTGTTTCAGCAGGTACAGTTACAATTACATACGGCTTTACAGCCGGAGCAGGTCTATTCGGTGGTGGTGAATCATCTTACCGACTGCAAAGGCAACCAAATTGGTGGATTCAACACAACAAATGTGGGATTGCCACAACCGGCAGAGGCCGCAGACCTTGTCATCAATGAAATTTTATTCAATCCCGTACCGGGTGCATCAGATTATGTTGAGTTGTACAACCGCAGCAAGAAAATCATTGATGCATCTGCCCTCTACATTGCCAACCGTAACAGTAACGGCGTCGCTGCTTCGCTTCGGAAACTTTCCGAAGAGCCTTTTTATATTTTTCCCGGTGACTTTATTGTAGCAACAGAAGACAGAACAGGCCTTGCAAAAGCATACCACGTGAAAAACAGGGAGGCGGTGCTGCAACTGTCATCACTGCCCTCTTTCCCCGATGATAAAGGCAATGTTGTCCTGTTGAGCAGTACCGGCAGTGTGCTGGATGAAGTAGCCTACCATAAAGACTGGCATTTTGCTTTGATCAACGAACCTGAAGGCGTTTCCCTGGAACGCATCGATCCGGCAGCGCCTTCGCAAAACAGGAACAACTGGCATTCGGCAGCCGCCACGGCTGGTTACGGAACACCGGGCTACCAGAACTCACAGTATCGAACACCCGAAACAGTAAACGCAGCGATCACCGTCTCTCCGGCAGTTTTCTCACCTGATGGTGATGGATTGGATGATGTGGCCACGATCCACTATCAACTGGCAGAACCGGGCTATGTAGCCAACGTATCCATTTTTGATGCCGCCGGAAGATTGGTGCGCCTCCTGGTAAAGAATGACCTGCTTTCGCTAAAAGGTTTCTGGAAATGGGATGGTATTGGCGAACGGCAGAACAAACTGCCTATCGGGACTTATATTATTTTCACAGAGATATTCAACCTGGAAGGGAAAAAGAAAAGTTTTAAGAATACAACAGTTTTAGCCAGGCGATTAAATTGATACATTGGTATATGCAAAAAACCAGGGCTTCCCTCTTGCTGCATCCTCTTTTTATCGGCAGCCTGCTCATTTTACTGCTGAATGATTTCTGGGCAAAATATGCTTATCCCGGCATGCTGACGGGTAAACTTTCCGATTTTGCAGGGCTGATGGTACTCCCGGTTTTTTGCCGTGTGCTTTTTCCTGCTTTGTCAAATAAAATCATCCTCATTGGTACCGCCCTTTTTTTCGCCTGGTGGAAATCACCCCTTTCACAACCTCTGATCAACTTCATCAACGAGTACTCGCAATGGAAGGTTCAACGTGTTGTTGACTATACTGATCTTATTGCACTGAGTGTATTACCCTTGGTGGTGAACATCACGCCCAAGTCAATCCATCTGCACAACACCGGCGCCGTTTGCCTGCGCTGGACCTTAGGTCTTTTATCATTTTTTAGTCTTTGTTCTACTTCGGTGTACCGCGGCCTGTTTCAGGCACATCCTTTCAGCGATGATATCTATTTTGACGAAAGTTTTTCAGTAGAAGGTTCCGCAGAAGCAGTACTGCAGGCATTGGAGAGCAAGGGTATAAAATACCGTCGCGACTCGGTCATGTACTACCCTGTCACCAATCAAAACAATCTCTATTATAAAACACAAGACGCAAATGATTCAGGCATTGCCTGGCACCCGGTTTCAACAAAACCCGACTCCACGCTTTACATCAGGCAGCAAGGCTTTCCCTATTACCTGATCCCCGCATACAAAACATCAAACAGGACCTTTCGCAACATCCGGTTTACACTTTCCGAAAACAGGAAAAAAACAAAAACAGCTGTCACCATTAAAACGTTTCAAACGGAAGGGCTAAGCGGTTATGTCAATTGGGACAAAAAAACAAGGAAGCGGTATAAGCAGGATTTTGCTGCTGTATTTTCAGAGCCATGATTTTACAAGATGAAACTTACAGAAAACAGGAAGAGCCGTTCTTTTCAGAACGGCTCTTCTATCCTTAAATCATTTCTATCCTAAAACCCTGGTTCAGACCAGCTCAATGTCAAAGCTTACCAGTTGTTGAAACTGCGCCAGGCGTTTGTCGATATCTTCCTTGGTGATCTCTTTCAGTCGCTGCGGGCCAAACTTTTCCACGCAGAAAGAGGCCATAGCCGAACCAACAATGATGGCGGTCTTCATGTTTGCAAAAGAAATGTCCTTTGTACGGGCAATGTGCCCCATAAAGCCACCGGCAAACGTGTCGCCGGCACCGGTGGGATCAAACACATCCTCCAGCGGCAGGGCGGGTGCAAAAAATACCTGGTCTTCGTGGAAGAGCAGGGCACCATGCTCTCCTTTTTTAATAATCAGGAATTTTGGTCCCATGGTCAGGATAGCCTTGGCCGCTTTTACCAGCGAAAACTCGTTGCTCAATTCCCTTGCTTCGGCATCATTCACCATCAGCACGTCTACCATCTTCAGCACTTCCTGCAGATCGCTCATCGCTGTTTCCATCCAGAAGTTCATGGTATCAAGCACAATCAGTTTGGGACGTTCTTTCAGTTGCTCAATGACACTTTTCTGCAGCTTCGGCATCAGGTTGCCCAGCATTAAAAACTCGGCACCCTGGTAAGAGTCGGGAATCTGCGGGTTGAAATCGGCCAGCACGTTCAGATCAGTCACCAGCGTATCACGGGTGTTCATATCCATGTGATAACGACCGCTCCAGAAAAATGATTTTTTATCTTCTACCACTTCCACGCCATCCAGTTCCACACCGCGGGACCGCAATTCAGCCATTTCTTCTTCAGGGAAATCGTAACCCACAATGGAAACCTGTTTTACAGAGGATACAAAATTGGAAGCAGAGTACGCAACATAGGTGGCCGAACCGCCGATGATCTGGTTGGTTTTACCAAACGGAGTTTCAATTGCATCGAAGGCCATTGTGCCGACAACAATAACAGACATAAAATTTTGATGATTTAGATTTTAGTTCGCTTTGGAACGCCATCCATAACAGAAAGGCGTGCAAACCTACGGCTTTTGAACGATTCACAAGCCCCGGCTGCAGGATTACCGTCACATTCCTTTGTTGAAAAAAAGATAATTTTCACATCAGCAGAACCCAGGGCCGATAGGAATAAAATGCAGGTCTAAAAAAGCGCAGCCGTTAACTTTGGCGTTTTACGATTGCAGTATGATCCATTTTCATTCCTTACGGGTAAAAAAGGTAGAACGGGAAACAGAAGATTGCGTATCCATTGAATTTGATGTGCCGGCCGAATTAAAAGAAACGTTCCGGTTTAAACAGGGTCAAAATCTCACCATCAAAAAAACGGTCAACGGACAGGAGTTGCGGCGGAATTATTCCATCTGCACCAGCCCGTTCGATAACCGCCTGGTAGTGGCGGTAAAAAAAGTGGCCGGCGGCCTTTTCTCTACCTGGGCAAACGAAAGCCTGAAAGCCGGCGATGTGCTGGAGGTATTGCCCCCAACAGGAAATTTTAATACGCTGCTTCACCCCGAACAAAAAAAAGCTTATGTGGCCTTTGCCGCAGGCAGCGGCATTACACCCATTCTTTCACTGATTAAAACCACACTCCTTACAGAGCCGCAAAGCACTTTTACCCTCGTGTACGGCAACCGCTCCAAGGCAACGATCCTTTTCAAGGAAGACCTGGAAGCACTGAAAGATAAATTCATCGACCGCTTCCGGATCTACCACATTCTGAGCCGCGAAAAAACCGATGCGCCCATCAACCATGGCCGCATTGATACCGACAAGTTAGCCCTGCTTTTCGACAAGGTCATTGACCTGGAAAGGTGTGATGAATTTTACCTGTGCGGACCGGAAGAACTGATCTTCTGCATCCGCGGCTACCTGGCAGGAAGAGGTGTGGACGAAAGCAAAATACATTTTGAATTATTTACCGTTCCCGGCCAAAAACGTGAAACGGCAAACGGGAAAAGTGAAACAGACAGAGAAACCGGGCCGAAAGCGCAGGTAACCATAAAAGTGGACGGGATTCATTTTGACTTTGACCTGGCTTACGAAAGTGAAACCATCCTGGATGCGGCACTAAAACAAGGTGCCGATCTCCCCTATGCCTGCAAAGGCGGCGTGTGCACCACCTGCAAGGCAAAACTGCTGGATGGCCAGGTTTCGATGGATGTGAACTGGGGCCTGGAGCCGGATGAAGTGGAAAAAGGATTTGTGCTGACCTGCCAGTCGCACCCCCAATCGGAAAAAGTGTTCCTTGATTTTGATACGAAATAATTGTCTTTGAACCGGGATTTGTTGGATGATTGGGATGTACAGGATCAAAGCAAAAAGGCGTTCTTGTGAGAACGCCTTTTTGCTTTGATAAGAATCATTTCTATTGATCACATAGATCCCAAACATCCAACCCATCCCGGTTCAGACATCTTGCTTATTTGTATCAGTAGCGGGATTGATCACTTTTGTATTACCGGGAGTATCGGCATTAGTTGCCTCTGCCGGGTTGTTAAAACTACTTCTCAGCTTCTCATAACCACGCTGCAGCGAGTCGCCGGCCGAACGGTGCATATAAGCCATTGCTACCACACCAAAAGATGCAAGCAGGGCTCCGTAAAAACCAATACCCAGGTAACCAAGACTACCGGAAGCGTTGATAAGATTCACCAGCATAATCAGGGAGGCCAATCCACCGGCTATAAGCGCCAGAAACCAATACATTGGCTCCAGGTTTTTGGTTTGATCTCCCATCAACGTAAGTGCACCGGCACCCAAAAAGCATAAAAATACTACAATACCCCACCCATGCATGCCATTTATGCTTCCACCCCCGAACGGCCCAAACGAGAAAGAAAACCATGGTAAAAACATTGCAATGACTCCAACAGCAGCTGCTAGCAGGATCATTTTTCGTTGTTTGCTCATTGTTTGAAAGTTCATGGTAAATGGTTTTAGTTATTAAAAATTACGATTAAGTTTCTGTTGAGGCAAAATTGTTTCCATTGCCGGGCCGGTTCAACAAAGCAGGAAATACCTTCGCAGGCAACGATTCTTGTCCTTCCTTAACACCATCAACAGCGTTGTTGCATTAAATTTGCTCATAACGATTGCACTATGACAACACAGGAGTTGGAAACAACATTTCAGCAGAAGATTAACAACGAGGTGCGCATTGAGCCCAAGGACTGGATGCCGGAGAAATACCGCCAAACCCTTATCCGCCAGATTTCGCAGCATGCGCACAGCGAGATTGTGGGTATGTTGCCGGAGGGCAACTGGATCAGTCGTGCGCCTTCGCTCAAACGCAAACAAATCCTCATTGCCAAGGTACAGGACGAAGCCGGCCACGGTTTGTATCTCTATAGCGCTGCCGAAACCCTTGGCATCAGCCGCGACGAAATGATTGAACAACTGCACAGCGGCAAGGCAAAATATTCTTCCATCTTTAATTATCCCACCCTTACCTGGGCCGACATGGGTGTGATTGGCTGGCTGGTAGATGGCGCAGCCATTATGAATCAGGTACCACTTTGCCGCACATCATATGGTCCCTACAGCCGCGCCATGATCCGTGTATGCAAAGAAGAAAGTTTTCACCAGCGCCAGGGATTTGAGGCCCTGCTGGTGTTAAGCAAAGGCACACCGGAACAACGGGCAATGGTGCAGGATGCAATAGACCGCTGGTGGTGGCCGAGCCTCATGATGTTTGGTCCGCACGACAGCGAAAGCCAGCACAGTGAGCAAAGCATGAAGTGGAAGATCAAGCGTTTCAGCAACGACGAGCTGCGCCAGCGTTTTGTAGATATGTGTGCAGAACAGGTGAAACTTCTGGGCATGACACTGCCCGACCCCGATCTCAAATGGAATGAAGAACGGAAGCATTATGATTTTGGAAAAATCAACTGGGAAGAGTTCTGGAACGTGGTAAGTGGCAATGGCCCCTGCAACAAACAACGACTGGATGCAAGAAGGAGAGCCTGGGAAGATGGTGCCTGGGTGCGGGAAGCAGCCAAAGCGCATGCCGACAAAAGAGCGGCACGGGCTAGGCAGCAGGCAGCATAAATTTTTATGTACTTAGCTTAATTGCGACTATGGCGCACCTGTTGCGTCGCACACTTGTACAGCAACAATTCTATTCAGCAAAACAAACAACATGACACTCTTTAGAAAATATTACTACGGCGACTATGGTGATAAAGAAAGTGCTGCAGTCAGTAATGATGCACCGGCAGGCAAGGCCGGTGCGTCAGCCACTTCCCCCTTGGGGGGTGGGGGGGCGGAATGGCCTCTTTGGGAAGTTTTTATCCGCAGCAAACAAGGGCTCGATCACAAACACGTAGGTTCCTTGCATGCGGCCGATGCGCAGATGGCAGTTGAAAATGCAAGAGACGTGTATACCCGCCGGCAGGAAGGCGTAAGCATCTGGGTGGTGGAAAGCAAACACATTCATGCTTCCAATCCTGATGATGCGGAAAGTTTTTACGAGCCGGCGCAGGATAAAGTGTATCGGCATCCCACCTTCTACGACCTTCCGGATGAAGTGAACCACATGTAATCTTCTCTCCCTCTAAAAGGAATTCTTAGGTCTGAAAGACTTTTTCTTTCCTCGATGTTGTCCCTTTAAAAGAGGTTGAAGCAGGAAACAGAAAAGAATCTTCTGAGCCAGACATGAATCTTTCAATCCCGATTGCGTAAAACGCCCAATCAAAATAACACAGAACAAAAGCAATGGCTGAAGAGAAAACAGCAAACACAGACCTGGATCTCCCCTTTAGGGGGACAGAGGGATTTCTTTATACCCTCCATCTGGCCGACAATGCCCTGATCCTTGCCCAGCGCAACAGCGAATGGACAGGACATGGTCCTGTACTGGAACAGGACATAGCGATTACAAACATTGCGCTGGACCTTTTAGGCCAGGCACGCAACTTTTACCAGCATGCCGCCACGATCTACAATGAAAGCAGCACCGAAGAAAAAGTGGCGCTGGAGAAATACATTCCCCGTTTATGGAAAACATATCACCGCGAACTGCAGGAAGATGATCTGGCCTTTTTGCGGGATGAACACCAATACCTGAATGTGCTGCTAGCCGAACTGCCCCGCGGCGATTGGAGCTTTACAGTACTGCGCCAGTTTTTCTTTAGTGCATATCAGCATTTTCTTTACCGGGAACTAAAGCAAAAGGAGGATGCCCAACTGGCAGCCATTGCAGAAAAAAGCAGCAAGGAAGTGGCCTACCACCTGCGTTGGAGCAGTGAGTGGGTAATCCGGCTGGGCGACGGAACAGAAGAAAGCAACCGCAGGATCAGAGAAGCGCTTTCTGACCTGTGGATGTTTACCGGTGAACTGTTTCTGCCGGCGGGGTACGAACAAAACAATGCTACGCTGATTGACTCCTTAAAAGAACCATGGATGCAAAAAGTACAGGCAGTGTTTGAAGAAGCGGGATTGGAAGTACCGAAGCAAACCTGGTCACAAAGCGGCGGCAAAGAAGGACGGCACACCGAGCACCTTGGATACCTCCTGGCAGAAATGCAATACCTGCAACGCACCTATCCCAACGCTACCTGGTAACGATGCTACAGTTTACAAAGAAAAACTTTCATGCGCTCTGTGATAGCCTGGCAGCAAAACACCCCTTGTTGGAAACTATACTTGCAACATATGACTATCCGCCCTGTTGGACAAGGCCCAATACATTTGAAACACTTGTACTGACTATTCTGGAGCAACAAGTTTCCTTGGCTTCAGCCTACGCAGCGTATAAAAAATTAAAGGAAAAGGTAGGAACAATCACACCGGAAGCGGTGCGCAGTTTGACAGATGAAGAACTGCGGAGTTGTTACTTCAGCCGGCAGAAAATAGTGTATGTGCGGGAATTGGCCAATGCCATTCTTTCGAAAAGCATCAACCTGAAAACATTTGAAAAAAAGGAAGATGATGTGGTGAGAAGAGAATTGAAAGCCCTGAAAGGTATCGGCGACTGGACGGTGGATATTTACCTGCTGCATGCCCTGCAGCGAAGCGACATTTTTCCCATCGGTGATCAGGCACTTGTCAATGGGTTTCAGATGTTGCTGGCCGAAAAGCAGCCGAAAGAGGTATTGTTGCAGCAAGCGGAAGCCTGGCGGCCCTATCGGTCCATAGCCACGATGCTGCTGTGGCACTTTTATATCCGGAAAAAGAACATCAGGTTACTGCACTGATGTTTGGGGCAAAATGGCGATTTCTTTTTTACGACCTGACGAAATTTTTTCTGAATGGAGACATTGGTCAGGCAACCGGTATATCGATGATCTCCGCCCCATGCTGTTCAATCGCAAGTTGAATTTCTTTCTCAGTAAATGCAGCAAACAATACATTTTGTCCCAACAGGATAAAAACCTTTCGCGAGGGTAGCGAATTACGGAACTTTTTCAGATCAGCAAGGCTTGGAAACTGAAGGTAGATTTGTTGCATAAGCGTAAAAGATAGGTTATTGTAGAAGAGGAAGGATACAGTCAATATAGCTCTCGCCATCCACCGACAGGTGCGGGAAAGCGTATACTTCGGTAAAACGAAAGGAAGGTCGATGGTGATTAAAATGCATTTTTCTCACCGCGAATAACATTATAAGCGGTAAGGAAAATTATCTTCACATCCAGCCAGAGGCTCCAGTTTTCCAGGTACCAGATATCGTATTCCACGCGTTCTTTCATTTGCTCAACAGTGCGGGTCTCGCCGCGAAAACCATTGACCTGTGCCCAACCGGTAATACCTGGTTTGGCAAAATGCCGCACCATGTACTCTTCCAACAATTGCGAATAGTCGTCGGTGTGTTTTAACATATGCGGCCGTGGACCTACAATACTCATATCACCCAGAAATACATTAATAAACTGTGGAAATTCATCCAAACTGGTTTTACGTATAAACCGCCCGATGCTAGTCAAGCGATTGTCATTCTTGGTAGCTTGCCGCAGGTTTGCGTCCTTATTTCTACGCATACTCCTGAACTTGATACACATAAAGGGTTTATTGTTTAACCCGCTGCGCATTTGGCGGAAAAAGATCGGCCCCGGTGATTCCAGCCAGATCAATAAACCCAGAATTGGTATCAACCACGACAAAATAAATACAATCACCAGAGCACTGAACACAACATCCAGCACCCGCTTCTTCAGGCGGTTCAGGCTATCCTCCAACGGCTCACGACGCATGGTCAAAACAGGGATATCCTTCATGTATTCAACATGGTAGGTGCGATTGATAAAGAAACTTAGATCCGGGATAAAGCGGAACCGGATACAGGCCTGTTCCGCCTGTTTCATGAGTTGGTAGATGGTGAAGTTGTGCTCTGGAGCAATGGTGGAATAAATTTCTTCTACGTTGTACTGGTGGGCAATCTCCATGGCATTTTCCAGTTGCGACAGTACAGGGTAGTGCGTAAGTTCTGTAACGTTTTCTTCTTTCTCGCAGTAACCTACTATCTCCGTGAGGTTATCTTCATCTTCCAGGTAGGTTGTCAGTTTTTTGGCCGTTTCGTTATAGCCAATGATGATCACCTTCCGGCAGAACATCTGTTTCTCCCGCATATAGCTGCGCACCATAAGAAACATCAACCGGTTCAGCAACAGCATGATCCCATAACTAAGCAAAACAACGGTAATGAACAAACGCGAAATCTCGAGCTTGCGGGCAAAAAACAGGTACATCATGATCAGCAGCAGCCAATAGAAATAGGTATGCATGGTTCGCCGGGAGAACATCTCGAATGAGCCCATGACCTTTTCGCTATACAGATGACTGATCCAGCTGGTAAGGAGCCATGCAGTGTTTACCCACAACCAGAAATAGGAATACTCGGTTGTATCCGATACTATATCGTTCCGCATCAGGTACTGCGTGATAAAAAATACAGCATTGAGAGACGAAAAGTCCATGGTGATCTCAAAAAACTGCAGTAAACGGGAGAAACGATTATTCATGGTGCACAAAAAAGAAGGTTAATAATCAGGTTTTGGTTGGTTTTTAGGATGAGGAACGAGATGTGTTTGTGATGCAATTCAGGACCCTTTTATTTCCGGGAATAGACAAAACATAGGGCCTAAAACAGTTGGGCAGTGCTGGCTTTCAGCATTAGCGTTAAAATCATTTCTAATTTTTTGTAAAGGATTGTAAGTGATGTTGACACAATCCCTTCAAGGCGTTTGGATGGATTTATAAAACGGTCTCCTCAACATACGATTTCGAAATAGCCTTTACCGTATTGAGTTTGAAAACGCTTTGATTTACTTCCGAAAGGAAATGGGAAAAGATGCCGTCAATGGCGATGAACTTCTGCGCATAGGTTCGGGCATTCAACTTTCGCTTTTCATTGCTTTCATCAAGCGCTTGCAGGATTGAGGTATTCAATACGGCCTGATCTTCCGGTTCTATCACGAGGCCCATATCATGACTGCTGACGACATCATAAAGAGAGGTTCCCTCTTTGGCAGTGACAACCGACAGTCCGCCGATGGCAAGTATGGTGGTAAGCTTTGAAGGCATAACCAGGTCGGCTGCATCGGCTTTTTGCAGCACCAGGTGCACATCGGCCATATTTAAAAACTGGTTCAGCTTTTCAAAAGGCTGTAAGGGCAAAAATTTTACATTGGACAGGGACAGTTCCCGGGTTAAACCCTCCAGCTTTTCCTTATAAGGTCCCGAACCGCAGATCACAAATTTCAGATGGCGATGCTGCTGCAAGGCTTTAGCTGCATACAATATACTTTCCAGCCCCTGCTTTTCACCGATAGCACCTGAGTACAAAACAATTTTATCTTCCGGCACAAAGCCATACGCCTCCTTCAGGGGTCCTTTTTCTGCGATCGGATAAAATAGCGTTGTATCAACCCAGTTGGGAAACAAACAGACAGGCTTTTTCGATTTCTGCTGCACCTTTTTCAACATCCCTTCCGAGATCGTACTCACCAGGTCTGCGCCATCAACAATCATCCTTTCGGTATGATAAAGCAATTGTAAGGCCCTCTTCGAGGAAATCATGCCCAGTTGTTGCGCCGCTTCGATCTGCAGATCCTGGATGTGGTAAAGAAATGCAGCGCCTTTAACCTTTTTATAAAATAAGCCCAGCAAACCCATGTGAAAGGCGGGTACTACCGTCATCACCAGATCATACCTGCTGGTAAAAAGAAGTGGTAAAAGCCTGAAAAATGCACTCAGGAAAAACGTGGCGTCCGAAAGAATTCTGCGTATCCCGGTGGGGTTTCGGGGTACATAATGCGGACAGCGAAGAATGGTAACCGATCCTTTGCCTTCCGATTGCACCCTTTCACGTTTATACCAAAACGATCCTTTCGAATAATTGCCTTGAACTTTCCAATAAGGGTAATAAGGATACGTAGTAATCACAGTACACGTATAGCCATTTGCCGCCAACCAGTTGATCATTTCCCCATTGTATTTTCCAATTCCAGTGGGTTCGGGAGAAAAATTGCCGCCTATTAGTAGAATCTTTTTGTTTTTCATGGTGACGTATTAACCAATCCGATGCTTTCCTTAAAAAATTGAACCACCCTGAACGGTATTCACCTTACGGGTTCGTATAGTTATTTTTATTGGGGAGCTTGGGCCTCCGGCAGACTGCTGCAAGGCTTGTTACATTACGCAGTCAGCATCCTGGAGTTCCAGGATCTCCCTATCAATAATATCCAGGACCGCCCCATCCACTGTCGCATCAAATTTTCGCGCAAACAGGTAATGGGTGGAGGAGATAGTGGGCATATCTGAGCTATTCAAAATAGCACCATCCCTGTACCATTCCAGGAAGTGCAGGGTATCGTTGTGAACTTCATCGGGCGGGAAAGAATTCCCAACAATGGTTTGCACCAAAAGTTCATCGGACACAAACACATAACGGAAAAAGTTTACATAGTTTGGGTTAGCTTCCACAAACTGATGTACTGCCAGATAATGCTTTTTAGAAAGACACCAAAACTGGGCACCACCATAAGGGTGCATCCCGTTAGGAAAGGTACGGCGGAAGGAGGGCAGGGAAGGATAAACCTTATTCCACAACCCGTTGAGAAATCGCAGCCGTCCATAGCCAAAAAAATTTCGGGAAGGATAGGTACGATGATTATATTTCGTGATAAAATGCCACAATTGAACGCGGTCCCACCCGCCGCGGCAGCTTCCCCACTCAGGGTGAGGGAACCGCATATGACTCACAAATGAAATTCCTTTTTTCTCAGAAAAGAAATTGTGGATATAGCTGTTTGTTTTGATGGGGTAATCCTGTCCGCTTAAAAGCACGATATAATCTGCATCAGATTTCGATTCAACGATTTCTTTTATCCCTTGCAGTGTGGCTCGCATAATGCCAAAGCCAGCCCAGTAACAGGTAAAGCGCTTGGTGAAATGAACATTTTCAAACGATTGGAAATGTTCGGTGACAAAGGTATAATCCTTTTGGCTAACTTTTTTATCGATATGAATATAAAAGACAACATTGCCGGCATTCAACCGGTCAACAAGCCTGAAGAGCTGGTCAAAATACCGGTGTGCCAAAACCAGGTAGGCTATTTTAACGCCAGGTTGATCTGTTACCATACGACCCATTTAAATCAAATTATTTTCAAAAAAAGCAGCTTTATACAGCACTTTATTCAAGGCGTCTGAAATCGCTTATTGATTTCTGCAATCAATACATCGTGCCGATTGTACTGGTGAACGATACAGGGCACAATCGCATCTTTTCCTCTCAGGTAAATCTTGCCATTCTGATCAACGATATCGGCCACTGGCTGCAGGGCCAGTGTCAGCACATGATCGCCGTTCCTATGCAGATCAAAATAGGGCTTTTGCTGATAGCTGATCATAAAATTAAAGACGCCCTGATCGATTCCCTCCGTGTAAGGGGAAACTTTGTATTGTAATACATTCTCCATAAAATCTTTTAGAAAATGAAGAACGATATCTCTGCCCGCAATGATGGTACCGGCACAGTAAATGGGTTCATTTGCCATTCTCTGAAGGACTTTTTCACCGAATGCTTTCTGGATCCATCCACGATTATTGGGATTGTTGCCGATACGAAAATCCGGGTTTTCGCTATAAGCATACACCTTGTCATTGTCGATATCCACCAAAGGGTTGCCTTGAAAAATTACGTCGGTCACATCTGAAAACAAAATCCTACTATAGGCCTTGGGATGCAGATAATAGTAATAAAGGAAAAATCGGGCCGTCATCAGGTTGTACCCTTGGTAAAAATGAGCGACCAGCCATTTGCGTAAATTCTGGTTGCGACGGATAAGGGAAAGCACCAACCGAGACAGCAAGGGTGTAGACAGGCGGTGAAGCTTTGTCTTCTGAAGAATACGATTGAAGAATCTGACACGCTTGATTTCTGGTGCAAAGTCAACATCTGGATTAATTAACAGAACCCTATAGCTATAACCACTAGCCGTTATCTGCGAATGATTATTAATAAACAGGAGCAGATCACCGGTAAACCCGGAGCGCTCCAGTGAGTTCAAAAACGGTGTGATCGCCTCCGTGCTGTAATTAAAGGCACAGCCCACAATGGCCTCTTTTAAAGGCAGGTTGGACGTATTCATTCAAACATTGCTGTATTCATGGTGTGTAATACGCCATTGGGCATTGGACAGGTTAAGGGAACCAACCCATCGGACATCCGGCACCTTGGTATTGTCCACGTTGCGGGCAAAAAAATTGAATTGGATAATGTCGAGATAAGAATTGTAGTCCGTACTCATATCACCAAAATATACCGAAACAGAATAGTTCCCGGTCATTAATGGCAGGTTTTCAATCTTCAGTTCAATAACACCGGCAGCGGATGATTTCATATTATACGTACCGGGATGCATACGGGGATTCGTAGTAAACACAGGGTGCCCGGCACTGTTTGTTACCACTATACCAACAACAGGTGGCTTTAATTTAAAAGGCGATTGGTATTCGAAAACCATAGCAAGGTTGCCATTGGTTAGCTCATCGTCATCCAGCTGAATGGATGTGATTTCAGGCTTCCGGATATCAGCCTTCTTGTTTATAAATTTATCAAATGCATGCTGCGCCGTATACTTGTTTATGACATCGGTAATAGAACCAAAATGCACGGCAGTACCATTGGCAAGCAATAAACCTTTGGTGCAAAGCTCCGCTACAGAAGACATATTATGACTCACAAACAGAATCGTCCTGCCTTCGTTTTTACTAACGTCCTGCATGCGGCCGAGGCATTTTTTCTGGAATTCAGCATCGCCAACGGCAAGTACTTCATCAATAACTAAAATTTCCGGTTCCAGGAACGCGGCCACTGCAAAAGCAAGGCGAACAAACATACCGCTGCTATACCGCTTTACAGGTGTATCGATGTAGCGTTCCACTTCGGCAAAATCCACAATGGCATCAAACTTTTTTTGGATTTCTGATTTCGACATGCCCAGGATGGCCCCATTCAGATAGATGTTTTCCCTTCCTGTAAGTTCGTGGTGAAAGCCGGTACCTACCTCCAAAAGCGAAGCAACACGGCCTTTGATCCGGATTTCGCCGACAGTAGGCGTGGTAATCCGGGAAAGGATCTTCAACAGCGTGGACTTGCCCGCACCGTTTTTCCCTACAATTCCCAATACCTCTCCCGCTTTCAACTCAAAGTTTACATCTTGCAGGGCCCACACATATTCACTTTCGCTTTTCACCGCCCGGTCATTCACCTCGGCTATTTTTTTATAGGGATCTTCTTTGCCCCGGACCTTCGCCAGCCAGCGGTTGATATCATGCGAAAGTGCTCCCGTGCTGACTTCTCCCAGCCGGTACATCTTCCCTACCCCTTCTACTTGTAAAACTGTTTCACTCATACATTGTTTTCAGAAAGTGTGCTAAAATACTCGTTTCTATTGACGCGATCCTGAGCATGGCGTCAGGGCCTCTGTACCTCAGGTCAGTTTGGTTTTTGCCTTGGTAGAGAATAGAAACTGTTTGATTCTTGCCAGCTGGTTATAAACTTTGTAATAAAAGGATGCGCCGCTCACCCGCCGGCTTTGTTGCAGCGCTGTCCGGAGTAGTTTTTCCACCTCCGGGTGATGGTAGCCTTTTGTCTCCATATAATTCTTCAGCCAGTTCAGAAAATGATACCTGGCTTTTTCATAATTGCCGCCTGCCAGCATCCGGTGCATGGCAGAACCTTTTCGCTGCCGGTACAAATTATGGCAACTCCCGGAAACATAAACCACTTCCTGCAAATAGATCTTACTTAAAAAAGCCTGATCCTCGTAAGCCTGGCAGAAACCCACAAACGACTCCTCGAATCCGCCAATGCGCTGCAGGGCAGCCTTAGTCATAACGATCGAAGAAGGACAAGGAGCATCACCGGAAGCCAAAGGATACAGTTGCAGTGCCAGTGCTGGGGGAGCAAAGAGCTGATTGGCAGGTGCGCCTACTGGAATGATCTTATCTTGTTGGTCCGGATTCTCCCAGCTAAACCAGTAGCGGGATGCTTCCACTACCATCGCAACCTCGGAATGGCTCTGGAAAATCCTGACCTGCTCCTCGATTTTATTGGGCAGCCACACATCATCCGCATCAACAAATGCAACCAGCTCACCTTGGGCACGCTGTATGCCAAGGTTACGGCTTGCAGCCGGTCCTTTGTTGGCGTGACCCTCATGTTCAACATACAGGACTTTTCCGGGCCACTGTGCAGCATAAGCCTTTGCCATTTGCGTACATTGCACGGATCCGTTGTCATCCACAAGGAGCAACTCCAGGGTGGGATAAGTTTGTGCCAGTACGCTTTCGACGGTTTCAGCCAGGAAGGCTTCTTCGTTGTAAAAAGGAAGAACAACCGAAACCAGAGGGTTTTTTCTATCCGCCATAATCATTTAGGAATAATGGAACCAAAAGCGGAGTTGTTTTTCAAACATTTCGCCATTCCAGTTTTTTACAACCAACCGGCCCAATTGGTAGGGGTTGGATTGGTGGGTGATGGCTTCACCACAGGTGGTAAAGCCACCGGCTAATTTTAATTCAGCTAGTATACCAATCGTGTCTTTGTTATACTTGCCATAGGGATACGATAGCATAGTTGCACTGATGCCGTAATCCTTTTCTAAAGAAGTTTTGCACAAACCAATCTCATGCCGTTGTTTCTCGGCCGGCTGTACCGACAAATTACAATGCGAAACCGTATGCATGCCAAGTTCAAACAGCGGGTGGGTAGTAAAGTCCTGTACCTGCGCTTTTTTCATCGGGAAGCTTTTTTCTTCCAGGTGTGGGTCGAAACGGGCCCATTGCCTGATCTGCTTCATGGCTGCCCGGATGGCACCTTCCTCCATTGCTCTGAGCTGGTCCCATAGTTGAAGATAAATCCGGCACCGTTCCGTTGGAGGGGCCTCGGTATATACCCATCTGCGGTGGTGTTGCTTTTGCTCTTGATCCAGTTTGTGACTTTCTTCTAGTGAGTATGTCTGGTTTTCATTTCCAATGGAGAGCTGCAATGTTCGGGGAAGGCTTTCTGTTTGCAGCAAGATCATCGCCAGTTCATCCCACCAGAACAATTCCTGCCGATCGGTATAGCCGGTAGCAATGAAAAAACAGGCTGGTGTTTCATACCTTTCCAGCAGTGGTTTCGCCAGGGTCGCATTATCAACATAGCCATCATCAAAGGTCAGGCAGATGGATTTTGTCGGAAGCACCTGGTCTCGCTGGTTCCGGATGACTTGCGTGGTTGGCAACACCCTGTAGGCTTGAAGTACCTGCAATTGCTCGGCAAAATTTTTTGGACTCACGGCCAATTCCCACGGATCCACCGCCGTTTCATCAATGCGGTGATAACAAAGCGCCAGTGCTCTTTTTGAAAAAAGATTTTCTGCCCTTTTCAACCAGCTTTGTACACTCATCCCTGTAAAGGTTTGACGGCTTTTGCCGTAATCACCAACTGGTAGTAAGGATCATGAACAAGAAGTTCGTCCGTGGTTACTTCCGACAAACCGATGCCGTATAAAAAGGCGGCAGCAACAAACACATTGCCATGCGTGTTTACCGTAAAGGTATCTGCCGGGAAAACGATGGAGAGCAATTTTTGCACAGAATTACCGGTAAAAGACCAGAGAAAATTTTTCTTTTCGTGTTCATAGGTACCAATCTGGCCAATGCCCGGCACTGTTAGCAACAAAACGCCTCCGGGTTTAAGAATGCGGTACAAACTGGAAAGCGCCGTTTCCAGCTGGTAAATATATTGCAGGGTTTGGGTAAAGATGATACAATCGAAACTGTTATTGGGTATATCCAGTGGATAGTTCAGGTCACCAATGATCGTAGCTTGCGTATTGTTCTTATCAATGTCCAGAACATCACTCTTGGTAACATGTGTTTTACCAAAATGGGTGGTGTAAAAATTATCCTTGATCTCCAAAACCTGCCCTTTGATCAAATCAACATTTTCACCAACAAATCGCTCAATATAGTATCGGTCTATAGCCCCGCCCCTTTCGGCGCCAAAGGCTCTGCTGAAAGGTTCAGTGCGTCGGAAATCACCGAATGTAATCGCTCCAACAGGGGGAGTATTCCGGCCAATTTTCTTTATTTTGTTCAGTATACCGTGCATATAAAATAGTCAAACGTTTGCGGGTTTTCATACGAACCGCAGAAGCTGGTAGCGAAAATAATGCGCAGGCTTGTGTTTTTTTAGTAACTGCAAATGTGCTTTTGTGGGGCTTACTT
Organism: Flavisolibacter sp.; assembly: GCA_035998945.1. Lineage (GTDB taxonomy): Bacteria > Bacteroidota > Bacteroidia > Chitinophagales > Chitinophagaceae > Flavisolibacter. The sequence goes on along the minus strand of DASYHD010000009.1, from coordinate 41,338 downwards.
CACCTGTCCGAAGATGAACATACAATAAATTGCAATAGTACTCTTTCCAAAACCTGACCCCGCGTTTATAGGCTTCCCTTTCTTTTTGCGAACGGAGCAAAGGCCACTGCCTGCTTAACACCAGTAAAGAATGCTTCAGCATAACTTCATAGTTGGCCGACATATTGGTAGCATGCATACGGTAAGCGGCCAGCTTTTTCGTTGTATGCAAAACAGGGTGGTTGCGGGCAATCTTCAGATACATATCATAATCTTCACACGAGCGGAGCGATGTATCATACCGGAAGGTTGAAAAAACGGACCGCCTGTACATGACGGTTGCATGCATGGCAATATAATTCCGCTCCAGCAAAAAAAGATAATGTTCTGCCCGGATATCCCACACCACCTCTTTTAAAAAATTGCCATCTGATGAGATAACATCGTACGCACCCGACACGAAGGCCGCCTCTGGATGCTGCTGCAAACAGGAGAGGTTGTGTGCAAGAGCATCTTCGTACAAGATATCGTCTGCATCCAGAAACACCAGGAAGTCACCATGGCTGGCCTCTATCCCTGTGTTCCGTGCAGCGGATAAGCCTTGGTTTTCCTGATAGATATAGGTAACGTCGGTATATTTTTTTACAAGTGTCGAAGTATCATCCGTTGAACCATCATCAACAACAATAATTTCAAAAAAAGTATAGAATTGTTTAAGAACACTTTCAATGGCTTCAGGCAAATAAGCAGCATGATTATAGCTGGGAATGATAACAGAAACCAAAGGTGTTCCAACAGGTTGCATCATATTCATTTCAGATGAACGCTTAAACTTAAAGCAGAAAGGCATCAGAGATCAGAGCACTACTTTATTTCTTATCGCAAGCCTATGCTCATTTTTATACAGATTTTAAAAGCATGAAACAACACATCAGGATGTTTACTGAACTGGAAAGCCTGTTTAAGTTCACTTATAACCAGGCGCCTGTTATTGGATTCTTTCAGGATCAGGTTGGCTTTGTTGATTTTGAAAAAAGCACAATCCTTCACAGACTTTTTCAGTACCTGCCTTCGTTGGTCTTCAGATAAATGGCCTTGAATAAAATGAATGGCATGCAGGTAATCGGCCAATGCTTTATCGTTTGACACTTTTATAGATGAAATTGAATTCGCATGTACCCTGTATTCTGCTAGGAGCTCTGGAGTATACGCCACAGGATAATGTTTGGCAATCCGCACCCACATTTCCCAGTCTTCGGCATAGCTCATGCCATAAAAGCTGCCCAACTTTTCATACACCTCCCGCTTCACCACGGTGGCTGCATACTGGGTGCGCTGCCGCTCAGCAATGCGTAACAACCAATTGGATAAAATACCATCTTGTTTGGCTTCTGCTGTAGGATAGTGGGTAATCTCTCCTGTGGCATTGATAAATGCATACCGGCAGAAGGCAGCACCGGCTTGTGGATAAGCTTCGAAAAGAGATTGGATCTTCGTATAAAACCCCGGCTTTACTTTATCATCGCCATGCAGCAGGTGCACCAGGTGGCCTTTTGCCCGGTTGATACAGGTCTCAAAATTGCGAAGGCTGCCCACATTTTGGGGCTGCCGGTAGTACTGCACCCGGCCACTGCCAATCGTCTTCACCAGGGCTTCCACATCGGCATCCGTACTGCAATCATCCACCACCTCAATCTGCATCTGCCCCTCGCCTGGGTCCTGCGCCAGCACTGACGCCATTGCTTCTGGCAGAAATGCCGCACAGTTGTACACCGGTATCATCACCGACCATAATGGCCGGGAAACACCTTCAACAACCGGATTGATAGCAGGAGGAGTTTGCGGAATACGATCCATGACAGTAAGAAATCATTTTGTGTCAACAGGGCATGCATAAAATAGGTGCGTGGAAGTATGCCTGCACTAAATTGTATCGATAAAATTCTTTTCGACCTTATTAAAAACAACAATACCGGTAAACAGGATAAAGAAAACAACACACGAACTATATAAAAGATAACCCGGCCGGAGTTCACCGACTCCCAGCAAGGCAAACCGGAATACTTCAATAAGAGGACTGATCGGGTTGGCCAGGATAAACAATTTATATTTGCCCTCCACAAACGAAAGTGGGTAAATGACAGGTGTGGCATACATGAGAAGCTGCACACCAAATCCAATCAGGTGCACCAGGTCGCGGTACTTGGCTGTTAGAGAAGAAACAATCAAACCCAGCCCCAGCCCGAGAAAAGCCACCAGCAGCAACACAAAAGGCAGGATCAGCAAATACCCCCCCATTTGTACCGGCATGGCGGAAAAAACAGCATGATAAAGAATAAACACGAGCAGAATGCCAAACTGAATGCCGAAGCTGACCAGTGCCGTGATGACATTCGACATGGGAGCAATCATCCGGGGAAAATAAACTTTGCCGAAAATATTGGAATTGGCAGTGAACGTAACCGCAGTATTATTTAAACAGGCAGCAAAATAATTCCACAACACCAGCCCGGAAAGATAAAAGACAGAGGAAGGAATCCCTGCTGTTGGAATGCCTGCTACCCGGTCAAAAATGATTACAAACATGAATGTTGAAAGCAGGGGCTGGATCAGGAACCACAGCGGCCCTAACACCGTTTGTTTGTACATGGCCTTAAAATCCCTTTTCACAAAGAGTACCAGCAGGTCACGGTAACGCCAGAGATCCTGCAGGTTCAACGCCAGTAATGATGTTTTGGGTCGTATAACCAGCGACCATTTTTCGTTCTCTTTTATACTGTTCTGTTGATACATGATAATAAAATTAATGCGCAGAAAGATGAAAATGCATACGGTCCAAATGGAGCCTCCGTCTTCAATGGAGATGTCCTGACGTACTGGGACTGGCATAGTAAAGTCTTCAGATTCTCGTTGTCAGTGGGGCAGCAAATGAGGCTACGGATTCCGGCATAGGAAAATATCCTGGGTCTTATTTTTTTGCAAAAAGCATTTTACTGTAAAGTTTAACCACATGAAACAGGATCACGGGTGACACATGAAGGGAAAGAGCTTCCTTAAGCTGTTTTTTCACCAGGGCTTTGTTTCTTATCTGCCGCCAGGTTTGCTGGGCATGGGTAATATGTACCCTGCCATAATAGCGCCGGGTCTTTTTCGCAATAACTGCACGGCTTTCTGCTGGCAGGTGTGCCTGTATAAGGCTCATGGCCTTGGTAAGATGACGAAACAAATGGTCATTCGCCATATCGGAAGTGGTCATCGATTGCCCATGTACCCGGTATTCCGCAAGGAGTTCTGGAGTATACGCCACAGGATAATGTTTGGCAATCCGCACCCACATTTCCCAGTCTTCGGCATAGCTCATGCCATAAAAGCTGCCCAACTTTTCATACACCTCCCGCTTCACCACGGTAGCTGCATACTGGGTGCGTTGCATTTCACCAATGCGCAACAACCAGTTAGGCAACACACAGTCCTGCTCTTCCTCCTTTACCCACTCCAAAACCACTTCTCCTTTTCCATTGATAAATGCATACCGGCAGAAGGCAGCACCGGCTTGTGGATAAGCTTCGAAAAGAGATTGGATCTTGGTATAAAACCCCGGCTTTACTTTATCATCGCCGTGCAGCAGGTGCACCAGGTGGCCTTTTGCCCGGTTGATACAGGTCTCAAAATTGCGAAGACTGCCCACATTTTGGGGCTGCCGGTAGTACTGCACCCTGCCCCCACCGATCGCCTTCACCAGGGCTTCTACATCGGCATCCGTACTGCAATCATCCACCACCTCAATCTGCATCTGCCCCTTACCCATATCTTGTTGTAAAACGCTTTCTAAGGTTTCTAGCAAAAAATCAGAGCAATTGTAAGCGGGAATCATCACAGAAAACAAGGGCCTGTTTTCTGCCGGGGGTAATGGCGCAATCGTTGGCGGTGTGGCTGGTATTCTTGACATGTATAAGCAGGTAGCTGAGCAAACAAATATATCATATCATGGTTTCAGCGTATAGCTTACAATGATATAATATTTTACAACTATAAAAAGACTTTTAGTAAAAATTAGCAGGCAAACAGCAGCTTTTTAATTTGGGGGAGGCCCAAATGTTTTGCGTATGCCGAACATGATACCAATATTATCACTTAGCTCACCCTTATCAAAACCCACGCCGGCAATAAAACTGATATGTTGAGGTGTAGTATACCTAAACTCTTGCAGCGTATACAATTGCTCTTTATAAGCTGATGTAGCTGTTTGCGTATAGCGGCCAAAATTTTGGGTAAAGGTAAGCAATGTCTTTGCCTGCAGCTTGTTGAACAAAGTATACAATACACCGAGATGCCCGCTTACAACCCTGTTTACAATCACGTTTGAGTTTCCGGGTATGGTGCTGCCCGGTGCATCCCAATCATGGGGTTCCACTGTAGGAAAATAAAACTGTCCGCGTGTCCGGTTCACAAACAAAGGTGTGCCAACAATCCTCCCTTCATACTCCCATCCGGTTTTATAATAGCCATTGTTGTAAAAGCTCTGCCGGTCACGGATTTCCACAAAACTCAACATGTCTCTTGTTGTCAAAAACTCACCGACAATTTTTTGTATAATACTCTTCTTTTTCGAAATAAAGGTGAGGCCTAGCAGCCTGTCAACATTCCGCGGATCCACATCCCTTCCGGTTTCAAATGGCGTTTGGTTATAGCCGCGCAAGAGCAGGTTATCGTTTTCCCAAATAACACCGGCTTCCAGAAGACCTCTTTGATCGCCGGCCCTGTTCGGCGGCCGTCCATTGATGTCTGTTCCTACGCTTCCATCATCTGCCTCCTTTACAAAAAGCACATCAAAAAATCCTTTCCAGGACCGCTCCAGTTGCACACTGCCTCTTCGGCCGCCCCACTCGCCAAAATGTTGTACGCCACCATATAATTTGAACTTCTTCTTTCCAAACCGCATATAAAAAAGCTTTTCATGATACAAAGCATCTTTCATATACCGGTTGTTTCCAAACCACCCATGGCTGATCTGTCCTTTGAATTGTAACCAGCCATTCGTGAACGGAACATGGGTATAATCCGTTACAATAAATCCAACTTTGGGTATAGGCAATGCATTGCCACTGATACCTAAAGAACCCGAAGAAAGAGCAGGATCAACATCCCCTGTCCTTTCCGCAAAGCGCCCGGCCCTGATTTGCCAGTTTTTATAACCGGCTTTCACAAACGCCTCCTTAAAAAAAGTTTCACTGAAATGATTGTTGGCAAAAAACTCCGCACCATACTGCACATAGAAGTTTCGTACACTGTCTGTCGGTTTGGCAAACAGGTGGTGCATATTGGTTAACCGCACATTGGTAGACAGATCGTTTTTACGGTCGGCAAAAGTTCCAAACCGGTTGGCTACAAGCCACAACGGCTGGTAATCGTTGGAGGCAACCGTAGCAACAGTGCCAATAGTCAGTTGGGCTGAATCCAGCAACTGTGCCTTTATGGTTGAACCAAACAGGCAGAGAAAAGCAGTTAAGGATAAGATCCGCATATGCCGGTACTTTGGTATGGAATAAGTATATAAACCTGATTGTATGAACTGTGCGCTAAATAGAGTAGCAATAATCTGCACTGCACAAACTTATATGTTTTTACCCCCGTACAGAAAGCAGAAAATTTCCATAAAGATCGACATTCATTCTCGAAAACAATAGACCCCTGTAATTTTCATAACAGAAAGAAAGGACAAGAAGAACAACCAGAAACCGGTGGTTTTCTTATTGCTGTATGGATTCTTCCCGCTTGGAATCAGGCACGAACAGGCTGCTCTTGTCAGGATTCCCAATCAAAAATGAGAGGTGAAAATAGCGGCTGTTCGACAGGGACTGCAGGTGTACGAGTAGTGCCCGGAAAAATAAGGCCATTCCAATCAACTCAAACACTTCTTCTACACAGGCAATAAGACTATAGGTAAGATCGCCTGCAAAAATCTTTGAACTTCCGGCAATCTGAGAGGCAACATAAAGATCACCCAAATACTCAATGCCCATAACACCGGTAATATAAACCAGGCCGGCCAGGGTAAAACTGATCCGGGTACGTTGAGGCAAATGGAGATAAAAACGAAAGAAAGAAAGAGCAAAAACAGCCAACAGGATACCAAATGGCAGCATCCAGTACCTGCTTTCACTTGTATGGATGACACCTGGTGCCAGCCGGTAAACGATCCCCCCAATCCGTTCATGGGTGCTTGTCATTTCATCAAACGCCAGGTACAAAAAAATAGATCCAAGAATGCTCCAGTACTTTTTTAAATGGTCGGCCGTATTTGAATGTTTCCCAACCAGAAACAACAAAAGGGAATTAAGTCCGATAAGAAGCACCGAAAACATGGTGGGCACATTAAACTCCCCGTCCAGGTTGAACATCGGAATAAACCCGAATGCCACTTCATATTTTTTGACCCAAAGCAAATAACTGGCAAAGATTCCCGCACATACCAGAAAAAGAATAATAGTAATGACGGTAAGGAAAGCTTTGACACTGGTAAAAGAAATGCTGTAACGCATAAAGAGCAGTAGTTGTTAAATGAATAAATTCAAATCTTTTCCAGCACGGCTTCTTTTACGACGGTGGCAGGTTCTTTTGGCGATTTCATGGATTTGATCTCTTTGATTTTACAATAAACCTGTATAAAATACGACATTTTCAAAAGAGCAAAGGCAAACCCACGGCTACCATCACGAAATCCGCCCATAAGAAAATAACAACCCAAAAAGTACACCGGTGCAATCAGCACACTGCCGGACAAACGATATTTTAATCGCTGTTTCCAGCTAAAATGGGAGAAAGCTGCCACATCGCTGTTGAGTTTCATATACCGGGCCGCTTCCCAGCTGGCATATTCGTTATGCTTGTTGATATAATGACTGATACCCCGGTCATCGAGGTGATCTATCTTGCTCTTGATTTCACCAATCGCACCTTCCAGTACCGGGTGCTCATGGACTTCCATATCAAGGTGGCTCCATTGCTCCTCATCAATTTTTTCATACTCCCCGGCCCCTACCCGGAAAAGGGCTAACTTTTTTAGGGGATAACCGCCTTTCAACTTCCGGCCCATGAAATAAATGGAATAATTCAGCCAAAACCCGGTATTTTCATCACCCTTCAAAGTGTCTCGCAACTCTTTTTTAAAGGCAGGGGTAAGGTATTCGTCGGCATCCAAAAAAAGCACCCATTTTGTAGCAGGCCGGTGATGACGGAGAAACCAGTTTCTTTTTTTGGGAAACCGCCCGTTCCATACAAAATCAATCACACGAACCCCGGCTTCCGCTGCAATCTGTCGGGTTGTATCTGTACTCCCGGAGTCAATAATCACGATCTCTTTGGCCAGGTCATATCCAATAGCTTGCAAACAGCCAGCCAGGCATTTCTCTTCATTTTTAACAGGAATCGCAATGGTAAGGTCTAATATCTCAGGTCTCATCTGGTTCAAACTTGTTCTTGTAAAATCCCGGTGAATTTTCTTTCTTTCAGTGGCACACAGGGATGCCCGGCGCAAACCATCCAGGCCGGCATGTTCCGGCTAACCACTGAACGGGCGCCGATCACGGCACCTTCCTCGATAATGACACCCGGGTGAAGAAAAGCTTCTGCTGCCACCCATACCTGGTCTTTGATGATAATGGGTTTTGTGATCAAGGGAAAACCGGGATGGGTATAATCATGCGTACCGGCCACCAGGTGTGCGCCTTGTGAGATGACCGCCCGGCGCCCAATGCTGATTTTTCCTTGGGAATACAGCGTAACGCCACTGGCTATGCCTGTTTCATCACCTATTTCCAGGTTCCAGGGAGCCCATATCTTCACACCGGGATAAACATGCACGCCTTTTCCTACACGGGCACCAAAACTGCGCAAAAGAAAAGAACGCCAGCTATGCAGGGGCCTCGGAGAGGGCCGAAACAGGAGCCAGTAAGCAACATTCCACACCATCCGGGCGCCCCGGTTCCACCGGGAAAAAGAAGGACCGGTATGGGTATTTTGATTATGCATACAATCGTAAGTAGTTGTGTTTTAAAAATACGGCATCAGATTCGGTAAAGAGCCGAACGAACGGACATGGGAACCTGTTTCAGGAAAAGTACGCCCAGGTAAGCACCTGTCATGTTCAGCAAAACATCATCAATATCGGGCACCCCGATATGAAAGGCCAATTGAATAGCTTCTATGCCGGAGGTAGCAAGGAAAGCAGCAACAAGTATGTGTTTCCGTTTCTTTAATCCGAAGAAATAGACTAAGGCTGGAAAAGGAACAAATAAGAGAATATTACCCAATAGGTTCAACACGAAATTTCTTTTCCCTTTTTGATCAAGTGGAGACAATCCTTGGTAAGTGCTAAATTGGTTAACAACAGGTACAACATTGATAAGCTCTCTTCGTCGGGTATCTTGCATAGCCTCCCTGCGTCGGGCAAAAAAAACAACATAGCAGAGAACAAGGATATAAAAAGAGGCAACCACAATTTTCAGCACTTTCATCATACGGCTTCCTGTCTTTGCACAACATTTTTCAAAACCTGCTGCATCATCCGTTTGGCAGCAGTTTCCACATTAAAATTTTTTTCAAAACAGATCCTTGCTGCACCATTTACCTTTTTCCTTTTTTCCTCCGGCATTTCTGCCCAATTACGGAGCAAAGAGGTGGTACCAGCCAGGGTATCTTCTGCTACAAATCCGGCGCCAGCTTGTTTGATCTCCCGCCAGATATTCACCTGTTTGGAGATCAGCACCGGCTTACTGCATGCCAGCGCTTCAGCTACGGCAATACCAAAATTCTCCTGGTGACTAGGCAAAACAAAAGTTTCACAGGCGTAAAAAGCGCCCCACTTGGCGTCACCACCCAGCATGCCGGGAAAAAAAATAAAATCGGAAAGCCCTAGTTCTTTCACGAGCTCCTGCAAATAGTTTCCGTAGGAAGACTCTATCCCGGGCCCTGCAATCAGGAGAAAAGGCAGGGACGGATGACTTCCACCTTTTTCCCTGAAATCTTGGAGAACGGCAGCATAGGCTTTGATCAAAAGATCAATACCCTTCTTTGGGTGGATTCGGCTCAGGAAAAGCAGGAAAGGCTTTTCGCGTACAGGGGGCGGGCAGCGTTGCTGGAAAGCTTCAGCCATCGCAGGAACAAACGAGGGTGGCTGGGCGATTCCATAGCCAATATTAATTTCCTTTTTAGGTTGATAGGTGCGGAAAGTTTGCCGCGCCAGCCGGAGTTCTTCCTGGCAGGTAAACAACATGGCTGTTGCATTATTCAGAATCTTCTTTTCAATCAGCTTCCAGTAAATAGTGTTGCGGATAGCTTTCCACCTTCGTTCCGACGCTCGCTGGAAATAAGGGTCCAGCATACCATGCGGCATGATAAAAACTTTTGGAACATTTTCGGCCCCCTGTCTTTCTAGCCATTTTACTGCCTTATACACAGCATAACCATGGTATAGCCATAAACCATGGATCATCACAGCTTGGAAACGCGGCAGTTCCCGTTTCAGCCAGGGCAGCAGTTTTGCAGAATAGGCCCAGGGCCGCTGATTGGGTCCGAGAGCATGTGTAATAAAGCTGTCTGTGCCAATAAAAGGCTCTTTTGGATCATCAAGACAAACGACTTCATTTCGATAGCCCATGCTGTAAATTTCAGGCAGGTAATTTCGAAGTCCTTGCATGGGGCCGCCATGTTCTGGATTCAAACTCGCAATAACGTGAAGAATTTTTATCGGCGACTTCATCGAATAGGGCTTGGTTAATTAAATTCAATATCACAAAACTTTCTCTGCTTCAATTATAGGTCAACTGCAAAATTGTTAACAGGAAAGTTACGCAATGATCACTCAAATAAAATACACAATGGTCTTAGTCAACAAATCCTTTTTCTCTGGTGAAATACTTAGCATTTGCCGGGATTGTAGTCAATGCCTTTGCGGGAACACCGCCATAGAGTATCCATTTTTCAGTGTAGCTTTTATTCAATAATGATTTTGCACCCAATACACAATAATCAGGCAAAACCGCACCCCCCAAAACAACAACATTGGTTCCGACAAAGGTATAGTCACCTATTTTTATAGGCGCACTGTCTTGCCGGCTGTCCACTATATTGATGGAGTGGGTTAGGAACTGTGAATCATAACCCGCAATAGTAGAAAAGGCACCGATCTCTATAGCATTGGTACAGTCGAGGTGGTGCTTTTTGGTTACAGATGAGAACCGTTTTAAGAGCAAAACAGCTTTTCTGTCTTGCTGGTGTTGGAAATGCGGCGAACTGGTTCCCGTTGGAAAACCTGTTATCCAATTACTTCTACCAACGTAAGCGCCTGCTTCCATAATGATTTCATCAAGGTGAATAGCAACAGTAAAGTGATCAATAAAAGCACCTTCCGCCATTTGCAGCTTTTTAGGAAAAATCCATGCTATACCAATTTTCGCTTTTGGATGAATCTGGTATCCTAAATATCGGTTAAGGATACGCCTGCGCAATGGCCAGGGAAGCAAACAACTAATTAGTTTGAGAAACATGAGACTTTAATCCATGTAAGGAGAGATAGGCATCAATCATCGACTGGGGTTGAAATCGCCGGATGTTTTGCAATCCTTTTTCCACCAAATCGTTCCGGATGGCTTCATCTTGTAATTCAAGAAAAGCCTGCGCAAAACTTTCGGGAGAATAAGGATCCGCGTACAAAGCACCATCACCACCAACTTCAGGCATTGGTTCGATAGCGCTTGTTATCACAGGCGCGCCACAGGCCTGCGCCTCGATAATAGGCCAGCCAAACCCTTCAGAAAATGAAGGAAAGATAAAAGCCTCGCATTGGGAATAGAGTGCCTGTAATGTAAAATGATCTGGATTTACTACAGAAACAATTCTATGCTGGACGCCTAAACGTCCAGCGAGTTGCCACAGGTTTGATTCAAGAGGTTTACCTGCAAAGCAAATCTTTCCATTCCATTTGCTTCCAAGACAAGCTGTCATTTCAATCAGGAGTTTTTTGTTTTTTCGGGGATGATTGTGCCCGACATGTAAAATAAAAGACTCAGTGGCAATTCCGATCTTTCCAAGCGCTTTCCTGGATGCATTCTCTTCAAGTGGAAAGAAAGTTGCATTGAAACTATTGTAGATTACTTTCCAGTTTATTCCAGCAATCGGTTTATCTGTTAGCTCCCGCAGTTGGTTTAGCGTTAGCTTAGACACAGCTGCTATTCGTTCTGATTGTACCAAAGAATGCAATATTTTCTTTTGCAACAATTGGCCCATTTTGGAGGGAGATACATGGGTACCTTCATAACCCAACCCTGCGCGGATAGCTATCACATCATGACAGGTAATAACTGTTTTCTCTCTTGGCAGAAATTGTATATAGGGCGCATTCGAATGATCACAGATATGAAAATGTACGGCGTTTCTTTTTAATGTAAAACGACGTACAAGGAGTAAAACAGGAAAAAAAATCCATTTGTCAATATACCCCATCCACTTGCCTATTCCATGACTTGTGGAAGAAAAAACATATCCGAGTATAGCAGGAGGGACCCAACATTCAACAGAAAGGCCAGCTTCTTTAAGTCCTTCAAAAAGCATATTCGTAAACCGTTGCATGCTTTCCTGCCCATCAGGTTTATAATTACCAATTAAGATCAGTCTCATTGCTTAAATACTCGAACGAAGTTTGCGTAACACTTATTTAACCTAACCACTTTTAAATTTATGCACTTACGCATGAAAGAGGCAATGAATCAACTAAGTTCCATTATTTATTTTTTTGTGTTTAAGGACGCAAGTAATAACCCTCCGATAAGTGTACTGAACCCTAAAGAGGTTGGCTGTGCCCATTGCGACTGTGGTACGGTCAACAATGCGAAACTCAACAAAAGCCAGGGAAGTAGATAGGCTTTTGAAAGGTAACGAAAAGCAGAAATAGTCACTTGAGCACTAAAACAGACACGGGTGAGAATTGCCAGTACCCCCAAAATAGGTCCCATCTCCCCGACCAATCGTCCCCACTCTCCTTCCGAAATCAAAAAATCCGCTTTGCCGGTAAGCATCATTGCACCAGCATTGGTGCCCATACCCAACCCATAACCAAAAATGGGAAGCTTGTCAGAACGATTGGTAAGGGCGCCAATCATGCCTCCAAAATAGCGTTCGCCTATTACCCCCTCAAGTCCACCTTCAACTTTATTAGCAGATTCAAACCGTGCTGTAAAAGCTTCTATACCCGTTTGAAAAAAAGAAGTATTGAGTAACACTGCAAAGGCAATCAGAGCACCAACTGCGGCATACACAGTAGCGCTTAAATAGCGGGGTTGGTAAAAACTGGCAAATATCAAAAACAAAAAAGTGACACTAACTGAAAATAAAAGGGAGCGGCTGATGGAAAGCGGAATAGCTACAAGCAAACCAACTGTGGCTGCTATTAGCAAAAGCTTTTTTATATTGTTCCGGTTTAGCCAGAAATAAAAAACAAAAGGAGCCACAAAACTAAAAAACAAAGTAGTCCCATTTGTAAACGAAAAAGTAGCAGGTGGCCGAAAGTAATTAAGAGCTCCCCTGAAACCTGCACCATTTTCGTCACTACCAATACCCTTGTTTACAAATGCTGATTGAGGGCTGTAAAACTGAACCGCTATCAAAAGAGCCATCAGGGGTGTAAGGTAAAGGATAAACTTCCCCACCTTTATTACATCATCCTTATCAAAGATCCTTCCAATCGCAAACATAAGCGGAAAGTGGATAAGCAATATCCGGGCGCCATAAAGAGCCACCGAAATACTGCCATGCCCTAGCAACAGAGTGGTAAAAAATGAAACTATTGCTATAAAAATCATAGAGAAGGCAAAAATATTAAAAGGCAAAATGTTCCGATACATAGCCATCAGCAAAATCCACAAGGCTATAGGATCCCGAACAACCAATAAAGGTGTCGCGAGAGAAGGCAAAATCCATTTTCGCAAGGCACCCTCAAAGATTAAAAGCAGGATGTAAGCCCAAACACCGCGTTTTAAGAGTTGCAAAGAATGTGTATTCTGCTTAATTGCTGGCAAGCATTCTGTTATTATTGGCTTTGATGTTATCATAATGTAAAGAGTGCACTGTTAAAGTTCTGTTTCAAGTATAGCTTGTGCTAATTCGTCTCCATAAGTTTCCCATGGCCGCTTTGATGCGGTTTCCATAGCAGCCATTCCGGCATCTTTTAGAAGTCTGGGGGTAGAAAGTAAACTAGACAGTTTCTGTATTAAAGCTTCGGTGGAGCCACTTTCCACAATCCATCCATTTTCACCGTCATTTATCAGATCAGGTCCTGCGGTTCGTTCTGTGGTTATCACCGGAGTACCTTGCGACATAGCTTCCGTAATCACCAATCCAAATCCTTCAAACAAGGAGGGAAACACGAATACATCGTGTTGCTGCATCAATAATAAAATTTCTTTGTGTGGCAAACTGGATATCCATTGGTGCTTTCGTAAACCTTGTTCTAAAGCATTACATACTTTACCGGCTGGTTGACCAACAATGGTAAGGGATACGTGTTTGTCAAGAACCTCAATGGCAGCAAAAAGGTCTGCAAGCCCCTTCCGCTGCGACAGCCCCCCTACAAATAATACTTTCAATGGCCGGTTATTGAATAGTGGCTTGTATTGACGCGGCGTACAAACGGGAGGAAAACCGTATGGAATAACTGTTATAGGCGCAAGGGGAAAAGGACATTCTAGAAGTGTTTTAGCTGTAAATCGGCTTGCAACGAAAATTCGGTCAGCCATCTTTAGCTCCTCATCTTTACGGGATAATTTTTCTGCAGAATCTCGAAAACCGGTGAGTGTTACCGCCCAATCTGGCCATCGTGTTTGTTCAGCTTTGAGCAGTCGTCTGGCTGTGCGCCAATATCCGATAGGTAGATCATAGATACACTGGATACCCAAAATTTTTGCACGGGAAAAAGATGCATATGCACCATCCTCATACGCATATACAGCAGTAATTTGTTTTTCTTTTGCCTTCCCCAGCCTCTTTTCTACCTGTGCATCAAGTCCTCGGTATACAGCGTCTACACTAAATTTACCAGTCTCATGTCGAATCAGCTTGTTCAGACCCGCTTTTGCTGCCGTCAATCTTCCTACTTCCGTCCAAGGATACATCCTTGTTACTTGCCTGAGTACTGGATCAAAACGCCTACGGCTAATTTCCGACAAAGGTCCAAACTTGCTTAGTCGGTCAAGAAACGATCCTGGGAAACTAGCAATTGCGGTATCGAATTCTGACAATATACCTGCTTTGGCAAATCCAATTGCAGCAGCCCGCACATTCGCGTTTCCGGTAGGATGGGACATGATAATTTTCATGGCGGGAGTTTAGTACAGATAAAATTATTTTGAAGTGTCCAATTAAAACAGCAAGCAGTTTAACTTAAATAGTTTGAATAATTATCATCAGCCATATTTAGAATCTGCCATCTTTCAATCATCAAAGTTCGCATTCTATTGATCCGATAATTTCTTTTCCGATGATTGGCTATCCGAGTTTTATGCACTGATAAAAAATGTTCACTGTACTAGCATTGAATTTGTCGGCTGAATGAAAGCATACAATTTCTATTTTATTAGCCACTTGACATAAAAGTCAATCTTGCCTTCGACTGCTAAAGTTAAATAATCGCTTTGATCGATTGGTTAAACGTTGTGGAATCGACCAGTTATTATTCCAGTAAGTGGAGAAAGATTGCCATCTCTTTCTTTCACTTTCCCTTGTAGATTTCGGAGTGGATTGAATGAGTGAAATCAAAGCGTTTGCATAGTATTTTTTTAAGAGATCACCAGCAAAATACTGATTCCATACCGATTTTGCATTAACTCCTAATTCCAAAGCAGACTTTTGATGTTGACGCAAGAAAGATTCAAGTCCACCGAGGTTACTCTCTGGAAAGAATAGTGCAAACTTAGACCAATCAGGTCCTTGTGGAGGGACAAATTGATCAGATATGATAACAGGGCATCTGCCTAATGCCATGCTTTCGTAAATGCGTGGACTTGGAGGCGCCCACCCCTTAGGACATAAAGAAAAGTGAGAATTTGTAATCAATTGAACGTATGCTCTTTTTTCCTCCTCATTATGATTGTACCAGCTCTCCGTCTGTTTTAAGCAAAAGTTCGCATTGCCACTCCATCTATCAAAAAGTTCCCGACGTAATTGACTCGACCGGATATTTCCATACCAACCAGCCATATAGCTAGGTTCAGTTTGTGGCTCAGAGGCAAAAACATATTCATTAGTATATTCAAAATATGGAACTACTCTATGGTAGCGTTCATCAAATCTTTTTTTGGGTATAGAAGCATATAACCCTTTTAATACTCCCGTTGCGCTGTCATCCGTGCTGATTGTAAATATCTTCTCAAGATATCGACTAATAAAAGGATCTTGCAGCAACATTTCAACATACCGATAATCCTTGTATTCTGTGTTCTCTTGAACAATAATAGCATCAGCATCATCGGGGGACTTAACCTCTTCAACTAAATTGCTTTCTAAAAGATATTGTTTAACTGCAAGCAAAGTTCGGGGGGCCAAACTCAATAAGGAGGAATTAGCAAATTCTGCAAAGAACAATTTCATATAGACAAGGAAAACTTTATTAGTTTTTATAGTACGAAAGATTAAATTGACATCTGCCTTCTAAAGTAAAAATTTTACGCTTTCCAACAAATTCATTTCAATCACAAAAAAATAAATGACAATCTGAAAACCCGAGGGTTCTAAAATGCTATAGATGGACAGCAGTGTCATGAAAATGATATTGGAATTAGGATCTCTTATAGAATCGTCCTATCAATGACGCCACATGTAATGCCATCTGCTTTCTCAATCGTTGAGTGGGATTATAGATGGAGATCAGTCCATCAGCATACTGCCAGAACTTCTTATCAACAATTCTTGGAGGTATACCTAAAATAGCAGATTGTAATGAATTTCGGTTCCATGGTTTTGAGCCGCCAATTGCATGTGGCATTATAACACCTCCACGCTTAAAACCCATTGCCTCTTGGCCTATGAAACTAACTTCTCCTGGCCATGCTTCTACGGTTGCGTTTAAGGCATCTTGATCCGTTTTATTGAAGGGTGAATTTGGATCGATAGCTGTTTTATTATCATCTTTTGTTCCGATAAACTGGGATACACCAAGTCCCCCAATCTCCGGCGCCATCTTTTCTTGTAAAATCTTCCACATATCCAAGAAAGTTTTTTGTTCAGCGGATACCCCAACGAAACCGCCATTAGCATAAACCCCTTCCTTGAAATGTAAGTTGATACCAAATTGACGGTAGTATTGGCGCCACCCTTTCCGCCTGGGATGATTCTGAGGCAAGGGTGAATTTATATCTTCACAAAGAGCAACTCCCAGACCTGCCCATTCTACAAAAAAGCTCCACTTTGCATCAACCACGATATCAGGGTCAAAATAAAAAAGCTGATTTATCCCTTCGGCCGGCCCCTCCCATAATTTCAACATAAAGTCAGGCTTGTAGTTAGTTAGATGGTAATCAGTTTCTAAAGGAAGAAAGTGAATACTTAGTTCATCAGTTAACATAAGAGTTTTGACATCTTTCCAAGCTATATTCTTATTAATGTTTGCTTTTTCTGCCCAATGCGGTAAGCTTCCCCTATAGCCAGCATAGATGTCTCCCCTAAAGCCATTAGCATAGAGTGAATTAATTAAGACTGCCATGCCAAAGTGATAATTTCCTTCAAAGAGTGTACAGATGCTCGAAGTTTTCTGGTTATTGCTGGCCACTGATTTTGCTGTTAGATGCTGTCGATTGATTTGCTCCGCCTCAAGGTAGTCAGCTATTTTCTCCTGATTCATTTCCTATTTTTGAATGTTATACCTGGAAACTTTGACTGATTAGCAATAAGGTTGCCATGTTTCTCAAGGCGCCGGGATCTTGCTCTATCAATCACTTCAAAATATTTACGACCTACTATTTCAGGTAAATGGGTTTGTAGATGTGGAATAGCAGCGATACGCAAATTTGCTACCATTTCTGGATTGGTCAAAACCTTCTCGAGAGTTTTAGTAAGGCTATCGACGTTGCCGCGTTCAAACACCAGTCCGGCTTCTCCAACAGCATCTGGTAGACCTCCCCCATCACTTACAATTGGAATACATCCGCACGCCATTCCTTCTAAAGCAACGTTCCCAAAAGGTTCTTCCCAAACTGAGGGAACTAATAAGAACTCATGTTCGTTTAACGCTTTTACAAGAACATCGCCGCTTAAAGCTCCACGAAAATCAACGAATTCCTTTACACCAAGTTCTATACAAAGCCGCTTCAATTCCTTTATCTGCGGTCCCACACCTATTATAGTGAGTAAACCCTTATTACTTTCCCGAATAATGTCCTTTTTAAGCAACTGGCTCAATGCCAGAATAGCAAAATGAGCACCCTTGTCTGATACCAAACGACCTAAAAAAACAAATTTTTTCCTTCGGGTAACATCAGGCAAAACGTGAAAAAGATTGCTACGGTAGGGATTTCCAATCACAACAGATTTGGGCCATGTTTTTATCTGAACAGCTTCGCTAACAGCAATGACAGCGTCTGCAAGTCCAAGCCACTGCTTTTTTAGCTTGTCTTGAATAGCTAAAGAACCATCCATTCTGGCGATCCAGGTTCGAATAGCAATAATGTGCAATTTACGTGTAAAAAGAACCGGCCATGAAAGCCGTAAACTTGGGTTATTTTCATAAACCACATCAGCCCATTGGTGTGCTTTGATAAGCCTTCGCAATCCTGGTTTCCTGATAACTTCATATGGAAAACTTTTCGTTCCGCTTTCTTGTGTCCATGTTATCAACTTTACCTCGGCTCCGTTACGGACAAATTCATTAGCTAGAACTTCCGAGTTCACCTCGATACCGCCGATTTCAGGATAGAAGCGATGCGAAAAAAATAGAATTCTCATTATTTATGTAAATAGCCTGGCAGCAGTTTTTTTTATCCAATCAAGTTTTGTAACATTTCGCGATTTGTAAAATTTAGCTTCCATATCAACGTCCCCAACTGGCTCCGCCCAATTCTCATATTTATACTTATTTTCTTTACCAATTAAATGAATAGCTAATGTACTCTCACTTGGGCCGTCAAACTTTTCACGACAGATAAATTGATTTTCGTCTGGGCAATAAGAATTGCCAGAACGGGCAAAGAGAAGGGCCCAGGCAGTTTGTTCACTTAACCAGGGGGTATTCCTAATATCTGATAACCCCAGGTAATATTCCAAAAAGTCCAAATCAAATTCATGAAGATCAAATGAAAAATAGCCTGAATTGAATTTAAAAGGCACACGCCACTTATATTTCATGAAGACATGCTGCAATCTTACCGAGATTTTAATCGAATCTGTTTTTAAATAGGTATTAACGTCTCTTGAAAAATAGTGTTCACAATTTTTAAGATAAAGAATATCCGTGTCTGTAAATGTGAATCGGTTGCCTCCCTTCTTGGCGATTATTGGAATATCGAGCAATTTAAAAGCTAGAGGCAACTCCCTTCTGTATTTTAGACAATTGGGATAGTTTTTAAGTTCCTCGCTTACAATAGAATTTCTATCTGAAAAGGTTATTACTTCAACTTTTTCAGATAGGCTTAAACACCAGTTGATATCTGTAGTAGTAAAACTGTCGTCATCAAAAATTATAAGCTTTTGATCTGCTTTTAAAAATTTCAAAATCTTTGGCAATGTGACGCTGGCCATATCCATATCGCGGTGGCACAGCAGCGTATATACATCCTGCTTTAACATATCTGGTGCTGTAAACTATTGATAAATTGAGTAGCAATGGTAGGCAGTAAACTTTGATAGTCTTTTTTTCTTTGGTCAAAGGCTTTCTCAGGATTTGAAAAAATCAGTTCTCTTCTAAAAGGAAATTCGATAGTATCTGAATCAGTTGCTCTCGGCAGCCATATAGGTAGCCCAAATTCAAGCATCGCGATAGCAGTTCCACTTTTACCCAAAAGTTCCGGTGTAGACCGCGCAATGCCAATGGTGCAGAACTGCATGAGATAAGAAATTGATTTTTCTTCTAAAAATCCGGCATCGATGATACCGGTAGCCACAGATAACTTAGCTCTGAGAATTTCAATGAATTTGGATTTCGCTGTAGAGTTTTTTCCAACAACAACTATACACAAAGATTTGCCCCATTTGGCAGAAATAGGGCCCAACTTACTGACAATGCTTTTAAGAAACTCATCTCTGGGTGCTGCTCCAAAATATAGAATTCGATATTTATAAGAATCAATTTGATTTTTTAGCGAAACATCAATAAACCTGTGGAAGCCTATATTGCCAAACAACGGAAGGATAGTCGACTTTATTTGAAGCTTAGATAATTTTTCCCTGGTAGCTTCTATAGAGCAGTGGATATGAATTGGATCCAGCACTTTCACAAGATCTTTTATGATTCGACGTTGTGCCAACCCAATGATTTTTTGTTTCCATCCCTTTGTTTCTGCTAACCAAATTTCATGAAACATAATATGCCACCGGATTTTTTCATTGTTCAGGTTCATCAGGGCTTTTGAGAGTCCATAAGGAATTCCCTTAGCATTAAAACTATACGGAACAAATTGGAGGCTGATAACAGTAGGATCAAATTGGGTAACAAAATCCGCACACAGACGCTTCTTTCTGGCTGAGGACATACCGACCGGTAATCTTAGAATTTTAAGTTGTCCTCTTTCGTCTTCTGGATGCAATATTTTAATCGGCTCTTTGATATAACTGTCATTGAGAGCAAGAATTGCAGGTTTGTATCCTCTCTGTACCAGTTCAATCGCTAACTTAATTACATAGTCACCAACGCCATCTTTGCCTTTTTCTAAACTTCCACAAATAAATAAAATTGAGAATTCAGTGTGGAGTAAAGGTGATGATTTAAGGTCAGTATGAAATGGGTTAATAGCACTTACTAGCAATAGTATGTAGTTTTCATTTTATTCAAATATTATCAATATCAGTAAAGGCTCTGACTCTTTGTAATTTTCATAATGCAGATATGCTTTTCAATTTAAATTCAGAAAAGAAAGTTGTAAACGCAAACCATCTAATTTAACTTTTGATGAGCTTGTTTGAAATAAGCATTGCTTTATCAGGCAATTAATTATTGATTGCTTTGAAAATTAGACCTGTAAGAGCTAAATAGAATTTCAAAATGACCGTTCATGATAGACTCAGCAGAGATGAACACTTGTTATCATTGCTATCAAAGAGTAAAGCGGACAAACTGCATCTATATCAGATTCCTGTTAAAGGCTTGATTTTACGGGAAAACCTAGCAAGATTACGGTAATATGGCTGGCCAACATTAGAATAGAGTAGCTGTCTTATTAGCCAGTTTTGATCAGCTATTTCCTTTGCTTTCGCTAAAAAAGGATTGCTGGCAGTTTCAGGTCCCAGAAGCTTTTTCGCCCATGTACCATTATTTGTGCCTTCATTAATCAAAAACGAAAGGATTACCCTTTCAGACCTGCTATAAGCGTATTTAGCCTTTCTACTTCCCATTTTCTTCAATTGACAGGCAATATTTTCATAGATGTAGGGAAACACGTCATACATCTGGGTCAGATAAACCATTGAATCCTGCTCTGGATATTTTCGCCAGTAACTGATGGATTCAGAATGTGCATACAACTTTAGCGCAGACGCATTGCTGTAGATCCAAAGGAGGTCATTACTGCTATGCGGTTCTGTTACAAAAGGAAAGCGGAGCATCATTTCCCGGCGCGCTACAAACAAAACCGGGAATCGCATACCATAATCGGCAGCATCTTCTAAAAACTGACGGTTGCTGACAGGGCCGGTTGGATAGGGTCGTTCAACAATGGCGTCTTTTATGGTTTCAAAAAAAATGGTAAATGGCCCAAAGAATACATCCAGCAGAGGGAACGAATGATAGGCCTGAAGAAATCGCTCATAAATATCCGAGGCCACAATATCATCACTGCCCAAAATGGCGATAAATTCCCCAGTGGCCAGTTCTGCACAGCGATTCTGGTTGCCGTATATCCCGTAATTTTTTTCGTGTTTCACATACCGGATACGGCTGTCGATCTTCGCTGTACAAATTTGTAAAAATTCATCATGGCTGGAGTGGTTGTCGGCCACCAGGATCTCCGTACATCCCTTAACCGCAAGTGCAGAATCCAGAGCCTCTTCGAAACCAAAGAGCCGCTCAAAAACAGGAATAGCAATAGTAAAACTTGGATACATCTATGTTCGAAAATGAATGATCAGTTCCTTTAGAGTGTCCTCCACCTCCAATCCTGCACAAAATTAACGCACCCATCTTAACTAATGATCACAGGGACGCCTGCACGGCCGGTGTTTCCTGAGACACTGAAATGGGAAGATTAAAATAAAGATCCTGTTCTCTCCGCAATTGGTCAACCAATCTTCCCTCCGGGAGAATCACATCATCATAGGTCAGCACCTGGTCCTTCGGAATGGCACGTTTCAAAACACAGCCCTCTGCAATCCCGATGGGCAGCAGGTTTTCTTTTGCCCTTACATCGGCATTTTCACACAAACCGTAAGTCATGTAATGACCAATACCATCCAGGGTCTCTCCTTCTTTCAGATCAATTTTTGCAGTGGCCACCACTTCCACATAAGGCCTGCCGATCGGTGTCAGCGCCGAATCATTGAACAGCACCGCCCTTGCAACGGTCAGCGGCACTTCAAAATGGCACAAATGGTAGGGGGTGTAAAAACAATAAAGCGGTCCTTCACCCAGTTTGTACAGGTTCAGGTAATGTTTTTGCACAGGATGATCGTGTGTACCCAGTACAAATACACCTGGTCCGGGTTCGGCGCCTACTACATAATCTACAATACCGGGCCCTTCTAACAACTCCTCTAACGGGTAAAGATTCATCACCTCCTTGATGGGTGTTCCACCGGGAACGGTAGGCCCAAACATACCGCGTTTGGCTACCCGCATCCCGGTGCCGTTGGCCACAATGGCTTGTTCGAACGATATTTTGCTGCCATCGGCAAACGAAGTGACCATGGAAGGATTCTGCCCCCACTTTTTCGCAAACCCCTCCTGTGTTGTCGGGTTGCGGTAGGGATCATGCAGACCTTTGATATTGCCGCACAAAACAGGCTTAACACCGATAGATTTCACAAAGCGGTACAGGTTCATGATCACTCCCGGCTGATCGCCATCGGCATTAGTATACACAACGCCGGCTTTATCGGCATACACTTTCAGAATCGGGCCCACGGTCCCATCCACCTCCGCATTCATCATAATAATATGCTTGCCATTTTGGATGGCACGCATCGCTACATGCGTACCAAACTCAACGGCGCCGGTTACTTCTATCACCGCATCAATACCATCGGCTTCGCACAGCAGCATGGCATCATCGGTCACACTGAACCGGCCTTTCCGGATAGCATCCTCCAGCGCGGGAACAGAACTGACTTCAGCCGTTTCCGCCATACCCGCTTCTGCATAAGCGAGTTTGGCTTTTCTGATGTTGCGGTTGGCAATGGCCACCAACTGCATTCCGGGAACAAATTGACAAATTTGCAAGGCAATGCCTTTGGCCATAAAGCCGGCACCTACCATGGCAACGCGAACAGGATTGTTTTCAGCATGACGCTTGGCCAATGCGGTATCAACTAAGATCATAAATAAAGATGTTGCAGGTGGTAAATTGGTTTACAATGCTGCAGGAACCTCCAGCAGGGTTAAAGCAGAGATTTCAAATGGTGCATGCGCCTGGTCTTTCGGAGAGACCAGCGTCGGTGGATAAGGCCATTGGATGTTGAAGGCCGGATCATCCCAGCGAAAGCCTCTTTCCGCAATGGGTGTGTAAAACTGCGTTACCTGGTAAGTAACATCCGTGTTGTCTTCCAGTGTAAGGAAGCCATGCGCAAAACCCTCTGGTACAAAAAGCATGCGGTAGGTCTCCGCAGTCAATTCAACACCAATCCACTGTTTGAAAGTAGGTGAGTCGGGCCGCAGATCAACAATCACATCGTAAATGGCACCACGTGTACAACGTACCAGTTTGGTTTCACCATACGGCTGCACCTGCATATGCATACCCCTTAATGTACCCTTCGTTGTATTAAAGCTGACATTTGCCTGTACAGCATTGGTGTTTAATCCAAATGCTTCAAATTCTCGCTGGCAGAACGAACGGCCAAAAAAGCCACGTTCATCTTCCAGTCGCTTCACATCAATGATATAGGCGCCTTTTAATTTGGTTTCGGTAAAGATCATATTATGTTTTTAAAGGGTTGCTAAAACAGGGCTTGCTTGTGGTGCAGACTGATGTCGCCAGCACAATTCTGCATCGATAAAATCCAACTCCTGGAGACTGGTCAATACCTTTAATCGCATCAGAAGGGAATTTCTGAAATCGCCATCTTGAAAGTTCATAGCAGTGAGTCCGTCTCGTAACTCCTTGATAGTATGCTGTAAGGTATAAACAGGCTGGTGGTCGGGTGCCATGGTTTCAAACAGGTTGAAACTTACGCGGTAAGAACGCTTATCCGGTGCGGCGTCTTTATTGATGAAGACTTCCGTGCCGGGGATCACTTCGGTTACGGCCTCGGCCAGTTCTTTCACCTGGTAGTTCCACTGGTTGGAGCCGGCATTGATGGCTAAAAAATTTTTGTTACCTACTTCACGAACAACCGCCCATTCAATTGCTCTCGCCATGTCTTTTACATGGATCAGGGGGCGCCAGGGACTGCCATCACTTAGAATAGAAATCTTTCCGGTAGCAACAGCGCTGGCCACAAAATCATTCAGCACAAGGTCGAGACGCAAACGGTTACTCATACCACAGGCGGTGGCAAAGCGAAGACAGGTCACGGTGAACCTATCGTCTGCCAGGGGCTCCAGTTCTTTTTCGGTAAATACTTTTGAGCGTGCATAGGCGGTCAAAGGGTTGAGCGAAGAGGACTCCGTACGGGCACTGTCTTCTGCCGCGCCGTACATGCTGCAGCTCGAGGCAAATACAAATCGTTTGACACCGGCTTCTTTAGCCAGCTTTGCCAGTCGGACACTCGATTTATAATTAACGTCAATAGTGATGTCTTCATACCGCGTTCCCATGGGATCATTGGAGATGGCGGCAAGGTGAATCACAACATCCATACCCTTCAATACATCGGGTGTGATGGTTCTGATATCACCAAAATACTGTTGGTTCAGCTTACTTTCCGGAAGAATAGGTGAATGGGTGAGGCAGGAAGCAAAATACCCCATATCGTAACCGGCAAGGAATGCTTGTGGAAAAACGGACCGCAAATGACCTACAACGCCGGGGCCAACATAGCCCATATTGCCCGTGATCAGTATATTCATAAAGTAAATTTTAAAAGTAATGAAGAGTTTTATTAAATGACTTCATCAACCCGTTTACTGGAATTGATGAGGCTATACCAGGGAGCTGTTCCTGACTGCCAAAGTTCTTCCAAATAGTTTTTATCACGAAGGGTATCCATGGGCTGCCAGAACCCGGTATGCCGGTAAGCAGAAAGTTCACCTTTATTGGCAAGTGCTTCCAAGGGTTCCTTTTCCCAGGAGGTATCATCATCCGCAATATAATCCAGCACCTCAGGCTCCAGGACAAAAAATCCACCGTTGATCCAGGGCATTTCACTCCCTTTGGGCTTTTCAGTAAAATGCTGAATTTTTGTTTCTTCTGTTGCCAGGTTAAAAGCGCCAAAGCGTCCCGGTTGTTGTACGGCAGTAAGCGTGGCCAGGGTTCCTTGTTCCCGGTGAAACTGAATGGAGGCTGCAATGTCAATATCGCTCACGCCATCGCCGTATGTCATACAAAAGGTATGGTTGCCAATATAATCTTTTACACGTTTTAACCGGCCACCGGTCATAGAGTTTAATCCGGTGTGAACAAGGGTAACCTTCCACGGTTCGGAATCATTTCGATGCACATCCATGCTGTTGTTGCGCATGTTAAAAGTAACGTCTGAATTATAGAGGCAATAGTTGGCAAAATATTCTTTTATCATGTGGCCTTTATAGCCAAGGCAAATAACAAAGTCATTGATGCCAAAAGCTGAGTAGATTTTCATGATATGCCATAGAATGGGTTTACCGCCCACTTCCACCATCGGTTTCGGGCGAATGCCACTTTCTTCGCTGATACGGGTGCCATAACCACCGGCAAGGATGACTGCTTTCATACGTGCATATATTATTTTGTTAAGAAAAAAATTTATTATGGGTTAGGTACGCCCCACTCAAACGCACATCATCAATAATCCCTATTCGCCTTTGATAATTCTTAGCAATAAGTAGCTAACGTTCTTAAGAACTTCACCAATCATAACAAATAAATTGAAATACAAAACGCCTTTCAATGTGGAAATATCAAAAAGCAAAATGCCGCAAATAATAAGGGTCACAGATAAAGGTATAGAGATAACCGGTCTCATGACCCACCCGCGGCAACTGGAGAACTGGTATGCCAAACCAGCTAACATTCCTATACAACCAACAGCCACACTGAGAAACAGTTCTTCGTATAAAGTATTGTAATTTTCACCCAGTATCCAGAGTAATTCTGCTGTGAACAGCCTGACAAAAACTAGAATACAGGCGCTAATCAGGACAAAAATGCCAAAAGCTTGCAAAAAACGTTTCAGTAGCAGCGGCTGGTGAAATGGCAACCTGGCAAAACGAGGAATAAAGAGAGTTGAAAACATAACCGTTACCAGGGTTAATATCATGGTTAAGCGGCCAAGCGCTCCCAAACTGGCTATAGCAGTAAAGGTGCCGAACAAAGAAATCATCCAGATAGTGAGCTGTCCGGAGATACACACATAGATGGTACCGGGGAGTATCCTTTTGACAACCGATAGAATCTCTTTTCTAACCAGTGGATCCGGCATTTGGTGCCAATCAGCATAAGAAGCTGACATCTTCTGCAATCGGAAATTAGCCCAATACCGTGGCAAACCATTGCCCAAAATGGCTACAAACGCCCAAGGGAAAAGAATAACCATGGAACCTATCAGCACCAGGCGGCCAATGTTTGCCTGCAATTGATTTTTCTGGAGCGGCAATATATCCTGTTTTAATTTGGGAGCGACCTCCATAATGGCACTCGACAGTGCTGCAAAAAATGCAACCAATATTGAAAAAAGGATAAGAATGGCAGTTAGCCAGCTCGCACCATTGTGAAGCAGCAGATACAACAAAACGGGCGCAGAAACCAGGAAGCTTACAACACCAAATTTCTTTCGTAATACAGAACCGGTAACCAGTACAGCTCCCAGCTTGCCTTTATCCTGCCAAACCTTCCCCCCCTGTGCCATGACACCGGTAGAAATACCACTGTCAGCCAGCATAGTTAATGTTCCTAACATCGTATTACCCAAAGTATACAAGGCATACTCATGGGTAGGCAGGAGTCGGATAATAATGATACCGCTGACAACACCTATAGCCTGAACAATTACTTGCGCTCCTCCTGTGATAGATAAAACTCTTGTCCACTCTATGATCTTTGAACTAAACTGTTTTCTCTGTAGGCCTTTAAGAATTGCGATCATTCAACCGATTTTAACGCTGGTAAATAACAAAGTGAAATGTTTTATCTACCATCATTAATAAGGAATCTCTAAGTTATTGTTATCCTGGATAAAAGAACTTTAACCACGGCTATACCGTCTTTTTGCTTTTCTTCCAATTAAATACCCTTATTCTCTTTTTACCTCCATTTTCATAGTAACCATTTTTATCGTCATACCCGTAGCCATAATAGCCATAGCGTCCCCCGGTCTTCACATCATTCAGAATAACGGCCATATTTTTCAATTTCCCCAACGCATGCAGATCATTGATGAACTTTAATTGTTTTTTTTCTGTAAAACGCTGACGGATGATAAATAAAGTTGCATCACAATAATGATTAAGCAAATAAGCATCACTGACCATCCCGGATGGAGCTGAATCCACAATAATATAATCATAACTCTTTTTCAACAATTCAAACAGTTCAGCCACTCTTTCACTTAATAAAACATCAGCAGGATTTAATGGAACTGGACCAGAAGAAAAAACATGCAGGTTGGGAGTTTGCTCCAGGGTTTGTGAAATAGAACTTATACCGGAGATTTCACCATTTAGAAAATCGGTAATTCCTCTCGAATTATCAAATCCAAGAACCTGGGAGATGGAAGGTTTTCGAATATCAAACTCAAGCAGGGCCACTTTTTTTCCTGCCATAGCCAGTACAGAAGCAAGGTTGATGCTGGTAGTTGACTTGCCTTCTCCACCAACAGAAGAAGTCACCAAAAAAACCTTTTTGTTCTTGAACATAAAAGAGAGATTTGTGCGAATCAATCGGAGTTGCTCACTTAAAAGGTTCCGGCTCTTGGACGTTAGTATACGGCTTTTGGCTTTTGATGCATGTGCAATATCACCGATAACGGGAACTGAAATGTGTTTGACGATTTCGTCCCGGGTTTCAATTTTATCATTTAGCAGCTGTTTTACATATACAAAGCCAAGAGGCAGGAAGAAACCCAGCAAAGAAGCCGTCAGATAAATATTCATCTTATTGGGCTCAACAGGACCATAGCCGGAAGCAGGATCAACCTGTTTATAGTGGGATATACTGGCCGTAGTACTGGAAATTGCAGCTTCTTCGCGTTTTTGCAACAAATACAAATAAAGTCCTTCTGTGATACCTTGCTTTCGTTTGATTTCCTGCATGACCCTTTCGTTATGTGGCAATGATGATAAGAACTGTTGATGTTGCGAGTTCTGTCCATGCAGCCGGCCTTCCTGGAGCCTGAGGTTCCGGGAAATACCCGCCAAACTCTCAAGAATACTGGCCTTTAAACTTCCCAATTGATTATCTATATCCTGAATTAAAAGACTGTTCGGTCCTACCAATGGTGCCTCGCGATCCTTTTTTAATTGCAAAGCATTATATTGGCCGATTAAGGCTGCCAGAGTTGCATCATCCAAACCCATAGAAGAAGGAACCAGTTTACCAGCAGAATTGGCGTTGTTAAAATAGTTACTGATCATCGCCACTACCCCCTGCTTGATGTTGATCTCCTGAATGCTGTTAGAAATAGCATTGGAGTTACCAAACGACATATCTGCCTGGCTTTGAATATTGACCAGGTTTCGGGAACCTTGGTAACTTTCCAAATTCCCTTCCACACTCTTCAATTCACCGGATATTACATTTAGGCGCTCATCAATAAATCGCACCGTACTTTCTGAAAGTTTATTTCTTTCCTCAATATCAAAAAGATTGTATTCTGTGCAGATAGCATTCAAAACATCTTCGCAACGTGCCAAATTTTCAGCCTTCATTCGTAAAGTGAGTATACTGGAGCCTTCTTCTTCCTCTTTGGCAGAAAATTTACCTTGCAAAGACCCGGCTTCAGCATTAACAGAGCGCCAGCGTACAATATAAGTTGACTCAGGATCGAAATCCATGCCCTGTTTGGGCACCAAAACATACGTATTTCCTTTATATGTGAACGGTACATTCCAGGCAAATGAAAACTTTTGCTGGTCATCATTTGACCCATATAATAAACTGCCACCCTTTTGGCTCAATTCTGATAATGTAATTCTTACAGTAGACAGACTGTCGGTAAGGCTTTTTACAATCAACTGAAATGGAGCATTCTTATAAATATCAGTTGTCAAGACTTTACCTTTTAAGAAATAAGAGGTATTGAAACCGTACTTTGCTACCACACGGCGCATGATTATTCCGGATTTTAGTTGCACTACCTCCCTTGCGATATTAGCTCCTGATTTCCCCGCTAATGCATTACCAACGAGATCGCCTTCACCCCCATAAGAGGCATCTTCTCCAGTTTTAATCATCAACATTACCGAAGCCTCGTACTTTGGGGGGGTGATGCGGATATAATAATAGCCCGCCCCGATGAAAATGACTAAAGAAAGAATGATCAATGGATAATAGGCTGCATATTTAGAGAAAAAATTCTTTATGCTATCTCCCCCATCCTGGTTTACCTCTAAAATATCTCTATTTACTTGCATAATTATTGATTAAGACGAATGATTAAATTGGTAATAGTAGCAGCAAGTCCCACAGCCGAAAGGATAAGACCTCTTCTGCGTGCTGCGTCAGGATCAACAGCCATATTCTTTAATTTGTTTTGAGACGGACTGACATACACAATATCGTTCGGCTGCAATTGATAAACAGGAGAGGCAAAAAGGGCCCGACTGTTGCTTAAATTAACTATGTAGTGTTTACGTTGACCATTCTGTTCCCGGATCACCTGTACATTATCCCTTCGGGCAACATCGGTTAAATCGCCGGCAGCAGTCAATGCATCAACTATGGTTACCCTGTCGGTAGGAAATCCTTTGATGCCTGGATTTCTCACTTCACCCAAAATGCTAACATTATACATTAAAAACCGCACGTTCACCATAGGATCTTTTACATAAGAGGCCAGCCGCTGCTCAAGGGATGATTCCAACTGGTTTTTGGTCAACCCTGCGGCCTTCACCTCGCCTATCAGCGGCACTTCAATAGTACCGGCTGTAGAAACCTGATAACCAATAGCCCCACCGCCACCGCCGCCGCTATTCTCACCACCGGTATTGGTGGCACTGGAAACACCTACATTAAACAGGTTAAAAAGAGCTGTCTGTTCCTGGTTGATGCTCTTACTCAACACTTGGATACTTAAGAGGTCATTGGGCTGAATAAGGGTTTCCTTAAGCGTTGTCGCCAGGCTGTCTCTTGAATGTTGAAACAACATATATTGGCTCAGGTCTTTCTGAGGCGTGCAGGCCGCGATTGCGAAAGCAAAAAAAAGGGCAATGGCCGGCAATATTGCGGCCTGTTTTTTCAGATTCATAAATAGGGTGCTTTAAGCGATTTTGAAATGTGTAAGTGAAGACGCCGGAACCTCCTGGCGTGAGGATATATTTTTTACGCTGATGACTTCAATGCTGGATTTCTCCAGTTCGGCTACCATCACGTAGCCCAGAGATGGCAATATGATCTTTACCTTTTTTGGGTAAACTTCCAGTACGGTACCCTCCCTGTTCATCAACGGGCCGCTGATAACCTGTACGGTGTCGGCAGGACAAACTTTTACTTTTTCGAGTTGAATGTCTTTATATTCATTCAGGAATTTCTGAATGGTCCTGATTTCTTCTGTTTTGACCACAGCAGGTTTACCCAGCCAGTAAACAAAATTGAGAACACCATCTGTCTTTTTTACTTCCACCATTTCAGCGGGAGTTAGATAGACAAAAACATAGGAAGTAAACAGCGGCTCTTCCACCAGTTTCTTGCGGTCATGCCATTGTTTGATGACTTTGTTTAGGGGGCAATAGTTTTCAATTCCCTTCCGGTTCAAAAGTTCAGCAACTTTCTTCTCCCAGCGGGGCCTGGTATAAACAGCATACCAAAGGGCCTTTGTATTCATATAAGTAGGGTTGGGTGCAATGTTCTTTTTGTTTCATGGCTTCGCCTATCCCAGTAACAGTCTTCGTTTGGGTATTCACGATTCAATGGCCACTGTCAAATGTTCTTTTGGAATTTGGCAGTTAGTTTTTGTTCAGGATATTGGCACCAGATCAAACTTAAAATTCTCAGCCTCGCCTTCTTCCCGCCTGATTAGCGCATAAATGTATAAAAATTTTTGACCATTTTTACTTTATTTCACAAACAATCACCTGTTTATGAAACCACTTCTCATCCGCTAATCAAAACAAACGGCTTCATCTTTATGCAAATCCACTGCCATCAGAAAACCGGCCAGATCCATACATATTGCCGGCCTCGCTGTGGACATTTCGCAACAAACTTTTCTACACGTATTCTATTCTGCTTCAACAGACTAGCAACCACTAAACAAACTTGGTAATCGCTGAATAGTCAACCATAGAGTTGTAAACAATCAGAAATCAACCAAATCAGCAGCAAGCCTAAAACAGAGCAGGAAATGTAAGATACCGTTAGAAGAACAGTGTAAAAATCAGTAGAAAAACAAAAGCCAAACACTAATCGTCATAGGTAAAATTACAATTTGCCTGAACTTTTTTTAGAGTTTGGAATTTCACAGGGGGATCGAATAGCAAACGTGAAAATAGAATTCTATTCTATAAAAGAAAGCTCTTATCCTGTTCTTTTTTGTTCACAACTGCAGAATCATGCAGCAAACCCCGCATTCGGAGAAACCCTGTTTGCCTGATTAAATCGGTAATCTGTGCACTATTTGCCCTCTCCTTTGCAGGGAAAAGGTGTGATTCCACTGTTAAATAGATAATATTATGGAACTGGCGCGACAAAAAATAAAATTCCATAGGATTCACCCGCCGGAAAGCTTTTTTTGCTTTCTCTTCTTCTCCAAGCATCGTATAAGCGGCTGCTTCGTACAGGTCAAATGGAGAAAACAGGTTTTTGTCAACAGCCGGCGGATAATAATCACTGCGTTTTTTCCGGGCTTCCTGGATATAAAACAGCGCCTCCAGGGGCTGACGGCTAAGGATCAGGGCTTCTGCCATGAACAATTCAAAGCAGGGAAATGTCTGGTACATATCCTTCGATGGTAGAAGGTGCTTGAAGCACTCACGTGCAGAAGACAATACCTTGAAAATTTCTTCCGGGTGCTGGTAATGATAAAAGACCTGCGCTGCAAAGTACCGGGCAGCCAGAAAAGGGTGCACCCTTTCGTCAATGGAATCCTGTTGCAGTTCATGGTAATGCCTTTCCAGAGCCTCCTCTTCCAGGGTTAAGTAATACCGGTAGGCCAGCAAGGCATGGGCAAAAAGTCGCCCTTCCCGTGTATTCTTTGCGGCCAGGTAATACCGGATGCCATAGCCAAAATACCCGTTCAGTTGGTCCAGATTGACAAATTGCTCAAAATAGATTTCCTGCCCAACCTGCGTCCGTACGATATTTCGCTGAAAAGCATCGATCAGGTGGGGGTACTTTTCCATGTATAAAATCGTTTCTCGTACAATGCCCGACCAGGTGGGATCGGCATACGTTGTAATGGCTGCTTTACGAAACAAAAGATCAACATAGCGTAGCAGTGACGAAGACTGCACTTCGTCTCCCTGCACTTGGGTAGGTTCAAAAGCTGTAAAATCTTCGTAGGACTTGCACCCGCAAAAACGCGATAAAATATCCAGTGTAGTGACAGAGGGCGGGTAAGAAGCCTGTACAAGGCCAAAAAAACGCCGTAGGGTATTGACATTAAGCCGAAAGCCGGTACGAAGCGTGATTTCCTTTGATAGGTTCAGGCAATCAGAATAGGTAACAACCTTTTTACCATAAACTCTTTCGACTTCACGTTTCAGGGGGTCGTAATTGGGAGGTTTCATGACAGTGCCTGTTTTTGAACGT
Source organism: Flavisolibacter sp. (assembly GCA_035998945.1). GTDB lineage: Bacteria > Bacteroidota > Bacteroidia > Chitinophagales > Chitinophagaceae > Flavisolibacter. The sequence continues at coordinate 8,912 of DASYHD010000009.1, read as the reverse complement.
CCGAACCGCCAAATTAGACAAGTTTTTACAAATAACTGAAATCATTGATACCATTGAATTTGCAGAAGCTGGAAATTGATACCATCAACTTCAAAATCATCCCTTTTCTATTTCTAATCACAGCAGCAAAGACACCAAAATAAAAACTAAATAAAGCACCTTATAACTGCGTGAAAAGTAGTTTCCCTGCAATCAATTCAATCCCCTAGCGTCATCCAGGTAATCCGTACGCAATTTTCTTTATTTGTAATGGCCTCTCCTCACTCCAGGGTATCGGCATAAAACGCTAATCTTACCTGCAGGCAGGTCAATGGAAAAGGGATGGCATCAGAAAAATGTACAAATTAGATCAATAAGCAAAAAGTTTTTTCTTCATTTCACTATTAAACATGTTCAAGAGTGATGGTGACTACCCAACTGCATTGGAAAGATTGCCAGGCTGCACCTGTCGAAGCCGGTGTAACATTGCTTTCAATTAACTACTACCCACTGACCACTCACCACTCACAACCGGCCATTGTGCGCCAGCCCTAAAAACGTGGGCACTTCGTAGCATTCGCAGAGGAGTACTCCCGGTCCAGGAAACCTGCATAGGTAACCCCCAGCTCATATCCTCCCTTCCCGTAACTGGTAGAACCAAGCTTTGATACATTAACATCATAGCTTAGCGACACGGCGAATGGACGGTAATCCAGTTGCACTACCGGGATAAATGCATCACCCCAGCGATAAAAGGCACCCATACGTAGAATGGCATCCGGCTCATCGCTGTAAGCACCGATTTTGTAGCCTACCAGTGCACCACTGATCACCTCACGGTAAGCGCCCTGCTTTACATAATCATTGTGGATGGTGGTGGTAAATTGTTCGCCCACAGCCAGCTTTGCATCCGCAGTAAAGACCATCTTGGCAGGTACGGCAATGCTTTGATTATTGAAAAAAGAATTCTTGGGTTTCGTGAAATGATGATACGCAGCGCCCAACACCAGCATATTTTCAGGATTGTCATTAAGCTGGGTATTCAAACTGATGCCCGTGCTTCCATCAAAATAACTGTACTGGTTTTGCAACAGGTCCGACTCCCCATCGCCATGACCTTCATACGTGCTGTTCGTGGTCATCTGGCTGCGGTCCACCCGGCGTTGCACCAGCCCACCCATAAAACCGACGGAGAGATAAACACTCTTTTCATCACTAAGGGATTTATGGTAGTTAATGGCCGGTAAAAATTGGGTAGTCGTAAGGTTGGTGGTCCCGGCTTTATCATGGAACAGTTGTACCCCAACCGTCATATAATCATCCACACCAACAGGAAGCTTGTACTCAGCATTAAGTGAAGTGGTTTTATAGGCATTGGTAATGCTGTTCCACTGCGAACGGTACACGCCTTGTACCCTTACATCTGCATTGACGATTCCCGCGAGTGCCGGGTTGCGGTAAAGCGGTGTTTCAAAAAACTGCGAAAAGTGAACATCCTGCGAAAAGCTGGCGAGGGCACACAGGCAGCTGCATACCAGCAAAAGGAGTTGGCGGTTGTTTTTCATACTGATGGATTTTGAGGTTTTTCAAAAGATCGGATGGAGGGCTATAGCAGGGAGTAGAATATCGTTTAGTACCCGCTATAGCAATGCATGTCTTTTATTTTGGTTTATAGGTTTTAAAATTGTTGCTGTCCATTAATAGCCCCATTATCGCAACAGGGTTACATCGCCTTTAAAGGTCAATAATTCGTTATTGGTACATACCACTTCGCAACTGTACACGAAAACATCAGAAGGAAGAACCTGGCCTTTAAAACGTCCGTCCCAACCGGATGAGGGTTCATTGGCCTGGAAGTTCTCATTGCTGTAAACCAGCTCACCCCAGCGGTTATAGATCTTGAATGACTTAACACGATCAATACCGGTTCCGCGTGGAAAGAAGCGGTCATTGCGTCCGTCCTGGTTAGGTGAAAAGGTATTCGGAATAAACAGGTTGCCGTTGTTACAGATTACCCTTACCGTTAGTTCATCAGATGTCCGGCAGCCACCCCTGTTGGCGACTTCAACCCGATAGGTTGTTTCGCTTTTCGGCTTAGCTTCCGGGAAGGCGCAATTGGAACAGCTCAGGGTTTGCGGATGGTTCCAGAGATAAGACGTGACATCCGCCGAATAGGTCGGGCTGAGTTTCAGGACATTCCCCACGGAAAGTATTTGTGTCTCTCCTGCCTCCACTGTCGGGTAGGGCCAGACCGTAACTGCTACGGAAGCCGTATCGGTAAAGCAGCCGGCATTGTCTTTTCCTACAACGGTATACTGGGTAGAGGTTTGAGGTGTGACAGTAGTGGTGGCAGAAGAGGGATTGGCAACGCTAACCGAAGGAGACCAATTGTACTGATCGGCCCCGCTGGCAGCGAGTGTGGCCGATCTTCCGATACAAATATCAGGAACAGGGTTAATCCTTACCTTGAAGGGCTGGTGAACCGTAACCTGTACAGCATCGCTGGCACTACATCCATAAGCATCAAATCCAGTGACCACAAACTCTGTTGTGGCAGAAGGCGCTGCCATCGGGCTGGCACAATCTGTACAGCTTAGCGCTTGTGAAGTACTCCAGGTGTAGTTGGACGCGCCGCTTGCCTGTAAACGTTCGGCACTGCCACGGCATATGGCAACATCTGCACCGGCACTAACCACTGGCAGTGAGTGTACATTCACAACCAAACTTGCGGTATCGGTAAAGCAGCCGGCATCATCCTTGGCCACAACAGTATAAGTAGTGGAAACTTGGGGTGTAGCTTCTATGATTGAAGCAGTTGCATCAGACTGGCCGGGAAACAGCAACCAGCTATATTGATCCGCACCACTGGCGGTCAGTTCCACTGACTCACCGATACAGATATCCTCTTTCCCATCAATTTCTAACGCAAATGGTTTGCGTACATTAACGGTAACCCAATCAGAAGAACTGCAACCGGCTTCGTTATAGCCAGTTACTTTGTACTGCGTCCAGTCCGATGGAGTAGCCAGGGGTGTTTCGCAATCGGCACAATTTAGGGAAGAAGCCGCATCCCAACTATATTTTATAGCTCCGGTAGCTTTCAGCTGTTGCGAACTTCCTAAACAGATTTCGGAATCAGGCCCGGCATCAACAACCGGAGAAGTTTGAACCGTAACTCTGCTTTCAGCCTGGGCGGAGCAGCCAAAGCCATCTGTTAGCGTCAATGTAACAGCATACGTACCTGCCGCATCATAAATCTGCGGCTCAGGGCTTTGCGTTGTATCAGTTTCGCCATTGCCAAAGTTCCATTTCCAATCAAATCGTGCAGCATCATCTGCCTCCATTGTACTTTTGAAACTTACTCCAGAACCCAAACAACTTGTTGTGTCGTTTATGATAGCGATAGATGGCTTTTCATAAACTTCGATATAATTGGTACGGCTGAAATTTTTAGAACAACCTGAGGCATTAGTAACAACTAGGCTTACTTTATATGTACCAGGTTTTGTGTATATATGGCTGGGGTTCGACTCTGTTGAAGTACTTCCATCTCCAAAATCCCAAAACCATTGAGTGATAGCACCGGCAGTTGTATCAGATCCATCGGTAAAATTAACCTCAAGGGGCAAACATCCAGTTTTTTTATCAGCTGAAAAACTTGCATTAAAACTCAACATTTTCTTTTCATCGAGGGGAATAATGTTTTCTTCAATGGTTTCGAGGCCAGTGACTTTCCACCGATGGATGCCCCCGTGGTGAGTTTCATCACCATGGTACAAATAAAGATTACCATCCGGACCCTTTACTAAAACTGGCAATAAAGCATTTCCTGCCATCTGGGGAGCTGCCTCGATGCCTCGCACCGAAGGTTCATCCCCCGTCACGCCAAATTGCCCGATAAAAAGGCCATTTTCAAAATAATGGTTGTATTTATTAACTTGGGTATTACGCCAGAACTCTCCATGGTAGCCCCAAACCACATGCTTTCCAACAGCAGTAGCAAGTGAGCCTGCATAGGAGTTAACACCATTCCCATCGTCAAATCGTCCATCGCTGGGAAAATCGCCTCGATAATTTTTACCTGTACCTTTTGATGTTAACACATGCCATGTTTTACCACCAATCGGAACAGCACCAAAATGATAACCGCCGGCCTCCAGTTTAGGTTTTGGATCAAAAAACCAATAATAGCCATTTTCTGTAATGGCTGGCGGTAGGACTCCCCAGTGCACAGGGCTATTTATTGAAAGAGCTGGCGTTTCCAAGTAGGTTGAAAAATCACTATATTTTGGATTACCCAGACCATCGAATCCAAGCAGAACTTTGCGCCTGATTATTGTCGATTTGCCGTAATCTCTTCCGGATTGCTGAACAATTGAACCGTCTTGGGCAAATAAGGTTATGCCTACATCATTTACTATGACCCCGGTCATTCTAAGGCCATCTTCCCGTAGCTCCACAATTTCCCAGGTGTTGTTAATATTACCGTACCCCTTCCGCCGGTAAAGTGCATACGTACGACCATTAGGATATTTGACAGGATGGGCTAATCCATGATGATGATGGTCATATTTTGAAGCATCAACGCGATAGGCATAGTTTCTTTTCAACGTCCAAGATTCTTTGAATGGCTTGGAGTAATCAATAAAAAACTCAAAATGATTATTGATAAGACGGGTTGGATCACCGGCTACCAAATTAATTTCATACGTTGGGCCAAGAAAAGAAATCTGGTCTAAATATTTTCGATTAACGTCAAAATGCAGGATGCGCCGGTTTCCGTTATCGGAAAACCAAAATGAGCCATCAGATTGAAAAGTTATAGAAGGGATCTGAAACTTTTTAAAGTCAACTCCATTGATATCTGAGAACATAAACCGGGTGTTGGTCACCTCCGTTGAATTGATATAGCCACCTTCCTGCCCTAACACCCAGAGACTTTTTCCCGTGGTGCTCGAGAAAGCTTTCAACTGTTGTGATGTGCCGCAATCAGCTATTAAAATATAACTGCCATCAGGAGAAACACAAACATTCTGCGGTTGAGACAAATCTTTGATAACAATAGTTGGCTTAGCCAATCTCCCGTCTGTGTTGATGACATACTTACTGACAACCTTATCTTCCGTAACCACCCAAATATTGTCGTTTTTATCCATACTCATCCCCGTAGGCTTTTGAAAGGCAAGGCTGCGCACAAAAGCCCCCGTTTTTTTATTGTACACGTCAATCCTGTTGCCCGTCTTACGACTTACAAATAAATATTGACCTTTGCGTTGCACGGCAAGAGCTGTTGGTGCCGCAGCGGTTTGGGGATCAGTGGCTTGATCCTGAAGACCAATCACAGATCGGGGTTTACCGTAATAAAAAGCATAATTAGTTCCATTTGGAAAAGTAACCTGTGAATTATCCGATACTTTAGTCGCATGCACTACCCAGGCATGTAATTTCCTATTTTTTGCAGAAAGGCTCCACTCAGCCCAATAGATATAATTCGAATCAGAACAGACGGCAAGACCTGTTTTCTGAGTGGTAGCATTATTAGCAATGGCAGTCAACCGCGTATTGGGAGCGGAGATGTGAAACCGAAATCCGGAAGGCATAAATTCACCATACCCTTGTGCTACGTAAACATAATCGCCGACAGTTACCATACCGTTTGATAAGCCGTATCCTCGCCATTTGGTTGGCCCCGATACACTATCGGAAGTGTTGCCTATAATCCCTTCCCAATGATATTGAATGTTATTTGAAAGGATTTTCACATTATAACTTCCTTTCGGAACAATTTTACCTTCATCATCTAATCCATCCCAATCATAGGTATAATTACTTGCAGGAAAGACTTTTCCGGAAAACAGGGTTCGTATTAACCTTCCATTTTCATCGAATACACCGGCAGATTGCCGCTTTATACCATCTGAGGTAAAATGAAATGACTGTGCTTTCCCCACCAAAACCATCAAGATCGCGATGAGAGTTAAAGAGTTTTTCATGGTGTTTTGATATATGTTGCAGGTGCATTTCCTCTGTTCAACTGGGCGCCGAACAATAAGTACCGCCTAGAATGTTCACCTGCTATTTCAGGAGTGGATATTGAAATTTGACCGTTGCTTATGATGGTAGTGGGTACAAACGTTATAGAAACACGATACCAGCCGTTTTGAGCTTTTACAACGCCAGCGGTGCAGCCGGTACCTGTACTGAGCACTTTACCTTCTTCAACATTGAAAATTGCCCATTGGTTATCTTGACGACCCAACATTTGGATTCGAAGAGAGTTTAGATTCTCATATTTGACGTATATACTGAATGTATATACAACATCCGGAAGTACACTATACTTTGTAACAAGCCTTCCACTGCCGGTTGCAGCACCATTGACATAATATTGATAAGATACAGGCTGGTTGAAAGGATTTATTATTGAAGAAGCCTTGGTATAACCACCAGCTAAAGTTTGCCAAATTCCATCTGTAGCTGTACGATCGAAATTTTCAGAAAACGCTAATAAATTCTCCAATATGGCGCCTGCAGTAAATGGAATTGGATTATATATAGTCTCCGACGCATAGTGATTAACACCTTCTTTCAGCCGAACCCCGACCTGACCTATCTCAAAATTGTGATCCGGTATAACCTGTGGCTTTTGAGTAACTTGTTGATATAGTGTACCACCGTCCAAAGTATACTCGTAGAGTTCTGGAGACTCGTACCCGGAAATATAAGTCCAGTCAAAGCTATTTTCGACATCTTTGACAATAGGATTTTTCGGGGGTTCAACTTTTAATACAGGTCCGCAACCTGCCGAAGAGGTAAAAGTTTGCGTCGATGGCCGGGTTGTGTCTTCTAAAACTTCATGTATAGAGTTGAAGTTTGATTCATTTATTATCGGTGTAAACGATAACGGTCTGGGAATTGGATATGCTTGTGCTGTATTTTGAAGGCATAGTAAAAGAAGCACAAAGGCCGAATGGCTATGGTTTTTCACCAAAACATTCATCAGAATAATGTTTAGTTTGAAAGGATATTGTTTGGCTAAGATAGAAGTAGGACTGAGTTGAAAATAAATTTTTTATGTTTTTTTTCAAAAGAACGAAAAAAAACGTACAACTACAATTAAGTGCATAGTATGAGTACTATAACCCTTGGTGAAAACTACCCATACCGCTTTGATCACATTAGGCAAAGCCTTTAACTAAGTTTTCTGGCAACATGAAGAAAAGACTGCAGTTATCTACATCTGATTTTACAACATTAAGTCAATGTACTTAAAAACTTGAAAATGATAGCATATGACAACGCTTGCTTTATGATCAAGTGTTGCCGAATATTCCAGATGAACAAAAAAGCCTGTGAAGACCGCGATCGAAATGCATAGTAAAATGCAAGAGGAGTTTCAAGCAAAGTCCTTATTGGTTACCGGCTGAAGTCCCTGAGCATATTTGCCTTATTGTTTAACGAAACGTCAGCAGCTGACACCACTGCAGGCTATTTGTTACCAGCTAAATCGAAAGGTAACTCATGACACTTACACAGCCCAAAAGCAGATACTAAATATAAAGATACATTTGAAGCAGATATACAAAGACACTATGAACGTGATACTTAAAATATACCAGAACCCGAAAGTACATATGACTTTGTGCCGTATAGTGGCCGTTAGTAATAGAAAAAAGTGGACCTGCTACAAATGTGCGTCAGCTTTATGGCTGGTTGTATTTTAAGTTAAGGTTGAGGCGTGATTTTGAGAATTCCATAGAAAGTTCGGAAGCCTTGCTACAATTAGCCTTTATTGATATGTCTTTAAAAGAACAACCAATAAAATTTCAAATTAAGAATTTTTAAGCTGAAAAATCTCTTTAAAACATTTCTTTTGTTTAAAGGAAATACTTCAATTTAAGTAACTGATAAAGGGAAACGTAGCAAATTTTAGGTTTTAGAATCGTAACTTAGTAAACTTTAATTCGTAAAAATGAAAAATAAAGATATCTGGCAACCAAGCAAATTTATATATAAAAATAAGAAGCTTTTAGCATCAAGAGACCCTAAAGAAGTAAGTATTTCTTCGAGACTAATAGTAGACATTGTTGCTCAATTTTATGATAAGAATCTAAAACTTTATGCAAAAGGAAATCTCCTTGACCTTGGTTGCGGAAAAGTCCCTTTATATGAGGCTTACAAGGATTACATAAGTGATAATATTTGTGTAGATTGGGGACAAACTTTACATAGAAACCCTTATCTGGACTATGAGTTTGATCTAAACAAAAGTCTACTTTTAAATGATAATGAATTTGATACAATAATTCTTTCAGATGTTTTAGAACATATAAGAAACCCAGAATTATTGTGGGCTGAAATGTATAGAGTATTAAAAAAGAATGGAAAATTGATTATGAATGTACCATTTTATTATTGGTTACATGAACAACCCTATGATTATTTCCGGTATACAAAATTTGCTCTTAAATCAATGGCAGAAGAAGCAGGATTTAAAATCGTGTTGTTGCATTCAATTGGCGGTGTTCCCGAAATCTTAGCAGACATAATTGCCAAAAATATTAAAGGTATACCTTTGGTTGGGAATTTAAGTGCAATAACCCTTCAATGGATAACTAAACATTTTGCTAGCACCCACATTGGAAGTAAAATATCAATAAAAACAGGCGAGGTATTCCCATTAGGTTATGCTTTAGTTGCTGAAAAAAATCAATAAAAACTATAAGTGGTCTCATAAATGGAAATAGGATTTCAGGAAGATCATCATTGAGGCCAAGAGCACGACGGCTTTGAAGAGAGTATTACATAAAGTGTGTCAGTTGGGGTTTTCGTAACTTCAAAACAGACACAGTTTTATGGAAAAGCAAACCTTTGACTTTGAAGCTTTCAAGAAGGAAGCGACAAGTCGGTTAAAAAAGGGTGAGACCCTGCTT
>DASYHD010000034.1:0-261673 GCA_035998945.1 Flavisolibacter sp. | reverse complement strand
AAGAAAGCCTGCCGGCGGCCCATCGGTGAAAGCCTACGATTTTTGCAACGGCTGGAACAATGCCCGGCAGCATCAGAAAAATCATAGCCTTTCACCGATGACTAAAATATACCAACTGACACAGTTTATGTAATACTACCGCTTTGAAGTTTTGTTCTTTGTATTCATACCTGACCACGCATCTTCTATAGTTGTATAGTAAGGCAAAGAAGCGTTCTACTTTCCATCTTCGTTTATAGCGTCTGAGTTTTCTGCCGTCTTATGTTTTTGGCTTCACCCGGTTGATTTTGTGCGGCGCAATCATCTATACACCCATCTGCGCCAGTCGTTCATCTAAGGGATCGCTGTCGTAAGCCTGTCGCCAATGAGTTTTTCCGGCATCTCCTCTACAAATCTGTCCTCCAGAGTCTTTTCCACTAAAGTGACTTCATGAGGACTTGCAGATTCGATCCGGATAGAAAGGACAACACCACCAGCGTCCGTGACTGCCATGATCTTGGTGCCTTTACCTCGCTTAGTCTTTCCCACAGAAAGCCCCCTTTTTTCGCCAGCGCAAACGTGCCGTCGATAAAGCATTCCGATATATCAACACCACCTCTTTCCTGAAGGTCTCTGGCCAGGGTTTCAATCACCTTGTCAAAGGTGCCATCCTCTACCCACTGCTGAAACCTACGGTGGCAGGTCTGATAAGGAGGGTAGTCCTTCGGTAGCTCCCGCCAGCGGGCACCTGTTTCACAATCCACAGTATACCTTCCAATACTTCTCGCTTGCCTCTCCAGGGGCGGCCCTTGCCATCACTTCTGACAGGGCCGTCGGGAACAAGATGCTCAATCTTTTCCCATTGCTTGTCTGTCAGTCTCATGCCGCAAAATTACCTAACTCCATTTATGAGACCACTTGTATTGAAGTAATAAATGCCGAATAGATATTCCAACTACATTTTAAATCATTTTATGCTTCTTCCATATTGCTAAACTTCATAATTCTTGGGCTTACCAAAAAAGTAAGGGCAGTCCGTGAAGATGGTGAACATTCTTCATAAATGATAAACCGTATAGCTGGTGGTGAGCCGGCGCACTGACCTCACGCCGCAACACCAAAAAAGTGCAGAAAATAGTATATGACAACGCTTGCTTTATGATCAAGTATTGCCGAATATTCCAGATGAACAAAAAAGCCTGTGAAGACCGCGATCGAAATTAGTGAGTAACATGCATGGAATGTTTTCAAACAAAGTCCTTATTGGTTAACGGCTAAATAAAGTAGTCTGATTTTCCAAGACTGTCGATTCCTTAATTAAAATGTTGAGATGTAGCACAAGAACACACAGAAATCCTAACGCAGGTATAATGCACTCTTCAAACAAGAAGTTGCTCGTATGATTACCTTCAGCCGGTCCTTTTCCAGAGACCGATGAAATTTAGGATTGGTGAAAATACGAATGTTGCTAGCGCAAAAACTCAGCAACCCACAACAACTAAGGCAACAGCCGGCCAGACAATTATTCCCTCAGTTGAGCTTAACCAAGTACCTAGTGTAACAGAAGCGCCTGCGAGAACAAAAAGGGAACGATAACTTTTTAAAATCCCTAAACATCTTCTCTAATCCATAGTAAATAGTAATATATCGCTTCTAATTCATGTTTTACCGTGCACTAGAGTTCAGTTATCGTTGCATACATGACAACGTCATTGAAATCATGATCGCAGTTTGAATCCGTCCTGTCAAAATCCTCAAAACCAATCAATATTTTATTTTCAGGAGCAAATTCAGCAAGCACTACATGCTTTTTAAGTTTGGGATCAACTTCTGGGTTTAGTACATCGCTATAACAAAAATGTACCGCCTTGTTATCAATCTCTCTACTTTCAGGCTTCCAGGCTCCTTTTAACAACACAAGACCAATAGAAACGCCAGGCTCAAACGTTCCAATCTTAACCTTATGCCCGGCAGTTAAAGCCGTAAGGTTACCCGCACTGGGGAATACGTAATATATTTTTTTAATGTCTTTTGGTGACGCTGGAGGATTCGTGGTTGGATAGGTATAAAACCCTATTGTATTGCCAAAAACTGTCCCTTGGGATATGAATGTTAAGTAAACCTCTGATTTTTTTGTAATGCGCATATCCACGGTGGGCGTTTCAAGTAAAGCAGGATTGGTGTTCCGTAGATCCTGTCTTTCGGGAAGAGATGTCTTGGCGAAGTTCATCAACTCTGCGGAAACAGTTTCTTTTTCCAGATTACTTGGCCGGCCTTTATCATCATAACTGGCCAACGGCTCATACTCCGTTTCTGTAAAATAAACTGGTTTGGTAACGGGTTCTTTTTGGCATCCAATGAGTAGAAGCAAAAAGACAACGAACTGATTAAGGTTTAGCGTTTTCATAAAAGGTTATTTAAAATAAATAATAGCTTCAGTCATCTTTTACATTTGCAATGGTTCTAATTACGGATAGTGGAGATTGTGATTGCAGTCTGGATATTACAGTCAGCACTGTTTCAAAGCTCAAAACGATAAGCTCATCCAATAAAAAATCTATGCCAGGCTTATCCACAGGAAGTGCAAAGCAAATATAGCCAATGTATCATAAAAAAGCAATGTCAGCTACGTAGATTTTATTGTTTCCGCTTCACCAATATACAACAGTAAATTGCGATAACGCAAAGGCAGGAGTAAAGAAAGAAGCAAATTCAAAACCATCGGCCTTTATTTGCCTTTAGGTATGTACATTTGACTACAAAAAAAAGCAGTTTTTGGAAATTTTGCTCCACTCGTAGAGAATTGGCTGGGGCTTATCACGTAAGCGACCATACTTCATTAACTCGGCCCAAAAAGACTTAAATTGGTTGTAGTAGGTAAGCAATATGCCAAAAGACGCCATGCATTATACAGATTGAGCTGCATGGAAAGTAAAATGAACCAGGCTTATATAACTGCAACTTTGGCTTTTTACTCTCTGAAATCAATAAACCATACGAGAGAGTTCTTCTTCATCAAACATTTATTATTATATGTTTCTTGAATCATAACCAACACACACCAACAAGTTTAAAATTTTTTTTCTAATATCGCACCATCTACAGTGCATCTGCTAACCATTGAAACGCAATGAAACAACATACAATTGCCTCCAAACCTACCACTTTAAAACTTGTGAGTTTTGATGTTTTTGATACCCTCTTAACCAGAAAAGTTGCACTTCCACATTCGGTTTTTTATTTCGCTGCCCTAACCGCCATCACCGAGGGCCTCATTGGCTGCTCACCGGAAATCTATATAAGGATCCGCAGTGAAGCGGAAAGGGTTTCCAGAACGGACCAACCAGACCGGCAAACAGATGCACCGCGTATTTTCAATCTATTGGCAAAGCTCCTGATGATCAGCCCGGAAGCGGCAAATCGCTTGCGGGATATTGAAATAGAATGGGAAAGAAAATTATTGGTTCCCGTTCCGGGTGCAGAACAACTGCTGGAGAAGGAAAGAAAAGAAGGTTATTCCATTGCTTTTGTTTCAGATATGTATTGGAGCAATAAGGAAATAGGCTTATTTCTTTCCGATGCCAACCTTTTTAGAGAGGGCGACCAGTTGCTGGTCTCTGCAGACCACGGCGCTTGTAAAGACTCGGGCAAGCTTTTCAAAAAGCTGATGTCAGACAACCCGGAGGCGAAAAAAGAGGAACTAAGACATCATGGAAACGATCATTTTGTAGATTTTAAGGGTGCGCAGAAAGCAGGGCTGTCTTGTATTTTACACAATCGCTGCAATCCCACCCGTTATGAATTGTTATTGGAAAAGTTCAGGGATGAAACAAACGGCTTAACCAGCCTGCTTGCAGGTACCGGCCGCCTGTTACGGTTAAACCATGATAACGAAGCTGCCCATACAGCGGGAATTGCCCGGATTGTTGGCAACGTTGTCGGCCCTACCATGGTCATGTATGTGCTATGGATATTAAAAGAAGCCAGGAATAGGGGAATCAAACAGCTTTGCTTTGTCTCCAGGGATGGTTATGTACCCTATCTCGTTTGTAATAAAATAAGCAAAGCCTTGGGTTATGAAATAAAATCGGTTTACATGTACGGCAGTCGCCAATCCTGGTTCCTGCCTTCACTTACCGAATTCAATGAGGCCTCATTTAACTGGATTGTCGACAAGTACGAAGGAACCACCGTTGAAACAATCTTTAAACGGCTCCACCTATCTTGGCAGGAATTGCAAAGCCTGGTACCGGACCTGACTTCTTTTTTTAGGTCGCCGGACACGGAAGTAACGCCAAAGATCCAGGAAAAAATAAAAGCATTATTAACAGGCAACGAGGGGCTCAGAAACCACATTCTGGCCATAGCCAAAAAGAAAAGAGGAGTATTGCTTTCATACTTAGAACAGGAAGGGATCAATTACGGTGAAAAAACAGGCATAGTAGAAGTAGGATGGTCGGGTAGAACAAGGGCTTCCTTTCGCAAAATTATGGGCAGGGAAAATGCACAGAACCTTCACTGGTTTTACATTGGCTTGTTGCCGGGCAAACACCACGAACAACCCGAAATGATCAATACTTTCCTGCACGGACTGGATATACAATACAAAGGCATTGATGGCTTGCCTTCAATTGCAGAAAGCTTTTGCTTTGCACCCCATGGTTCCGTGATCGATTTTGTTTACCAGGATGGAAAGGTCACACCTGTTTTCAACCAGGTTGGCGAAGAAAGCCTGGATACCTGGGGGAGGCAACAGTTTTTTGCGTACATGGATGAATATTGCGACTTACTTCCACTGAACATTATCCGTTCACTGAATTATTATAACCTTCGCAACGCCACCTTTAGCCTTCTGAATGCATTCATTTCAGCACCTTCCAGGGAAGATGCTGAAGTATGGGGAAGCATGCCCTTCATTCATGATCAGTTTGGGAATACCTCCTTTGTATTGGCTCCAAAAGTTCGTACTAACAGGAAAACCATTCAGGATGCCCTCACATATGGAAGATTCAATAAAACGGCTCGTGGAGAAAACGGAGTTTGGGGCGGTGCTTCATGGGCAAGAAGAGACTGGACAGCCTTTCCCCTCTACGGGTTCACATTTGCTGGGCACATTCGGGCCCACTGGAAAAGTGAAATCCATCGTATTTACAAAGAAACCAAAAAATATATTAGTGCCTTGTACAGGTTTCCGGAACAATAAGTCAATCGATTTTCACAATTGTGCACATACGCATTTCCATGCGGCATCGCATTTTTTACATATAGGCAAATGTAAACAGACAAAAATTGCCAATGAATGGGCAAGAAGAAGCTTTTTAGCTTCCTACCGCATGGAATTCCGTTTCCTAGGTTATCCTTGCTGAAAAGGATTGCTCTATAAGATAAAAGAACCTACCTGCAAAGAAAGTTGATGATACTGCTATTGCAGGCTTGAAGGTCCGGGGACGCCCCGGTGATATAGGGAACGGATCACCGGGGCGTTTGTGGCCAATGTAATGCTGCCTGCTTAAAGCGGAGTAATCGCAACAAAAAGAAAATACATTCTTTCCTAAACAGGACAGGGCTTCCCATTGAAAGAAACCCTGTTCATCAAAGCCTTTATTAGAATAACCAGATAGAAAATGTGGTAATTAGTTTCTGCTAAATTTCAACAGGTGCCTCCACCAGGGGTAAAGCAATCGCTTCCAGCCTTTCTACAAAAACCTGGTAATTGAGTCTTGTTTTGTATTCGGCTCTTGCCTTGTGTGACATCTGTTGATAGCCATCTTTATCCGTATAAATTTTTGCCCAGCGCCTGGCAAGTTCTTCCGGTGTTTCATGCGGCCCTAACAGGAGACCGTTCAAACCATCTTTCACGATTTCAGGAATACCGCCAGTTTCTCTGGCCAGAACCGGTAAACCGTAAGCATTGGCCTCACAAAATACGCAGCCATAGCATTCCGCAACGGAGGGTACCAACAGGGCCTGGCAGGTTTGAAAAAGGCTTTCTAACTGCTGCTTTTCCTGGGGCACATCTTTACGCAAAAAGCCCAATTGCTGCACATACACCTCGTCTTCCTTGTCAACTTCCGGACTACACCCAACAACAACCAGTTGCGAGGAAATACCCATCTGATGCAACGCTTTCACAAACCGCAGGGCATCGGGTCCACCTTTTCTTTCCCATCTGACACCTAAAAATAAAAAGGAACAAGTAGTAGCCTGCGAACGTTTGGTAATCCAGTTTTCTACATCCGTATCGGCTGGAACCTCACGTAAATTGGCTCCGAATGGAATGGTGAATATTTTGTTTGGGTCAACCCTGTAATCCTTCGTAGCACTTTGGCTTGCCCAACCGGCTGAAAAAACAGCAGCAGAAGCCTTATTTAAGGCACGTTGATACATGTCATTTCCCGCTCGGATACTCCGCTGGCTCAGGTTTGAAAATTCAGGATAATAACCAACCAGGGAAGCAAAGGTGGTATCATGAACAATGATAGCAGGTTGTTTAAACGTACAATAAGCCAAAAAATCGCCGTGAATAACCAAAACAATATCCGGATTTATTTTTTCTACTTCCTGGTCAATCTGCTTCCCAATGTCTTCTAGAACAATTTTATCTACAGAAGAGAGAAACCACTTTTTCTGCAATCGCATGTGAATGCGTCTTTGCCAATCAAAATGCCACGGTTCAACAGGCTTCCGGACTGAGATACCAGCCACTTCATGGCCCCTTTTCTCTAAGGCTGCAATAATGTGAGAAGGGGTGCCTGACCAGGTTTTTACGGAACGGGGGTCGCCTAAACTGGCAACTGCTATTTTCATGGTTAAGATTTGAAGTTACAAAGATGTTTTCTTTTATAGAGAATGTGCTACTTTTTCACTAAATCTCCTAAAATATAGTAATTGGAACGAGTGGATTATACGTTAACCGGGATTTACGAACAAAAACATATTCGAAATTCAAAATAATGAGTATTTCTTAGCAAAAGGCACATGTTCCGCTGTTCCGCATAAATGCGCAGGGTTACGCTGAAAGCTACAGAAAGAATTCTCTATGGGGCGTTTATCCCCGCAAAGTATAATGAATAAGCTCGGGGCAAACAAAAACAGCATTGAAAAACAAAACGCTTTTTTTACCATCCCAATCCAGTTGCTGCTCATAAATGCCAAACAATTTATACCCGAAAGGCGAGAGGAATGCCCCCAAATCTTCAATGGAAACAAAATAATTGCTGGTGGCAACGGGCTCACATTCCACCATTACTACCTTAATTTGCTGCTTTTGGAGCATAGGTTTGCAGCCCTCTAGAACAAAAAGATCATATCCCTCAGTATCCGTTTTTAGAAAATCTATTGATTGAATACCCTGAGAAGAACAAAAATCAGCCACTGTGTCGATGGTGATCTCTTCTGCCGAATTGTTTTCTGATGGACGCAAAAGGGAATTGATCGTGCTGTTCGAATTAATATTGATTTTCAAGCTACCCTTCTCCTTCCCCATTCCAATATGAAAAGGATGAATGCGGGAATGATGTTTCGTATTTGAAACCAATTGAGAATACGTGGACTTTACAGGTTCAAAAGAGTAAATATCTGCATTAGGGAACAACGTTATATATTTTAAGGCAGATTGCCCAACGTTGGCGCCTATATCGAAAACCGTACGGAACATATCCATTGTAAATGATCGTTTAAGATCAAAAAATAGATCAGTGCCATGCGGCATGGAGTTTCTGTAAATACGGCAGTCAAGAATAGACTCGATTTTTGTTTTGATAGAATGCATAATAGAACTGGCTGTTTTTACCTTGTATTAGATAAGTGAAAGATATTATAATTCATTCATGATTGAGAATTACTTGGTTAATTTGTAAAAACAAAAAGCCCTCTCTTCGGAAGCTGTCTTTAAGATAAAAACTATGATATATGAGAACAATTATCCCATCACTATATCGGCATATAGAATAGCTTCATGAATTTTCAACTTACCACTGATCTATACAACCTCTGTAAAATCCACTGAAACTGACCATCTGATTTCCTTGGAATCGGAACATGGTATTTCAATTTAAGCTAACCATCCCATTTCGCTCCACACCCACCTAAGTAAAGATTGTATTCAGTTGTTTGGCTGGTAAAGAATAGAGATGTTGGTCCTCAAAACTACATCCGCGATGACCTTGACATAACAATCCTTATGAGCAGGGTTCAACAAATACTTCGCCTATACAGCGAAGGCAATGCAAAGAGAGCTCAGGGAACAAATGATCGTCCGGGTCAGGAATTACATCCCGGAGTACCACCGTGAGCACTTCAACTTCAATCAGATCAGTGAGGCGACGGACCACCAACTCGAACTTACTTGTTCATGCCACTGCAACTGGCTTTTATTATAGCGACTTTGATATCTTGATTTTAACACTTAAGTGACTTCTACAAGTGACATGAACAGTTATCCTTACCATGTATATACAACTTCATCGTTTATTGCTGAAACAATGATTGATGAAATAACCAGATGCTACACTATACATTTAAAATTAAAGAATGTACTAGAATTTCTTTAATCTGCCGCCTGAAAGATTCATACACAATAAATTAGGTTATTTTTGAATTTAACCAAGATCTGCATAAAAAGATGCTTTATATGAAGAAGTCATTTATACCAAACACCAATACGATTATACCTTTCTTATTTAAAGCCATATTCCATTTTTTCTGCTAGGTCTGTTAAGCATTACATTGAAACATGTGGTTGGCACACCCA
The DNA here is from genome assembly GCA_035998945.1 of Flavisolibacter sp. Taxonomy (GTDB): domain Bacteria; phylum Bacteroidota; class Bacteroidia; order Chitinophagales; family Chitinophagaceae; genus Flavisolibacter. The sequence continues at coordinate 252,942 of DASYHD010000034.1, read as the reverse complement.
AACTTTTAGGACTCATCCCCATGTTTGACCTTAATGAAGAACACAATCCTCCCGCTTTCTTTTCAGCCATTCTCTTATGGTCAAGTGCAGGTCTGCTATGGGTATGTTACACTTCCGAGAAAAGAAAAAACGCAGGGAAAGCACATTATTGGAAAACACTCACTTTTGTATTTTTGTTTTTAGGTTTTGACGAGCTTTTTACAATTCATGAGGACTTTTCCCGATTAGAACCCTTTCTCAGTACCTATTTACAAAACTATCTTCACTTCCCTGGCACCTATCTTTATTGGGTTATTCCTTATATAATTTTGGTTGTCTTTTTTATACTTTATTTTCTAAAGTTTTATGTGCAACTTAATAGAGATTCCAGGCTCCGTTTTACGTTAGCTGGAACCTTGTATGTAGGTGCAGCCATCGGGTTAGAAATCACGTCAGCCTTTCTTTCGAAAGGCATGCAACTATCACCGTTTGCCGTGAGCTTATTGGAAGCTACAGAAGAAATCATTGAAATGTGCGGAATTACAGTGTTCATACGGGGCCTTCTCATTCATATTCGAAATCAAACTTCCTATCCTGTCTTCAGCTTTAACATACATTACCATTCCGATTTTTTTGAAGGAGTAGCTAATCGAAATGAAGCAAATGTCAGGACGACAAACAAGGAGGGCACTTTACCTGAGAACGCAGAAGTTGTTTAAGACTTATGAAGTAAAAATTGATTAGCGGAAAACAGCTTGCTTGGTTTCAACACGGTGGTCACAGGCCTTTAAGTTATGACTGTCATTTCTTAAGTTAATATATATTTTTAGACGCATGTTAGTAACAAAGCGTCAACTAAGCTGCTTCATTCAAATCAAATCCATACGCTGTAATATATGTTGGACCATTTCTTTAGCCTCATTGTCCATGTTTTTCCGTTTAACTTCAATAGACGCATTGTAAACCTCGATGCAAGTATTTAACCTTTCAAGATATTCGCGGCTATTAAGTGAGCTGATATATCGGAACAGTTCGCCCGGTTTTTCGAAATTAGCAAAATCTATAAACGATTCTTGGGGGAAAGTTTCATAAATATTTGAATTCCATCCGTTGTATATAGGCAGTGAATAGGCATGTATCGAATGCCAGATCTTTTCTGTTGTATAATAGCCATACGCTGTATTTTCAGGGCAAAGATTGAACATATAGCTCTTTAACCGATCCAACTTATCGAGCCACCACGGTTTGCCTTCTGGTTCAAATCCAAAACCTGAGTTTTCGTTTGCATAGCCGGCAGGCCAGTCTTTACCAAAAATATCCAGGCAGTTTGCCTCCTTTCCTCTTAGCGCAAATTCACACCGTTTATCATTTAGATCGATATTTCGGCCATCTTTTACTAACTTGTTTCTTTTGTTTAACCGGTTACTAAAGAATGCTGCAATCTTTTTCTTTTTTTCCATTTCAGTAAACTGCTGGATGGAAAGTTTTTCAAGCGGCTTGTTTATATCAATCCCAAGATTATTGTCTTGCATAAAATGATAAGTCCCAAGAAAATGAAGATTGTTCCAAAACACACCTTTGCCATAAACATTCATAACCTCAATCCTGGTTGGGAGAAGGGGAAGTTTCAGGCGTTCTTTAAAAAAGGTGTCATAACGAGGCTCGTTAGTCCAAACCAAGAATCGCTTATTGGGGTACCGCAACAACAGCGGTAAGAGCCGGGGATATTTATAAGCGAGTATACAGTCGCTTTCTGCAATATTGCTTACTTTGATACAACCATAGGATTCCAGGATATTTCGGGTTTTTTCTGACGTAAAAGGATTGGGTACGTTTGGAGTAAGCAGAAAAAAATTCATTCCATGATTTTTAGAAAATGTCCTTATTAACTGCCAAACTTAAACAATTCAAGGGGAAATAATAGCTGTATGTTAAAACCTGAATAGTTTGAAAACTACCTAACCCAAAAAACTTGGATACATCTCCTATTCAATACCGGTTGGAGCAACTTTCTTGATGCAACATTTCCGGCAAAACTTTCTCTGAACTTTTTGCTTTTAGTATTGATAATACCATTTCCAGTTGGATAGCCTGCATTCCGGTGGCAGCATGAGCAGAGCAGCCCTCCTTTTCAGCACTTGCCTGATATCAATTGGTAGTAGAATGTATAATATCGGACGTGTTGCAACTTGGAAGAAAGTCTTCATGATATATTATGGGTGATGCTTACGAAAGCGGAAGTGGCGGAACTTTCTAAGATCATCAGCAAAGCGGCGCCTTGAACTCATGCGTTTCAAATGCCTACATCCTTATCAATTATGATGAAGGTACTAACAGGCAGAAGGTCGGCTGAGAGCAGTTAACAAAGAGGCTGCGGGTGAACAGCAATACCGCTGAACGAATAAAGGATCGTTCTATAAGGAGACACTCCATACCTACAGTAAACAAAGTACCCAAAGGTCGCCACTATCAGGTTGGTGATGAACATCCTCAGGTTTCATTCGCCGGCAGCTCTTAACAAGACATTTCCACCCGATTATGCAAAGGGTCCCTGGGATTGGTTAAACTTGGCAGAGATCGAACTCATGTACTGAACAAACAGTATCCGAACCGCCATTGGAACTGCAGTGAAAAAGTCAAAGCCTCCCTTCGAAGGGTGACGAAAAATTCTAACAGTAGAAACAGCAAAATCAATCGGCAATTCACCACCCGGGATCCATTCATCAAAGCCAAACGACTACATCCCGCATTTGATCCCCCTCTTAACACAGGTAAACCAAACAATCTCCAACCGAATTTTAAAACGTAGACCTTGACCTTTGTGAAAAAAAATTCAAACATTCCCACGAAGATTTCCTGTACTATACAGAAACAGAGCCAAATAACTACCGGGTTATCGAAACAAAACAGTCAATGAAGTAACTTAGTACAGCAATCACAAACGATGGATTCCGTAGATATTTTAATACGATACAAATAACATCGAATGAGACTTACTAGTATAAAAAATACCATTAAACATAACATACGAAGATTTGACAAAAATTATTCAGAGGAATATAAGATAAAAAAATTGCCAAGATTTACTCAAGCTGAAATCTCATTTCTAGGCAGAAGAATACGAATGGCCGATAATGCATCATTTTTCTTTACCCGTAGAGAATTGTTTGACCTGCAGATATATAAATTCATCTCCGCAACAAACTCTCCCTATATAATCGATTGTGGTGCAAATATTGGTTTAAGCCTGATTTATTTCAAAGAGTTGTATCCGGATGCAGAAATCATTGCCTTTGAACCTGACGAGAAAATATTTGATATCCTTACATACAATATCGAAGTTTTTAACTACTCTAAAATAGAGTTAAACAGGAAAGCTTGTTGGAGTAAAGAAACAACATTGCAATTTTTTAGTGAAGGTGCAGATGCAGGCAGGGCTGCCCAAAAATTTGACAAAAAAAATATTACTGAAGTACAAACAATTCGATTAAGAAACTTCCTCAACAGAAAAGTTGATTTTTTGAAGATGGATATAGAAGGCGCAGAATTTGAAGTTTTAGAAGATATCAAAGACCTGCTTCCAAACGTTGAAAGAATATTCGTTGAATACCATTCATTCTCAGGACAAGAACAAAAATTGCCGGAGCTATTGAATATTCTAAAAACTGCGGGCTTCCGTTTAAACATACATCACCAGGCAGCAGTGCATTCACCTCAACCTTTTGTTTCAATAGTTGAGTATTATTATATGGACCTGCAGCTAAATATTTTTGGTTATAGAGTCTGAAGATTCCTTTTTTCCACGTGAATGCAGGATGTAGGATCTTACGAAAGACATTTTCAATTATAATTTCATCACACCCTTTCCCGGTTAGTTTTCCAAGTAGACCCATCCACATGCTTTCAATTCTTGATTTATTCAGAACTAATCCATAAAACTACATGTACAACCCGCCATCTACGCTCAACACCTGTCCTGTAACATAACTGCTCAGCTCAGAGGCAAGGAACAGCGTCACATTAGCAATATCTTCTGCTGTACCAAACTTGCCCAACGGAATCCCGGCTTTGTACTTATCCGCCTGCTCACCATCTTTCAGGTAAGAGGTCATATCCGTCTCCACAAAACCCGGCGCAATCGCATTACAGCGAACATTGCGGCTGCCGAGTTCTTTGGCCACTGATTTTGTAAATCCGATAATTCCTGCCTTGGAAGCAGCATAACTGCCCTGGCCCGCATTTCCCATTAACCCGATCACAGAACTCATGTTAATGATGCTGCCGCTTTTAGCCTTCATCATGGGCCGGATCACCTGCTTGGTCATATTGAACACGCTTTTCAGGTTGATGGTCATCACGTCATCCCATTGTTCCGGTGTCATACGCAGGAGCAGGTTATCTTTTGAAATACCGGCATTGTTCACACAAACATCAACACTTCCAAACTCCTTTACAACATCGGCAACAAAGGTTTCGCAATCGGCAAATTCACCGGCATTGCTGCGGTACGCTTTGGCCTTCACGCCCATTCCCTTGATCTTCTCCTCCAATGCCGTTGCTTTTTCCGCACTGCCTTCACTCACATAGGTAAAAGCCACATGCGCACCATGTTCAGCCATCTTCAGGGCAATACCTTCACCAATACCCCGGGCGGCGCCGGTCACAATCACAACTTTGTTTTCCAGGAGTTTCATGAAATAACGTGTTTAAATTTGATGGCAAAGTAAAGGATTGCCTGCAGAAGACAATAGGGTTTCTAAAAACTGTTTTTCACAAACGCTTTGATTTCTTCCAGCACCGACCGGTCATTACTCAAGCGGGGAACTTTGTGCTGTCCGCCTAGCTTTCCTTTGCTGCTCAGCCAGGCAGCAAAACTGCCGGTGGGGATCACCGTTACCTCGGGCATGCGAAGGGCGATGTCCTTGTGCCGCTTGGCTTCGTAATCGCTGTTCACACTTTGCAGGGCGCCATCCATCACAGCCACAAACTGCGCCAGGTTTTGCGGCTCCCGTTCAAACTCCAGCAGCCATTCATGAGCGCCGTTTCCATTTTCGGAAAAATAAACTGGGGCAGCCGTATAATCCGAAACGGCAGCGCCTGTGCGCTCACAGGCAATAGCAATGGCCTTATCGGTATTGTCAACGATCACTTCTTCGCCAAAGGCATTGATGTAATGTTTGATCCGGCCGGAAACCTTGATTCGGAAGGGGTTCAGCGAGGTAAATTGAATGGTATCACCCAGCAGGTAACGCCATAAGCCACCATTGGTGGTGATAACAGGAGCATAATTCTTACCTACTTCTACCTCGTGTAACTGCAGGGTCTGCGGCTCTTCTTTCTCCCATTCAGACGGGGGCATAAACTCGTAAAAAACGCCGTGATCGAAAAGCAGCAACATGCCATCCTGCGAAAGGTCATCCTGCGCGGCAAAGAAACCCTCCGAAGCATTATAAATTTCTAAATAATGAATAGGGGCGCCAATCAGCTTTTCAAATTGTGAGCGATAGGGAACAAAACTCACACCGCCATGCATATACAGTTCCAGGCTGGGCCATACCTCTTTGATGGTTTGTTTTCCGGTAATCTCAAGGATACGTTTGAGCAAAACAATCAGCCAGGTTGGCACACCGGCCATTGAAGTCACATTCTCGGTGATGGTGCTCTGTGCCAGCTTTTCAATCTTTTCCTCCCACTCATCCATCAGGGCAATGGAAAGATCCGGTGTGCGGATCCAGTTGCTCCAGAAAGGAGAATTCTGCAGGATCACAGCACTCAGGTCGCCATACTGCACGCCTTCATTGTACTGGTTGATCTGGTGGCTGCCGCCAATGACCAGTCCCTTGCCCGTCAGCAGGTCGCTTTCGGGATGAGTAGTATAATATAGCGACAAAACATCTTTCGATGCTTTGTAATGATTATCCTTTAAACTTTCCTCGCTGATCGGGATAAATTTACTTTTATCACTGGTGGTTCCGCTGCTTTTGGCAAACCAGGCGATGGGTGTATTCCAAAGAACATTTTCTTCACCCTGCAGCATGCGGTCAATAAAAGGCTTCAGGTCTTCATACTGGTGGATAGGAACCGCCTTTTTAAAATCAGCGAGTGACTGCACCTTCGAAAAACCATATTTGCGGCCAATCTCCGTGTATTGACCTGCAGCCAAAAGGTCCTGCCACACGGCATACTGTGCTTTCACCGGCTCAGCCATCCATTGTTCAATGGACCACAGGCGCATCCGGGCTACTCTCGATATGGCGGGGGAAAGAAGTTTCACCGGGGCAAGTTAAACGGAAAAGCGGAATTTTAGACAGAGACCTTCCGTTGCACAAGGAACTTTGGGATGTTCTTATTTCCCTGTATTCTATATGTTATAAATCAACTTGTTGAAAAAGTAAAATGCGGGTAACACGGGTGCAAAGACATGCTCCCTGAATCTTGAACGTATCAGCTGAGTTGCCGACAGTCACATTGCTCAGGGTTTACTCTCTTTTAGATAGTGAAAGAATAATAGCTGCAAACATTCCTAATTAGTGCGAAAAACAGCAGCAGGATCATAAGAAGACGCAATCCCACACAAATAAGAATAACCTTGCCCCATAAACAATTTCTCATATTTCTTAACCGTTGAGGTGGATTAAAGCAAGAAAGGAAAGACAATTCCTGTCAGTTACGGCCTATCGTTCTTTGAATGATTGCCTTAAGGATCCTTGTTTAGGAGAAGGCACTGTTAAAAACAGATAATGCGCTATTTCCTGAGCCCTTTCAGCAGGCGGCGCTTAAGCAGGACAAGTTCCCTTCTCATGGCATACTTTCGAAATGTTTTGAGATACCATCTTGAGTATTCAAACCGTGTGAACCATCCACTGCTTTTAAGATAAAAGAGGAACCGGTTGAGTGAGAGTTTATCACCTTGCAAATACCAGGGCTTAACATGGCCATTGTAGTGAAGGATATAGGGGTTATTGAGCAGGTCTTTCCGGCGCGCTATAAGCTGCAGCGCATCCATTTCTGTATGCTGCCCGAAATCATTGATCGTGATGATCTGTACATTCCACTTTGGATCAAGCAATCCACACTGGCCGAGTACAGCTGCATTTAGCGCATCCTGGTCCACAAAATTGATATGTTCCGGGTACTGCTCCAGGTAGTCACATGCTTTCTGCGACACGTTGTTTTCTTTATAGCGTGCCACGTTCATCAGGTACATTCCGGTATTAAAAAAAGGAGTTTCCGGTTCAAGCCCGAGTTGTCGATAAGTTTTGGCGAGCGCTCCCTGGGACGAAACGGTTGTCCATAAGAAGTCCTGCACCGCTAGCAATATATTGTCCGACATGTCAGTTTCCCATAACGCAACAATGTCCTGCTCTACAACCATATCACCATCCAGGTAAATAACTCTATCCAAACCAGCGTCTACGATTTCAGGGATAAATAGCCTGAGATAAGTTGTACGCGGATACCGGTCCTGTACCACAAAATTCTTGATTCTATCTAAGTATTCTTCTGCCTCTTTCCAAACAACGTCAACCTGCTTCCGGGACCTTCTGATAACCGCTTCAAGTTTTTTCCTGTTGCCTGGAGTAATGCCGTCACTGATAATATATACCTTATAACCAGCAGCCTTACTGGCATTCCTGAACAAGGAATGCAACATAACAGCCATCGGAAGGGCAAAATTGTTATCACCGGCACAGACGATATGTACAACCATTTTTATTTTATAAAAGTGAAATTTCCAAAGAAACAGAATGTGAACAAATTGTACATTTTATGAGATCATAAAATTGTAAAACTAATAAGGCAATTTCGTTTGAAATAATTAAAAATTGAGCCTCGAGTCAGTATAGGAAAAGAGAGACTTCTCACTCGTTCTATTAGATTCGAAACAAACACTAGTTACTTTGTATATCTAAAAGACAAAGCAATACATTCTTGCATCACATGTGTTTGGTAAAATTTTGACATTATTTTATATTGCTGCGTTTCAGGCTGTAGCTTATTTTCTTTGTTTCAGGAGCTTTTCCAGTAAGGCGTTCTTTTCTTTCTCCGCCTGCAGCAATCGTTCGTAAAGCTTTTTATTTTCTTCTAATGCTTCTAACCAGCGTTCAAGAGGATTAATAGTACATTGGTAATTCACGTTACTATATGCATGATCATGATAACTGTTACCAATTATATTGATAGCCGCTTGCTCATCAAAATTCTTAATCGCTTCCGGTGAAACCTTCAGCGCCTTTGCCACCTCACCCAACAAAGCATCATCCACCACCTCCTTGCTTTCCAGCAGCGAGATCTTTTTTTGGTTCCATTCATCACCCATTTCCAGGGCAAGGGCTTCCTGTTTGATACCTTGGATTTCGCGGATACGTTTGATGGCCCGGCCGTGGTGTATTGCTCTTTCGCTCATGGGAAGTGGTTTGTGTACAAATGTAAAAATTTCGGCGCAGGTATTTTATGCAAATGGGAAGGATAAAATACCCTGTGCCGGAGGATGTTTTATCTCTGTTGGAAACTTCAGCGTGCGCACACTATAACCGAAGTTTGGCTCGCGGTCAAAGCAACTACATATGATAGGTAAGTCTTCAAATCACTACGCACTACGCATAACCCATCATATACCCCTCCATACAAGGGAAGCAGAAGATTCATATCACCGGCTCACCAAAGAATACAAACAGCACCCGGAAGAATACACCAGGGACGAACACAGGTGGGCAGACCTCTGTGCCCGAAAGGAAGTGGGCACCATCTTGCTGCTTTACCTGCAGCCAAAAGCAGAAGAGGCAAAGGGGAGACCTTACTGCTGCAAAATGGGAGTGATTATGATTTGAATCGAATGTTTGAATACAAAGCCACCAAAAAGGTATAACCCTGATTATAGAATAACTGCCTGGAAGTGCGGTAATAAAAAGGTGTGGGGTGCTTGCATACCCCTATGGTGAGGTTGATGTGGGCATTTACGAAATGCTGTATGGAGGCAGGTCCTGTAACAATAAACTGGATAATAGCTTTTCGCACCTTTCCTGCTGGTGAAAATGGCAGGTGCAACCAGGCGCCGGTATCATAGCATAGGCCAAAAAACATCTATAAATCCTACTCCAGGTAAGAGGATTCGCTTCGGCTGCTTTATGCAAGTCTTGAGCGCTACTATAGAACGGAGAATTGCACCCGATGGTCCTTGTCCGGCACCTGGAACAAAATGAAAAAAATGCCACAACGCGTACACCACGGCCTGGCCATCAAGCGCCTCCGCGAGATCAGGGGATTCAAACAGGAGGCCCTTGCCCTGGAACTAGGTGATGAGTGGAACCAGCGCCGGGTTTCCCTGCTGGAAGGCAGGGAAAGCATAGAATTTGACCTGCTCCAGCGGGTAGCCGCTGCCCTGCAGGTTCCCGTGGAAAGCATTGAAAACTTCTGCGAAAACACTGTATTGCAGTCCCTCGGCGGTAAAGCGGTTCCGGCAGGCAAAGAGCCGGAAACAGCGCCGTTCCCATCAGCCGCCCTGCTGCTGGAATCACTTCTGGAAGCGGTCAGGGAAAACAAGGCGCTCTACGAACGCCTACTGCAGTCCGAAAAAGAAAAAATCGACCTGTTGCGAGAACTCTTCCTCCCAAATGACGGTGGTAACGGCGATAGGCATACAAAACGCTCCTGAACATTTAATTTTCCTTGGCCACAGACGACGGTCTGCAGAGAACAGGCAAAATGAATGCTTCTTTGGCTATGAGAAGGCCTGTCTACAAGCTAAAAGCAGCCACCAGGATTAAGCAATTGTTGTGCGCCGGTTCCATCACATTCTACAGAGTATTGTCTTCCTGTGCAACGTCAGTCTGAGCCTGCCGAAGACTTGTACAAGGACACCTTGACGTATTGATCAACTTTTGATTTGACACAAAAACTAAAAAATCCAAGTCCATCTCCCGTTATTTTTATATCCGCTAACTTCCCCAACCTCCTTGGTTTGACGAATAGCAACCTTAATGCTTCACCGTAAAAAAGCTGCAAGCGGATAGTCTGGCTGCCGACATAAAAAGAAGCTCTTAACCTTTCACCTGCCACGACAACAAACTTTTGACAATCAAACGTCTAGTCTCACGCCCTGTCAAATGCCTTCTTCCATCTTTTAAGCGAAAAAAACACTGGAGTATCCCCAGGTTATAACGCGAATGAAAAATGAAAAAATTTCGGATGACTATCTTCTTTTCCTGTTCAATAAATGCCAGAAACGCATCTTTTTTATAAAATGCCTTTGAAGAATTGATCACTGCCAATTGGTCTAAAACGGCGATAGCCTGGTGCAATTCCGGCACATTGCGCATTCTTGTTCCGGATAAAATCATTTCCAGGATTTCCTCTTCGGCCGCAGGCAGCTCGGTTAAATACAGAAGCATTCTCTTCCTGCATAAAGCGGCACGCTGCGCTTGAAACGCATTCCGCTGGGCCGATACCTGTTGCTCATGAAGCCGGTAATGCAATAGCACTTCGGGAAGATTATGGATCTTTCCAAGAGCAATGACCCTTGTCCACAATTCATAATCTTCTGCCGATTCAAAGTCCCTGTTATAAGTTAACTGATGCCGGATAAAAAATTCTTTCCTGTACATGACAGAGGGGTGGCTGATTGAATTATTAGTTAACATAGCAACTAAAATATCTTCATGGGAAACAGGCAGTTTGGCAACATGGTTGGTAGGAATTTCCTGGTACCAGCAACCGCAAAGCACAACATCTTTGTTGGACGTTAAAAATTGCACTTGTCTTTCGAGCCGCGTAGCAATACTGATATCATCAGCATCCATCCGGGCAATATAATCACCTTGTGCAATGCCAATACCATAATTTAAACTGTCGGTATAACCTGTATTCTTTTGTTTTCGGATCAGGCGAATGCGTGGATCAGTAAATTCCTGAATCACCTGAATTGTACGATCAGTGGAAGCATCATCAATAACAAGCAACTCAAAATTGGTGAACGTTTGATCGAGAATGCTTTGGATACTTTTCTGTACATACGCTTCACAATTATAGGTCGGAAGTAGAACTGTTACGATGGGAGCATTCGTTTCCATATACGATGTTAACAATCGAAAATACAATCTGTCTGGTTAGTTTTACAGAGCAATCATACAAAAACGAAAACAGCAGCTGCAGTTTTCCGTTTTCGCCGGTTCTCTTATCATTCCGGGTTTCTCCATGTCAACACCTGCTGACAGAAACAACCCTTGCGCAGCCCGAAAAAAGAACAAACACTGTATGGGATGAACAGCACAACGATACCTGTCACCTGTACGCAGGCCTGGATGTCTTCGAAGACTGGCAGTAGCAACCCGGCCATTGGCCGTTTACCGAAGACCTGCCAAAACTGAGCACCTATCGCAAGAACCTTTCAGGCTATTTCCTCTCTGTCTCAATTCTCAAAGCACACAGCAAAGTTATCGCGGACTTACAGCGGAGTTATACCGGACTTATTGCGGAGTTACCAAACACCTGCTCCCTGCATACCCTATGGCTATTCCCTATAATTGCCCCCATCGGACTATCCTGCTTCCTGAGCATACCCCTGCACCACCAGCACTACCTGCAGTATAGCAGAAGCTAAGCAAAGGCATAGTGAAAGCATAGCGAGTGTATGAAATTCGCGTAGATCTACGACCGGTGGAACGCTGAGCAGACAGCACAACAGTAATGGTAAGACGAAATCCGTACAAGACACCCCGCAGCCTCCCTGCAGATGGTAAAGAGATACGAAATACATGGTAAAGGTGGAGTAACTGTATTTGGCAGAAAACCTCGCATGTGTACTTACGCCAAATATAAGTCTCTGCGAAACCCTCTGCCTCTCCCCTTCTCTGCGGTTGAAACACCTCGCAACAAAGCATACAACCCCTACATTTTCAGCCTGTCCATCTAAACCGACATTCTCCCTACCTACCTTCGCACCATGAACAAAGCCATTGCCGACCTCCGCAGAGAATACGCCTCTGAAACCTTGTTGGAAAACGATATTACCCCAGACCCACTTGCCCAGTTCCAAAAGTGGTGGGACCAGGTCCTCGCCTCCGAAATTTCAGAACCCAATGCCCTGACACTGGCTACTGCCTCCGCCGATGGATTGCCTTCTGCCCGTATTGTTTTACTCAAAGGATTTGATGAAAAGGGCTTTGTCTTCTACACCAATTATAAAAGTTACAAGGCGGCGCAACTGGAAGAAAATCCAAAAGCCTGTCTTGTTTTTTTCTGGAAGGAACTGGAACGCCAGGTTCGCATCTCAGGTATTGTGACAAGAGTAACAGAAGAGGAAAGCGACATTTATTTCAATTCCCGCCCTGTCGGCAGCCGAATAGGTGCCTGGGCTTCACCGCAAAGTCAGCCAATCGAAAACCGGGAGTGGCTGGAACAGGCATTTGCAAAAAAGAAAGAAGAATTCAGCGATGGTAATGTTCCCCGCCCGCCACACTGGGGCGGTTACCGGGTAAATCCCGTGATGGTAGAATTCTGGCAGGGACGTTTTAGTCGCCTGCACGACAGGATACAATATACCTTGGATGAAAACGGCAGTTGGAAGATCGAGCGGCTGGCACCGTAAAAAATAAAATTGGCAATCGGCAATGTGCAACTGGCAAGTAACGGGTACATTGCTGATTGCTTGTTGCCTATTGCCAATTGACTAAGCTTCTTTCTTCACAGCCGTACCGGGCTGCGTACCGGTTATCTTTTTCGCACTGGCAGGTCTGGCCTTGCCAAATGAGCCTTTGAAGATTTTTCCTTTTTTTGTTTTTTTATCACCTCTTCCCATAGTAAAAATTTAAAGTGCAAATGTAAGGATTGAAAAAGAAAAGTCTCCCGCCCTGCAGGAGACTCTCAATTCGGTTTAGCAGTTGATTACAACTTGGCAGAAAGCTCTTTACCGGCCTTGAAGCGGGCAACTTTCCGAGCTTTGATCTTGATCACTTCGCCGGTTTGCGGGTTACGACCATTGCGGGCAGCACGCTTGGAAACAGAAAAAGTTCCGAAACCCACCAGGGTTACTTTACCACCACCTTTCAGTGTTTTGGTAACAGCTTCTACAAAAGAATCCAATGTAGTGTTAGCCTGCGTTTTGGTGATGCCAGCATCTTCGGCAATCTTCGCGATCAGTTCAGCTTTGTTCATAGTTATTTTTTTAAAAAATTAGATGGCAACAAAAATAGACGCTTTTCTATAGTAACAAAATAATTTTCCCTTTTTTATTCAACAACATGCGGGCTGTAACCCGCTGCTGTCAAGGGTTTGCGAATGACAGTAAAAAGTCTTTCGGTATCCGGTTTACACCTGCTTAAGTTTTTTTATTCGCATCTCCTGCAAAAAAGCAGAGGCTATTGCACGTGAAATTTACACACCTGTTCTTCCTGCATCCACGCTGCTATTCGCTTGTATTGTCCCGAACCACCTGCATAACACTCCGGAATGCAATGAAGCGATCACCCCATTTTTGATAGGATAAATCACGAAGCCTGTTTGCATGCATCTGAATATAACGATTGTAATCTGCTTTGGAATCAGCATTGTACTGAATAGCATAGGTAGGACCTTCGCTCTCGTCAACTTCCAGCAGCCGCACAACCTTATTGCCACTAAAACAACCGGTCTGCATAACGTCCGGGATATGCTCTTCCAGCAGCCAGGCCAGCCAGGATTCGGCAATGGAAGCGTCTACCTTGATGGTAACATTATAAATGATCATGGTAATGCATTTAAGGATTCAACATCAATTTCAGCATATACGGGACAGTGGTCACTGTGTTTTACATCGGGGTAAATTTCCGCTTCTTTCAGGTAGGGTTTTAGGGTATCCGTCGCCGATATATAATCAATACGCCAACCTTTGTTCTCCAGCCGTACTTTGGGAAAACGCTGGCTCCACCAGGTGTAGCGATGCGGATCCTGCTTAAAATGCCGGAAAACATCCGTCCAGCCATTGCTGTAAAACTTATCCATCCAGGCCCTTTCTTCCGGCAAAAAACCCGATGTATTTTTATTACCTGTTGGATTATGAATATCAATTTCCTTATGGGCAATGTTGTAATCACCGCAAACGATCATGTAAGGATGGGTCTTGCGCAGGTCCTGCACATAGTCATAAAATTCGTCCAGCCATTGATACTTGTAGGTTTGCCGTTCATCGCCCGAAGTACCTGAAGGGAAATAGGCGTTGATCAGTCTTAGCTTGCCAAAATCCAGTTGAATCACTCTTCCTTCGTCGTCACTTACCTGGTGGCCGGTACCACACTCCACTTTATCAGGATGAATTTTTGTAAACACGGTGACACCGCTGTAGCCTTTTTTCTGGGCACAAAACCAATGATCATGATAACCCAGGTCATGCAAGGCCTGTACGTCCACATCACTTTGCTGGGCCTTATTTTCCTGGATGCAGATCACATCGGCGGGGTGGGTTTGCAGCCATTCAATAAATCCCTTTTTGATGGCTGCCCGTAAACCATTTACATTGTAGCTAATGATTTTCATGGCAGCGAAGATAACCTGAACAGGCATGGCGGGAAAGACTGCCAATAAAAAATGGCTACCCTGTTTGAAGGGTAGCCATTCAACGCAATTCGGTTCTCTTATGCCGCCATTTCGGCTTCCGGAAGCCTTTTCTTTCCTGCTGCCTTTTTACGGGTACGGTTGTACCACATAATCGTACCGGTGATGGGAAAGGTTACCCCCAGCAGGCAAACAACAAAGGCAATGATCTTCGACGGCGTGCCCCAGATGCTGCCGGTATGCACGGGTTTAAATGCCGACCGCACCTGTGCACCCAGGCTTCTTTCGCCAAAGGCCATCTTGCCCAAAACAGCACCGGAGTATTGGTCGATGTACACTGCGTCCGTTGCCGATTCATGCACTGCATCAGCCCCCAGCCGCGATACACTGATAGGTTCTGTGGAGTCTTTCGGCATGGCGATAGCATAAAATTCAGCCGAGGGATAAACCGTTTGCGCAGCCGCCAACGCTTTGTCAAATGAGATGCGTTTGGCGTCAGCAACATAGGTTGATTTGGGCGGCGGCGGTGCTTTCAGTGGCGAATTGGTAACGGTATAAATTCCGTTGTTAAACCATTCGAACGACCAGGCCAGTCCCGTGAAGGCAAAAATGAAAAGAAAGATGGCGCTGTAAAAACCAAACACCAGGTGCATGTCGTGGTTCACCCGTTTCCAGCCGGCGCCCCATTTGATGTTCAGGCGCTGCTGCATGATCTTTTTGGTTTTGGGCCACCAAAGGATAATCCCGGTAATTAGAATAAAAAGAAAGATCAGGGTAGATATTCCTACTATCAATTTACCAATGCTGTTATTGCCACCCAGCAACCAGCGGTGCAGGGCAAACACGGTATAAAAGCCGGTTTCGCTGTACGTATATTTCTCTAATACCTGGCCCGTGTAGGGATTCACAAAAATGGTAAAACCCGGCTGCCGTTGGGGTGCGCCGCCTTTTGCGCCTTCCTTTCCTTTAGGGGATTCCGCTTTGGCGCTTTCAGGCCTTGCACCTGCTTCCTTCGCACCGCCTTTCTCGCCTTTTTTAGCGGAGAAGGCTACACTCACTTCTGCGGAGCGGCCAGCTTCTTCGTACAATTTGATGCCATTCACTTTGGCATCCGGAAAACTATTCCGAACGCTGCGAACAAGGCTGTCGGCCGAAAGCCTGTTTCCGGTGGCTTCCACATAATAACGGTGCTTGTTAAAGGCCATCATCAGGTCCTTTTCAAAAACCAGGATGGCGCCGGTAAGGCAGCAAATGAGAATGACCAACCCTGCCGCGAAGCTTAAATAAAGATGGATGCGACGGAAAAACACTTTCATGGAGATAGGCTGTTTGCGGATGCAAAAAGAGGCAAAACATCCGGTGTTCTGCCTCTTTGCAATGAAGTTTAATTAAAATTTATAGGAAACCGTGGCCACAAACTGGGTGGGCGGAATCGGGTTGATGCTGTAGTTCTCGTGCACATACCAGTTCATGCTGTTGGTAAGGTTGGATACTTTACCCAACAGCGAAACCTTTTTCCAGGAATAACCAGCGGAAACATCAATGGTCGTAAATCCGTCCACTTCAAAGATGCGGGAACGATAGGTAAAGGGTCCCTTAATTTGTCCTGTAGACTGGTCTATATTCTTTACCACATCCGTGTTCCATCCGCCAAAGCGTTCACCTACATACATTACCGTTACACCGGCTTTAAAGCCTTTAAGCTTCCCGGTGGGAACGGTATAGAAAACACTTCCGTTGGCAGTATGGGCCGGGTTGTTCACCAGGCGTTCACCGGTTTTGAAGCTTCCATGCGTGGTATCGGTTTTGGTAAAGCGCATAAAGTTGTAGCTATAACCGGCAATAACGTCCAGGCCTTTTACCAGGTGTGCGGCCAGGTCAACTTCCACACCGTCGCTGGTGGTTTGGCCACTCATCATTTTGATACCGCTGTTGGCATTGATGCTGCCGTCCAGCAGGAAGGGTGCCGTTTGTGCCAGGTTGTTGTTGACAATGCGGTACAAGGTTACATTGGCCGAAAGCTTGCCGTTGAACAATTCATTTTTTACACCCACCTCATACTGGTCAATGATTGAAGGCTCCAGGTTTTTGCCGTAAATATCCTGTCCGCTGTTGACTACAAAAGAGTTGGAGTAGCTGGCAAAAAGGGAGGTATTTGTTGTAGGCTTGTACACCAATCCTACCCTGGGCGAAAATGCCTGGTCGAAGCGGGTTTTACCTTGCGTTTTGGCACCGTTCAGCAGGTTGGTCGAGTCAATACCAACGGTTTCTACATACGACCAGCGGATCCCGGCCATTACATTCAATTTCGATGTAAGCTTGATCAGGTCCTGTGCGTACACGCCAACACGGTTCAGTTCAGCTTTTCTCTTCCGGATGTGGGTTGCCTCCGGTATGTCGGTACGCTGCTGGTATTTACCCGGATCTAGGATGTTGATTTTATCGTAAGCATTGTTGCCCAAGTTCGCCACAGCCGGGAACCGGAAATCATTGTTACCGGTCAGGGTTTTGTCTGCATCCACACCGGCCAGCAGGTTATGCTCCATTTTACCGGTAGCAAACTTTCCCACCAGGTTTACCTGACCGGTATAATAATTCTCATCGGTCAGGATCTTGCCCAGGGTTCTTGTCCAATCACCGTTGGCAAGGGCCTGGATTCTTTCCGTGCTGTAATAATCTCTTTTATACAATTGGTAAGCAAAGGAAGTATTCAGCTTCCACACATCGTTAAAACGGTGGCGCAGGGTAACCGTGGCGGTTGTCTGTTCTGTTTTGCTGTACTGCCAGGCCGTACCCATAAAGCGGGATCGCGGCACATCGGGTATCTTGGTATTATCCAGGCTGCCAATCCCAAAGTCAGGGGTAAAATTGTGCTTCAGAAAATCACCCTCTGTTACCAGGTCTGTTCTATCGCCCAATTTAAACAGCAGCGAAGGATTGATATAATACCGTTCAGAGCTCACCTTATCGCGGAAGCTATTGGCCGTTTCATAGGTACCATTGATGCGGTAGGCCACAGAAGATGAAAGCGGACCGTAAAAATCAAAGGAAGGTTTGTACAGGTCGTAGCTGCCGATGCGCATGGACACCTCGCCGCCTCTTGTGAACTTCGGCTGCTTGGTTACCATGTTCACAATCCCACCCGGAGCTACCTGACCGTAAAGAATGGCCGAACTTCCTTTCAGCACTTCTACTCTTTCCAGCGAACTCATTTCCGGCATAACACCTGAATTGATCCGTGAACCGTTTTTAAACAGGTTGGTGCTGCCCAGGC
Source organism: Flavisolibacter sp. (assembly GCA_035998945.1). Lineage (GTDB taxonomy): Bacteria > Bacteroidota > Bacteroidia > Chitinophagales > Chitinophagaceae > Flavisolibacter. The sequence continues at coordinate 235,163 of DASYHD010000034.1, read as the reverse complement.
TGTAACCACGGGCGCCAAAGCTTTCCTGTACATTACCCCGGGCTGTGGTCATATACACACCGTTCACATTTTTGATAACATCACTCAGGCGCTGTGCCTGTTGTTCGCGGATCAGGCCTTGTCCTACAATGGCCATGCTTTGCGGCAGGTCCATCGGGTGCACTTCAATTTTGCCGATGGAAACCGGTTTGTTGTTCAACCGTTTGCCGGATACCACTACCACCTCGGTAAGCTGTTTGGCATTTTCTGAAAGCGAAATCGTAACAGAAGCGGGTTTGTCTTTTTTAACTTCAATCTGTTTTTGCTGGGGCTTTAAGCCTACCATCGAAATTTCAAGTGTATAAACACCTTCCTGGAGGCCTTTAATGGCAAAAAAGCCGTTTTCGTCGGTAAGCGTGGCAACACCGTTTTCCTTTATCGAAACGGTAACAAAAGAAGCTGGTTGGTTGTCGGTGGTCAAAACCGTACCGGTGATGGCACCGGCCGGGGTTTCCGAAACCTCCCGAACAGGGTTGTTGACAGCGGCCAGCTCGAATTGCGCAAATCCATTCAGGCTAAAGGCTAAACATCCAAAAACAATCACTTTTCTCACGATCAAAATTATTTTTCGCAAAGAGAGCAAAGTTTGATTGCCTTATTATGCCGTATCGGGAAAATCCGTTTACGGAAGTAGGAAAAACTGGCTCCCTGCAGTGTTAAATTGATAACAGGAGTTGTGAAGGTGCTAAGCAGACTTTTGTTAGTTCCTGATTTCAATCAGGTGAAAGGGAGAAGTTGTAACGGAAAAGATCATTTGACAAAAGCGTGACAAAGACAGCTGCTTTATTCAGCCAGTAAAACAAATTCTTTTTCCGCCATCTCCTGCCCATTCACCACAATGGCCAGTTTGTGTTCGCCAGGATAATGTTTACGGGTGGTAAAATCCTGAAAGCGCTGCTCTTTTTTGAAGACATACGTTTGCGCCGGTTGAAATATTTTTTCGGTGATCTGAAAGATCTTGCGGCTTTGTTTACCGTTTGCCTTTTTATAATATACCGCATACTCCAGGCGAAGCTTACGCGAAACAGGGCCGGTAATGAGTGCAAAGGAGAAGCCGAGACGGTCACCAACTTTCAAATGCGTGTGAGACAGGGTAAGGTTTGTTAACCGGCAGTCAGCCGCACCTTCCAGTTCAAATAACGCATAAGTTGACGGATGTGCTTTTTTGAGCAGGGTGCGGCAGCCATGTCGGATGATCCAGTCAGTTTCGGGGTGGACACCTTTCCAGGTTTTTACCAGGTTTGCCACTACATCGGGATGGTCTTTGGCAATGTCATTCAGGTTATTGGCCACGCTCTTGCGTACAAAAAGAGAGTCGTCTGCTTTCAGGTTTTCCAGAATGGGCAGAATGGGTGAAGGATCTTTCTTCAACGCCGGAATCGCCATTGCCCAGGGCAGCCGCGGCCGGCAGCCCTCGCTGGCAAACCGCCTTACATACGGATGTGGGTGCCGGCTCCATGGCAGCATTTGTGCCATTACTTTTTCCTGGTGGGCCAGCAAAAAAGGCCGAACGGCAAATTCGCAACTGGCAAACTGCGTGATTCGTTCCATGGCCTGCAGGGAGGTGTCCACATCTTCTAATCCGTATTGTTCAAGAAAATCGGGAAGGAACATGTAGGCAAAGCCGCCCTTTTCACCTTGTTGCTCAAGCACATCGATGATGCAAAGAAGACAGGAAACCTGCGCAGGATAATCGCCCGGCAGATGGCTGTGCAAAACCGTAGAAAGGCGCCGCATCCGCTGTTTTAGCTCATAGTCTTTCCAGTCTCCTTCAACAACAGTATCCACAAAAAACTCTGGTGAAAGTCCTGGAACAACTTTAGCGATAGTGGTGACAAATCTTTTTAGAAAAAATGGATGGTAAACATTTTTCAGCGGCTCCGGCATAACGTGCAGTTGAACTGTAAATGTACTCGCTAAACCAACAGTCTGACTGCAGTTAGCATAAGAAAACGATTTCGAAAGAACGATTCGTAACAACAAATGAATTGTTGCATTTTGACTTTATCCAATTAACTTAGCTTGCGTTTTGGCATTTAAACCAACCGGAAACCAAAACAGATTTTTCGCAGGCGCGATTACTTGCTACAAACTTTTTGCTCGTTTGAACAAAACCGGCAGCCCGACTCATCAAAACCAATGCAACCAGGAAGGCCTTTCAAGGCTTTTTGTGTATAGATGTATCTGTGCCAGGTTTGAAAATGACAAACTGTTTGTTATGAAAAAAATTGGATCAGAAACACGAAACAACCCTAATCCGTACGCTTAACAATGAAACCATTGCGACTCGATAAAGGCGCCAAAAACCAATTGCTGGCTATTGCAGCCCGCAATAACTGCGATTTACCTGCCGTTCTTTTAGCTACCCTACAGATTGTATACCATCTATCTTTCGAAAGAAGCAAACCTTGTGTCGGCTACCGGAACAATAGCTATTCCTTTTCCAATTCAAATGCTGTTTCTTCTAATCTAACGCCTGTATGTACTGATTTTCAGGAAAAGACCACTTTCCCTGAGTTGTTACAGCATACTATAAAAAACATACTTGACAAAGAGTATGATACGCAATCAGCATGGACGGATATATTCTTGTTTCAAAAAGCTAACGGAGCTGAGGGTGTTGAGAGAAGGGCAACGATTTCTTCACCGGAATGGACATCAATGATGCCAACCCTGCAAAGGGTAATAATTGTTACCTCGAACGAAGATGAAGTAGTAATTAACCTAGAAAGCGTTGCCTCTTCCAAAGACTTCCTGCCAGCAGAAATCATATTGGGCCGTTACCGCGAAGCTCTACTCTCGGTCATGGCTGCACCGGAACAACGTGTCGATATGATCACGATCTTATCAGAAAAAGAAAGAGATCTCTTGGTTGAAGGATTTAACAATAGTATCGTTTCATATCCAAGCAGGGTAACAATCCTTGACGTTTTTGAAGCCCATGTAGAAAATAAGCCCGAAGCCATTGCCCTTGTTTCAGAAAACGAACAGATCACGTATACGGAACTCCATCACCGATCAAACACAATCACCTGCCTGCTGAAAACTAAGGGAATAAAAGCCGGCTCGATGATACCGCTTTACCTCGACCGGGGCATTGCCTTAATGGCAGGTCTGCTCGGGATCCTAAAAGCGGGTTGCGCTTATGTTCCCATTGATCCCGACATGCCATTGGAGCGCCTGTTGGATGTACTAAAAGATTGTTCTGCGCCGGCAATCCTTATTGGCAACACACAGGAAAACACATTACCGGGATGGATAGCTGAAAAAAGTCCAACTACACAGCTGCTTAATATTGAAACAAACCTTTTAGTACCCGAACACGCTGAAACGACAGCGCCTCCAATTCTCCCGGAAGCTCTGGCTTACGTGATTTACACCTCGGGATCTACCGGCAAGCCCAAAGGGGTAATGGTGCAACACCGTAGCCTGATGGATTATTTATATGGTCTGGAGAAGGCTGTTCACCTCAGCGAGTGCCGGTCCCTTGCTGTCGTATCAACTATTGCAGCCGATCTTGGCAACACGGTGATCTTTGGCGCTTTGTTTACCGGCGCAACGCTGCACATTATTTCTAAAGAGCGAGCAAGCAGCCCAACAGGCATGCAGGCCTATTTCAAAACACATACGGTCGACTGCATAAAGATTGTTCCCTCTCACTGGCAGGCCCTGTGCATGGGCAATGAACTGTTGTTGCCAAAGAAGAAAATTATCTTTGGAGGAGAAGCCTTGTCGCTTGAGATTGTAAAGCAAATACAATCTTCAGACACACCCTGCCAAGTCATCAACCATTACGGACCTTCAGAAACGACCATCGGTAAACTGCTTCATATTGTTAGACCATATACTGATTATTCGGGGCAGATACCACTAGGCAAACCATTTTCCAATACCCAGGTTTACGTTTTGAATCAACACCAAGACCTTTGCCCCATTGGTGTTGCCGGTGAACTGTATATAGGCGGAGAAGGTGTATCCAGGGGTTACCTCAATCGTGAGGACCTGACAGCCGAACGGTTCGTTCCCGACCCGTTTCACCCGGAAAAGAATAGAACACTTTATAAAACAGGTGACCTTGCCCGTTGGTTACCTGATGGCAACATTGAATTCCTGGGCAGGATAGATGATCAGGTAAAAATCAGGGGCTATCGTGTTGAGCCTGGCGAAGTGCAGTCAGCGTTGAGTCAACATCCGGCCGTCAGCCAGTGTATTGTTCTGGCAAAAGCAAACAAAGCCGGTGACAAACACCTGGTAGCGTACATTGTACCGGCAAGCGAATTTGAAGTAGCTTCTCTTACGCAGTATTTGCAGGAAAAGCTGCCCGGCTACATGATTCCATCCCGCATGGTGTCCCTGCACTCGCTGCCGCTTACCAGCAATGGTTAAATCAACCGGCAGGCGTTACCGGATGTCGTATCAAAACGACCAGAACTCGCTACCTTATACAAATCTCCTGGCTCTGAAACGGAAAAAAGAATTACCGACCTGTGGGAAGCTTTGCTGGATCTTGACAAAGTTGGTGTGAATGATAATTTTTTCGAACTGGGTGGCAGCTCACTTCTGGCCATTAGAACGGTGGCGAAACTGAAAGAGCTGTATCACTATGATTTACCGGTCACCAAACTTTACCAGCTGGCAACCGCAGGCAAACTTGCCCAGTTTCTAAACAATGGTAAAGAAGATTTATCCGCTTCTGCAAAAGAAGAAAAATTAATACCTACGGATCAGGAAGTGGCCGTCATTGGTATGGCTGTTCGTTTTCCGGGAGCCAGCACCACGGAAGAACTGTGGCAGATTCTAAAAGAAGGCAAAGAAACCATTCGGTTCTTTTCTGATGACGAGTTGGATAACAGCATCCCGCAAAACTTGCGAAATGATCCCAACTATGTGAAGGCACGGGGTGTGATTGACAATGTCGAGGAATTCGATCCGCAGTTCTTTGGCATCAATCCAAAGATGGCAGAACTGATGGATCCGCAGCAACGCGTTTTTCTGGAAATTGCCTGGGAGGCGCTTGAAGGCGCAGGGTATGTTCCGGATAAGGATAACGGAAAGATTGGCGTTTTTGCCGGCTGCCGCTTCGATTCCTATTACATCAACAATCTGTCAACACGACCCGACCTGATTGAGAAAGCCGGCTTTCTGCAGGTAATGACGTTTAACGACAAAGATTATATTTCATCCCGTACGGCTTATACTCTTAACCTGAAAGGTCCTGCTGTTACTGTTCAATCTGCCTGTTCCACATCCCTGCTGGCGGTGGCGCAAGCGGTGGAAAGTATCCGCAAAGGGCAGTGCACTATGGCATTGGCGGGTGGAGCTATTGTTACTGTTCCGCTGAACAGCGGCCATCTGTACCAGGAAGGTGCCATGCTGAGCAACGATGGGCACTGCCGTCCGTTTGATGCCGATGCCAAAGGTACGGTGTTTAGCGACGGCGCTGGCGTAGTGTTGCTCAAGTCCAGAAAACAGGCTGAAAAGGATGGTGATACAATCTATGCTCTCATCAAAGGTGTTGGCATCAACAACGACGGCGGTGGTAAAGGAAGTTTCACAGCGCCTAGTGCTGAAGGACAAGCTGGCGCCATTCAAATGGCGATGGCTGATGCTGGCGTGAGCCCATCAAGCATTTCGTATATAGAAGCACACGGCACGGCCACACCTCTAGGTGACCCCATTGAGATCGAAGGCCTGAAGAAAGCATTTGGCTGGCAGGAGAAAAAGCAGTTTTGTGCCATTGGATCCATTAAAAGCAACATGGGTCACTTGGTGACCGCCGCAGGCGTGGCCGGGTTGATCAAAACCGTGTTAAGTCTGCACCACAAAAAACTGCCAGCTTCTCTTTTCTATAAGAAGCCTAACTCCAATATTGATTTTACCAACAGTCCTTTTTATGTTAATCACGAGTTCAGGGAATGGACTTCGGAAATTGTCCGCAGGGCTGGGGTGAGTTCATTTGGTGTCGGCGGCTCAAACGTACACGTGGTGCTGGAAGAGTATCCGTATGAATTGCTGCCACCGGCGGCTTCACACAAAAAGCAGTTGATCCTTTTTTCTGCCAAAACAGAAAAAAGCAGGGAGGATTATGCGCAAAAACTTTCATTATTCTTACAACAGCATGCGGACTTAAACCTTTCCGATCTTGCTTACACATTGCAAACAGGGCGGCAGCATTTTAATGCCCGGCGGTATTTGATGGCAACATCTACAACCGAACTTCTCCAAAAGCTGGAACACAGCCCTGCCCACTCAAACAGTAAACTGCTGAAAGAAGCACCAGGCCAGGTTGCCTTTCTTTTCCCTGGACAGGGATCGCAACACCTTTACATGGGACGGGATCTGTACCAGAACGAACCTGTTTTCAAAGAAGCTATCGACACCTGTGCCGAACTGCTTAGAACAGAACTAAAAGAAGATATCCGCAGGATCATCTACCCTGAAAAACCCACTGAGGAAGCTGAACTTACGCTTAAGGATACACGCTTTGCGCAACCAGCGCTTTTTTGCATTGAATATGCATTGGCAAAACTCTGGCAAAGCTTGGGCATCGAACCGGCCGCTTTTATTGGTCACAGCATTGGTGAATTTGTGGCCGCCCATCTGGCTGGCGTGTTCTCATTGGAAGATGCACTGAGACTAGTGGCCACCCGCGGCCGGATGATGAGTAGTCTACCCAAAGGCAGCATGTTGTCGGTACGAAGTAGTTCAACAGCCATAGAGTCCTTGCTCTTTCCCAGGCTTTCCATTGCGGCTGTCAATAGTCCTCAACTCTGCGTAGTCGCCGGACCTAACGAAACCATAGAAGCCTTTGCCCGGCTTCTGGATGAAAGAAGCATTGCCAACCGGCTCCTGCAAACCAGTCATGCATTTCATTCATCCATGATGGACCCGGTAATTGAACCATTTGAAACTGTGGTTCATTCTGTTAGATTGAACAAACCGGCTAAGCCGATTATTTCCACAGTGACCGGTAAGTATTTAACGGATGAAGAGGCAACCAGCAGCAGCTATTGGTCACAGCACTTGCGGGTAACCGTACGCTTTGCCGATGCCTTGCAGAAGCTTTCCGCAGGTAAAAACTATATTTTACTGGAAACAGGGCCACGAAATGTATTGACCACGTTGTCAAGGCAACAGGTTCCCACCTGTACAATTATTGCAAGTTTGGAAACCGACAATCAACCCGCCGATGAAAGCATGCTAAAAGCATTGGGACAACTTTGGCTGAACGGCGTTGAGCCCAACTGGACTGCTTTTCACAAGGCAGAAAAACGAAAAAAAGTAAAGCTGCCGACTTATGCTTTCGACCGGAAACGTTACTGGGTAGAAAGAGCAGAAACAATCCCCTTATCGATTACAGTTGACAACAATTCCATCAACGGTTTCAAAGGCCACTATTCTGAAACTATCCAACCCCCAGCACAACGTATGAGAAAAAACACACTGATTCAAAAAATCAAAACCATCCTTGAAGATGCATCGGGCATTGAAATGAATGGTGTGACACCCGACATGTCGTTTATTGAAATGGGACTGGACTCATTGCTGCTGACGCAGATCGCCTTGACCTTAAAAAAAGAATTCAACCTGTCGATTACCTTTCGTCAACTGAACGAAGATTATAACAACCTGGAGCAACTCGCTACCTTCCTCGATACGAATCTTCCGGCAGCAGCGGAAAGTCCGCAACCTCCTGCACAAACAGCGTTGGCCACGCAAACTGTACAACACTTTGCACCAGCACATGTGCAGCCAACTACTAGTGGCGATACTGCCCTAGGACTTATCTCACAGCAATTGCAGATTCTTGCCCGGCAGGTGGCCTTACTGCAAGGTTCACCCGTAATGGCACCACCTACGCAAGCTGCAGATTCGGCAACCAACCAGCTAGCCACTCTTTCAACACCTGACCTTACGCCGGAAGAAGTGGCCGAGATCAAAAAACCTTTCGGCGCAACAGCCCGAATTGACAAACAAACTACTGTCCTGACGCCAATACAAAAGCGGTTCCTCAACGATCTGGTACAGCGATACACCCAAAAAACAGCAGGCAGCAAAGCCTATATACAAAAGCACCGGGCTCAAATGGCCGACCCACGGGTAGTATCAGGCTTTAAGCCATTGACCAAAGAGGTTGTTTATCCCATTGTTATCAATAAATCAAAAGGCAGCCGGTTATGGGATGTAGATGACAACGAATACATTGATGTACTTAACGGTTTTGGCTCCAACATGCTGGGACACCAGCCGGAGACTGTAGTTAATGCCTTGAAAGAACAAATTGACAACGGTTATGAAATTGGCCCGCAACATGTATTGGCCGGCGAGGTCTGTTCCCTGATTTGCGAAGCTACCGGCTTTGATAGATCAGCACTTTGCAGCACGGGATCTGAAGCTGTGCTGGGTGCAATGCGCATAGTGCGTACCGTTACAGGCCGTCCGCTCATTGTTGCTTTCAGCGGCTCCTACCACGGCATTGTAGATGAAGTGATTGTTCGCGGCAGCAAAAAACTAAAATCCTTCCCCGCCGCACCGGGAATTCTGCCAGAGGCCGTACAAAACATGCTCATCCTCGAATACGGCTCTGAAGAAAGCCTGCAGACCATCAAGGAAAGAGCAGCTGATATTGCCGGTGTGCTGGTAGAACCGGTACAAAGCCGCCGGCCGGAATTTCAGCCCTTTGCTTTTTTGAAAGAATTACGCAGGCTTACTAAAGACAAGAACATTGCCCTGATCTTCGACGAGATCATTACCGGGTTCCGTATGCATCCGCAAGGTGTGCAGGGTATTACCGGCATCCGTGCCGATCTCGCCACGTACGGCAAAGTAATTGGCGGTGGCTTGCCCATTGGAGCCATTGCCGGAAGCAAAAAATACATGGATGCGCTGGACGGCGGCTACTGGCAGTTTGGTGATGCTTCCGTCCCTGAAGTTGGCGTCACGTACTTTGCAGGCACGTTTGTACGCCATCCGCTGGCGCTGGCAACTGCCAAAGCTTCGCTGGAATACATAATAAGTAAAGGCCCTTCGCTGCAGGAAGGTCTCACCCAAAATACTGCCTGGTTAGCAGGAACACTGAACGCTCTTTGCGAACAGCATGGCCTGCCGCTGCACATTGTGCATTTTGGCTCGCTCTGGAAAATAAAGTTCAAAGAAGAAGTTCCATACAGTGAACTGCTGTTTACGCTGATGCGGCTGAAGGGCATCCACATCATGGATCTCTTTCCCTGCTACATGACCGAAGCACATACAAAAAAAGATTTGCAAGACATTGTGCAGGCTTTCCGCGAAAGTATCAACGAACTGATAGCGGCAGGTATTTTTGCCTCGACAATTGTCACCGGCGAAGAAGACCTGATCCGTTACCAGATACCACCAGTACCCGGAGCCCGCCTAGGAAAAGACCAACAAGGCAATCCTGCCTGGTTTGTTCACGATCCTGAACAGCCGGGCAAATACTTACAAGTACAACTATTCGAATAAACACCAAAACCATGAGCAATCAACATAATGTTGGTTTTGTACCTGTAGACTTTGATCCATTTGCGCAATCGGAACTGGAAGCAGGTGTGCCTGCAACCGAACCCCAGATTGAAATACTTACTGCCTGCCTGCTTGGTGGCGAAGATGCAAACCGTTCTTACAATGAATCCAATTCATTACAACTGCGCGGGCAGATGAATAAACCTGCATTACAGAAAGCATTGCAGGAATTGGTCAACCGTCATGAAGCCCTGCGGGCCAGCTTTAGTTCTGATGGCAACTATATTCTGATCGGAAAAGTATATGACCTGAAAATTGCTTTCAATGATCTTTCATCTTTGGATGAAGCCCGTAAAGACATTTTTCTGCAAACGTTTTTGCGGAATAATGCCATCACTGCTTTCAATCTGCAGCAAGGACCTCTTTTTCGTGTTGCTTTGTTCAAGCTGGCAGATGACCTTCACCACCTGACATTGACAGCGCATCACATTGTTTGTGATGGCTGGTCATTTGGCATTTTGTTGGAAGAACTGGGCCAGCTTTATTCTGCCTTTGCCAAAGGTGAAAACCCACAACTTACCCAAGCCCCCTCCTTCCTTTCCTTTGCGCTGGAACAAAAAAAATTCAAACGTACAAGCCGGTATCAGGAAACCGAAAAATATTGGATCAGTCAATTCAGGGAAGATGTTCCGGTGCTTGATTTGCCAACTGACTTTCCACGGCCGACACTTCGTACCTACACAGGTCAGCGGCTCGACTTTTCTCTGCCGAAGGAAACCACCAGAGCCCTGAAACAACTGGGTGCAAAATCAGGATGCAGTTTTGTCACGACCCTGCTGGCTGCGTTTGAATTGTTCATTCACAAGCTTTCGGGCCAGGATAAAATTGTTATTGGTTTACCGGCAGCAGGACAATCAGCAACAGAACACTATGGTTTAGTTGGGCATTGTGTAAACCTGTTGCCCCTGCGTAGTGAGGTAGATGAAAGCAGAGACTTTCTTGTGTTTTTAAGAAAACAGAAGTCTGTGGTACTGGATGCCTACGACCACCAGTTGTTTACTTTTGGCAGCTTGCTGCAAAAGCTTCCCATCCGTCGCGATGCCTCTCGTGTACCGCTGGTACCGGTGGTATTCAATATCGATATGGGAATGGATAACAAGGTGAAGTTTTCCGGTTTGTCACACCAAAAAACTTCCAATCCAAGAGCGTTTGAGGCCTTTGAGCTCTTTCTGAATGTAAATGGCCATGCCGATTCACTGGTGTTTGAATGGTCGTACAATACGCAACTTTTTCAACCCTCTTCTATTCGCAAGTGGATGGCTTCATTTGAATACCTGCTACAGGAGATCATCAGCCACCCAGATCTGCCGGTAAAAGAGCTTTCCCTCACCGATCCAAAACAGGTGCTTAGCATTTATAATCACCTGAACGCTACGGCTACGGCTTATCCGAAAAATTTACCGTTGCATCAATTGATCGCCGAGCAGGCAAACCGGTTTCCGGAGCAGGTGATCGTTACATCAAAAGATGAAAAACTTACTTACCGTGAACTAAATGAATCGGCCAACCAACTTGCGAGGCTGTTGCAAAAAAATGGTGTTCAGCAAGGCGATGCGGTAGGCTTGCTAATGGATCGCACGCCGCAACTGATAGCCATGCTGCTGGCCGTAATGAAAGCCGGTGCATTTTACCTGCCTATCGATCCTTCCTTTCCCACCGACCGGATTCAGTTTATGTTGCAGGATGCCGGTGCGAAATTAATTGTTGTTTCCAAAGCCAATGCTAATCGATTTGTTATTACCGCCCAACAACTGGCAGCAGAAGATTTGTGGAAGCAAAAGGCCAAAGAGTCAAAAGAGAACGTTACACTTTCGGTACGTGGCGAAGACCTTATTTATCTGCTTTATACATCTGGCTCAACCGGTAAGCCCAAAGGTGTTCGCATCCGGCATTATAACCTGGTAAACTTCCTGTGCAGTATACAGCAATCCTTGCAACTAACAGCGGCGGACACACTGGCTGCAATCACCACCATCTCTTTCGACATTTCCTGTCTTGAGATTTACCTGCCATTGCTAAGTGGTGCAAAAATTCACCTGATCGAAAGCGAGACGGCAAAAGATGGAAATCTTTTACTGGATATAATAAAAATAATACATCCGACAATTATGCAGGCCACGCCATCCACCTGGCAAATGCTGCTGGATGTCGGTTGGCAGGAGAAGCATACTATCAAATCCATCCTTTGTGGCGGCGAAGCGCTTACAAAAAATCTAGCGGACAAATTACTTCCCCGTTGTCAATCGTTGATCAATCTTTACGGTCCAACCGAAACTACGGTTTGGTCTACCATCAAAAAAATTGAATCAGGAGAGGAGATTATCACCATTGGCCGGCCAATTGCCAATACGCAGGTTTATCTTTTGGATAAAGATGGCAAACCCGTACCGGAGAATACGGTAGGTGAAATTTTTATTTCCGGAGACGGTGTGGCAGATGGATACTTTAACCGGGAAAAACTGACAAAAGAGAAATTTCTGAATGATCCTTTTGCACAAACGGCCCGCATGTACCGTACCGGCGATTTGGGAAAACTGCTTCCCAATGGCGATCTTCAATGCTTAGGTCGTGTTGACCAGCAGGTGAAAATCCGAGGTTACAGAATCGAACCGGAAGAAATTGAAGCCTGTTTGCATCAACAACCACAAATCCGACAGGCAGTTGTAATTGCCAGGGAACGGCCAAAGGGATATACGTCCTTGTTAGCATACGTTGTGTTGAACCCAGCGCAGACAGATAAGCTGAATGATGAGGGCACAAGCAGGCTGGTTGCACAATGGATAGAAGCACTAAAAAAAGAATTGCCGGCATATATGGTTCCGGGTGAGATTCTAATTCTTCCGCAGTTGCCGCTTACACCCAACGGTAAAATTGATAAAAATGCCTTGCCGGATTTTACACCTGGCGTTACACTGCCAGTACACAAAGACAACGACCCCGCAACACCACAGGAAAAGATCATCATTGAAATTTGGCGCCACCTCCTTGGTGTTGACAGTATTGGCAGGCATGATGACTTCTTTAACTTGGGAGGGCATTCACTTATTGCTGTAAAGATGATGCGCCTGGTTGAAAAAGAAACCGGCGTACGTCTTCCGCTGGCAACGCTTTATGAGCATTCCACCGTAGAAAAAATGGCGGCACAACTAAACACCAGTTACCAGGAGGGTGATGACGATTGTCTTGTCCCAATTCGTCCGGAGGGTTCCCGAACACCATTTTACTACATCCATGGAGCCTTGGGTGACGTTTTTGGCTTGCCCCTCTTGACAAAACACCTCCATCTAGATCAACCAGTTTTCGGCATTCGTGCAAAAGACCTGACTGGTACGGGCAATACACAGAATACGATTGAAGAGATTGCAGCGTCCTATGTTGCTATCCTTCTACGACAAAATCCGGAGGGTCCATATATCCTGATAGGCTATTGTTTTGGCGGGCTGGTGGCCTTCGAAATGACAAAGCAAATGCAACGTATGGGTAAAAAAGTGAAAAAGCTGATTGTAGTCGATGCAGAAGCCAATGTAATCCCCAATCCAGATGTGGCATTGGCAAACCGGATCCGGGCCTGGAAAGGATTTGCCAAACGAAGAAAATACGATATCAGCTATTTCCTCAAAGACCCTAAAGTGAAAATCCGTTATGAAAAACTCAAGCTGACAGAATCATTGGTGAAAGTAAAACGCAACCTGGTGGGCCCGAAAAACGATCCTTTTTACATTGCAGCAAAGCTTGAACGCAAATGCTTTGCCGCCATAAAAAAATACAAACTCACGCCTTATGAAGGTTCGATGTATTTGTTCAGAGCAGGGAAACGGGTTCGGTATACGGCAGACAATCAATATCTGGGCTGGCGTCCGTATGTCAAAGGAGAGATCAGGATCTATGATGTTCCAGGCATCCACAGCGAAATTTTTGCTTTTGAAAACAGCAGGACGACAGCTGCCGTTTTACAACGTTGCCTCGATGATGATCAACCATACACAGAAGATCTGGCTGTAGATTCGTTTCATTCCGCACCCCTATTGCCATGACGCACACGGTAACCGTTACCTGCACCTCGCTGGATAAAATCGTATGGGATCCGCCCGGCACAGGTGACTTGGCGGAAGGCACTGTTCACGTATGGAGAGCATCGCTCCGGCAACAAAAAGCTGCACTGGAAAAATATTTTCAGGAGCTCTCGCCCGAAGAAAAGAAAGGGGCTTCCCGCTTTTTTCGGACAGAAGACCGGAACCGATTTTTACTTGGCCGCAAAATGTTGCGTACTTTAATTAGTCTAGCTATCGCGATTCCACCCGAAACCGTAGCCATCCAAACCGACAGCAATGGAAAACCATATTTTATATCCAAGGATGAAAGACCTCTTTTTTTTAACCTTTCGCATTCCGGTAACTGGGTACTGATTGCAATAGGCCTTTCCGCATCAGGAGTGGACGTAGAAGCCATTAACCAAGCAATTGAAGTAGAAGAACTTTCAGCTGCCTGTTTTTCAGCGGAAGAACAACAGGCCTTACAAAAAGCATCAGACCCGTTGCCAGCGTTTTATACATTCTGGACAAGAAAAGAAGCCTTGCTTAAGGCCACCGGCATTGGTCTGATTAACGAGCTTAGTCATTTCTCCTGCCTGAACGGTTTCAACAGCGTAACTGCCAACATTATCCGGTCCAATAAGGATTGGAACATACAAAGCTTCCGGCTTGATGAGGGGCATTTCGCCAGCGTGGCTACTGTTCCGGGTACTGTATGCAGGTTTTATAACTTTAATTTCCTATGCCCTTGTGTGTACTAGAAGTATAGACTCACCTTTCCTGCTTCTTACAAGCCCTTTCTTCCAGTTTTCACAATCCCGCCCCACCGTATTTTCTTACCTTTGCCACCATTTTTAAACTAGTAGAGGAGCCCATATGGCCAATCGGTATAAAGAATTCAAACACCTGAACCTGCCCGCTATCGAAAAAGAAGTGCTGGAGCGGTGGCAGCGGGAGGAAGCCTTTCAAAAAAGTATTGGAGTTCGCGAAGGCGCACAGCCCTTTGTATTTTACGAAGGTCCGCCCAGCGCCAATGGTATGCCGGGAATTCACCACGTGATTTCCCGTACGCTGAAGGACTTGGTTTGTCGCTATAAAACTATGCAGGGTTTTAAAGTGGAACGCAAGGGCGGCTGGGATACCCATGGCCTGCCGGTAGAACTGGGCGTAGAAAAAGAACTGGGCATTACCAAAGAAGATATCGGCAAAAAAATTTCCATTGAAGAGTACAACCAGAAATGCCGCGAGGCCGTACTTCGCTATAAAGACAAGTGGGACGACCTGACCACCAAAATGGGCTATTGGGTTGACCTGCAAAATCCTTACATCACCTTTACCAACGAATACATCGAAACGCTGTGGTGGTGCCTGAAGGAACTTTACAACAAAGGGCTGCTTTACAAAAGTGTTTCCATCCAACCCTACTCCCCGGGTGCCGGCACCGGTTTAAGTTCACACGAACTAAACCAGCCGGGAACCTATAAAATGGTCAAGGACACCAGCGCCACGGTTTTGTTCCGGGTAAAACGAAACGAAAAAAGTGAATTCCTTTTCACAAAAGCGAAAACCGAACCGGGAACTGGTGACACGGAATTGTTCATCATGGCCTGGACCACAACTCCCTGGACCCTCCCTTCCAACCTGGGTTTGACTGTTGGTCCGAATATCGACTACGTGCTGGTGCACACATTCAATCCCTATACCCACCAGCCGCAAAATGTGGTTCTTGCCAAATCCTTGTTACACAAATACTTTAAGGCAGAAGGCGAAAGCGCTGATTTTGCTGCCTATAAAGAAGGCGACAAGGTGATTCCTTACCGGATTCTGGCCGAATGCAAAGGAAAAGACCTGGAGGAGTTGCAATACGAGCCCCTGCTTCCTTACGAAGCGAATTCACTGGAAGCCGTTCACGCCATCACCCCGGGTGCCAAACCCTGGCGGGTTTTGCTGGGCGATTTTGTTACCACGGAGGATGGTACCGGTATCGTACATACCGCACCGGCCTTTGGTGCTGATGACTTCCGCGTTGGTAAGAAATACAACATTGGTATCCTGACACTGGTAGACAAAGAAGGAAAATTTGTGGATGGCCTGGGCGAATTTTCCGGCCGCTACATTAAGGATTATAAAGGAGAAGACAGCTATGTCGATGTAAACGTGGACATTTCTGTAAAGCTGAAAAAAGAAGGCCGGGCCTTTAAGGTAGAAAAATACGAACACAGCTATCCCCACTGCTGGCGTACCGACAAGCCGGTGGTGTATTACCCGCTGGACGCCTGGTTTATCCGCACCACAGCCGTTAGAGACCGGATGGTGGAACTGAACAAGACCATTAACTGGAAACCGGAAAGCACCGGTACCGGTCGCTTTGGCAACTGGCTGGAGAACATGGTAGACTGGAACCTGAGCCGCAGCCGGTACTGGGGCACCCCCCTGCCCATCTGGCGTACAGAGGATGGAAAAGAAGAAAAATGCATCGGCTCTATTGATGAACTGAATGCCGAGATTCGTAAGGCAAGTGAAGTGCTGGGTGGCGACATCAACAAAAATTACCTGCACGACGGCATCCTGGACCTGCACAAACCCTATGTAGATGAGGTGGTGCTGGTTTCCGACAGCGGAAAACCCATGCGCCGTGAGCCCGACCTGATCGATGTTTGGTTCGACAGTGGCGCCATGCCCTATGCCCAGTGGCATTATCCCTATGAAAACAAGGAGAAGTTTAAACAGAACTTCCCGGCCGATTTTATTGCCGAAGGTGTAGACCAGACCCGCGGCTGGTTTTATACCCTGCATGCTCTTGGCGTGATGCTGTTCGACAACGTTGCTTACAAAACTGTGGTTTCCAATGGCTTGGTATTGGACAAGAACGGCAACAAAATGAGTAAGCGCCTGGGAAATGTGGTGGATCCCTTTCAAACCATTGAAAATTTTGGTGCCGACGCTACCCGGTGGTACCTCATCACCAATGCTTCACCCTGGGATAACCTGAAGTTTGATATTGAAGGGATCAAGGAAGTACAGCGCAAGTTTTTTGGTACCTTATATAATACTTACCAGTTCTTCGCCCTTTATGCCAATGTAGATGGGTTCACCTTTAAAGAGGAATACATTCCCGTAGCCGAGCGGCCGGAGATCGACCGCTGGATTCTGTCAAGCCTGCAGACCTTGGTAAAAAAAGCTACGGCTGCCTTTGATGAGTACGAACCCACTCAGGCCGGCCGCCTCATCGAAGACTTTGTGGATGAACACCTTAGCAACTGGTATGTACGTCTTTGCCGCCGCCGGTTCTGGAAAGGGGAATACGAAGTTGACAAAATCGCCGCTTACCAGACCCTGTACGAGTGCCTGGAAACAGTTGTCCGCCTGATGGCTCCCATCTCGCCTTTCTTTAGTGACGAACTCTTTATTCAATTAAATGCTGTTACGGGCAGGCACAAGGAGGCCTCAGTTCACCACATTCTTTTCCCTAAAGTAAGGGAAGAACTGATCGATACCGCTTTAGAGGAGCGTATGCAATTGGCGCAGGATGCCTCTTCACTCGTTTTGTCGCTGCGTAAAAAAGCAGCCATCAAAGTAAGGCAGCCCCTGCAAAAAGTGTTGATTCCAGTACTGAGCCCAACAATGGAACAACAATTGCAGAAAGTAGAGGACCTTATCAAAGCGGAAGTGAACGTGAAGGAAATTTCGTACCTGACAGAGACCGAAGGCTTCATCAAAAAGAAGATCAAACCCAACTTTGTGGCGCTGGGTAAACGATTGGGCCCCAGGATGAAAGCGGTTTCCACAGCCCTGCAAAACTTTTCCCAGCACGACATTTCATTATTTGAAAAAGAAGGCAGATATTCATTGCCCCTTAGTGATGAGGCCGTTGAATTAACCTTGGCTGATGTCGAGATCACAAGTGAGGACATACCGGGATGGTCGGTTGCCAGCAAAGGACCGCTGACGGTTGCCTTGGATATCAACATCACTCCTGAACTGGAGCACGAAGGCAATGCCCGCGAGTTTGTCAACCGGATTCAAAAGATACGGAAGGACAGCGGGTTTGATGTAACAGACCGGATTGAGGTGCAGGTAGAAGCCACCAACGGCGTTGCTGCGTCTCTTAGTAAGTATATTAGTTATATTTGCGCGGAAATTCTGGCAGACAAGCTGGAGATTACATCAACGATTGCTGATGGCATTGAGATCGAGGTTAATGAAAACCCGTTGAAGGTCATCGTATTAAAAAAAGGGTAACAACCGTATGGCAACAAAAAAGGTAGCAACCAAAAAGTCAGGCAAAGCTGCCCAGCCCGCAAAAAAAGCACCGGCTAAGCCTGTAAAAAAGGCGGCAGTTAAGGCTGCAGCGCCCAAAAAAGCTGTTAAAACTGCCCCGGCAAAGGGAAAGGCGCCAGCCAAAAATGCACCGGCGAAACCAGTGAAAGCGGCTGCGCCGGCCAAAAGCAAGCCTGCTGCCAAAGCAGTAGCAAAAGCTCCGGCAAAGGCTGCTGCCAAAGCCAGCAAGGTTGTTCCGGCAGCTAAAAAAGAAGCTGCCAAAAAACCCGCTCCGGCCCCTCAGAAAAAAGTAACGGCTGCTCCCCCGGCAAAAAAGGTTGCGGAAAAAGCCCCGGCCAGAGACGAACCGGTAAAAAAGCCAGAGGTAGTAGCACCAACCCGCGAAACCACCAAAGAGGCAACCAAGCCTTTGGAAAAAAGCCCTGTAAAGGCAAAAGAACCCGCAAGGCCCGCTAAAGTGGTGATTCCGAAAACAACAACAGACAAGGCCATAAAGTATGAGCCTGATTTTACCCGATCCATATTGGACAATTCACAAAAACAAGAAGAAAACGGACCGACTATGCGATACAGTGATGCAGAATTGGCAGAATTCAGAGAGCTAATCAACAAGAAATTAGACATTGCGAAAAAAGAGCTGGCTTATTTACAAGGATTGATTACGCGGAAGGACGAGAGCGGCGACCTTGACGAAGGCCGTTATATGACCATGGAAGATGGCAGCATGAGTATGGAACGGGAACAACTGAGCCAGATGGCCAGCCGCCAAATCCAATTCATTGACCACCTGGAAAAAGCGATCATGCGGATTGAGAACAAAACCTACGGCATCTGCCGCGTTACGGGCAAGCTGATTGACAAGGCCCGCCTGCGTGCCGTGCCGCATGCAACGCTGAGCATCGAAGCCAAGCAGATGATGAACAAATAACAAGGGAAACGCATTTGATAAAGTCCTGCACCTGCAGGACTTTTTTTTGCAGCAATCGCATCCCATACAGGCACCGCAGGCGAATGCTGCTTTCACTCAAGAACTGATATGGCTGAAAAAGCAGCTTGAATGCTATACAACCGTATCTTTAGAAAGTTACCCTTCGGGTCAGGGAAAGGATTTTCTCAGATGAAAAATTGCTACCAAAGCTGGCCGATACCAACCGGCTGCGACAGACAAGAAGACCAATAAGAATATGACCGTACAGTTTGGATACGATAAAAAGCAGGTGGTACAAGCGTTACGCTACCATTTTTTAACCCGCAAGGAGATCCGGCTGATGATTATCCTGGTGAACGTATTTGCTTTACTGGCCGCGGCATTGTTTTATTTAAAAAAGATTCTCCCATTTGCTTTTTTTGTGAGTACTTTCCTTTGGATTGCACTGATGCTTTCGTTCTGGTTTGTTTTGCCCGGCATTGTTTACCGAAGGGCAGCCACCTTCCGCGACCATTTTACCATGAATTTTGAAGAGGCCGGCTTTTCGCTTGGCAACGAACGCGGCGGCCGGCAGTGGAGCTGGAAGACGGTCAGCCATTACCTGGAAACTCCTCACTTTATCCACCTGTATTTTAACGCCACGTCGTTCTTCCTGATTCCAAAGGAGGCCTTCAAAGGCGAGCAGTTGGCTGAGATCCGCGATATCCTGCGCAAGAAAATAATCGCTTCCTGAAGCCTGGTTTTCCATTCAGGAAAGTTTTTTTGCTAAATACGACTCCCAGCTATACAAGCGTTTGGCGCAACGGCCGCTAAATAGATATTCCACTGCCGGAAACAGAACTGTGCTTTTGTCAGCAAAAGACCGGATCAGCAAATGAAGAGGGCAAGAAATCAAAAAGCCTCCATCACATGCATGACAGAGGCTTGAATGTATAATTCAAAAAGCAATGGTCTCTAATGACAGTCCTGCTCCCGGAGCCTGACAGCATTTACTTTACTACCAACCTGAAACCATTTCCATGGATGTTCACAATCTCAATGTCAGTATCGTCTTTCAGGTATTTGCGCAGCTTGGCAATGTATACATCCATGCTTCGGCCATTAAAATATGTATCACTTCCCCAGATGCGCTTGAGAGCCTGCTCTCTTGGCAAGAGGTCATTCATGTGCTCGCAAAGCATTTTCAGCAACTCATTTTCTTTTGGCGAAAGCGTTTGTGTTTTCCCGTCATGCGACAGCTCACGCAGCTTTGGGTTGAAATGATACGAAGCCAGGTCGTACTCGCGGTTCTCGGCTTCGCGGTTCAGCTCTTCGTTGCGTTTTAAAATAGCTTTTATCTTATGCAACAGCACTTCGCTATCGAAGGGCTTGGTGATATAATCATCGGCACCCAGCTTGTAGCCCTGGATAATGTCTTCCTTCATGGTTTTGGCACTCAGGAAAAACAGGGGCACATCAGGGTTGATATCCCGGATCTCTTCGGCCAGTGTAAAACCATCCATGTTTGGCATCATGACATCCAGCAGACAGAGGTCGAATTGCTCCCGTTGAAAAGCTGCCAGTCCCAGGCGGCCGTCCCGCTCTAGTGTAACATCGTAGTCGTTCAACTCAAGGTAATTCTTTAAAACACTCCCTAAATTTGGATCATCCTCGCATAATAAAATCTTAGCTCTTTTGTCTTTTTCTGCCATGAGATTGGGTTTTTAGTTGCGTATAAAATTAAGGCCTTTTCCGCTTACAATTTGCCATTGTATCCTATGCAAAAATTCTTCCACCCTACTTTTGCAGGTAATTTGTAAAGCAATTTGTATGGCGATGCATTTAACTCCGGACAACCGATTGAAGAAACTGATCATCATTGGCGACAGGGTGCTGGTACGTCCAACCAAACCCAATGAACGGACACAAACAGGCTTGTACTTGCCGCCCGGTGTACAGGAAAGGGAAAAAGTGCAACAGGGTTATATCATCAAAACAGGCCCTGGCTATGCCATTCCTTCTCCTACCGAAGATGAGCCTTGGAAAGCACAGGAAGAACAGGTAAAATATATTCCGTTGCAGGCTCGTGAAGGTGATCTTGCCATTTTCTTATTAAATGGTGCCACTGAGGTCATGTATGAAGGTGAGCGGTATTTTATTGTGCCGCAAAGTGCTATCCTGATGCTGGAAAGGGAAGAGGAATTATAAGGTGAAGACAAGCATAAGATACCTGAACATCACAACGTAAAATAGCAGCAGGTAGAGGCTATGAAAAAACACTGCTGAGCCAGTGACAAGTATTTTATACCCATGAACCACACCTGGAAACAGCAGACAACATGCGTAGTGGCGTGGCGTTTGTTGGAAGTCTTTCGGATCAATACAAAACGGAATGGATAAAAAAACCAAGATGCCCCCTAACGATGGAATGAAAGGAGATTTTATTAAGGACAACAAACCTGTTATTCCGCCAAAAACGCCCATTTATCTTGAAGGACCCAAAACGAGACGTTACGAACTTCGGTTTGCCTGGCGGGTTTTCTGGCAGTTCATTAAAGCCTTCCGAACCCTGCACTACATTGGGCCCTGCATTACCGTTTTTGGTTCGGCACGTTTCAAAGAAGATAATATTTATTACCAGCAGGCCATGGAATTTGGCCGGCGCATTGCGGCATCCGGTTTTACTACTCTTACAGGAGGCGGCCCCGGAATTATGGAAGCCGCCAATCGCGGTGCATTTGAGGCCGGTGGCATGTCGGTAGGGTGCAATATCCAGCTTCCATTCGAACAGGTGGGTAATAAGTATGTGCACCGGTCTTTTACATTCGAACATTTTTTTGTGCGCAAGACCTTGCTGGTAAAATACTCCTATGCCTTTGTGATCATGCCCGGTGGTTTTGGCACTATGGATGAATTTTTTGAAACGCTAACGCTGATCCAGACTAAAAGCCTGACCGCCTTTCCAATCGTGTTGTTTGGCAAAGAATATTACAAGGAGATGTGGGAAGCGATGCACGACATGGCCAAGCAGGGCACCATCTCTACCGAAGACATGGACCTGGTGCTGTTTACCGACGATATCGGCGAAGCCATGGACCACATTTTAAAATATATCCGTAGTAATTACAAGGTAATGCCTTACAAGCCGAAGTGGTGGCTGCTGGAACGAATGAGCAATATTACCCGGCGTGGTTAGCCTCTAGGTCAACCCGTCAATGCAAAAGAAGGCTTTTCCGGAAAAGCCTTCTTTTGCATTTTACACGCACATCCGATGCTTACAAGGACCGGTACTCATTCTTATGTTTCAATATTCTTACAACTTCTTCGGTTTCTCTGTTCCTTGTTCTGTTCATCTGTTCTTTTGCTATTTTCATCCTCTTAAATTTAATTATGACAGCCATCGATATCTTAGGCATGACAGCAGGGTGTATCTCTTCCATTACCTTTTTGCCGCAGGTCATCAAAACATGGAAGACCAAATCAGCTGCGGATATTTCGTTGCTGATGTTCACCTTTGCCACCATCTCCGTGATCATGTGGCTGGTGTACGGTATCATTTTAAAGAACATCCCGATCATCTTTACCAACAGCATGGTGCTCTTGTTTTCGCTGATCATGCTCTACTTTAAATTTCGGTATGGCGCAAAACAGGCGACGGTAGTTAAACACACTGAAGACGTATTGGCACATGAATATTGATACCATGATTTTCGACCTGGGTAATGTGCTGGTAAGGTGGGATCCGGACAACCTCTATAAAAAGATCTTCGCACGGGAGGAAGAGCGAAATAATTTCCTCCAGAACATCTGCACAATGGAGTGGCACACGCTGCAGGATGCAGGCCGCTCTCCACAGGAAGGAACAGATGCGTTGGTAAAACAATATCCCCATTACGAAGAGGCGATCAGGGCCTTTTATACCCGCTGGGAAGAAATGTTTAATGGCCCAATAGAAGGCACGGTGCAGATCCTGAAAGAAGTAAAGGAAAAAGGCTACAAGGTATATGCACTGAGCAACTGGAATGCGGAACTGTACCAGCGCACCGTGAACGATTTTCCCTTTCTGAATTGGTTTGATGGCAAGATTATCAGTAGTGAGGAAAAGATGAAGAAACCTGACGAAAACATTTACCACCTCTTGTTTGAACGATTTGCTGTTGATCCGGCAAGAGCCGTCTTTATCGACGACAATGTGGCCAACATTGCCACTGCAGAACGCTTAGGTTTAAGCAGCATTCTGTTCACAACACCGGAAGCATTACGAAAGAGCTTACAAACCTTAAATATCATCTGAAATCATGCAAATAACGACAATCATTTTTGATCTCGGCGGCGTACTTATCGACTGGAATCCCGCCTATGTTTTTGACAAGCTTATTGAAGACGAAACCAAACGCAAACAGTTTTTTGCCGAGATCTGCACATCGGAGTGGAACGAAGAACAGGATGCAGGCCGCAGCCTGAAAGAAGCCACCCAAATGCTGGTGGATCAACACCCCGAATGGCAGGAATACATTGAAGCCTACTACGGCCGCTGGGAAGAGATGCTGGGCGGGCCCATACACGAAACGGTAGACATCTTCCGGCAGCTGAAAGAAAGCGGAAAATACAAACTGTATGCACTCACCAACTGGAGTGCAGAGTTGTTTCCTGTTGCCTTACAGAAATATGATTTTTTGCATTGGTTTGACGGCCGGTTGGTAAGCGGTGAAGAGAAAACCCGTAAGCCTTTCCCTGAAATCTATCAACTGATCATCGACCGTTTCAACATCAAAAAAGAAGAGGCTATTTTTATTGACGATAACCTCCGCAACGCAGAAGCGGCACAGGCTTTTGGCATTCCTACGATCCGCTTTGAGAGTCCTGCACAGCTGCGGGCCGAGTTGGAAGCCAGGGGAATTTTATAGTTTCCCCTGAACAAGCTACCTTACGATAAAATCAAATATGAAAGACACCAAAACTAACGTTTCCACTACCCGCTACAAGAATCTTTATTTCAATGCAGAACCGCCTGCATGCAGGAAAGCCACTACCGTGCAGCGATTCATTAATTACGTAGCCGATAACCTGCTGATGCAGTTTATCATCAACTGGCTTATTTATGCTGTGCTGGTAGATGGATTGACTGTTCTTTCACCGGATGCTGCTACAAGTCTTGCTTCCAAAAAATCACAGTTAATGGAAGCTGTGCTGATCGGCATTTTCAATCTTTTACTTTATTACACCATTTGTGAAAAAATGTTCCGCGGCTATACAATTGGCAAGTTCCTTACGGGCACAAGAGCGGTCCGCGAAGATGGCGACGAGCTTATGTTAACAGATGCCTTGCTGCGCAGCTTTTGCCGCCTGGTGCCACTTGAAGCATTCAGTATGTTGTTTGGCTATGGCTTGTGGCATGATGCGTGGTCCAAAACAAAAGTTATCCAGGTACGCAGGTAAAGAGAAACATTGTAAAGCCACCCTTTGCATCATGGGGAAGAGGTGCTATATTTCGTACCAAACCACCAAAACGATGGAAACACAAAACACGGCTCATGAAAACATCTCTTCTGCTACGGCAACCCAGGAAACCATCTTCAGCGATCTGGCCGATACCAAACCCTACGAAAAAAGTTTAAAAACAGCCCGCATCTGGCTTTATATCATTGCGGCACTGCAGGCAGGCCTTGGCATTTACGAATACAATACGGCCGATCCTGGCATTGCCTTATTTGCCCTGCTCATCGACGCGGGCATCGGCATTATCTTTTTGAGTCTTGCTCTCTGGAGCTATAAAAAGCCGGCCTTCTCGTTTCTGACGGCATTGATCGTGTATGTGCTTATTTACATTGGCATGGGTATTCTGGAACCCGAGAACCTGTACAAAGGTGTACTCCTGAAGATCTTTATCGTAATAGCGTTGGTAAAAGCGTATAAGGATGCCCGCGAGGTAGAGAAAGTAAAAGAGTCGATAGGCATTCATTAAAACAACGCAACCGTTTTCAAGTAAACCATTCCTTTAAATCTACACAAAAAAGTCGTTATAAACGTCTTTTTATTTTTATAGGATTCATCTACATTCAACTACTCAAAAACCTTTTGTATGCGTCACCTTTTTGTTGTTCTGCTTTTCTGTGCTTGTGTACAGTCTTCCAACAGCCAGGGAATTTTAAAAAAAATAGGCGGAAACAAAGTAGTAAGTAATGTACTGGAGGGCAAGCCTGCCATTTCAACCGCATTCAAAGACGTTGACCTGAAAAACACCTTGCCGACAAGCTTTGGCGCCGACAAAACCTACACCCCACTCTCTACCTTAACCCGCAACAGTGAGGGTCAATATGAACTGAGAGCTGGCTTTTATGAAACTACCAACTTAAGTTATTGCCTGAAAGCAGGTACCAACGGACCAGCCAAAGGCGATGCTTACGGCAATGCGCCGATCATGGGAAAGATGGATGATATTGTGGAAGCGATTTTGCTGCGGTCGCAGGACCTATGGCACGGCAATGCCAACGGAACTGCGCTCACCAACAAACTGGCTGGTATGGTGGTTTCGCAAAAAGATGTACAGCTCCTGTTGTGGGCCATTATTGCGAAAGCTGATTTTGATGACATGCAGGGGAAAACGAAAGCGGTAGCCCTTGCCCTATTATCACCCGAACAAATTGTAAAACTAAACGGCGGCGCTGTAAAATCAGCGGTCAACTTTGCCAGTGATAAAGGCTGGATGGAGAAACCGGCGCTGGTACGAACGATTGAAGAAGCCGAGCAATCCTTGCGCCAGCTTTACAAATCAACTACAAGCACATACGAAGATTTCGAACGTCTGGCGGTTTTAGCCGGAATAAACAATGAGCCGCAGCCGGTGGAATTCGGCACCTGGTTTCAACACAAGGACGGCTACTACGTTCGTTACGAACCACAGGGATATCCCCGCACACATGTAAAAATCTATGTGCCGGAAAAACAAACGGTAAAACTGAAACTTACAGGTTTAATAGCAACGCCATCTGACTCACGCCAGCGACTGGCGCAGACGGATATGAGCGTGGAGGAATACAACAAGTTGATGAGGCAATAAAAAAGCAGTGAAGTGATTCACTGCTTTTCAGAAGCCTTGTAAGCTGGACATGCAGGGCTTTTTTTAATCCAATACGGGCCGCAGCCACTTTTCTGCTTCTTCAATGGTCATGCCCTTGCGTTTGGCATAATCTTCCAGCTGGTCTCTTCCAATTTTACCCAAGCCAAAATAATGACTACCGGGATGCGCAAAGTACCAACCACAAACCGAAGCCGGCGGGTTCATGGCTAAGCTCTCGGTAAGCTCAATGCCGATGTTTCCCGTGGCGTTGAGTAGCGAAAACAATTTCAGCTTTTCAGTATGATCAGGACAGGCAGGATAACCCGGTGCCGGACGTATGCCTTTGTATTGTTCTTTGATCAGGTCTTCATTGGAAAGATTTTCATCTTTCGCATAACCCCAGTGCTCTTTCCGCACCTTTTCGTGCAGGCACTCGGCAAAGGCTTCCACAAAACGGTCGGCCAGTATTTGCACCATGATCTTGTTGTATTCGTCATGCTCAGCCGCAAAACGATCGATGTGCTCCCGTGCACCGTGGATAGTAACGGCAAAGGCACCCATGTAGTCGTGAGTGGTCAGTGCTGAGTGGTCAGTGGAAGCCGGCATTACAAAGTCTGCCAGTGAATAGGAAGGCTGTCCGATGGCCTTTTTCATCTGCTGGCGCAGCGACTCCAGCTTTACTTCTCCATTGGCTGTTTGTAGAGTGATGGTATCGCGGTTATTGGAAGTTGCCGGCCAGAAGCCAATCACGCCGTTGGCGCTGAACCAGCCTTCTGCAACGATTGTTTCTACCATTTTGTTCGCATCGTTGTACAACCGGGTAGCCTCTGTTCCAAAGATCTTATCGCTGAGCACTTCCGGAAAGCGTCCCGGCATTTCCCAACCAATAAAGAACGGGCCCCAGTCGATGTATTTTGCAATGGTAGCAAGGTCAAAGTCCTTCAGCACTTTTACACCGTCAACAGCTGGCTTCGCAGGATGATAAGCCTTCCAGTCGAAGTATTCTTTGGTGACCACCGCCTCTTCGTAAGGGATCAGCACCTTGTGCTTTTGTTTATTCAAAAACTGGTTGCGCAGGCTGACATATTCGGCCTGCGTTTGCTGCAGAAAGGCTTCTTTTCCTTCTTTGTTCAGCAGATTGCTCACCACTGTCACACTGCGGGAGGCATCCAGTACGTGTACCACACCACCCTCGTATTCTGTTGCAATTTTTACGGCTGTGTGTGTCCGTGAGGTGGTGGCGCCACCAATCAGCAGCGGCTGTTTCATGTTGCGGCGCTTCATTTCCCGGGCAATGTGCACCATCTCGTCAAGCGACGGTGTAATCAAACCACTCAGGCCAATCACGTCTACGCCTTCTTTTTGTGCCGTATCCAGGATCTTATCAGCCGGCACCATTACGCCCAGATCAATTACATCATAGCCATTACAGCCCAGTACCACTCCCACGATGTTTTTTCCAATGTCATGCACATCACCTTTTACAGTTGCCATCAAAACCTTGGCGGCACCGGCAGGCGATATTTCTCCTCTCGCTGCCTTTTCTTCTTTTTCTTTTTCAATATAAGGTGTCAGTACTGCTACTGCCTTTTTCATTACCCTTGCACTCTTCACCACCTGCGGAAGAAACATTTTTCCGCTGCCAAACAGGTCGCCTACCACATCCATTCCGGCCATCAGCGGCCCTTCAATAACGTCCAGTGGTTTGGGATATTTCTGTCTTGCTTCTTCGGTGTCGGCATCAATATAGTCCGTGATGCCGTTTACCAGTGCATGTTTCAGTCGTTCTTCAACGGAAGCACTTCGCCAGGCTTCGTCTTTTATTTCGGCTTTGTCTTTTGCTTTTACCGTTTCGGCAAAGGATACCAGCCGCTCCGTCGAATCCAGTCTCCTGTTCAGGATCACATCTTCACATAACTCACGAAGCTGCGGTTCAATTTCATCATACACGATCAGTTGACCCGCGTTTACTATGCCCATGTCCATACCGGCTTTGATGGCGTGGTAAAGAAACACCGCATGGATCGCTTCCCGCACAGGATCGTTGCCACGGAAGGAGAACGACACATTGCTCACCCCCCCGCTCACTTTTGCCAGTGGCATTTTCTGTTTGATAATGCGGGTGGCTTCAATAAAATCAACCGCGTAGTTGTTGTGTTCCTCAATGCCCGTTGCCACCGCAAAAATATTCGGGTCAAAGATGATGTCCTGTGGTTCATAACCCACAACTTCTGTTAATATGTTATAGGCTCTCTCGCAGATATCGATCCTTCGTTGCAGGGTATCGGCCTGGCCCAGTTCATCAAAGGCCATTACCACTACGGCCGCACCGTAGGCCTGGCAGATAAAGGCCTGTTCAATAAACTTCTCCTCTCCTTCTTTCATGGAGATGGAGTTTACAATACACTTGCCCTGCACGCATTTTAATCCTGCTTCAATGATCTCAAACTTAGAGGAATCGATCATGATGGGAATCTTGGCAATATCGGGTTCGGCCTGCAAAAGATTCAGAAAAGTAGTCATGGCATTGACACCATCCAAAAGGGCATCGTCCATGTTTACGTCCAGTACCTGCGCGCCATTCTCCACCTGCTGGCGGGCAACGGAAAGTGCTTCTTCATATTTATTCTCGCGGATGAGACGTGCAAATTTTTTGGAGCCGGTAACATTGCAGCGTTCACCCACGTTGACGAAGTTGGATTCGGGGCGAACAATCAGCGGCTCAAGACCGGATAGACGCAGATAAGGTTTAATGATGGTTGCTTCGCTCATAATTGTATTTTGAACCACAAAGGCCCGAAGGCACAAAGGGTCACCAAGGTTTTTTATGCTAATTGGATATCTTCTTCTTTTACTTTCCCGATGGTCGTTTCAACAACGGGCAATGGCCTTGGTTTGATCTTCCGCACATGCTCCGCAATATGACGGATATGGTCAGGTGTTGTTCCGCAACACCCACCCACAATGTTTACAAAACCTTCTTTGGCCCATTCTTCAATAAAATGCGCCGTATCCTGGGGATGCTCGTCGTATTCGCCCATGGCATTGGGTAAACCGGCATTGGGATAGGCTGAGGTAAAACATTCCGCAAGGCTGCTTAATTCTTCAATGTGGGGACGCATTTCCTGCGCACCTAATGCACAATTCAATCCCACACTCAATGGACGTGCATGACGAATAGATGTATAAAATGCTTCCAGCGTTTGCCCGCTTAATGTTCTTCCTGAAGCATCGGTGATGGTGCCGCTGATCATAACCGGCAATTCTTTTTGCCTGGTATCACGGAAGTATTGCTTTACAGCAAAAATGGCGGCCTTTGCATTCAAGGTGTCAAAGATGGTTTCAATGAGAATGAGGTCAATACCACCATCCACCAGTCCTTTCACCTGTTCGTAATAAGCTTCCACCGCTTCATCAAACGTGAGAGCACGGTAACCGGGATTATTAACATCAGGCGAAAGCGATAGCGTTTTGTTCAGAGGCCCCAGCGCACCGGCCACAAATTTCGGCTGTAGTTCCCCGTTAACAACCGTTTGTTCCTGGAAAAATTCAGCAACTGCCTCCCTGGCAATCTTAGCTGCCGTCACATTGATCTCGTATGCCAGAGCTTCCATGCCATAGTCGGCAAGAGAGACTTTTTGTGCATTGAACGTATTTGTTTCAATAATATCGGCGCCGGCTGCCAGGTATTCCTTGTGAATGGCTTTGATGATCTGCGGCTGTGTTAAACACAAGAGGTCATTGTTACCTTTCAGGTCCGAAGGCCAGTCTTTGAACCGTTCGCCACGGTAATCTTCCTCGGCCAGTTTATAACGCTGGATCATGGTGCCCATGGCGCCGTCAATCACCAGGATGCGTTCTTTTAACATGTCTTGAATGGTTGCCATCATACACTCTTTTTACATGAACATGTCAAGTGGCAAACGCGAAACAAGAAGAGTTTACACGTTCACAGGTTTACATGTCCACCAGTTGAAAAACAACAAGCTATCGTAAGACAGACTGAAAATAGTACGGCTTTAAAGTTTGACAATTAACGTCTCACGTTGTAAGCAAACCAATAAACGTCAGGAAAACCAGTTGAGAGAGTTTCTTGCGTTTATTAGTTCCGTTAAGGCCGAACAATAAACAAATCCGCCTGAAGCGCAAAAGTAAGGCAAATCCGCAAACCGGCAAGTATTGTCGGCATTCTGGTTAAGTCTTTGAACCTCAGCCCACGAAGAAAAATTTATTTCCATGCTTTATTGAATTTTTTAAATTATAGGTGTAAGTTTAACATTAATACGGTTCTCGCTTACCCGCCTCCATGAATACGTCCTGATTCGCCCTGCATGGTCACCACCAAACTTTGCTATATGGCAGTTGCTTTTAACCTATCGCTACGCAATGAGTACCAAGACCTCTTTAACACCTGCAGCATACCCCAACGCCATTACCTTACCATTGATGCCTGCGTAGACAGGATCCTTGCCGGCAAACAACGGTACGAAGCCGTTTCGCAACGCACCGGCGTGCCCTGGTATTTTATTGGCATCCTGCACACCATGGAGTGCAGTTGCCGGTTCAACACGCACCTGCACAACGGCGATCCGCTAACGGCACGAACAGTGCATGTGCCAAGAGGTTATCCCAAATCAGGTATTCCACCATTTACCTGGGAGGAGAGTGCTGAAGATGCTTTGCGCCTGAAAAAACTCCATACCTGGACCGACTGGAGCATTGCAGCCATGCTGTTTAAAATGGAACAGTACAACGGCTTTGGCTACCGGCGCCACGGCATTCACTCTCCTTACCTGTGGAGCTTTTCCAACCAGTATAACCGCGGCAAGTTTACAAGTGATGGCGTCTTTGATCCCAAGGCCGTGTCGAAGCAGATTGGTGGTGCCGTGCTGCTGCGCCGCATGAGCGAACGGCAGCTGGCTGTGGCCGGGGAACTGGATGTGATCACACTGATCAAAAAAGTAGGCGCTGAGGTGGTATTCAACCCATCCACTTATAATAAACAGGCAGAAACCTTGCAGGTGCTGCTAAATAGTGTAGGCCAGCAATTACGCGTTGATGGCAAGGCCGGCAAAATCACGTCAGATGCGTTTCATCGAATCAGCGGCGAATACCTGCAGGGCGACAGTCGCAGGCGATCCGCTCCTCTCCCGGCCTGAAGCATATCACTAAGTGATTTGCAATATGCAAAGCGGAGAATTCTACTCTTTGCTGACAAAGTCTTCACTGAAACATTGCAACCAAATCTCTATAAATCCGGGCACCTGCTGAACACCCGTAAACTAGTAAGCACCTGGGAAGCTGAAAACAGGAATCCAGAGTAAGCAAACAAACCTTTTTACCATGGCGATTCAATTCTTAGATCCCGAAACAACATTCATCTCTACCCGGAATGGCAATCTGGCCAAAAAACTATCCACGCTTTCCACCCGCAGTGGTCTTCGCGAAATTGATACTTCGGCCGATGTAACCGGCATTGAGCTGCGCATGCTGCCGCCCTACATCAAAGACAATCGTACGGAGAAGGTTTGGCCGTTTCCGGGCTACGCCAAACTGTATTGCCTTACGCTTGTAGCAAGCAATGTTACTAACCAACTGGTGGGCACTATCGATCTGCAGGGCTTTCCCCGCATCGACGACAAAGAAAACCTTCCTATCAACAAAACTGTTTACCTGTGGCAGGCTGAAAAGAAAGAAGACAAGGCACCTAACCAGCTCCATGTTTTTTGTTCCGTAATGAAAAGCAAGCAAAGCCTTCGTGATGTGGGTGAGATTCTGAGCAAAGTAAAGCAGGATGCGGAATACAAAGACTTGGTCGGCAGTCTTTCAAAACTCGCCAAGGATGCAGCCAAATTCAACATTGCCTCAGATGTATTAACCAATGTCGCTTCTGTTGTTGGAAGGTATTTGGGCAAAGTGGAAGACAAACCGCTTGGTACGGTGATCAACAGTTACACGACCTTGTTTGGCGACTTTGACAAACTGGGTGTATCGCCGCTGGTGTATCCTACACGGAATGTGGACTTTAATTTTAAGATGGTCGTTCGCAGCAAGCAGGAAAAATTAGCTTCTTCACGGATGATCACCGAGTCGCCGGATATCAGTATGCAGGCACTCTGATGAAAAGACACGGTATCGATTCTTCACCTTAAACCATCTTCTATGGCCAGTACCAACAATCAACCCGACAACCTGTTTAGCAAACAGGACGGCCGCCCACGTTTTACCGGCAAACGAATCATCACCATGAACAGCGATGCCAAGCCGGCTTCCATTCAGAAGCTTTCCCGCAGCGCTTCGCTAAAAATGGCCAGCATCAACGACTTCCGGTCAGATATAACGCGTTTCAATGAAGCCTTTCAACAAGCCGACGGCATTTACTTC
The DNA here is from genome assembly GCA_035998945.1 of Flavisolibacter sp. Classification (GTDB taxonomy): domain Bacteria; phylum Bacteroidota; class Bacteroidia; order Chitinophagales; family Chitinophagaceae; genus Flavisolibacter. Next base: position 202,918 of record DASYHD010000034.1, on the reverse strand, counting down.
GACAACTTTAAAGTGGCGGTGGTAAACGAAGGAAACGAAGACCAACTCAGTTTTATGATGGCGGCAAGTGCCGGCACCAGCGACCAGGTTCGCAGCGAGCCCGAACGCTACGTATATGCCTTCCCCGCTACCACCGAAAAAAAGAAAATCAAAGTGGCCGCCATTCCCGACAGCGATGAATTTTCCTGGGGCTGCCAGGCCATTAAATTACCGGCTTCGAAATGCACGGGCAAAGGGGTAAATGTAGCTGTATTAGACACCGGGCTAAATCTTACCCACCCTGATTTCAGCCGCCTGAAGATCATGCATAAATCATTTATCCGGCGACAAGGCGTGGAAGACGGCAATGGTCATGGTACGCATTGCTGCGGCATTTCGGTTGGTGCCATTCAAAAGAAAACAGGCTGGCGTTATGGCGTAGCCAAGGATGCTAATCTTTTCGTAGGCAAGGTGCTCAGCAACCAGGGTGTTGGTTACGATTCGGGCATTCTGGCCGGTATTGAATGGGCCTTACAGAATAAGTGTAAAGTAATCTCCATGTCGCTGGGTGCAGGTGTGGAAGAAGGCGAAACCTTTTCACCTGCCTATGAAAGAGTGGCCCGTACAGCGCTGCGCAACGGGTGCATTATTATTGCCGCTGCTGGTAATGAAAGTGAGCGCCAATACGGATTGGTGAAACCGGTGGGGCATCCCGCCAACTGCCCTTCTGTAATGGCGGTGGCAGCACTGGACAATGATCTTCGTGTAGCCGATTTCTCCTGCGGTGGTTTGAATCTCAATGGTGGACAGGTGGATATTGCCGCACCCGGTGTTGACATCTACAGCAGTTGGAAAGGAAGAAAGCACCGCACCATTTCCGGAACATCCATGGCTACGCCTTTTGTGGCCGGTATTGCAGCTTTGCTCTGGGAGAAATACCCGAAAGCAAACGCCGCCGAGATCTGGATGAAGCTTGTGCAGCTGGCACGGCGACTGAACCTCCCAGCCACTGATGTGGGAATTGGGTTGGCGCAGTGTCCGTGAACCAATGGGCAATAAACTATCAGCAACAGGCAGATACCAGTTTTATTGAATTGAATAATGCGAACGGATTGCCTTTCCTCTAAAAAACAGAAAAGGAGTTCCTGGCAGCATTTGCCTGTTGCCCATTGTCAATTGGTAATTACCTTGCAAAGACTTCAAGCGCTTTGTATGAAAAAAGAAGCCAAACTCACCAAAAAATTCATTGCCGTGGTAGACGAAGACCAGGCGGAAAAGATTGAGGAAATAGCCGACCAGCTGAAAAAAGAAGGCGCCAAAATCGACCAGGTTATGTCGTTCACCGGCATTATTACCGGCACCACTCCCGATCTGCAAAAACTAAACAAGGTGCGGGGTGTAAAATCGGTGGAAGAAGACCGTGAAAATTTTGCTCTCTAAGACGATCTACCGGCTGCTCACATAACTATCGATCGGGAGTCGGTTCTGCAGGCTTCGGGCCAGTGTCATTTCATCGGCATACTCCAGCTCACCGCCAAAAGCGATTCCTCTTGCAATGGTGGTTACCTTGGTCGTTGCCGGCAGCTTTTTCTGGATGTAATAAATGGTGGTATCGCCTTGTATGGTAGGACTCAGGGCAAAGATCACTTCAGCCGTTTCTTCTTTCTGTACGCGGTGAATCAGTGTATCAATATTCAACTGGTTAGGGCCCACGCCATCCAGCGGCGAGATAACCCCACCCAAAACATGATACGTGCCACTGTACTGCTGTGTACTTTCCAGCGCAATCACATCGCGGATGTTCTCCACCACGCAAATCATTTCCTGCTTGCGCAGGCTATTGGCACAGATGGAACAGATATCGGCATCAGCCACATTGTGACACCGCTGGCAGAACTTGATTTCGCTGCGCATGCGGCTCATTACCTCGCTGAAATGCTGCACATCTTCGCTTTCCTGCTTCAACAAATGGAGCACTAAACGAAGCGCAGTTTTTTTACCAATACCGGGCAACTTTGCAAACTCGGCCACCGCATTTTCCAGGAGAGAAGAAGAGAATTGCATAGTGTACAAATGTACAATTTTGCCCCCGGAAACCGTGTTAAAAAGGGCTTATAACGACCGCTCAAATTCGTTGTCCCAATCAGCTTTAATGGTGATGTTTTGCCGGATGGGTTGTACAATTTCCGGCTGCCGTTTGGCACCAAAAAATTCACCCGGATCCCATTTGCCGTTGCCGTTTCGATCATACAAGATGCGCAGTTCGTATTCGCCGGGCGGGAACAATCGTGACGTATAAACACCGCTACGGATGGGCACAGCCTGTATCACCTGCGAGTTCTGCACAAACTGCAGCACCGGGTTGCGGGCTGTATCCATGTTCCGGATACGAAGATTCAACCGACCGTAATCGCTGAGCTTTTTGGTTGTAAAATTCAGGGTGTCAGTTTTCAGCAGCCTGCGTCCCAGCGTATCTTCTGCAAAGGCACGATCCAGGATCAGGTTGTACGGTGTGCCTTCACGCCACGGCGACCGGATGCGCAATTCTGTCCCGGTAGTATCAAGCCGGCTGGTAAAAGGAACTGCTGTAAACGTAGAATCAGTACTGAGAGAAAGTTGGGTAGAATCAAAGTTGCGGATAGGTACCGGAAACGTAAGGATAAAATCACCCTGCAGATCTACGGCACCGCTTGCGGCGGTAAACCGCAGCCTTTCGGCACCACCCGGGGCTGTTGTACTGCGGTTGCCGGTGGCAGCACCCGTTGTGCCGGCTGCCGGTGCTTCTTTGTAGGCATAAAGAAGAATAGAATCGCTGCTGCCTGCTACCACCGGTTCATCGCTGAAGGCAAAGTATTGCGTTGCCCTGTTCTGATAACGCCGCACAATGCCTGCATCGCCTAAAGCATAAATTGCAAATGTGTCGCGGGGCAGGTTGGTAAACCGAAAGGTTCCATCGCCATTCAACCGGGCCACATACACAGGTCGTTGTTTGATTACGGCCGAATCTTCCAGATTGCGGTGCAACAGGATGGTAAGGGTAGAATCTGTTTTCCCATTTTCGGCCAGCAATACCCGGCCACTGAGCGTTAGTGAATCCAGCGCTTCTCCGGTAGAGAAAACATACGTAAAGTTGCGGACAGGGTTGCTTTCGTTGATATCGCGTATGGCATTGCCGAAGTTCAGCACATAGGTTGTGTTGGGAAGAAGGCTGTCGCGAAAGCGCACCGAAACCGTTTTTAACCGAACCGACACTTCAGGGTTGATCTCAAAGGTTGGGGTGAACAGCAGGTTGTTCTGTACTTCCTGCAGGTCAACATATTCGTCAAAAGTAAAAGTGATGCGGTTGGCCCGGAAGTTCAGCGTAGAATCACCTGGCGTAGCCAAAACCAGTTGCGGTGGCAGGCTGTCCCGCGGACCACCTGAGGGCGGAATAATATTGGCGCAGCCGGTGGACGAAAACGTCAGGAAAAAAGCGCCGGCCAAAAGAATGAAAAAAGAAAAAAATGCCTTTCGCATGCCAGACAAACATAAGCCGTTTCTGATGACAAAACAGAGCTGCTGTCATAAGGATTGATTAAAACTTAGAAGGATCGTTCTGCTTATTGCAGTCAGTCATCAACGCTGAATCGTATTCTCTTTTCTTGAAAGCTGCATAAACACCAAACCCCAGACGCCAAACCCCAAACTGTTTATGCCGTATTTGTCCTGAATTTTTCTTTGCGGGGGAAAAGCAGTTCTACCGTAAAGATCAGCAGCATGCTGATGGCAGTAGTGGCACCAACCTTTATGAGGAAGGTGAGCCAGGTGCCAAACTGCAGCCATTCGAGCAACGTCAGGTAAAGATGGTGTACAAATGTCAGCACCAGCGCATATACACTATACGGCGCCCAGCCCATGGCTTTGGGTGAGGGTTCATGATAGTTGAATTCCTGGATGTCTTTTGGAATCAGCAGAGTGATCATAAATGGCCGTATATAGGCCACCAAAACGCAGGCCGCAGCATGCAGGCCGGGTTGCCACATAAAATAATCGAGGAGCAAACCGGTGAAAAAACCAATCACAAGCAGCCCTGTCCGGGAAATGGAAAACGGCAGCCAGAGAATGAAAAGGAAGTAGAGGTAAGGCACAACAAACTGGTGCAGGAAAGGGATCTTGTTCAGCACAAAAACCTGTACCAGCAAAAACATAATCAGCCGTATACTATTTCTTACCAGGTCGCTCACCGTTGTCCTCTTTTTTGTTGTTCCAGTTTCTTTTCCGTGTCAGCCGCCAGTTTTAATTGTTCCTCCCGCATCAGGTTCTCCACCACAAACACCTGTTGCAGGGTAGAGAAGTTGACAGCCGTTTTTACTTTCATCAAATAAAAACCGGTGGTCGGGTCATTGGTGATTTGACTAACAGTTCCGATCAGGTAATTGGGCGGAAAATTGTACGAGTACCGGCTGGTAACCACCGAGTCGCCTACTTTTACTTCCACGCTTCGCGAAATACCTTTCAGCAGCACAAAACGAGGATCTTTGGCATCCCATTCCACCTTACCCAAGGTACCACTCCGCTGGTGGGCAGCACTCACCGAGCTTTGTATATGCAAAAGGCTCATCACCTGGCTGAAGTTAGGACTCACGTTCACCACCACACCTACCACGGCGCCGGTGGAGCTTAACACCGCCATTTCGTCCCGGATGCCGTAGTTACTGCCCCGGTTCAACTGGATATAATTTTGCTCCGAACTGACGGTATTGTACACCACTTTCGCATCCCGCCAGAGATAACGGCGAACAGCACGTGTGGTATCAAAACGGAGCGTATCTATCCTGGCCTGCACACCAGTATCAGGAACAGTAAAGTTGGCTTGCAGGAGGTTCATTAGTGAATCGTTCATGCGATGCACCCGCCTTGCTTCTTCTCCCTGGTGAAAATAATCGTCCAGCTTATCCACCTGTGCATTAATGCTTCCTGTGAGTTCGGAGGCCACACCTAAAAAGGCAGCCCGGTGGAAGCGGTTGTAGTTAAACAGCATCCAAAGCGAGATTGCCTGTAACACTACAAAGGTGATAAATGTAAAGTACCGGCGAAGAAATGCAAAGATGTTAAGCATGGGGGGAGGAAGCTTTGAGCTGTGAGCCGTGAGCCGTGAGCTTTGGATTTCTGCTCGCAGCTCATAGCTCAAAGCTCATGGCTTGACTTTATCTCATTACAAACGGGTATCGATCGTAATTTTTCAGGGCCAGTCCCGTACCGCGAACAACACTTTTCAGCGGGTCATCGGCTACGTGAACCGGAAGTTTGATTTTTTGGCTCAGGCGCTTGTCAAGGCCTTTCAGCAGGGCACCACCACCGGTGAGGTACAATCCGCGGCGGTAGATATCCGCTGCGAGCTCAGGCGGTGTTTGCTCCAGGGCTTTCAGGATCGCCTCTTCAATTTTAAAGATGCTCTTATCCAGCGCCTCGGCAATTTCCTGGTAGCTTACCATGATCTGTTTGGGGATACCGGTTACCAGGTCACGACCATTCACGGGAATATCATCGGGCGGACTGTCGAGGTCTTTCATCGCAGCACCAATCTGTATCTTGATCTGCTCTGCAGTACGTTCACCAATCAAAAGGCTATGGTACCGGCGAAGGGCTTCCATGATATCAGCGGTAAATTCATCACCGGCAATGCGGATCGACTGGTCGCAGACGATACCGGCAAGGGCAATTACTGTAATGCCGGTGGTACCACCACCAATATCAATAATCATATTACCAACAGGTTCTTCCACGTCGATACCAATACCAAGGGCAGCTGCCATGGGCTCATGAATCAGGTACACTTCTTTGGCACCGGCCTGCTCGGCACTGTCGCGAACGGCACGTTTTTCAACCTCGGTGATACTGGAAGGAATACAGATCATCATGCGCCAGCTTGGTGGGAAAAGCGGTTTTTTGGGATAAACCAGTTTAATCATCTCCCGCAGCATCAGCTCGGCAGCATTAAAATCGGCAATCACACCATCTTTCAGCGGACGGATTGTTTTTATGCTTTCGTGGGTTTTTTCGTGCATCATCAGGGCCCGTTTGCCAACGGCCAGTACTTCCTTAGGATTATTTCTGTTGAGGGCTACAATCGAAGGTTCATTCACCACCACCTCATCATTATGGATAATGAGCGTATTTGCAGTACCCAGGTCAATCGCAATCTCCTGTGTAAACCAGTTAAAAAGTCCCATACTGCTTTTCTTGGATTTAAATTTTAATTGTGTGCAAAGGTGGTGCAAAAGATTCGATAAACAAACAAGAAAAACGGCCAGTGGGCCCTATTTACCGTTTTGCGCCGGCAAAGGTCAATTGTTTTGCCGGAGCTTTTGCAGAAACGCCTCCACCGCCCGCCGGATGCGGACTGACGTTGACTGGTGATTATTAACCAGAACCGAGAATATCAACTCTTTGCCACTGGCCGTGGTTAAAAAGCCGCTGAGGGCCACTACACCGGAAAGCGTACCGGTTTTGGCATAAAGAAAAGTGCTGTCCCGCTTATAAAAATTGGATAGGGTGCCCTCATTCCCGGTAGGAAAAATTTCCCGGATGCGGTTCATCCCGAATTCTGTTTTCATTTTATCTAAAATCGCCACAAAACTCTGCGGCGTAAACAGGTTGTAGCGGCTCAGTCCCGAACCATCAGCCCAGCGAGGCTTTTGCGGCAAATCGCCTAAATCCGTCTTCAGGATGGTATCGATAATTGCGGCATCACGCATATAACCCAGCACCTGGTTGCTCACCATCAGGAGGGCCTGCTCGGCAAAAAAATTATCGGAGCGATGCATGAGCGGTTTAAGGAGCGAATCGATAGGCTGTGAATACAACACAGCTGTTTGCGGTGCGTACGAATAACCGGGAGCTACAGAAAACGGTACTACCTCGGCCTTCAGCGTATCTTCCAGCAAGGCCGAAACCAATCCTGCATCCATGCGGAGGGGAATAGATGCTTTTGAAAATGTGGTGGTTGCCGGACGGAGGTAAAACGTATCGCCGTCCAAACCTCTGTCTACTGTAAATAATTTTGTTTCCATATACCGGGTAGCAGGGTTAAACCCCAGTGCTGCCGAAGCGCTAACCGGTGCGGTGGACGGAACCACCTTCAACGTATCTCTGGCCAAAGAAAAACTGGCTACGTTCCCGTACACCGGCAAAGGTGACCGTTCAGCCATGTAAGCCGCATCGTAATCATTCCACGACCAGCCGCTCCCCCACCGCTGGTCCCGCCAGGCATCTGTGCTCCACAAAACCGTTGTAAAGCCTTTCATTTTTTCGAACAGCGGCTGGTGCCGGAACTCGGGATGGAGAAGTGTAGGATCGCCAGAAGGAAAAATGCGCAAACGACCTTCTTCATCCACCGCATAACGGGCTGCCACAAGGCTGTCGCCCAGGTACTTCATGGCTGCGTAGGCGGTAAGGATCTTGGTATTGCTGGCGGGCACAAAATACTTGTCGCCTTGGTGGTTGTACCACCACTTACCGGTGGCTGGCTCATAAATGCTGATGCCCACATGTGCTGTTTTCAGCGCGGCATCGTTAAGCAGGGATGATTGTGCTGCTTGCTGCAATTGTCGGGAAGTACCGCAGGAAGCCACCAGCATCCCGAAGAGGAAAAAAGCCGTTACAGTCCGCATGATGTTAATGATCCACAAATGTATCCAATACCGAAGAAGCCTTTACACTTTATTTGGTTTTCAATTCTTTCTCAGCCTGCCGTCTTTGTAACTTCGTAACCCTAAAAACGAATAACGACACATGAGGACACTGTTCAAAGCACTTTTCGTTGGTTCCGTTGCTACAGCGGCTTTTGCCTTCTCTGATGAAAAAAAACCTAAGTACATCGATCCGGCCAACATGGATCTCTCCGTAAAACCCGGCGATAACTTTTACCTCTACGCCAATGGCGGCTGGTTAAAGAAAAATGCCATCCCGGCCTCTAAAACAAGCTGGGGATCCTTTCATGTGCTGCGGGAAGAAAGCTCCCAACGCCTGCGCTCCCTGCTGGAAGAAGCTGCCAAAAGTAAAAAAGGCGACCGCCTCACACAAATGATCGGTGATTTTTATCGCAGTGGCATGGACTCTGCCGCCATTGAAGCCCGTGGCTATCAACCCATCAAAAGCGAACTGGACCGCCTGGCAGCCATAACCGACAAACAACAGGTTTTAAACGAAGTGGCTACCCTTCGCACCAAAGGCATTTCTTCTCCCCTGTTCGGCATGTTTGTGGCGCAAGACCGAAAGAATGTTACACAGTATATTGTACAACTGGGCCAAGGTGGAACCTCTCTCCCCGACCGTGACTATTACCTGAAAGACGATGCCCGCAGCACGACCATCCGCAAAGCTTACCGCGATCACCTGGAACGTATGTTTTCGCTGGTGGGCGAAAATGCTGCAACGGCTGCCTACAGTGCCGATGCCATCATGCGCATTGAAACCGCTTTGGCCAAAGCGCAGATGAGCCGCGTAGAAATGCGGGACCCCTATAAGACCTACAACAAGTTTGCTGTGAAAGACCTATCGGCTCAAACCAGCGGTATGAACTGGTCTTCGTTATTAGCCCAAATGAACGTAAAAGGTGTGGACAGCATCCTGGTGACCAATCCTTCTTTCCTGAAAACAGCAGACATTCTTCTGGGTGCCCTGCCGCTCCAGGACTGGAAAGCTTACCTGCGCTGGAACGTTTTACGCAATGCCGCACCCTACCTGAGCAGTGCATTTGTGGCTGAAGATTTCCGGCTGACGCAGGTGCTGACTGGTCAGAAAGAACAAACACCCCGCTGGCAGCGCATGAGCAGCCTTATTGATCAACGCCTGGGCGACCTGCTGGGTCAACTCTATGTGCAGAAATATTTCAAGGGTGAAGCCAAAACCCGGATGCTGGAGATGGTGAACAACCTGCAGCAAACCTTTGCCGACCGCATTAAAAAGCTGGATTGGATGAGCGAGGTGACCAAGCAAAGAGCCCTGCAAAAGCTCAATTCCTTCAGCAAAAAGATTGCTTACCCCGATGTTTGGAAAGACTACCAGGGAGTGACCATCAGCGGGGATGATTTCGTGGGCAACCTGCGCAGCACGTCGGTTTGGAGTTATAATTATATGACGAACCGCCTGGGCAAACCGGTGGATAAAACAGAGTGGGGCATGACACCACCCACCATCAACGCTTATTACAACCCGGTGAACAACGAGATCGCCTTCCCGGCCGGTATCCTGCAGTTCCCCTTCTTTGATTTTGGTGCCGATGATGCGGTGATCTACGGCGGAATTGGTTCGGTGATCGGTCATGAAATGACCCACGGCTTTGACGACCAGGGTGCACAATACGCCGCTAGCGGTAACCTGGAAAACTGGTGGACGAAAGAAGATCAGGCTAAGTTTAAGGCGAAGGCTGATCAGGTAGTGGCCCAATACAATGCTTATACCGTACTGGATACACTGCATGTAAACGGCCGCCTGACCCTTGGTGAGAACATTGCCGATATTGGCGGTTTGAGTATTGCCTACGATGCCTTTACCAAAACAAAACAGTTCAGAGAGGGTAAAAAAATCGATGGTTTTACCCCGGCACAACGCTTTTTCCTGAGCTGGGCGCAGATCTGGCGCATCAACATGCTGCCCGAGGCACAGGCCCAGCAGGTGCTGACCGATCCGCACTCACCCGGCATGTACCGCACCAATGGAGCTGTGGTAAACATTGATGCCTGGTACACAGCCTTCAATGTACAACCCGGAAACAAGCTGTATGTTGCTCCGGATAAGCGCATCCGCATTTGGTAATTGTTTATGTATACAATAGTGAAAATCCCGCCAGCAGCGGGATTTTTTGTTTTTCGCACAAGGGCGCAGAGAAAAGAAGCATTAAAATGTGACCACTTTTCTCTTATGACTAACCTCATTTATATTGGCTTTGTCTGTGAATGTTGAACTGCAAGCCTTGAAACTTCCTTCATCTGTGCGAAATATTTATTAATTCTTTTCCTTCTCCTTTTGCCTTATGGTAAAGGTTCAGCATTTTTGTAATGCAGCTGCCTTCCCATTCCGGCTAAGCCTTTTCAATACCTATGTCTGTTTTCACACAATCGAGAAGCTACATTGTCCGCATCATTTTCGCCGTTGTCTTTCTTATCATCCTGATACGGTTGTTCACCCTGCAAGTGATGAGCAGTAAGTATCAGCGGCTGGCGCAGGAAAACGCCGTTTTCAAAAAAATTGTTTACCCGGCCCGCGGAATTATTTACGACCGCAAGGGAAAAGCCATTGTCACAAACACGCAGATGACCGACCTTATGGTTGTGCCATCCGAAGCCCGTGGCGTAGATACGGCTTACATCTGCCAGTTGCTGGATATTGATACCGCTGAGTTCAAAGCCCGCATGCTGAACGCCATTATTAAAAACGGCCGTTCCCGCCCCTCTGCTTTTGAAAGCCTGCTGACGCCGGAAAAACATGCCCGGCTGGAGGAGAACAGCTGGCGACTGGGCAAGGGCTTTTACCTGCAGGACCGCCCAGTACGTATTTACCCCGAAGGGGTGGGCGGGCATTTTGTCGGCTATATCGGCGAAGTGGATTCGGCCATCATTGCCCGCTCGGAAGGGTTTTACCAGATGGGCGACTATGTAGGCCGTACAGGGCTTGAATCTACCTACGAGAAAGTGTTGATGGGTCAGCGGGGTGTGCAATACCTCATTAAAGACAACCGTAATAAACTGGTGGGTCGGTTTGAAAACGGAGAACTGGATGAGCAGCCGATTGCCGGCCGTGGCCTGCACACGTACGTGGATGTGGAACTGCAGCAGTTGGCTGAAAAGCTGATGCAGAATAAAGTGGGTGCCATTGTCGCCATCGAACCTAAAACAGGTGGTATTCTTAGCATGGTGTCAGGTCCGAATTTTAATCCCAATCAGCTTACCGGCCCGGAATTTAAAAAAACGTATGGCAAGTTTGTGCTGGATGTATCTGGTCCCCTGCTGAACCGTGCCATCAAAGGACAGTATCCGCCGGGTTCAACTTTCAAACCCTTGGGTGCTCTGGTGGCATTGGATGAACGCCTGATTACTCCCTCATTTGGCTACCCCTGCGGCGGCCGTTATTATGCCTGTGGCCACGGTAAACCTGCCTGTACCCATGCCGGTGGGGGTCACGCAGCCGACCTGCGCCGGGCCATTGCCAACTCCTGCAACTCTTATTTTGTACACATCTACCGCATGGTAGCCGACAATCCTAAATACGGTGGTGTAAAGAACGGTTATCATAAATGGAAAGAATATATGAATGCTTTTGGCCTGGGCCTGCGCCTGGGTATCGACCTGCCGAGCGAAGACAAGGGTAACATTCCCGATACAGCCGTTTACAACCGGGTGTACCGTAACTCCTGGAACTCCTGCACCAACCTTACGCTGGGTATCGGGCAGGATATGATGACATCTACGCCGCTGCAGCTGGCCAATGCTATGTGCATTATTGCCAACAAAGGCTATTACTATACTCCACATTTTGTAAAAAGCATTGACAAAGAGGAAACCGATACGGTTCTGCAGCCTTACAAAGTCCGGCACGATGTGCTGACGCACATCTCCGATTCGGCATTTAACATTGTCATGGCCGGTATGCAGGATGTGGTTACCAGTGGTACGGCCCGCAGTGCTGCCATTCCGGGTGTAAATATCTGCGCCAAAACGGGTACGGCACAAAACTTCACCATGCTCCGTGGCAAGAAAGTGGAATTGAACGAGAACTCGATGTTCGTGGCGTTTGCCCCGCGGGAAAATCCGAAGATTGCAATTGCCGTAGTAGTGGAGAATGCCGGCTACGGTTCAACAGCGGCCGGCCCCATTGCCTCGCTGATGATTGAAAAATACCTGAACGATACCCTTAGCACAGCCAGCCAGAAAAAAGCAGATGCTTTTGCACAGCGTGACCTGATGCCAAGCATCCTGAAGGTAAAACAATACATTGAGGACTCTTTACGGGCCCGGTATTATTTCAACCTGACCAAAGACAGCAACTACATTAAAAAATACCTCCGCGGGAACGTAACACCAGCTAAAAAGGATACGGCGCGACCTACCACACCCGCCCCCGAAAGACGGGTAGCAGGGAGGAAAGAAACGCCTGCCAACCGCGAACAGGACCAGACTGTATTCTGGCACCGCAATGAACTGTGGGATGACAGGAATGGTAAAAAAAGAAGGAGTGTAGCATAATGGCGAGGAAAGAAAGTGGTTTCTCCCGAAACATCGACTGGAGCTTTATCTGGATTTACCTGTTGCTGGTGGGCATTGGTATCATGGCCATCTTTGGCGTGACGTATAAAGATGGCGACCCGATGGTGGCATCCTTCTTTGCCTTTCAGACCGATTACAGCAAACAGCTTCTTTATTTTTTTATTGCTGCAGTGCTGGGCATTTTCATCCTGCTTACCGACAGTAAGTTTTTCCCGGCCACAGCCAACCTGTTTTATGCCTTGGGCATTGTGCTTTTGCTGCTGGTTTTTCCCTTTCACTCCCGGGTAAAAGGTACCGAGTCGATTATCCGCTTTGGAAGCTTCCAGTTTCAGCCGGCAGAACTGTGCAAGGTATTTGTGTGCCTTGCCCTGGCCAAATACCTTTCGCTGCCCAACATGGATTTTAGCAAAACCCGTTCGCAACTGATTGCTGCCGCCATTGCCCTACTGCCTGCGGTGATGACCCTGATGCAAAGCGAAACCGGGCTGGCCCTTGTTTACTTTTCGTTCTTCCTGGTTATGTACCGCGAGGGTTTGCCTTCCACCATCCTCACGGTAGGCGCCACCATTGGAATCATCGTGGTGTGTACACTGCTGATGGAAACCGAAGTGCTCATGATCGTGTTTACGGTACTGGCAGCCATCATTGGTTTTGTGGTGTACCAGCGCAAACGGCGACGGTTTTCATCCCTGATTCCGGTGGTAGTAATCTGGTTACTGACAATGGCGTTTGCCGGCATAGGCGTGCCGTACTTTTTTAAAAATATGCTGAAGCTCTACCAGGTAGAGCGCATCTATAGCACCGTGGGCCGCGAAGTGCCGCTTGAATACATACAGGCACATAAAAAAGAATATGCACAAATTGCAGCCGGCAAGCCCAAAGACACCGATTACAACGTAAAGCAATCAAAGATTGCTATTGGCTCGGGTGGCGTCATTGGCAAAGGCCTCCTCAAAGGCACTCAAACACGCTATGATTTTGTGCCCGAGCAACGGACCGATTTTATCTTTTGTACCATTGGCGAAGGCTTTGGCTTTGTAGGCACTACCATTGTTGTGCTTATCTATGTTTTACTCCTGTTTCGGATTATTGCCGCTGCCGAACGACAGCGAAGTGTGTTCAGCCGGTGTTATGCCTACGGCGTAGCAGCCGTGTTCTTTTTTCATATTGTCATCAACATTTGTATGACCATAGGCCTGGCGCCGGTGATTGGGATACCGCTGCCGTTCATCAGCTATGGTGGTACATCGCTGCTCACCTTTTCGATTATGCTTTTCATCCTGGTTAGACTGGATGCCGACAGGCAGATGGTGTTGCGGTAAGGTGGACTCCCCCCTGCCCTCCGGTGGATGGGAGTCCCAAGCGCAGGCCCTTGCTTTTGCATGATATATTTTTAGCCTCTGTCATTCATTTGATGGGGCTTTTTGTTTTGGTAGGTGCAGCAGGTGTTTGCGAAGATTGGAAGAGATCCTTCAGGTTTCCCCTGCGGAAACTGCCTTACCTTCGTACACTATTTTTTGCAATGACAACAGAGGATAACAACAAACAAAATACAAATCCTTCGCAGGGAGAGGCCCGTGCGGGTGCAACTCCACCCTTGGAGGGTCAGGGAGGCCTGAAGATTATCCCGCTTTCCGAAGGCAGCTTTACAATTGACAAGACAAAACTCTTTGTTCCTTTTAACGAAGAAACAGACGTACTGAATGAACGCAGCCGCGGCAGTTTACTGGTGGAGATCCAACCTTTTCTCGTGATCACATCAAAAGACATTCTGCTGCTGGATGCAGGCCTTGGCTTTTTTGATTCGCATGGCAAACTACAGATACACGGGAACATTCGCAAGGCTGGTTATCAACCAGAGCAAGTGACAAAGGTGCTGCTTTCGCACCTGCACAAAGACCATGCTGGCGGAGTGGCCAACCCTTCACCTTCACGCTTTGGCGGAGGCGACGTGATGAACTTTCCCAATGCGGAATATTACCTCCAAAAACGTGAACTGGATTTTGCCTGGCAGACCGGCGCACCTTCTTTTTTGCCCGATGAAATAGAACCGCTGCTGCATTCGCACCAGGTGCATTTTATGCACGACGACAAAGGTGTGATTGATGATTATATCCATTACGAACACACGGGAGGGCACTCGCCGCACCACCAGGTGTTCTGGATCAAAGAGGGAAATGAAACCATTTTCTTTGGCGGTGATGTAGCCCCGCAATTACAACAAATGAAAGTACGGTACAAGACCAAGTATGATTTTGAACCGGAAAAGGCCATGCAGTTGCGCATGGAATGGTGGGAACGTGGCAATGAGGAAGGCTGGACATTCTTGTTTTACCACGACATCAAAACACCCATGCACAAGGGGAAGGCTGCGGGGAAATAGCCTCGCTTTAACTGTACAATATTCTCACATGGGAGCTTATTGTGCTTGCCCTTATTATTCTCATTCCCCGATGATGGATATTGGGAATAGTTTGAAAACCACTTCATAAGTTGAATAACAAATAAGCATTAGTCTTCTACCGCAAATCCCAACTTTCTTTCTACTGCTTTTGGCAAATGGGGCAACCGTCTGCGCTCTATTAAAAATGATGTGAGCTGCGCAATTTCTTTGAAGATGTAATGCTTGTCGGCGGCCGATTTCAGGTAATCTTTGCCGCTGCTGCCACCAGTGCCGATACGGGTACCGATCATGCGATGCACCATGTTCATGTGGCGGTGTCGCCAGGTACTCAGTTGTTCGTCGATGTCCAGCAAGTTGTTGAGAAGTTGAAAAGGCAATTGTAGCAGCGGGTAGCCGCGGTACAACATAATAAACAAGGCTGCACGATTGGCTTTGGCAGAGAAGGTGTAATGACTTTCGCGTTGCTGAAAGAAGACTTCATCAAAAGCTTCTATATTATTCTTCTCCGCTTCGGCAAGGCTGTTGGAATAGGCTTCTTTGTATGCTGTCCAAAAATCTTCGTGTGAAAAATTCACCCACAGCGCTTTGTTATCGAAAAACGGCATTCTTTCCAGCCAGTCATTTACCAGTTGCAAAAAAGAATGTTCGCTTTCTGCCTTTTTAATGACATCAATATGCTCCTGTCTTAATTGCGATGTGTAATATTCCTTTCCGTGCCTGTATTCAAACTTCAGTCCCAGCTTTGCTTCCAGCAGCTTGAACTGCCAGCTTTGAAAGCCTGATGCAGGTCGAAGCATGTCGCGGAAGTCAAGGAAGTCCATGGGTGTCATCGTTTCAAGGATGTCAATCTGGAGCACCAGCACACGCAGGATCACACCCATCCGGTGCAGCCGGTGAACAACCGTTTGCAGCTCGGGTGAATTATCATTAAGAGAAGGTTTGCGCATGATGGCATGCAACGAATCTACTTCGTAGTGCAGTTGCTTAAACCAAAGCTCATAGGTTTGATGAATGATGATGAACAGCATCTCATCGTGCGCCGATGCATTGCATTTATCGCTTTCCGGAAGCTGTGCGCCAAGAATTTTGTCCAGCTGCAGGTAATCGTGGTAATGAACATCCCCGGCCCCTTGTCCCCCGGTGGGGGCACTTAGGTGGTTGTTTTCCTTTTTATTTTCAGACATGCCTTACTACAATTTTTGACTTTGAAAATGGGACTCCAAGCAGCAGGGAAGGCCCTCCTTTTTAGGCTCCTTCACCGGGAGACAAAGGGCCGAATTCAAATCCAATATCCCGCCGGAAATATTTTCCTTCAAACTGTACTTGCTCGATTGCTTTTTTGCTCTTGGTAATGGCGCCCTGCAGGCTTTCATCCAAAGCTGTTGCACAGATTACACGGCCACCACTGGTTACCACTTTGCCACCGGTTTCTTTTGTACCCATGTGAAAAAGAAGCGTATCCGCTTGCTGATCCAGCCCTGTCATCTCAAATCCTTTTTTGTAATCACCCGGATAACCGCCGCTCACGGCCACAACCGTTGTAGCATGGCGATGATCTTTTTCTATTGCAAGACCATTCAATTCACCTTTTGCAGTGGCCGTTAATAACTCCACCAAATCACTCTTGATGCGGGGCATCACCACTTCGGTCTCAGGATCACCCATACGGCAGTTGTATTCAATCACAAGCGGCTCCTCTCCTACTCTAATCAACCCAAAAAATACAAAGCCTTTATAATTCAACCCATCCTTTTCAAAACCAGCAATAGTGGGTTCTACAATTTTAGAGATTACTTTTTGCATAAAGGCTTCGTCTGCAAATGGCACCGGGCTTACCGCACCCATGCCACCGGTGTTCAACCCTGTATCGCCTTCGCCAATGCGTTTGTAATCTTTCGCTTCGGGCAGCAACACATAATTTTTTCCATCCGTTAATGCAAACACCGATAGCTCGATACCTGAAAGGAATTCTTCTACCACTACTTTTTTGCTGGCCTCACCAAATTTGGTATGACGGATCATCGCTGTAAATTCTTCAACCGCTTCTTCCTGGCTTTGCGAGATGATAACACCTTTGCCCGCTGCCAGGCCATCTGCTTTTAATACAATAGGCAGACTGTGTTGTTGCAGGTAAGAAATGCCTTCTTCGAAGTTATCCGACGTAAATTCTTTGTACGCTGCCGTGGGAATGTTATGCCGCTGCATAAAGGCTTTTGCATAGGCCTTGCTGCCTTCCAGCTGCGCAGCTTCCCCCGAAGGACCGATCACAAGCACCTTTGCATCAAATTCTTTATTGATAAAATCAACCAGACCTTTTACCAAGGGTTCTTCAGGGCCAATCACCACCATGGCGATATCTTCTTCCACGCAGCATTTTTTAATGGCATCGAAATCCGTTGCTGCAAACGAAACGTTAAGCCCACATTGTGCCGTACCCGCATTACCGGGTGCAATCAACAGTTTGGAGCAATGCTTGCTCTGCGAAATCTTCCAGGCCAGGGCATGTTCCCTTCCGCCGGAACCCAACAAAAGAATATTCATAACAGGTTACCTATGATGCGGTGCGAATATCGGTACAAATGGGCAAGACCGTTTTGAAATATAAATTCGCGTATTTTGAGCACTTTATCTTTTTCGAAGAATATTTATCATCAATTCATCACTTATGCCGGAAATAAAAGCCTCCGATGAAATCAGAACGGACTTTTCGGATGCCCCGAAAGGTCACCCGAAAGGACTGTATGTGCTGTTTGCCACAGAGATGTGGGAACGCTTTAACTACTATGGCATGCGGGCCATTCTCATCCTGTTCATGACCAAGGCCCTGCTTTTTGACGACGCCTTCGCCTCGAATCTTTACGGTAGCTATACCGGTCTTGTATACCTGACGCCGCTGATTGGTGGCTATATTGCCGACCGCTACTGGGGCAGCAAGCGTTCCATCATTATTGGCGGTTTGCTGATGGCCATTGGCGAGTTCCTGCTATTCTTTTGCGGATCGCTGTACGACAGTTCGTCCGCCCTCTCTACATTTTTCTTTTTCTCCGGCCTTGGCTTTATGATCGCTGGTAATGGCTTTTTTAAGCCCAATATCTCTTCACTGGTAGGGCAATTGTATCCCAAAGGCGACCGGCGAATTGACCCGGCTTACACGATCTTCTACATGGGTATTAACGTAGGCGGTATGCTAGGGCCACTGATCTGCGGTATTGTGGGCGACACCGGCAACCCCGCTGATTTTAAGTGGGCTTTCTTGGTGGCCGGTATCGGCATGCTGCTCAGTGTAGTCGTTCAAAAGGTTTACCAGGATAAATACATCCGCGACCCGCAAGGCGTGGCCTTGGGTGAACCGGCAGCCAATGCTCCCAAACAATGGCAGAACCCTGCTTTCATTATTGGCGGCCTCCTGTTATTTTCAGCAGTGGCCATTGGACTGTTGTATGTAGATGCCACGCAGTTCAGCTTTCTTTCTTACCTGTTATTGGGTGCTGTGTTGTTCATTGCCTTTATTCTGTTTTCCGATAAATCGCTTACCGGTCCCGAAAAACAGCGTATCGGCGTCATCTTTATTGTGGCATTTTTCGTCGTGTTTTTCTGGTCGGCATTTGAGCAGGCCGGTGCCTCCCTTACGCTTTTTGCCGACCGGCAAACCGATAGAACCATCAACTGGAATATTTCCCTGTACGTTATTTACGCCATACTGGTAGCGCTGATTGTTTTCTTCCTCAGCTTATGGCGCAAGGCGGTGAAGAACCTTTCGGCAAATGACAAGTCACTTCTGAATGGCGTACAGATCATCATCCTTATCCTGGTACTCGGCACAGCCTGGGTAATCTACTCGCTGGCAACAGGTGGCCAGGCCAGTTTGATCCTGGACGAAGTTCCTGCCAGTACCTTCCAGTCGCTCAATTCCTTTTTTGTTATTCTTTTTGCACCGGTGTTTGCTTGGCTGTGGCTGAAACTGGGAAGGCGGGAACCCAGTGCGCCTACCAAGATGGCCATTGGTCTTTTCCTGCTGGCACTGGGCTACCTGTGGATTGCTTTTGGGGTGAAAGATGTTTCGGCCACCACACGGGTAAGCATGATCTGGCTCATAGGTATGTATGCCCTGCATACCTGGGGTGAGCTTTGTTTATCACCAATTGGGCTTTCGCTGGTAAACAAACTGGCACCATTGAAATTTGCTTCGCTGCTGATGGCCGTCTGGTTCCTGGCCAATGCAGCCGCCAACAAACTGGCTGGTGTGCTGAGTGCACTCTATCCATCGGAAGGAAGAACTACTTCTTTCCTGGGTTACAACATGCGTGACAACTACGATTTCTTTATGTTGTTTGTGTTTATGGCGGGTGCAGCGTCAATCATTTTATTCCTTATCACCCGTAAGCTGCAAACAATGATGAACGCAGGAAAATAAAACCTTTGCTTACTAATGCAAAAAGAGGCTGTCAAATAGATTGACAGCCTCTTTTTTATCAGCCTGCATTGTAGTAAATGCCGGCACCCGGACCAATGGGCAATCCCGTCAGGTACCAGATGATAAAAAAGATCACCCAGCCAATTAAAAATACAAGGCTGTAGGGCAACATCAGCGATACCATCGAACCTAGGCCTGCCGATTTATCGTACCGCTGGATAAAGGCAACGATCAGGGCGAAATAAGACATCATGGGTGAAATAATGTTGGTCACGCTGTCACCAATGCGGTAAGCCAGTTGGGTAAATTCGGGTGAATACCCCAGCAGCATAAACATGGGTATAAACACAGGCGCCATGATAGCCCACTTGGCCGATGCGCTTCCCATGATCAGGTTAATGGTGGATGTAAGCAGGATAAAAAGAATCATGGTGGGAATGGTGCCAAGATTGGCAGCACTTAACGCACTGGCACCGTTAACGGCCACCACCAGGCCAAGGTTTGTCCAGTTGAAATAAGCCACAAACTGCGCGGCAAAAAACACCAGCACAATATAGGAACCCAGGGTCTGCATCGATTTCGACATACCTTTTACCACATCCCTGTCCGATTTGATAGTGCCCGCACCAATGCCATAGGCAATCCCCGCCAATGCTGCCACCAGAAATAGAATGGCCACGATACCCGACATAAAAGGTGAATGCAGGATCTCGCCTGTTTTTGCATCACGCAGGTAACCATTTTCCGGCAACAGGCCCCAAAGCAGGAGCGCCATGATAAAGAGAATCGTAAAGATGGCGTACCACAAGCCTCTCCGTTCTGCGGGTGTTAACTTCCTGATCTCTTCGGCCTTTTCGTCGCCGGTGTATTTTCCAAGTCGTGGCTCAACAAATTTTTCGGTGATCCATGTTCCTAGTATGGTTACTAAAAATGTAGATGCCGCCATAAAGTAGTAGTTACAGGCCGGGTTGACGGCATATGCCGGGTTGATGATGCGGGCTGCTTCCTGCGACAAACCGGATAACAGGGGATCAACCGTTCCTAAAAAAAGGTTGGCAGAATAGCCCCCGCTGACGCCGGCAAAAGCGGCGGCCAATCCAGCAATAGGATGTCGGCCATAGGCAAGGAAAATAACTGCAGCCAGGGGCACCAGCAGCACATAACCCACTTCGCTGGCGGTATTGGAAAGCACCCCGGCAAAAACCACCACTACCGTAATCAGCTTACGCGGAGCACTTGAAACAAGCTTGCGCATAACAGTTCCAATCAGGCCGGAACCTTCGGCAATACCAATACCCAACAACGCCACAAGTACCGTTCCCAGGGGGGCAAAGCCGGTGAAGTTGCGCACCATGCTGGTGAGGATGAAATCAAGTCCTTCCCGGGAAAGCAGGCTTTTTACTGTTACCGTTTCTTTTGTACCCGGGTGAACCACACTTACCCCGGCAGCACTCACCCCCCAGGAGATCAGCATGATGAACACCGCTAATAAAAAAAACAGTGTAGCCGGATCAGGCAAGGCATTGCCTACCTTTTCAATGACCTTCAGGGAACGGTCGGTGAAAGAAAGTTTTCTTCGGGGAGAAGCCGGTAATTCGCTCATCGTATAAATGTTTCAATTGCGATAAAGAGCGAAAATAAAGAGGAACAGTTATGCACACAGCATTTATACAACCTGGCGTTGGCGGCTGCTACAGAAATGCCCAAAGCGATTCTGCTTTTATTCCTTCCATCGAACACGTAAAAAGTATGAAACCGTTGTCTTGACTACGCTCCATTAGAGCAAAATCACTACTCACCATTCACCACTCACCACTCACGATTCCTTCATACATTTAGCCTTACCAAAACCATTTTATGGCTGATGCAAAAAGCACGTTTAAACCGTTTATCCCTGCAGAAAAAAAGATCGCGGAATTTACCCTCAAATCCATTGTCACCGGTTCCATCTTTGGAATCATCTTTGGCGCTGCCACCGTTTACCTGGCGTTAAAGGCAGGCCTCACCGTTAGTGCCTCCATTCCCATTGCGGTACTGGCGATAGCGCTCAGCAAAGCATTCTTAAAAACCACCATTCTCGAGAACAACATCATTCAAACAACCGGTTCTGCCGGAGAAAGTATCGCCGCAGGCGTGGTATTTACCCTACCTGGTTTTTTGTTTTTAAGTGATGCGGCCAGCGCCGATTATTTCAACTATTTCACCATCCTGGTGCTGGCCATCTTCGGTGGCATTTTAGGAACGCTGATGATGATTCCCCTGCGGCGTTCCCTCATTGTAAAAGAACACGGCATACTGCCTTACCCTGAAGGTACCGCCTGTGCCTCGGTGCTGAAGGCAGGTGAAAAGGGCGGTTCTATTGCCAGAACAGCCTTTCTGGGATTGGGCGTTGCCGGCGCCTATGCGCTGTTGCAAAAAGTATTTCGGGTGATTGCCGAAGCACCGGAATTTATGACCCAACAAACACAACGCTTTTTTCCTTCGGCCAAGATCAGTGGTGAGATCACACCGGAATACCTGGGTGTAGGTTACATTATCGGACCGCGGATTGCCGGCGTACTGGTAGCCGGTGGCGTGTTAAGCTGGCTGGTGCTGATTCCGCTACTGGCATCATTGGTACCCGCCGATGTAATTGCCGCGCAACTGGTGAAGCAGGGTTACCTGGCCACCATCACCACTGTAGGCGGTCCGGGCGGATGGGACCCCGTCAACCAAAACTTTGGCGACTGGACAACAGCCATCTACCGTGCCTACATCCGTTCTATCGGCGCCGGTGCGGTAGCGGCAGGGGGTTTTATTACCCTGTTGAAAACCATTCCTACCATCATTTCTTCCTTTAAAAGCAGTATTGGTTCCATCAAAAAAAGTGGCGTGGAAGGCGTAGATGAAGAAGGCGTAAAAAGAACCGAAAAGGACCTCTCCATAAAAATTGTTGGATTTGGAAGTTTAATATTGATCCTCTGCGTAGCCCTGATGCCTGCTACCCTGATTCCGGGCCAAAGCATTGGTGCCAAACTTTTACTGGGCATTCTCATTATCATCTTTGGTGCTTTTTTCGTTACCGTTTCTTCCCGCATTGTAGGCTTAATCGGATCAAGCAATAACCCTATTTCCGGAATGACCATCGCTACCATTATGGGCACTTGCCTGATCTTTTTGGCTGTTGGTTGGTCGGGCCGCATTTACGAGCCCATGGCACTGGTAGTGGGCGGCATGATCTGTATTGCCGCCGCCAATGCAGGTGCCACTTCCCAGGATCTAAAGACTGGCTACATTGTAGGTGCAACACCAAAGTACCAGCAGCTGGCCCTGTTTGTAGGCGCGGTGGTTTCTTCGCTGGCTATCGGTGCTACGGTAAAAATTCTGGATACGCCAACAGCAGAAATGGCCAGGCAAGGTATTCAGCATGCCATCGGTACTGAAATGTACCCGGCCCCGCAAGGCACGTTGATGGCTACGCTGATCAAAGGCATCCAGTCGCAAACACTCGACTGGCAGTTTGTGTTGGTTGGGGTATTCATTGCCGTTACCTTGGAATTGTGCGGTATTAAATCACTTTCCTTTGCGGTGGGCACCTACCTGCCGCTATCCACTACACTTCCCATCTTTATTGGTGGTGCTATCCGCGGCATTGCCGAATGGCGGCTGCGCCGAAAAGGTCAAATAACAGCAGCTGAAGAAGAAGACTTGGGCAAGGGGAATCTGTTTGCCACCGGGCTTGTGGCCGGTGGTGCGCTGGCGGGTGTGATTGTGGCCTTTTTAGCAGCTTTTGAAAGAACTAATGCCGGCCTGCAGACAGTAAATGCGGAACATTCCCTTATCAATGGTTTGGGAGCAGAAGGCTACAAATGGCTGGGCGTTGCTTTCTTTGGCCTGCTGGCGTTTATTCTGTATAAGATTGCCACCAGCCGTGTGAAAGAAAGTGAGCAGATCGACCTGAATCCTTAATTGAATGCAACTGAAATAAAGTAAGGCCACCTCCGGGTGGCCTTTTACTTACTGATATTTTTCATATCTATCAGATGAATGTCAGTTTTTCGTAGTTATTGCCTAAGATCATTTTATCGTCGGCGCCTAACCAGTTAGAAAGAATAGTTGAATATACGTTTTTAAAATCAACATTAAATTTCAGATCACCGTCATCAAGGTCAGAAAGATCAGGCAAACTATTCAACACGCCTTTTTCTTTCAAGCCACCACTGAGAAAGAACATGTTATTGGCTGTGCCATGATCGGTGCCGCCACTGGCATTCTGCGCTACACGCCGGCCGAATTCAGAAAATGTAAAAAACAAAACATCATTGAAACGATTATTCGCTTTCAGGTCTTTGACAAAAGCACCTACGGCATCGTTCATGTCTTTGAATAACCGCTGTTGCTGCGCTTCCTGCGCAATATGTGTGTCAAAGCTTCCCAGCGAAACATAATACACCTTGGTGTTGATTTCGGAAAAGATCAGCGAAGCAATGGTTTGAAGGCTTTTGCCCAGCTCCGTATTGGGGTAACTACCGGCGGAAGGATGTAACCGGGATTGCTTAAAAATGTAATCGGCTGATGAAAGCGTTCGGGCTACAGTTTTGTACAGGTAGTCTACCGGCTCTTCATGATGATGATCGGCATGACCGGCTGCAATATCCCTGAAGAATTTTTCATTGCTGGTGCCATACAACCGTTTGGGGTCTTTCAACGCCAGTCCATTCTCACTTTCACCCTTCAGTGCAAGACTTAATACATCATCAATCTCCAATGCCTGCGTGGGTTTATTGCAACCCCTGCACTGTGCATCCAGGTAGCGGCCAATCCAGCCGGTGTGCAGGTATTCGCTGCTCTTGCTGGCCGTATGCCAGATATCCATACTGCGGAAATGAGACCGGTCTGGGTTGGGATACCCGACGTTATTTAATACGCCTAACGACCCTTCATGAAACGCATCGGCAAATGCTGTCAGCGCCGGATGCAATCCTGCGTCATCCGTTAAGGACAGCGCTTTTGCTTTCTGAATACCCAGTCTTGGCCGCGAACGGTAATAGATATCGTTGCGAACGGGAATAACGGTATTCAATCCGTCATTCCCACCACTAAGCTGCAGCACTACCACAACTTTATTACCCGGCGGTACCATAGCGCCACCTTCGAAAGCTTTTAAAAACTTAGGCACCATCAACGAAGCGGTGGCAAGGGAACCGACCTGGATAAACTCTCTGCGTTTGATTAGCATGTCATTATTTTTTTTAGACGTGAACCTTTGCTCGCAGCGCATGGCTCACAGCTTTCTCTTAACACAGTTGATACTCGGGTGCACACATGATCTGCAGCGTAGCCGTTCGTACAAAAGCCTCGCGGCTGCTGTTATCGGCATGCTGCTGAATAAGGCTTTTGCTGAAAGAAGGTTTTGCCTGCAGCAGCACACCATTGATCTCATCCACCAGGGCCTCCCGTGGCGTGGAAGCAAAATGGTTGGTATACCTGCCCCAATCAATAGTGGCCAGTATCGGTTTGTCCACGCGGCCCATTGTTTTTTTAGCGGTGGCTTTGCTGCTTCCTTCCTCTATCCTTCCCATCATTTGATCATCATCAGCCCTAGGACGAATATTGAGGTCATCGTTATCGCTGATCAGTTGCGGTAACCGCATGCGCAACAGGAGTGTTGACGAATCGATCCATGCTTTTCCACCGGGCCAGCCTGCCACGTTGGGCGGATAGAACAAGGTTTGTCCCAGGAGTTTCTGCACCAGTAATTGCGCTTCGCTGTTTTCAATTTCCATAGGCAAGATGCGGCGAATGCCCGCTAGCAATTCAACCGGGCTTTTTATCTTTTTACCAATGTTTTTTTCATCATAAAACCAATCAGCAGTAAAAATGTCTTCCATTAGTTGGCTAATGTTGTAATCGCTTTGGTAAAAGCGTACAGCCAGCCAATCTACCTTTGCGTTATCCACGGTATCATTGACAAAAAAGCGGTAGATCTTTTCAGTGATGAACCGGGCAGTTTGGCCTTGCTCCAGCAGGAGGTCCAGCACATCTTCGCCTACAAAATTCCCGTTGCGGCTGAGAACCGTTTTTACACCGCTATCATGCTGAAATTTGCGGAACACAAATTCACCTTTTGGGTTAGCACTCCAACCGGTAAAAGCCCTTGCCGCTTCTTTCACATCATTCTCGGTATAATGACCCCGACCCAGTGTAAACAGTTCCATCACCTCCCGCGCAAAATTTTCGTTTGGGCGACCTTTGCGGTTTTGCTGTGCATTCAGGAAAAACAACATCGCTGCACTCTTGGAAACATTGTGCAACAGGTCGCGGAACGAACCCAGGGCATGCTGGCGGATCACATCCAGCATTTGTTGTTGATAAAAGACGTTGAGGTTACGGGAAGCAAAATGTCCATGCCAGAAAAAAGCCATTTTCTCCCGCAGTTGTGCAGTAGTGTTTACCATCTCATCCAGCCAAAGCAGGTTCAGGTTGCGGACAGCCTGTCTTGTTTGCTGTTGTACAGCCCTCCTGTCTTCTGCCGATAACAACTGGCGCATGCCTTCTTCCTGAATACCTTTTACCAATCCTTTGAGGTAATCATCGGCAGCATCCAGAAAGGCCGGTGATTTTGCAGACGCCTGCTGCAAGGCTTTAAAAAGCTGCTGTGGCGAGAGCGTTTGCAACTGCTTCAATTGACTTGCCGCCGGACCAAAGCCGGCCCGCCACATAAGGTGCTGGTTTTTTAGCTGGTTGGAAAGCATGACACTTGATTAGCGAAGTGGTGTGACACCAAAGTGGCCGGTACGTTTAACCGACCTGCCTGTATAACGTTTAAAAAGGCAGAATATTTTCATGCAACCCAGGCCTTGCGGCTTAAGGAGGAATGTTCCCATGCAACAGGGCAGCTATTTACAAACGAATGGTGTTCCCGCAATTCAGGGCAAAGACGGAAAACGCTATGGTATAACACGAAAAAAGCTTCCCGTAACAGAGCAGGAAAGCTTTTTTATAATGGCTTTTTCACTACGGCAATATTATTTGCCAAGCACAAACCTAAAGCCTACCGTAAGCGGTGCCGAAGCACTGACATTGGTGGCAAATCCAAAATTCCTGGCTTCAGACGATAATGATGAACTGCCGGAAACATATTCTGATTTGCTTGTGTTGTACGAAAGATCCAGCAGGTTATTCAACCCCACTTCCAGGTGTATTTTTTTAGAAACGGCATAAGCAATGCCTGGGTAAAAGTTAACACCGAAGCTGTTACTTGTCTGCGTTGATTTTGATGTTAGCTGCGATGATTCTTGTTTGCCACGGTTATAATAAACGGCACCTTCACCAAACAGAAAAAACTTCTGGCTTAAGGATAAATAGCGACGGTAAAATATGCCGGCTCCATAATTCTCGTTGTCCTGGCTGTTCTGGTTGTTAGGATCACTGTACTCCGAACTTGAATTTGCATAGGAAAGCCGGAGGCCAATCACAACATTATCTTTGACAGCAACGCCAAAAGCCGGGTAGACAGAGAATCCTGAAGATTTGCCTTCGCCATTATTTCCCTCGGATTTACCCTTACCACCACTGATTCCTCCACCCAATAGCACGGAACCTTTGGTGATTTGCGCAGAAACGGTCAGCGAAAACAGAAACGAGCATGCCAATGCAATCAGTAGACTTTTTTTCATATACAGTTGATTTAAGAAACGAATATGCGGCAGTGGACAAAAGAACGCAACGAAGCAAAACTGCTTTAACAAGCATTTAATATGTAAGGAACATTCGAAAAAAGATCGCCCTAGACAACCGAACAACAGCCGATGCTGCACCAGATTCAGTTATGCCAAATATTTAACCCAGTGTATAGAACTTTCATTTTCTTCCTTCCGGAAACCCATTCGTTCAAGGAATTCGCGGTGACCGGGATTGGCCACTTCTGTATATACCAGTTTACGGATGCCTTTTGCCGGGAGATATTCACGTTCCTTCTCGAAAATAAACCGGCCTACTTTGTAATCACGAAACTTTGGTATGGTGTAATTGCACTTGACAAAAGCGGTTCCGTCTTCAGTCGGTGTTGCCACAAACACATTGGCCAGTTCCATATTACGCAGCACCACAAAACGAACATCATTGCTATTTTCTTCCAGCCGGAAGTGAGGAAAATAGGTCTTGAGATCGGCTTCGTAGAAACGAAGAAATTTGGCAATCAGCGTGGCATCAGGCTTGAATTCCAGCAGCTCAAAATCTTCTTTTTTCCGGTAGATTTTTACCAGTGCAAATACATTGATGATAAAAAGAAGTGCATTGGTAAGAATAATCGGAAAGGCACCAATCATTATGCCGTATACAATAAATGCAAGGCAGCCACCTGTGTTGAGCCAGCGAAACCGCAGGTTGTTGGCCGCTATCAGCGAAAGCGCCAGCAACAGCGAAGCAAGGTAGCCAATGCCTTCAATGATAAACTGTGACATAACCAACCGTATTGGCAACGAAGGTAGCAAAGACTGCCCTGTACTCCTCTTCACCCATTTTGTAATGAAAAGCCTGTGCAGATAAACTGTGCATTGCTTGCAGATGCGCAAAATGCTTCTTACCTTTTGTAGATGGCTGCACGAATCTGGCACAAAGCGCCATTTGTTCGCCTGCTGTTGGCACTGGCAGCCGGCATCCTGCTGCAATGGTATGTGGCTGTTCCGCTAAAAACTATTCTGCTCTTATTTACCTGTAGTGCTTTATTGGTAGTGGGATTTGGCTTTACAACTGTAGGTTTGCGTTACCGGCTCCGTGCATTGCAGGGCTTTGCCCTGACTCTACTGGTGGCTTCATGCGGGAGCGTGGTGGTTTGGCTGAACGATGTCCGCAATCACTCACACTGGGCAGGGCACCATTACCAAAAGGGTGATTTTGTGGCCGTCACTTTACAGGAGCCCCTGGTTGAAAAAGCCAATTCCTACAAAGCACTGGCTACAGTGGATGCTGTCTATCACAACAGGGCCAGCAAAAAAGCAACAGGAGAGATCATTCTTTACTTCCGGAAAGATTCCTTTCCGCCAGGAGCAGGTTACGGCAGCCGCCTGCTGGTTTCAGCACCGCTACAAGCTATTCGCAATGCCGGAAATCCCGGGAGCTTCGACTACAAAACCTACAGTCTTTTCCAGGGTATTACGCACCAGGTTTACCTTACACCACAGGATTACGTGGTACAGCCGGGTATTGATCAAAACAGTATAAAGACGTTTATTTTTCGCAGTCGCTCCTGGGTAGTAGCCACACTAAAAAAATATATTCCCGGCGAAAAAGAACAAGGCTTGGCAGAAGCCCTTCTGATCGGTTATAAAGACGACCTGGATAAAAACCTGGTGCAGGCGTATTCCAATACCGGCGTGGTGCACATTATTGCGATTTCAGGGCTGCACCTCGGAATCATCTATGCTATTTTGTTGCTGCTGACCAAACCGATGAAACGCTACCGGCATCTCTGGCTGCCACGGCTCCTCCTTGTCCTTGGCTCGCTATGGGGGTTTAGTATTTTGGCTGGTGCCGGTCCTTCCGTTTTGCGTTCAGCGCTCATGTTTTCGCTTATCGCCATTGGCGAATCCACATCAAAAAAGACCAACATCTTCAACACACTTTCATTTTCTGCTTTTGTGCTGCTTTGCATCAACCCCTTCTGGCTTTGGGACGTAGGCTTTCAATTATCGTATGCAGCCGTACTGAGTATTGTGCTTTTCTTTCGCCCGGTGTACAACTGGTTTCATTTCTCCAATAAACTCATTGATTTTACGTGGAAGCTGACTGCCGTTACCATTGCCGCACAGATCCTAACCCTGCCGATCAGCATTTATCATTTTCACCAGATGCCGCTCTTGTTTCTTGTTACGAATTTTATTGCCGTTCCGCTGAGCAGCTTAATCCTGATGGGTGAGATCCTGCTTTGCGCCCTTTATTTTTTGTCGCCGGCAGCCATCCTTCTTGGCAAGTTGCTCAGGGAGCTGATTGTTTTCATGAACAGTTACATAGAAGGATTGGACAGGCTGCCTTTCGCCACATGGAACCTGCTTTCCATTTCTATCCTGCAAACCGTTTTGCTGCTCATTTTTGCTCTTTCCTTTTCCTACTGGCTGATGGAAAAGCAACGCCTGCAGGCAAGAGCTGCTTTTGCCTCGCTGGCACTGTTCATGTTGTTGCGGGGTATTTCATTTTACGAAGCTTATGCGCAGAAAAAACTGGTTGTTTACAATGTACCCAAACATCCAGCAATTGATATCATCAACGGAAGAAACTATGCTTTCCTTGGCGATTCGTTATTGTTATACGATGGCTTTGAACGCAACTTTCACCTGCAGCCCTCCCGTATCCTTCACCGTGTATCACCTGTTGCAACAGATGTTTCAAGTAAGTCTTTTTCTATCGGCGGCAAACAAATTCTCCTGCTTGATGACGCCTTGCCGTTTGCACAGGCTTCACCCAAACAGCAGATCGATGTGCTGATTCTTTCTAAAAACCCAAAGCTTTACATCTCCCGACTGCTCCATTCTTTTCAACTAAAGCAAGTGGTGATTGACGGTTCCGTTCCGCCATGGAAAGCCGCTTTGTGGAAGAAAGATTGCGACTCCTTGCAGATACCGGTATATGATGTCAGTGAGAAAGGCGCTTTTGTGACGAACTGGTAAACACACCTGCCGTACTTTTGCAACTCAATCTCAAATCCTTCTGCAATCATGGACAAAAAGATCTCCGCTGCACTCATCTCCGTTTTTTATAAAGATGGTCTCGAACCGGTGGTGCAACAGTTGAAGGCGCAAGGCGCCACTATTTACTCTACCGGCGGCACGCAAAAATTTATTGAAGACCTGGGCATTGATGTGGTGCCTGTCGAAAATCTCACTTCCTACCCTTCTATCCTTGGCGGCCGTGTCAAAACGCTGCATCCTTCGGTATTTGGTGGCATCCTCGGGAGAAGAAGCAACGAAACCGACGTGCAGGAAATGCAGCAATATAACATTCCCACAATTGACCTGGTGATCGTTGACCTTTATCCATTTGAAGAAACGCTGGCGCAAACGTCTGAGGAAAAAGCGATCATTGAAAAGATTGACATCGGTGGCCCTTCCATGATCCGTGCGGCAGCCAAAAACTTTGCGGACGTAACAGTGATAGCTTCAAAAGCCGACTACCAACCGCTGGTGGAGTTGCTGCAAAACCAGGATGGAAGCATTTCGCTGGAACAGCGCAAAGCCTTTGCGGCAAAAGCTTTTCGTGTAGTAGCCGACTATGATATTGCCATCAATAATTATTTCAATTATACAGAACCTTTAACGGTTCTTGGCGCCGGAAGACAAACACCTTTGCGTTATGGCGAAAACCCGCACCAGAAAGCCGTTTTCTTTGGCAACCTTGATCAATGTTTTACGCAACTCCACGGAAAGGAAATCTCCTATAACAACCTTGTAGACATTGATGCCGCCATTGAACTCATTAAAGAGTTTAAGGAAACTACGTTTGCCATAATCAAACACACCAATGTATGCGGCATTGCCAGCCGTGGTACAGTTGCTGAAGCATGGAAGAATGCCTTGGCCGGTGATCCCGAAAGTGCCTTTGGTGGCGTATTGGTTTGCAATGGAGAAGTGGATGCCGCTACTGCAGAAGCCATCAACGAAATCTTTTTTGAAGTGTTGATCGCTCCCTCCTTTGCGGATGATGCGCTTGATAAACTCAAAGCAAAAAAGAACCGCATTTTATTACAGTTGAAGAATACGACCACCACACCCAATATTTATAAGAATGTTGTCAACGGCACCCTGCAACAAGGAAAAGACGAAGGCAATTTTGAAAAATGGGAGGAAGCAGGCGGACGCCAGACCACGGAAGAAGAAAAGGCGGACCTGGTGTTCTCCAACATTGTTTGCAAGCACCTGAAGAGTAATGCTATTGCCCTGGTGAAAAACAAGCAACTGGTGGGTAAGGGTTGTGGTCAAACGAGCCGTATTGATGCCCTGCGCCATGCGGTGGAAAAAGCCAAACAATTCAATTTTAACCTGGACGGCGCCGTTATGGCCAGCGATGCCTTCTTTCCGTTCAATGATTGTGTGAAGATGGGGCATGAAGTGGGCATCACTGCTTTTATTCAACCTGGCGGTTCCATTCGCGATAAAGACAGCATTGAGTACTGCAAAGAGAACAACCTTGCGCTGGTCATGACCGGTATGCGGCATTTCAGGCACTAAGATCCCCCTGTCCCCTGAAAGGAAGACTCAGGTCTGGATGACTTTTTCTTTACAATCTTCCTTTTAGAAAAAAATTTTTCAATAAGAAAATGCCTGTTTTAGAACAGGCATTTTTCTTTTCTGTACGAAGCTGCAGTACTACTATAAAGCTTCTGTTGGCGTTTATGCTGAGCGCAGCCGAAGCATCGCACCCTTGTGCGTTCGGGAAGTCATTTCAACAGAAAAGCAAAAACTTCCTGTATAAGAAAATAAAATTGAGAAAACATCACCGGTCTACGCATCTCCTTTAGGAGACAGGGGGCTGTACATTTTATGTTTCATCACTCCCCATTTGCATAAACGGTGAACGATAGAAACACGTAGCACACCCAGGCCATAAATTGCACTACGCTTGAAGTTGATGCTGGAGGCTTCTTCAAAATACTTGGTAGGACAGGTTACTTCGGCAATCTCGTATCCCAGGTAAATAATCTGCGACAGCATCTCGTTGTCAAACACAAAATCATCACTGTCGATCTCATAGTTTACCCGTTGTAACACCTCTCTTGAAAAGGCCCGGTAACCGGTATGGTATTCCGACAACTTTTGGTTGACGAGAATGTTTTGCGTGAATGTGAGCAGGCGGTTGGCAATGTACTTGTAGATGGGCATGCCGCCACGCAATGCACCATTGCCCAAAATACGGGACCCCAGCACCACGTGGTAAAGATTATTGGCAATAAGGTAAGCCATTGAGGGGATCAATTGCGGCGTGTACTGGTAATCGGGGTGCAGCATGATCACGATATCCGCACCCAGTTCCAGGGCTTTGTTGTAACAACTTTTCTGGTTACCACCATAACCCCGGTTGCGCTGGTGCTGAATAACATGCCGGATACCAATTTCTTTTGCCTTCTGCACGGTGTCATCCTTGCTAAGGTCATCCACCAGCACTACATCATCCACAATATCGAATGGAATCTCCCGGTAGGTCTTTTCCAGCGTTTTAGCGGCATTATAGGCCGGCAGCACCACCACTATTTTTTTCCCGTTGAGCATGTGGCGGCAAAAGTAAGTGCAAACCAATGCAAAAGGCAACATTCAAAAGGCAAAATCCCTTGTAGCCCCTTGCCTTCTTTGCCACATCTTTATTCTACCAGGATGCGCTGCACATGCTGCGGTGCTCTGTCAGAAAGAAGCCGCACAAAATAAATTCCTTTCTGCAGGGCCGGTAAACCAACGGTGATAGTACCTGTCTGGTTTCCCAATCCTTTCTGAAACACTGATTGGCTGGCCGTGTTTACTACTTCTAATTTTTCGTAGGGAATACCTGTTTTGATGTAAACCGTACTGCCCTGCACAACCGTGGGAAATACTTTTGTCGTAGCTTCTTCATCCAGCACCTGCACTGCCGGCGTGTAAGCTAATATCTGTCCATCCCTGACAAAGGCCAGGCGGTAATATACCAGGCTTTGATCGTTGAACTGGTGACGGAATACATAATTGTACCCCGGATCGACCCGCAACAGGTGAACAATTCCTGCCTGTTCAAACCGGCGCATGTCGCGGCTGTATTCTACATAAAAATGGGTTATATTCTGCGCACCGGAGAGGGTCCAGTAAATTTCATTGGCGCCAATAATGCGGTTGGCTTTTACATTGCTCACACCGGCATACCCGTTCGCAAACGAAATGGTACGCGGAAAGGTATTGGCATTGGCAAGCTCCGGAAGACGTTGCTTGTACTCATCAATCTCCCAGTAATCGCCGCTGGCTACCGGTTGCACAATGGGTTGGGCATTTACTACAAAGCCTGTCAATAAGAGGGTAAACATCATCAGCTTTTTCATACACACAATTTCTAATTTGTCATAAAACAAAGTCAGTGCCGGGTTCTGTAAGCAACCACGCCAAATAACCAGTAGAGCATTTATTCAGGAGAAAACAGGAGACTTATTTACCAACATTGCTTTATTTTCACGGGCTATGTCAGCCATTACGTTTACATTGATCCAGACGAGCCTGCATTGGGAAGACAAACAGGCCAACCTCCGGATGCTGGAAGAAAAGATCAACAGCATTGAAGAAAGGACCCAGGTTGTTGTATTACCCGAAATGTTTAGCACCGGCTTCAGCATGAAACCCGAACAACTTGCCGAACCTATGAGTGGCGAAACAGTTACATGGATGAAACGGATTGCTGCTGAGAAAAAAATCATTATTACCGGCAGTGTGATCATTGAAGAGGACGGCGCCTATTATAACCGCGCCATTTGGATGTTACCAACCGGGCAGTACGGTTATTATGACAAACGCCATCGTTTTGCCTTTGCCGGGGAAGACAAGCATTACACCGCTGGTACGGAACGCTTCATTGCTTCAGCCAATGGTTTTAAAATAAATATTTTGGTTTGCTACGATCTGCGGTTCCCGGTTTGGGCCCGCCAGCAATTTGACGAAGAACAAAACTTTGAATACGATGTGCTGATCTATGTAGCGAATTGGCCGGAACGCCGAAACACCGCCTGGAAAACCTTGTTGCAGGCAAGAGCCATCGAAAATCAGTGTTATGTAATTGGCGTGAACCGCGTGGGCAACGATGGCAATGAGATCTATCACAGTGGCGACAGCATGGCGATTTCACCCCTGGGCGAAGTCCTCTACCACAAAGCACACGACGAGGACTGCTTTACCATCACGCTGAAGAAAGAAGACCTGGACGAAATTCGCAGTAAGTTTCAATTCTGGCGGGATGCAGACAGCTTCCAAATATTCACTTAGGCAATTTTTCGCGGATGAGACTCTTTACCTTTTCCATTTTATAATCCTCACTTTTACGCAAGGCATCCACCGTGGGTAGCGCCGGCACGTCGGGTATAACGCCGCGGCCTTTTTCGGAATCTTTGTCTATAATCAGGCGGAACAAAGGCAAGCGGTAACGAACTTTGGTATGGGGCAGTGTTACATCCGGTATCAGCCAGGCGCTGTTGCCATAAGCGCCACCACCGGTTTCCTCTCCCACCACAATCACATCATCCTGCGCCTGCAGGGATTTTGCAAAAAGCGTAGCAGCCGAAAATGTATTGCCACCAGTGAGAATGTAGGTGGTGCCGTTGAAGTTGTGCTTTTTTCTTGGCTTGAACTTTTTGTTTTCAAACAGCCAGAAATGGTAATTACCGTCTCTCCTTTTTTTGGTAAGAAATTGCAGGAAGAGCCAGTTGAAAAAACGTCCGCTGCGGTATTTGCCGTAATCGCTACTCCGTTGCACGGCATACAACGTATCGGCAATGCTGAAGGGCTGGTCGGCAATGTATTTGGTTAGCAGGTTGGAAAGAATCACGCTGCCCCCGCCATTGCCCCGCATGTCTACGACGAGGTTAGTTACACCTTTCTTTTCTAGCTCTTTGAACGAACGCCTGAAAAAGCGGCGCAGACCATAGCCTTTGGTAAACGTATTTACTTCCAGCACGGCCATGTGTAAAGCAGAATCGAAACGAAGGTTGCGCATGGCTTCGCGTTCAAATTTTTTGCGTTCTCTGCGGGAAGGCTGCTTTACTGCCGGACGGGTAGTGCGGGAACTGTCAGCCCTTGGATTGTACAACGAAAGTGTGGCTGTACGCAATTGCCCCAGGGTATCAATGTACTCAACCGGCATTCTCGATTTCAGTCCAAACGCCGCTGCATACAGGTTACGGAACGCATTGCCGTTACTTAACGTCTGGTACTTGTGTGTCTGGTTATAACCGTCGGTAGAAAGAAAGGAGAACAGGGAATCAAGTACGGTTGCAATGGGCCGGTTGTCAATTTTTTTTAGGATAACCCCACGGTGAATGTTTGAATCTTTGCGATTGAGATTAGCCATCACCACTACCGTATCGGGCCAGGCTTTGATGTAAAGCGGAAAGGGTGCATTCTGACCTGTAGCTTCTGCCGCTGCCCTGGAAGGACGCACAGTCGTATGTCCGCAACGCATCTTTGAAATAACATAAGAAAGCACTATGCGAAATTGTCCTTCGGTAAGTGAATCTTTGAGTTTGCTCCTGCCTACATCAAAGTAAAAATCCATGCTGTCTTTTGGTGTGTACCAGTACAGGCTGGGGTGCGACTCTTCCAGGCTTCCGCGGAAGATGGAATAATCTTCCTGCAACTGTTGCGGAGAAAATTTCCGGGAAGGATTGTACCGGCTCACGGTACAACTACCGAGCAGCCATCCAATGCAAACTAACAGCAAAAAATCTCGAACCTTCATTTACACGCCTTTAAAAGCATTCCAACCCTGCGCTGTGATGGGATGTTTGCTGCCACCTTTGGTGATGATGTTTGCCCCCGCTTCGCTGTCGGTAAGATAACCTACCACGCTGATATCAGTGTTGGAGGAAATCTTGTCGTAATCGTCCTGCCTGATGGTGAAGAGCAATTCATAATCTTCACCGCCACTGAGTGCACAGGCTGTGGGGTCGAGGTTGAACTTGAATGCAGCAAGACGGGTTTCTTCTGCAATGGGCAGTTTTTCTTCGTACAGTACACAACCCACGTTGCTTTGTTTGCAGATATGCAGAATCTCGGAGCTCAGCCCGTCGCTGATATCGATCATGGCTGTTGGCTTTATACCACTGCCGGCAAAAAATTCAACTATATCCAACCGGGCTTCGGGTTTCAGCAGGCGACCCACAATGTGTTTCTCGCCTTCCAGGTCAGGCTGTATCTGTGGATTTTCCAGGAAAATTTTCTTTTCTCTTTCCAGCAACAGCAACCCAAGGTAAGCAGCTCCCAGGTCGCCACTGACGCAAAGCAGTTCGCCCTTGGCAGCACCTTTCCGGGTTACAAAGTTATCCGGTGCCACTTCGCCAATTGCCGTGCAGGAGATAATAAAACCTTTTTGCGAAGTACAGGTATCGCCACCCACCAGGTCCACTTTGTATTGGCTGCAGGCGGCATACACGCCTTCGTAAAATTCATCCAGCGCTTCTACGCTGAACCGGTTGCTGAAACCAATGCCTATAACCAGCTGCGTTGGTGTGGCGTTCATGGCGCAAAGGTCACTGACATTTACAGCCACCGTTTTATACCCCAGGTGTTTCAGCGGGGTGTACATCAGGTCAAAATGAACACCTTCTATCAGGAGGTCGTTGGTAATAACCGTTTGTTTGCCGAAATGATCAATCACAGCCGCATCGTCGCCTACACCCAGGATAGAAGATGCCTGGTGGATCTCGATGTTTTTGGTAAGATGTTCAATCAGTCCGAATTCTCCCAGGGAGGACACTTCCGTTCGTTCGCTCATACAGTGAAATTAGGATTGTTGTGGAATATTTCCTTTTACCCACTGCACCAACTCATTATGAATGATACTGTTGGTGGCAATGATACCGGGTTTGTAGGGTGAATAGGCATCACCGTTCATCTGTGTTACTTTTCCGCCGGCTTCTTCTACCAGCAAAAAGCCCGCAGCGCTGTCCCAGGCCTGCAGTTTGTGCTCGAAAAACCCATCAAAGCGGCCGCAGGCCACCCAGGCTAAATCAATGGCTGCAGAACCCAGCCGGCGTACCGGTACACCGCGGCGGATAAAGCGGTCGAACACTTCCAGCGGTCCATTGGGTTCGTCCAGGTAGGTGTAGGGAAAGCCGGTTACGAGGCAGGCACTTTCTACCGATGCTTTTTTGCTGACAGCAATGGGTTTGTCGTTCAGCGTAGCCCCTTTTCCTCTTTCGGCAAGAAACAGTTCGTTGATGAAAGGGTTAAAAATACCGCCCAGGATCATTTTCCCCTCATGCTCCAATCCAATGGACACACAGCAAATGGGAATGCGATGCGCAAAGTTGACGGTGCCATCAATGGGATCGATGATCCACTTGTATTGTGAATCCTGCACCAGTTCGCCACATTCTTCGCTCAGGATCTGATGGTCGGGAAAGTTTTCTTTGATAGTGGTGATGATAACTTCTTCGGCTGCATGGTCTACTTCGGTAACCAGATTATTGATGCCTTCTTTATTGGAGATCTGGAAATCCGATTCATCGAAGCTGCGGATACGGGTCCCGGCGGCTTCCAATGCTTTTAAAAGGGTGTTTTTAAACATGCGCAAAGATAACCGCAGATTGGTATGCATCCGGCTTCTTTGCACTTGTTTAGCCAGTGCGATAAACACAGGGCAATTGATTTGTTTATCCGGTACCGTCACCCGCCCTTCATCCGCCTGCGCAAATACAACGCCGTCTTGCTCTCCTTCACCTTTACCACCTCCTGCGGTGTTCCCTGCGCTATAACGCGGCCTCCATCCTCCCCTGCACCGGGACCAATATCAATCACCCAGTCACATTGCGCAATCACATCCATGTCGTGTTCCACCACAATTACCGTATTACCGGCGTCTACCAGGCGATTTAGTTGCACCACCAGCTTTTCCACGTCGGACGGATGGAGACCTGTGGTAGGTTCATCCAGGATATACAGCGTGTTACCCCTTCCCAGGCGTTGTAGCTCTGTTGCCAGTTTAATGCGTTGCGCTTCGCCGCCGGAAAGCTCGGTGGCAGGTTGTCCCAGCCGCAGGTAACCCAATCCTACTTCATGCAGCATCTGCAGGGCACGGCTGATCGTGGCATCTTCTTCAAAAAAGGCCAGCGCTTCATCTACGGTCATGCGCAGCACATCGGCAATGTTCTTTTCCTTATAGGTTATTTCCAGCGTTTTTGCATTGTAGCGGGTGCCGCCGCATACGGGGCAGGGTGCATATACACTGGGGAGAAACAGGAGCTCCACCATCACAAAGCCTTCGCCTTCGCAGTTCTCACAGCGTCCCTTGCCTACGTTGAATGAAAAACGTCCCGCATCATACTTGCGGCTACGGGCCAGCTTGGTAGAAGCAAAAAGTTTCCGCACGGCATCAAACAAGCCGGTGTATGTAGCCAAGTTGGAACGGGGTGTACGGCCAATGGGTTTCTGATCTACCCTCACCAGGCGTTTGACGGTCTCCATCCCACCGGTTATTTTTCCTCCCAGTGTTTGCACCGTTTCCGGATGCAGCATGTCACCCTCCTCTTCTTCCGCCGGAAGATCATGCCCCAGGTGATCGGCCACCAATTCTACCAGCACCTGGCTGACGAGACTTGACTTGCCCGAACCCGAAATGCCCGTTACAGCCGTCATAACACCCAAGGGAAAAGCTGCATCGAGGTTGTGCAGGTTGTTGCGGGTAACACCAGAGAGAGTGAGCCAGCCTTGCGGCTTTCGGGTTTGCGGTTGAGGGTCTGGCGTTTGGAGTTGGTCGGTCCTTATAAAAAGATGCCTGCTAGTTTTTGAGTGCTTCGCATTTCGCAAGCCCTCCAGTGGGCCGCTGTAGAGAATTTCACCACCCTGTTCACCGGCTGCAGGACCCACATCTACAATCCAGTCGGCATGACGGATCACATCCAGTTCATGCTCCACCACAAACAACGAATTGCCGGAGGCTTTCAGCCTGTCCAAAGCCCGCAGCAGCGCTTCCGTATCGGCAGGATGAAGACCGGCCGAAGGTTCATCCAGTACGTACACTACGCCAAACAAATTGCTGCGCACCTGTGTGGCCAAGCGAAGGCGCTGCAGTTCGCCAGGCGAGAGTGTGGGGGTGCTGCGTTCGAGAGTAAGGTAACTCAGGCCAAGGTCCAGCAGCACATTCAACCGGGCCACCAGGTCTTCGGCTATGCGCTGCGCCACAATGCCTTTTTCTTCGTGATGCTCTTTGGCATGTTTAGCAAGGCCCGCTGCCGTGCCAGCGGCATACGGCAGAAAAATGCCGTGCAGTTTTTTCAGGGGCTGCCGCGACATATCGGCAATATCCAGCCCCGCAAATTTCACCGACAAAGATTCGGGCCGCAGCCGTTTGCCCCTGCAGGTTGGGCATTCGCTGCTGATCATGTATTGCTGCACCCGCTTTTTCATCATTGCACTTTGCGTGTTGCTGAAGGTGTAAAACAGGTTGCGTTTTGCCGAGCTGAACGTGCCTATATAAGCCGGTTCTACTTTTTGCCGGATAGCCTTGGTCACTTCTTCATGCGTAAAACCGGGATATACCGGTACCTGCGGTTGCTCCTCGGTAAACAGGATCCAGTCACGGTCTTTTTTTGGCAGCTTTTTCCAGGGAATGTCCACGTTGTATCCAAGGGTGATTAAAATGTCGCGGAGATTTTGACCACCCCAGGCGGTTGGCCAGGCCGCAATGGCCCGTTCGCGGATGGTAAGGGATGGATCGGGTACCATCGATTCTTCCGTAGCCTCGTGAATGCGGCCCATGCCATGGCATTGCGGACAGGCGCCTTCGGGTGTGTTGGGTGAAAACGCTTCGGCATAAATAATGCCTTGTCCTTTGGGATAATCGCCGGCACGGGAGTACAACATGCGCAGCAGGTTGGAAAGCGTGGTGACCGATCCCACTGATGACCGGGTGGATGTACCGCCCCGTTGCTGCTGCAGGGCAACCGCCGGTGGAAGTCCATCGATGCTGTCCACCACCGGAACAGGCATCTGGTGAAACAGCCGGCGTGCATAAGGTGAAACCGACTCCAGGTAACGCCGTTGTGCTTCGGCGTACAGGGTGCCAAAAGCCAAGGAAGATTTGCCCGAACCGGAAACACCGGTAAACACCACCAGCGCATCCCGTGGAATTTTCAGGCTTACATTCTTAAGATTGTGTTCCCGGGCACCACGTACATGCACATAGCCATCATCGGTGCCGCTGTAAAGAGAAGAGTGCTGCATAGGCGCAGTAATTCAATTGCTGTGCCCCGCCGCAGGTGCTTACCCCGAATGTAAAATCGATTGGTTGAATATTAAACCGGTTATTACTGGATAACAAACGTAAGCGGCTGGGTGTGGTAACTGCGCACCGGCCGGCCCCATTGGCGGCCCGGCGTCCAGCGTGGCGATCGCTGCAGCAGTTTGATCACCTCTTCTTCCATGCCTTTACCATTTTCGGTGAGCGGACGAAAACTTGAAAGCGTTCCATCTTTTTCCACGATAAAACGGATGGCTACCGTACGCTGCCCGGCCGGCCATACCCGGGAATTGGCTTTTACCTCCAGTATACGCTGAAGGCCTTGCGACAAAAACCGCTGCCATCCACCCAATCCTCCCGCCGGTTCGGCTTCTTTTTCTTTGCAGTCGGCCGTATCCAGGGACTGGCCGGTTTCAGTGAAACAGTTGCAGAGCTGCAGTTTTCCATCTGCATACTCTTCTACAGCCAGCTCTTTCCCGTTTTTATGGTAGTATTTCCAGCGACCGGTTTTTGCCGTATCGGCTGTCCAGCGGCCGGCACTCGACAGGTTGCCGTCGTCGTAAAAGCTTACCTGTACACCATTGCCGTTGCCATCAAAATTGAGCGAATCCTGCAACATACCGTTGCTATGCCAACGATAGGAAATACCAGCAAGATGGCCGTTGCTGTAAGTGGAGGAATCAATCAGGTAACCTTTATCATTATAAACAAGCCAGCGACCTTCTTTTTTGCCATTCACATAATTTCCTGTCGACTGAGGGTATTTGGTAGGATGATACCAGTCTACCGGGCCGTGTGCGATTGTACAGGCCTCGTCTTTGTACCACCCCTTCATGGCCATGGTCTGCTGCGAAACATAGTAGGCTTCGCGGTACCAGCCACTGTCTTTTTTTTCGGTAACAACATAATAATAACCGCCGGCTTTTGCAGGTTTAAAGGAAATATCAAAAAACTCCTCTCGTTTTTGCGCCGATACAAAAAGTGTAAGCAGGAGGCTTAAAGCAGTCAGGTGTGTTTTCATACCAGTTTGGTTGAAGGCCGAATATACAGGATTCCAGTTTGTGATTGATGAGACAAAACGTTCAAACTCACCATTCACTACTAACCACTCACGAAAGAACCTATGCGATGAGCTCTAATTGTCCACTTCCTTCAACGCAGGCCTTTTATCGTTTGGGTCACGGCGTTCGTAATCCAAAGCGAAAGCAGAAAGATCAGGCCTGAACTTCCGTTTCCGATTCAGCTCATGCTTATAAATGGTTTGTCCCAGCTGGTACAAAAACGGCCAACCAACGGTTGTGTATTCGTATTTGCCATCATTCAGCACCTCATCACTGTTAACATAAACGGTAGCAGACAACATGTACTCGACGCCATTTTTAAAATCCGCTACATATGACACATCGGTAAGGAAACCATAGGCCCAGCCTACTTTGTTAAACACCCTCACACCTTCCGGCATTTTGTGGGTACTGTCGCGGAAAAAGAATTTTACATAACTGTCGTAGAACTCTGTCTCATCGTATTTCGGATCGGGGGTTTCAGAAGGGTACTGCGAAAGGTATTGCCGAAGGAATCTGTAGTCATCATCCGTAAGCTGAAAACGCTGCTTTGCCGGCACCGAACCGGGAAACATCACCGATTGCAGCATTTGCTGCATGCTGCCTAAGGAAAGCGAATTATGCGGGGTAAAATCAAAAGGCTCGTTCACCAGGTTGTCGTTGCGATCCCAGTGCGCTTTGCCTAATTTGATCGTTCGGCTAAAATCAAAAGAATCGGTGTTGTAAGCAGCCGGCTGTGTATAAATAACTTTTCCCTCCGCATCCAGGAAGCGCACCGCGTTGGTATGGCGGTTCTGGTCCTGCGTAAGCCCCAGGAACTGGCGGGTAATGCGAACGTCGGTGTATCCTTTCTCGTGCAGCTTCCGGTTTGCTTCTCCCTGTCCTACAAACTGGTACAGTCGGTTGTACGGATCGTTCTCACTCACCAAAAAAGCCCGCTTGATCAGGTGTGCCAGGGTTGGTTTTCCATTGGCAGCAGATGTATCGGTCAACAATGCTTTTTGCCATGGCTGGCTGCTGTCGAATTGGATGGTGGTGTACTTGGTAAGATCAGGCCTGTTGATAGCATTTAGTTTTTCAAGGGCTAAAAAAGCAAGCGGCATTTTCACCATGGACGCGGGGTTGAAATACAACTCCGGGTCATAATTAAAATAATGATTGGTGAATGACGGTTTGTTTTGCTTGTCGCGGTTGATCTGCGTGTAAATGATCTGCAGGCGATAGGTTTGCGGATCGCGGATCACCTGCTGAAACAGGTTATCGTTATTAGCCGCAAGAAGGGAAAGAAGGGTTTTGTCTGTTTTGGGCTGGGCTATTGACATTGTACAAACAAGCAGGGATAAAATAAAAACGGAATACCGGGCCATACTGCCAAGATACAGCAGCAAACAATACAACCTGCCGCTGAATTGTCCATGTTGATTTCTACAGAAGGGAACGAATCTTGCAACCTGTAAATCAAATGGAGAAAAGAAAACTCTCACCCGAAATGCGGTTTACTATCCTTTTGTTTTTGGTTGCCATTCTTATTGTGCTTGGCATCATGAATAAATGGCTCTGATCATCAGCACCCGCATTGATAAGCATTTATCAATCTACCCTGTTCTGACATTACATCTATCCAACGTACCAACTCTGCAAGGCTTAGCGGTCTCGCAGCTGAATCAGAGAAGTTCACTCAAACACATCCTGAATAGGCGTTATAGTCAAGCCATCAGAACCTTATTTTCCAACGTCAGCCGTGGCCCTATTTTTTCTGTGCATCTCGTCTAAAATTTCACCCATGCCAGAAAATGCAACCATTTTAGAGGGCTACAGCGATATGGAAAAAGGCGCCTACCTGGGAGCCATTGCCTCTTTAGCCACTGCCGACCACAAAGCAACAGACGATGAACTCACGTATATCCGTGAGTTGTGTATAGCGGCCAGCCTTTCGCCCCAACAACAGGATCTGGTTGTACAAGCCTCTACCGATATGACCGGAGAAGACCTTAACCGCTGCCTGGATGTTCTTAAAAATAGTGATCTGAAATATTCGCTGGTTACCGACCTGATGGCTTTTGCCAAAGCTGATAACGATTATTCCGAAGCTGAACAGCAAAGCATCCACAAAATCAGTGAGTATCTTGGGCTCGACCAGCGGCAGTTTGACCTGCTTGACCAATTTTCCCGGCAGGAGATCCCCACATCTCCGGCTGAGCAACCCGAACATAGTCAGCAGAACTTTTTTAGTGGTGGTTTGAAAGATAAAATGCAGGGTGCCGGCATCAATACC
This sequence comes from Flavisolibacter sp., assembly GCA_035998945.1. Lineage (GTDB taxonomy): Bacteria > Bacteroidota > Bacteroidia > Chitinophagales > Chitinophagaceae > Flavisolibacter. The sequence continues at coordinate 159,609 of DASYHD010000034.1, read as the reverse complement.
AGCGGCCTGATGAAAAGTGTGTTGAGTATAGCCGCTCCCATGCTTATTGGCGGTATGATTTCCCGGGGGTTTGGACGCCGGAGGGGAATGATGGGCGGATTTGGTGGTGGAATGCTTGGTGGTGGATTAGGCGGCATGATGATGGGCGGCGGACTGGGTTCGATAATCGGCATGCTTAGCGGCGGCAGGGGCATGCGCAGTACCGGGGGCCTGTTAGGAAGAATGTTGGGCAGACGTTTTTGAACACTGGGAATTCCAAAGCTTTTGCGCTCTGCAGCCCGCACTTACAACTGGATGCGCTGTACCCCTTCGTAGTTGATGGGTACATTAACGAACAGGCTCCCGCGGCCCGCCCGTGCTTCGCCGGTGATCCTGATTTTCACATCAGGGTTCAGCCAGACCTTCAATGTATTGCTCAAAAGATCTTTTGCCGATGCGGTTAATTGTAGAGGGACATACGTTGTGTCCTTACCGGGAAGTGTGATTAATGAATCGATGGAAGAATGTCCGAGGTAATCGTTGTTGATGTACACATCAATGCTGGCCGATTTTAGTTTTAACGCATACCCATTAGGGTTATACAGCTTTACCCGGGTAGAGAGAACTGTATTCTTTACGCCTACTTTTTCAACGCGGAAGTCTTCATAACCGTGGTAAGAAGGGCTTTGGGGCTTGCTGCAACTGCTCATGTAAAAGAGCAATCCCGTTATTGCAATTATCCATTTCATAAGTTGTAAACATTTATTGATGGGTCAGAAGAGGCAAAGCACAACCTCTTGCTACCTACTCAAAATAAAGCCATTCATCATTCTGTCCACCTACTTTAACGTTACCCTTTTTCCTACGACTCCTTTCCATTCTGCTCTGCAAAGTGCAAAGGAATTTCGCTCAGGGTTTGTCCGCCTTTGATACCAAAATCCAGTGTCCGTATTGGGAATGGAATGGTAATGCCGGCTTCATCGTATGCCTTTTTGATCTTCTGAATGGCTTCACTTCGAACCCGCAAATAGTCGGGTTGTTCCGGCGTGGCCACCCATATCCGTATTGAAAAGTTGATGGAGCTGTCGGCAAACTCCTCGTAAAAAAAAGTAATCGAATCACCCGGCGACAAACCCGAAATAGAAGATACTGCCTCCAGGGTAAGGTCTTTTACTTTTTGCAGGTTTTCGCCATAGGAGACGCCAACCGTAAGGTCCATCCGTCGTTTTCCCAACAGGGAAAAATTTTCAATGGGATTTTGCAATACCTCTTTGTTAGGAATGATGACCATTTGTCCCTGGAATGTCATCACTACTGTATCACGCAGGTTAACCGTTTGTACTTTTCCCATATAATCTTTCACTTTTACCACATCTCCCACCCTTAGGGGCCGCCGAAGAGTAATCAGGATGCCCGACATAAAATTTGCAGCGATATCCTGGAAGGCAAAAGCAAACGCCAAACCTGCTATACCGGCGCCGGCCAGCATTGATGTCAACGCTTTGTCAAGACCTAAGATGCTAAGTGCAATAAAAAGTGTGACACCAATACAGAAGATATAAACAAAGGAGCCGAAAAGATTGGTGATAACAGCACCATGGGAAAGCCGGTTAAATGTTTTCCGGGCAAATCGGCTGATAATTTTAGAAAGATAAAAACCCACAACAATTACCAAAGCGGCCAGAAGCAGGTTGGGCAACATCCGGATAAATTCCCGCATCCAGTCGTACAATTTCCGTTGTATCAATTCCAATGCTTTATTTACATCCATAGAAAAAGATGTACAAATCCTTTGCCTGCATTTTTAAACAATGGCAGGAAAATAATTTTTATACGGACTCAACCATACTTTGTTTGACGAGCAAAATTTATTCTGGCACGGTTCTTTAACAACTAAGTGAAAATACCTTATATGAAACGCATTTATTTCCTTATTATGACCGCTTTTTTAAGCGTAATGGCGATGGCACAGGAAGGTGGCGGCGCCGATTTGGATGTGAATATTACAAAGACAACCGATAGTGCCGGTGCCGGATTCCCATGGTTATGGGTAGTAGGCGGTATTGTATTACTGGTGTTGTTGATAGCCTTGTTGGGTGGCCGTGGCGGTACCGACAGAGTAATTGAAAAAAAGACAATTGTTCGAGAATAAACTTACCCTGTGAAACAGTTGTTCATACCCTAGGGCAAAACAAAAATCACCCTAAAAGCAACGAAACAACAATTTTAGTTGCGCTAAAGCCCTCTTCGGAGGGTTTTATTTTTGTACACTGTACAGTGATTGTGCAGAACTCATTCCCGCATATGCCGGGGAGGAATGTTTATTGACTACCTGTTTTTGGTCTGGTGGTGCTACTACACGGAGAACTGTACCGATAAGGATAACCATTATACAAAACGAAAACAAGGCAAGGGTAACAAACTGGAAACTTCTTGGCCGGTCCTTAATTGCTACAGAAATTTCAAAAGGTAATAATCTTCGCATAGGTTAGGTATTAAAGGTGACTACGGCCGGTTTAAGGCTAGCGAAAATAAACAAAAGAACGAGGAAAGTAAGCGTTCAAATTCTTTTTACAGTAAAAACATTCTTTACTGATATTCTTTTATCCACCCTCACCTGTTTTTTTAGTTACTACAGGTTAATGCTGGCCTTGCTTTCACCACCAATGAAAAACCGAACTAACCGGACATTACCTACATTGGGAATCGTTGCCACTACAGCACGGGTACGATCGCAGCCGGTGCAAGTTTCTGCATATACGTTGATTGCAGTACCCGACACTTCTGCGCGGCTGAAATGCAAAGGTGTCGGGGGTGCCGCCCTCATAACAATAGCCACCACCGTTTGACCCTGAAAAGCTGGCTGGCGTGCGGATGCACTTGTTGCACGAAAAGAAGCGTCAAACATGATTTCGTTTTGAATCACCCGAAACACTGTGTCTGCTTCCGGGTTGCTGCCGGTATAATCATAGGCCTCCAGTGGTAACAGGCCGATCTTTGAAGGCATTGCATTTCGTGTGCCGCTGCAAGCGTACTGCAGAATGGAAACAGAAACTATGACCAGCGAAAAAATGAAATGGCGTTTACAGACTGTTCTCATGAGATAAAGTTATCTCTCACCGTAATGAACAGTATAAGGAAGCTGTATGAAACGGAGAAAAAACTGAATCAGACCAGTGAGCAGCGGTTGATAATTCGTAAGGAAAACAGATACGCAGTGGGACAGAGAGACAATTGTCCCGTACCAGCGAATGAGCAGACGCCAGCAAAGGCAGGACTAAAAAATTACCGGGCCTTGATGAGGACCCGGTAACCGTTTGTTTATTTCTTTACGTGGTTGTTGACAATCTTCGCAAGATCAAACATAGAGATCTGGTCTTTGCCGAAGAGCGGTCTTGTTTTCGCATCGGCATTGATCATACGCTTATTGTTTTTGTCCTGCAGGTTGTTCTTTTTGATATGATCCCACACTTTTTTCACGATCTCTGTACGCGGCAGGGGCTTGCTGCCCACTACGGCTGCCAGGGTATCATCGGGTTGCAGCGGAGCCATAAAAGCCGCATTGGGCTTACGGGTAGACTTTTTGGCGGCTGTTTTTTTTGTTGCCGCTTTTCCAGCCGTTTTGCTCGCGGTCTTTCCAGATGTTTTTGTTGCTGTTTTTTTTGCAGGAGCTTTCTTCGCTGCTGTTTTTTTTGTTGCTGCTTTTTTCGAAGCTTTTGCCATAATGTTTAGAATTTAAAAGGTCGTAAGAACTGATTTATGCATACTAATTTACGCCTATCTGTTTGATGTTACCAAAAGAGTTTTTACCCATACTAAAAATATACCAACCCAGAGGGAAAGCATGAATTTTCTCTAATGGCAAAAACTATTCTATCCACCCAAAAAAACCACATCAAAGTATAAGGGTTTTTGAAGACTTTCAGACGACCTGTAACATGTTGGCTAATCTTTGTTTGCTGCAGCCAACGAGAGTTGTTTTTGCATGGCATGATGCCCGATACCCACTTCAACAAACGGGCTTCCAACAGGAGTATAACCGCACTTCCGGTAAAACGGAATAACGGTATCTCTCGCATGCAGTTTCAGTATCCTAAAACCCTGCTCACGGGCCACAATTTCTGCAAAGCCCAGGAGAGCCCTGCCTACGCCTTGCTGCTGATACGATTCGCTTACTGCCATTTGTCGCAATTGCACGGTGTCACGGTCCACCGGCGTCAAAATGCAGCAACCTGCCAGTTGTTCATTCTCATAGGCACCTATCAATGTATCTTTTGATTCTTTTTGCGGATCGATATAGGACCGCGGAATACCGACAGGATCCAGCAACACCGTCATGCGCAGGGCAATCATCTCTTCGTAGGCAGGCGTGCCTGTTTGAATGATCCGGAATTGAAGTTTGTTCACACCTGCAAAGTAAGGTGTTGGCACTAAATGCAATTAAACCAAACTGAAATGAAAACAGCTTTTCCGGTGAGAAAAGCTGTTTTTCGGGAGGTATATCAGAAGAGAACCATTTACAAAAACAAAAGCCCAACCATAGGGTACGGTGGGCTTTGTTCATCCATCCTTGTTTGCGTCCAAAACTAGCTGTTAAGTATTTTCGATCCGCGCAAATACTGCTGTGTTGGATGATAAATAAACAAACAAGTGCCGTCTTTCAGGATGTCGATCGCTTCTTTGGATTGTGCCTGTGGTACGGCAGGACATCCGAAACTGCGACCCATATACGAAGAATTTTTCCGGTGAGGGCCAATATATTCTGCACCGTGCATAACGATGGCTCTTGCTTCTGCGTTGTCGTTGAAGCCGCGTTCCATGCCGGCAAGGCGAAGTGACAGGCCATGCTTACCAAAATAGGTTTTTTTCGTTACATAAAAACCCAGACTGCTCTGCAAACTTTCCGGAATATTGGAAAAACGCTCGGCATGATTCAATCCGGTATTCTTACCATGTGCCACATACGTATTCATGAGCACTTTATAATTACGTGTATCAACAATGTACAGGCGCTTTTGCTTGGAAGACTGGCTGAAGTCAACAATGGCAAGGATATCGCTGTTATCTAAAGAACCACGTTCTTTCAGATATTGATGGCCTTTGTAAGCCATTTGCATAACATTCCTGGACAATCCCATGTTGTCTAGTTTCAAACTGTCATACAACAGGTTTGAAGCGGCTTCAAGAATGGCATTCGTGCTGTTTTTTGCGGTTGTTGTTTCTGCTGTGGGTGCTTCGTTTGACGTAGTAACGGCCGAACTTTTCACGATGGACTTGCTACTCTTCGCCTTTAACGTAGGCACAGCAATCAGGACAGTCAGCAGGCAAGCAAGAGCTGCCGGGAGGAAAATCTTTTTCACTGGCTTTGCGGTTTTTTACGGTGTTATTGGATAAACGATGCGAGTGTGAAAATATTATCTAACGATCAGATTTACAAGCTAAAGGATTCATTTTTTCAATCGCAGAACAAAATTAAGCAATACTACCGGTATGGCACGTGTTATTACGTTAAAACTATCTAGTTGTTTTACTTTTTCCCATCTTTTATCTCTCTTTTTTTCACAAAGAACTCAGAGGAATAAATGCGCAGCAGAAGAATAAATAACGCAATCAATACAGGTCCGAACACAAGACCAATAAATCCAAATAACTGTATACCGATCACCACGCCAAAGATGGTAATCAGGGGATGAATATCGCCCAGTCGCTTGTTAACAAGCAACCTGAACACATTATCTACCAACCCTATCACACCAAAACCCCAGATAGCCATTGCAATACCTTTTCCCATATGGCCCTGTACAAACAACATAATGGTTAAAGGGCCATAAATCACTGCGGCCCCTACAATTGGCAGCATTGCGGCTATGGTGGTTGCTACAAACCAGAGCCAGGGCTCGTTGATACCGATGATAAGATAACCGATGAGCCCGACAATACCCTGCACCAAGGCAATGAGTGGAATACCAATCGCACTTGAGCTAATAATGATCCGCATTTCGCGGCCCAATAACTCAACATTCGAATCTTTCAGCGGTATGTATTCATACAAAGCAATTTCCATCCTGCGGCCATTTACCAACAGGAAGTAGAGTAAAAAATACATAGCGGCTACCAGGGTGATACTGTTGAACGTGACCCCCAGGATTTTTGGCAGCAGATCGGTTATATAGGTACCCAACCGATTGATAGTGTTTGGATCAAGTATCTTGTATCCAATCTTGCTTTCAATCTGGTTAATAGCAACTTTCAGCGAATTGATCAATTCATTGGAATGCGTCACCACGTAACTGATCTTTGAGTAAAGAATATTCCCGAGCAAACCCAGCGGAACGAGGATCACAAAAAAGGAAAGAAGCATCAGCACAACAGCAGCCGTGGCCGGTCGCCACCTTCTTACTTCCACCAGGTAAAACATACGCCTGCGGAAAAGCACATAAAAGGTAACAGCGCCTAAAAACGCCGAAAAGAAAAACCAAAGTTCCCTTGCCAGCACAATGCCCAGGAACAGGATTAGTGCAATAAAAAAAACCTGCTTGAGAAGATTATTGTCGATGGTGGTATTGTTCATAATGCACTGCCCTTGCTAAAAATAAAATGCAGGCCCGAATTTACTCTCTATTGCCCAACTTCCACAAACCTGCTTTTCCCCTGCACACAGGCCTCTTTCGTAAATCGTCAATAGTCAGTCGTGAATACAGAAACAGATCTCGATTTCCGGTTGCTTCTTACTATAAAAAGAGACGCTGGCTTTTGCGCCAGCGTCTGCACTATTATTTATTCAATCTATTGCCCACTTGCTACTTACCAGTTGCTGCTTGCTATTAGCTGCTCTCACACCTTCACCGTCTTCCACCTTCCCTTTTTAAACAGTATGAAAGAAGCGATTGTAATAGCTGTTTCGGCAACGGGAATGGCCACGAATACCCCCAGAGGACCCCATGCAAGGTATTTGGCCAGCAGGTAGGCCAATGGTAGCTGAAACATCCAGAATCCAAACACGTTGATAATGGTGGGAGTGCGGGTGTCACCGGCGCCATTAAACGCGTTGATCATCACCATACCCACACCATAAAAAATATAGCCACAACTGATAATGCGTAGAGCGGAAATAGCATATTGCTGCACATCAGGCTGCTCTGTAAAAAAACCAACCACCCATCCCGGAAAACCAAGGAATAAAACAGATACGGCTCCCATGAATGCAGCATTATACCGGGCGGTCTGCAGAACTGCCTTTTCAGCCCGCAGGCTGTCATTAGCACCCAGGCTTTGTCCCACCAGCGTAGTTGCGGCATTGCTGATACCCCAGGCCGGCAGCAGGAAGAACATAATGATACGCAGCGCTGTTTGGTAACCTGCTGATGCGGCACTCTGACCCGTTTCGGCTACCAGTTGCGCCAGGAAGATCCAGCTACAGGATGCAATGATAAACTGAAATGTAGCGGGCCATGCTATGCGTACCAGCGATTGAATGATCTCCCACTCTGCTCTTAAGGAAGCCGCTGTCAGCTTTATCATGCTTTTGCCGTTGAAGAGATAATAAAGCTGATACACCACTCCCATGCTGCGTCCGATGGTTGTTGCCAGCGCAGCACCTGTAAGACCAAAAGCCGGTATAGGCCCCCAGCCATTAATCAGCACCGGGCATAGAATAATATTAAGAATGTTGGCCAGCGTTAGGCTGCGCATCGCTATAGAAGCATCTCCGGCACCACGGAAGATCCCGTTGATAAGAAACAGCAACATGATCACAATGCTGCTGCCCATCATGATCCGGGTATAGGTTACACCCATCTCAACAGTAGTCGCTTCTGCGCCCATCAGTCGCAAAATATCGCCGGCATACACCACGCCGGCTATTCCGAAAATAAGAATAATGGCAATGCCCAACCAGATGCACTGCATAGCTGCAACAGCAGCACCTTGCTCATTTTTTTCACCGATGCGCCGCGCCACTGTTGCCGTAGCGGCCATGCTTACACCGATGGCAATGGAATAAATTAATGTAAGCACCGACTCAGTCAGACCTACTGTAGAAACGGCATGTTTACCCAGTTTGCTGACAAAGAAAAGATCTACCAGTGCAAAAACGCTTTCCATTCCCATCTCAATGATCATGGGAATAGCCAGCAAAAAAATGGCTTTGCGCAGACTAACGGTTGTATAATCCTGCTGCTCGCCTTTTAACGCATGAACGAATAACTGAAAAGCCTTTGCAACCTTATGTTGCAATACTGCCTGCGACATCTGAAAATGTTTTTAAGTAGAGGAAATAAAAAGTAAGAAGGCTATTGCCTTTGATTGTTGGATGGCCGTGATGGGCAGCTTAAATGAGCATATGCGGTCAATTGAAGAGGAGCAAATGTATTACTTCTTTTCTAATACATCCAAATAGAGTTGGATGAATGGCTGTATTTCTTTACGACGGTATTGCATAATAAACCGTGGGTGCGGAAGCGGCAGGATCTCATCAAACCACCGGAACCGCTGATTAAGTGCTGAGAGATACCGAAAGTTTTTTTCACCGCCAATGCACAGGCAACGGGTTCGGTCAACCGGCAGGCGGAGCTGCGCCTCAATGCTCTCGATAATAAATGGCTCCACGGCCTGCAGCAGCGCCTTATCGTCATAATAATTGATGTTCTTGCCTTCTTTGATAAATCCAAGAGGGCAGACCGATCCGATAAAGTATTGCCTGTAAAAAGCTTCCGGTCCGCCAAAAGCTTCAATCATGGCGTAAATAAATTCGGCAGAGATTTCCGAGCCTTGTTTGAAAGGATGCATGATCCCGCAATTTTCTGTCAGTTGTTTGGGTGCGGTAAAATTAACACCGGTTACACCAGCGCCCAGCCGACCGGGATTAATACCCAGGAACAACTGCCGTTTGCCCCTATCATTGAAATATTTCCGGAGGAACCTGCCGAGCACATCAAGCACCTCCTCGTTTTGTTGGGGGTACAGCCATTGAATGCCATTGGGCAAGGTTTGTAGCGGTTGCAGCGATGTGTAGAATTGGTAAAGTTGTTCGGCCCAGGTTTTCATCCCTACGAAAATAGGAAGGGAGCGACCGGGGGAGGCAAGTTTATTCCTGTTGCTCGTTTACGATATCTATATTGTTTCCCTTCATGTGGTGAGAACTTACTGCTTGTATCCTTCTACGACAGCAGTTAGCAATTGATATCAGCAACGGCCTGCAATTCACGAACGGGCTACTTCAGGGCATAAAAAAAGCAACCTTTTCAGTTGCTCTCCCTTTTCAAAGATTTGGACTAGGCATCATAGATGTTTTCCAGGGAAATGCCTTCCAGGTAGGGATCCAGCCGGTCAGTGTCAGTGAAGGTGGTGACCTTCAGGGCTACATTAAAATGTGTATGCCATACTACCTCAATGTAGATATCGTACAACTGGTACAGCTTCAGGGTATGAAAACCATCACGACGCTCGGCCAGCAAAACGCCCTTTTCCCAGAGTGATCTTGCTCTTTCGATGTCTGTGTTGGATGTATAGATTCGTGCTGTCATTTTTTGATCTCCGTTAATGTAATTAGACAACAAAATTGCACAATGTTTAATCACAAACTGTAAATATTAGTCTAACAGTTTCCTTTTATCGATTAATGAACAAACGTGTTCGATTGTTGTTTTGTTGTTTCCCGTTTACCTTTTAAAATTTCATTTTCAAAAGATTAAACAGGCCTGTGGGCAGGCTGAAAAGATGGCTTCACGGGCTGGGCAGTGGCATGTTTTTTACACATGATAGCAGAAGAAAGATCAGCATGAAAGACGGAAAACTTGGCATTGCCCTCGTAGGGCTGGGCACCTACAGCGAAAGCGAACTGGCGCCTGCCCTGCAACAAACAGCCCACTGTTACCTGGCGGGAATTGTCAGCGGGAGCCCTGAAAAAATTGCCAATTGGAAGAACCAGTACAACCTGCCGGATACGGCCTGCTATACGTACGAAACTTTTGACGGGATAAAGGACAACCCGGAGATTGATATCGTCTACGTTGTTCTGCCCAATGCTTTGCATGCCGAATGGGTGATCCGTGCGGCACAGGCCGGTAAACATGTGATCTGCGAAAAACCAATGGCCATAACCGTGGAGGAGTGCGACCGGATGATAGCTGCCTTTAAAAAAGCCGGGAAGATGTTATCCATTGGCTACCGGCTTCATTTTGAGCCCTACAACAAGGCCATCATGCAGGCGGGACAAACAAAAAGCTTGGGTGATATCACACATATTGAAACTGATCACGGTCTGGCAGATCCACAGGGCTGGCGGCTGGATAAATCCCTGGCTGGCGGCGGCCCGCTGATGGATGTAGGCATCTACTGTGTGCAGGCGGTGCGGTATGCTACAGGCCTCGAACCCATTGCCGTTACAGCGCAGGAAGGCTTCAAGCATGATCCTGAAAAATTCAGCACGGTAGAGGAATCCATTGCCTGGCAAATGGAAATGCCCGGAGGCATTGTTGCCAAGTGCACTTCTTCGTACAGCGAAAAAACCAACCGCCTTCGTGTGGAAGCGGAAAAGGGATGGATAGAACTTTCACCGGCTTATTCCTACCGGGGGCTCAAAGGGAAAACCGCAGAAGGCGAAATGAATCTTCCGGAGGTAAACCAGCAGGCAGCACAAATGGATGATTTTGCACTTTGCATCAAAGAAAGAAGGCCTACCCCTGTACCCGGTGAAGAAGGCCGGCAGGACGTCAAAATACTGCAGGCCATTTACCGTGCCATGGAAACAGGCGAACGGGTTTTGATCTCATAGGCAGTTGCCTTCAAACAATGGAGAAACTAATTTGTAAAACAGTAAATTGTATTTTATGAGCCAGGCATTTGTACGTGAAAGTGATGAACAATGGCTGCATGAAGTGCAGCCAACACTAAATGCCCTCTTGGTTTATTTAACGAGGGAAAATAACGGTATACGGGTGTATGAGCAAAGCACTTCCTTTCATCCCCGCACCGGCAAGGAAATCTATCACATGAGCAATGGCCTTTCTTACACGAAGGATGATGAAGGAAGGTGGAGTGTTGCCTGATGCTTTTGGTTTGAAGTTAATATTGGCCTATGGCAGTATTAGTGATTTCTAGCACGCATACTCCACCATTTTTTGTACAACTCTCTCCCTGCTCTTTCCTACCCCAAGCCCTCATCTCGACCTTAACCTAAACCTTATTCTTATCCTCAACTCCTCTCCCCTTTCTGCTGTGCTTCTACACTTTTTCATGGCGTTGTATTTGTCTTTGGTTTATTAAAATCATTCATTCTCAAAGCTGTGTAGTATGAAAAGCAGGATTCGAAAAAGCTGGTGGATTTTTTTGTTGTCTTTCTTGATTCTTAGTTGTTCAAAGAAGGAATACCCGGGACAAACTACAGAGGCGCTTCCGTCTCACCCCTTGCAAAGCAGTGCCGACCTGGATGTGGTATTGGAGCAGATCGGTAACGCAAGGGTGGTGATGTTGGGCGAAGCGTCGCATGGCACACATGAGTATTACGAGTGGCGGGCTGCCCTTACCAAACGCCTCATCCTCGAAAAAGGTTTTGACTTCATTGCCATTGAAGGCGAATGGGCTGACAGTTACCGGGTGAACCAATTCATCAAAGGTCCGCGTAAAGACAGTCTTCAGGCCGTAGCCCTGCTGCGGCAATACGACCGCTGGCCAACGTGGATGTGGGGCAACCGGGAAGTGGCTTCGCTGGTTACCTGGTTGAACCAGTATAACCAGGATAAACCCGCAGGTCAGAAAGCAGGCTTTTATGGAATGGACGTTTACTGCCTGTGGGAATCGGTAAGTGAACTGATGCCTTATATCCAGGGAAATGATACGCTTACACAAATTGCCAGATCGGTGGCGGGTTGCTTTCAGCCTTTTAACGGAAGTGGCCAGGACTATGCCATCTCGGTGCTGAATGCATCGGCAACCTGCAAAACCCAGACGGAAAGGCTTTACCGTTCAGTGTTCAATGCCACCGGTGGTGGCGAAACTGCCACGACTGAGGATGCATTTGTAGCGCAGCAAAACGCATTAGTAGCCTATAATGCCGAACGGTATTACAGCGCCATGGTGCAAAGCAGTGCGTTATCATGGAATATACGTGATGATCACATGGCACAAACCGTAGAGCGATTGCTGCAGTTTCATGGTTCAGACAGCAAAGTGATCATATGGGCACACAACACGCATATTGGTGATGCCCGGTATACCGATATGGCATCTTCCGGTGAATTCAATCTTGGACAACTCATGCGGGAGCAGTTTGGCAGGGAGAATGTGTATGCCGTTGGCTTTGGTGGCTACCAGGGAAAGGTCATAGCTTCCACAGCCTGGGAAGGTTCTATTGAAACCATGAATGTGCCTTCGGCACAAAGAGGCAGTTGGGAACACCTGCTGCACCAGCAGGGTGGCGGAAACAGAATTCTACTTTCCAGTGAACTAAAAAATATTTCATCCCTGAATAAAGCTATCGGGCATAGAGCCATCGGCGTAGTGTACGCTCCCCATAATGAAAGAGGCAATTACGTTCCCTCCGTCATCCCTGAACGCTATGATGCCTTTCTTTATTTCGAAAGAACCACAGCACTGCAACCGCTCTATACAGATGCACGAAACGAACCACCGGACACATATCCCTGGGGACAATAATGCAACAGGAAACATTCAGAGTAAAAGCTTGGGAGCAGTGTCTGTTCTTTTATGGGTATGTGTCCGGACTTTGCATGCTAGGTGAATCGTTCGTACCGGGCCCGTACAAAGCTAAACACGCCATAGGCAATGAGCCCCAAACCTAAAACACCCAAAAGCAACGATCCATAGGGCGAGCCTTCTATAAACCGGAAGGCTTCGCCTGTACTGCCGGCTTCAGAAGCTCTTGCATGAACAGCGGCACGGAAAAAGAGGAATGCAATAACCAGCCACACAATCCCACGGCTGATATAGCCCACTTTTCCGGAACGCAACATGAGCGAAGACTGTGTTGAGTGCAGGGAAAGACGCTGCACATGTTTGCGGTATTTTTCGGAAAAGCCGTAATAAATCTGGTAGGCGCCAACAATGGCAAAAACTAATCCGCCCAACCCTACTAATATTTGACCAAAAGGCTTGCTTAATAATTCGCTGGCAATTGCCTGGTTCTGGTTGCCATTGCTGTTGTTTCCTCCATCAGCAATCTTCAATGCGGTGATGGCAACCGCCAGGTAAGCAAGGCCACTGAACAGGTAGAGGATTTTCTCTTTCCACCCATCTTTGCCTTTTTGGCGAAAAACCTGAATGAAACGCCAGGCAGCATAACAAAAAAGACCAATGGCTATGGCCGGCAGCAGCAGGTCGCCTGCAGGCAATTCCTTGCTGAATTGAAGTGCCCCTGCCTTCGTGGCGGAGTTACTTCCCTGGCCGCCCAATTCAAATGCAGCCATAAAAGCCAGTAAGCCCAATAAAATATAAACAAAGCCCTTGGCCACCAGCCCGGCTTGTGCAATGCGGGTAACAATCTCCGGTTTCATATCATTAGCAGGATTGATGAAGCACCTGCTTTCCTAATTTTGCAAATACAATACCCTTCAGGTTACCGGTCCCGCCTATCGCTTAAAGCAGGATTGCCGCTATACATTTTTGCTAATATCTTTAATGATAACAGAAACATAGCTCCGTCCATTGAGCGCTACATTGCATTGATATCCTGCAGGCAATTAGGTTACGGTGTGCCCAATGTCTCCTCATCTTTTTCGGGAAGGCTCGATTCGCTGTGCTGATCAATTTCGCCTGACCTGACTTTTGGCTGATCCAGGCTACTGGGATCTTTTGTGGGAAGTTGTTGCCCCGGCTGTGCACCACCTGTTGTTGACCCCTCGTTGGAGGACAGATTCTCCCTTGTTTGGTTCTGTTGATTCTTTTCCATAAATGAATTAATTGAACAAAGAGTACACAACAAAAAAATGCTAGGAGAGGCTTCCCGAAGCAGAACCGAGACTTATCACAACCAGCAGCCGGCACCAATAGAAAATGGCATGGTTTTACAAGAAGGTATCTATCAGATACGTTTCTTCAGGGTAAGCAGTTATTTGATGGTGGTGAGTTTAGGCGTGGTGTATACTTACTGCTTACCCTTCTTTTAAAATTCGCAATCCGTGGCTCTATGTCCCTATAAAAAATGAAATATAAATAAAGGCAGCTGTTGGCTGCCTTTTGTTTTATCCATTGCATGAAAACAATTTCGTTATTGCAGCCCTGGGCATCCATGGTGATCATGGGAGTCAAAACCATTGAAACCCGGTCGTGGCAGACAGCTTATCGCGGGCCGCTGCTGATTCATGCCAGTAAGGGTATAAAAGGAAGTATCCTCTGCAACAAACAACCGATCCGCAACTACATCACGGATTTTAACGAACTGCCGTTTGGCGCCATCATCGGTAGCGTAACGCTAAAGGAAATTATACCGGTTGAAAAACTCCACCTTCCTGCTGCATCAATAGCGGCACTTACGCTTGAAGAAAAAGCATTTGGCAATGATACAAAGGGACGCTATGCCTGGATTTTAACCGATCCTGTACCAATGGAATCACCCATCCGCATCGGGGGCACACTGGGGCTTTGGGACTACTACCCGCAGTAAACAAGGTTCCGCAACACTGCTCACGAGCGGCCGGTGGCTACCTGCTTTGCTCTGGCAAAAGCATTGGTGAGATGATGGCGTTCGCTTTCTTTTTGCGGACCGGTAGTTATTTTCGCCTTGCGTTTTCCGAAAAAATAATAAACCGCAAAACCAACCACGGCCACACCTGCAGCGGCAACATATTTTCCTTTCATAAAAACCGTTTCCCCAAAGCCGTCAATTGCTGTGCCATGCGATTCAATAGACACAGGCAATTTGCAAAGGATGACCCAACATCAGCACGCAGCCCTTTATTGTTGTCTATTATCTATTGCCAATTGGCATTACTCCCTTTCCACCTCCCGGCCCAGTTTGAGTTTCAGGCGCAGGCGTGCCATTTCCCTTTTCAGCAGTTTTTCTTTATCGCGGTTGTAAGCAGCTTCTTCATATTTCTGTTTACGTGCCAGTTCTTCACGCCATTGTTCTGTCGATAGTAATTCTTTTTGCAGTTCTTTCAGTTTCTGAATCATGTTGTAGCGTTTAACTAACCATTTTAAATAAATAAAATCTGCAACGGCACCAAGGCCAAATAGCCCCAGGGTGAGCATCCATACAACGGCCGTTTTGCGCTTTTGCAGGTACAGCCTGTGAAAACCCAGCAGGCCAAAAATGCTAAGCCCCCAAAAGAGGTAAGCCCGTTGTACTGATTTGTATTTTGGCATACAAAAGGGTAACGAGGGATTAAATTAAGAACACCGTCAAAGAGCAAAAAACAAAATAGTTATACACACGCCTTGCTCAAATGCTGTAGCCGTTGCAAAGCAGTATGGCATGTGATTCCGCACCTATTGTATAAACCCGAATTTATTTTTTCACACTGCCGGTCCCGCTTTTTTTGCCTTGAATTAAGGCAGGCAAAGCAACGCAAATGCGTATTTTCTGCAGGGTTTTTTCGTACAACTACGCAGGCCGTCACCCCATTTACGTAAATCGTGAAGCAAAGGAAAAAGGAAAAACTGCTCTTGATGACGAAATCTGTCTAAGGTATCTTTGAATCGAAGTTGATTGACACGTTATCCCGTATCCTAAGACACACCGTCCAGTAAATTTTTTCCAGATCCAAGAAAAGCCAAACAGAGTCAGTCAACTTCACTTTTTTCTATCCGCCACCCATTGCAAAGCCATCGCCAGTACCTGCTGAGAGTTTGTACCCGTTGTAAAACGAAACAAAATTTCGTAAACGCCTAAAAACACTTAACTATGCAAAACACTACTATGCGAGTATTGGTGGTTGATGATGATATTGACCTGCTGATGCTTCTTGAGCGCAAACTTCAACAACACGGATATAAAGTAGAATCTGCCGTATCGATGGCTGAAGCGGAATATGTTGCAGCCCATTTCAAACCCGACCTGGCACTGATTGACATTAACCTGAGTGGTGATGACGGCCGGCAGCTTTGCTGGAAGATCAAACACCCCACCGACGGACGACAGACAAAAGTGATCCTGATGTCGGCACTTTATTATCCTACATCGCGTACGCTGCTATTTGGCGCCGATGATTTTGTTGCCAAACCGTTTGTAACCGAATTCCTTTTACAGAAGATCAGTGCCCAGTTGCAGGAAGAACCGGCAACTGCAGTACTTGTACCGGACGTTAACGTAGTCTGAACGAACGATTCCTGTTGAAAAATAAAATCCATTGCTGCTTACGGTTCCGCCGGCCGTTCAACAGCAATGGATTTTTTGTTTACGCTGGAGTGCTTATGCCGGTTCCGCATTCATACTAACTCCCCTTCTCTCCTCTTTTACATCCGTTTCTTCCAGAATGCGCTGGTGCCGTGCATTGCTGGCAATGTAAAGTGCAAAGGCGGCCAGTGCTGCATCTTTCAGCAGGTTGGTCAGCGCCATGGTTTGATAAGCCTTGTCGGCTGTTTCCAGGTAATTGGGCAGGTGAATGGTAAACACAAACGAGAACAGCAGGATGGCTAAAAGATACGCTGCCGTACGCACCCATACATTAATTAAAAACGAAACGGCAGTAAGGACAAAAGCTGCTCCGGTAAGGTAAACCCAAACGACCCCTCCAGGCAGAAAATCTGGAACTTTCACAACAAGATCGTAAGGATAAAGAAAATGCCGGATGCCAAAATAGGCCATAACAATGGCGAGAGTGTAAATGGCGAACCGGGAGATAACATGCTGGTTCATAACCATTGATTTAGTGTATACTAAAGTTACACCCATTTCGCGGCATCAGCCCCTGTTTCATCCTGCCTTTTATACCGCCGGTCAATGTTTTATCCAAAGAAAATCAACGGCTTAGGCTGCTTGCAACAAATGAAGCTGTAGCCATAAAAAAGGTCATGCAGGCCTCCTGCATGACCGTAATAAGCTCTTTATTTTATTGCTTTAAAACTGGAAGCCAATGCCCACTTTTACCGCACGGTTGTAAGCTTCCATACTCTGACCAGAGTTGATCCTCGACAATCCATGATCGTATGCTGCCTGCAAGCGCAAACCGTTGGCAAACTGGTATCCCACACCTCCGGTTAACGAAACATCCACATCGTTGAACTGGGCTTTTACGTCACGCTTATCGTTGATAAAATTAAAGCCTAACGCACCTGCCCTTGTATGCAGACCGGCATTTGCCAGGTAAGCCACCTGCGGTCCTGCAAACAACTGCAGCCCACTAAAATTTGCTTTTGCCAGCACCGGCACTTCTACATAACCAAGTGTCAGTTCCGACTTGGCACCAACAAGGTCGGCACCCTCAATACCAAACTGTCCGCGAACTGTATAACCCTTTTGCGCATACGTAATTCCGGGCTCGATGGAAAACTGTTCCGACACGGGAATGTTCACAAAGCCACCTGCATAAAAACCGTTTTTGTTTTGCATTGTCAGCGCACCACCGGTATACTTGATCATACTTTGCAGGTTTTCCGCCGCATCCCCTTTGATAGAAGAATTGGTAACACCACCGCGAATACCAAAGGATACAGTTGACTGGGCCATTGCAGCTACAGAGAGAAAGAATAAGGAGGAAAAGAATAAATGTTTTTTCATAAAACAAAGGGAACGTGGTTTTGTTCGTTCTGCCAATCGGATTGCAAAACATCACCCATCTTTTGTTAGTAAGTGTTAATGAAGAATTCTTTAACAGAGTAGCGAGTAGGGAGTAGGGAGCAGTAAATAGCAAGTAGCCACTATATGCATCCTTGCTTACCAATACAAACTTTCAGCATAACAGGAGAGATTGCGAAGTGTATAACAGCTTGCACAGAAAGCCTACTTGCTAGCCCCTATTTACCACTTCCTATTTAAGCTACTAACTGCACAAATAACTTCTCCAGCGCTTTGTCCAAGTCATCGCACATGCCGGGATGAATCTTAGATGCCTGCACAACGGTGCTGCGGGTAGCCGTTAGCCAGCGGAAACGGGAAGGAAGATCAAGTTTGGCAATGGGACCGCCGTCTTTGCTGCCACTGCTTATTTTTTCAAAGGCTGTAAGATAGTCCTGCACTTCATCGGTATCCAACGAAGGGCAAATGGCCAACAGCCGCTCTTTCGGAAGATGAAAACGGGTTTGCAGGTAGCGCTGTTGTTTACAGTAAAGCACAATGCCCACGTTCACAAATTCTTCCCGCTCTACTCGTGGCACCACGCGAACGACAGCATATTCAAATAAGTGCTTGCCTGGCATGTTGTGCTTCTTTTAAGAAAGTGGAAGAATGAGAGAGGCGGTTGAGCAAAAACTCGGTGTACACCGACCGTACTTCACCCGGCTGTGGATAGTTTCCACTTTGAATCCAGTCATCAGGAATCAGCGAGACGATGCCATGCAGCCGCTCTGGTGTCAACAGCTGACGAAAGGTGACATCCACGGCTTCCAGTTCGCTGGCCCACGGCAGCAGCACATGGTCTTTAATCTGCACAAAGGGCCGCTCCGAACTTTCTCTCCAGGCGTCCCAGTTGTGATGAAAATACAGAGAGGCACCATGGTCAATCAGCCAAAGCTCTTTGTGCCACATGAGCAGGTTGGTATTGCGGGCCGTACGGTCTACGTTGGTGATAAAACTATCCATCCACACGAGTTGCGATGCAAGGAGGGGATCAACCTGCGTAACAACCGGGTCAAAGGTGATGGAACCGGAGAGATAATGCAGGGCAAGATTTAACCCTGCACTGGCTTTTAACAGGTCCTGTATCTCCTCATCGGGCTCTGTGCGACCGAAGGCAGGGTCCACCTCTGAAAAAACAATTTCAGGTACCCTGAAACCAAGGGTCCGGGCAATTTCTCCCCCCAGCAGTTCCGCTACCAACGCTTTGATACCCTGCCCGGCGCCGCGAAATTTCAGCACATACAAAAAATCATCGTCTGCTTCTACGATAGCAGGCAGCGACCCGCCTTCCCGCAACGGTGTTACATAACGGGTAACTGTAACAGTTCGTATGGGTGAAAGTTCTTTCATACTAAGTGATAGCTGCAAAATAAGGACAGGAAATGAGACCATCCTGTAAAAAGGAAAAGCAATGGTTCCCATCAACAGATACTGTTCCTGATGTTGGCAATTAACTCTAATGCAAACACGTAACTCACCATGGGTTTTTGCGTTGGTGAAAGCTTGCTTGTTTGCGTACTTTCACTCGGAAAAAGCATCGTATCTGTTGCAGAAAATTTCAGTAGTAATGCAATTGATTCTCAACACGCTGCCTTCTAATTTCGCTCCATGCATGTTGAAATAATCCAATGTCCCCAATTCGGTACCGTATTCAAAAGGCAGGATGGCCTGCGCTTTACATTTGATAACTATGTCACCATTATTTTTAATGAAAGTTCACGGCTCATGCTGAAGGTAAAAACCTCGCTTGGCCACATGGCCTTTCCACTACCGGATGATGATACCATTTACCGTTTTTCCGAAATCGTGGAAAGAGGCAAGTTCCGCAACCGCCCTTCCTCCTATGAATATGTAGAGGCAAAGCTTGTGAAAGGATGCATCGAATACGAGGCCTACCTTCCATGGGAAGCCGAATCCTAACCAACTCTTTGCAGCCGTTTTCTTGAAAGAGAACGGCTGCAGTTCTTTTTACCGCCTCCCACATTTCTCCTCCAAGGTTTATACACCATATTCCAGCACGGTAAGTTCGGCCCTGGCGCCAAACCGGAACGGCACTGCCGATGTACCAAAGCCTTTGGAAACATAGAGAAAGGGTTTTCCCTTGTTGTACCAGCCGTTGACATAGCCACCTGATTTCAGGGGCAGTACGGGCACATAATGCGGCAACCGTACCTGCCCGCCATGGGTGTGCCCCGCAAAAATGTATTGCAGGCATATCTGTCGGCTTTCCGGCCGCCCTGCATTGATCTTTTCCACGGCTTGCAAGGCCTCTTCCTGCTGCAGGGGACTGTGCACCAGCAGCAGGTGATTTTCTTCCCGGCCAATACCCCGTACAGCTTCTGTAAAGTTGCTTTCTGCTTCAATAAAATCTTCGAGGCCGGTAATGGTGAACGGAACATCCGAAACCCGTACCTGCACGGTTTCATTTACCAACAGGTGGCCACCATTTCGCTCTACGATCTTTTGCAGGGTTTGCCGGCTCACCTTGTTTTTATTATCGTGATTTCCGGGAATAGCAAACCAGGGTGCCAGGTTCTGCAGGTAGTGTAAAAAGCGATTCGCTGGTCCCGGCGTGCCGTGTTCGTCAATCAGGTCGCCGGTAATAAGAATGAGGTCGGGACGCAGGGATCTTATCTCTCCTGCCAGCTTTTGGTGATAGAGCTTAAAGTCTTTTTTAAAATGCAGGTCCGATAGCAGGATGATCCGAACCTGTTTCGGGCTGTCCCTTTTGCCAATCCGGTAACGCTTTGTATGGAAAAAATACCGCTCACCCCACCAGGCATCAGCCAATAAGACGGCTGCTGCCGCCGCCGCCAGGCCTGCTGCCAATTTCCAATACCCTGTTTTCATACGCATCCATTTGCTTTTTAGGTCTGCAGGCACTGTTAAATAACCGTTCCAACCGCCCACATAAAATAATTTTATGATGAACGGTAGCATCTAAAATGGGCTAACACCTTAATTTACACACCATTCTCCCAGAACCAGCACGTCACCGGAAGTTAACCCAACAGGTATTTTTATCTTTTTAAACAAAACACACGTATGAAGTTTACGCATCTGTTTCTCTTTTTGCTTGTGGTTGCAACCACACAAGCACAAAAAACCAATCAGGCACAGAAAAAGTATGAGTGGAAAACAGCCACCAGTGGCAGTTACACCTACAAGTATGTGACCAATGACCCAATGGCTACCCGCTTTTACACATTGAAAAACGGGTTGACCGTTGCCCTTTCTCCGAACGATAAAGAGC
Source organism: Flavisolibacter sp. (assembly GCA_035998945.1). GTDB lineage: Bacteria > Bacteroidota > Bacteroidia > Chitinophagales > Chitinophagaceae > Flavisolibacter. The sequence goes on along the minus strand of DASYHD010000034.1, from coordinate 138,646 downwards.
CCCGCATTGCGGTGCGCATCCCGGTACGGGCCGGCAGCAACACCGATCCCAAAGACCACACTGGCCTGGCGCACTACCTGGAGCACATGCTTTTCAAGGGAACCGACAAATTCGGCTCGCTGGAATGGGCAAAAGAAAAACCCCTGCTGGACAAGATTGACGAACTATATGAGCAGTATAATTCAACAACGGATGAAGCCAAACGCAAAGAAATATACAAAGAGATCGACCGTGTTTCCGGTGAAGCGGCCAAATACGCCATCGCCAATGAATATGATAAAATGATGGCCTCTATGGGCTCGCAGGGCACCAATGCGCATACCTGGGTAGAAGAAACCGTATACCACGAGAATATCCCCTCCAATGCCCTGGATAAATTCCTGGCTGTGCAGGCCGAACGTTTCCGCAATCCGATTCTCCGGATTTTCCATACGGAACTGGAAGCGGTGTATGAAGAAAAAAACCGTTCGCTGGACAACGACGGCTGGAAGATTCAGGAAGCCATGCACACCCTGCTGTTTCCAACACATAACTACGGACAGCAAACCACCATCGGCACTATCGAGCACCTGAAAAATCCTTCGCTGAAAGCCATCCGCGAGTATTACTACAAGTACTATGTGCCGAATAATATGGCCATTGTGATGGCGGGTGATTTCAACCCGGATGAAGTGGTGAAAAAAATTGACGCCGCTTTTGCCTATATGAAGCCCAAGCCGGTGGAAGAATACAAAGGCCCGATTGAAGCGCCGCTGGCCGGCCCGGTTGTAAAGGAGATTTATGGCCCTTCGGCTGAAACCATGCGTATTGTTTACCGCACAGGTCCGGCCAGTTCCAGAGATGCTGACCTGGCTTTTGTGGTTTCCTCCATTCTTTCTAACGGCAAGGCCGGTTTGCTGGACCTGAACCTGAACAAGCAGCAAAAAGTGCTGGGCGCCGCTGCCGGTATCCGCCAGTACAAAGACTACGGTGTTTTCCAGTTGCTGGCAAATCCCAAGCAGGGACAAACGCTGGAGCAGGTAAAAGACATCCTGCTGGAGCAAATTGAAAAGCTGAAAAAAGGTGAGTTTGATGAATCGCTGATCAAAGCCATTGTGGCCAATTACAAACTCAGCGAGATGACGGCCATGGAAAACAACACTTCCCGTGTGAACAACATCATGGACGAATTCATCAAAAACCGCGGTGAAGAGTGGAAAGAGAATGTGGCCTTCCTCGATGAGATCGAGAAGATCACCAAAAAAGAGATTGTTGAATTTGCTAACCGCTTTTTCACTAATACCAACTATGCTGTTATTTACAAGCGCAAAGGCGAAGACAAGAATATTGCAAAAGTGGAGAAGCCGGCCATTACACCGGTAGAGACCAACGCCGGTAAACAAAGCGATTTTGTAAAGGCCATCACCAGCACACCGCTTCCTGATATTGCACCGGTTTGGGTGGATTACAACAAAGACATGCAGAAAGGCAAAGCCGGCATCGCCGATGTGATGCATGTTCCCAACAAAGACAACAGCATCTTCCGCCTGAGCTATTATTTTGACCAGGGCAATTTCAACAACCGCATGCTGCCCATTGCCCTGCAGTACCTGCAGTTCCTGGGTACCGATAAGCTGAGTGCCGAAGACATCACCAAGCAGTTTTACAACCTGGCAGCTTCCTTCTCGGCCAATGCCGGTAACGAAGAAACCACTGTTACCATCAGCGGTTTGCAGGAAAATTTCAGCAAAGCGGTAACCCTGTTTGAAGACCTGCTGCGCAATTGCAAACCCAATGCAGCGGCATTGGAAGCACTGAAAGACCGCATGCTGAAAGCACGGGCCAACAACAAAACCAACAAGCAGGCCATTGCTGCAGCCATCCGCGACTATGCCATCTATGGACAGAACAACCCCTACAATTATGTACTGACCAACGAAGAGATCAAGTCGCTGAAAGCCGAAGACCTGGTGGCCCTATTGCATGCTTTACCCAATTACAAACACGAAGTGCTGTATTATGGCCCGACGCCGCTGGCAAAATTGAGTGCAGACATTGTTAAACTGCACCCTATGCCACAGACGTGGAAAGAAGCGCCAAAGGCTGTTCAGTTTAAACCCCTGAAGCAGGGCGCCAGCCAGGTGTTGTTCAACGATTACGATGCGGTACAATCCGAAATCTACTGGGTTCGCGACCTGGGACAGTACGATGCGAAGAATACGGCTAAGATCGGTATCTACAACAGCTACTTTGGCGGTGGCATGGGCTCGGTGGTTTTCCAAACCATCCGCGAATCCAAAGCACTGGCCTATTCAACCTATGCATTTGTGCAAACACCATCTAAAAAAGAAGATGACTACACTTTTGTCGGTTATGTAGGCAGTCAGGCTGATAAAATGAACGAAGCCATCAACAGCATGAACGAACTGTTGAAGGATCTGCCAAAGACCGAGCAGAACTTTGTGAATGCTATCAAAAGCCAGAAAAAGGACATCGAAACACAGCGTATCACAAAAGATGGCATCATCTTCAACTACCTGAATGCCCGCAAAAAAGGTTTGTCGGAAGACGTGCGCAAAACAGTGTACAAGGAACTGGACGGCCTGACCCTGGCGGATATTGCCACTTATCACCAACAGCAGTTCCAGAATCAACCCTTTACCTACACGGTAATTGCGTCTGAAAAAAGAATAAATGTGGATGATCTGAAAAAATATGGGGAAGTGAAAAAGCTAAGTGTGGATGATTTGTTCGGCTATGAAAATGTTAGCCGCGCATTTTAATCTGGATCTAATTTTTAAAAGCCGCCTGTAAAAAGGCGGCTTTTTTTGTGCACTATTTTTTTAAGAGCCGCCAAATGAACCTGCAACAAAGGGTGAGAATTTAGAAAAAGATTGCATATGGCTTAGCTTTTGAGTTGCAAGGGTATGGGGAAGAAAGTTTTTTGGGTGGTTTTGATACCGGCGCTACTAATTATTGGTGGCTACATTGCGTTGCAGATTTACCTGCGCAGCGGTAACCGTAAGGAAACTTCGGAAGAATTAAGGACGACGGAGCACAACGCTGCTACAACAGCCGGTTCAAAGAACGCAATCAATACAAATAAAACAGCAGGCGTGGCGGCTGAAGATGACGGCGATTCGAGAGCAGACGATAATGAAGACAAACCAGACTCACTCGCCGGCAAAAAAGTTTCGCCTCTGGACCTGCGTCCCCTCTTTATTCAAAAGCTGCAAGGCCTAGTAAATAAAAGTACCAATGGCTTGTACCAGCTTGACGTTGGCGATATGAAAGTTGATGTTCTTTCTTCGCAGGTATCGCTGCGGGACGTTTCACTCCGTCCCGATGCAGGGGTATTGCAGCAACTGCGGTCAGCCGGGGAACTTCCCGCCAATGTATTCACCATCACGTTTGAAGCATTGGGCATTGAAGGCATCAATCTCGATGATGCCCTGACCAGTAAAACAATGGATTATAAGATCGTAAAGCTGGTGAAACCAGTCATTCGCATTGATCGTCAGCACAGCGGCAAACAAAAAAAGAGCGGAGAGTTTTCACAGCAGTTCCTAAAGGAAATGGAAAAGCTGGCTGTTAACCGCCTGGTGATAGAAGACGGCCTGGTAGAGGTAAGCGATAAAAAAAAGGGCAGTACCAAAACATTCAAGAATGTACAGGTATTGCTGAAAAATATCTTACTGAATAGCAGCACCCGCAACGCGGAGGACCGCTTCCTGTTTGCCAAAGAAGCAACTATGGAGTTTCACAATTTCACCACAACAATGAATAAAGGCTTGTATCAATTCAGCATAAAAGATGCGTTCATCAATGCTACAGCCAAACAGGTCGTGCTGAAAAACCTGCGGTACGGCTCCACCGTGAATAAAGAAGCATTCATGAAAAAGCAGCGCCATGCAACGGAAATGTACAACCTTGCGTTGCCTTCAGTGATCATCAATGGTATGGACTGGTGGCCTGCACTGAATGGAGATGCCATTCAGGCTGACAATATCCAGACAAAGGGTGGCAAGCTTAACGTTTACTTCGATCGCAGGTTGCCACCACAAAACAAAATGGGCAACTTTCCCAACCAAATGCTGGCGAAATCCCAGATGGGAATCCATATTGCCAAACTACAGGTCCGCAATATGGACATTGCGTACGAAGAGTTCAACCCGGTGTCAGGTCAAACAGGTACAGTCACACTTAAAAGCACTGCCCTAACTGTTTCTAATCTGCACAACAACAAGAAAAAGGATGAACCCGTGACAGTAAGTGGCTCATCGCTGTTATTAGGATCGATTCCGCTGAAAGCAAGCTTCCGCTTCAATATGGAGAATGCTAAAAAAGGAGCGTTTTCAGCAACGCTCAGTTCAGATGGATTTGATGGCCAAGTGCTGAATTCAATTACCAGACCCTTGGGCATGCTGAATATAGATGAAGGCAGAGTAGAGAAATTTAGTGTAACGATGCAGGGACATGAATGGGGTGCAAAAGGTACCGCCAACCTGCTTTACAATAACCTGAAATTGTCGATGCTGGAAAAGAATAAAGAGGGAAAAGGCATGAATGACAAAGACCTGATTTCCTTACTGGCCAATGTATTTGTGATCCGGAACGGCAACCCGTGGTGGCTGAACGGGAAAAAGCAAACAAAAGAAGCTTCCTTTAACAGGGATCCGAATAGCGGTTTTATGAACCTGGTATGGAAAACAGCGTTTACCGGCATCCTGAAAACCATTGGTGCACCGGAAAAAATGGCGAACAATAAACCGGTGCAACAGCCATGATTTCTTGTAGCTGGTAAGTGGTCTGATCTTATACAACTGGAGCGGGTACTGCAGTAGTTTCTGCATGGAATTTCACCTTGCTGCTTTCCCGCAAAACATGGATCACTTTTGCTGCGTTGTTCCATTCGAAAATGCGGATAGCGATAGCCGTTAATTTCAGCAGTCCTTTTGTTTCCGCCATGTTTTGTCCCAGCTGATAAATTTCTTTATCTCGTTCGGTAATGAATGCTTCTCTCTCAGCTTCGGTAAGGTGCCAGAGGTCTTCGGCAAAACACCAGGCACCATCACGGGCTACTTCAATGGTAAAATTGATCAGCATGGATTGCCGGTTGCGGGAATGTAGCCCAAGAAGGGAAGACAGTGGCGAAACCCGTTGTAGGTCTTTCAAAACATCAAGCAGTACCGCATTTAAGATAGCATTGATCCGCACAAAATCGCGGCGCATGGCATGAATATCACCGTCTTTACACGTCTCTGCAGCTGCAATGCCCAGGTCAAGGTTGATATGGGCATTCACGCCAAGCATCATGTGCTGTAACACCAGCGCCAGGGGCTTTTTTGCTTCTTTAAAAGCTACTGCCCACGATTGGGAAATAGGCCTATTCCGTTTCCAGCCTTCCCATGCGTCAATATAGCGGCCGGCAAAGATGGTATCCAGCTTTTCCATGCGGCTGCTGTCTTCAAACTCGCCGTTGAGCAGGGCTTCTTTTACCTTGCAGGTTACTTTGTGATACAGCGCTGTAAAAAAACCGGCTTTGTTTTTTTCACGGATGCATTCCTGCATAATGGCTTCGAGGCGATCGATGACGGTGTCAATGGAAGTTGTGTTCATAAACAGAAAAGAATGAAATCCCTGGGTTCATATAAAAATACTCCTTTCCACTTTTTGCCGGTAGCAGCCAGGCGGTAAAAGAACCTTACATTTGGCGCTCCACCATGGAACAAAAAAAAGGAAGCATCGATATTGTGAACGAAGTGCTGGAAGCCTGTATCCTGGCTTATCCTGTTTCCTCTTTTATTATCTCTCTTTACAAGCAATACATCAGCCGGGGCTGGCTTACAAAAGGACAACTGGAAGGACTTTATGGCAAAGCCCAAAAGATCAAAGACCTGCCTCCGGGCAAGCTGGCCGCCCTGGAGGCGTTGATCAACAAAATGCCCAACCGCACCAAATCTGAAGCGCCGAAAGAGTCCAAGCCGTTATATGAAAAAGATGAAAGCACCGGCCAGTTGATTGATGCCATTCTTGCCAGATACCCCCAACACAAGCGGGTCCTCTTCCTGCAGTCGAAATACCAGAACAATGAGCCGCTTACTTCCGCCGAACTGGCTGATCTGAAACGCTTCAGCCAGTTGTTGAAATAGCATTCTGTGGCCATTGCATATCTTTCTTGCTTATGCAGCCAACTTTATAGGTAATAGAATACAAGCAAAGAGCGTTGAACCTTATTTATCCCGGAACCGGATACGATACTGCTGGATCATGGGCACGGTTTCCGGCGTTAGGGTAAAGAACACTTCGATATTGCCCTTCTCTCCTTCCAGCAGAAAGGAGCCACGCAAACCATTTTCCGGTACAATTTCACCAACCCGTGTAATCTTTCCAGCTTTGCTGAAAATACCCGTCGCTTCTTTGCGCAGCGAATCGGTGAAATAATCAAGGAAAAAATTATCCGCAAAAATGCCCAACGTTTCTGCACCTTGCCAGTGCGGCAGCAGCTTTACCAACTGTTCTTTTCTTGTTTGCAGGATAGAGGAAGGCTGCACTTGGCGGGGCTTCAGTTTTGCCAACGCCACCAGTGTATCCAGCACCTGATTGTTGATTGTAGTTGTGGGCGCATAAGTCACGTTGCTAAAGCATACAACACCGATTCCATACTCAGGCAGCACCTGCCAATTACTGCCAAAACCGGGAAGCCCGCCGCTGTGTCCTACACCGATCCGGCCTTCACAATCTTTTGTCCAGCGCAGGCCATAGGTATATGCAATAGCAGTAGGGCACTGGCGGCCGGAAGGATAGGCATAGTTCCAGTTGATTGCATACAGGTTCCAGGGATGGTGCATTTCCCGCAGGGAGCTACGTTTCAAGACAGGATTTTCCTTTTCGCTACGGGGCGGCCAAGCCGAGAGGTGCATGGCCATGTATTTGCTGAAATCTTCAATGGTTGTGATCATGCCGCCCATGGCACCCCAAGCGCCATCGTGCAGCAGCGGTTGCTCTGCCCAATTGCCGTTCACCCTGCGATAACCATGCGCCAGTTCTGCCGCAGGCACATGGCCAAACTCCCAGTACGTATGTGCCATACCGAGAGGCTTAAGAATATGCTGGGTGATGTATTCCTGGTAGGGTTGCCCTGTAACGGTTTTGATGATTTGTCCCAGCAGGGTAAACCCGAGATTGCTGTATTCGTAGGCCACTCCCGGTACGTTGGAATAATGAATGCCCTTGTTGACAAGCGCCATGAACTCCTCTTCTGATTTTGCCAGCTGGCGATCACCCCAGGGATTGTCTTCGGGAAAGCCGGCAGCATGTGTCAGCAGGTGGCGGATGGTAACTGTTGGTGCATCGGTTGCAGGGTAGGCTTGCTGCGCAAAAGCCGGAATGTATTTTGAAACCGGATCATCCAGTTGCAGATTACCAGCATCCCGCAATTGCAGGATGGCCATGGCGGTAAAGCTTTTCGTCATGGAAGCAATCCGGAAAGCAGACCGGGTGGTAGCCGGCAGCTTTTTATCTACCTGGATATGACCGGTCTGTCCTGTGCCGATCAATTGTCCATCGACCACCACACCATAAACAAAAGCGGGAGAATGCACCCGGGCTGCAAAATCTTTGTACAACTTATCAATGACAGGCAAGGCCGCTTTGATCTTTTCAACCCGCTGCGGATCTGTAAAAACAGGTAAGGGGTACTGAACCGCAATTTGTGCAGGCAATTGTGTGGAAAGAAAAAGAACAGTAAGGACAAAAAAAGCTCGCATAGAAATAAGTTAACAGAGTGAAGAAAACTACCGCAGACGGTTATATTTCATCAGGATGGAAAGCAGCTTATCGTTCGGGAGGGCTTCCACCTGCCGGCCTTCCTTTCCCTTAATGGTTTTTGCTGTCACCAACGAATTGATAATGGCTTCTTCGGCAGCTTCGATAGCCGCCATAAACAAGGGCGAAATATCATCGTTACGCAGAAGGGTAACCGTTTGTTTGGCTTGGTTGCTTTGGTAAGGAATACGCAGGGCAGAATCGGTTGAGAAAGCAATAACATAATCGCCGCTGCCATTGGAAGCAATGCCACCCGTTTTGGCCAGTCCCATAAAAGCCCGCTGTGCCAGCCTTTCAAGGTTGCGGCTGTCAAGTGGGGCATCGGTAGCCACAACGATCATACACGAACCATCCACCGGGTTGTTAAGCCGGTCACTCAGGTAATATTTTTTCAACTCTTCTCCAACCGGCACGCCATCCACCTGCAGCACGCCACCGAAATTGCTCTGCACCAGCACTCCCACAGTGTAACCACCGAGCGACTCGGGGATCTTCCGCGATGCCGTACCAATGCCACCTTTAAAACCAAAACATACAGTTCCGGTTCCTGCGCCTACGGAGCCCTCTTCTATGGGCCCCGTCCGTGCCTGGCGAATAGCCTGCAACACGTCTTCTTTTCTCACATGTCGTCCGCGGATGTCGTTCAGGTAACCATCGTTTGTTTCTCCCACCACAGCGTTTACCGATTGCACGGTTTCATTTCCTTTTTGCGCCAATGTGTAATCAATCACTGCATCCATGGCGGTGGAAACACTAAGGGTATTGGTGAGTACAACCGGTGATTCTATGTTACCGAGTTCTCTTACCTGCGTTGTGCCGGCAAGTTTACCAAAGCCGTTTCCCACGTAAACGGCTGCCGGCACTTTTTGCTGGAAAAGATTGCCAGGATGCGGCAGAATAACGGTAACGCCTGTTCGTACTGAATCGCCCTTCATGATTGTGATTTGCCCTACCTGAACGCCACTAACGTCCGTAATAGCATTCCATCTGCCCGGTGAAAGCACGCCAATGGAAAGCCCGATATCCCTTGCCCTTTTGGGCTGGGCTTGTACAAGTTGCAACGAGAAAAGAAGAAAAAGAACCAGCAGTTTTTGCATGCCTTTAGTTTGGCCCAAATTACGGATTGACTTTGATTTGGTATGCAGGTACGGAACCGGTTAATAAAATGATCGTTTGCCTATGGCAATACACCACTACATCTTCGCTTTCGGTTGACACTTCACCTGCTAAAACATATTCGATGAACAACGCAATCTTTTTGTGTGAGATGTCATAAAATGAGAAAAGGTTTCCGCAACCGGCCAAGGCCGTATATTTTTTTTAGCGGAAGGAAAGCTGCCTGCCTGCGGAGGCTGTTCGTTTTTTGATACGGCCCCATATTTGTTACAGATTTTTTTTAGACCCTGAACATGTCACAAAAGCAACAACGTATAGAATCGGTGCTGAACCTGTCAGCACGTCTGGTGGAAAAAAACAAGGCGTTTACCAATGCACTAAAAGCCAGAAGGCCGCAGGACGAACTTAGGGCCATTCATTCCGAGATCCAGGAAATATACAATCACATTTCCCTTCTCAACAGCAACCAGAGGAGTGCATGAATTTTTGTTGGCTGAACTGTTTTCTTTCGCTGTACAAACAACAGATTGCTTTTACGTAAGCACACTTTCCAGCTCACTCTTCCATTTTACAAATCCCTTGATGCCGTCTTTATAATGGTGAAAGACTCGCCGGTACGTTTCTGCCGATGAAGAATGATAGGCCACCTTTCCCTGTACTTTTACCAGTTGAATGATCTCCTCTACCTTTTTCAGGGCCAGCTTTAACTGCACCACATCTTTTTCTACCGGCCATAGATAGGTTGCCTCTTCGGTGTCTAGTGTTTCCCATACAATATGGTAATGCTGTGGGCCTTCTAACAAAAAGAGAAACGAGAAGGGCTTCAGCACAAAGCGCAGTCGCATAATGTGATGGGCATGTTTGGCAGAAAGAGTACGCAGGTGGTTGTAATGTTTGGTTTCGGTGATGTTCAACAGGTCTTCGGCAAGCTCTTTTTCATCCTCGTAAAACGTATCGGCTTTTACCTTTTTTTCAGAGAAGGCGTCGAAGAGTTCATCCATGGTGAGCAGGTTTTTATCCACGTCAATCTTCACCTTTTTCTTCACAGCCTCTTTTACAAATGCAAAGCGAACGGTCTCAATCAGTTCCAGGTTGATGCCGGCAATCTGCGGCGAGGTGGCTTCAATCTTTTTCGGCACCCCATCTTCGGCTTCAATGCGCACGGTGATTTCTACATTTTTAGCGTCGAGGGCATTGGCAAAATAATCTTTCACCGCATCAAATTCCTCGCGGATGTCGTAATTGATGATGGTGACGGAAACAGCCTTTCCCAATTCTTTGACCAGTTTTTTGCAACTCACGCCGCCGAAATGAAACTGCAATTGTTTGAAGGGAACCGAAAAAGTTTGCTCTATGATCTTTTTGCCACGCATTGCGTTGAAGATAAAATCAAGGATGACTGCGAAAAAACGCTGCTTACCAGCAACAAAAAAGGCCACCAAACGGTGACCTCTGCTCCCCCTGTTGGACTTGAACCAACGACCCTCTGATTAACAGTCAGATGCTCTAACCAACTGAGCTAAGGAGGAAAATTATTTTTATCGGACCAAGAGCTTTTTGAGCTCCCCCTGTTGGACTTGAACCAACGACCCTCTGATTAACAGTCAGATGCTCTAACCAACTGAGCTAAGGAGGAATTTCCCGTTTTGGGAGGGCAAAAATAGGGTTTTTCATTTCTCTGCAAAGCAGCAAAGTGCTATTTATCAATAAAAATCTTTAAAAAGCGGTTTGCCGCTAAAACAGCCCCAGAAAGGACTTTGCTTCCAGGCCAACAAATACGCCGTCTTCCCTTACCTCTACCGGCCAGTGTTTAAGGTAATAGCCTTCGCCGCTGATGTTGCGGCCATTCTTCATACAAAATTTATAGCGGTGCAGCGGGCAAACCACGTTGCCCAGGGCATCAATAAAACCATCCACAAAATAGCCGCTGGCATGCGGGCATTTAGGAGCAAAAGCAAAATACTCTTCCTTATACTTCCCAATGCAAACGGCTTTGTCATGCGCCGTTACCTCCGCCAGATTGTTTGCCCCAAACGGAATCTCTTCTAAACTTTCCGCTACTTTCACCCACTGTAGTTTGTTTCCCATAAGGTATCATTGTATAACGAAGTCTTGTAACGCAAGGCTGCTCTCAATAAAAAAATTCCGTTTTATACGGGTACCGAACGCGGTACAGTTCCCGCACCTTATCCAGGATGGCTTTGCGCAACTCGTCGATATGCATACGCTCCAGCGCCGAAATAAAAATGGCGTTACCGCCTGTTTGCTCCTGCCAGCGGGCTTTCATATCGTTCAGGATCTGTTCCTTGGTTTCTTCGCCCAGCCATTCGTCGAAAGTGTGCTTGATGTACAGGTCCATTTTGTTGAAAATGGTGATGGTGGGTTTGTCGTGAGCCCCCATTTCCTGCAGGGTTTTACTCACCACGCCAAGCTGGTCTTCGTAGGCCGGGTGAGAAATATCCACCACATGCAGCAGGATATCGGCTTCCCGCACTTCATCCAGCGTGCTTTTAAAACTTTCTACCAAGTGGTGGGGCAGTTTGCGAATAAACCCTACCGTATCACTCAGCAGGAAGGGGGTGGTTTCGTACACAATTTTCCGGGTAGTGGTATCCAGCGTAGCAAACAACTTGTTCTCGGCCAGCACTTCGCTTTTACTCAGCAGATTCATGATAGTGCTTTTACCCACGTTGGTATACCCCACCAGGGCTACGCGGATAAACTCACCCCGCTCTTTTCGTTGGGTGAACGCCTGTTTGTCGATGTCCTGCAGGCGCTTGCGCAGCAGGGAGATTTTATCCCTTACAATCCGTCGGTCCGTTTCAATCTCCGTTTCACCAGGGCCCCTTGTACCAATCCCACCACCCAGACGTTCAAGGTGTTTCCACATACCACGGAGGCGGGGCAGGATGTATTGGTATTGCGCCAGTTCCACCTGTGCTTTGGCCTGGGCCGTTTTGGCCCTGCGAGCAAAAATGTCCAGGATAAGGTCAGAGCGGTCAATGGTTTTTACCTTGACCTCCTTTTCAATATTAGATATCTGGGCGCCGGTCAGCTCATCGTCAAAGATGAGCAGGTCAATTTCTTTGTTCTGTATATAGGTGGCAATCTCCTGCAGTTTTCCCTTACCCACATAGGTACGGCTGTCGGGGTGCGCCAGTTTTTGAATAAATTTTTTTACTGTAACTGCACCGGCGGTTTCGGCCAGAAAGGCCAGCTCGTCAAGATATTCCTGCACCTCTTCTTCCCGCTGTTCTTTTTGAACGACACCAACCAATACGGCTCTTTCTTCTGCTTTTATTTTTTTGCTCTTATCCAGCATGTATCATCATTTAAGGATGAAAGTAAAAAAGCGATGCCACTTTTCAGCGCACCGCTTTTGAAGCTTTTTTATTCTGGTTGTCCTGCCTGCTTTGTGATTGTTGCCGATTGGCTACAGTCCGCTCAGCGTTAGACCAAAGCTGAGGGTATTCATTTTAGGGCCTACCCCCTCTTTGAATACAGGTGTCAAGGCGTAAGTACCAAACAGGGTAAAGTGTCCATAACCAACGCGACCCATCACTGCAATGCGGGTGGTATTGAAATAACGCTTGCTTTTTTCTTTAGAAATATAATCGTTGATGGTATTCCCGCTCTTGTTCATCAGTTCTTTTCCTTTGCTCCAGGCGGCGAGCATAGTACCCACTTTGGCACCAAGTGCCATTTTAAAACTGCGTCCGGCGGCATCGGGATTTGCCGTAAAGCGCAACTCAACAGGGATTTCCAGGAAGGCTGTGCTGACCTTGTACTTGTCAAAATAACTGGAATCGGCCAGGCGGGTAAACCGGATGCCGGTAGTGGTACCGGTAATATCTGCAATTTGTTTATCGAGGAAAATATGGTCGGTGCCAAGGCCGGGGCCAAGTGCTACGCTGAAATGCGGGTTGGTTTTAAACGGGAAATCCAGCATCACGTACATGTTGAAGGTCCGGGAAAAACCGCCGGTGTTAACCGAATCAGGCTTGTTCAGCCAGGTAGCACCGCCAAACTGGATCATAAAATGATCGTTGGACGGAAGGGACATCGGACTCAGAAGACGGGTATTTCTTGATGTATCGGTTTGGGCAAAAGCAACAACTCCAAGACAAAGTATCAGCGCACTGAATAAAATCCTTCTCATAAATATGGTTAAAAGAAACAAATGTATTTTTCTCTCAGGTTAATGAAAGGTTAAACGCGGGGCAAAGATAGGCAAGTACAATTGGCAATGGGCAATTAGCAATATGCAATTGGTAAAGGGCAAAAAGCGTACGTGCGGGTGAATTCTGTACATTCAAATAACCAAAACCAAGCTTTATGAGCGTCAAAAATTTTAAGCAAACAAAGGTTTATCAAAAAGCTTTTCACTTGGCAATGGACATATTTGAGGTAACGAAGCGATTTCCTGTGGAAGAAAAGTATTCACTAACAGACCAAATAAGGCGATCGTCGCGGAGTGTATGTGCCTGTCTTGCTGAGGCTTATCGTAAGAAACAATACCCACCTCATTTCGTTTCAAAAATTTCAGACGCAGATATGGAGAATTCTGAAACCAATATCTGGCTAGACTTCTGTCTTTCTTGCTCTTATATCTCGCATGACCAACACTCTTCCTTGGCACAGCAATCTGAAGAAGTTGGGCGGCTTCTTGGTCATATGCTCCAACATCCCGAAATGTATTAAATGTTTGTAATCTCAGTTTTGTCCATTGCCAATTGTCAATTGCCGATTGGTTTTGCATCTTTTTAACCACTCCTTTCCCATTAAAAATTATTTTTACGGCTATTCAGCTTTTTCTATGAAATATACAGCCGCCGTTTTAGGACTCATTCTGAGCACCACCGCCTTTGCGCAGAATGGATATGAGATAAAAGTTACTCTCAAGCCTTTCAAAAACCAGTATATCTATCTTGGCCACTACAACGGCAAAACAATGCCGATCATTGATTCGGTAAAACTCGATGCAACCAGTACCGGCATTTTTAAGGGAGCGAAAAAATTAGGCGGCGGCATATACCTCGTTGGCTACCCCGACCGCTCCAACAAGTTTGAAATGCTGGTGGGCAGCGAACAGAAATTTTCGGTGGTGGCCGACACGGCGAACATAGAAAACATCAGCTTTAACGGCTCGGCCGAGAACAGTTCGTTCAAAGCTTATCAGGCCTTTATGACAACTAACCGGAAGGCGCAGGAAGAACTTTTCCGCAAGCGGGCCGGCAGCAGCGCAGCCGATTCTCTCCGGCTGACAGCACAGATCGATTCCTTGACACGGAAAATAAAGGCTTACCAGGCCGGCATCATCAGCAAAGATCCCAACGGCCTGCTGGCAACCCTGCTAAAAGCTCTCAAAGAGCCGGAAGTTCCCCACAACCCCGAAGCGCAAAAACGCGATTCGCTCTATGCTTACCGCTATGTCAAAAATCATTTCTGGGATGACATCAATTTCTGGGACGACCGCCTGAGCCGCACCCCATTTTTTGAAAACCTGGTGGATCGCTATTTTGAACAACTGGTCTATCCCTCTCCCGATTCGGTGATCAGGGAGATAGACCACATCATGGCATTTGCTTCGGCCAATACAGAGATGCAGAAGTTCTTCCTGCTGAAGTTTGTAAACCGCTACCTGAATCAGAAGTACATGTGGGAAGACGCGGTGTTTGTGCACCTGTTTGAAAAATATTTTGCGCAAAAGAACTACGACTGGCTTACCGCACAAGGCCGTAAGGTGATTACCGAGCGGGCTTACAGCCTTATGGCCAATATTACCGGCACAGTGGCATCGGATATTGAGCTGCCCGATTCTGCCGGGAAAACACAAAAGCTGTTTAACGTCAATGCACCGTATACCGTGGTGCTGATCTACGATCCTACCTGTGGTCACTGCAAGGAAAGCGTTCCGAAGATGGACAGCATGTACAAGGCCAAATGGAAGGCAATGGGTGTAAAAGTGTACGCACTTGCCAAGGAAACCGATGGCAAAAAGAGCGACTGGTACGAGTTTATGCAGAAATCAGGCATGAAGGATTGGGTAAACGTATATTATTCCCGTGAGGCGGAAAAAGCAAGGGTATCGGCCAATATTCCTTCCTACTCGCAATTGTACGATGTGCAAAGTTTTCCTACTTTGTACCTCCTGGATAAAGAAAAACGCATTATTGCTAAAAAGATAAACGACAAGCAACTCGACGAGATCCTGGAACACCGGGTGAAGACGGCAAACAGCAAACGCGGAACGTCAAACTAATCCGGCTGCCCCGGTTTTCCCGCCGAAAGAAAAAATATCACATGAAAAAACTGCTAACTGCCCTTTCGCTTGCCGCTGCATTTGCTGCACCGGCGCAAACACTTTTCACCTACGGAAAAGAAGCCGTTTCCGCTCCTGATTTCCTGGTTGCTTTTCAGAAGGCCAACCAGGGACCTGTTACCGATAAGGCGCTGAAAGAATACCTTGACCTTTACATTGCCTCCCGCTTAAAAATAAAAGAAGCAAAAGACCTAGGGTACGATACCCTGCCGCAACTGGCGGCGGATCTTGCCAGTCTGCGCCAGCAGATCATTCCTTCTTATATAACCGATAAGGAAACCATGAACCGCATGGTGGCAGAGGCTTTTGCCCGTGCCCAAAAAGACCTGCGGGTGGCGCACATTTTTATCAGGCTCGGTGGGGACAGCAAAGCTGCAGAGCAGAAAAAAGAGGCGGTGGCGCAGGCACTCCGCAAAGGTGATTTTGCAAACGTTGCCAAAACCTATTCCGACGATCCGAACGCCAAAGCCAATGGCGGCAACCTGGGATGGATCACGGCTTTTTCCCTTCCTTACGAACTGGAAAACCTTGCCTACAGTACACCCGTAGGGCAGGTTTCACCTGTGTATCAATCTGGAGCTGGTTATCATTTTTTTAAAGTCATTGACAGCCGTAAGGCAATGGGTAGAGTAAAGGCAGCGCAGATATTGTTGGCCATTCCACCCAACAGCAGCGAAGCAACAAAGGCGGCACTGAAACGAAAAGCCGATTCGCTTTACAAACGTTTGCTGGCTGGTGATGATTTTGGCAAGCTGGCAACGGCTTTCAGCAACGATGTGGTTTCGGCGGCCTCCAACGGCCAGATGGCAGAATTTGGTGTAGGCGAGTACGAGCCAGCCTTTGAACAGGCTGTCCTGGCCCTGAAAGACGGAGCATTCAGCAAGCCATTTACAACTGCACACGGTTATCACATTGTAAAGCGCATCAAACTGGATCCGGTACCCGCTACACTCACACCGGAAGTGGAGGCCATGTTACTCAACCGCATACAGGAAAGTGACCGCAGTGAATTTGCCAAACGGCAACTGGCACAAAAGGTAGCCAAGCAAACAGGGTATAAAAAGCTGTTGGTGGAAGATGCACAATTGTGGGCTTATACTGACAGTGTGTTCTCGTACCAGGCTCCTAAAATAAAAGTTACGCTGCAACCCACAACAGGATTGTTGCACCTGGGCGACCGCACCGCAACGGTAAATGATTGGATGGCATTTGTGCAGCCCAATCGTTTTAAACGCGACGGCAGCAGCGCCAAACCTTACCCCCAACTGTGGAACGAATTTGTGTCTGAGACAGCGCTGAATTATTACCAGGATCACCTGGAAGATTTCAATGAAGAATTTCGCCGGCAGATTGCAGAATTTGCCGAGGGCAATCTTTTTTTCGAAATCATGCAAAGGCAGGTATGGACGCCGGCACAAACCGACAGCGCTGCGCTGGCCGCTTATTTTCAACAGCACCAAAACAACTACCACTGGAAAGAAAGTGCCGATGCAGTGGTATTTTATGCCAGCACTGAAACGGCTGCCAAAGAGTTTTACAATGCGTTGCGCAAAAAGCCGTCCGACTGGCAATCACTCCTGCTGAATTTCCCGGACCAGATCACGGCTGATTCCAACCGTTTTGAGCTGAACCAACTCCCGCAATCAGGAGCACAAAAGCTATCTGCCGGTACGCTTACCGCTCCGGTGGTAAACAATACTGACCAATCGGCAATGTTTGCCTACATTCTGAAACTTTATTCGGACCCTGAGCCCCGCAGCTTTGAGCAGGCAAAGGGCCTTGTCATTAATGACTACCAAACGAAACTGGAGAAAGAATGGATAGAAAAGCTGAAAAAGAAATACCCGGTTTCAGTAGATGAAAAGGTTTGGAATGAAGTAGTGCAGCAGGTGAAACGCTAAAACAGCCGCAATTGCACGCCCTTTGATCGTTTTGGTGGCTTTGCATCGCCAAAGATTGTTTTGCCACCGTATTGCCAGCTCTCTTCCATCTCTTTTTCAATCAGCTTTTGCAGGTTATCGGTCGGTATAAAATCCTTTTCGTGCTTGGCTGCCAGCTCGTGTAGTTTTTGAATCGCCTGTGCCTTATCGCTCTGGCCAATCTTCGCCTTATTCACGGCTTTTTGCAGGGTTTCAATCACTTCATCATATGTTTTGGTAGGAACTGGAAACGGATGCCCGTCCTTACCGCCATGCGCAAACGAAAAGCGGGCGGGATCCTTAAAGCGTGAAGGGGTACCGTGAATGACTTCACTCACCAGTGTCAGCGATTGTATCGTTCTTGGCCCCACGCCTTCCAGCAGCAGGAGGTCTTCAAAATCTTTGGGTTGTTTATCATGCGCCAGCCACAGTACCGTACCCAATCGTTTCAGGTCCACATCCTTGCTTTGCACGCTGTGGTTGGATGACATTACCAGGTGCTGAATCTCCTGCATCATCACCTCCGGCTTCTCACTTGTCAGATCCAAAATGCCGCTGCGGGTGGCGGCCGCTTCTGCTGCTGTAAGGTTTAAGATGGGACCGAGATTTTGTCCGCACACGGCGCTGTGCGGCTCTTCTACAAACGACCGCACATGCTGCGAGTGCCAGTGATATCGGCGGGCCATGGCATCGCCTTCCCGCATACCCTGTTGCACCACGCTCCAGTCGCCATCTTTGCTAACAATAAAATTGTGGATGTATAACTGAAAACCATCCTGCACGGCGGTGTTATCCACCTTTGCACTCAGCTTGCTCAGTCGCACCAGTTCATCGCCGTTCAGGCCCGTTTGCTCGCCAACCAGCAATAGTTCTTTGGGCGCATCTTTCGAGAATCTGCCTTTGCCGCCGCAGAAATAAAGTCCCAGCTCTTTTGCATGGGGATTGATGGCCCGCTTGAGTGCACCCATCACTGAAGTAGTAATCCCGGAGGAATGCCAATCCATCCCCATCACTGCACCAAAACTTTGAAACCAGAACGGATCGCTCATACGGGAAAGAAAGGCCTTGTGCCCATACTCCGCCAGAATCGCTTCGGTAATAGCAAAACCCAGTTTCGACATCCGTTCATACAACCACTGCGGCACATACCCGGAATGTAACGGCAGATCGGCCGAACCACTCTTCTTCATCCTTTAAAGATACGCCACCAGCGCCGCATGCCGGTTTAGCACCTTGTTAAGAAAAAGCAGCAGAATGAGCCGCTATATTTACCCTAAAACTGACACATGAAAGCCCTCCTCCCACTGCTGTTTTTCTTTTGCACAACTGCCTCCTCACAATCGGTTAGCACCTCCATGAGGTTTGACAAAACCAACAAGCAAGGCCTGATGCTTTACCTTCCCTTCAGCCAGGAAGTAGCCGAGGGCACCATTCTTACCAAACTGAAAGAAATAGGCTTTGAGCCCGAGTCTTCAAAATCCTTGTTCTGGAAACAAAGCAAGGTGAATGGTTTTTACGTGTTCAAAGGCGTGACATTAAAAGGTGACCATCCGCAGATTGTAGACCTGTATTTTAAGGTGGACAGCCGTGGCAGTAAAAAGGACAACCAGTCGGTAATGTACCTACTGACCAGCAAGGGTGGCGACAACTTTATCACCGATGCTACCGATGCCGCCGTGTATACCGCTGCGCAGAAATTTCTGAATGGTTTTACTACTGAAACGGCTACCTACAAACACAGCCTGGATGTACAGGCGCAGGAAGAAAGCGTGAAGAAGGCAGAAAAAAGATTGGCCGACCTGCAAAAAGAGGAAAAAGAAATGGCTGAAAAGATCACCAAACTCCAGGAGGACCTGCGTAAGAATAAAGAAACGCAAGTCACCCAGCAAAGCACCATCGAAGCGGAGCGGAAAAAGCTGGATGAAATACGCGGCGTGAAGCAGCAATAAATAATCTTATAATTACTTTCGAAAAGCTTTGGTCAGATTTTCACTTAACTGCCAAAGCTTTTTTCTTGCCCCCTGCTCATAAGCCTGTGCATTAGCCTTTGCTTGTTTGAATTGATTGAAATACGCACCGGTAACGCCAACCGTTTGGTCGGAAAAAGCAACATACATCACCACATCCGCGCCTTCTTCTACTGAAGAGGAAACCCGTTCAAAGAAATCGTGTACCATGTTGGTGTTCATCAGCGAAGCCGGGTGCAGGCTATTAACGGTAACGCCTGTTCCTTCCAGCTTTTCTGCCAGTTCGAAGCCATAAAGAATCTGCGCCAGTTTGCTTTTGCAATAAGCATCAAAACTGTCGTAGCGTTTTCCCAAATTGATATCGTCAAAATACAGGGGTGATTGCCCGACAGAGGACACATGGACAATACGTGACG
Source organism: Flavisolibacter sp. (assembly GCA_035998945.1). Lineage (GTDB taxonomy): Bacteria > Bacteroidota > Bacteroidia > Chitinophagales > Chitinophagaceae > Flavisolibacter. Next base: position 119,100 of record DASYHD010000034.1, on the reverse strand, counting down.
GTGCAGATTGCTGCAACAGCGGCAAGAGGTTCTGGGTAAGCAAAAAGTGCGACAGATGATTCACAGCAAAGCGTAATTCGTATTCCTCTTTACTCAACTCACGTCGTGAAGAACCTTTTGGACCGCCACCAATAGCAGCATTGTTGATAAGAACATGCAACGCCTCATGATTCTTCAGTACTTCTTCACTAAAATATGCCACTTCCTGCAGCGAAGAGAAATCGGCATTGTAGTAAACAATGTCTTCATTACCGGTTGCCGATTTAATCTCCTGTACAACGTTGTTCCCTTTCTCCCTGGACCTTCCGTGCAGGAGCAGCGTAGCGCCGGCTGCAGCTGCACGATGCGCTACTTCTTTTCCCAGGCCATCGGTGGCCCCGGTTATCAAAACTGTTTTTCCTTTGAGCGGTTGCATACAAAAACAATAAACAAAGGCCTCTGCTGAGGCCCGTTTTACTTTCTAATAACTAAGTTCTGCTATGGTTGTCTTTCCTCCTGCTGTACTCCACTTTCGTCTTTTTGTCCGTGTGCACGACCTGCTTTCTGCTCCTCGCTTTCATTCAGCATATCCGACATAGCCTGTGACTTGTTTTCACTCACCCGTTGACCCGTGCCGGATTGTTGCGGCGTTACATTATCCATTTGTCCTTCCTTATGTGGATGACTCTGCTGTCTTGTCGAAAAATTATTCTTCTTATCCATAACTCACGTTTTCTCATTGGCTGCAAAAAAAGGCCCAGAGTTTAATGGGAAACCGACAATCGAAAATCAGCAATGCGATCTTCTGAGTGAAGAGAATAAAAATACAGTTCACTACTGCTTATTGCCGATTGCCAATTATCGATTGCTTAAAGGTCCCCCAACTGTGGACGCAGTACAATATCTTCCACAACTGCCTGTGGCGAGAGTTGTGTAGCATAAAACATCATCTTAGCAAGGTCTTCTGTTTCCATGATACGGCTCTCCGCTACACCGCTGCCTTTCCAGCTATCGGTAAACACCGCACCGGGAATCACTGCAGTTACCTTTACACCATGTTCTTTCAGTTCTGCCCGCAGGTTTCTGGTGAAACCCAGCAGCGCATATTTGCTGATGCTGTAAGCGCCACCGCCGGGATATGCTCCCAAACTGGCGATAGAACATATAGTGAAGATGTGCCCGCTCTTTTGTGCTTTCATTTTAGGCAACAGTGTGCGGGTTGTATGGTAAGCACTGTAGAGATTTACTTCCAGCATGGTTTCCAGCGCACCATCGGGTTCATCGCTAACGTTCCCCTGTATGAATGTACCGGTATTGTTGATCAAAACATCTACGGAATCAGCATTGTTCAGCACCCATTCACCAAACAACTTTGCGCCGGTTTTATTACCAAGGTCCATTGCTTTACCATCGATGCTTACGTTAGGATAGGCTGCTTTTAATTCGGCAATGGCTTCCAGTAGATTGGCTTCTGTTTTGGAACAAAGAAAAAGATTGTAACCATGTAGGGCAAAAATCTGCGCCAGGGCTTTTCCAATTCCACGGGAGGCTCCGGTAATTACGGCATTCATTTGGTAAGCGTTTAACATCAAAAGTAAAAAAGCAAAATGCAAAAAGGAGATTGAATTCACAGAACGCTCTTTTACTTTTGAATTTGAAACCATGAAGTACAAACACCTGTTTTTCGACCTTGATCATACACTTTGGGATTTTGACACCAATGCCCGCCTGACCATGGAGCAGTTACATGTTAATTTCAGGCTGCCGGAAAAAGGCATTCACGATTTTGATCGTTTTCATCAGGCATACCTGGCGCATAACGAGCGGCTATGGGCTGAATACCGCAATGGGCACATCAAACAAGATGAACTGCGGCTGAAGCGCATGTGGCTTTGCCTGCTCGACTTCAATATTGACGATGAAGAACTGGCCATGCAGATGAACGAATTGTTTCTGCAATTACTGCCCTCCCGCAACCTGCTGTTTCCCGACACGATAGAAGTATTGCAGTACCTGCAGCAAAAAGGTTATGGCTTACACCTGATCACCAACGGGTTTGAAGAAGTGCAGCACAACAAATTAAAAAACTCGGGACTCGCTCCTTTTTTTAAAGTAGTGGTCACATCGGAATGCAGCAACAGCCTGAAACCACAAAGAGAAATTTTTGATTATGCGCTGCATAAAACCGGTGCAACTGTGGAAGAAAGTCTGATGATCGGTGATACGCTGGATGTAGATGTTGCCGGTGCACTGAATATTGGAATGGACGCTGTGCATGTAAACTATAACAGAAAAGAGCAGGACATTCAACCTACGTATACGATCTATCATTTACAGGAGCTGAAAAACTTTTTGTAAGCCCTACCTGTTGGAGAGGATTCGATCGAATCTTTCTTTTTTATCACTGAACTCTTTTATCAGAAGCGTTAACGCACAACTACTATATGATTGGCTGCAGAAAAAAGGGACATACACCTGGGGCTCACCGGAGGAGGCAATAAAAAGTCCCGCAGAAGCGGGACCAGATTCAATAGCAAGCAAAAGTAGACGTCCGCGAGGCAAGCGATTTTTTATAGCGACACTCTTTTTTATCTTTTTTACCGACTGTTGTTTTTTGCTGGCTGTTCAATACAGCAGCCGTTACAACTGCAGCGGTAAACAAAAGAGCAACCAAAACGAGCAGATACTTTTTCATAACCCGTAATTTGGACGTTCAAGGTAGAGAAATTTATTCATTCCACCTACCATTTTCCCAAGATGGTAACCCCGCCTTTTACCTTCTGATTCATCTTCACATCGATTTGCGTACCGATAGGCAGCAGCAGGTCAACCCGTGAACCGAATTTGATAAAACCCATCTCCTCTCCCATCTCCACTTTATCGCCAGGCTTGAGGTAATTGACAATGCGCTTCGCCAAAGCACCGGCAATTTGTTTTACCAGCATCTCCTTATCGCCCAATTTGTACACAACCGAATGGCGTTCATTTTCAGTTGACGATTTTGGATGCCACGCCACCAGGTATTTCCCTTTGTGATATTGGCTGTACATCACTTCACCACTCACCGGGTTCCGGTTCACGTGGACATTCAGCGGGCTCATGAATATAGAAAGCTGCAAACGGCGGTCTTTAAAATATTCATCGGCTTCCACTTCTTCAATCACGACCACCGTACCATCGCAAGGAGCCACAATCAGGTCTTCACCGGCAGCATGCGTACGCCTGGGTATGCGGAAAAACGAAACAATAAAAATAAAAATGACAAAAGCCGCAAGATTGATGAGCCAGCCAAGGATTGGCGACGATGGCACAATAAACACCATTGAAGCAATCACAATGGCGGCGGCTATAATGGCAATAAGGCCAATCGTCTGGTACCCTTCTTTGTGAATTTTCATAATCTGGAAGAGCAAAAGTAGGAAAGAAAAGGGGAATGGGAGAAGAGAGAGGAATTCAGCAGGGAAGTTTTCTGAACTGCAGAAAATTGAACAAGGAAGAAGGAATGTTGACGTAATGTGGATCATCATTACCCACTGCAATTAGCCTATCAGCAATGGTGAACGGAAAAAACATCTTCGATATGCTTTATTCCTTGTCCGTCTGTTCATTATTCGTCAACCTGTTCGCCTGTTCACTTATTGCCTTAAGCAGCGTGGCGGACACCTCTCTTGCTTTCGTCCACACCATAAAATGCGAACCGTTTTTGATCACTACGTCCGGCTTGGTGTACTGAACAGGAAGGATTCTGTCATTATCGCCGTGAATATGGAAAAGACCTTTTGGCCGCTCCCTGTTTTCCCAGCTTAAAATGGCACTGACACTCCACTTGACAAATGCTGCATCCGACAGCGTGATGATATGATCAAGTATGCGTTTTTCATTTTTTGTTTTGGCTCCGAAGAGCAGATAGCTAAGCACATTGGGTTTATGAAAAACAGCCGCCGGAACGAAGCGGTAAACACGGGTAATGCGGGCCAGTTTTAACAAAGGTGGAAATTCACTTGCACTGGCAACACTAGAAATGAGTATAGTGGGGTGTGGCGGCAGCCAGGGCATCATAGCGGTTGCAATCATGCCTCCCATCGATAAGCCTACAACAGCAAAGGGTTGCGATGTATCAATGAGTGCAGCCATGCGTTTGGCATAGCTATTCAGACTTTCACCCCTGTTATTTTTAATCCAATCGAGATAATGAATGGTATACGCAGGCGGCAATTTTATTTTTTCGAAAGCCTGCCGGTCGGCACCCAATCCACTGATAAAATAAACATGCATGCAACGAATCTCCTCCAATGCGATTCAATCCTGGGTTTTACTCCTGTATGGCTTTCAGTACATCGGTGCTTACCGGTGAAATTCCAGGATCGAAATAATGCGTTAATATACCCTCTTCGTTTACCAGGTATTTGGCAAAATTCCAGGCCGGTGCTTTATCGTTCCAGCCATTCAACTTTGGATTGGTGAGCCATTGATAAACAGGATGCTGCCCGGGATCTTTCACCACAACTGCTTTTTTTGTCAACGGAAAGCTGACACCAAAATTTACCGAGCAAAACTGAGCAATGTCTTCATCGCTGCCCTTTTCCTGGTCCTTGAAATCATTTGACGGAAAGGCTATGATTTCTACATCTTCTTTGGCATGCCGGTAAAGCTTTTGCAGCTCGGCATATTGCGCTGTGTAGCCACAATCGCTGGCTGTATTCACCAGTAATATTTTTTTACCCTTCAGTTGTTCAAACGAAAATGCAGTGCCATTGTTTTGCGTAGCAGAGAGCGAATAAAACGAAACCGGTGGAGCCGTCTTTTTTGCATTGCACCTTAGTTTTTCTTTGGTGCTGATCTGCCGGAACCAAAGAATCAGCGGGTATGCCAGCTTCATGATCCGTTGCCGTATTGTCATTGCCATACTACTTCATTGAAACGTCGAAATTAACCCAGGGTACAGCTTCTCAGTGAAACGGGATTGTAATGAATGGCTACAAAAAAGTCCTGCCAGCAGCAGGACCCTTGTTTATAAAAAGGTAATGTATTAAAAACGGAAAGGCAATGTTACAAACGCTTCATCCCAGGCAATCATCATATCGGCGCCGGAATTTGCTTTGGAAAAAGCAATGCTGAACATATCCACAGGATCGTCCATCTTCTGCACCGGTACGCTAACCCGAAGCACATCTTTCTTTTCGTCGTATTTGAACGCACCCCAGATGTCAGTGTCTTTGTTGAAGATCACCGTCCATGTTTTTTCCGTAGGGATGGCATACAGCGTATAACGTCCTTTAGGCAGTTTTTTATTGTTGATCCTCACATCGCGGTATAACTCGATTTCTGTTGCCTCGTTGGCACCAAACCGCCATACTTCGCCATACTGCACCAGGCCACCAAAAATGGTTCTGCCTTCTTTCTGCGGACGGCTGTAAATCACCCGGGCCACCAATGGTTCACTGGCTTTATCCTGGATGCGCAACACCGGGTAGTTGGCTGGGTAATAAGCCATATCCATTGGTGATTTATCCAGCTGCGGCATCTTCAAGGCAGGCGTTGCCTGAACAGAAGTGGAAGTATTGCTTGCGGTTTGTGCCCATCCGATGTGGGCTGTTAAGAGGAGGCAACAAAGAAAAAGTTTGTTCATGCGAGTGGATTTTATGCGACAAATCTAATCATCTAAGCTGTTTTATTGCCTTTAAAATTCACCCTCGGCCTGCTCCAGCTTCTGTTTTGCCATTTTTTTAACGTCGGGAAAAAAGGCTTCGTAGCATGCTTTCAGTTCATCGTAGTGGGAAAGAAACAGTTCGTAAGCTTTTGTACTGTCATGCATATAGCGGGCACGCCTTGCCAGTCCAGCCAAACTTTTCCGTATACCTTCCGGGTTACGGTAATGGTACAACCAGTTCTCTGCTTTCATATACGTTAGCACCGGAAGAAAGTGCGTTGGCAGGTGCACCGTTTCTTCCTCAAGTGTTTGGTATACGCCCCTGGCAAATTGAAACAGCGAAGTATCGGAAAAAATCGTTTCATCGTTGGCCAGGAAATGATCATAAAGAATGTCGGTGATAGGCCCGCTGTACAACCGGTACCAGGGACGAAATATTTCCTTTGCTTTTGCGGTGGCAGGATGCATATCGGTAAATTCATCAATAGACCTGTGCAGCGCCATTCCTTTTTGTACACTTACCGTATATCCATATTTCTGGCGTCCTTTTACAAAATCCGAAATCATATTTCCCACCAGCAAGTGCGGCTCATTGAACGACAGATACGCATGTGCGAGATAGTTCATCCCCTTAAATATACAATTCATACGCCTTAACAATTTTGCAACCATTGTTAAGGTGCTTAACACTCATTTCCAGTCGTCACAAATCGCTTGCGAAGGGCTGTAACCCGTTCTACTTTTGTTTTGTCACAGTAAAAGAACAACGACAAAAACAAAACATTTATAAACCAAAAAACCTTTTGTTATGAAACTTATCCTCTTCACCTTAACCGCACTGCTTTCGTTCGGTTCTTTAAAATCGGATGCGCAGGAAATACAGGTATCCACTGCTGTTAGTAATGCCTTTCATCATGCTTTCAAAAACGCTTCTGATGTAGAGTGGAAAGAAGCCGGCAGCTATTACAAAGCCGACTTTACGCTGAACGGCCAGTATGTTACCGCTTTCTATAACACTGAGGCAAAACTGGTGGCTGTTACCAGGAATATTTCGCCGGTGCAACTGCCCGTTACGTTGCAGAACAACCTGAAAACTGCTTATGAAGACTACTGGATTTCTGAACTTTTTGAATTGTCCGACGAAAACGGCACATCCTATTATGTTACCGTAGAAGACGGCGATTCCAAGATCACACTGAAATCATTCGGCACTACCTGGTCCACTTTTAAAAAGAGCCGTAAGTCGTAAAACGAGTATGGCGAGTTGTTAAAAACCTTAACCAAACCAAGACCTTTAACCCAAACCGAAACCAACCAGCACTGCATAACCGAAGCCGTAACTTCTGTTATCAAACTTATCACTGCCCTAAGCAACCCGCCATTCTCTTTTCACGATGTTAGTTTTGGTGTGTAAACTTTCCCGCAACGTGTTTCTACACTAAGCGGGATTTTTTTTGGCCTACCTTTGCCGCTTAAAATCTAATGGCAATGAACAAAGGACCTGTTTCGCAATTTATACAGCATCACTACCGCCACTTTAACGCAGCGGCCCTGGTGGATGCTGCCAAGGGATATGAACAGCATTTGGCAGAAGGCGGAAAAATGTTGGTGACACTGGCGGGTGCCATGAGTACGGCAGAGTTGGGAATTTCGCTGGCAGAAATGATTCGGCAGGATAAGATCCAGGCCATCTCCTGCACAGGTGCCAACCTCGAAGAAGACATCATGAACCTGGTGGCTCATAACCACTATGAACGCATACCCAACTGGCGGGATCTGACACCCCAGCAAGAGTGGGACCTGTTGGAAAGAGGGCTGAACCGTGTTACCGATACCTGCATTCCCGAAGAAGAAGCCTTTCGCAAAATTCAAAAGCACATCCATAAAATATGGAAAGAAGCCGACGAAAAAGGCGAACGCTATTTCCCGCATGAATTTATGTACCAACTGCTGAACAGCGGCGCTATGAAAGAAGAGTACCAGATTGATCCAAAGAACAGCTGGATGATTGCCGCTGCAGAAAAGAACCTGCCTATTGTAGTAGGTGGCTGGGAAGACAGCACCATGGGCAACATCTTTGCCTCGTATGTGTACAAAGGCGAGATTAAAGCCAGCACCATGAAGAGCGGTATTGAATACATGGTTTGGCTGGCCGATTATTACAAAGACAACAGCGCCGGTAAGGGTATTGGCTTTTTCCAGATCGGTGGTGGTATTGCAGGCGACTTCCCCATTTGCGTAGTGCCGATGATGTACCAGGATCTGGAGATGCATGAAATTCCCTTCTGGAGCTATTTCTGCCAGATCTCCGATTCAACCACATCATATGGTTCCTACTCGGGTGCTCACCCCAACGAAAAGATCACCTGGGGAAAGCTGGATATTCATACGCCGAAATACATCATTGAAAGCGATGCAACCATTGTAGCACCGCTGGTGTTTGCGTATGTACTGGGATGGTAAAAAAGTTGTGAACGATAAACTTTAAGCCGCGAGCCTTTTGCTTGCGGCTTTTTTATTTCCAGATCTCGGAAAAATCAATGGTGGCGGTGCAACCTTCGGGAAAGTGGAAGGTGTAAGAAAAGGCTTTGTCCTTTTGCTTTAAGACATAGTTGTTTTCTTCCAGTTCATAGATTTCAGCTTCTTCGGTATCCGGTGAAATAATGATATAGTAAGGAATCTTTTGCCCAGCGTACAAAGCAGATTTGGTGTGCCGGTCTTTTAACGCCGTGGAAGGTGAAAGGATTTCTACGACCAGTGCGGGTGGGAAATCAATGTATTTCTTGTTTGTGGTCTTACAGAGTACAGAAATGTCGGGTTGAATGATTGTGTCTTCTGCAATTTTAAAGTCAATTGCCTGATAGGCTTTACAATTTGTGCAGTTCTTAAGTGCAAGATAAAACAAAGCACCCAGTGCATTTGCTATCAACTGGTGCTTTGGCGTAGGTGCAGGACTCATAGCAAAGGGAATGCCTTCGATCAGTTCCCAACGACCTTCCCATTGGAGATAATCTTCGTAGGTATAATAGGGCAATATTTTAACGGCTTGCGACATCTCTCTATCAAAGATACAGCTTCAATAAAAAACCCCGCTTCATGCTTGCCATTGAACGGGGCTTTATCCGGATAAGGATTAAACCAAAACATACAACCAGATAAAAAAAGACAGTTCTTTTCACAGGCCTGCTGCATGTCGCCACAAAAAAAGCGACCCGTTTCCGAGTCGCTTGTAAATATCTATCTAAAACGCTTATCTGCCGGGACGGGGCAACGGCAGGTCACGCTTCAGCATTTCGTTGCGGTTAGCCATTTCCCAGGCAGTGTAAAATACCAGTTGTGCTCTTTTGCGCAACAGGTCGTAATTGATTTTATCCGGGGTATCGGTTGGTTTGTGATAATCCGGACGCAGCATGCCATCATAATAGAAAATGATGGGAACACCGTTTTTGGCAAAATTGTAATGGTCGCTGCGGTAGTAGATACGGTTTGGATCGTTCGGATCATTGTATTTATAATCCAGTTCCATTTTTGTGTACTTCTTATTCTGCCCTTCACTGATCGGCTTTAAATCAGAACTCACTTTATCATCACCCACTACATATACATAATTTGTAGAATCGCCGGCTTTACGATCAGGATCGCTGCGGCCGATCATATCGATGTTCAGGTTTACCGTTGTTTTTTCCATGGGGAAGAGGGGATGATTGCTGTAGTATTCCGAACCCAGCAGGCCTTTTTCTTCACCGCTTACAGCCAGGATCACAATCGAACGACGGGGACCTTTGCCTTCTTTCTTTGCTTTCATGAAGGCTTCGGCAATTTCCATAATTCCAACAGTGCCGGAGCCATCGTCATCGGCGCCATAGTGAATCTTACCATCAATGATACCCACGTGATCGTAGTGTGCACTGATCACCACGTATTCATCTTTCAGGTCAGTGCCGGGAATGATACCCACAACATTGCTGGCCGGCAGGCTGCCTGACTGCTTTTTCACATCGAGCATGACTTCTGCCTTTGCCAGTTGCACACTGCTATTGGCCGCTTTTACGGCATCGTAAGCCGGTCCGGCAATGGCTTTGGCTACGTTTTCTGAGATAGAGAATTGCTGCGGTCCAACAGAACTGCGGAAAGCATAAATCCCCTGGCGTCCACGGCGGTTGGTGGGACGGTTGGCAGGAAAAATCGGGCTCACTACCAGTACAACGGCAGGTCCTTTCTTAGCCAGGCTGTTGTAAAAAGCCATGTTGCCCTGGCCAACAAGCATTACCATTTTCCCGGCCAGGTCCGCTGTTGCCAACGAATCGGTAGCCTTTGCGCCCAGTACCACTACTTCGCTCAGTCTGTGTGTAGCGGTAATGTTATTAGGGCTAGCTGTAAAATCCTTGTCCAGTTCATATGTTTTTCCGTTTACTTCCAGGGCTGTGCTCACCAGGCTATCCTGATAGAGTTTGTAGTATTGCTGGTAGCCTTCAGGGGTTCCGGGCTCAAGCCCGATTTGTTTGAAATAGTCTTCAATGTAGGCAGCTGCTTTGCGCTGGCCTTCAGTGCCGGTTTCGCGGCCTTCCATTTCAGGCGCTGCCAGAATGTACAAATGCTTTTTTGCATCGGCCACCGTAATGGTCTTTGCATACGGATCTGGCTTTGCCACTTTTTGTGCAAAACCATTCAAGGTGCTGCCAAACAGCAGCAGGATCAACATTTTTTTCATGCGGTGAATTTGAGATTTGTAGTTGAGATAGCGTGTTAATTACTGTTAGAATGTTGTTTATACACAGGCAATTTTTCCTACCCTGGCCGCATGGCGTCCGCCTTCAAAAGCAGTCGTCAGAAACGTGTTCACCATTTCAGTGGCTTCATCAACCGAAACAAAACGGGCAGGCAGGCAGATAATGTTGGCATTGTTATGCTGACGTGCCAGCGTAGCAATTTCGGTAAGCCAGCAAATGGCCGCCCGGATGTTCTGGTGTTTGTTGGCGGTGATGGCTACACCATTGGCGCTGCCGCAAACAAGGATGCCGAACGAAGCATCACCGTTTTCCACGGCGGATGCCACCGGATGGGCAAAATCGGGGTAATCGGCTGAATCGGCAGAGTATGTGCCGAAATCTTTTATGGAAAAACCCTTCTCCTCCAGAAAGGAAATAATCTGTGATTTGTATTCAAAACCTGCATGATCGGCGCCAATAGCAATTGGCTTCGACATATCAAAAGACGTGTCCATTATGAGCGAATTTGTACAAATGTAGGGAATGAAGGGTGGCGAAAGGGAAAGAGAAAGTCAAAATTTACAAGGCGCCTGTTATAAACCGATGTCATACCAATGACAACAGGCAGGCCCTGAAAGCAAAGCCTGTTCTGCTTTTGCAGCCATAGTGGCCCTCCCTTCATCCAAGGCCGGGATTATGTACCAAGCTTTTTGAAAAAGTCTACATCATTCCTTATTCCTCAACTACGCAACCAACCACTGAACAAATCTAGCCTACCCTATTTTTCTTCCCTTATCCAGATCCGCACTTCATGCGGGGCGGTTTCATCACCACCAAAATACGGGTAAAGCCGGTAGCCTTTTGCCAGGGTTGTCGTACTCATTCGTGGAAGGGTTTCGCTTCTTTCGCCCACTGTAAAAATATATACGCCTTTGCTAACAGCTATGGAACACAGCACGTCTTTGCCGATGGGCACAGTGGAAATTTCTTTTTCCTGCCGGGTACCGTTGTTATAAATGTAGGCAAACAACCGCAGGGCACCATCGCTCCAGCGCCACCCCATTCGGGCACTGTACTGGTGGTGTGCAGCCCCGTTGTCGGAGAATCCATAGAGCTTGTTAATATCCCACTGGTTTTGCGGATCAACAGTTTTGTAAATGGCTGAGGAATCAAAACGCACCGTAAATTTTAATGCGGCTGTTTCAATCTCCCTGAAATCATTGCCGTTGGTATAATGCGCTCCTTTGGGAATAACATATTGTACAAAGCCCGAAGTTGCAGATGGATGGGCAGGTGTTGATAAATTTTCGGAGAGGACATCTTTCTTACAGCCTGTGCACCATAGTAAGAACAGCAGTGCACTCTTCAGCACAAGGTTTTTCATTGTTTAATTGGATTGGAAGGGCAAAATAAATCCTTCTGTTGTTATATAAAAGCTATTGTGGAAAAAGTTTTCGACGGTACGGATTCTCCCTTATTCTTCGCAAATCCCGGCCCGTCCTGTATTTTTGAAACCATAAGGGGTTAAACTGTGGCTGATAGAATTGTATTGCTTCCGGATAATATTGCTAACCAGATCGCTGCCGGCGAGGTGATCCAGCGCCCCGCAAGCGCTGTAAAAGAGTTGTTGGAAAATGCGGTGGATGCCGGCGCAACCGAAGTCAAGCTGTTTCTGAACGATGCCGGCAAAGCACTGATCCAGGTGATCGACAACGGTGCCGGCATGAGTGAGACCGATGCCCGCATGTGCTTTGAGCGGCACGCCACCTCCAAGATCAAAAGTATCGACGACCTTTTTCATATCCGCACCATGGGTTTTCGCGGCGAGGCGTTGGCTTCCATTGCAGCCGTGGCGCAGGTGGAACTGCGGACCCGCCGGGCCGAGGACGAAGTAGGCACCTGTATTGAAATTGAGAACAGCCTGGTAAAAAAACAAACCCCGGTTGCTGCACCGGTAGGTACCAGCATCAGCATGAAGAATCTCTTCTTCAACGTGCCGGCCCGCCGGAATTTTCTGAAAAGCAATGCGGCCGAAATGCGTCATGTGATTGATGAATTCATCCGCGTTGCGCTGGCTTTCCCCAACATCTTTTTTTCGCTCACCAGCAATGGTCAGCAGTTGTTTTACCTCGAAGGCGGCAGCCTGAAGCAACGCATTGTACAACTGCTGGGCAACAACTACAGCGCAAAGCTGGTTTCGGTAAAAGAAAACACCGACTACCTGGATGTATATGGTTTTATCGGCAAACCCGAAACCGCAAAAAAAACGCGGGGCGACCAGTATTTTTTTGTCAATAACCGCTTTATCAAAAGCGGTTACCTGCACCATGCCATCATGCAGGCCTACCAGGACCTGATCCCCGCTGATTCGTTTCCTGCATACGTGCTGTTTATTGACCTTGATCCTACGCAGATAGATGTGAACGTACATCCTACCAAGCAGGAGATCAAGTTTGAAGATGAAAAGATCGTATATGCCTTTGTGCAGGCGGCCGTAAAACATTCACTGGCGCAATTCAGCATCACGCCTACACTTGACTTTAACCTGGATGCTTCCATTCAAGGACTGGATGCGGTGCAAAAACCGTTTACGGAAAAAGAACAGGCAGCCACACAGTCCTCAACCATCTTCCGGACCTTTACAGAAGCCAACCAGGCACACCGCATTGAACGGAACGACTGGTCGATGCCGCAGCAAGAATCCTCTACGTTTGTTTCGCTCACCAAGCAGTTGATGCAGATGGAGGAAACAGCAGTACCCGAACCGGTGCAACTCACCACACACCATTCACAATTCACGGCTACGCCAACACAGGTTTTCAACAGCTATATTCTGTTGCCTGCAGCCGATAAGTTTTACCTGATTCACCAGCAGGCGGCACATGAACGCATTATTTACGAACGGTTGGAAGCGGCTACCCTGGGACGGCCGGTGGCAACGCAGCAAAGTCTCTTCCCCGTATCGGTGGAACTGACGCCACAGGATGCCGTGCTGCTCACCGAACTCCTTCCCGACCTGCAAAAGCTGGGTTATACCATTGAACCTTTCGGCCGCAGCACGTTTGTTATTCAGGGCACACCGGCCGATGTGGTAACGGGAAATGAAAAAACGGCGCTGGAAAATATTCTGGAACACTATAAACACTTCAGCAGCGAATTAAAACTTCCCCGCCGGGAGATGCTGCTGCGCACCGTGGCCTGGCAGCAATCAGTAAAAGCCGGAACGGTACTGACAGAAAAAGAAATGACACAACTGGTGGATGACCTGTTTGCCTGTCGCCAGCCCAATGCTACTGCCAGCGGAAGGCCAACTTATTTAGAATTTGCAAAAACGCAGCTGGAGAAAATGTTCCTCTGAATGCTGTTGTAGAAGATGAACAGCATTAGTGAAGAAAGTCTACTTAAAATACAAACGTCGTTCTTCAAAGAACGACGTTTGTATTTGCACCAACCTGTAAAGCCTCCACAGCCGCAACGACATCAAAATAACCGGAAACGCAGAACCGCTTGCAAAACCTGGTTCTTTTTGGTGAATACGGTGCCGTCAGGTTGAGTGTATTTGATAAAAGGCTGCAGATTTTTAGTGTACCGCAGACCTAGAGAAATTCGCCTCCAGTGATAATCGGTTTGCAGGATGATACCCGCAGTGGATTGATAAAGGAAAGAGTCTTTGTAACCTTTAACCGGAACAACCTGCATGGCAATGCTATCTCCCCCTGTAACCATATTCCTGCTTGTTGTTTCCTGCCCCGTAACAGCACCGGCAAGGCGGTTGTAAACAAGGCCTGCACCCAACGACCATTGCGGCTGTAGCAAATAATTGATGCTAATCGGCAACTGATGGTAATACAGCTTTTGAACAGACAATCGTTCTGTATGCAGCAGGTTGTTGGCCCTGTCATACGAGCTGATTTGGCTGAATAAAAACGGCTCTACAGGTTGAGGAACCTTGTAGTGCAATTCGCCCTGTAAGAACCATCTGTCCCTTTGCAGGCGCAGGTATACCGAAGGAATGTGATCGGAGAACTTGTTTTGTTTTCCCTTCAGATTATACGAAGAAGGCCGCTGCCCGCCAAAAGCAATGGCCTGTTGCAAACCGATACCGGCACTGAAAACAATGCGGTTCTTCTTTTTACTCTTTTCTTTTTGCAATTCACTGCGTTCTGCCGGTGGCGTAATGTCGACTTTAGTACTGTCGTTTGTTGTTACAGTATCTATATTGGATTCCACCTCAGGCTGTACAATGCCCTCTGACCTACTTTCCAGGCTTGTACTGTCCGCAACAGGGTCGGGTGGAATTATGCCGGATACAACCACAGCCTTTTTGGCTTTGCGATCGGGTATTGTATTGACAGGAACTATATCTTTTCTTGTGAATTGCCTTTGGGAGAGAGAACGTATTTGCCCTTTGTCTTCAGGCTGTATCCATAAAACCTGTTGAGCGGTGTTTGGCTTTTCCTGCGCTGTTGCGATACCCTGGACTTTATTTTCTTCCGGTTTTTTATTCACTGCAGACGTTCTTCCAACAGACGCCACAGAATCCCATTTCTCTCCCGGTTCTTTTTGAACGGTTGTTTGTTGTTTTCTTTCCTGCGGCTGTTTGTATTCCCTGTTGATAGCAATTCCTGTTTGTTGCAGATTATTCCGGTTCAGCAGAAAATAACCACCTGTGGCGATACCGGCTAACAACATCCCCAACGAGACATAACGCCAGAACCAGAAAGGAAGTAGCCGGCGACGCTTGTCTTGCTCGTCCAGCAAGAGCTGCATCTTTAGCCACGCTTCCTCCTCATTTGGCAGCGGAAGATTTTCCCATTGCTCATCATGATATGGTAAATTTTCACTCATAGGCGCAGGCCTCCTTTATTTTTTGTTGTAATTGTTTGCGGGCTTCGCTCAGGTGCCACTTGCTGGTGCCTGTGCTGATGTCCAGTAACTGTGCAATCTCCTTATGGCTGTAGCCTTCCACAACATGCAGGTTGAACACAGCGGCTGTTGCCGGCGGCAGGCTTCTGACAAGGGCCAGCAGGTCCGATGCTTTCATCTTACTCACCACATCGGCCGGCACATTCACCTCTGCTCCATCCAGTTCGCAGTGTTTCTCTTCTTTTGTTTTTCTCTTGACGAAATCCAGGCAGCTATGTACAACAAGGGTACGAATCCAGGTGTACAGGCTTGCCTGTCCCGGTTCGTACCGCTTGATATTTTGAAACACTTTGAGAAAACCATTGTTCAGCACTTCCACTGCATCTTCGGCCGACTTTGTATAGTGCAGGCAAATACTCACCATCGATTTGTAATAAGCTTTGTACAAAGCTTCCTGCGCTCCCCGGTTGCCCTTTTTGCAACCGTCAATCAGCTTCCGTTGTTCCGCTTCATTCAACAAAATGGCAACAGTTTTTAAGGTTAGTTACCGCAAAGGTGTTAGAAGCTTCGTCGTAGTTTGAACGTACCGCTCAGTGTATGAGCCGCATTGGCGCCATCCCTGAAACTGCCTGTAAAACTTCCTTCATAAAACTGTCCGGCTGTCTGGGGGAAATTGGTTACCACCACATTGAACGGTTGCGCTATGGTCACGTTTCGATAGGTTTGCACTTCCAGGTTAGCGATTGGATAGGTTCCGCTGGTCAAAGCCGTGTGCGAAAACCTGAATGTGATCTTCTTGGTATTGTTCATGTCAAGTCCATCAAAATACGTCACTTTCGGTGCGGAACCTTGTGCGGAATCAATGGTAAATGCTGTTAAGGAATCCAGGGCAGTTGCACTGGAAACGCTGTAGTTCACCCCATCCAATGTGTAATTGATAAACTGCACTGCGGATGTGCCGCAGGCTGAGATATTTCCGGCATTGGTCAGTGGTACGGCCACCGTTACGGTGGTGCTGTTGCTTTGTTGTTGCGTTGCGTTGTCTATACCAACAATATCAACAACAGCAGGACTGCCGCTGCAACGGGTAAAGGTGGTCTGGAAATCACCACTGGCATCCACCGATACATAGCGCACTTTGTATCCATAGGTTACAATCGCAACTCCATTGGTTACCGGGGCGTTGCTACAATTCAGCAATTTACCCTGGAGAGTGACCACAGAGCTTCCGGGGCTGGAAACTGTTATTACACCAAGGTTGGTGGATTGTGTCAGGGGGCTGATGTTTTGTGAATAAAAAGGCGTTTCACAATCGTCCAGTACTTCCAGCACCAGTGGTTGGTTACCGGGAACATAACCGCTCACCTGTCCAAGCGAATCGGTATAGCCATAGCCATAGCTCACACCTTCGCCAACGGTGCGCCGGATGCGTACAGCAGTATTGACCAGCGGTTTGCCGGCGCTGCTTTTGAGCGTCAGGGAAAGGATTGCTGCATCCTGGCTAACGTCGCAGTTCCAGAATGAAAAATGACTTACTTCGCCAACATATACATTGCCGTTACGGGTGGCGGTACCCTCTTCTTTCCAGATGCCGGTTGTTTCATCTACGCTCCACAGGGCAATTGTTGCCGGCGCACTGCTTTGAATGCTGGTAGGAATGGCGGTGGTCAGTCTTGCCGTTGCACCAGATTTGATCTGCAGTTTTTCGCCTGATGCCGATTCCAGTTCAACAGCTAGCATGCCGTAAGAGGCCAGCAGCACCCGTTTGCCATTTTTGTCATCAGCAAGAAAGGAGCCCGGAATGATCTGGTTAATTTCCGGCGATGTAGGATCTATATAGGTTGTATAAACATTGACGGTACCTGTGTAAGCAGCATTATTGGAAGCCGTTACGATACCATTAGCCGGCAACGTCACTTTGGAGCCATTGCTCAATGCGACTTCACCACCGGCCGTGGCTGAAACCGATCCTGTCAGCGATTTCCGCATTAGCTTGATCAATACCTGGTTGGTACCGGTGTTGGCGCTGAAAATGCGGTAGGCTTTGTGATAACCGGTTTTCGTGGCGGTTACCAGTGATGCTTTTTTATCCAGCGCAGCTTCGGTAATGCGGAAATAACCCTTTGCATCAGTGGTGGCGGTTTTATTCCCTACTTGTACAGTAACACCCGCTGCAGGCTGTCCGCCTTCATCCAGCACATTGCCTTGCACAACCGAGGTGATGGGAGCCGGTGAAGGTAATGCGTCCGGGTTATCCGGCGTGCCAAAAAAACTTACTTCTTTTTGACACTGAAACGAAAGCAGGGAAATCACAAGCAGGGCAAGGATACTATACAGTTTTCTCATAAAACGGTTTTGGTTACATATACTTCTTCCCGAAGAAAAAGGTTGGGTAAGATAGAAAAAAAGTTCAGGAGTTTTTTAAGGACGGGAAATGCAGAAGACATGGGCGATGCCGTTAGCCCCTTGGCAGATCAACCCGCATGGAATTAAACGAAGCGTTTTCAAAGAATATGTTTAGCCGGATAAGCCGGTTTTAACCTTGCCTCTTTAAAACAAATTGCCCCACCGTTGAAAGTGGGGCATTTCGCTTGAGCGTTGTTACAGCTTTTTATTTTGAAGACGATTTCTTCTTTGCAACCTTTTTCTTTGATACAGCCACCTTTTTTGCTGCTGATTTCTTCCCGGTGGCTTTTGCACCATTCGTCTTTTTTGCAGACGCTTTTTTCTCCCGGGCTGCCTGCTTTTTGGCTTCATCTTTTTCCCGTTGCTGTTCGGCACGCAGATTTTCTTTCAGCACCTTCCAGTAATCCTGTGTATAGTCGACAAAGATCTCGGCGCCGGCTGGAATGTCTTTGACAGATTCAATAAAAGCACGGTTGCCGTCATTTACATACACGCAGTTGTTATTAACACCTTTCACCCGCACAAACCCCTTGGCATCGTTGGCATAACGGGCCAGTGCCGAAAGTGTTTTCTGCGCATCAATCACGTTGTTGCGGTTGATGGTATAGATATAATAGTTGGTGCTGTCGTTCTTTACTTCTTTCCAAACTGTGCGGCGGCCTTTGTATTCTACAATACGGGTACCTTTCTCAATGTCAATCTTTGTAAAAAGTCCTTTGCCTGCGCCGGGAATCGTAGAGTCGTCTACAAACAAATGTTTTTCCAGTAATGCCATGTTCAGTGGGGTGTGTTATTGCTGAATGATATTCTTGCAAAATAGAAAGTTTCTGCCAACAGTTGCATAAAATATAAGAAGATGCGGCGCTGCGCTCATGCCGGTCCTAAAAAATCAACGCTATCGTAAGCAATTCTACAGCCAACAGTAAAAACTTTCAACCTTATTTTGTACCGAAACAAACCTTAGCGATGAAGGCCCTGAACTGGTTTTTTGTGGTTCTCTTTGTCCTGTCGGCGGCACTACAGTACAACGATCCCGATCCCTACATCTGGATACCACTCTATTTATACGGCGCAGCCCTTTGTTACCGGGCTACGCAAAAAAAGTACAACAGGCCCTTGTACATCGCAGGGCTGGTTGTGTATAGCTTATATGCCGTCTACCTGTTTCTGGACAAGAATGGTGTACTCAGTTGGATTAGCGAACATGAAGCTGAGAACATTGTACAAAGCATGAAAGCCACCAAACCCTGGATCGAAGAAACAAGGGAATTTTTTGGACTGCTGCTATTGATCATAGCCCTGCTAGCAAATATGATCTGGTTGGGAAAGCAAAAAGCGTGAATGGTGAGTGGTCAGTAGTGAATGATTGATATACCTGAATGTAAACACCCACTAATTGATCAAACCATAGGTGACTCTTCCACGTTTCACGTCTCATTTTTTTCCCATAACCCTTCTTCAATCACCTCCAACAGGTTGCCATCCGGATCGTGAAAATAAAACGACCGCAGGCCACCTTTCCATGTATGCTCGTGCAGAATCGTAACACCGGCATCTTTTAACTTTTGCAAAGAAGCTGCATACTCCCCCTTTTCCATTTCAAATGCAAAATGAACCGAGCCCCTGGCACCATGTGGCGGCAGTTCTGCCTCTTTCTCAGTAACATCGGCAATAAAACAAAGCAGCACCGACTCGCCGGCACGGAAAAACACATGCCTGTCTTTGACAAGAGAGATCATCGGAAGACCCAGCGTCTCCGTATAGAATACTTTGGTGCGTTCAAGATCTGTTACGTAAATACAGGTTTCTTTGATGCGGCGTATGTTCATAATGGAAGTTTAACTGCGCAGGTAGGAGGCCCCATTAATATCCCAGATACCCCCGGTCATAAATTCCAGCCCTTCACTGGCAAAAACAGCTACGGCCCTCGCTACTTCTTCGGGCTGCGCTACACGGTTCAGGGGGCTCTGTTTTTTGATTCTTTCTCCTTCTTCCCCGGCCAGGTAATCTCTGGCCATATCGGTTTCTACAAAGCCCGGCGCAATCACACCCACTGTAATGTTGTGCGGTGCAAGAGCGATGGCCAGCGATTGGCTCAACGCATTCAATCCTGCCTTGGAAGCGCCATAAGCCGGATGATCGGGCTCTCCGCGAAAGGCACCGCGGGAAGAAATGTTGATAATTTTTCCACCACCCGCTTCGGCCATATGCCGTGCTGCAAAAAAACAAAGGTTGCTGACACCGGATAAATTTGTTGCCAGTGTAGCATGCCATGCTTCTTGCCATTGTTGGTAAGACGTTTCCAGAATTTTGTGTTCTTCAAAAACGCCGGCGTTGTTAACCACGACATCGATGCGGTTGTGTTGCCGCAATATTTCTTCAAACACTTGTTCAATCATAGCAGCATCGCTCATGTCTAACGGATACGCTGCGTGCCGGCCGCCGGAGGGCAGCTCCTGTACGGTTCTCTCAGCCGCTTCCCTGCCTGTTTTATACGTAACCAAAACCGTGGCCCCGGCTTCGGAAAAAAGTTCAGCGCAAGCTTTGCCGATGCCTCTCGAACCACCGGTGATCAATACCGTTTTACCCCGGAAATCAAACTTCAGCATAGTGTAAAAAAAATGGAGAAGCAAAATAACCGATTCTGCTTCTCCATTCCATTTTATAATTGTAAGATCAATCCAGTCCGCCTTTCCGGTTAGCTTTTCGCTGAACCGGCCAGTTGCCCCTTTCTCCAGTTCGGGAGTTGATGGGCAGAACACTTTTTTCCCGTGGGGTTTTTTGCGGATCTTCGCTTGCCATGTACGCAAGAATTGCCGTTAGGATGGCATTGTTGCGGACATCATCCCATACAATTTTATCGTACGTATCGCGGTTGGTGTGCCAGGTGTAATTACCGTACGACCAGCTTAGCGAGCTTAGCGAAAATCCGGGTGCGCCTGCAGCCACAAAGGAGGCAAAATCCGATCCGCCACCGCCAGGACTTCCGGGGAAAGAAGTTTGAATGTGTGTACGGATCGAGTCCGGCACTTTAGCCAGCCAGCGTCCAAGAAATTCATACGCATGCAAAAATCCTTGTCCTGATAAGTTAACAACTCTGCCGGTACCGTTGTCCTGGTTAAAAAGCGCCTGTAACCCTTCAACAACTTTTGGATGGTCTTCGACAAATGCCCTTGAACCGTTCAGGCCCTGCTCTTCACTGCCCCAGTGGCCCACAAGGATGGTACGTTTGGGATTGGGATAAAGTTTCTTTAAAATGCGCATGGCTTCCATCATCACCAGTGTACCGGTACCATTGTCCGTTGCACCAGTAGCACCGTCCCATGAATCGAAATGTGCCGAAAGCATCACGTATTCTTCGGGTTTTTCTGTTCCCCTGATTTCAGCAATGGTGTTGAACGTGGGCATCAACCCCAATTCTTTTGAATCAGCTCTAACACTGATCTTTGGTTTTTGTCCTGATTCTGTTAAGCGATAGAGCAGGCCGTAATCTTCCAGCGAAAGATCAACGGTCGGGATCTTTTTGGTAGAGGCACCGAAGATCTTGTTCACGCCAAAACCATTGCTCCAGTTGCTTTGTACAATACCGGCAGCTCCGGCAGCTTCCAGCGCCAGGTGTAATGAGCGGCCGGTAAGGCCTATGCGCTGCATTTTCCTGCGCCACGCTTCTGTTTGAGCCGTTCTTTCTTTTTTCATCCGCTCAAAGGATTCCTTGGTGGCAAATTCTTCCCAGTTATAATCGGGGCGGCCAGTGAGCTGCTCCATAGAAACCAGAACAAATTTTCCTTTTACGGCCGGCAGCCAGGCTGCAAAAGCCAGCGAGTCGGCAACATCGGGCAGCAGGATAGTTTCGCCTACCACACTTTTGCCTTTGGTAGAAGGACTCCAGGCCAGTTGTGTACCTTCCAGTGTTTTTACCCAGGGAGCCACCATATCAATATGACTGATGCCACGTTCCCATCCGCGCCACTCGCCCCACTGTTCGTTGCGGGCCGTGATACCCCAGTTCTGATACGTGGCCACAGCCCAGTCGTGAGCTTGTTTCATTTTTGGTGTACCCACCAGGCGGGGGCCAATACCATCCATCAGTTGGTGACCCAAGGCTTTCAGTTGCGAATTCTCTGTGGCTTCCCGGACGATCTGCTGCACCATCTCAGCATCTTTGTTCTGTGCCGTAAGGGTTTGTGCAGCGACAAAAAAGAGGAATAAGAAAACTGTTCTTCTCATGCGGTAAAAAAGTTTAGAGTGCCGAATGTACGTTGAAACCTGCTTGGAAGCGAAGTGGATATTGGATATTCGTTATTCGATATTTGCGATTGAGATAGTGCGATATTGTCAGGGCAGGTCTGGACACGTGCAACTTCTTTGCAGCACCTGCCCATTGCCTGTTGCTCATTGTTCATTGTCAATTGGCACATTTCCCTATTTTTAATGGCTTCAAACCACAACAAATTTTCATGAATCCATTACGAATGAAGAAGACTGTTTTTCTTGTATTTGTTTTCCTTTGTGTGCAGACAGGTTTTGCACAAAACCTGGCACCACTGACGGTTGAAAAGATCATGCGGGACCAGAAATGGATCGGCACTTCGCCTTCAAATATTTTCTGGAGCGCCGATGGCCGTTACCTGTTTTTTAACTGGAATCCGAGTGGTGCCGAAGCTGACTCGCTTTATTACATCACCCCTACCGACCGGACACCGAAAAAAGCGAGCCCGGAAATGCGGCGCAACACGCCATCGCACAACAGCGCCGTTTACAACAAGGCAAGAACCGGTTATGCCTATACGAAAGACGGGGACGTGTTTTATGTAGATGCTAAAACAGGCAGGGAACGCCGCATTACCCAAACAACCGAAAATGAGGCCTCGCCCCAATTTATTGAGAATGATACAAAAGTGGTATATAACCGGTCGCAGAACCTGTACGCCTGGGATATTGCCACAGGCCTTACCACACAGCTTACCAATTTCCAGCGCGGCAATGCGCCACGGGAAGCGGTGCAAAACATACAGGAAAGATGGCTGCAGCAGGATGCCATTGCCCTTTCGGAAGTGGTGCGGGAACGTAAACAGAAGCGGGACAGCACAGAAGCGGTCAACAAACGCCTGCGGCCAAAAGAGCTTCGCACCATCTATCTTGAGGATAAAAACCTTTTTGCTCCTATGGTTTCTGCAGACGGACGCTATGTGGTGTATCGCCTTAGCAAACAGGCTACCGGCGCCAAAAACACCATCATTCCGAACTATGTTACCGAAACCGGTTTTACCACCGATATCAACGGCAGAACAAAAGTAGGCGCACCGGCATCTTCCACGGAATTGTACGTTTTCGACCGCGAAAAAGACACAGTGCTTGCAGTGAAAACGGCTGCGCTTCCCGGCATCACCGATCAACCCGATTTTGTAAAGGATTATCCCAAAAAAGATACGGCCAATAAGAAAGCAACAAACAGGACGGTTAGTTTTCGCAGCGTAGAATGGAATGATGCCGGTACGGCTGCAGTTGTGGATATTCGCTCCACCGACAATAAAGACCGCTGGCTTGTTTTGCTGGATCCGGCAACTGGTAATTACAAAACCATCGATCGTCAGCGGGACGAAGCCTGGGTCGCAGGTCCGGGTGTGGGTGATTTCCCTGCCCGTATTTTCTGGCTCGATAACAATACTATCCTCTACCAAAGTGAAAAAACCGGCTACTCACACATCTACAAGGCCAATCTGACAAGTGGTGAAAAAACCCAATTGACCAGCGGCAAGTTTGAAGTCTCCAACCTCCAATTATCGAAGGATAGAAAAATGCTTTACTTCAACACCAATGAACAACATCCCGGCGATGTGCAGGCCTACCGCATGCCGGTGGCTGGTGGCAAGATGGAACGCCTCACTTCGCAAAGCGGCAACAATGATTTTACACTTTCCCCGGATGAAAAGTGGATGGCTGTTCGTTATTCATATTCCAACAAACCCTGGGAGTTGTTTCTGCAGGAGGCAAAACCCGGTGCCAATGCACAGCAGGTAACCACATTGGCACAATCTGCTGAATTCAAGTCTTACCCCTGGCGTGACCCGGAGATCGTCACCTTTACGGCGCAGGATGGCGCAACGGTGTATGCCCGGTTATACAAACCGGCGAATGCGCACCCTTCAAAGCCGGCCGTTGTTTTTGTTCACGGTGCCGGTTACCTGCAAAACGTGCACAAATGGTGGAGCACTTACCAGCGTGAATACATGTTTCACAACCTGCTGGCCGACAATGGCTATACAGTGCTGGATATTGACTACCGCGGCAGTGCCGGCTATGGCCGCGACTGGCGCACCGGCATCTATCGCCACATGGGTGGGAAAGACCTGTCCGACCAGGTAGATGGCGTGAAGTACCTGGTAGAAAAACATGGCATGAATCCGAAGAACATCGGCATCTATGGCGGTTCGTATGGCGGTTTTATTACCCTGATGGCATTGTTCACCCAACCGGATGTATTCAAATCGGGGGCGGCCCTGCGTTCGGTTACAGATTGGGCACATTATAACCATGGCTACACCTCCAATATTTTGAACGAACCGTATAACGACAGCCTGGCCTATCGGAGAAGCTCACCCATTTATTATGCCGAAGGATTAAAAGGTCACCTGCTGATGTGCCATGGCATGATTGATGTGAATGTGCATTTCCAGGATATTGTTCGGCTGACGCAGCGATTGATAGAGTTGGGAAAAGAAAACTGGGAACTGGCGGTTTACCCCCTGGAAGACCATGCCTTTGTGGAGCCCAGCAGCTGGACGGATGAATACAAGCGGATCTTTAAATTGTTTGAGACAACGCTGAAGCAATAACTTAATGGATATTTGAATAAAAACAATCCCGCTCGATTAGCGGGATTGTTTTTTTATAATCCTGGATTGATCATACACACTGTTCAGCACTACGCTTCAGTCGTTTTGTTTTGCAAACCCTGCATCTGCCGCATGTGCCGCTCTGCATGGTAAATATCAAAATAAACCCATTCCAGCCTTGTCATGGTTCCTAATGAAGGATGCTTGTAAACCCTGCAGGCTTCTGTCAGGTCCAGGGCGATGATCATCCCTTTTACCACCTCCCGCTGCTCACTGATTTTTCTTGCAATCACTCGCGGTTCATACTCCATACCAGATGGTTTCACCATTTCCGGTGCAATCCGTTTGGTATCGCTATCCATGGCCTCTTTGATCAGTGCAATTTTCTGATCAGGAGAACGATTGGTAGGAATCGTTTCACTCTTCAATGCCTGCGCTGTAGACAGATCTACCTTCCACAGGTGTTCTGCTATTTGCGCCGGCGACCAGCTGGCTTCTGTTGCTTTTTGATTGAACGTTTCCGGTGAAAAAGAGAGGATCAACGTCAACAACCGATCCGTTATTTGTTGCCATTCGGCAAGAATGACTTCTTTGTTCATCAGCAGTATTTATAATGGAAAGGTAAGCCTGGCTAAATAAAATTTTATCTGCTGAATGTTTGTTCTTATCCCTTTTTCACATCCAGCTTAATTCCTTCTTCAAAGCCACTGAAGTCTTTCTTTATATGATACGAGGTGACGCCAAGGCTCTCACCAAAACCTTTTACCGTAATGTAGTGGAACATGGGCTTATACTCCGGAGAAAGATCAGCCAATGTACCCAACCCCTGTCGCAGCGGTTGCCGCAGGCCGCCACCGCCACCAATCACCAGGAAATCCTTGCCTTTGACTTTGTAGTGCTCAAACGCATGGCAGTGCCCGGAAAGAAACAGCAACGCCTTGCGGGACGAAAGAAATGGCGGCACAAATTTCAGCTCTACTTCTTTGGACGGTTTTACAATACGGCTATTGGTAAAGGGCGAATGGTGGCAACCAATGATCACTGCATGTATCTCCGTATCGGCGTCAAGTTCTTCCAGCGTCTTTTCAAACCAGGCAACCTGTTTTTTATCTTCTTCCGGCGTCAGCGCCCTGAAATTGGAATTTACCAGCACTACGGCTACCGCATCGTACTTCACCATATAACCGGTAGGTTGGTGGTCCTGAAAACGCTCCTGAAACTTACGGATGCCTTCCCTTGGCCGCCCCATCACTTCGTGGTTTCCCAAAATAGCATGCACCGGTACATTACCATTTCGCAATGCTTCCAGGTAACGGTCAATCGGCCGCCACTGCCGGTCGCTGTAGCCAAGGTTCACCACATCGCCCAACAGGAAAAATGCAGCCGGCTGACGCACCAGCACATCGGCAAACAACAACTCGGTTGCTTTGCGGTTTCGATGCGGTTTCAGCAGGATGGTTTCCACCAGCATAGGTGCCTGCGTATCGGATGCAAAGGCCAAAACGTTTTCTGATGTGGAATGTAACTCCTGGAAAATTGATTGTTCTTCAATCACGTTGCATTGCTGTTTTTGGCAGTACGGTAAATACTGTACCAACCACCCCTTATGGACGGGTGTAATGATGAAATGCAACTGCCGAAGGACGGTTGGTGACGATCCCATCAAATTGCCCATCCTGCATAAACTCCCGGATGGCAAGAGGCACATCCATGGTAAATGTCAAGGCCCGCATGCCTTTCCGGTGAGCATCCGCCACTTCTTCACTTTGCAGTCCTTTGATCCACGTGGTCGCCCATATTTCCGCTCCCATTCGTTTTGCTTTTTCCTGGTCCAGCTCACAGAGAGAGGGTATAGATGAATGCCGTGGCAGGCGAAGAAAATGATGGTACTGCTCCTCATCGGGTATGCCAATCACGATCTCCACCTGTCTGCCGGCAGCTTTTGCCTTTTGCAGGAATCCCTCCTGGAGGATCTGTATGCGGCGCAGGGTAGACTCACCCTTGCAATCGAGCCATACAAACCGGAGCGGCGTATTGTACACTACGGTGTGCAACGCATCCTGGAGCGTAGGAATACGGCCGCCCCGTTTCAGCGTGACATCTTTGGTTAGCTCTTCATAGGTGTATAATGAAAGCTCGCCGCGAATGCCGGGACCTTTTGTCAGGCGGTCGTTCAACCTTGTGTCGTGATACAGTACAGGTACACTGTCTTTGGTGAGTTGCACATCGATTTCAACCCCGTTTGCGCCTAACCGGGAGGCCAGGTGAATCATTTCCAAAGAATTTTCCGAAGCCGGCAAAAGATCGTTATTCCGGCCGCCGCCGCGGTGGGCAATTACCAGGAAAGAACTATCGCTTGTTAAGTGTCGTGCATAGTGAAAATTGATTTCTTTTTCCGGGTCGGCCTCAAACATGCCGTAATGGCCACGCACCAGCATGGGCGCAGGTGAAGTTGTAGAATCATGTGAACCAAAGACCGTTCGCCTGTTGCTGATCACAAACCGTGCTTTGCCCGTTTTGGTGTTCTCCACATTGCGCCAGTAGCCATTGAGCAGAACAGAATCACCAGAGGACTTGCCTTGCAAAATAAAATACCGTACGGCTTCCTGGCAGAAGACAGAAAGATAATGACTGGTATCGGCGCCATTGATATCGTAAGTCCATTTTACCACAGCCGAATCACCAAAATCATCATCCGCAATCAACACCTGGTACACACCTTCCAGCTTTTGGCAGTCGGCAGGCGAAAGTGGCTGCGCCGAAGCCGCTTCAAATTGATCCCAGTATAAATTCGGAACCGGTGCATCAAACAATTGCTGGCAGGAAAGAAAAATGCTTGGGAGAAAAAGTGCACAAACAAGGCGCAGAGCAATTTTTAGCAAGACCATGATAAAAGCAGCTAAGCAATAAACAGACCGCAGAGCTTCCAAACAAAAAAGAGCAACGACCGTTGCTCTTTTGCCTATTCATTCTTTACAGCATCAATTCGCGGATACATACGTTGAAACGGGTCTTCTTTCATCCAGGAGGATCATGTGCCGCCCTTCTTCGAACGCGGTAAAATCTTTTCGCAGTTCATAGGATTTGATCTGCAATCCTTCGGCGCAACGCTTCACGGTGAGGTAATGAAACTCCGGCTTGTAATCAGATGCCACATCGGGTAAGCAATCCGCACCGGTTTTCAGGGGCTGATGCAATCCACCGCCACCGCCAATCACCATAAAATCTTTTCCCTTTACCTGGTAATGTTCAAAGTTGTGCGAATGACCGGAGAGAAACAGCCGGCTCTTGGCAGATGCGAGAAAGGGTTCTACAAATTTTTGCTCCACATCTTTTGAGCAGCCAACGATTTTACTGTTGGTAAACGGTGAATGGTGACAACCTGAAATGATATACAATACAGAGGGATCGTTATCGAGATTGGTTAAAGTTTGCTGGTACCAGGCCACCTGCGCCTTGTTCTCGGCTTCGGTCAGTTTACCAAAGTTGGAGTTGAGCAGAACGACCGCAACCGAATCCACCACCTTTACATAACCGGTACGTACATGGTCGGGGAAATAGGTCTGGAATTTCATTTCCCCCTTTTTGGCCTGTCCCATTACTTCATGGTTACCCAGCGCAGCATGCACAGATATACCCTGGTCACGCAGGGTTTTCAGGTAGGTGCCCATATCTTTCCATTGCTTGTTGCTGTAGCCAAGGTTCACCACATCGCCCAGCAGGAACAGCGCCCTGGGTTTTAATTCCGCAAATTCATTGAAGATTTTTTTGGTAGCCTGGCGGTTGTTGTTGCTTTTCAGGAAGAGCGTTTCTACCCACATGGGTTTTTGCGTGTCGGATGCAAAAGCAAGCAATGTTGTATCGCCGTTGAAAGGCGTTTGACTTTTGGCAACAAAATGAAGGCATGCAAAACCGAGGAGCAGGATGAATTTACACATATAGGATAGAGGTCAGTTTACCAGTTTAAAAATTTCCATACAAGCTGTAGCTGCAGGGAAAGAATGCCATTCGACGTTTCGGAAGCGTTCATCCATTTAACTTCTGATCCCAATCCTACGGTGGTTGATAGCGGGTATATGTAAGAGGCCGCTGCCATCCAACCGATGCTTGTTTTCTTCGATGTTGTTGTGCCCCGGTAATCTAAGTTAGTACGTAAAAAATAAACGCCGGAACCTGCAAACAAATTTAACCTCTTGGTAACGGCCATATTCCACACTACCAAAACGGGAATTGCTTTCAATTTTACCACACCTTCTCTGTCAACGGAGTCGCGGAAGCTGTAGGTATAGAAGGTTAGATGTCCTGTTTCCACGCCAACTTTTAACAAATGATCGGGATGCCACATCAGGCGAAAAGAGGCTACATGACTCAGGTTGGAGATTTTCCGGGACAGGTATTGCGGTGCCCCGCTGTTTGAAACATAATAGCCGGGACCGCCGCCGCCGTACACCACCCAGGCGTACTGAGCCCGTTTGGTAGGTTGCGAACTGAATTCTTCCTCCTGTCCATAGGAATGGCTTCCTGCCAGCAAGCTGAAAAGCAAAATGAAGAAATATTTATTGCCGCGCATAATAGGTATAAGCTATGAGCGAAGGATAGTTGGACAAAATGCCATTGAACTTTCCTTCATTGATGTATTGCGAAATGTTTTTTTGTATGTCCATTGTCCAGGTAAATACCCGCCGGCCCTGTGCCTGTTGCCGGTCCACGGCTGCATCCTGCAGACCCAGCGTCCATTGGGGTGCCCAGATGCGGGCATTGATGGCTTCAGCCTCAGTCTCGGAATATTCCACAATGGATGGAATGCTTTGGTAATCCGGCAGCTTTTTAAAATTGGCCATCACTTCTTTATCCGGAATGCCGATAACAATCTCAATCCGCCGGTTAATGGCAGCCGCTTTTTGCAGGTACTCGGCCTGCAGGTCTCGCAGCACTTGCATGTTACCGTTATACTTGGTATCGAGCCATACAAAATCCAACGGCGTTTGGTACACGATGGTTTCCAGCGCTTGCCGAAGGGTTGGAATGCGTTCGCCATTCGTCAGGCGTACAAGCGTTGAAAGCTGGTCGAACGTATAATCTTTTACAGGCCCGAGGAGGCCACTTTTTTGTACAACTCTTTCATTCAAAGTGGCATCGTGAAAAAGAACCGGCACCTCATCTTTGGTCAGTTGCACATCAATCTCAACGCCTGTAGCGCCAAAGCGGGAAGCCAGCCGGAGCATCTCCACAGAGTTTTCAGAAGCAGGCAGCAGATCGGCCGTGCGGCCCCCGCCCCTGTGCGCCAATATTTCAAACATTGATGCCCTGATAATGGGCCGTGTAAACCGGAAGCGAAGCGGGAAGTCGGGAGTTGCATTTCCATTGCCGTATACCCCGGTAATGTAAATATCGTTGCCTGGCGTTAATTCAGGACGGAGAAGAAAGGCCGCACCACTGTCTTTTGGAATGGTCAATTGAACCTTGCCTGTCTGCGTACCTACCAGCCGGCGCCAATAACCGTTCAGTAAAATGGTGCTGTCGAGTCTCTTTCCTTCGCAGATCATGTAGGCCGCGTCCACACCAAAGAAAAAAGAAAGATGAAACGTTGTATCCTGTCCGGTAACTGTGTAACTCCATTTTGCCGGTGCCAGTTCGCCAAAGGCTCCTGCGCCTTCTTCTACGGCATATACGCCATCCATTTTTTGGAAAGCCAATGAAGTCAGGGGCCTTGTAGCCGCAGAAAAAAACAGGTCCCAGTCTGCATTGGGAACAGGTGCGCTGAAATCTCTCCGGCAGGAAAGAAGAAACAGGCAAAACAGCAATAAAAAGGCAATGTGTTTCATAAGATCAGGCCAACAATGATTTGTGGGAAAAAGAGGTTACGGTCATAGTTCTCAAAAAGTGTCCAGGTTTGCCAGAGGTAATTGGTGTACATAGCCCGGAAACCCAGTGTCATGCTTTTGTTGCCGGCAAAGGGCTGCTCCAGGAAAACACTGTAGGCCGATCCGCTGAAAAGCTTGTACGTCGATTCCACCTCTGTTTCGCCGGCATAGGTGCGTACGTTCAGGTTCATGATCGATTCGGCCCGAAGTGTCAGCAGGATTTGTTTGTTGAAGCGATAGCCAACAGATATGTTGGGGTAATTCTGCAAACCATGTCCGCGGGTGCGGATGCCGGCAATGTTGATACGGCCAAACCAGTAGGCCACATCGTTGCCTAGGGACATGGAAATGCGGTCACTTACTTGTGTAGCCCAACGTGGCCCCAGCGAAACCAGGTTTTGCAAAACCTGCACGTTCACACGGCCATCAAGGTAAAATTTGCCACCCAGTTTGCGCAGCACATGCCAGTCGATTGCCGGTAAGCGAAAATGGGCTTCTTCCGTGATATCCTGGTTCATGGTAGTGGCGATAAAGCCAATGGAATGCTGCCAGCTACGATCCATAGGGTGCGGAAAAAAAATACGTTTCTGTCCCTGGACAGGTACATCCTGCGCCTTTGCCTGCGCGGCCAAAACAAACCATAGGAACAGCAGTATAAGACCTGTTTGCGATGCTTTTGTTTTCAGAACATACGATTTGCCGGAATGTATGCAATTCATAAGCCGTGGTACAACCGGCAAAAGCAGTTCAACAATTCATTTTCTGAAACAATTGAACGTTAAACAACTGCGGTGAAGGAAACGGCCTGAAAAAATTCAATCGTTTTGTCTACAACTGCCTGCGTTGCTTCCGGCAGTTGTGCTTCAGCCCATGGATGTTTTCTGCCAAATACATGATCGGATGGCAACAGGAAAAGTTCGGCGTTTTGCGCCACTTCTTTTAAGCCATATGCATTCGACACCGGCACCGCTTCGTCGTTGGTGCCGTGGCAGATCAACAGCGGGATGGACAGGCGTTTTACGGCACTGATGATATCAAGGCGCTCACCGTTGGCCTGGTAATCTTCGTACAGCTGGTAGTACAGCGGCATTTGCTGCTTTGTTCGACTGTTGGTGTAAAATTCCACACCGGTTTCTTTCCATCGTTCTAATCTTTCCTGCGGCCAGCCTCCCCACGGTGTTTTGCTCTGCGAAACAGAAGCCCAGGTGGCAACAGCCTTTACCCGGATGTCTTCCGCCGCTTTCAGCAACACCACTCCGCCGCCGCGACTGTGACCAACCAGATACAGTTGTGAAGGATCGATAGCAGCCCGGTGCGGATTGCTCACATCCAGCGTCCAGTTGATCACCGCCTGCAGATCGAAAAGCTCTTTTGTATAATTGTTATTGCCGTAAGCTTCCAGGTCCACGAAATCCTCTGGACTTTGCGGGGAAGTGCCGCCGTGTGAAAAATTGAACTTGATAAAACAAAAACCCGCTTTTACAAACTGCGCCGCAATCAGGTCGAAGGCTGCCCAGTGCCATGGGCATAGATCACCACCGGCTTCGGCTTTCCGCCTCATAAAGGATATCCAGCAGGATGGGTTTTCCATCGGCCCCTTCAATGATGTTGTTCTTCACTATGTTCATATGGTATAAAGATTGTAATTCTTCCCCTATAAAACCTTCAAATATGGAAAAAATCAAAAGACTGATGAGCATGTGGCTTCTTGGCTTTGCACTGGTAATTGGTGTGCCGGCCTTTGCCCAGAATGATGACAATGATAGGGATCGTGACAGAACAGAGCAGAACGACAGAGACAAAGATGATAAGGATGATGACAAGCTAACCGATGAGGACGACAATGCAGCCATGGGCGACAACGAAGATGACGGCGATGGCGGCATGTGGGGCCTGTTGGGTTTAGCAGGTTTATTGGGCTTGCTGGGACGTAAACGCAGAGATGATGACCGGCGAACAACCATTGTAGGCAATACCGGCCACACAGGTCCGGGTGGCGGTACCGGTACAACGTTTGGTTCAACAGGTACCAACCCTTAATGAAGTAAACAATCTTGAAAGCCCGGTGCCGCCGGGCTTTCTTTTATTTTCTTTGATTGAAAACAAACTCCCGCTTGAAATTTTTCTTCAATTCCGTTAAAAGGCATTCTTAAACTTTTACGGTTGGAGAAGTTTTGTACTTTTAAAGTTCAATTTTGATTATGAAACTTTTTGTTGCTGGTCTTCCCTATGATTTGTATGACGATGAATTAGTGGAGATTTTCGAAAAATTTGGTCCTCTTGTTTCCGCTAAAGTGACGCTGGATAAAGAAACCGGCAAAAGCCGCGGTTTTGGTTTTGTAGAAATGCAGAATGAACAGGATGCGCTGGATGCCATTGAACACCTGAAAGACATTGCCTTTGGTAAAAAACAACTGGTGGTGAAAAAAGCGGAAGAAAACCGTGGTGGTTCCGGCGGTGGCGGTGGTTACCGTGGTGGTGGCAGCAGCGGCGGCTATGGTGGCAACCGTGGTGGCGGTGGTTACGGCGGAGGAAATCGTGGTGGTGGTGGTTATGGCGGCGGTGGCGGCTACAACAAAGGTGGTGGCGGAGGCTACGGCGGCAATAAAGGCGGCGGCGGTTATGGTGGAGGCTATAACAGTGGTGATAAAGATAGACGCTACTAATACATTCAAAAGTCAAAAATAAAAATGCAAAAGGCGTATCCTGAAAAACGGCGCCTTCTTTTTTATTTTTGACTTTTCCTTCTCAACCCCTGCTTATGACGCCAACAGCTACTTCGGCGCAGGAATACATTGACACCCTGCCGGCTGACCGCAAATCACCTGTCAGCCAATTGCGTGACACCATTGTAAAAAACCTTCCTGAAGGCTTCAGCGAAGGCATGGGATATGGTATGCTGGGCTATGCAGTGCCACACAGCAGGTATCCCGCAGGTTATCATTGCGATCCCCAACAACCCTTGCCGTTTGTAAGCCTTGCTTCGCAAAAAAACTTTATTGCACTTTACCACATGGGGCTAACGGCAATGCCCAGCCTGTTACAATGGTTCCAGGATGAATACCCCAAACACAGTAAATCGAAGCTGGATATGGGTAAAAGCTGCATCCGGTTTAAAAAGCCCGAGCAGATTCCGTATGGATTGATTGGCGAACTAATGCAAAAAGTGACACCGGACGAATGGATCGCGGTTTACGAAAGCGAGATCAAACGATAATCAACATGAAACAGTTTCTGTTGGGACATACCGTGGTATGTCCCTTTTTGTACCCCATATTTGTTTCGAAGGAAATAATATCGTACGAACAAAAGGGGTTCACAAATCATAGTTTGGGAATAAAAAGCTATACAGAAAACGTTGCGAGGCCTCTTTCCCTTCGTACCTCTGTGCGCATCCTTCCAAAATTATTTTCACTTTTTGTGTGTAATCGGCGCAGGTCTGCCATCCTAGGAAAAACTGACCTGCCATGCAAAAGCTATCTTCTGCACCGGATCCCCGCTATTTCCAGGTGATCTTTCAAGCCATTTTTCTATTTTATGGCCTGCTTTATCTTCAATGGCAAGCCGACTGGCTGCATTATGCCATCTCCCTTACCGGCTGTCTCATTTTCAGCTTTGTGTTTGAATCGCTCCGCCAGCGAACCCTTCTTCCCCTCACAGGCAACAACGGCTTTAGTCGCTGGGGTTTTAGTGTGCTGATCAGCGCCCTGAGCCTTTGCTTGTTGCTAAAAACGAATGCATGGACGATAAGCCTGCTGGCGGCGTTTTTAACGGTTATATCCAAATATCTTTTCCGTTACCGGCAAAAGCATATTTTCAATCCATCAGCCTTTGGTATTGTAGCCACCTTGGTTATGACAAACAATGCCTGGCTTTCTCCGGCGCAATGGGGCAGCAATACAGTGATCTTTTTCTTTGTGACGACACTGGGAACCATTGTGGTTACCCGTGTGCAAAAGCTGGATGTAAGCCTTGCTTTTCTGCTCACGTTTGTCGGACTACTGTACTGGCGGCAGGTGGTTTACCTGGGTTGGCCGCTTGATCATTTTATCCATGCCGTGAGCACGGGAAGCCTGCTCCTGTTTTCTTTTTTCATGATCTCCGATCCCAAGACCTCCCCCGATCACCCCTTTGCAAGAATTGTGTGGGCTGTACTCATCGCAGCTATTTCATTTTATTTGTCAGTTTTCAAATGGCAGTACAATACGGCTATCTGGGTATTGGTAAGCGCCGCACCGCTGGTTCCCCTCCTTGATCACCTTTTCAAAGGAAACCGGTTCGAGTGGGAGAAAACAAAACCCGCAGCTTTTCCTTTTTGGCAACCTTTCACGCATCCGGTCTCCAGAAAGATTTTGGCTTCCCTTTTTCTTCTCTGCATCATCACTTATGAGGCCATTGCCTTTTGCGGCTTTTATGTAAGCAAGGCCGATGGCACACTGAAGAACAAAACCTCGCAGGTGATTCTTGTCCGCGATGGCAATGAAAACGTCATTACGATGTACAACGATTTCAAAGGAGCTTTGAAAGATTTTGCCATGGTAGTACCGGTACCGGTGGTGTTGCAGAAGAGCGATATCAACGTAGTGGATCAATCTATTTTTAAAACGTTAAATGATTACAGTCAGCCACGACTAGTGGAGTATTATGACGAGAATCCCTGCGATACCAGGCAATACGAAGTGATGGACAGTGCACTGGAGATGAAGGCTCAAGCTACGGCACCAACGGCACAAAGGGAAGAGGCCCGGCGCAAAGTCACTATCGAAGCCAGGTACCTCGTGGGTGAATACGATATTTTGATTCTGAGTGCAAAAGAATCACAGGGACTTAAACTGTGGCTGGATGAAAACGGTTACAAGATTCCCAAAGGTGCCAACGATGTGCTGGAGCCTTACATCCGGAGCAACCTGAAATTTTTTGTGGTGAAAGTAAATGAAGCGGAAATGAAACGCCTGGGTGGAAATTATCTTCGCCCCATTCAGATTCGATTTACTTCACCCAAATTTATGTTGCCCATCCGGCTGGGAATGGCCAATGCCGATGGCGATCAGGACATGATCGTGTACGGTTTTTCCAGGAAAGGAAGAATCGAATGCATCAACTACCGAACCGTGGAAGTGCCCACAGGGAAAAATATTCCGCTGTTTGTGAAGAACAATTTCAGCAGCTTTTACAGCAATCTTTTTCAGCATCAATGGCAGCGTGAAGGAAAGTCGGTAGCCATGCTGGAATATGCCTGGGATGTAAGCCCGAAGAACTTTTTACAGTGTGATCCCTGCGTAGCCGAAGCCCCTTCGCAACAAGACCTGGTGCAAGCCGGCGTCTGGTGGATGAACACGGCCAAAGCGGGTAAAAAAGATATTGAAAACGATGATGTTTTCTTTACCCGTTTACACGTTCGGTATAACCGCACATCGTTCCCACAGGATCTAATTTTCCAGGTCACGCCAAATACGGAAAACTTTCAAGCCCGCTACATTGTCACACATCCCGCCAAAGGCGACCTAGATTGCAAAAGAGGGAAACTATACGTAAAAGAATTAAAAGAACGGCGGCAAAATGAGCTTGAGATGCTGGAATACCTAACGGGGAAAACACACACCGATTGGGACCTTGCTGCAACAGAAGAGGGGAACGTTCCGGCAGAAGCATCGTACATAACGTCTGCTGCCCAGCAAAAGCAAACAACAAATAAAAAACCTATTGTGTTTGCCATTCTCGGTACAGGTTTGCTGCTCGTATTAGGCCTACATCAGCAAAAGAAAAGAAGTTAAGGGCAAGAAATGGCAAACGCAAAACGAAGATCAGCTATGCTGGAAACTAAACCCTGCTTAAACGAAACGGATCTGTATATCAACTTTGAACTTGAAAGATCTTTTGCGCTTGCCATTATGTGTCAATCATTACCTATGCTCCGGCCCGGCTGTCACCGAGATCATCGCCATGGCTTTTCTTTTTATTTGCCAACACTAAAAACCTGATCACCAAAATCAACACAACCAAAAAAGCTATAAATGGTATTATCATAACTCACTATTTTCTTATAACAGTACGCAAAATGGTGCCATTCATACCGCACCTGTATCAGCTCGCTTTGCCTTTCCGCTCCCAATGGTCTTTGATGAGGTGGCCTTCGCGGTCGTATTTCAGGGTTCGTGCATAACGGTCGCCTTTGATAACTCCGGCCTCATTGGCCTTTCCCATAAAAAGCTGCACGGCGTTGCCTTCCTTGTCGGTGATCAGCACCAGGTCATAGCTCCTGTACCGCAGGGGTATGTTTGCAGAAGGTTCAAATTTTTTATTGATCTTTTTCAACAGGTCATCACCTAAACTCATATCCGGCCTTTTCTCTGTTCACTGCATATTTGTTGCCAAAGGGCACAAAAAAAGATCCCGCTATAGGGCGGGATCTCTGCCGTTTATTGTAAACTGGTTTTAGAACACCTGTTTGTTTGCCAGGTTGCCATCTGCATCCAGCTCCACAATATCATAACCCAGTTTTTTTACACTGTCCATGATCTTCTTTTTATCACCCACCAACAGGATGTTCATCTTATCGGGGTGCAGGTATTTTTGCGCTACCGCTTTCATTTGCGCTGCGGTCATGCTGCGCAGGATTTTGGCTTGCTGCTCCACATAATCAGCAGGCAGATTGTAATCCAGTATACGACGAATAAAAGCTGCTTTTTGTACCCCAGTTTCATACGCTAACGCATCACGCTGGCCGATGGCATTTTTCATAAAGTCCACTTCCTCTTCGGTTGGACCATTTACCGTATAGTTCCTGATCTCTTTCATTACCTCTACCAGTGCGCTGTCGGTTGCATCAGCTTTTATCCCGGAGCTGAAGCTGAACTCACCCGAATATTCATCGCCGGCAAAACCGCTCCTGGCACCATAGGTCCAGCCCTTGTCTTCTCGCAGGTTGAGGTTGATACGGCTGTTGAATCCGCCACCCAGCGGGAAGTTTGCTAAGTATGACTTGTAATAATCTCCTGTTGCATCGTATTTCAGGCCGGTAGCATATCCTACACGAAACTCTGATTGGGCTGCTTTGGGAACATCCACCATATACACGGTGGTTTTTTCTACCTTGGGTGTAGCGTCTACTTTTGGTAACACAACTTTCTTTTTGGGCAGTTTATCAAGAAAAGAAAGTTTGGGAAGAATCTCTGCCTGCGTAACATCGCCTACCACCACTACCTGGGTTCCCATGGAAGTCATGTAGTTGTTGTAATAGTTCTCGATATCCTGCAGGGTAATGTTGGCAACCGTTTTTTCAGTGCCGCTTTCACTTATACCCAGGATGTGGTTAGAACCATAATTCAGCTTGGCAAAAACAGCGCTGGCAACTGCCGATGGCTGCGACTTGGCTTGTTTGAAACCTTCCATCGACTGGCGGTGCAAACGCTTGAATGATTCTTCAGTAAACTTTGGATGGAACAACCGCTCTTCTACCAGCGCCAGTGTTTTATCCAGGTTCTTTTTCAGGGACTGCACATTGATGGTAATGGCATCGGTGCTACTGCCAACACTGATGGAGCTTCCTAACTTTTGCAGTTCTTCGGAGAATTGTTCAGCGGTGTAGTTCTTGGTGTCTTCGTTCATCATCCGGGCAAAGAAAGAAGCCAGACCGGCTTTGGCTAAATCAGACGCCTGCAGCAAATGACCACCCGGAATGGAAATGGATACCGTTACCACCGGAATTTCGCTGTTTTGTGTTCCAATCATTTTGATACCGCTGGGCAGGTCTTTGCGCCAGAAAGAAGGCACCTTTACCGTAGGGTTGGGACCGTTGCCCGGAATTTTACTGCGGTCAAAATTGTCTTTGGCCTTTACATATTTCAGCCCTGCATAACCATAATCCGGGGCCTTGTAGTTAGATGAATCAATCGTATAATTATCCGGTGCAGCCACCAGTGCTTCCTGTCCTTTGGCCAGTGTGCTCAGCACCACCCGCGGTTTGGCTTTGATGTATTGATTATACACCCGCATCACATCTTCCTTCGTCAACTTGCTGTACCTGTCCAGTAGCTTTTTCAGCATGTTGGGATTGCCGGTAAAGGTCTGGAAAGCCGCCAGTGTGCTGACTTTACCCGATACACTTGCCAGCCGGTTGAGCGTACTCGCTTCAAACCCTGTTTTAAATTTCTCCACATCTTCGTCCGTCACACCCCGCCTCTCAAATACGGCAAACGCTTCGGCTACCAGCTTTTCCATATCGGCAAGGCTACTTTCGGGGAATGGTGTTACCGTAATGGTAAACTCACCCGCCAGTTCCGAAGCCTGGCTGCTGGCACTTGCCTGCAGGGCTTTTTGCGGCTTGATCATGGTTTGATAAAAAATGGAATTGCGGTTGGCACTACCGCCACCGCCGCGGCCACCGCTAAAACCACCACCCAGCACCTGGGCCAACAGGGAAAGCGCCGGTCCGTCGGGATGGTAATCTTCCACTGTTGGATACGTGATGCGCAGTTGTGAAGCACGGGCATAGTTATCAACATAACTTACATAACGTGTTTTGTCAAGCATCACCGGCGCCGGTTTCATCGGCTCTACTTTGGGACCGCTTGGGATGGAGCCAAAATATTTTTGCACCAGCTTCAACACAGCAGCAGTGTTCACATCACCACCAATGGTTAACGTGGCGTTGTTGGGACCATACCAGCGGAGGAAAAAATTCTTCAGATCATCCACATCGCTGCGGTTCAGGTCTTCCAGGTAGCCGATCGTTAACCACGAATAAGGATGGCCGTAAGGATACAGGTTCTTGGCCATGTACTCGCCTTGCAGCCCGTAAGGACGGTTGTCGTAATTCTGTCCGCGTTCATTTTTTACCGTGGCCCGCTGCACCTCAAATTTTTTCTGCGTTACAGCATCCAGCAAAAAACCCATGCGGTCGGCTTCCAGCCAAAGGGCTTTTTCCAACTGGTTTGCCGGCACCGTTTCAAAATAGTTGGTGCGGTCGCGGTTAGTGGTGCCGTTCAGTGTTCCACCGGCATCGGTGACGATCTTAAAGTGCTGCTC
Source organism: Flavisolibacter sp. (assembly GCA_035998945.1). Classification (GTDB taxonomy): domain Bacteria; phylum Bacteroidota; class Bacteroidia; order Chitinophagales; family Chitinophagaceae; genus Flavisolibacter. The sequence goes on along the minus strand of DASYHD010000034.1, from coordinate 79,763 downwards.
ATCGCCAACATTATCGCTACCCTGGAACATCATGTGCTCGAAGAAGTGGGCAAACCCCGATTTGCCAATCTCTTCGCGGGCTGAACCCACATGATAGGTTACATCCACATGCACAACGGGATCGCTATGATCTTCGTGCACAATTACCGTAAGGCCGTTGGGCAACACATACTTTTCATACGGGATCACCAGTTCAGTCCCTTTTTTGGTTACCTTCTCCACCAGCTTTGCCTGGCCAAATGCAACAGACGCCAGCAGGGTGGCCGAAAGCAGTCCGGTAAATAATTTCTTCATGTGTTTTTGTTTTTGGATGCATCAAGTTAGCACAAAAGCATGGACAGCTTCATACCTTTCTTAAAATTTTGCCGCTGAAGCTTCCTGCCTTGCACCGTTTTATTACCTTCCGAAAAAATTTTTACAATGAGTTTTTACAATAGAACCTCTCACGTAATTGACTACCGCATCTACGGCGAAGAGATGCAGTGCGTAGAAATTGAACTGGACCCCGAAGAAACCGCCATTGCTGAAAGTGGCGCTTTTATGATGATGGATGAGGGTATCCAGATGCAGACCATCTTTGGCGATGGCAGCCGCCAGCAGTCGGGCGGCTTCCTGGGGAAATTAATGTCTGCGGGCAAACGCATCCTCACCGGTGAAAGCCTGTTTATGACGGCCTTTTCCAATGCCGGACATGGGAAAAGAAAAGTTTACTTCGCAGCGCCGTATGCCGGAAAGATTGTTCCGCTGAACCTGGCTACTCTGGGCCATAAGATTATTTGCCAGAAAGATGCTTTTCTCTGTGCTGCTAAAGGTGTAAGCATTGGTATTGAATTCCAGCGCAGGCTGGGCACAGGTCTTTTTGGCGGTGAAGGCTTTATCATGCAAAAGCTCGAAGGCGATGGCTATGCCTTTTGTCATGCGGGAGGCTTTGTGCTGGAGCGGGAATTGCAGCCGGGAGAGGTTTTAAAAATAGATACCGGTTGTATCGTGGCATTTCAATCGACTGTTGATTACGACATCCAGTTTGTGGGTGGCATCAAGAACACCATCTTCGGTGGCGAAGGCCTGTTCTTTGCCGTGCTGCGTGGCCCGGGTAAAGTGTGGATCCAATCGCTGCCAGTGAGCCGCCTTGCCAGCCGTATACTTTCCTATGGCACCGTAAACCGGAAAGAAGAAGGAAGCCTCCTGGGACCGCTGGGCAATTTCCTGGATGGCGACGGCAGATAAACCTGTGCGTGGTGAGTGGTCAAAGGTGAGTAATGACATCCTTCGGCTGTTGCTTACTGCTATACAGGTTCTGTTTATGATACCATCAATCAGACTACTCACCACTCACCACTCACCTTCTATGACCTACGAACAAAACGCATACGAAGAATTAAGCCGCTGGCAGAAAAAAATGCAGCGGAAACCTTCGTTGCTGAACAAGCTTTCTAAAAACGTACAAACAAAGATCAACAGCTATATTCCCGAAAAAGTGCACAATGCCATTACTGTTACCCTTAAACAGATGATCCGCGGCGTGCTGTTCAGCGCCAAATACACCACTAAAAGCCCGGCAGCTGTTATCTCATTACAACAAACCGAAGAAGTTGTGGAGCGGCTGATCAGGAACTACCGGCATACGGCAGCCGCAGAAGGCGGTATAACGGGTGCCGGCGGATTGTTGCTGGGCTTAGCGGACTTTCCCATTCTTTTAAGCATTAAGCTGAAAATGCTGTTTGACATCGCCTCACTCTATGGATTTGATGTGAAAGATTATAAAGAACGGGTGTACATCCTGCACATTTTTCAACTGGCCTTCAGCAGCCAGGAGCATCGCCGAAATGTGTACCTGCAAATTCACAATTGGGACGTTCAAAAACATACCCTGCCAGACGACATCAATCAGTTCAACTGGCGGCCTTTTCAACAGGAATACCGCGACTATATTGACCTCGCAAAAATGGCACAGCTGATCCCTGGCATTGGCGCTGTGGTTGGCGTTGTGGTCAATTACAAACTGATTAACCAGTTAGGACAAACTGCCATGAACGCTTACCGGATGCGGCTGTTCCCGGCACAAATAGAAAAAGCGGAATGAAGGTCATTCCGCTTTCGTATTATTTTATTGAGATGAAAATACTTCTCTTTCACCTTGCCTGTTGACGTTAGTACCTGCCGTCTTTTTTATCTTTCGAGCGGCCTATACCATAACCTACGGCACCACCCAGTACACCACCAATCACAGCACCGGCAGCACGGTTCTTTTTATTGACAACCGCACCTACCACGGCACCACCGGCACCACCAATTACAGCACCTTTTGCAGCTTTACTCCAGCCTTTCTTTTGTTGCTGTGCCGTACCGGTATTGCCTGAGCTATAGGTACCGCTATTGCTACCCGATGAAGAACGACGGGCTGTGCTGGTTGACCTGCGGGTTGTTGTACGCGGCTCATTCACATATACCACTCTTTCACGAATCACTTCACGTACCGGTTGTTGGGCTTCCATTTGCTGAGCCTGCAATGCCTGGGCAGTAGCCAACTCGTTTTGCGCTTTCCAGGCCTGGAATTGTGCCAGACCTGCCGTATCAGCCGGTCTCAGCGTTAACGTATCAGTTTCTGTACGGGGATTGTTCTGGCTACAAGAGGCCATGATAACAACTGTTCCGACAGCAAAGAATATCTTTTTCATAAGTCAAATTTTTCGATGAGTAAACAGGGTTTCATTCTGCTCCTATTCTTATGACAAAACTGTGCCACTTTAAGGGCCAACTCCGCGGATGCTGTTAAAGAAGTGAAAAGGAAAAGCAGGATTTGAAAAGGATTCCTTAAACTGTGGGATGCAGCTTTTTAGGCGTAATCAGCTTTCAGTGATCACTATGCGTAAATAGATTCTTCCCCGGCAGATGAATAAAGATTCTATAGAAAGAAAGTATTCGGTTTAAAAGAAAATCAATATAACTGCTGACGAAAAATTTTGTAAAGGAATTTTCTTTTCATTGTTTTTATACAATTCTTCATGCGCCGGTTTTGGGTGGCGCATACCGCTGAAACAATTCAATCATGGCTTCGTTGCCTTGTACTACGGCATGGTCAATGGGCGATTTCCCGCGGCTATCCCGCAAGGTCATATCGGCACCTCCCTGCAACAGCCATTCGGCAATCTGCAGGTGGCCAAACGTTGCAGCAAACGTCAGGGCCGGTGCGCCATTGCTGTTGCGTACATTAACATCGGCACCCGCATCAATCAGCTTTTTAGCAATGTCTTTGTATCCTTTAAATGCAATTCCCATCAGTGCCGTGTTGCCAGCCGCATCCTGCATATTGAGATCAGCACCGGAACGGATCAGCAGGTCAACAATCTCCGGCTGATCGTTATAAGCCGCCAGGATCAAAGGGGTAAATCCTTTGGGATCAAGACTGTTCACCATGGATGGATTTTCCGAAAGAATCTGTTTTACCGTTGCAAGGTCACCGTTCCGACAGGCATCAAAAATTGCGTTTTCGTTCATGTTAACGTCTTCTAAAGCGTAAATATAGTTCGGGTTGAGAAATAACAACAGCGCATAATCCCTGCCATGTTTGTCCTGAAAATTGTTTGTCAGGGAAAGATGGTTGTAAACAGGTATACGGCAAAGATCACCAGCAAAACAACACCCTGTAAAATGGTTGTGCGGCCCGTTCCAAACGAAAGCATAATGGTGAACAGCGAAAGGAGCAGGAGCATGGTGGACTTGGTATCGATACCCAAGGTAACCGGCAATCCTGTAAAAACCGAAACAATGGCCACCGCGGGAATGGTAAGACCAATGCTGGCGAGGGCTGATCCAAGGGCAAGATTCAGGCTGGTTTGCAACCGGTTTTTCCGGGCGGCCCGCAAGGCAGCCATCCCTTCGGGCATCAGAATCACCAACGCCACAATAATGCCCACCAGCGATTTGGGCGCACCAATGCCGGCAACCCCCCGCTCAATGTCAGGCGAAAGTGTTTTGGCAAGCAAGACCACGGCACCCAGGCAAAGCATCAGCAACAACGCACTTAAAAGCGCTACGTTACGGGTGGGTGGCCGGGCATGGGCTGCTTCGTTTGCGTCGGCACCCGGCGGCAAAAAATAGTCGCGGTGTCGTATCGTTTGTACCATAATAAATGTACCATACAGCACCAGCGATACGATGGCTACAAAAATCAGCTGTCCGGTGCTGTATACCGGCCCCGCAACCGAAGTTGTATAGTTGGGAAGAATCAGCGTAAGCACACTAATGGCCGTAAGCGTTACCAGCGCCGCACTTACGGCATGCTGGCCAAAAAGCTGCTCCCGGTACCGGTAACCACCAGCCAGGAGGCAAATGCCTACAATGCCGGTAAGAATAATCATAATGGCAGCAAACACCGTATCCCTTGCCAGTGCAGCTGTTTCGGCCCCACCATTCAGCATGAGCGATACAATGAGGGAAACTTCTATTACCGTTACGGCAATGGCCAGCACCAGGGTCCCATAAGGTTCGCCAATGCGGTGGGCAATAACCTCGGCATGATGCACGGCAGTGATCACCGTCCCGATAAGTGCCAGGGAGAGCAGAATCACCAGGATAGTGCTGCTTTCAGCTGCTTTTAAAAAATAAAGCAGCCATGCCAATAACGGGGCTGCAATGGTCCATAATGGAAGGGGAAGTTTCAACTTCATGTGCCAAATGTAACGCCATTCATAGCCTAAGGGTTTCATGTGCGCTAACAAGGAACCGAAAACAGGGTAACGATAACCTTTAATTGCTGGTAGAAACAAAAAAGGCCTTCACTGCTGAAGGCCTTTTTCAAAATGGGTTGGAGGCTACTGCCAGTTTTGCGAAAATACTTTTTGCAACAACGGTGTTGTTCTTGCCGTTGCCGATGTGCGGATCTCCCGTTCTTTTTCTTCCAGCTTCTGAAACATTTTTTCGCTCACCAAACCTGCCATGAGTGTGGGCAGGTCAAGATTCAACCTGTCGCCAACAAGTGCCCGTGCCGGCTTGATGATGTTGTCCCATTGTTCCACCAGGTTGTACTCTTTCAGGGCCTGCTCCATAACAGGTCTTATCTCCCGGCGCAGATCAGCGCCAATGGCTGTGCGCAGGTAATCCGTAGCAGACGTACCGCCGCTTTTTACAATACGGATCCCATCTGTAAACGACATATTGCCAATGCCCTGTACCAGAATGGGCACCGACCGGGTAGCGGTTTGTTCGGCCGCTGTACTCATGGTGGTGGTAAAGCGGTCTACTTCATTGGTAAGCCCCAGTTGCTGCAATGTGTTCAATGTTTTGCGGATCGATTCAGGAAAGATGGTTGCCATCACGGCATCCTTGCTAAAGGCACCTTGCAGGTCGCTCCTGGCACCAATCTGCAGCATCTGCCGGAGCGCCGCTACGGCATCCTGCTCGGTTAAAACATAATTGCGGAGTGTACTGCACGAGTACGAAAAGGGCAGCAACATGGCGAAAAGAATGGGTAAAAAAAGTTTTTTCATAGCGTTCTGTGTTACGTGTTAAGAAAATTGATACAAGGTGATCTGCCAAAAAACAAAAATCAAAAGCCAAATGACGTTATAGGACGTTATAGAATGAAAGCCCTTCTTTTGCTTTTTCTGATTGCCTTCTGGCTTTTCCATCTTGAGCATACAAAAAATAGGGCCATCAACTTTTGCTGCATTGTTAAATAACATTTCAACAATCAATCAGCCGCTCTTTAAAAATGAGCAAAATGAGGACTATTCTTTTCCCTTCCCGAAACCAGGAAACAAAATGGTGGTATCGGTTTTGTACTATCTACCGTCCAACCTTCTTCCATGTCGGACATTGAAAAAGAAAAAGAGTATCCTATTTATATCAAGATACCCGCCATCCTTGTGGGCCTGATTGCCGCCATCTACATCCTGTATGTTCTGGGGGGCATTCTCATACCCGTGGTCTTTGCTATCCTGACCGCCATTCTACTGAACCCGTTATATACAAAGCTGGAAGCCATCATGCCCAAGATACCGGCCATCCTGCTTACACTGCTGGCCGCCACACTGGTCATAGCAGGCCTGTTTTATTTCCTGTCTACACAAGTGAGCGTTTTTCTTGACAGCCTGCCGCTGATCAAACAAAAGTTCGCGGTAATGCTGGTGCAATTGCAGGAATGGACAAAAGCCAAATTTGGTTTTAACATAGAAAAGCAGGTATCGGCACTGAATGCAAGCCTGGCCGATGGCGGCGGCGACATGCTCCAAAGCACCGTAGGCCCGGTTCTTACATTTATCTCCGTTGTACTGCTGATTCCTACGTATGTATTCCTGCTGCTGTATTACAAACCCCTGATCCTGGATTTTCTTTTCCAGGTCTTTTCTGAAAAACACTCCCTGCGGGTAGCGGAAATCCTTAGCCAAACCAAATCCGCAGTACAAAGCTTTATGCAGGGACTGATGCTGGAAACAGTGATTGTTTGTATACTGAACAGTGTGGCGTTGCTGCTCATCGGTGTACCCTCGGCAATTGTGATTGGGGTGATCGGCGGCATTTTAAACCTTATTCCCTACATCGGCGGTCTTATTGCCATTGCCCTGCCGATACTGATGGTCACTATCACCCGCGATGGTTTTAGTGGTCAATTGGCTGTGGTAGGCGCTTATCTCGTCATCCAGTTTTTCGACAACAACATCCTGATGCCACGGATCGTGTCGAGTAAGGTACAGGTCAATGCGCTGATCTCCATTATTGGCGTACTGCTGGGCGGTGCGTTGTGGGGCGTTTCGGGTATGTTTCTTTCCATCCCGCTGATCGGTGTTTTAAAGATCGTATTCGACCGGGTGGATGGCTTGAAACCATGGGGCAGCCTGCTGGGTACCGAAGTACCATCGGAACACATTGGACTCATCTGGCAAAAACGTTGGAACCGCATTTTCCGGCGCATGGAAAAGAAAAAAGAAATGGAAGAAAAACTGGCTAATTCGGAAAATGCTGACCCCAGCGCTACAACGACCTAATGTAAACGCAACAAAAAAGGTCCTCCGAAGAAGACCTTTTTCAAAAAACATTTTCCTATCAGGCTCCTTTGCGCCATTCATTGTCTTCCGGCACTGCATCCATAAAAATGCCGCCTTCGAGCTTTACAGAAGCAACCGGTTTTTTTGTTTTTAAAGGAACAACGGCTGTCTTTCCGCTCTTTTTCCAAACGGAAGGCGTCTGGTGAAAACGTTCTGTTGTGCCGTCGGTGTAAGTCACCACGGCATCAAAAGGAACCGGCATACCACCGACATTCTGCACAGTGAAAGTGGTATTTCCCGCAGAAGTTTTCACATCCAGTACTGCAAGATCAATATAGTTGGGCGAGAAGAACCAACTGTTCCAGAACCAATTCAGGTTTTGCCCCGTTGCGTCATTAAACGTGTTGAAAAAATCCCAGGGCGTGGGGTGTTTGCCATTCCAACGGGACATGTATTCGTGTAATGCTTTTTTAAAGAGAGCATCACCCAGCAATTCTTTTAGTGCCAAGTAGGCCAGTGCCGGCTTGCCATAAATATTGTTGCCCAGTCCTGCGCCACTCAAATTACTACCAGTAGTAATGATAGGCATATCCTGCTCCTGGGATGGATCAGCTGTCCAGTTTCGTACCCGGAATTGTTTAAAGAGTTCTTCGCCCTGCTGCTTTCCCATTGTTTCGGTGTTGAACAGGTACTCAAAGGCCGTTACCCAGCCCTCGTCCATAAAACCATAGCGGGTTTCATTGATACCCATGTAAAACGGCATGTAGGTATGTGCCAGTTCGTGCATGGCCACAAACTTGGAGAAGGTGGTATCCTCGTAGGTTTCATCGTTGGCCATCATCGGGTATTCCATACCGGCATAACCCTGAAATACAACCGATTTTTCGTACGGGTACGGAATGCCCGGCCAGCTGTTGGACAACCAGGCTAGCGATTCCTTGCCAAAACGCACCATGTGGTGAAAGTCCTGGGCCGTATCGTTGTAGGCTGCCTGCACAGAGGCGCGGCGACCGGTTTTCCGATCCACCACCAGGCTGCTGCCATCCCACACATAATGATCGCTCAGACCCAGGGCCACATCCGGTATGTTGGAAGACGTAAACTGCCAGTTATTGTAGTCATTTTCCGCTGTGACTGTCTTTGCTGTAAGCTCCTGCGGCGAAACAATCTTGATGACATGATCGGCCGTCAGCGATTGCTGGTACCGGCCTGCAACCGAAGGTTTCAGTACAGACGCCGCATTTGTAAGAGTACCCGTAGCCCATACCAGGTAGTTCCTGGGCACCTGCACGTTCAGCGTATAATCATTAAAGTCATTGTAGAACTCCAGGGGACCTGTATGCGGTGTAGCGTCCCATCCGCGGTAATCATCGTAAACGGCAATGCGGGGGTAGAAATAAGCAAGAAAAAACGTCGTGCTGTCGATCACCCCTTCCCTGCCCTTCTCCAGCGAAAGTTCATAATGCCAGGCAATGGAAAGCTGCACGGAGTCGTTGGAAGGAAGCGGCGTTGGCAGAGCAAGCGGGAGATTGGTAAACGCATTGGGATTGAAGCGCACTTTTTTACCACCTACAAGGATAGAATCAATCACCACACCGCTTGTGAGGTTTTCAGTGGAAGTGCCACCGGCCCGCGGCGCTCCCGGTTTGTGAACATTCATGAACAGCTTCAGCAACAATTGCTTCAGCTCGTTGGGGCTGTTGTTGATATAGGTGATCTCCTCTGTGCCGTAAATAGTTCGGTTGGGAGGCGTTGCCTTGATGTTGATGGTGTACCGGGCTTTATTTTGCCAGTAAGCCTTACCGGGCCTGCCGTCATCCGACCGGGTGCCGCTGGCAAATGCCTTTTTTATATCGCGGGGCTTGTACAGTTCCTGTGCCGAAGAAGAAACTGCGGCTAATAAAAGAAAAACAGAAAAGAAGCGTATCATAGAAAAGAATTAGGCCGTTAAGATAAATTTTTATCTGCTCTGAAAACCGGCAGATGATAGCTGGTCTTAAACTGTGACAAACAGGAACAATCCCTTCTCCCCAAACCAGTTGTTGTATTTTTACCCATGCACCAGAAGAACTTTTCAACTGAAACGATCCTTAACAACCTGCGGATCGATGCCCTGAACGAGATACAAGAAGCTACGCTTGCGGCTTTTCCCAACCACAACAACCTGGTGTTGCTGGCGCCAACCGGTTCGGGTAAAACACTGGCTTTTTTACTGCCGGTTGTTAATCACCTGGACCTGACCCAAAAAGATTCGCAGGCCCTGGTGATTGTCCCCACAAGAGAACTGGCCCTGCAGATTGAAACGGTGTTCAAAGGCATGGGTACTGGCCTGAAAGTAACGCCCTGCTACGGAGGCCACAAAAGGGAGATTGAAGAGAACAACCTGGTGCAGCCGCCGGCGGTGCTCATTGGCACACCGGGACGACTGGCGGATCATATCCGTCGCGGCAACATCACCACTGCCAGCATTCGTTACCTGGTGCTGGACGAATTTGACAAATCGCTGGAAGCCGGTTTTGTGGAGGAGATCGAGACCATTGTTTCCGCGCTGCCGGCAGTGGAAAAAAAGATCCTGACCTCCGCCACCGAAGCTGTTGCTATTCCCGAGTTTCTGCATGCAGCCGATGCCCTGCGACTGGACTATTTACCCAAAGGTGAAGCCCCGAAAGAAAGCCTGGCGCTGCATACACTGGCATCGCCGGAAAAAGATAAAATAGAAGCGCTTTTTAACCTGCTTTGCCACATCGGTGCACGGCCCACCATCATCTTTTGCAATCACCGCGAGTCGGTGGAAAGAGTGAGCGGATTGCTGGCCGAAAAAGGTATAGTTAATACGTTTTACCACGGGGCTATGGAGCAGCGGGAACGTGAAGTGGCGCTGGCGAAGTTCAGGAACGGCAGTTCAAATTTTTTAGTGACGACCGATCTTGCTTCCCGCGGACTGGATATTGCCCACATCCGCTACATTGTACATTATCACCTGCCAGCTACCGAAGAAACCTTTACCCACCGCAATGGCCGCACGGCCCGCATGGATGCCTCCGGCACTGCCGTATTGATACTGAGCGAAGACGAAAAACTGCCCGCATTTGTTAAGACGCCCATTACGGAACTGGCCTTGAACACGCCACTAACCGTTCCTGAAAAACCCAAATGGACCACGCTGTTTATTGCGGCCGGTAAAAAAGACAAGGTGAACAAGGTGGATATCGTCGGCTTTTTCACCAACAAGGGGCAGTTGAAAAAGGAAGATATCGGCATCATTGAAGTAAAGGACTTTTTTTCCTTTGCTGCCGTGAGAAAACCCAAAGTAAGCCACTTTCTGCACCTGATCAAAGACGAAAAGCTGAAAGGAAAAAAGATCAAAATTGCCGTAGCCAAATAAGATTACAGCATCAGTTCCAGTTCCTGCCCGGTCAGGGAAAAATAAATGTTCTGCAATTGGTGCAGATGGTGAAAATTATTGCTCACCGGCACACCGTTCATCATCACCCTTCCGAAACATTCTTTGTTGTTTTTGATGTAGGCCCGGATTTCCATTTCGCCGCTGCCCATTACCGGCAATATCAGGATGAACTCCCGGCTTTCAGGTAGCAGTGCATATTTTTTGTTTTCTGTAAACCCGCATTTTTCCAGGATGGAGGCAGAAAGCAACACGGGATACATGTCTTTTTCACCTCCCTTGGCCATCAGGGCAAAATGCTCAAAATTGCAACGAACCGTAAGAATGCGAACACCGGTCTTGTGCATCAGGTAATTGCCCAACCGGAACTCCTGGTTTTTTATCATAGCCGCAAATATCCGGCAGCGTTCCTTAAGAACCTTTATTTTTCACTTGCTTACAGAAGAAGTAAAACCCTGAAAAAATATCCTATATCTCCACATCCAATATCCTGCTCCCACCCCTTGGCCCAAAATTGGCTGCACTACCGCCACTAACAGACCAATATGGAAACACTTCACCCGAACTATGGACTTACCCGGAGCAGAGAAGAAGGCCAGGTAGAGGAAGAATTTGTCAACCCTTTGCCACGGGCCGTATTGCGGTCCAACTCGTTTGTACTGCTGGACGGCGAGTGGAACTTTGCTATCGACAATAACAACAAGGGCCTGCAGGAAGGCTGGCACCTCGGACACAAATACGAAAAGAAAGCCTCCTGGCCCGGCTCCATAGAAGAACACATGTCGCACGGTGGCAGCGAACGCTGGCGGGACCGGGTAATTGCCTGGTACGAACGGGAGTTTCCCGTACCGCAACTGGGAAATGGCAATGGCGATAACAAATCGCTACTGCAATTGACCTTTGGCGCCTGTGGATATGAAACCAGGGTTTGGCTCAATGGCGAACTGCTGCGCACCATAGAAGGCGAAGAAGTGCACATTGGCGAATACACATCATTCAGCTATGAGCTGACACCCAACCTGCTGAAACCAGTGAACCGGCTTACAGTTCGCATTGAAGACACGATGGATGCCGATATTCCCCGCGGCAAACAGGAGTCGCACGTATATAAACGGGGTGGCATTTGGTACCAGACCTATACCGGTGCAGTGCGCAGCGTATGGCTGGAAACAGTGGAACGAAACCGCCTGCGCTCCCGTGTAGGTGTGGTGAGTATTGTGGAAGACAATCTCGTTCGCTTTAACCTCACCACCCGCATTCACGACCCCGGAGACTACGTCCTGCGACTGAAGGTGTACAACCGCAAAGAAGCCGATGAAGATCCCGTTGCAGTAGATGAATATCCCTTACGGCTGGAAGCCGGAGAAAAGCAGCAGCGGGTAGTGATAGAAGTGCCCAATGCCATTCACTGGTCGCCGGAGCGACCGCACTTGTATGCACTGAAAGCTGAACTGGTTGACAGGGATGGTTATACGGCATCCATCGAATCGCATTTTGGGTTACGTAAAATAGAAGCCCGCGGCTGCTGCGTGTACCTGAATAACAAGGCCGTTTACCTTGATGGCATTCTTTACCAGCCCGGCACAGCGTCCTTCGAAGAAATCAGGAAACACATGCATGCCATGAAGGCGCTGGGCTGCAACCTGGTGCGCATTCATATTGCCGGTGTGGATCCGCGGATCTACAACCTTGCCGACAGTCTGGGACTGATGCTTTGGGTGGAAGTGCCCAGTCCGCACAGTTCTACGCCCCGCAGCCGGCAGTTTCACCGCGAGGAGCTTTTACGCATGCTTGCGCTGATTGGTACACATCCGTCGGTGGTGATCTGGAGCCTGTACAACGAAGATTGGGGTGCACAGGATATTGCCACCAACCCGGAAACAAGACAATACATCATGGACATGTATCACTACATGCAGCTTGCCCATCCCCAGTTCCTGGTGGTGGACAACGACGGCTGGCAACATATATCCTACACCGGCCGCCTGAAGTCTGATTTATTCACTGTTCATCTTTATACCCCGGATATCAGCCGTTGGCAGGAGATGCTGAATGATTTAATGAAAGGAAAGCTGGAAGGCGTGGCGGCCTTTCCGCTGGTAGTTGGCGACCCGTTCTTTTTCCGCAAGCAGGTGCCGGTTATCATCAGCGAATGGGGCGGCTTTGGCTTTTCGGATTACGGCGGGCCACAAAGCTCCGAAGAAAGAACAAAGCTCATAAAAGCATTTAAAGATGAAATGCGCAAGCGTGCCATTGCCGGAGATGTGTACACGCAGGCAACCAACATAGAAGACGAACGGAACGGCTTGATTGATCCGCACACCGGTGAACTGAGTGTTCCGGAAGGGCTGCTGAATTCAAGAAACTGAGTTCTGTTTCACCGCAGAGAAAGAAGAACGCGGAGGTTTTCGCAGCGATACATTTGAACCACGAAGGCACAAAACTCAAAGAGTTGTAAAAATGTTTTTGTAGGCAGCAGGTTTTTTTGATTTATCACTTCACAATAAGAAGTGTAAGCGTGGTTGATCAAAAAAAGTGCTCTGCGAAACCCTCCGCTCCTCTTGTCCTCCGCGGTTACAAAACAAAAGCGGCCCCTTTCGGAGCCGCAACCTTTCTGTTGTTATCTACCCGCCTTAAAACCAACTACCAATAAAAGATGTATTCACATTCGGGTTGTCTTTCAACCTTCTTCTGCGGCGGGCCGCATCGCGGTTGTGTTTCACCCAGGTAATCACTATCATTATCGGGAAGGCTAGCATAATAGCCAGGGCTACCGTCCAATGCACAAAGGCAAACATGATGACACCCACGGCTGGCAGCAAGCCAAACATGCTGACCCACTTGCCTCCAAACATATTTTGCATAGGCCTTTTCAATCGCTCTGCAATCAGGTACATGGCAGGTACCACCAGCAGGGTCATAAAAAAGGCGAAGATAAGGCCAAAGATAATGGTCCATGACAATGGATTCCAAAATACGGCATTGTCACCACCAAAAAATATATTCGGGTTTAATTCCGAGAACATCGTTACGAAGTTGATGTTGAAACCCACAGCCAATGGAATCAGGGCCAGAATGGCGGCGAGTGCCGTCAGCAATACTGGGATAATCCGGGTTTTGCCGGCCTGTATCACGGCTTCTTTTGTCTTCATACCCCGGGCCCGCAATTCATCAGCAAATTCAATCACCAAAATCCCGTTCTTCACCACAATACCGGCCAAGCCAACAATACCAATACCCGTCATCACCACACTTACCGTCATGCCAAAGATGGCAAAGCCAAGCAGCACACCAATCACACTGAAAAGAATCTCTGTAAGGATAATCACCGGCTTGCTCACACTGTTAAACTGCAGTACAAGAATGAGTAGAATCAGGGCCAATGCAATCACCAATGCTTTTCCCAGAAAAGCTCCTGTTTCAGCCTGCTGTTCTCCTTCGCCGGTTTGGGAAATGGTAACACCTGCAGGTTTATCCTTGAAATTGGCAATATGTTGCGCCAGTGTAATGTTTACGGCGGTGGGTGTATAGCCACTTAATACATTGGAGCGAAGAGAGATGGTTCGCTTCTGGTCTTTCCGTTTTACGCTGCCCAGCGTACTGGTATAATCTACTGCCACCACAGATGAAAGCGGAACACTTTTGATAGCACCACGGTTGGCCATATCCTGGAAGCGGATGTTCAGGTTCAGTAAATTGGAAAGGTTTTTCCGTTGTAGTTCATTGTTGCGCAACTGAATCTTGTACTCGTCTTCTCCTTCTTTGATCTTGCTGACTTCACGGCCAAACAAGGCCGTGCGGATAGCCATTCCAATCTGCGCCGAAGAAATGCCTTCGATCAAGGCTCTTTCCCGGTCAACATTCAGCGTTAATTCCGGGTTTTTCAAATCCACATCCATCTTTAATTCTTCCACACCCGGCACCCGTATGGAGTCCAGATAGTTTTTAAGGGCGGTAGCGGTTTTTGTCAGGTTATCCAGGTCCTCGCTGGCAATTTCAATGTTGACTGGCGGGTCGGTAGGCGGACCTGATGATTCCTGGTCAACGGAAAGCTCTGCACCGGGAATGCCTTTCACCACTTCCCGTACCGAATCGAGATAAGGCCTGGTGGAAACGCCGTGACGCTTTTCAAATTCAACAAAGGACACCTGTATGCGGCCCAGTTCCGGTCTTGTACTCCGGTCGCCGCTCATTGGGTCAGCAGCGCCAACGGCTACGTTGGAGATCACACTTTCCACAACCGGATTTGTTTTACCATTATCGAGCCCCAGCACTTTATTCACCCGGCCTTCCAGTACTCTGGTGATGGAATCGGTGTATTCCACATCGGTGCCGGTAGGCAATTTCAGGTAAACATATAGTTGGTTGGGATCGCCGCTGGGGAAAAACACCACTTGTGTACGACCGGTGCTGGCCGCCCAGCCAAAAATCATCAGCGTAACGAGCAACAAGCCAAATACACCAAACAATATTTTCACCGGACGCCATCCGTACAGTGCCCAACGCAAGGACTGCTCGTAACGGTTCATAAGGCCGGGTAGCACTCTTTCCTGAAAGGCTTTAATCCACCCACTCAGTAAAAAGCGGTTGAACAACACTACCAGTACCATAAACAAGATAAAGTTGCCGGCAAAGGTTAACCCCATTACATCCAGCAAAATACCCAGGCCAACGGCAGCCCAGAACAGGGGCTTGCGAAAGATCGCTGACTTTTTTTGCGGTACACCTTCCTCATGGTTCATAAAATCCACCGCAAACACGGGGTTCATGATAAAGGCTACGATAAGTGAAGCCGCCAGCGTGAAGATGAGCATCGTAGGCAGGTAAATCATGAACTTGCCAATGATGCCGGGCCAGAACAGGAGCGGAACAAAGGGCGCCAGTGTGGTCAGTGTACCAGCAAGCACCGGTATCCATACTTCGCCTGCGGCAATGATGGCGCTTTTTTCCGAACTAAGACGGCCACCGCCCTGCATAAAGATGCGGTGGGTATTTTCAATGACCACAATGGCATCATCCACAATAATACCCAGGCCAAAAAGCAGCGCAAAAAGCACCATGAAGTTGAGGGTAACGTTGGCACCAACAATGATATCGGCAAGCGGCAGCAGGAGAAAGGCAATAAACATGGAAAGGGGAACCGACAGCGCCACAAAAAAGGCATTGGTCACCCCCATAAAAAACATCAGAATCAGCAACACCAGCAGAAAGCCGATAATGATGGAGTTCACCAATTCATTAAACGACACCCGGGTGGTAATACTTTGATCGCCGGTAACCAGCACATTCAATTGCGGTGGCAGGGAGCCGGCTTCCTTCATCTCGTCAATCACACGTCGCACATCTTCAGAAGTTTCAATCAGGTTTTCGCCGGCCCGCTTTACAATATTGAGGGTAATGACCTTTTTGCCGTTGAGCCGTGCATAACTTTCGGTTTCTTTAATAGTGTCTTTGATCGTGGCGATATCTTTCAGGTAAATACCATCACCGCTGGTATTGCGTACAATCACTCCCTGTATATCATAGGCCGATTTAAACTGTCCTTTCAGTTGCAGGTTGCGCTGCATATTGCCTACATCCAACTGGCCGCCGGAGATGTCGAGGTTTTCGTTGGCTACAGACCGGGCAATATCATCGTAGGTGATTCCCGAAGCCTGCATACGGTAGGGATCCACATTGATCTGAAACTCCCGCTCCGGCGCCCCTACCAGATCCACCCTGTTTAGCTGGGGCAATTCTTCCAACTGGTCCTGCAAATCCTCTGCATACTTTTTCAATTTAACCACATCATAGTCGCCACTGACATTGACATACATAATGGGCTGATCGGAAAAGTTTACCTCCTGCACAATCGGTTCCTGCGTGAGATCGGTAGGCAAATCCGTTTTTGCTTTGTCCACGGCGTCCTTTACTTTTTGCAGGGCAATGTCTACATCTACATCGGTATCAAACTCCACCATAATGGCGGAAAAGTCCTGTACCGACGTGCTGGTCAATTTTGTGATTTTAGCACCGGTAATCCCCTTGATTTGTTTTTCAATGGGCTGTGTAATCAGGTTTTCAATATCCTTTGGCGAGTTACCAAAGTTGACCGTTTGTACATAAATGTTGGGAATAACAATGTCGGGAAACTGCTCTTTCGGCAGGGTGATAAACTGCCATACCCCGGCCAGCGTAATGAACACCATCACCAGGTAGATGGTGGTTTTATTTTTAATGCTCCAGGTGGTAGGGCCAAACTGCTTGAACCGTTCGCCCATGTATTCTTTAACG
Source organism: Flavisolibacter sp. (assembly GCA_035998945.1). Classification (GTDB taxonomy): domain Bacteria; phylum Bacteroidota; class Bacteroidia; order Chitinophagales; family Chitinophagaceae; genus Flavisolibacter. Next base: position 63,101 of record DASYHD010000034.1, on the reverse strand, counting down.
TTCATAAAAATTCATTGAATGTGTCTGTTGATCGTTGGTGCCGGCGCAGGGAAATGCCAGTGCAGATTCCTGTGCAGATAATTTATTTACGGAATAGCTTTCCTGCCTTGGCAGCTTGTTTTGTCCGGAAAAGCCAGAAGCCTATCCATCAGCGATTATTTGGTAGCCAGGTTCGCATCCGTGGTAATAAGCTGGCCTTCGTACAATTCCTGGTACGCTTCGGTTACAATCACATCACCGGGCTGCAGTCCGCTTTTGATTTCCAGCCGTTCGCCGTACAGTTCACCCACCACCACGCGGCGCTTGCGGGCCACCATCTTATTGCCTTCTTTGGCAGCCACCATCACATATTTGCCTTCTTCATCGTTTTGCAGAATGTTCAGCGGAATGGTAATGGCATTGCTCGATGCATAGTCGCGAATTTTTACAACAGCAATCTGATTTGGCTTCAGCGAAGGATCGGAAGGAACCGGTGCTTCTATCTGGAAAGAGCGGCTGGTAGGATCAATGATTTTTCCGGCTACTGCCACTTTTGTGGTAAGGGTTTTACCGGTTCCCGGCAAAGCCACTTCCAGGGTAGTACCCACGCCTACGCGGCCCAGGTAATTTTCGGGAACCTGCGCTGTGATTTTTAGATTACCGGTATTTACAATGGAAATTTGCGGACCCAGGGCCGACATCCCCGTGAAGGTTTCACCCACGCGGACATCCACTTTTTCAGCCACACCCGACATGGGAGCCGTTACCGTCATGAGGGCCGCCTGTTTTTGAATCACACCAATTTGCTGACGCAATGTTTTTACCTGCGTTTCCGCATTCAGTACATTCTGATAGGTACCGATGCCTTGGTCAAACAGGTTTTTTGTACGCTTGTACGTGTCTTCGGCAGTTGTTAACTGCACCTGCAAAGGCGCAATCTGCTGGCGGATCAACTGATCATCTAAGCGAGCCAATACCTGTCCTTTACGCACAGTCTGTCCCTGCCGTACATATAACGCTTTCACTACGCCGCCTTGTCCATTGGGCGGTGCTACGTAAGCAATGTTAGTGGCATCTACCTTGCCCTGCAGCTCAATAAAATGCTCAAAATTTTGTGGGTCGATGGCGGTTACGGCTACCAGCTTGGGTTTGGCGGCGGCAGAAGGATCCAGCTTTGCAAGCTCTTTTTCCAGGGTAGAAATCTGTTCGGCAAGCTTGGTCTGTTCGCTTTTCAGTTCCTGCAGTTTGGCTTTTTTATCATTGAGGTTTCCGGCTTCATCTTTTTTGCTGGAGCCGCAGGAGACAGCAAACAAAGTGAGAAATGCCAGACCCAAAACGTACTTTTTCATTTTTGTTTTTTTATGTTGGTGGTTAATATTCTAGCGATAGACTTCGAACCGCGAACTGTGAGAAGAAATATTAGCTGTCTTCCCTCTCATATTCCTTAGCTAATGGTTTGTTTCATTGAAGTTTACCAGTTGCTCTTAAAAAATCAATTTTCGCATTGATCGCATCGTAGGTTGCGAGGATGTAATTGTTTTGCGCTACTGACAGGTCGCTCTGCGCTGTGGATATTTCGGTATTCGAACCAATCCCACTTTGGAATTTCAGGCGGGTTTGATTGTACACCGTTTCAGCCAGCTCCATGTTACGCTTTTGCGCATCCAGTGTGGCCAGCGCATTGCGGTAGTTGTTGATAGCTTCACTTACCTCCCTGTCGATGTTCAACTTCAGTCCCTCGATATTGTTGATGTTCTTCTGCAGCTCCAATTTGGCCCTGTCAATTCTTGCTTCCCGTGCAAATCCGCTGAAGATGGGCACATTTACACTTACTCCTATCAGTGAGCTGGGAAACCACTTGCCGCCAAAACCAAAGGTGTTGGATTGCCTGATGTAGTTGTAATTGGAATTGAGCGCAACCGTTGGCAGCTTACTGAGTTCGTAACGGCGGATATTGAACTCACTCAACTCCTTGCCCAGTTCTGCATACTGGTAATCCTTACGATCGGCATAGCTGAACTGCGTTGCATCCAGTACACCATTACGGATATCGTCATACGTAATACTGTCGGTCAATATCAGTGAATCCTGGACCGGCATCCCCATCAACACCTTCAGGCCAATATAACCGTTGTTGATGCTGTTCAGTGCTTTTAACCGCTCGGTTTGCAGGTTGGCCAGCTGTACTTCCAGTTTGCTGATATCCAGCCTTTCGGCAAAGCCGTTTTCATAGAGCTTTCTTGTATCCGAAAGAAATTTTTCAATCCGCGCAATGTTGGCATCAAGGATACCAATCTGGCTGCGGCTTGCCGCCAGTTGATAGTACACCTTGTACACATTGGCGCGGATAGTTTCTTCCGTTACCTCGGCACCCTTGCGTGCGAAGGCCATGGTAGCATTGCGGGCCTGCAGGCCAATGAACACCTGCCCATCAAACAGCAGTTGCTGCAGGTTCACACCCACCGAGTTATTGAACTTGGTACCAAACTGCGCCTGGATGTAGCCAAAGTCATTGGGACTTTTAATTGGCTGACCACTGCCGTTCTGTACACCCTCGTTGGTAAGGATGCCGTAGATCACCGGGCCAAAAAAATTAGGCAACACCTGTACGGCCACATTGGGGAAATAATTAAGGCCTGCGCTCCCGTTGATCTGCGGCAGGGCCGATGCGGTCACCTCCCGGTTGGTTTGTTGCTGTATCTGAATGTCGAGCAGAGCATTTTTGATCTGGATATTGTTTTTGCGGGCATAGTCAACAGCCTGCCTGGCCGAAAACTCGTGCCGCTGTTGTGCTTGTGCCAAGCCGCCAAGTAGCAGCAGGAACAAAATGCTGTGTATTCTTATTTGTTTCATTGTTTTTGCCGTTGGGTTTTGTATTTCTGAATCAGCTTCTGCCCTTTAGTGGTGGCCAAGCCGTATAAAAAGAGTTCAAAGAGTTGCTGTTCTATATGAATTAAATGGGTGCGGTTATTGGGGAAAATGGTGGCATTGAAGGCCAGCATCACACTCTCCACCCGGAAGCGGGTGATCACATCCACATCAATATCAGGCCGATAAAGCTCCTGCTCAATGCCTCTTTCCAGGTTGCTGGAAATCACCTTGTAGAGAAAGCCGTATTTAAACTCCTGGAACTTTTTGAATGCCGTCGGGTGATATTTTTCCATCTCGTAAATGACCACCGGGTTCATATTGGCAAACATTTCCTGCATCATGTCATAAGCCAGGAAAAGTTCATGGATCGGGTTTTCTGCTCTTTTCTGATCGGCCAGGCACTGATGCCGGTTGTGTTCCATTACCTGTGAAAAACAGGCACTTACCAGTTCTTCTTTGTCTGCAAAATGTTGATACAGCGTTTTTTTTGACATGCCCAGGGCAGTGGCAATGTCATCCATCGATACCGAACGGATGCCGAAGCGATTGAACTGCTCGTGTGATTTTACCAGTATACGGTCTTTTGTTTCCATAAAACGGGGGCGAAACTATGGAAACTTTTATCGTGAACAAAGTTTCCAATTTTAATTTTAGATGAATTGTTGTTTTCGAGGGATGAACGGTGGAGTACATTTGCGGCATGAATCAGGGACAGAAAGAAGACAGGGGATTTCAGTTTAGCAAGCTGCTGCAATATTTTTTACAGGGCCTGTTGGTGATTGCACCCATTGCAGTTACCATCTATGCGGTATATTCAATTGTTTCATTTATTGACAACCAGGTACCCATTTTTACAGCAAAGGACGATAATGGGCAGGTGTATGTTCGCAACTATGGCCTGGGCTTTCTGGCAGTGATCGTTGGTATTATCCTGATTGGCTATCTCAGCTCCTTTTTCATCAAGAACCGTGTTTTTAACCTTTTTGACAGCGTGCTGAAACGCACGCCGGGTATTCGTTTCATTTACTCCACTACCAAAGAATTTTTTGAGGCATTTGCCGGTGAAAAGAAAAAATTCAACAAGCCGGTGCTGGCGAATATCGATGACAACGATGTGTGGCGGGTAGGATTCATCACACAGGAAGAAGCCCGTGATTTTGGTTTCAGCGATTATGTGGCGGTGTACATCCCGATGTCGTATTCCATTGCAGGCAATGTGTACCTGCTGCCCCGAGCCCGTGTACGGAGGGTAACGAATATCAATGCAACGGATGCCATGAAATTTGCCATCAGTGGCGGCGTTACTGAATTGGAAGAACCCCGGTAGGGACATGCCGTGGCGTGTCCACCCAATCCAAACAAAAAGTTGCTATTTTTTCTGCAGGCATTTTGATTGCTGCCGCGATCCTGTTATTTTAGGATAGGCCAATCACTAACTGCCCATGTTCCATCAACGGAAACATATCAGGTTACGGGAATTCGACTATTCTTCGCCCAATGCTTATTTCATTACAGTATGTGTACAACATTTTGTGCCGCTGTTGGGAAGTGTAAAAAATGGCAGTTGCGGGTTGAATGAGATTGGGAATGAAATTGCGTTAAACCTTCACGATATTTCCGAGCACTACCCCTATAGCTTGATGGATGAATTTATTGTCATGCCTAACCACTTTCACTGCATCATAATCATCACCAAGATAAACCATATATATATATATAGGAAACAGCTTTTCAAAAACGTTTGCAGGTTCCGTTCCAACTATCATTGGTCATACAAAAGGCGCAGTCGCAAAATGGTGAAAAGAAAACAGTATAAACTTTCAATGGCAGTCTCGTTTCTATGATCATGTGATACGAAACGAACAGGAATACCGGGCAAATAAAAGTTACATTTCCAACAATCCGAAAAACTGGAAAACTGACCGGTTTTATACGTAGGGACACGCCACGGCGTGTCCACAAAATTGTTTCATTCATTCCAAACGGACACCCTACGGCATGTCCCTACAGATAATTCTCTTTTATGAAAAAAACATTGTTGGCGACCCTTGTCGTTTTCCTGACTCAACCCTGTTTCTGCTGGGGTTTTTTCGCCCACCAGAAAATCAACTATTACGCTGTTTTCCTGCTGCCGCCGCAAATGCTTGTTTTCTATAAACCAAGCATCCAGTTCCTTTCGGAACACGCAGTTGACCCTGACAAGCGCCGTTACCTGGTTCCTGCGGAAGGTCCGCGGCACTATATTGACATTGACCGGTACGGAAATTATCCCTACAATGCCCTGCCACGCCGGTGGGACAGCGCGGTGGCCAAATATGGTGAAGATACACTGCAAGCCAATGGTGTGGCACCCTGGTGGATACAGATCATGAAACTGCGCCTGACTACTGCTTTCAAAGAAAAAAACGCAGCAAAAGTGCTGAAGCTCTCTGCAGACATTGGTCACTATATTGCCGATGCGCATGTACCGCTTCACGCCAGCAGCAATCACAATGGGCAACATACCGGACAAAGAGGAATTCATGGCTTTTGGGAAAGTCGCCTGCCCGAATTGCTGGCCGATAAAGAATGGAACTTTTTCATCGGCAAAGCCGAATATATCAGCAACACACAGGATTTTATCTGGCAACGGGTACTGGAAAGCGCCGCTGCTGCGGATACTGTGCTCAAAGTTGAAAAAAACCTTTCGCAGCAAGTTGCTGCCGATAAAAAGTTTGCGTTTGAAGACCGCAATGGTGTACTGCAGCGACAATATTCCTCCGCCTATTCAATGGCCTACAATCAACTTCTCAACGGTATGGTGGAACGGCGCATGCGGCAATCCATTTTTGCCGTAGCTTCTTTCTGGTACACTGCCTGGGTAGATGCAGGCCAGCCCGATCTCTCAAATCTTACCGGTGCAGATTTCTCCGAAGCCGAGCTGAAAGAATTTGAAGAGATGAATAAAGCCTGGCGGTCGGCTAGCATATTAGGAAGAAAAGAGGACGATAATTAGCAACCTTTGCTCTCTCAAAACCTACACTACAGGAAACCTGTTAACAGACTAAGGTTATATTTGTACATATCCCTTGCAACATGACAACGAATACAACCGAACGCATAAAGGCTCCCATAACCATAAAACACAATTTCGGGGCGGGCCCCTCCATTCTTCCCAAAGAAGTGTTTGAAGAAGCTGGCCGTGCCGTAGTGAATTACAACGACACCGGTTTATCGATCCTGGAGATTGGGCATCGTACCAAAACCTTCCAGGCGGTGATTGATGAAGCCATGCATACGCTGAAGGAGTTAATGCACCTGGACGATGATCATGAAGTACTGTTCCTCCATGGTGGTGCGTCCACGCAGTTCTTCCAGGTGCCGATGAATTTGCTGGATGAAAAAAAGACTGCAGCCTATACCGATACCGGTGTATGGGGCGCCAAGGCCATCAAGGAAGCAAAGCTGTATGGAACTGTGGAGGTCGTGTGCAGCTCCAAAGCCGCTAATTATACCTACCTGCCAAAGGAGTTTAATGTGAAGAAAGATGCCGCCTACCTGCACATTACCACGAACAATACAATCTACGGTACGCAGTGGCAGGACCTGTCGCTCTTTTATGACAAGGGAGTACCATTGGTAGCCGACATGAGCTCAGATATTCTAAGCCGTGAGCTGGACTTCAACCGCTTTGACCTGATTTATGCGGGGGCGCAAAAAAACATTGGTGCTGCCGGCGTGAACGTTGTCGTAGTCAATAAAAATATTCTGGGCAAGGTAAGCAGGCCACTGCCTACGATGATGGATTATCGTAACCACATTGAAGCAGGCTCTTTGCTCAATACGCCGCCGGTATTTTCTATTTACGTTTGTATGTTGACGTTACGCTGGCTGAAAGCCTTGGGTGGCGTTGCTGCCATCGAAAAACAAAACAATGAAAAAGCGGCCCTGTTTTACAATACAGTCGACTCTCTGCCCCTGTTCAGCGGCACCGTGGCCAAAGAAGACCGCAGCAAAATGAACGCCTGCTTTCTTGTGCCGGATGAAGCAACAGAAAAAGAATTTCTAACCCTGTGCGAACAGGAAGGCATGATCGGGGTAAAAGGCCACCGCTCCGTAGGCGGCTTCCGCGTTTCCATGTACAATGCATTGCCGCTGGAAAGTGTACAGGTGCTGACAGACCTGATGAAATACTTTGCACAGAAAAAAGGCTGAGTCAATGCTCAGCCTTTTTCTTTAGGTGTTGTTTCACGGTAGCATACTTACTGATTCCGTACTGGTGTAGGTCATTAAAGAAAGTAAGCGTGGATAAGCGCCTCCACTCACCCGCCTTAGCTTTTATACGGCAACTTTTTGGCGATCCAGTTGCTGTAGTGTTCAATCAATTCATTTACGTTAGCCGGCAAATCTGTGCCACCGTCGCGATAGGTTTTCCACAGCAGCTTGCTGTCCTTTGCATCAAAAAGAGAACAGTTGATGTTTACGTCCGATGCATTGACGCCGGCACCAAGGGTTGCTGACCGGGAAAATACATTTACAACGGTTCGTGCAGCGGCCAGTCCGTAAGCAACGCCATCACTGAAGTTTTTATTGTGATTCATGTTGGTCATGATCACGGCATCTACGCCTAACAAGCGTGCAATCTCTTCGGGTTGCCTACTGTAAAGGGCTTCAACAGACAGCTTTTGCTCTTTTACAATTGCATTGGTTTTTTGCGTAGACTGAAAGCTCACCATCTGGCCCTTCTTGTTTTTTTGTGTTTGTTTCAGGATGAACGATTGCAATGTCTCCTGGAAGATATAGCCCCATTTCTCGTTGGCTGCTTTTACATCGGCCTCCGATACCTCTTTGGGTATATGACCGGTTTGCACCATATACACCGGTAAGATGGCCACCGTTTTGTGCCGGGACGTTTGCTGTTCAAAATCAGGCGACTGGTAAATAGCCCTGTTGGTGCCGCAGGAAATAAAAAGAAAAGTAAGGACGGAAAGGTAGAAAATTCTCATACTTATTGTTGTTGATTGATTATGGCTTTAAAGCAAATGCAGAAAAATTTCAAAAGCTGTTAAGGCTTTTTGAATTAAGAAATCCTTAGCCCTGCATTAGGAATTTCTTAGCACAGGAGCGATCCCCCTAATTTTGCAGCCATGGCAACAATCAAACCTTTCCGGGCCCTGCGTCCGCACAACGAGTATGCCGCACAGGTAGCATCCCGTCCGTATGATGTTCTCAGTTCGGAAGAAGCAAGAAAAGAAGCCGAAGGCAACCTGCTTTCGTTTCTGCATGTAACAAAAGCCGAAATTGATCTTTCGCCTGATGTGGATATTCATAGTGAAGCCGTTTATCAAAAAGCTGCGGAGAACCTTCAGCATCTTATTGAAAGAAAGGTGTTGTTCCAGGACGAACAACCCTGCTACTATATTTACGAACTGGCCTGGCAGGGCCGTACACAAACAGGACTGGTTTGCATATCATCAGTTGAAGATTATTTCAACGACGTAATCAAAAAACATGAGTTTACCCGGCCCGAAAAAGAAAAAGACCGCATAGACCACATGCGCACCATCCGGGCACAAACGGGCAATGTGTTCCTGGCCTGCAAAGACATTAAGGAACTGAACGATATTTTTGAACATTGGAAAGACCAGAACAATGCCACCTATTATTTTACTGCCAGCGATGGTGTGACGCATGCCATTTGGGTAGTGGATTCCCTTGCCACGATCGACTCCATTACCCACTTATTCAAAGAAAAAGTGCCGGCCACCTATATTGCCGACGGTCATCACCGGGCCGCATCGGCAGCAAAAGTGAGCAAAGACTTACCGGACAGCGAAGACGCGAAGTATTTTCTTACCACTATCTTTCCCGCCAATCAACTGGCCATCCTCGACTACAACCGCATTGTCAAAGACCTGAACGGCCTAAGTGATGAAGAGTTCCTGCAAAAACTGGCTGAGCAATTTGAGGTGACGAAGGCCGAAAGCGCTGTTCGTCCGGAAGGCCTGCACCAGTTTGGCATGTACTTCAATAACCAGTGGTACACATTAACCGCAAAGGAAGGAACCTATCGCAACGATCCGATCGGCATCCTGGATGTAACCATTCTCCAGGAGGCTGTACTCGATAAAATCCTGGGCATCCGTGATCCCCGCACCGACAACCGTGTTGATTTTGTTGGCGGCATCCGGGGTCTTGGCGAATTGGAAAAACGTGTCAACAGCGGCGACGCAAAGGTGGCATTCAGTTTGCACCCGGTGAGCATTCAGCAGTTGTTTGATATTGCCGACAGCGGGCAGGTAATGCCACCCAAAAGCACCTGGTTTGAACCCAAGCTGCGGGACGGCCTGCTCACACATTGCATTTGAAAGCAACGGTTAAATCCCTTATAAAGTCTTAAACTACAAAAGACCGCCGCGGTTTTTGAAAACCCTGCGGTCTTTTATCCTTTAATTTGATGTATGAAACACCTCCTTTTTTCACTGGCGCTGTTTACCGCTACAGCTTCTTTTGGCCAATCGGCACACGAAACAGCCTACAGCTTTATGCGTACCGGCGATCATGACAATGCTATCCTGGTGCTGACCAAAGCCATTCAGAATGAGCCCGACAATGAGCAGTTGCTGCAGGATCTGGCGCTGGCCTATTATTACAAAAAGGATTTTGCACAGGCCCGGAACTATGTAAAAAAATTAACGGAACGCGACGATATTGATGTGACCTCCTATCAGATTTCCGGTACGGTTTACCGTGCATTGGAAGAGATCAAGGAAGCCGACAAACTGTATAAAAAAGCGTTGAAGAAATACCCGAACAGCGGGGTGCTGTACAGCGAATACGGCGAAATGCTCTGGAGCAAGAACGATGATAACGCCATCAAACAATGGGAGAAAGGAATCGAGATGGCTCCCTCCTACCCCGGCAATTATTACCATGCCGCCACCTATTATCATTACACAAAAGACAAGGTATGGTCGCTGCTCTATGGCGAGATTTTCGTAAACATGGAGTACCTGACCGAACGGGCCACCGAAGTAAAAAAGATGTTGCTGAAGGACTATAAAGAAAAGCTCTTTCTAACCCCTAATGAAGATGGCGGCAAAAAAGGAAACCCATTTGTAAATGCAGTCCTGGAAACTTTTGGCAAACAGCAATCGCTGACCAACAAAGGCCTGACGGTGGAAACCCTGACAATGATCCGCACCAAGTTTATCCTGGATTGGTTTGCCAAATACGGTGATAAATATCCTTACCGCCTTTTCGACTACCAGCGCCAACTGATCCGCGAGGGTATGTTTGAGGCCTACAACCAGTGGTTGTTTGGTCCTGTAGACAACCTCGCCGCATTTGACCAGTGGACAAAAACCCATGCAGAAGCGTATAAAAAATTTGCGGGCTTTCAGCGCAACCGTGTTTTTAAAATGCCGCTTGGACAGTTTTATGGCGGATAGAAAAGGCGAGTGGTAAATAGTGTGTGGCGAGTAGTTGCTTCGGTTTAAAAGCTTTTACAAAAAAGCCTCCTGGTTTTTCAGGAGGCTTTTTCTATTGAAACCTATTGCGGAAATGAGTTGTTCGGTTTTTAGCCAGTCGGGTACTGCTGCCTGCTCATACTATCTCTTTCTGGTGAGTAATAATAAAATCAATGATCTCTTCCAGCGGTGTATCAATGCGGGAAATTGCATCCTGGATATCCTCGCGGCTCACCTGTGCAGCAAACGAAGGCGTTTTTAATTTTTTCTGAATGCTCTTTACATCCATGCCTTCATAGCGGGCCGGCCGAATGAGTGCCGCCGCATGAATAAAACCTGAGAGTTCATCAAACACGTAGATCATTTTATCCATGGTGCTTTCCGGTTCTACGCCAAAATGCTTGGGGCCATGCGAAGCGATACAGCGAATTACGGCAGGATCTATGGCCCGCCTTTCCAGTTCTTCAATGATCACCCGGCAGTGCTCCGTGGGATGCTTTTCCCAGTCCGCATCGTGCAGCACACCGGCCAGCCACCATTTGTGGGCTTCTTCTTCCGAAAGACCTTCCCTTTCCAGGGCCCAGGCTTTCATCACAGCGCCAACCTGCTTCATGTGCAGGCGAAGACGTTCGTTCTCCACCCAGTTATTTAATAGTTCCAGTGCTTCCTGTTTGGTTAATACATTGCCTGCGTTGGCAGGATCGCCGAAAGTGTTTCGGCCGAGGTTTAAATTGGCTTCTGTCATAATTGGGTTCAAAGTTGCCAATATACACCGGGCATGGAAAAGAATTGCGCAACAACGTTACTGAAGGATGAAAGGAGCGTCGCAACAGAAGTTCAATCGTTATTCTGCCGCTGGCCCAATCCTAAATTCCTAAACGGATATTGAAGATTGCATCTCCTAAGTCCTCTTCTTTCGTTAACCTTTTCTAAAACTCGTCAAAATATTTATTGTTTTTCAATGACTTACAAATGTGCCATTTAAAATACACCGCTGTTTTCTTGGGTTGAATAGCAGCATTCGCGTACTTTTGCGCCTCATTTAAAAAATCCTGCTGCGGGGATGGCCGCAGCACAAATTTCAATCTCATGAGCAAATTACATTTTACAACAAAGCATGCGAACGCGGCTACCGTGCAGCGCAACTGGTATGTTGTGGACGGTACCAATCAAACCGTAGGACGTATGTGTGCCCGCATTGCAGCGGTACTCCGTGGCAAGAACAAGGCATACTATACGCCTCACGTTGACTGTGGTGATTACGTAATCGTTACCAACGCCGACAAAATCAAATTCACCGGCAACAAGCTGGAAGAAAAAGTGTACGACCACTTCACCGGTTATCCTGGTGGCCGTAAGGAAGAAATCGCCAAGGACCTGCTGAAGCGTCGTCCGGAAGTGATCATCGAAAGAGCCGTGAAAGGCATGCTGCCAAAGAATCGCCTGGGCCGCAAGATGTACAAAAAATTATTTGTGTATGCCGGAGACCAACATCCGCACACTGCACAGCAACCTAAAGAACTGAAATTCTAAAAACCAGCCGTTAGCCGTTAGCTATTAGCCACTAGCTAACAGCCAACAGCCAAAAGCTAAAAGCTATTTAAAATGGAAAAGCAAAAAAATAGTGTTGGTCGCCGAAAAGAAGCCGTAACAAGAGTGTTCATCTCCAAAGGCAACGGCAACATCACTGTAAACGATAAAGACTACAAACAATATTTTTCACTGGTGTACCTGCAAAACCAGGTAGAACGTCCGCTGAAAACCATTGAAGCTGCCGACAAGTTTGATGTAAAAATCAACGCTACCGGTGGTGGTGTAAAAGGACAGGCTGAAGCCGCCATGCTGGGTATTGCCCGTGCACTGGTTGAGATCAACGCTGACTTCCGTCCGGCCCTGAAAGCAGCCGGTTTACTGAAACGTGACCCACGTTCTGTAGAGCGTAAGAAGTTTGGTAAGAAGAAAGCCCGCAGAAGCTTCCAGTTCTCTAAACGTTAATGTGAGCTGTTGGTTGGTAGCGCTCAGCTGTTGGCCAACAGATTTTCAACAAAAATCATTTTATAAAAAGCTAAAAGCCAAAAGCTAATAGCTAAAAGCCAAAATAAAAATGGAACAAAACACTTCACTACAACAGCAACTTCTGGAGGCCGGCGTGCACTTTGGTCACCTGAAAAAGAAGTGGAACCCCAAGATGCTGCCTTACATCTTCGCTGAGAAGAAGGGCATTCACATCATTGACCTCAATAAAACAACCGAACATCTGCAGGAAGCCGCAGCAGCGATGAAGCAAATTGCCCGTAGCGGAAAGAAAATCCTGTTTGTAGGTACTAAAAAACAAGCAAAAGACATCGTTACAGAATGCGCCCAGCGTGTGCAAATGCCTTATGTTACCGAGCGTTGGCTGGGTGGCATGCTGACCAACTTCAACACCGTTCGTAAGAGTGTGAAGAAGATGCAGAGCATCGACAAAATGCTGAATGACGGTTCTTTCGACTCTATCACAAAAAAAGAGCGTCTGACCCTGAGCCGCGATAAGGACAAAATGGAAAAAGTACTGGGTGGTATCGCCAACCTGGGACGTGTTCCGGCTGCCCTGTTCATCGTTGACATTGGCCACGAGCATATTGCCCTGGCTGAAGCCAAGCGTTTGAACATTACCACCTTTGGTGTAGTGGATACCAACTGCGATCCAAACAAAGTTGATTTCGCTATCCCCGGTAACGATGATGCTACCAAGTCAATCGCTATCATCACCAACTACATCACAGCCGCTATTGCCGAAGGTCTGGCTGAGCGTCAGGCTGCCAAAGATGACGAAGGTGAAGACCAAACCGATGCTGAAAACGAACGCCGTGCAGCCCGCCTGGAAGCAGAAGCCCAGCAGGAAGCAGGTGGCCGTGGCCGTGGTGGTGCCAACCGCGGTGGCCAGGGCGGTCCCGGACGTGGTCCTGGCGCTGGCGGTCCTGGTGGACAGCGTCGTCGTACTCCCGGAACTGGTGGTCCAGGCCGTGGTCCCGGTGGCGGACGTCGTTAATTAGCTAATGTGCCAATTCGATAATGTGATAATGACAAGTACAGTCATTATCACATTCTTTAAGTAGTTCTTTTAATTAACGTTGATCATTATGTAACCAGCAGAATATCACTATTAACCTTCTGTTGCAATCATAGATTTGTTACCATTTTTTCTTCCGGTGGAAGAAAAAATGGTAATCACTCTTCAACGTTCAGTAATTCGAATGCGCAAATGGGCTTCTCATTAGCACATTTGCGAATTATCAAATTATCAAATTGAATTTTATGTCAACTGTACAAATTACAGCACAGGATATCAATAAACTTCGCCAGGCTACCGGCGCCGGTATGATGGATTGCCGCAAAGCCCTGACCGAAACAAACGGTGATTTTGAAGCAGCCATCGACTGGTTGCGCAAGCAAGGACAAAAAGTGGCTGCCAAGCGTAGCGACCGTGAAGCAAAAGAAGGTGTGGTGGTAGCCAAAACAACGGCCGACCACAAAACCGGCTTTATTGTTTCCATCACTTGCGAAACAGACTTCGTTTCCAAAAACGCCGACTTCGTAGCTTTTGCTCAAAGCATTGCCGATGCTGCCGTTGCCAACAACGTAAAGAGCGCCGAAGAACTGAATGAAGTAAGCGTTAACGGCCAGAAAGTTTCTGACCTGATCAACGACAAGCTGGCTTCTATCGGTGAAAAAATCGGTATTGGCCGCTTTGAAAGAATTGAAGCACCATTTGTGGCTTCTTACATTCACGGTGCTTACCGCATGGGTGTATTGGTAGGCCTGACACAGGAAGCTCCCGAAGCCGGTAAAGATGTGGCCATGCAAATTGCTGCCATGAACCCGGTTGCGGTTGATCCTTCATCTGTTCCTGCCGAAACAGTGGCCCGTGAAAAGGACATTGTGATGGAGCAAATGAAAGCCGATCCGAAAATGGCTGGCAAGACAGAAGAAATGATGTCGAAAATTGCCGAAGGGAAACTGAACGCTTTCTTTAAAGAAAGCACCCTGCTGGCACAGCCTTTCGTAAAAGACTCTTCCAAGTCAGTACAGGACTACCTCAAATCTGTAAATGCAGACATGAAAGTAACGGAGTTCAAGCGTGTAGCGCTGGGCTAAGCTTACTTCACCTGATAATAAAAAAGCGACCAAATGTTTGGTCGCTTTTTTATTGCTGTTTCAAAATCTTATTGCACTTTCAACAAAACCGATGATCTTTCTTCTCCACTAACAATCTCCAGCACAAGAAGGGCATGTGCACTAAAATTCTTCAGGAGATGGATCCTGTTCACCCCGGCAGCCAGTGTTTGTTCGGCTGATTGCGCCACAACCTTCCCATCGGTAGTCACCAGCCTGAATGCATAGCGGCCATTGTCTGCACCTTGTTTCGTCACAATCAATTCCCCGTTCCGGCGGAGCACCACGGCCGAAACAGTACTGTTGATACCACTGCTTATGCATTTGATTTCGGAAAACTGCGCTGCACCCTGTGCATTCTTCCAAACCAGCCGGTAACAGGTTGCCGCAGTAACTGGCTGATGCATTAGGGTACCTTCCACCGCGTTGGTAAAACTTTGAACCGTTGTAAAGTTGGTGCGGTCGCTGCTGAACTGAACCTGCAGTTGTTTTACAGGGGTTGCAAAATTCCATTGAATGCGATTGGCCCCGTTTGTTTTTTGCACGTCAAACTTTTTCAGCACAAGTGGCAAAACAATCGCCGGCAGCAATTCTGTGATGTTGAACGAGAACAGTTTTGGTGTAACGGTGTACGTAGTGCCATTCAAATTGCCTGAAACTCGTTCATTGCTGATGTAGCCATAGCTGTTGGTACGAAACGTGATGCCTTCTGCCTGTCCCATCACCGAAGCATCGGGCAAACTAATCATGCGTTTGTTTCCGTTAAAATACAACCCGCCGCTGTACTCAGACAACAAATGCAGGTAATGGTTGGCGGGAATCCCATTCTGGTATCCGAGTAAAACAATAAGATCTGTCCCCGGTAATTTATCGGCAGCTGTCACCAGGTAACCGGTTTCCAACTCCTCAACCGGTGTTGCTACATAATCTCCGGCTGTTACACCGTTAATCACATAATGCGTGGTGTTGTTAGCTATCCAGTTTTTTGTAAACAGGTGAATTTTTCCTCCGTCAACAATCATAGCCGAACAATCAAAGGCAGTGCTGTTAGGTTGAGATGTAGGCACCAGTGGCTGTGGCTGGCCGCTGTAAGAAAAATTGAGCACTTCTATCGATCCGGAAGGTATCGTCACATCGGGGTTGCCCACGTGTGTGGGTATAGCGCTCAAAGGAAGCTTATAAATCCGCAGATCAGTTCGGGCACCGTTCACATTATTACCGAAAGCGCCGATATACAAGTGTGTTCCATCAAACGCCAGGTCTTCCCAGTCGCCGTTGGAAGCACCGCCCAGGGTGACCTTTTGTAATATTGTATTGGTGGACGTATCGATGCGGTAGATGGCCGCAGCACCTCCACCATCATTCAGCGTCCATAAATAATTGCCGGCCAGTTGCAGCGCACTGGTTTCATTCAGTGTACTGCTGAGCGGATCCACCTGTATAACAGGAGTATAAAAGGTAGCATTGTAGGTACAGCTTCCATCATTAACAGTTGCCGCAGTATTGTAGTTGTTAGCTGCCGGATCGGTGCACCCGCTAATCTGGGCAGAGGCGGATGGCATTTGAAAGAAATGAAACAACGCAATGATCGGGATGATTTTCCCTACTTTTTTTAGTCTCATAAGCTACTTATTGGGAGCAGTAATGTGGAACAAAGTACAATAAAACCGCATAACCATATCTATTTAAATTGCCTTGAGTAATGTGACCTGTCTTCCACCACACGATGGGAGCGATCAGCAGCATCATTTACTGCCGGCCACCTCTCTTCGCCCTAAAAAATCCAAATAAAACAGGTGCAGTTTTGGATTAACGGACAGTGTTAGTCCAAACTTACTGCGCACAAATTTTTCATTGCTGATGTAGCCATAACGGCTGTTGCGAAAGGTTATGCCTTCCACCTGCCCTATCTCGGCCACACTGGGCAGATCCACTCTTCGCTTGTTTCCATTGAAATAAAGCCCCTTGCTGAAATCCGTCAGCAAATGCATAAAGTGGGCACCGGTACCGCTGTTCTGGTAACCAATCAGAAGAACTGTATCTGATCCGGGGACTTTATCTGCTGCCGTCACAAGATAACCGGCAGGTAAGGTTTCCAGTGGTTCCGCAACATAGCTGCCCGCTTTGGTGCCGTTGATAACATAATGTGTGGTGGTGGCGGCTGTCCAGTTCTTGGTAAACAGGTGAATTTTCCCCCCATCGACTATCATCGCTTCGCAATCAAACTTTGTATTGTTGACGCTCCTGGCTACAGGCGGCTGCGGCTGGTCGGCATAATGAAAGCGAATAACGTCAATGTGGGCAGCAGAAACGGTAACAGCTTTTTTCTTCTGGTAAGCTGGAATCATTTCTAACGGGAACCGGTAAATTTTCAGGTCTTTCCGGTTACCGCTGTTGTTACCAAAATCACCAATATATAAATGCGTACCATCAAAAGCAATGTCTTCCCAGTCAACGTTAGTGGCTCCTTCTAGCGTAACAGTTTGCAGCACAGCACCGGAGGCGGTATCTATCCGGAACAGCACAGCCGCATGGCCGCCGTCATTGAAACTCCATAAACTGCCATCAGCCCATTGCAAGCCGCTGCTTTCTTCCAGTACAGCAGGCACGGGATCTATCTTTACCCGCGGCGAATAGGTTACTTTCTGATACATACAACTGCCATCATTGACCGTGGCTGCAGCATTGTAGTTAAGGGCTACCGGATCGGTACAGCCTGCCACCTGTGCAGAACATTGTACGGCCGGCTGTAAAACAATGGTTGTTAAAAACAATATGACGCTGGTAGCTGCTTTCATGATCGTGAAAAAGAAGGAAGAATCAGCGGGAAGTTTAATGGGCCTGCTCCTCTTTTATGGCAAACGAACAACCCACTTCTGCATTATTCCAGTTCCTCAAAAACACCGGTCTCCTTATTCTTCCGCACATTTTCGGCGTTAAAATACCGGCCGTTCATGGCCACATACACGCCGGGCGGCAAGGTTTGTACAAAGGCCATGGCGCTCCCCAGGTTAAACAATCCATCCGACGAACCAAACTTGTAAGGGATCATGGCGCCGGTAATGACAATGGTTTTGTCCTTCACCTTTTTCGCCAGCAGTTTGGCGGTATCGGCCATCGTATCGGTACCGTGGGTGATGATGATCTTGTTCTCTCTGCTCTTACGGCAGTGTTCCGCAATCAGGCTGCGGTCATCATCGGTCATCTCCAGGCTATCTACCATCATCAGCGTCCGGATCTCTACCGGCACCAGGTTCCGGCCCAGTTCCAGCATTTCGGGCAGGTGCGAGTCTTTAAAAAACAGTTGTCCGTCCAGTTCGTTGTACTCCTTGTCAAAGGTTCCGCCTGTGATAAATATCCGGATGCTCATAATGGAAAGATTGCTGTAAAAATAGGCGAAGAAACCGGGCTCCATTCAAAGCAACCGCCCTCCTTCTGCAAATCAGGTTCAAAGCAGAAAAACTTCCGGACAGTTCTGTATCTTGTTGTCTCCATACGCTAACCATGACTATACCCCTCGCCATCGAAAACGAACAGGAAGCCTCGGTCGCCATTATTCTGGGCTGTATGATCGGGCAGGATCAGCAGGAAATTGACTACCAATTCCGGCATCTCTCGCTGATGCTGGCGGCTTCACAAAAATTCCAGCACTATTCCCTTGAACAAATGATGCAGAAAGCCATGCCCCTACTGGCTGCCTATGGCAATAAGGCTGTGATAGAATTCTGTGCGCCTTTTATTCCTGATAACTTTAAAGAAACCCTCTTTGCCATGCTCTGCGAACTGCTTACCGGCAACGGTGAGCTATCGGAAACAGACAGTGAGGTATTGGGAATTGCCGCCCTTCACCTGGGTATTTCTATTGAGCTGATGCGGGTGATGATTGCAACGTTTCTGATGCGCAACCGGTGGAACGTGAGATAGAGACGTGAGACATAAAACAGGAGGCGTTCACAAGTTCACTTGTTGAAACAAGCTATCGTAAAACAGACAGGGATAAGAACGAATCCACGGTTTCACGTTTGCCGTCTCACCGTTCACGTCTTTGCATCCTGCTCCATGCTCTTCCCGGCATAATAACCGATAGCGGTTCCAAGCAGGGCACCGGATACCAAAGCAAGAATGGAATCACCAGCAGCAAAAAAGGCAATCCCCAAGCCAAAGATGGCAAAAAGAATGGCCCAGATAATACGGCCCCGCACCCGCTGGCTGGCAGGAACATCAGCAGGTTTTTGATAGCGATGACCGGGACGGTTACGGCTTTGTGGCATAGCGTACTGTTTAGCTACACTAATGTAAACAGCATTCCCCAGAAAAGGATCAGGACTTTTTATCAGCAGCGGCAGGTGTAGTGGTGGCTACAGCATCCTGCTTTTTCACTGTTTCTGCTGTCACCTGAACGGCACTAAATGGCACTTGCAACAGGCTGCCGTCCGGCGCTTCGGCCAGGTAACCTTTGACTGTAGTTGCCAGCGGCACCAGGTAGGTTGCCGCAGTTATCGTGGAGCCATCAGCACGTTTCTGCGCTTTTTTCAATTTGAGTTGGGTGGTCAGTTTCTTATCGGCAACGGCCGGTGCCGATTTTATCTTACGGTTCACAAAGGGCAGCGGGTCAATGGCACCGCCATAGCCATAGATTCCAAAGTGCAGGTGCGGTGGCGTTGTGCGGGCATTGCCGGTGTTGCCAACAAGTCCGACCACATCACCTTTTTTCACCCGTTGTCCTTCCTGTACCAGTTGCTGATCGAGGTGGGCATAATACAATGTGTAGTTCTTGCCTTCGGGACGCAGCCAAACCACTTTACCGCCAATGCCGCCTTCGCGTACACCGGTAATAAAACCATCAGCTGCCGCTACGGCTGGTGTTAATTTGGGAGCAAAAATGTCAATGCCTTCGTGGC
Organism: Flavisolibacter sp.; assembly: GCA_035998945.1. Taxonomy (GTDB): domain Bacteria; phylum Bacteroidota; class Bacteroidia; order Chitinophagales; family Chitinophagaceae; genus Flavisolibacter. The sequence goes on along the minus strand of DASYHD010000034.1, from coordinate 43,747 downwards.
TGCGTTTGCCGCCATCACGGGCATCACCCCAGATGCTGCCAATGTTTGCTTTACCCGATACTGGGAAGTCCAGCGATGGGCCGACCGATACGGAAAGCGAGTACCCAACGGAATGGAATAATTCGGGCTGAAGCCGCAGCACGTAGTCGCCGGCTTCGCCGGCATCAAAACTGAAGCTTGCCGTACTGGTATCCATCGAAAGCAGTGATGATGACGTTTCGCCGGCTTTAAAAAGATCGGCGTAGATAGGAAGACGTTCACCTTTTCGGGTCAGTGTAAACGTCAGGCGCTCTCCACGCTTAGCGGTAAATTGGAGTCCCAATGCACGGGGTTTATCGGCATGAAAAAAGCCCTGCTGCCGGTAGGGCAGCGAAACCGTAAAAGGTCTTTTCAGCGCCGCTTCCGAAGCCGCCAGCCAGGCACGCCCCTCCGGCGTTTTGTCCAACCCGCGATTATCCAGCTTTTCAGCGTATTCTTCGTGCGGCGTAGTTGTTCCGAAGATGTTGCGAATAGAGGAGCCGCAGGAAAAACTATACAGCGCAACCAATAAAAACAGGAAAGGGATCTTTTTCATAGACATGGTGCTCCCCCTTCAGCAAACACAACACCGGAAAAGGTGAAGAAAGTATTAAGGAGCAGGGGAAAACGCTATGAAAATGTTAGGATGAGCGGAGGCAACAAGGCATCAAGGCACAGAGACATCAGGTAAGAATACCTTTTACCACGATGCATCATACCCTTTCGACATTAGGTAGAAAGTTTGCGAAATCCAGGTGATGCTTGTTGTCTAGTTGCCTCTGCGCCTTCTCTCTCAAACATCCTGCACATCGTACACCACTACCTTGCTCCAGAGGTGCGAACAATCGGCAATGAACTTCTGGTGAATGGGATCATCCTGGTAAGATTTCTGGTCTGCAAGGCTGTCGAAAAACATCAGTTCGGAGACCTGGTAGCTGTGGTCCACCACATTGCGTTTTTCGGTAGCGGCAGGGACACCGATATGCATTTTTTTGATGGCCTTAATCTTGCGCAGGGACTGCAGCCCGGCAATCAGCTTAGCCAGGTCTTCTTTGGAATCGGGATTCTTCAACCAGAAGAATACGTGGTGAATAATGCCTTTTTTCTCCGGCTCGGTGAAAGCAGAAAGTACATTGGCGGCCAGTCCGGCGGTAATTACAGCAGATGTTGTCAAAAATGATTTACGGCTTTGCGTGGACATGTTTTTCTTTTTTAACGTGTTGAATTTACAGGAAACAGTGTTTAGGGTGACAAAATGTTTTACACAAACTAGAAAGCGACTATCAGAGCCGTTGGGGAACCCCTCCCGGATTTTTGTCAATTCCATTCATTCATCCGCCGGGTTGCACCCGGCGCTATTCAGGTTGAAACCCTCAGGGCTTGGGGGTGAGAAGAAAGCAGCAATCAATTCCTGACGCAAAAACAAAAGCCTCTGTCAATAGAGTGACAGAGGCTAAGAACGTATCGTGCAAAAGCAAGGGTCTGTGCCGTTGGCTGTTCCTCCCCTGTTGGGGAGGTTAGGTGGGGCTACATCAACTCCCATGCGCTTTGATACCCATCCCTCTCCTGTGCATACTGGATAAAATCAGCATAAAACGAAAACTGTGAAAGCGTAGCGCTGTCGCCTACCACCACCAGCTTTTTGCGGGCACGGGTCATGGCCACGTTCATGCGGCGGATGTCGGAAAGAAAACCGATGGTGCTATCGGCATTGCTGCGGGTCATGGAGATGAACACTGCATCCCGTTCCTGTCCCTGGAAAGAGTCGATGGTATTTACCGAAAGCGATGTTCCGATATCCTGCAACAATGCATCCGACAATACAGCTTCTTTTAGCAACTCTACCTGGTGACGGTAGGGTGAGATAATTGCAAGCGAAGGAAACGTTTCCTTACTGTAATGGGTCTTTAACTTCTCCACGTAAGCATGTACCTGTTTCAACAGAAAATGGGCTTCTTCCGGGTTACTGATGCTGGTGCCTTCGTACACTTCTTCGTAACCGCAGCCGGCGGTGTCAATAAACTGCAAAGGCGCATCCCCTTCTAGCAAACGCCCATGTGCAACCGAAGGAGCCGCTTTTAATTTTCCCCCGTAAAATTCCTGCGAGGAAAAACCGGCAATCACTTCATGCATGCGGTATTGTTCTTCCAGTAGTACTACCGCTTCGGGATGCAGCACAACAGCTTTTTCCATTAATGTAATGCTTAACTCTTTTGCCGCTGCATCCGATTTGACTGTAGGTGATAATTGCTGGTGGTCGCCTGCCATCACCAGCTTTCTGGCCTTGAGAATAGGGATCCAGCAGGCCGGCTCCAGTGCCTGCCCGGCTTCGTCAATCACAACGGTGTGATAACGCAGGTTTCGCCCTGTGTAATGGTTTGCACCAACCAGCGTTGCGGTGATCACATCGGCTTTGGAAAGAATATCTTCTACAATGTACTGCTCCGTCTTCTCCACTTCGCGACTGATATTGCGAGCTTCGGCAAAAAGAGCTTTGCGCTGCTCCCGTTCGGCCGCACCAAAATTGCGTTTGTACTTCTGCGCCAGGTCGCGGTACTCGGCAGCCTGTTTTTTCAGTCGCTTGATTTCTTTGGCGCTGTTATGGACCGTCACCCTGCTGTCAAGTGTCAGGGCTAACTGCCGCTCGTTCACCCGTGCCGGGTTGCCTACCCGCACCACATTCAATCCTTCGTCCGACAACCGTTCGCTCAACAGGTCAACAGCAGCATTACTGGGGGCTACAACCAATATTTTTTGTCGCTCCTGTTGCAGCAGTGCTTTGATGGCCTGCACCAGCGTGGTGGTTTTACCGGTACCCGGCGGACCGTGTACAATTGCCAGGCTATTCGCCGCAAGAATTTTTTCAACAGCTGCCTTTTGGCTTTTATTGAGCCTTGTAACGGGTGAATAGGAATCACTGCTATAAAAATCCGGCTTTTCCGAGCCCGTAAGAATGCGAATCAACCTTCCTTCTTCCCGTTTTTCGGCAACAGCGGGTGCCAGCTTCAGCGCTGCCTCCATTTCGGCGTAGCTGTTCTCATCAAATACAGCATCAATGCCCAGTTTACCAGCCCGTGTCCAGTCGGGTAATTCATCTACCCGCAACGCCAGTTTGAGGCGGTTGCCGCTGATATGGGTGATGGTGCCTTCCAGCCGGTCTTCTTTGGGATTGTGGTTGGAGAACAGGGCGGCCGTCATACCAAAGCGGAGTTGGTGCAACAGGTCCTGGTGCGTGGTGCGTTCCACTTCCACAGTAAGGTAATCGCCGCGGCCGATCTCCGTATCGCGGATAGCGATGGGATACCAGGCCATTCCGTTCTCTCTTCTGTCATCCACCGGTAGTTGCGAAGTAAGGCTTTCGTACTGCCGACGGTCTTCTTCTTTTTCGATCTGCAACAGGTGGTTCAACCGCTTAAAATAATCCATGGCGGCAAAGGTAGCGGGAGGATATTATGCAGCATGCATTGCTGGTTGTACGAACATTCGGCTTGCTATTGCCGTAATTTTTATTTTCCAAGTTGTCGAATGAAAGCGACACTATCCAACCTTCAGGTGAATACAGCCTTTATACAACGGCTACATTTCATTATGTGTTTATCGCAATTCAGGCAACTGGTGCTGGTTGCTCTTCTCCCAAACCACCACTTTTGTTTCTGCAATATTTATAAAACCGCACAATACTTCACCAACTTAAACCTTATCAAATCCCATGTTTCGTAAGCTATTGAAATGGACCGGCCTCGTTCTTTTGTTCCTGATCGTTGGCGTAGCTACCGCTACAGCCTTTCGCCAGCACCTCACCTATGAAGCTCCTTACCCGGACATAAAAGCTTCTACCGACAGCACGGTGATCGAAAAGGGAAAACACCTGGCGCTGGTGACCAAAGGTTGTGTGCATTGCCACAGCCCTGTTAACAACATTGATTCGGTACTGAAGCTGGGTGAAGAGCCTTCTCTGGCCGGTGCTAAAAAATTTGAGACACCCTTTGGTACATTTTATACGCCCAACCTGACACCAGATACCAAAACCGGGATTGGCGCCATGAGCGATGCTGCCATTGCCCGTGTGTTGCGGTATGGTGTAAAAAGCAATGACGAAGCCGTACTGCCTTTTATGCAGGGACTGGACATGAGCGACGAAGACATGACGGCGGTGATCTCTTACCTGCGATCGCTGCAACCGGTAGAAACAAAGGCACCGGAAAATGATTTCACCCTGTTGGGCCGGTTTGCCAAAGCTTTCATAGTAAAACCATCGCTTCCGGCACCACCGCCTGCTACAGCAAAAAATTAATAGCACAAAGAAAAGAACAGGATAAAGCTTGCCTATAGCAAGCTTTTTTATTACTAAAAGATTAGCCGTGCGATGGCACACAAAGGATTTTATAATCGACCTAAAGGATTTTATAATCGACCTATTGGAAGAGCTCCACCGTTGAAAGCGACCGTAGCCTATGTAAAAATTTTGTTACAGCTTCTTTACCGGCTGCAACGTTTTCCTTTCTGTTGTTGTCAGGCGTGAAAATGACAACCATGAGCCAAAAAGTATTCTATTCCATCACAGTGGCCCTACTACTCGCAGCCTGTACAAAAAAAGAAGCCATAGAAACACCAGACACCCGTTTCCAGGGTACGTGGGAATGGATCAAGACCGATGGGGGCATTGCCAATAATATCCACGAAACACCCCAGTCAACAGGGAAAAGCGTTTCGCTGAAGCTTACGGCTGACAACAAGTATGTTATCACGGCAAATGATGCCATTACATCGCAGGGCACCTTCACCGTTGAAACCAAAAAATGTATTCACGACGGTACAAACAAAACCTTTCTGAACTTTTCTGCGGAAAGCGACAAAGACATGCTGGTGGAAAGCATCGGCGATAATACCTTGACCCTTTCTGATGAAGCACACGATGGTCTCATCAGCGTATATGGCAGACAAAACGGTAACATTAAGTAGCTTTCATAAAAAATCAAAACAGGATACCTTTGGTGAGCTGCCACCAAACCAATGCAGGCTTCACCCAGCGTTCACCAAAGGTTTCCGTTATGAAGATCTGCCTCGCACAAATCAAACCTACTCCCGGCGACATTGCCACCAACATCAACCTCCATTTACAATGGATCAACCTTGCGGTTTCGCAGCAGGCAGACATGATCATCTTTCCAGAGCTCTCCCTCACCGGCTATGAACCTGCATTGGCCGGTAAGCTTGCTACAACACCAGGCGACAGTCGCTTTGCCGTTTTCCAGGACAGCAGCAATTCGCACAACATTACGATTTGCATGGGTATGCCATTGCGAAATGCTGAAGGCATTACCATCAGTCTACTTCTTTTTCATCCTGCCGGAGAAGTATCCGTTTACTCCAAACAGTACCTGCACCCGGATGAAGAACCATTTTTTATTCCGGGTAAAAACAGCGTAAGGCTGGTGGGCAATCAAGCTCCGATAGCACTGGCCATCTGTTACGAGCTTTCTGTTCCGGCCCATGCAAAGAAGGCTATTGAACGTGGAGCGCAGTTCTACCTGGCTAGTGTAGCCAAAACAGCAGAAGGTATTGAAAAGGCTGCAGAGCGATTGGCAACGCTTGCAAAAGATCACACCATCACAACATTGATGGTGAATAGCATCGGCAACTGCGATGGCATGATTTGCGCCGGCCGAAGCGCCGTTTGGAACAGCAAGGGTGTACTGTTGGCCAAACTAGATGCAAACCGCGAAGGCCTTTTATTGTTTGATACGGCAAGCGGAGAAACAAAAAAAATCGACTGCTAACTCTCTCAAAAACTTTTTTCAAAAATATTTTTCTCTCGCTGTCCGATTTGAACCTTTTCATTCGTCAACGTAAAAACTATTTTTAACCCCTCAAATCAACTGTTATGGAAAAGTTCATGCTCATTTTTCACGGCGGCATCAAACAAGACGCATCTCCCGAAGACCTGCAAAACAACATGGGCCAGTGGATGGCCTGGGTTGAGAAGCTGCAAAAGGAAGGCCGGTATGTATCCGGTGAAGCCTTGTTACCGGGTGGCAAACTGGTGAGCGGAAAGTCGGCCGTCACGGATGGCCCTTACACAGAAGGCAAAGAATTGGTTGGTGGCTTTTTTGTTATCGAAGCGGCCGATATGCAGGAAGCCGTGGACGAGTGCCAGCACTATCCTGATTATCCTTATGGCGGACAGGTACAGGTACGGCATGTGATGAAGTTTGACATGTAATTTCAATCTGCAACAGGCACTTGGCAATAAACAAATGCTGTTTAGTAGTCAATTGCCTGTTGTCAATTGACTATTGAATCTATGCAAGGCTCCATCCAGCAAACGGTCGATCATTTTTTCCGGCACGAGTCGGGGAAAATGATCGCTGTTTTATCCCGGCTGCTGGGGCTGCAACACCTGCAGGCCGCGCAGGACATTGCACAGGACACACTGCTACAGGCCCTGCAAACCTGGCGCATCAACGGACTTCCCGACCAACCCAAAGCTTGGTTGTACAGGGTAGCTAAAAACAAAGCCATTGATTTTTTGCGCCGCGAGAAAACCTGCCGCCGGGTAGAATCGGCACAAGCGTATTTGCTGCAATCGGAATTTGCTCTCTACAACACCATCACCCACCTATTTGAAGAAGAAGCCATCACCGACAGCCAACTGCGGATGATCTTCGCCTGTTGCCATCCTTCTATTCCGGTGGAATCACAAATAGCATTGGCACTAAAAACCCTTTGCGGCCTGAGTGCGGGTGAAATTGCCAAAGCCTTTCTGAAAGACGAAGAAACCATTGCAAAACGCATTTACCGGGCAAAGGAAAAAATCAGGACTGAAAACATCGCACTGGACCTCCCCTCTCCTGATCAATTGCCCGGGCGGCTGGATGCCGTACTTCACTGCCTTTACCTCTTGTTCAACGAAGGTTATAATTCATCGCACCCGGAGCAGTTAATCCGTGAGGATCTTTGCGAGGAAGCCATGCGACTAACCTACCTGCTTACCCAAATACCACTCACCAACCTCCCCCGCACCAATGCCCTGTTGGCCTTGTTTTGTTTCCAGGCCTCACGGCTCAAAGCAAGGTTGGATGAAGGCGGGAATATTATTTTACTTAAGCAGCAGGATCGCAGCAAATGGTACCGGCCACTGATCCAGAAAGGGTTTTTGTTTTTAGAAGCCGCTACACAAGAGGAACTATCCGTGTATCACCTGGAAGCGGCCATTGCTTACCTGCATGCAGTGGCCCCAAGTTTTGAAGAAACCGACTGGAAGGCGATCTATTATCTCTATCAGGTGTTGGCAGATCAGCATCCGGATGCTTTTGTTTTTTTGAACAAAGCCATTGCCGCTTCGTATGCCATCAGTAAAGAAGAAGGATTAAAACAACTGGAAGCGATCAGCGGGCTGGAAAAATATTATCTCTACCACACCGCCATTGGCGAGATCTATTTTGAACTCCGGCAACCGGCAATTGCCAGGCAGCATTTTGAAAAAGCATTATCGCTGACGCGATCAGCAGCGGAGCAACAATTATTGCAGGAAAAGATCAGGGCCTGTGCAGATAACCCGTCTGCGTTTTCATTATCATGAAATGTTTTGAACCACGGAGACCCGAGGCACAGAGAAACACAGATTTCAACGGAATACTTCCTGCCCGGTAATTGGCTGCTTTCAGCCTAACTCTCCACCAACACCTCTCTTCTTACATATTTGGCCCGGTATTCCATCGGTGAAAGACCAGTGAATTTTTTAAACGTGGTGCGGAAAGCCTTGCTGTCATTATAACCGGCTTTGTACATTGCCTCGGCCACATTCTCCTGTTCCTTTTCAAGCGTTTGTTTGGCCGCCTCTATCCGTACCCGTTGCATGTACTCCACGATAGAATTATAGGTCGCCTTGCGAAAACGGCGCTCCAGGTTGCGGCGACTCACGCCTACTTCCCTTGCCAGGTCATCTACCGAAATTTTTTCCGCGTAGTTGGCTTCAATATAGTCCTGCACTCGCTTCACCGCTTCATCTTCGTGGCGCTTTTGCGGACTGAAGATCATAAAGGCCGACTGGTTATTGCGTTCGATCTGTATCTCGAAAACCTTGGAACAGGTAATGGCCATATCACGGCCCGCCAGTTTTTCAACGATGTATAAAATAAGATTAAGCCAGGAGTAGGCACCGCCGCTGGTATAGATGCCACTGTCGTCGGTGATGATTTTTTCCGGCACCAGGTTTACATCCGGGAACATGCTGCGGAAATTATCTGCTTCCACCCAATGCGTGGCGCAGCGCTTTCCTTTCAGCAAGCCGGTAGCGGCTAGTAAAAACACACCGATACACAGCGTGGCAACCGAAGCACCGCCCCTGTACTGCTCCACGATCCAGGGAAGGAAATCTTTGTTGTCTTCAATCACCTTGCGTTTTTCTCCATGAATCGCCGGAATAATGATCAAATCTGTTTGCTTTACATCGCTGATTAACACATCGGGATGAATGCGAAACAGCCCGCGGTACATGGCCGTTTCCTGTCGCAATCCCACTAACTGCACCTTGAACAGTGGCGCTTTGCCGGCACGGGCCAGCATGGAGTTGATTTCTGAGAAAATCTGGTGCGTCCCTTCAATATTTACAAGACTACAGTTGCCTTCAGGAACCAGGATGGAGATGTGTTTCATTTTTTAAAAATACGGTATATCGCTGTCGTAATCAACCCCCTGAAACGGCGCATTTACACATTGCAAAAGCCGGCAAAGCAGCACAACTTTGTGGTGCAATGACGCTCTTCTCAAAATTGACAGAACATGAGCAACCGGGTTATTTATTTTGAAATACCATCAGCCAACCCTGACGCCAACCGGCGATTTTATGAGCAGGTGTTTGGCTGGCAGTTTCAGCAATGGGGTGCGCAGGATTACTGGTTTGCTCATACCGGCGACGAGGAAGAAAGGGGTATCAATGGTGCTGTGATCCGCGAAGCAGGTCCGCAGCAACCGGTGATCAACACCATCGCCGTTCCGGATATTGACGAAGCCATTCAGCGGATTTTAACAGCCGGTGGCACGGTTTACCGGCGAAAAAAAGCCGTTCCTGCCGTTGGCTGGATTGCTTTCTTTACAGATCCTGATGATAACATCTTTGGCCTGCTGCAGGAAGACCGGGAAGCAAGGTGAGACCAATGGGCAATTGGTAAGAAAAAATAAGTTTTAAAAACAGATCAACCATCGCTTATGACACAGATCAATGCTTACCTCAATTTCAACGGCAACTGCCGCGAAGCCATGCAGTTCTATAAAGACTGTTTTGGCGGTGAACTTTTTCTGCAGTCGATAAAAGACACACCCATGGAGGCACAGTGCCCGGCAGGAAGGGAAAACGACATTATGCATGCTTCGCTTACCGGCGACGGCTTTGTACTGATGGCATCGGATATGACAGGGCCACAAGGTTACCAGCCGGGAAACAATTTTTCGCTCAGCATCAATTGCCACAGCGAGGAGCAGTTGAACACACTCTTTGGTAAGCTCTCCGAAGCGGGACAGGTGTTCATACCCGTTAGCCAACAATTCTGGGGCTCGTTCTTTGGCGCACTTTTCGATAAATTCGGCACCCGCTGGATGCTGAACTACGATAAACCACAAGTATAAAACAATAAAAGAAATAACATGAAAATTCTGAAACGCATCCTCCTTGGCATACTTGGCGTTATTGCCCTGTTGCTGCTGACAGCTCTTTTTGTAAAAAAAGACTACAACGTAGAACGGTCAGTGTCCATCAACAAACCCAAAGAACAGGTTTTTGCTTTTGTAAAGCAGGCCCGCAACCAGGACCAGTACAATAAATGGATACAGGCGGATCCGCAGGTGAAAAAAAGTTATCAGGGTGAAGATGGCACCATTGGTTTTGTGTATGCCTGGGACAGCAAAGAAGCAGGCAAGGGCGAACAGGAAATCAGCAGCATCAGCGAAGGTGAAAGGATTGATTTTACGCTGCGCTTTAAAGAGCCGTTTGAAAGCAACGCCGCAGCCCACATGACCACGGAAACCGTTGCAGATAACCAGACCAAACTTACCTGGGGTATGAAAGGCAGTAACCCCTACCCAATGAACCTGATGAACTTGTTTGTTCCCTCCATTCTCGGAAATGATTTAGAGACAAGTCTCCATACGCTGAAAAGCTTATTGGAAAAACAATAAAAGCAAACCTGTAATGAACTGGAATAAGCATTTGAGCTTTCACTCTTCACGTTTGACATTCCTTCATTCACCTTAAATCGACAACAATGGCAACAGAAATCTTTGTTAACCTGCCGGTAAAAGACCTGCAGCGTTCCATGGACTTTTTTACCCAGCTGGGTTACACGTTCAATAAACAATTCACCAATGAAAAAGCCGCCTGCATGGTGATCAGCGAAACCATCTATGTCATGTTGCTGACTGAACCCTTCTTTGAAGGCTTTATTCCCGGAAAAGAAATTTCAGATACAACCAAAACAAAAGAAGTACTGATCGCTCTTTCCGCCGACAGCAAGGATGCAGTAAATGCACTCGCTGATAAAGCCGTTGCCGCTGGTGGCAAACAGTTTCGGGAGCCCGAAGACCACGGCTTTATGTACAGTCGCAGTTTTGAAGACCTGGACGGCCATGTATGGGAAGTAGTGTGGATGGACCCTGCGGCAGTTATGCCTGAAAGCGCAGCACAGCCTGCAGAGACAGAAGCGTGAATGCATCACGTTATGCGCGGTGGAATCCTTAGATAGTGTTACTTAATTTATCAATTGAAGAAGCGTAGCAGCACCCTTACCAGTGCTGTTCGTTTTTGCATGCATCGACAACCAATGCAGGAATAAAAAAGCGTCTCTTTTGGAGACGCTTTCGATCAATACAAATAATTGCTTAGCGGTTGCTGGCTCTTTCCGTACCGGTACTATCACCGCCTGTGATTCTGGCGCTGCCGGTTGATCCGCCAAACAGCGAAGTACCGTCCTCACGGCTTACCCGCAAACGGTTTTCTACATGGCGAACACCCGATATAGATTCCACCAGGTCTTCGGCCCTGCGCTTTTCTTCCTTGCTGCGGACGGTACCTGTCAGGATAACCTCATTGTTCTGGATCTGCACCTGTACGTTAGAAGCATCTATGCGGTCGTCATCGCTCAGGCGATCGCATACATCTTCGCGGATGCGCTGTTCGGAACGCTGGTAATCTTTGGGGCCTTTCCCGCGGTGCGGTCCGCTGCTCCGACGCTCATCATCATCACTTAACCATGAAGACACTTTGTCTTTGGCCCTGTCCCACCAGTCGCGGCCGCTGTTATTGCCTGTCCTGTCGTAATCCCTGTTGTCATTTCCGCGATTGCTGATGTAGCCACCGGCACCGGTATAACCGCCGCCATAGTTTCTATCCATGTGGTCGCCAAACCCACCAGACATGTTATGCCTGTTTCCGTAATCGCTATTGTACCTGGAGCCATAGCCTCCCCTACCATAATTCCTGTCGCGGTCGTTCCAGCTTTCAACGTCACGGTTGCCGCTCATGCTTTGCATTTGATTGCGGTAACGGTCGCTATCCATGTTTAGCCTGTCGTTGTACATTCCACCCATCCGCTCATTATAGCGATTGTAGTTTTCATCTCTGTCATAACCACTGTTCATCTGCCGGTAATCATCATCGTTCATCCGGTTGCGTCCGTAAGAACTGCCGTAATTTGTGTTTTGATTTCTACCATACTCCTCACGGTTGCGGTAATCATCATTGCGGTCGCTATCCCAGCTACTGTTGTAAGACTGTGATTCATTATCCCAATTTCGATTGTTCATCGCCATGGTTCAACATTTTAAAAGTGAAATAATTTTGTTAGCGTTCTTTTTACCGCAAAAAGTCTGCCTTGCTGATGGGTTTTGGATCCGAAAATGACGGGTGCAATAGCCGTGTCAGCTAAGGAACCGAACAAGAAAATGCTACTGCCTGCTTGCCAGTTTTGCTGCTGTCAGGCAAAAATGCAATAATAGCGGGAGCGAAATTTTACGTTCAGACTGCCGCTCCGAATCAATATGCTTGATACAGCAGGCACAAGGAAAAGCAGGAATAAAATTATCAACTGCAATTGATGCGTATGCCTTATTGCAGCTTAAAACACGAGTTGCAGGAAGTTCGATACAATCTTGCCTGCCATATATTACCTGTTGAACTTCTTTAACGCTTCTGCCAGGTTCTGCCCGTACACTTCACTTACAGGAATCTTATGTTTCCCAATGGTCACCTGGTAACGTTCCACCGTATCAAGCTTTGCAAGGGCCACCATATAAGAGCGGTGAATGCGGACAAATTTCGAAGTCGGCAGCATGGCCATCACCTCTCCGAAAGTCATGCGGGTGAGAATGGTTTTATCGGTAAGTACAAAGGTGACATAGTTTCCGGCAGCTTCGAGATAGAGAATTTCATCCAGCATCACCTTTACCTGCTCATAACCCGTTTTTAAAAAGATATGGTCGGTTGCTGCATCGGCATTGCGAAAATTATACAACTCGAAAGCTTTGTTGCAGGCCTTCATAAAACGGGCCAGCGAAAAAGGTTTTAGCAGGTAGTCCACGGCATCCAGTTCAAACGAGGTCACGGCATGTTCGGAGTAGGCCGTGGTAAAAATCAGCAAGGGTTTTTTGTTGAGGCTCTGGTAAAAATCTATACCGGAGATATCGGGCATTTTAATGTCAAGAAAGATCAGGTCTACGGCCTCCTTTTGGAGGTAATCCATGGCTTTGAAAGCATCGGTAAATGTAGCCTTCAGCTCAACAAAAGGCACCTTGGCGGCATGCGATTCAATAATGTTCAGCGCAATGGGCTCGTCGTCAACAGCAATGGCTTTCATCAAGATCCAGTAGGTTTTACGTTTACTGCAACTGCAAGGTAAGGTGAACAAAAAACTCTTTTCCGGTTTCGCGAATAATGAGTTCGTGGCGGCGCGGATACATCATGTGCAAACGCTGTTTTACGTTGTTCAATCCAATGCCGCTTTTGTGCTTTTCCGGGTCGTTCTCAGGGCGAATGTGCTTGCTGTTGTACACATCAAAATTTAATGTTTTGTCTTTTACCTCCAGGGTGATCTTGATGTGCGAAGGTTCACGGAAAGAAATACCGTGCTTGAAGGCATTCTCCACGAACGGAATCAACAGCATGGGTGCAATCTGCACCGGCGTTACCGGTTGTTCAATATTGGCTTCAATCTTTACAATGGGGTTGGCATCGGTGCGCAAGCGTTGCAGGCTGATGTAGTTGTTCAGGTAATCAATTTCGCGGGCCAGCGATATCTTTTCCTGCATATTCTCGTGCAGCATAAAGCGCATCATATCGCCCAGCTTTTCAATGCCCTCGCTGGTTCGTTCGGCACCTTCCTGGATGGCCGTACCGTAGATGGTATTCAGGGCATTGAAAAGAAAGTGCGGGTTAATCTGCGACCGCAGGAAATCAAAGCTGGCGGTGGAGCGACCCAGCTCTTTTTTCAGTACAAACAATTCCTCCCGGTTTTTCATCTGCCGGCGAAAAAGGATCCATAACAACGGCACCGTAAAAAAGAAGTGCAACGTTGAGTTTAGAAAAGCAAGCGCCATTGCAGTTTCCATTGATCGCCGCGGCATTACGGCAAATAACAGGGTAACTGGCGGAATGGCCAGGACCAGGATAAAAAAAGAGCGGAAAATATAACTCTGCAGCGGCCGGGCCTTTTTATACTGGGCCGGTATCATGGTTTGGAAATACCAGCAGTAAAGCAAAATGCCAAAGGGTCCGCAAACGCCCCACAATAACAGCAATTCATTTTCTGCTTCGCCCAGCGCCAGGAGCAGCATGATCATTAGCCACATCGCAAATGCCAGCAGCATATTGCGGGTAATGGTAGAAAGTTTTAGTTGTACAATTTGGTTGAATGCTTTTATCATTTGATTACAAAATTCTGGATGAATGAAATCGATGCTGTAAAACAAAAACATTCCGCTGCCATGAAAAAGCAAAAGTGATGAAAGAGGAGGAATATGTGATGAATCAGCAATGGCCAACCGGCAATAAGCATCTTTCAAGGAAAGAAGGACAGTACCGGGAAAGCTGCGCCGGCAGTGGGTCCTGGCGTGGAAGCCAATAAATTTTTAACATATCCGGTGTCATGTGCAGGGATACGCTGCGGCGTGTTTGCAAAACCCACCCATTCTTTGGGGGAGAGATTCATCACATCAGAAGGGCGCTTCGTCACATTCAGGTGCGGACAAAAGACGGACAGACTAATCTTGTTACGGCAATGCAATCCGCTTTCTTTCATTAAAACAACTTGCATGGGAGACATCATTCTTCAGACAACCGGTCTTTGTCACAGCTACACCAAAGGCACACCCACCCTTACCGATATCGACCTGACCGTAGGACAGGGGCAGATCTATGGCTTCCTGGGACCCAACGGATCGGGTAAAACCACTACACTTAGTCTTTTGCTTGGCTTATTGCCGGTGCAAAAAGGGACCATTCACATTTTTGGTCATGACATTCGCACCCATCGCGTAGGCATCCTTCAAAAACTGGGATCACTGGTAGAAGCGCCGTCGCTGTACAGCCATCTTACCGCCAAAGAAAACCTGCAATTGTACCGCAATGTCTATGATGTACCACAGAGCCGCATCGATGAAGTACTAAAAATCGTAGGGTTACACAATGTTACGGGGAAAACTGTAAAACGTTTTTCGCTGGGCATGAAGCAGCGGCTGGCCATTGCCCTGGCCCTGCTGCCCAAACCGGAACTGCTGATTCTTGACGAACCCACCAACGGCCTTGATCCCAATGGCATTATTGAGCTGCGGGAATTGATCAAAACCCTCAACCGCGAAGAAGGTATCACTATCCTGGTATCGAGTCATATTCTTTCTGAAGTGGAAAAGATGGTGACGCATGTGGGCATTATTGCCAGGGGGCAAATGATCTTTCAGGGATCGCTGCCGGAGTTGCAGGGCCTTCAGCAGGGTCAATCCATCCTGCAAATCCACACATCCAACAACGAAAAGGCCAGTCTGATCCTGGCCAACTATGATCCTGAATGGCTGCCCGAAACCTTGTGGGTACGTGTACAGGACCAGCAGGAAGTTGCTGCCATCAACCGCTTGCTGATCGGCAATGACCTGGATGTATTTCTGCTCCAGCCCAAAGCCAACGACCTTGAACAATTATTCATTGACCTTACAAACGACTCCGTATGAACATAGCCGTTAGTTTCCGCTCCGAACTTTTAAAAACCAAACGCACTTCCATCTGGTATGCCTGTGTGCTGATTGCTCTTGTGGTTCCTGTGATCCTGCTCCTTGATGGTGACAAGGAAGCCATCAGCCGGCTTGCGGCTGGCCCCTGGCAACGGGTTTACCAGTCGGGTGGCCAGATGCTGAACATCCTGTTGCTGCCCCTGTTAACCGTACTTGTTTGCACCTTGCTGCCGCAGTTGGAGTATCGCAACAACACCTGGAAGCAGGTATTATCCTCTCCACAAACCTATGTACAGTTGTTTCTGGCCAAGCTGGCTCTGCCCCTTTTTATAATCATGCTTTTCTTACTGGTGTTTAATTGCGTGTTGGTGTTTGCCACTGTTTTGTTGGGAACGATCTATCCCGGCATACGGCTTTCTCAGCATGCCTTTGACTGGAATGTGGTGTTGCGCTTTAACGGGCAAACTTTTGCGGCCATACTGGGTGTACTGGGCTTCCAGTTTTGGATGGGCCTGCGTTCCCGAAGTTTCCTGTTACCCATCGGCCTGGGCGTAGGGCTCTGGATACTTTCGGCCATACTGGCTTTCGAGTATAAATGGGCACATGCCGATAAGTTCCCATTTGCGTTTCCTTTCCTGAGTGTTTATCCCAAGTATGCGGCTAAGGTGCCGATGATGCTGTGGTATTCGGCAGGCTATTTTCTCCTGTTTGTGGTGCTGGCGTTTGTGGATTTCCGGTTCAGGAAGCCAAAGGGATAAGAGAAGCGTTGCAACAAAGCAGCCAGTATGTTATAGCATGTGGCTTCTGAAAAACAGGTAAAGCTATTGCTCAACTTTTTAAAACCAAAAAGCAGGTGTCTCCCGAAGAGCCAACGGTTCAGCCGAGAGAGAAGACCTGCTTTTTGATTTTAAAGTAAGATGTATGTGACGGTCCGTTAGTGATGTAGTTAAGTAAACGCATGAAGGGTAAACTAACAGCCAGCCCAAAACCGGCACACCAACCATACACCCTTAGCTCTTTAATGGCTGGCCTACCGGAATCGAACAATCATGCCCCGGTTGTCCATGGGCAGGATTCAGGCGAACATTGCTGTTAATGGGCTGTGTTATGATGGGTGGTGGCGGCGGCGGCGTCTGCAACTGGATAGGGGAAGGATTGCTGGTAACCGGTGCTGCGGCACTGCCGGCAGGACTGTTCAGCGGTGCACCTACCGGAATATCGCAACGGTGTCCAGGCGCCCCGTGTGCAGGGTTAAGGGCTGCGGTAGCGGTATTGCCGGCCGGGGTTTGTGTAACCGGCACTGCCGGTGTGGTGCTTGCCGGCTGGCTGGAACCGGGGGCAGGCAAAGCAGGCGCATTGAAGGTAGCCGGGCTGGATGAATCCGGTGTTACCTGTTTAGGGCTACCGGAGTTCTGGCAGGAAGCCAATACAAAGGCCGACAGGGCAATGCCAAAAATTTTATTCATGATGATGGAAGAATTGGTGAATTAAAAGTTGAAAGTAGTGGAAAACCACAAGAACCGCTAAAAAACAGCTGTTAAAGATGCGCAATTTTAAACCACTTACAGCCAGTGCGGGAGACAGACCAAACCATCTGCCCCCGATAAGGAAATCACCCGTTGTACACCTGTCAACGCATTTTTCTGTAAATTAGAAGGGACAGCACAATCCTTCTTCCCTGTTGAGTCCTTTTTAATCTTTCACAATCCATCACCAATGGCAAAAGCATTTACCGTGGCATCCTGGAACGTGGAGCACTTTAAAAACAACCCTGAACGTATTACACGGGTGCTGCAATTTTTAAAAGAACAAAACCCCGATGTATTTGGCCTGTACGAAGTGGAAAGTGCGGCGGTGTATGCAGCGCTGGTGGCCCAGATGCCCAATTACCAGTTTCACATCACGGAAGGGCCACAGACGCAGGAGATCCTGGTGGGAGTGAAAAAAAACCTGACTGCATTTTTTACCCAGAAGGTCACGTTCAAATCCGGCAACACCTACCTGCGGCCCGGCGCCCTGCTGACAGTGAACGTAGATGGCTCCGACTATCCCATTCTCTTCCTGCACACCAAAAGCAGTACCAAACCCATTGGGCTGGGCTTACGCGATGATATGTTTGAACGGGCCTTTGCGTTTCGCAAAACGCTGGACAAAGCTTCTGCCGCTGCCGGCGAAGGACCTGCCAATTATATTTTCCTGGGCGACCTGAATACCATGGGCATGAGCTATCCCTTTCAGCGGGAGATTATCGTGGATTTTGAGCTGCAAAAACTGGACAGCGGCGCTAAGAAGGCAAAGATGAAACGCCTGGAAAAGAACCAGCCTTACACCTGGTGGAATGGCCCCGCCGGGCTTCCGCGCAGCAACCTGGATCATGTGATTGCGGCCAGCCACATGCAATTTAAAAATATGGGCGGTGCGCCGGTGGATGTACGGGGCTGGCCCCAGTTGGAAACGGAAGCCGAACAGGCAAAATGGATCGACACCTATTCCGATCATGCACTCCTGTTCTTCCAGGTAGAGAAGGTGTAAGGAAGATGCTTTTGAAAGCAATACATATAGCAGGCTTAACTTGCCGCTTTCCGCTTTTACAGTATGCACAGTCAATGCATTTTTTTAACTGACGCCTTAAGCATCAGCGGGCAATTGTACCTACGAAACTTCTTTGCACGGAAGGGGGAAGAAGTATGATGTCCACAGTAAGTTTTCCGCCAAATATTTGAAATGAAAGGAACGGGTATGAACCACCGTAAAGGGAACGAAGCCTGTATTGAAGGTTTTCTCTAATCAATACCTGTCTACTCCCTCATAAAGAAAATATAAAATGCCTTGGGATTATACGCAACAAATTCCGGGAGACGTTACATGTGAACCATAAACCAAACCCAAGACCTACGTTCATGAGACCACACAAACATTTCGGGAACATCCTTCGCAGGGTGTCTTCTCTCACATCCATTTATGCCGAGAACCAGAACTTTAAAAAGAACGCCTGCTATGCCCCCGGCCATTATTATTCAGTGATTGTTTCGGTAGACGAGATCAGGAAAAAAGAACACGAAATCTGGCACAGAGAGCACACCGATGGAATCGTCGGTATAGACATGCAGGCGCAAAAGCAAACAAGGCTGCTCAACAACCTGCAGGCTTATTACAAGGATCTTCCTTTCAGCCATAACAGGCAAAAGAACCTACGCTACTACTTATGCAACGATTTTTATGCTTACACCGATGGCATCCTGCTGTACAGTATAATGCGCCACTACAGACCCAAACGTATCATCGAGATCGGCTCGGGGTTTTCATCGGCTGCCATGCTGGATACAAATGAGATCTTTTTTCGCAACCAGGTTCAGCTCACGTTTATAGAACCCTACCCGAAGCGCTTGTACTCCCTGATCCGCAAAAAGGATAAAACATCTACCACGATCCTGGAGCACGGTGTACAAGCGGTTCCACTGGATGTTTTTGCGCAGCTCACAGCAGGTGATGTTTTGTTTATCGACAGCACCCATGTGGTAAAAACAGGAAGCGATGTCAATTACATTCTTTTCGACATTTTGCCGGTTCTACAACCGGGTGTACTTATTCATTTTCACGATGTGTTTTACCCGTTTGAATATCCAAAGAACTGGGTACTTAATGGACGGAACTGGAATGAAAGTTATTTTCTGAAAGCTTTCCTGATGTATAACAACGACTTTGAGATCAGGCTTTTTTCCGACTATCTCCATAAGCATCATAGAGAAGCCTTTGCAGCAATGCCCCTCTGTTATCAAAACACCGGCGGAAGTTTGTGGCTGGAGAAGAAGTGATGCAAAAATACCGCGTTACAAGCAGCAGGTTTTCATTAGCCGTGAAATGCAATACTGTAATTGAACATCTTTCTTTATTTTAAGCAGCCATTACACTCTGCACCTGGAGTGAAACAGTATAGCATGAGCCATCAAGCCCTACCGCTGATCAGCGACGTCACAAAGCTTCCGGATGAACAGTCGCACCCGTTTCGGGAAGGAATTGAACGGTTACATAGCTATATTTTACTGGCGAGCAGCAGGCTAACGGAAGACATAAAATGGAATGACCCCAATTATAGTATTGATAACAATGAGAATTCATCCACCCAAAGAGGTGCAACTGATTTTTCATTGTGGTGCCAAGGCGAAGGTGCCGTCTAAAAAAATTTAATTGCGGAAACGGGTGGTCTGCACTCCTGTGGAAAACAAATGACAGGGCTGTTGCCAGCCTCAGAAACATAGCAGCGATAAAAGAAAACAAAGAACCGCTGACTACCATCATTAACAAGTGGATAGCTGCAACCATCTAAAATAGATTTGAACCCATATGGCGTATGACATACAACTTGCCAACAGCGTCAGGGAGTATCTTGTTCCGTTTCCTGCACTGCATATTGAAGAAAAGAAAATGTTCCGTGGACTGGCCTTTTTGATCAACGACAAACTATGCGTTTGTGTGAGCGGCAACAACCTGATGTGTCGCTTTGACCCCGCATTGCATGAGAGCCTTGCTGAAAAAGCAGGTGTTGAACCGATGATCATGAAAGGGAAAATCCTGCAAGCGTACTGCTATGTGACAGCGGCAGCACTGCAGTCAAAAAAGAGCTTGCCTATTGGATTGATCTGTGCCTTGCATTCAACGGACGGGCAAAAGCATCCAAAAAGAAGCAGCAGAAAAGCAAAGCCTAACACTGTTGCAAAAGCATCCTTTTATATAGCAACGGCTATGTTATCGTATTTCAGAAACTCCTGAATACAAAAGGAGCGCTGCCTTTCATGACAACGCTCCTTTTGTATCGGCACAGCATCTTACGGCAGCGTCACCGCCAGGATATTTCCTGCCCCTTTGTTGCCTTCGTTGGCAATGTACAAATCACCTTCGGGACTAAATGTTAACCCTTCGGGCTGCTCAAAGGCCTTGCCCAGTTGTACCAGTTCTTTGATAGAGCCCTTGCTATCCATGATCAGCAACCGCGATTTAGGACCATCGGTCACATAAATATCACCTGTGGAAGGATGAATGCCGATCGCTGCCGGCTTGATGGCTTTGCCTTTTTTGCCTTTACCGGAGGCAAAGACCTCGTGTTCCAGATCGATCCTGAAAACAGGTTCCCTTGCCAGCGTTTTGCCGGACAGGTTAAAGCCATAAATTCCTTTGTAAGCAGCGCCGCCGGGCTCTTCGTCCTTTATGGCCAGGAGCAGGCGGTTATTGGCCTGGTCATAAGCCAATCCTTCAATATTGTGTGCTTCGGTGAGCGGCGTGCTGTGTTGTTTGGCTTTGCCACTGTTCATGTCCACTTCAAACAACTTTCCGTCGGCACGTACCACCCATGCCGTTCCTTCTACCAGCGCAATGTCTTCAAAATCGCCGGGCGATGCAAACGGAATCTCTTTTTCCACTTTACCGGATGCATGGTTGTAGATGTAGATCACTCCCTTCTCATCCTGTATACAGGCAAAACGTTCGTTGTCCATGTAAGCTATACCTGATATTTCTTTCAGCACGGCGGGCATGTCCCACTTCTGCGCAACCTTTACCCCTCCGGCCCAGGCTTCGTTTTCAGCGCTCTCTTTCTTTGTTTCTATTATGGTGGCTTCTGTACCGGTGGTTTTCGTGCCTTTTACAACCCCCGTAATATCTCTCCAAAAAATAAATCCGCCAATCAATATCACTACAATCACTAACAATCCAAACCGCATTTTTTCATTGTTTAGGTTTACAAATAAGGTTTCATTTACGCTTCTTTAATCCCAGAAATCTGTGCCTGTGCTTTCGTTTCCGTCAGCCGAGAACACTAGCTTTTTGTCCTTTTTACCGCCTGCCTCCAGTTCCAGCTGGTAATATTC
Source organism: Flavisolibacter sp. (assembly GCA_035998945.1). GTDB lineage: Bacteria > Bacteroidota > Bacteroidia > Chitinophagales > Chitinophagaceae > Flavisolibacter. Next base: position 22,652 of record DASYHD010000034.1, on the reverse strand, counting down.
CATTCCGCCTTTGGTAACTTTTTCCACTTCGTCAATGGTATAACCGGGGTATTGTCCCTGAATGGCAGATTGGATAGCGGCCGGTAATTCTGCCGTGGCAATATCCTGTTTCTGCATCATCACCTGTCCCACTTCGTTTACCTGCACGGTTACATCTACACTATCGTTCAGGTCAATTTCTGCTTCGTAGAGATTACCCCGTTTTTTCCATTCCACTTCTTCTTTGGCGGGGTAACGTTCGCTGATGGCATTCAGCACCACCGACGGTACTTTGCTCGAAGAAATTTCCTGGTTGCTGCAGGCTGTCAGCAAGCCTGCCACTACACATGCACCTATCATCTTTTTCACCATACCCTTTTCCATTTTGTTCCCACAAAGCTCCAAAGCAATTTGGGAAAGAAATGGGAAAACAAAAGCTCAGCTGGCAAATTGTACCCGGAAGTAGTGCCTGCTTTTAAAATCATAAGAAACAGTAAAACCGTAGAGATCGGCAATGGCTTTTACAATAGAAAGGCCAAGGCCGGTAGATGTACCTGCCGTTGATTGTTTTTGAAAACGGCTGAATAGACTCTCTGGCTGCAGTGGCATTTCGTTTCCTGTATTGGAAACCTGCAGCGCATTGTTTTGCAGCATCACTTCTACAGAGCCACCGGGCCTGTTATGCACCAGGGCATTTTTTAACAGGTTGGTGATGAGGATCGCTCCCAGGTCGGCATTCATCTGCACCGTTACTGTGGCTTCTTCCCGTAGCAAAAAAGAAACCTCTCCGAAGGCAAACTGGTCTTCAAAATCCCCGGCAATCTTTTTCACCAATGCATTCAGATTGACAGCTTCTGTAGCGGTAAACTGCCTGTTTTCGATGCGTGATAAGAGGAGCAGTGACCGGTTCAGCCGTGTGAGCCGTTCCAGGTTATCCAGCGCCGCTGCCAGCAGGCGTGACTGCTCTTCATTGAGATCACCTGTTTCGGCCAACGCCTCCAGTTTATTGATGCTGATGGCCAGCGGCGTTTGCAGTTCGTGGGAAGCATTTTCAATGAAGTGCTTTTGGCTGTTGTAGCTGGCAATATTGCTTTGCAGCAACCGCTGCACCGCATCGTTCAGCAAACGAAATTCTTCAATACGCGTTGGCGATACCTGTATAGATGGCTTCTCCAGCCGGAATGTTTTCAGTTGTTTTATGAGCCGGTAAAAAGGTTTCCAGATTCGCTTCAGCAAAAAATTATTCAGCAGCAGTATGGTAGCGAGCAACCCGAAATAGAGCCAGAGCAGGGCATATAATAATTCCATCACCAGGTCGTCTTCTTCTACCATGGAGGTATACACACTCATTTGGTAATACCGGCCCTGGTGCTCAAATACAGTTCGCAACAACCGCACGGGCTCATATTCCCGTTCGTTCTGCATATACATGGTGGTGTCGATGTACTGGTCGTAAAAATTCAAGGCCTTAGCAGCACTGATCTCCCGGATCAGAAAACCGCCTTCATTAAAATCACCCTGCCGCAAGATCGAAGAGTCTACTGTTATTTTCTGGATGATCAGTCCTTTCTGGTTGTCGAGGCCATCATCGATACTGTCGTAGATCTCATCGAGCATGGCATAATAAAAAATAGCTGCCCAGATGGTAATGATCACCAGCAGGAGTCCTGCCAGGTAAGTGGTGGTATAATTCAGCAGCTTCATGTCTCCACAAGTTTATATCCCACACCATACACAGCGTTGATCTCCACTTCAGCCTCATGGTCCTTAAGTTTTTTACGCAGGTTTTTGATCTGCGAATAAATAAAGTCAAAGCTGTTGGCTTCATCAATGGTATCGCCCCACACATGTTCGGCCAGTGCGGTTTTGGCTACCAGGCGACCCTTGTTCGTCACCAGGTAAAGCAGTACGTCATATTCTTTGCGGTTGAGAGAAAGTTCTGCTTCGCCAACCCTTACCGTTCGTCGTTCCGTATCGATGCGCAGGTTGCCTACTTCCACCACCGTACTCCCACCCAGTGTTTTGCGGCGAATAAGCGATTTCACCCGGGCATGCAGTTCGGCCATGTGGAAGGGTTTGGGCAGGTAATCGTCGGCACCGAGGTTCAGCCCTTCCACTTTATCGTCAATTGAACCTTTGGCCGAAACGATAATGACGCCACTTTGCAGTCCTTCTTTTTTTAGTTCTTTCAGCAGGGCCAGGCCACTGCCGCCCGGCAGGCCAATGTCCAGCAGAATACAATCGTACTGGTAGATGCCCAGCTTTTCCCTGGCAGCATAATAATCTTCCGCAGACTCTACCACGTAGGCCTCCGTTTCCAAGGAGCGAACAATGTTTGCCCGCATTTCCGGCTCGTCTTCTATCACCAGTATTTTCATATTTGTGAGGTAAAAGAAAAGGTACAGAAACTTTCTTGCCAGCAGATGGCAAGGCGGCTTTCACGCAAAACAGAATATTTTTACCCTTTATGTTTGATACCATCTACCGCTATATTCTCCCCTTTGTTTCCTTCACCGGAAAAGAAAAACAGGTGTTGGAAGATGCGTTCACCTTCCGGCAGGTACCGAAAAAATTTGTCCTCACCGAAGAAGGCAAAATTGCAAGGGAGCTTTATTTTATCGTAAAAGGACTGGTACGACTCTACTACACAAAGGACGGCGAAGAGATCACCGGTTTTATTTTTCGCGAGGGGCTGTTTGCCAGCAGCTACGATAGTTTTTTGCGACAGGCACCCAGCAACCAAACATTGGAAACACTGGAAGACTGCGACCTGCTGGTGATATCTTACAACCGGCTGCAGCAACTGTACGAGGAACTGCCGAAAATGAATATCGTGGTACGGAAAATTGCGGAACAACGTTTTATCAATGCACAACAGGTGCTTTCTTCCTTTATCCTGGATAGCCCGGAAGAACGCTACCGCAAATTTGCCGCCCAACACGGTGACCTGCTGCTAAGGGTACCACACCATATGATTGCCTCCTACCTGGGCATTACACCCGTTTCGCTGAGCCGCATCCGCAAGCGGATGATCGGCCAATAATAAGTGAGAGAACACGGTGTGGTATAACGATATCCTATTATCAACTATCTACTGTCCGATCACGCTTCTATTTCTTTACAATTGTTAATGGAGAAGGGGAGCCTGCCGTTCTACTTTTGTTGTACAAACAAAATGTATGAACAAGCAGATTAAAACAGAGATCGTTATCAATGCATCAAAAGAAAAGGTCTGGGCTATCCTCACCGATTTTTCCCGCTATCCGCAATGGAACCCCTTTATTGTAAATGTGGAAGGTGAACTGGCCAAAGCCAAAAAACTGAAGAACACCCTGCGCAACGGCGACAAACAATTTGTTTTCAAACCCACTGTGCTTTCGGTTGTCCCTTACCGGTACTTCGATTGGCTGGGCAGCCTTGTAGTGAAAGGTCTTTTTGATGGCCATCATTATTTCGAAATTGAGGAACTGGGGCCCCGGCAGGTAAAACTGACGCATGGCGAGCAGTTCTCCGGAATTCTTTCGTCAACAATTTTGAAAAAGATCGGTGAGGATACCCGTAACAATTTCATTCGCATGAACGGCGCCGTCAAAGCCCTGGCTGAACAACCCTAATCTTCGCAGCAATACCATCCGCTATCCTACTATCACATATCCAATATCAACTATCCACCCTACTCCTCCGCCTTGTTCTGCAGTTTCATCAATGCCGTATACGCATTGGCGGTAATCACCGTTTGCGAAAGCAGGTCCTGCCCTTCTGCCGACACGGCTGTTTTCCCTTCCTGCGTAGTGCCCGCCACCACCGGCTGCATCCGGAAACGGCCGGGCGCCTCCTGCACAAACAGGTAGTGGTTATTGCCCCAGAGCACCACGGCTTCTTCGGGCACGGTGATGGCCTCCTGCGTTGTTGTTTCAATCACCGCATTGGCAAACATGCCGGGAAGGAGTTCTTTGTTGGCACCGGTAAAATGACAATGCACCGTGGCACTGCGGTCGTTATCCAGGTTGCGGGTAATCAGCTTTACCCTGGCTTCATACGTGCGGCCGGGATTATTCACCATCATTACGCTAACCCGCTGCCCGGGCTGAACCAGGTTCAGGTCTTTTTCAAAAACCCTCAGGGCAAGGTGAATGTCGGCGGGGTTTACCAGTTCAAACAACACATCGGACGGATTGACGTATTTGCCAATGTTCACATTCACCGCAGACACATAGCCACTGATAGGTGCATTGATGGTGACGGTTCGGCGTATATTGTTTTCCGTTAGCGAAGCTGCGCTGATGCCAACCAGCTGCAGTTTTTCCCGCAGGCTGCCGGCCATGATGCGTTGCGTCTGGTACTCGCTCTGGGTTTGTTCCAGCACTTTATCACTGGTGGTTTTGGTAGCATTCAGCAGGCGTTGCCGCTCGTACTCTTTTTGCAAAAAGCCGGCACGGGAACGGGCTACCAGGTAGTCCTGCTGCATCTGGATGATGGAAGGGTCCTGCATCACTGCCAACACCTGTCCGCGGCTCACATACATGCCAGGCATCAGCCTCGTGGAAACGAGGTAACCTCCCATAGGGAAACTGACGGAAACGATATTCTGCGGCGGCACTTCGATAGTGCCTGCCACCTTCAGTTGCGTGGTGGTAACGCCTTTTTCCGGCTTCCCCAGGACCATGCCGGCCGTTTTCATTTCGGCGTCGGTCAAGGCCACAACATTTTCATCTATTGTTGTTGTTTCTGATTCTACCGTGGTGGATTGTTTGTCGTTGTTGCAGGCAAATAAGCAAAGGAAAAATAGACTGAGAAAAAAGTTCTTTTTCATTTGTGCAATGATTTAAAAATTGGAATACGAGGCCAGTTCAATCACCGTGTTGTTCCAGTCCTGGAGGGCGGAAAAATAACCGGCTTCCAGTTGAATGGCCTGGTTGATCAGCAGGATCCATTCAATATGACTGATATCGCCATTGCGCAGTTTTAAGCTCGCCTGCTCTCTTAACAGGGCTGCCTGCCGCAAGGCATGACTCTCGTAATACTGTACCTGGCCTTCGGCTTTGCCGTATTGCAGCAGCAGGCTTTCCAGCGCTGCTTTTTGCCGGCGAAGGGCTTCCCTGTATTCGGCACCGGCCACTTCGTACTGCAACTGGCTGGCTGCAATGCGGGCCTTTTGTGCCTGCCGGAAAAGGGGGATGTTCACCCCTGCCATCACCGATGAAAACCGGGTGCCGCCGCTGTAAAATTTTTCCACGCCACCGATGTTCTGCACACCGCGGATAGACTGGTTGAAATACCCCACTGAAAGCTGCGGTAGCAGTTTGGCTTTCTGCACATCAATTTCACGAAAGGCCACCTGTTGCTCCTGTTGCTGCATGCGCAGCGAAGGGTGGTTCGGCAGGATCGAGAGATCAGGCAATACGGTGAGTACGGCCTTCGCACTGCTGCCGGCTGGCACATATACGGCTCCTGTATTGAGCAGGGAGTTGAACTGCGCCTGTACCGTGGCCCTGTCGGCCTCCAGCCATTGCAGTTGTGCCGCAATCTGCATGCGTTGGGTTTCGGCCGTAGTTTTTTCCAGCACATTGATATCACCTACCGCAAAGCGGCGTTCCTGCCGCTCCAGGAAATCCTGGAACAAGGAATCCGAACGCAGCAGCAGTCCTTTTCTTTCCTGCAACAAGAGCAGCTGGTAATAGAGCGCTGTCACTTCTTTACGCAATTGCCGGCGGATCTCCTGTTCACCAAACCGCAAAACATCGGTCTGGGCTTCTAACCATTGCCGTTGCCGGCGGTACACCACCGGGAAGGAAAAACTTTGCGAAACGCCCAGCCTTGTATCCCCATACGCACTGTTGATGCTGCCGTATTCAAGGGTGGCGCCGGTAGCCGGCAGGTCCACCGCTGTACCTTCGGCTTTTTGTGCGGCAAGGGTGCGTAATTGGGCAGCCTGCAGGCTGTAGTTACGGGAAAGAGCTGTGTCCAGCGCCGCCTGCAAGGTAATCGGCAGCTGTGCATAAACGTTAGCGTCTACCAGCAGCGCAAAAAGAAACGGCAGCAACAGTTTTGCCGTAGTGAAAGAAGGTTTCATGCTGTCTTTTTTCAGGAGCGAAAATTTTGTTTCTTTTTCCGACCAACGGTAAAGCACCGGCAATACAAACAGGGTAAGCAGGGTGGCGGTAAGCAAGCCACCGATCACCACCGTAGCCAGGGGCCGCTGAACCTCGACTCCGGCACCGTTGCTGATGGCCATGGGCAAAAAGCCAAGTGAAGCCACCGAAGCGGTCATCAGTACAGGACGCAGGCGGGTTTGGGTTCCCTGGAAAATGCGTTCGCGGATGTTGTGCACACCGGCCTTTTTGAGGTGATTGAATTCGGTGATCAGTACAATCCCATTAAGCACCGCCACGCCAAACAGCGCAATAAAGCCAATACCGGCCGAGATGCTGAAGGGCATATCCCGCAGCAGGAGCGCAAACACACCGCCAATGGCCGAAAGGGGGATGGCGGAATACACCAGCAGGCCCTGTTTCAGGGAGCCAAAGGCAAAATAAAGCATCAGGAAGATCAGGAGCAGGGCCACAGGCACAGCGATGGCTAACCGTTTTTTGGCAGCCAGCAGGTTTTCAAACTGGCCGCCGTAGGTAACATAGTAACCGGCGGGTAATTTCAGCTCCTTATCCACTTTTTGTTGCAGTTCGTTTACGATGCTCTCCACATCGCGGCCGCGAACATTGAAGCCAACACTGATCCGGCGCTGTGCATTTTCCCGCTGGATCTGGTTGGGTCCTACTTTAATGTCGACAGCTGCTACCTGTTGCAGCGGTATCTGCATACCGGAGGGGGTTTGGAGTTGCAGGTTGCGCACATCCTCAATGTCTTTGCGCAATCCGCCTTCCAGCCGCACCACCAGGTCAAACCGGCGTTCGTTTTCAAATACCTGCCCGCTGATGCCACCGGCAAAGGCAGCCTGCACCGTATTGTTCACATCCGTTATACCAAGGCCAAACTGTCGCAGGGCAGCCCGGTTGTAATCTACAACGATCTGCGGCAGTCCGGTGATAGCTTCTACGTACACGTCCCTTGCGCCGTCTACACGGTTGACCATCACACCCAGCCTTTCAGCATAGCGGGCCAGTGTATCGAGATTCTCGCCAAAAATCTTCACCACCACATCCTGCCGGCCGCCGGTCATCAGCTCATTAAAACGCATCTGCACCGGGAACTGGAAACCGGTGGTGATGCCGGGCACCTCCGAAAGGGCCTTGCCCATTTTCTCGGCCAGCTCGTCAAAGGTTTCAGCGGAAGTCCATTCGTCTTTGGGCTTCAGGATCACCATCAGGTCGGAAGCTTCCATGGGCATGGGATCGGTGGGAATCTCGCCGCTGCCGATCTTGGTCACGATCTTCTCCACTTCCGGGAACTTTTGCAGCAGCACCCGGGCACCCTGTTGGGTGGAGTTGATGGTGGTAGTGAGCGAGCTGCCGGTAAGCACCCGGGTATCAACGGCAAAATCGCCTTCTTCCAGCTTGGGAATAAATTCGCCGCCCATGTTCATCAGGACTACAACAGCAACCAAAAAGAGTGAAAACGCAGCACCGACCAGGAGCCTTGGTATCACCAAAGCTTTTACCAGGGCCCGTTTGTACCAGCGCTCCAGCTTTGCCATCATTTTATCGGAGAAGGTGGGTTTGTGGCTGATCTTTTTGCTCAGCACCAGGGCACTCATCATGGGGATATAGGTGAGCGAAAGCAGGAAGGCACCCAGGATCGCAAAGGCTACTGTTTGCGCCATGGGCTTGAACATCTTGCCCTCGATACCCTGCAGCGAAAGAATGGGCAGGTATACGATCAGGATGATGATCTGGCCAAAGACGGCGGCATTCATCATTTTGCCGGCCGAGTATTCCACCTCGTCGTCCATCTGCTTTTGACTGACACGCATCAAACCCTGGAAGGTTTTGTTCTGGTGCAGGCGGTGCATCACGGCTTCTACAATAATTACAGCGCCATCGATGATCAATCCAAAATCCAAGGCACCAAGACTCATCAGGTTACCGCTAACGCCAAAGATGTTCATCATGATCACGGCAAAGAGCATGGACAGCGGTATCACCGATGCCACCAGCAGTCCGGCCCGCACATTGCCCAGGAAGATCACCAGGATAAAGACCACGATCAGGGCACCTTCGGCCAGGTTGCGCTCTACGGTGCCAATGGCGCTGTTTACCATCTTTGTCCGATCGAGAAAGGCTTCGATCATCACGCCTTCGGGCAGGGTTTTTTCAATCTGTGCAATCTTGTCCTTTACGTCCTTGATGACCTGGTTAGAGTTTTCGCCTTTCAGCATCATCACCACCGCACCGGCCACTTCGCCCTTGTCGTTGTAAGCCACCGCACCGTAGCGGATGGCGTGGCCGATCTGCACCGTGGCAACATCGCCAACTGAAACGGGGATACCATCGCCCAGTCGCTTGATAACAATAGAGGCAATATCCTCTTCGGTTTTGATCAACCCTTCGGTACGGATATACAGCACCGTGGGTCCTTTTTCAATATAGGCACCGCCGGTGTTCTGGTTGTTATTTTCCAGTGCAGAAAACACATCACCGATGGTGAGGTTGTAGGCTTTCAGGCGATCATAGTTCACGCTGATCTCGTATTGTTTCAGCTTACCGCCAAAAGAACTTACATCGGCCACACCGGGAGTGCCCAGGAGCTGGCGGCGAACGATCCAGTCCTGGATGGTGCGCAACTCCAGCGGTGTGTAGCGGGCCTCGTAGCCAGGTTTGGGTCGCACCACGTACTGGAAAATCTCTCCCAGCCCGGTGGTTACCGGTCCGAGTGTGGGTGTGCCCAGCGAAGGGGGTATCTGGTCCTGCAACTGTACCAGTTTTTCGCTGATCTGCTGGCGGGCCCAGTACACATCGGTTTCGTCGTCAAATACAATGGTGACCAGCGAAAGCCCGAAGCGGGAAAACGATCGCTGCTCGATAATACCGGGAATGTTGCGGGTAGCCTGTTCAATAGGAAAGGTAATCAGCCGCTCAATGTCGGCCGCTCCCAGTGAAGGGGAAGGCGTCATCACCAGTACCTGGTTGTTGGTAATGTCCGGCACCGCATCAATGGGCAGTTTGGTGAGGTTGTATATACCGTAAGCGGTAAGGGCAATTACCATCAGCCCCACAATCAGTTTATTGCGTATGGAGAACGCAATGATCTTTGTCAGCATGTTGAATCACAATAAAAAAGCAATGGAAAAAGGGAATGCGCCGGGGCAAGTGCCCGGCTGCAGCTATAGAAAATGAAAAGAGATCAGCAGGATTTGGGAGGCTGCCAGATGTCGAACGTAAAATGTGAAAAGGGTCCTGTAATGTTGATCAGCGGGTAGGTTTTTTCTTCAAAAACAGGAGGCTCAAAATGGGGTATAATCTGTTCGGGCACTACCACCGTGCTGCTGATCATGATCACTTCGCTGGTGCGGAACGGCAGCTGCTGGTCGCGGTCGTAATCGCCGTCATCGGGATGGCTGGTGAAATAGTGCAGGTTGATAAACTCCAGGAAAGAGATTTCGCCGTGGCTGCGGATCTTGTGTTCGCCATAATGCGCCACCAGCACAGGAAGCTTGAGCAATTGCTGCAGGGGCGATTGCGCTAAAAGCATAGTGGACAGAAAAAAGGCAGCGAAAGCTTTTCTCACGCCATAAAGGTAAGGCTTGATCCCTTTTGGCGGCCAATTTTATGCCTGCTGCTCTGCAGAGCGAGGCTGTTGGAGTGAAGCGCAGTTCCGCACCTTTGCGCTTTCAGAACGGAAGCTACCTCTCATCCTGCAACCGCTGGACAGGCGGGCCGGCTTATCCTTTTTCTTCTTTCTTTTTCCGGATCTTTTCCCGCACCAATTCAACTAAGGGCGGCAGGACAGAGAGGATAATGATACCAAAGATTACATAGGTGAAATTGTTTTTGATAACAGGAAGCCCGCCAAAGAAGTAGCCCAGCAGGAGGAAACTGGCTACCCAAAGCACCGCACCGATGATGTTATAAAATGCAAAGCGGCTGTACGGCATGGTACCCACGCCGGCTACAAAGGGTGCAAATGTGCGGATGATAGGTATAAAGCGGGCATATATGATGGTTTTGCCGCCATGCCGGTTATAAAACGCCTGTGTTCTTTCGAGGTATTCTTTTTTCAGCAGTTTGTACCTGCCGCTAAACGCTTTAGGACCGATATAGTTACCGACATGGTAATTCACCATATCGCCAAGTATGGCAGCGATGATCAGGATACCTATCATCAACAGGATGCTTAGACCGCTTTCCGGCTTGGCAATAATAGCGCCTGCGGCAAATAACAGGGAGTCGCCTGGTAGAAAGGGCGTCACCACAAGACCTGTTTCCGCAAAAATGATCAGGAACAGGATCAGGTAAGTCCAGGTTTTATAATCACTAACGATAGCTACCAGGTGCTTGTCGATATGCAGGATAAAATCAATAATGGCTTGAATCGCTTCCACAAAGGCTTTTTTAAGTTGCGGCAAAAGTAACCGGGCCGGTCATAAAAATATTCAGCTTGCGGAAGATTATGAAAATTTATGCAGCCTGTGTTCTTTGATCAATTTATTTTTTTGTTCACCCAAAACCGGATCCTGGCCCCTCCTTTTTCCATTGCGGCCGAAAGCTGTTATCCTCCATTTGAGTGCCCCTTCTCATTCCATCGGATATGGTCCAAAAACAGTAGTTTTAAACTTAAATACAAACGATGCCTACAACCTACGAATCCTTTAAAGTCACTGGCGAAAACCTGGTCAACAAGATCAAGGAACTGATCCGGGAAGGCAATATCCGCAAGATCATCATTCAAGACCAGGCTGGCAAGGAGCTTATGAGCTTTCCGCTGACGGTTGGTGTGGTGGGCGCCCTGTTTGCACCCGTACTGGCGGCAGTTGGCGGACTGGCCGCGCTGATGGGCGATTATACCATCACCGTGGAGCGGGAAGCAGGTGGCGAAAGTTGATGCAGCACAAAGGCTTCCTCCCAATTTTTCCAACGGCAATAGAATTGACACCGTTTCATCACCCTAAACAACGCTATATGACAACGGCAACTCCCGTAGAAGACCTTTCGGCTCACCATCAATTATTGTCTTCGCTTTTTCAATGGCCACCATCGGCTGAAGAATGGGAGCGGTACAAACTGTCGCAGGAACAACTGGATCATTTTGCCGAATACGGCTACATCAGCAACGTGAAACTGCTGGAAGAGTGGCAGGTGGAAAAACTCAGGGAAGAACTGCAGCTTCTTGCCGACCCTTCGCACCCGGCACACCACCTGTTTTATGAATTTCACAGCAATGAATCTACCGATGCTGATACGGTGCTGTTTCATGCACTGGGCGCCTGGCGCATCACCGAAGGTTTTCATGATGTACTCTGGAACCCGGCCTTTGTGATGGCGGCAAGCCAGCTTTTAGGAAACCGGGGCGTACGCTTCTGGCACGACCAGTTGTTCTGCAAGCCGGCACACCATGGCGGCGTGGTAGCCTGGCACCAGGATTATTCCTATTGGACCCGCACCGGCCCCATTCAACACCTCACCTGCTGGGTAGGACTGGACGATGCCACCACCGAAAACGGCTGCCTGTATTATGTGCCCGGCAGTCACCGCTGGGGACTGCTGGACAAACCGGAACTGGCCGGTGACATGGAAGGCCTGCAGCCGTACCTTACCGAAGAACAAAAGGCAGCATTCAAACCGGTGCCTATAGAACTGAAAAAAGGTTACGCCACGTTTCACCACCCCCTGATGGTGCACGGCTCATACGAGAACCGCTCCGATAAACAACGCAGGGCTTTTGTGCTGAACGTATTTGCCGATGGCACCCGGTCCAATTCGGATGATGTTTTATTACAGGGCGTGCCGCCAATCAAAAAAGGCGAAAAGATGGAAGGGCAGTTTTTCCCGTTGCTGTTCAACGGTGCGTGAACCGAAACATCTTCACCTGCGAAAACAGGTGGATCATGGTTTTTCCCAGGTAAAAGATTTCGCCATCAATGTCACCATCAGCACTTCCCCGGGTGACCGGTTATTGCAACAACCAGGACTACGGGAAGAAAGGATGCCTATCGTTCTATGATCCTCCCAGGTTCTTTTACCCAGCCAGCTCTTTCTCCATCCTGCAATTGGCCTACATCACAACCAGCCTATTGCCGGAAGCATATGTGCCCAGCAAAATGGCTATCGATTAAAAACGGGTATGAACTTGTTCTTCCTGGCATTTCATCCTATGCTACAGCGATTGAATTGCCTGCCTGCTTATCGGGCATTCCTCTTTCCTGGCATAGAAAGTAAACAGAGACCGTAGTTCCAAACCATTGACACCAGACAGGCAGGAGGAGTATGCCGGTTACAGCTTCTTTGAATCAACAATACCGGTTTTCGCCTTGTGCCGGCTGGGGTCAACGGGAGCGGATTTCTTAAAAAATTTGTGGTCAAGGGGGGAAAATATGTGTTGCCATACAAAGACTATTGTTACCCAGGGAAGGGTTCCGTAACCATTATCTCATTGTTTATTGTATGTTGCAATCGTAAAAATCTTCACATGGCTTTGAAATCTGAACGTTCAATTCTTATCACCGGCGGTGCCGGGTTTATTGGTTCGCATGTGGTGCGGTTGTTTGTGAACAAGTACCCCCAGTACCGCATCATCAACCTGGATGCGCTGACCTATGCCGGCAACCTGGAGAATCTTCGTGACATTGAAACTGCACCCAACTACCGCTTTGAAAAAGTGAACCTGTTGGATACAGAAGAACTGGAACGGGTGTTCACCCAGCACCAGCCCACTGGCGTGATTCACCTGGCTGCCGAGTCGCATGTGGACCGCTCCATTGTATCGCCTATGGATTTTGTGTATACCAATGTGGTAGGCACTGTCAACCTGCTGCATACGGCCAAAATACACTGGCAGGGTGCTTACGAAGGCAAGCTTTTTTATCATATCTCTACCGATGAAGTGTATGGCGCATTGGGCGACACCGGGTTCTTTACAGAAGAAACACCTTACGACCCCCACTCCCCCTATTCTGCTTCGAAAGCCGCAAGCGATCATTTTGTAAGGGCTTATTATGACACCTATGGCCTGCCGGCGGTGGTGACCAACTGTTCGAACAATTACGGGCCCAACCACTTTCCCGAAAAGCTGATCCCCCTTATGATCAACAATGTGATTCAGAAAAAACCGCTTCCCGTGTATGGCGATGGCCTGTATACCCGCGACTGGCTTTATGTAAAGGATCATGCAACGGCGATTGATACGGTTTTCCACAAGGGCAAGACCGGCGAAACGTACAACATCGGTGGTTTCAACGAGTGGCGTAATATTGACCTGGTGAAACTGCTCTGCCGCCTGATAGACGAAAAACTGGGAAGAAAGGCGGGTGAGAGCGAAGGCCTGATCACCTATGTCAAAGACCGCCCCGGCCACGACCGCAGGTACGCCATCGATGCTACCAAAATCAATCAGGAACTGGGCTGGAAGCCTTCCGTTACCTTTGAAGAAGGCCTGAGCCAAACCATCGACTGGTACCTGCAGAACAATGAATGGCTTGAGCATGTTACCTCGGGCGCCTATCAGCAGTATTACCAACAGCAGTACACGCATTGAAAATTCATAGCTCATCTTTATAAAAGCAACACCTATTTATGAAAGGAATTATTCTGGCAGGGGGCTCGGGCACAAGATTATATCCCATTACCAGGGCGATCTCAAAACAACTGATGCCCATCTACGATAAGCCGATGATCTATTACCCGCTGTCGATATTGATGATGGCAGGTATAAAAGAGATTTTAATCATTACCACACCGGAAGACCACCCGCAGTTTAAACGGCTGCTGGGAGATGGCTCACAAGTAGGCTGCCGGTTCTCCTATACTGTGCAGGAAGTGCCTAACGGACTGGCACAGGCCTTTGTGCTGGGAGCCGATTTTATTGGGTCGGACAAAGTAGCGCTGGTGCTGGGTGATAATATCTTCTATGGTTCGGGGTTAGGACGCCAGTTACAGGCGCTGAACGATATTGATGGCGGGTATGTTTTTGCCTACCAGGTTTCGGACCCGGAGCGCTATGGGGTGGTGGAATTTGACGGGGACAACAATGTACTGTCCATTGAAGAAAAGCCGGCATCGCCAAAAAGCAGCTTTGCCGTACCCGGTCTTTACTTTTACGACAACCAGGTGGTGGAGATTGCCAAAAACATACAGCCTTCTGCACGGGGAGAGTACGAGATCACCGATGTAAACCGGGAATATCTCCGCCAGGGAAAACTCAAAGTAGCCATATTGGACCGCGGCACCGCCTGGCTGGACACGGGCACCTTTGACTCCCTTAGTGATGCCTCGGAATTTGTAAAAGTGATTGAAAAAAGGCAGGGCACGAAAATAGGATGTATAGAAGAAGTGGCCTACCGTATGGGGTTCATCGACAAAGATGAACTGCTCAAACAGGCTGAAGTTTTGGCAAAAAGCGGCTACGGCACGTATTTGCGTAAGCTTGTTGAATAATCCATGGTTTTACATGAGGTCCCCGGTTCCTTCCTGTTTTGTAAGTGAAATGCGTTTTGTTGGGAGGAGGCTGCATTTGTTAAAGCCTACCCAGCATTTCTCAGCCCAGGCGGATGATTTGATGATCCGGCAGTTCCTAAAGCCGGGAAGTAGCGATTGGGCACAGGATAACGGGTATAACGGAAAGATGACGGACTTGCTACACATAAAAAGAGGGGATGATGATCTCTTGTGTGCCGGGAACGGGCGTCTTTGACCGGAAATACCTATTCTATTTCTGACCGTGTACAATGCCGCCAGCGGCGAGGACATGCCGATTAAAGAGGGGTCGTGTTCCCGGACCAAAGGTTAGTGATTTGTTTCTTTTGAATAAAGAAGGGTAAGTCCCTGCTCTTTTCTATTGGCTTTTCCGTGCGGAACCTGCCTTTTGAACGCAGTTAATAGGGGGTATGTATTTGGTAACTCTTTACTACGTGGCGGGTGTTATTGGAGGTTGAGGCTGAGGTAAAGGTTAAGGTTGAGGAGAAGTTATGGGGAGAGAAGGCAATAAGGCATCAAGGCACTTTTTTCCCGGTTCAAGGTGGATGGAATGGTGTTTTCGATACTTTTTCCTGCAAAAGAGGAGTAGAGCGTTCTGGGGTTTGGAAGGCTTGCACTTGCGCAGAATGCGTGTTATTTTGTTGGGGATGGCCAGGCAAACAGGTCCCGTAAAGATCACCGGAACGATTGATGACATCTGTTTTTACAAGATGGAGGGAGACTATTTTGCCCGCCGGAAAAGCTCCCTTAGCGGCAAACGGTTCTGGAAAGACAGGGTGTTTGCCGGCTCCCGCCGGAGTTCGGGGCTGCTGGGAGCTGCTTCACCTCTTGCCTCCCGGCTTTACCGGCAGCTGCCAAAGGAGAAAAAAGGAAGGCCCCAGTTTCAACAGCTTGTAGGCAGCATCAGGGCATTCCTGCAAAAGGGGTGTACAGAAGCATGGATAGCCAGCTGGTTTGCGGAGCACTATTTAGCAGAGAGCCGCCATGCGACGCTAAAAGAGCAAGGACAGCAGCCAAAAAAGCAAAGGGTTGTCCCGGTGCGAAAAGTGTTCCCGGGGGAGGCCTTGTCTCTTCTGCGCCCTACGCAACGAGCGGCCCGGAGTTTTTGCGGGAGAAAAAGCCGCAGGGGCCGAAAACACAGAACCAGCCGCATAAGAGAGCTGAACCAGTTTTACTGTACAGAACCGCTCCCCTCTGTACTGCCTGCAGCCAGAGCAGGATGGAACAGCGTTCCTACGCAAACCGGTTCAAGGCCCGTTTTGTTCAGTCGTATCCCAGGGGTCTCGCCACAAGCCCGTGCACAAAGCTATCCGCGAAGACCACGGGTGAACGGAAAGATCCTGATGGAATACAGGTCTGTTTTTGATGCTACCCTCTCTTCCGCGCCTGATTTATGGGGTTGCTGGTGACAGCTACGCTCTTTCTACTTGCCAGCCGTTACGGCGATGATGGCGCCAAAGTCTCCATCTGTCTGCATCCACTGCTTCTCCGGAAGATAGGTCCTTGAAACCAGGCCATCCAGGTACAGCGCCTCCCTGCATCCCCTGTCCCTGAAGTAGGTTGCAAAGTCGTATAGATTCACTTCCTCTACCGACATGGCGAATAGCACCTTACCATTTGGAAGAATCCCAACGCCATTTCGTATGTTCCCATTTTTTGAACCTTTTGTAAACGCAGGGTGGATCCTGCCCCTTGCCAGCAGCACCGGACCTGATTGGGTAGCCAACTGAATATCGCTATCGCTCCTGAAATTCTCCGTGGTTACGATGAACGCCTTTTTCTCTCTTGTTGTATAGAATACGCCGTTTGGCTTCAGGTAAAAGTTACCCCTGCCGGATGCCGTATCCAGGGGTACAAGCTGTTGAAAGTCCTGAATCAAGAGTCCCTGCGGCGTATTGCCCCGCTTGTACATTCCCGCATTCATGGCGAACACCAGCGTTTGCCCCTTCCCTTCCAACCAGGCCTTCAGCCTGCCTATACTCCTGAATGGCTGCCCGTTGTCATCTTTCCAGTACAGCTCCAGGTCCTGTTTTTCCAGGTCCACCTCGTAGCTGATGTAGTTCTCACCGGAAGACGCCCTTTTTGTGCCGCAGGCCCCTCCTCCCGCCAGTATAAAAAGAAGCAGCACGCTATAGTAAATGATCTTGTTCACGACAATTTTTATATGGTTGCCACCAACCGTAGCCAGCCCCCTAAATTACGCCCCTTTTTCACTGCTGTCATTCAAGCAGGCCCTTGGTTTGAAAGATGAAAGAAGCATCTACCTTTGCAGGCTACAGGCTATTGAAAAGGAATGGAAATGAACCAGCAACAATCGGCTTTATGCCTGGCTTTTGAAGCGATGGAACGAGAGGAGCAGATGGATGCCCTGCAACGGGAGGGTGTTTACATCGGCAAACGAAAAGAAGAGAGCGGAACGTCGCTGCTTTATCAATACGGGAGCATTTACGTACGGATAGTTTACCTTGTTCACCGGTTGCAGGTAGCGGAGGTGCACTGCTTTACCGATACGGCCATCCTGGATGACTATTTCGCCGCGGATGAATTTACTCCGGATGAGCCCGCTTAAGGGAAGAATTGTATCTTTGCCGCTACCACCACTATCATGCAAAAGACCAGCCTTCCCAAACCTATCCTTGTTTATGCGGATGACGACGAAGATGATTTGCATCTTGTTAACGACGCCCTTTCCCCGTATAAAAACAGCCTTGCGGTTCACCTGTTCCCGAGCGGACAAGAGGCGTATGACTTCCTGCTGGAACTGGAAAAAACGGGTGAAAAGCCCTGCCTTATTATCCTGGATATGAACATGCCAGCCCTCTCCGGGCGGACCCTGCTGCCGATCCTTCGCTCCATTCCCTTTTTCAATGATGTACCCATTGCGCTTTTTACCACCTCCAATTCGGATCATGACTACCATTTTGCCCTCACCCATAATGCCGGCTTTATCACCAAGCCGGTGACGTATATGCAAATGAACCTGGTTGCAGAGCAATTGCTCAGCCACTGCAGTCGGGAGACCTGGGACCGGATCAAAGGGATCGATTCCGGCAGGTGAGCATCGCGGCAAAGAGCAGCCTACCCGGGACTGGCAGCGGTAAGCAACAGGTTTCAACTCATTTGGTTGTTGGTGCCGCCATCGCACAAACGCCAAAAGGAACACCAACCTTTAGATTTGCATTCAGGGTTTTAGTATCAAATACTATTACTGTTACTACTTTCTTTTTTTGCTAATTTTTTTCTTTGTGGACAATGCATTTTTGTGGATAACAACAATCATAACTGGGGCTGTGAACTATAACACCAAGGGTACTTTGAGGTACAGCCGTTGATGAAGACAGCCTCCTTTTGATAAGAGATGCTTCAAATAGAAATTCAGGTTACTCAAGACCTATTATCAAGGTTTCAAAGAAGCTCTTATTCATGATTGTTGAAACGAATCATTATGAAGCAATACAGCTATTTTTTCGGTGTGGATGTTTCCAAGCGAACTTTGGATATCAACTTGTTGAAAGAAAGTGTTTCGACTCACCGCCAGTTCTCCAACGATACAGAAGGCATGGAAGAATTGATGCAGTGGTTTACGACCCTGGAAGTGGATTTCAGCCAAACGTTGTTTTGTATGGAAGCCACAGGTCTTTACTGCTTTGTGCTGACTGATTTTCTGGCCCGTCATGAAATTGACACCTGGATTGAACATGCTGCCCAGATCAAAAAATCAACAGCCCTTGCCAGGGGTAAGAACGACAAAGTGGATTCGAAACGCATTGCTCTTTATGCTGCCAAGAATCTGGAACGCCTGCGGCTGTGGAAGCCCACCTCTGCTACGCTGCAGAAGATTAAGCACTTGGCGGCCCTCAGAGAACGACTGGTGGACACCAAAAAAAGACTGGCTACACCGGTAAAAGAATTTGAAGAGGCTGGCAATGCAGCAATGGCAAAACTGCTTGCAAAATCCATCCGCTCCACGCTTTCTGCTCTTGACAAAGATTTGAAGAATGTCGAAGCTAAGATCATCGAAATTGTAAACGAAGACGAGAACCTCAAACGACTGTTTCTCATCGTCAGCTCTGTGGTGGGCATTGGCTTTGTGACGGCAGTAAACCTGCTGGTTTACACCGGTGGCTTTACCCAGCTAAGAGATGCACGCAAGCTGGCCTGCTACTGTGGCGTAGCGCCTTTTGAATATACTTCGGGCAGCAGCATCCGGGGCAAAACCAAAGTGCACTTCATGGCAAATAAAAAATTAAAGTGTAATCTGCACATGGCCTCCCTCACTGCAGTTAAACTTGATTCGGAACTGAAGGCCTACTATGAAAGAAAAGTGGCGGAAGGCAAAAACAAAATGAGTGTGCTCAATGCGGTTAAATGCAAGTTGTTGGCAAGAGTGGTGGCTGTTGTGAATAAGGACGAAAAATATATGAACAAAGTCGCCTGATTTTTACTTGTTTTAATCATAGAAATCAACGGTGTAAAGAGGTCCTTTCATGCCTCTTTGCTAACTGCATTTTCTGTTACCAATGGTTTTGATAGGCTGTCGTTACAAACTACAGCCAGCTCTTGACTGTTTGTGGCCGCTTACTGAAAGGAACACTATGTACAGCGGAGATGAGTTTTTTGTTCCTGGCTGATGGGTCAAAGGCCGCAACCCTTCCCGGGAGCGATTAGCGAATCAGGGTCACCGTGCCTTTTTCCGTTTGCGGTGCCTCTCCTTCCAGCTGGTAGGTGCAGGTCCAGACAAACACACCGGTTTCTAGCGCCACACCCGCCAGTTTGCCGTTCCAGCCTTTCTGCAGCTCCGTGGATTGAAAGATGACCTGTCCCCAACGGTTGTAGACCGTAAACCGGTAGCGTTTTACATTCCCAAAAAGCAGGGGCCGGAACAGGTCGTTCCTGCCATCGCCGTTGGGTGAAAATGCCGATGGCACATAAAAACCCGAAAGACAATCTTTTGGATTTACCACCACGGTGTCCCTTCCCCTACAGCCCCGGTTATCGGTTACTTCCAGCCAGTACTGGCCCGGAAGTGTGATGGTGATGGCTTTTGCCCCGGCGCCGTTACTCCAGGTATAACGTGTAAAGTCGGTTGTGGATTTCAGTACGAGTGAACCATAGGAACAGATGGCGGTATCCGCCGGCAGAAAGCCCTGTGGCAGGGGGTGAATGGTAGTGATGTGGGTGGTATCGCTTCCTTTGCAGCCGTTGCCATCGGTGACGGTGACCGCGTAGGTACCCGTTGCAGTGACGGTAAAGGAAGGGCCTGTACTGCCATTGCTCCACTGGTAGGCGGCAAAATTGCCCGGGTTCAGGGTTTTGCTTTCCCCCTCGCAGAGACTATTTTCCTGGTTCAACCCCACTTGCGGCAGCGGGTAGACCGGCAATACGCGGATTGTATCGGTGCTTTTGCAACCATCGGCCGTGGTGCCCGTAACGCTGTACGTCCCTGCTGCTTTTGCCATGATCTGCCGGGTGGTTTGTCCACCGCTCCACCAATAAGACAGAAAGCCGGTACCCGCATCAAAGCGAACGCTGTCGCCGGCACAAAACCGAACGTCGCCACCCAGGTTGATGGGAGGTGAATGGAAGACCTTTACACGTACCGTATCATAAGCAAAACAGCCCGGCGTTTTTTCTGCTTTGATGTAGTACGCCGTATCGACTAAAGGGTTCACGACAACAGATACCCCGGTAGTAGAACTGATATTGTAGTTGTTACGCCAGGAATAATTGAGAAAGCCATCCGGCGCACTGAGGTGGAGCGTATCCCCATTGCATTTGGTGCGGTCCGGACCCATATCAAAAGGAATGGGCGGGGCGGCCGTTATCGTAATGGAATCTTTATACTCGCCACCGCAAATATCCGTTGCCGTTAGATAGTACAAACCTGGTTTTGTAACCGTATACACGGAATCGGTCCTGTTATCCTGCCAGCGGTAAGAGGCATATCCCTTCCCCGCATTCAGGCGAATTGTATTTCCGGGGCAAAGCGGCCTGTCGATACCCAGATCCAGTAAGGCCGGCGTTGATAAGACACGGACATACACAGAATCTTTCAACTGGCGGCAACTGTTTATCTGCGCGGTAAAGTAGCCCTCCCAATTGCCGCTGAACTGCACCCGCACGGTAGAGTCATTGATGTAGGTAAACTGCCGGACATTGGATTCGGGATAAAACCAGGCGGGAACACTGCCACATGCTGTATTTTTCCGGATGCGAAGCAGCAGCTCGTTTGCCGAACAAAGGATCGTTTCCGAAGCAATGATGCGCAGTGTGTCACAATAACTGACCTGTTCACAGTTATTGGTACGCTGCAGATCTTCGTCAACCACGCCAACAAACGGGCGGAAGGTTTCCTGCACCAGGTTGCGATAAATATCTATGTAGGATACTGGATACGCGATCATGGGCGGCATGGGAACAATCCGGTTAGCCGCGACTGCAAATCCAAAACAGCTACTGCTTGAATCGCTGTTGTGCATTTTAATGAGTTCAAAACCGCTTTTCTTTGTTAGGCTGTCATAGTTTTGCCGGGTCACCAATGTGCCGCCGCCCGGCAAACGGACGAAATTGGATGTCCACACGGTTGATATGCCGCGGTAAGGAATAAAGCGTTCGTTCACAATCTGCCGGTTTTGTATATAACCGGTAATCATGTCGGCAGCATAGCCGCTGATATATTTCATTTGTGAATAGGCCGCATCGCCGTTGGGAAACACAGTAAATTGAAAAGAATTGCTCTGGAAATCCGACTGCACGGAGTACCCGGTTCGTGGTATCAGATCACTTCCCATTTCAACTGCAGTATAATGAAAGGTATTTTTCGGACCCAGGGGTGTATAGCCATCACCGGAAGCCTGGCCCGACAGAACATAATTCCCGTTATCCAATTTATTCAACAAGGCAAGACCGCCAACCGTACGGAACCAACTGGTGGAATCAATGGGAAGTCCCCATGATTTTACCGAAAGCGTATCGCCATTCATGGCGTCCAACCGGGCAACAATGATTGTATTGGTGGAGCCGTAGATAGACGTGTTGACCGTACCGGTGCCAAATAGCCTTACTTCGTTTCCGGCAATGTCAACGCCCACTCCCTTGGGAAAACCTCCGTTTGTATACATATCTGTGCTCCACAAAAATTTACCCTCGCCGGTAAATTTCATGGTGAGCAAACCCTTCGACGGAGAGGCATACAAATAAGTACCGGTGAGGTAAATATCACCGCCGGAACTTTCTTTGATATCGGTGATGCTGAAGTCGCCTGTCGTCGTATCTGTATAGCGATTGTATTTGAAGGTCTTATGCCACAGGTACTGGCCGGAGGAAGTTAGCCTTGCGAGAAACAATTCAGATGTGCCGTTCACCGGAACCTGCATACTCATTTCACCCAGTACAAGAATGTCCTTGTTTTGCAATTCCAGGGCCCGGTACAATCCAAAAAGACGGTTTGAATAGCCACCAACAAACCGCTTTGTCCAAACCGTGTCGCCCTGCGGGGTAAACTTTACCAGATAACCGTCAAACCGGTAGGGAGACCGGGTATAATCGGCGTAGCTGCCGGGGCTCAGAAAGTTACCGTCACTGGTTGGCGCCAGCCAGCCGGTGGAAACCGCTGCCGAGTCTTCCTGGAACAGGAGGCGTATCGACGTATCCCGGCAAATTTCACTGCTTTGCCTGGCCGGTAGCAATTGCCGTTGCCGTTGCCGTTGCACCAGCTTACCCGGTTGATAGACGCCTGTATTTTTTTGTTGCCGTATATCGGGTCGGCTATTTTGCGGCATTGCCGGCAATTGCGCAAACAAATTTCCATTGATGAATAAAAACAGTAGCCATAAGCAGTAGGGTTTCGGCATGCCTTAAAAGTATAGCAGAAAAACGTTTCGGTTGCTTTTTCCGGTTTTTGTTTTCGTGGAAGGGTTTTCGCGGTGAGGACCGAATGATCCAGTTTTATGCCGTTGATTTCTATGATTAAAACAAGTAAAAATCAGGCGACTTTGTTCATATATTTTTCGTCCTTATTCACAACAGCCACCACTCTTGCCAACAACTTGCATTTAACCGCATTGAGCACACTCATTTTGTTTTTGCCTT
>DASYHD010000041.1:0-254551 GCA_035998945.1 Flavisolibacter sp. | reverse complement strand
GCGACACCTTCTTTTGTGTCCAGTCCTCACCCAGCTCCCAGGCCAGTCCTTCCTGCTTCAGCCCCCGCATCTCGCGAAAGCGCTTTACATTTCTTCCCTGGTGAATATGCTTTTCTCGGGTCGCTGTCATAGCCGTGGTTTAGGCTTCAAAATAAAGGCATTTTCTGCAATGCAGCCTTCTCTGCAGGGAACAAAACGGAAGGAAATCTGTTGCTCCCAGCCCGCTGGAAGAAAAAAGCATTGGCGAGCAGATGGGGGGGCGGCAAAGAAAAAAACAGCGGCACCTCAGCAAAGGCTTCAATCCTTGCCGGCGCAGAGAGAAGTTTCCTGGTAACAGCAACGGCACCGCTACCCCTGAATCCATACCCCGGTGGTAAAGGGAAAGCCGTTTTGGCGCGAACCCTCCTAAAGGCAGCAGGCTTGGTTTCTTTAAAAAGCAGCCCAAAGCTCACCAGGTAATCCCGCAATATCGCTTCAGCCTCCGGAAGGCGCTTTCCTTCTTTGAGCAGTAATATGCTTTTCCGTTTCAAAAAGCAAAACAGCGAATACACCCGCTTTACTTCCGGAACCATCCGGTAAACCGTTGAGGCCAGGCGATTGCCTTCCCCAAATCGCGAAGAACTTTTCCGGCTTCCGGCAAAGGCGGCATCCTGTTGAAAACGTTTACCCGAAAGTGAACTTTTGCGGCGCACATAATATCCCCCTTCCATCTCGTAAAAACAGAGATCATCAATTGTTCCCTTGAATGTGATATCGCCGGTCTGTTTCGCCATCAGCCCAAAATAAAAAGGACCAACTGCTTTGTCAAGCCCCTAATGCCTGACATCTTGGCGGCAACACGAAAAAATCTTCGAAAGCACGCTGTTGCTACAGCCCCCTTCAGCCATAGCGCCTCCAGGGATACCCCTACCATACGCCCTATTTACTGCGTGCTTTTCCAAGAAAAAAACATGTGTAACCAAAGGGCACTGCTCATTGGTAAATCTGTCATTGTCTTGGCCTGCAAAAGAGGCAAAAGAACATAAGCATAACAAAAAGCAAATCGTTGGCTACCTGGTTTCGCCGGAGCTGTATCTTGGCTGTAGATGCCCTGTTTTAAATTCCTTCTAAATAATGCTCCCATATAGTCTGCCAACAAGCCCAGCAACAGGCAAAAAAGCTTTAAAACCATTTACCCCGCCGCTTGTCCCAGGTGGTAAAGCCTACTTTAAACTGGATGGGATTACTGAACTGGTTGGCAACCGACGTGGTAACGTATATGCCTAGCTTAAACTTATCCAGTGGGTTAAATGGCGACTGGAAAGCCCTTTCCACACCGAAAAACAGTTCGGCATAACGCAGGTTACGTTCTTTCGTTACGAGGAAACCCGTACCGGCAATCTCCCGCAGTTGCAGCTTTTTCAGCAGGGGAATTTTATTCAGCAGGAAACCGTTGAACTCGTGCACCAGGTGCCCCTCGTAAAAGCGCTTCACAGTAGAAAAAGTAGAGTCAAGTGCCTGGAAGGAGTTGTGCGGGTTCATAAACAGGAAGGGATCGCCCCGCCGCTGGAATTTGTAATCAATCAGCCGCAGGTCGGTTGTATTGAGAAAGCTGCCCGATTTCACCGTGTATTTCGATATGCCTAGCAGTCCCATATTCACCTGCTGCTGCAGACCGGCTTCCAGGTAATCAAAGTCCACATCAGAAGCCAGGATATTGGGGATGCCCTTTCGCCACTCCACAAAAACCGTTGGCCATTTTGATCCGAGGATTACTTTTTCCAGCGGCTCCCGGCGGTATTGCTGAAAAGGTGTGTACTCCAGCCGCACCTTACCATACAGGGCATTGTAGGGCTCAAACGGAATGGGTTGGTTATTATCCAGTACATCGCCCAGCAGGCTGTCTACCAGTTTGCCCGTTTTGTAATTGCTTACCGATCGGCGCAGGGCCATACCCAGTTCGTTGTGCAGGAAAAGACCATTGGCCAATTCCAGCCCATGACCGATCCCTGCTTCGTTGTTCAGGAAAATGTTGCTCCGCTTGATCATGTTGATGTAGGCATCTCCTTCGAAGATGAACTGGAACTCCCGCTTGGCCGTAATGGTATAATAGCCCCGGTTGAAGGGATTGTACATGCGTTTGATGTCAAAGGAGCCGTTCACGTCTTTGTTGCGCAGGCCATAACTGAGGCTGGTGTTGACGAAAAGGTTTTTCCGGTTGGGATAAAATTTACCATAACCAACAGATGCATTCAGGCGGCCACCGCCAAAAGCAAAAGGAGAATAAAGGGAGATGAGTGGCGGCAGGTACCAGCTCCGTTCTTTCTGCCGGTTGTAAAGCGTTTGCCCGAAAAAGCCAATCTTCTTCCAGGTAATGCGGCTGATCTCCGCGGCAATCGAGTCCTTGTACCGTTCCGTTTGGGTGATGGCAAACAGCGAATCTCGGTACTGGATAAACTCGGCTTCCCGGGACGAAAGGGTTTCGCGACGGGCTTCCTTCCAGAAACTGCTGTCGCGGTGGTAGGCCATCTCGGTGGTCAGGCTGACCTCGTTGGTAAAATGCCGGCGGCCGAATTGTTTGTTCAGCTCATAGTCGGAATAATTCACCACGGTTTGTCCTGAGATACGCTTGTTGCGGCCATCGGCGTAATAGGTGAATTTTTGCTGGTTCAGCATCCAGGCCCTGTTATCGATATAGTCGTACTGCTGCTCTACTTCAAAAAAGGAGTATTCCTGCAGGTGGTACTGCGGAAACCGGAAGCGGGCATAGAGAATATTCCAGGTACTGTCTGACACGGTGATTTCGCCTTCCACCGTAGCGTTGGTGAGTGCCCTTGGCTTTACTGAGATGGTATACAGCTTTTCTCTGCCACGGCGCTCTATGCGGATGGTTTTGAATTTATAGGCAATCAACCCTGTATTGCTCACCGGCGAAACAAAGGGAGTAGGAGAGATCCTCGGAACCGAGATCAGGTTGTTGTAAAAATTAAAATCACCATCGGTAGATGTGGTGTAAAACAGCAGTTTGTCAGGCCCACTGATCTTTACACCCAGCCGCTCTTCCTTGATACGGTTGGCAGCGTCCCTGTCCACTTTCAGGAGAATTTCTTTGATCACATTCACCGTTGGTTCTGCTGCTTCTTCACCTTTTTCCAGAAAGGTAGAGTCCTGCTGCGTTGCTTTGATATAGGCTTTGTAGGAGTAGGATTTCACCACACTGCTCACGCTGTCCTTTTTCTCCACCAGCGTTTTCATGATCTCATCGGCACGGTCTTTCAGTTTTACTTTGACGACCACCTCGGACAGGGTGGTTTTTTCTTCGTCGTCCTGCAAAATGACATTCTGTAAAAGCGCATCGTTCACTACCACCGGCAGGATCATGGTTTTATATCCTACCATGCTCACAACGATCTCGTAGGTTCCTTTGGAAATAAATAATTCATAGCTGCCGTCTTCTTTTGAAAGCGTACCAACGGACGAGGTTTTCAGGTGTACGCTAACATTGGCCAGCGGCTCCATATTGTTGTTGGTAATCTTGCCGTAAACTTTTACCAACTGGGCATGAAGACCGGGGACAAAAACCAGTGAAAGGACAAAGAGAAATAATGCTTTGCGTAGGAACGGTGGCATCGGGCAAAATTCACCTTTTTCCCCGGGGAGCCGACTTAAGCAGTTCTTAAAATTTTAATGCATAGTAAAGAGGAAATGCTACCTGTTTGTACCTGCAATTTTTAAAACCACTTATCAATTTTCAGTACCGTTTATGACAGAAATACCCCTGAAGTGTTAACGCTTTTTACCCGTTTTGTTTTTGTTAAATATTGCCTTCGTGCAGGCGCAAACGTGCCTTCAGTGAAGTGACTTCCTGTTGCAGGCTTTCCACCCTGTTCAGTAAATGGTAGATGGCATCTATGCCTTCGAGATTGATGTGAAGTTCGTAATGTAGCCGTACCAGCCTTTCCAGTGCCTCCAGCTGCTCGGCAGAAAGAAGCAGGTCATCGTCTGCCTCCTGTGCTGCAATCAGGCCGTACTCCTGAAGGGTATGAACAAACGTAATTTCGATACGATGGTGACGGCAGAATGCCCGCGCTGAATAGAATTCTTTTTCTTCCATGGCAGGTTCATTTTTGAAGATTCGCTAACTGGTTAAACAGGTCTTTTTCTTTTTCGGTTAGATGAGTAGGGATAGAAACATGAAAGCTGACATAGAGGTCGCCTTTTTCCCCTTCCCGCTTGTATACCGGCAATCCTTTTCCTTTAACCCTGACCTTGCTATTGTTTTGCGTGCCGGGAGCCACTTTCAGCCTGATCTTGCCTTCCAGCGTGTCCACCGTGGTTTCGCCGCCTAAAACAGCGGTATACAGGTCAATTGTTGCCTTTGTATACAAATCATTACCCAGCCGCTTAAAAGCAGGATCTTCTGCAAGCCTGAACGTGATATAAAGATCGCCTGGAGGACCGCCGTTTACACCCGGTGCACCGTATCCTTTCAGCCGGATCTTTTGTTCATCTTCCACACCGGCTGGTATGGTGATGCGTACTTTTTTGTCGTTGATGGTAAGCGTTTGCTGGTGTGTGGCAGCAGCATCCCGCAGGTTCAGGTGCAGCTCGGCATGATAATCCTGCCCTTTGAAGCCGGAGCGGTTTCCGCGGCCGCCGCCTCCAAACATGGATTGAAAAAAGTCGGAGAAACCGCCAAAATCTTCGGCGCCGAAACTGCCGGCAAAATCACCTTCATCGAAGTTGCGGCTCCGCTGCTGGCGGGCCTGTTCAAACTGGTCTGCATGTTTCCAGTCTTTGCCATACTGGTCGTATTTCTTTCGCTTTTCCGGGTCGCTCAGCACTTCGTTGGCTTCATTGATCTGCTGGAAACGTTTGTGCGCTTCCTTGTCATTGGGGTTCAGATCAGGGTGGTACTTCCGTGCCAGCTTCCGGTAAGCCTTTTTGATCTCTTCTTCCGAAGCATTCTTGTCTATACCAAGGATGTTGTAATAGTCAACAAATTCCATCGCTGTATCCTTTTACTCTATTGATGAAATATGCCGTTATCAGTAAAATAAAAATGAGGCCAATCCTAATTTACCGGTACAACAGTTTAAAAGTGATTGGCCTTTTCCACCTGGTACAACTCATTGATGAGGCGTTGCACTGCATGGCTTTCAGCTTCACTGACATGGAGTAAACCGGCCAGTTTGTGCAGCAGTATTTCCTCTCCAAACGAAACCCTGTTGTTCCTGTAAACAATCTCGGCACAAAAGGCAAATAGTGCCATTTTATACAAGGGATCAATGGCACGGATCAGGAAAATAAGGTAAGTGGTTTCGTCCGTTATTTTCCTGGAATAAGATTGGTAGGTTTTCATTTCCTCTTTCAGATCCAGTTGCTTGTTAACGCCTTTGGCCACAAAGCTGGTAGCGATCAGGTCCAGTTCTTCATCCTGCAATTCGCCATCTTTCAGGCAGCAGTGAAACGCCAGGTGAACGAGTGCCTGATCGGGTGTGTTAATCCTTTCGCGGTACATATTTATCCTGTTTTTTGTGAAGGTAAACAGGAAGGGATAAACTTTTAAAAGGATTCCTTTACCGGTTAGGTGCAAACACTGTTTCGAGCGAAATCCTTTAGGCTGGAATGCTGGTCCACGGCGCATTTACAGGCTTCATGAGTGAAAGATTTATCTTTGTGCCAGCTCTTTATTTCTTCACCTTAAATTATTGCTATATGAATGCCATTCAGCGTATTGAACATTGGGGCGAAACCCATCATCCCCGGTACCTGGACATTGTGCGTATAGCGTTGGGTGTTTTCCTCATCATTAAAGGCGTGGAGTTTGCCAACAATTCAAACACCCTTTCTGCGCTGCTTTCCCGCCAGATTCCTTTCAGTGGTTTTTTACTCCTGCTGCTGACACACTACATCATCTTTGCTCATATTGCCGGTGGCTTCCTGGTTGCGGTTGGTCTGCTGACAAGGCTTGCCTGCATGGTTCAGATACCCATCCTTGTGGGTGCGCTAATCATGGTGAATTGGGATGTAACGGAACATTTTGGCGGCATGCTCCTGGCGTTATTTGTGCTGGCACTGCTGGTGTTGTTTTCTATTGTTGGCAGCGGCCCCTGGTCGCTTGAGCGGGCATTTGAGAAAACGGACAGGTAGCTGCGAATGCCGTTTTTGTTGCTGCACAAACAACGAAAAAGCTATAAATAATTCTATTCGTTCTGGATATTTCAGGAGGGATTAAGCAACTTTTGCAACTCACCAGCACCAATATGCAGCAAGCCCACTTTGGGTAACCGCCTGGTGAGTTCTTTCCAGTTTTTATCTTTCTGGTAAATCCCTTTCAGCAGGGAGGCAGCTTTGCCCACCTGTCCGTTGTTGGCCAGTGTAATGGCTGTCCAGTACTGCATCTCCAGGTTTTGCGGGAACATCTTCATGGCTGCATTGTATTCCTGCATTGCCCTTGTCATATCGCCTTTTTCCACGGCAACATCGCCGGCATTCATATGTTCATAAGCAACCTGCAGATTGTACAGGCGCCGTAGTTCCTTCAGGGGCAGGGCCGCATCGTCTACCCGGAGGTCTACGGTACGTTCGTTCCAGGGTTCTCCCTTTGATTGTCCGGGCACCACCACCAGGGCAGCCGATTGTTTGCCGCGGATATCGCCACCTGCAGCCTCGGCTGCCTCCAATGCCATGAGCATCCGTTCGGCCAGCGGTTTTCCCTTGCTTTTTTCAAACGCGGCAGCCATAGCGCCGGGTACTTTTTCCGTCAGCATCATGTTGGCCTGAACAGAAAATTGCGATCCTTTTATATGCCCGGCATAATCGATGCAGGCCTTACCCGTATGTACGGCAACGTTGCCTTTGCTGTCGGCAATTGCCACCTGCCGCACTTCACGGCCTTCATCGGTAGCCAGCAGGCTGTCCAATGCCTGTTGTGCGGAAAGCCCGTTCCGCAGGAGGTTCAGCCCGCGAATACCAAATGATTTGTTGGTAAAGGATTGCGTAGCCACGGCGCCTACACCGGCTTCCGCCCAGCTGACAGCTGTGCCTACCGAAAACCAGTGGCTTTGCACCGCAACACCCAATTCACCTGTAGCAGAATCTCTTGCCACGATAGAATAGGTATGTGCAAGGGGAGATTCTTTTTGGTAAACCTGTGTTTTTCCGTAATGCTGCACAAGACCAAAAAGGGAGAGTAGGAAGATTTTTTTCATGGTATGCAATAGGGATCTAAAGTACAAAGATTTAATGCGCCAGGAGTGGGAGATCAGTAGTTTCTCCGGAGCCGTTCCTATTCATCATTCACGACTTATTATTCACCAACACGCTAAGCTGTACTGCACAAGATGGCGTATAAATTGATGAAATATAAACATGCAAAACAACGGAACAACACTAGCGGAAAAAGTGATCGTAATTACCGGCGCCTCCAGTGGTGCCGGGCGGGCTATGGCAATAGAACTGGCAAAACGCGGTGCCACCCTGATGCTGGCCGCACGACGGGAGGCGGCGCTGGAAGAAGTTGCTGCCGACTGTGCTGATTTTGGCAGCATGACCGAAATCCAGGTTTGTGATGTAAAGGACATGCAAAGTATCTACCTCCTGGCCAAAACAACGGTTGGCAAATTTGGCCGCATCGATGCCTGGATCAACAATGCCGGGGTGCTGGCCGCCGGAGCATTGGATGAAATTCCCGCCGAAGTGAATGAAGACGTGGTTCGCACCAACCTGCTGGGATACATCCACGGTGCACAGGCGGTGCTGCCTATCTTCAAAGCCCAGGGTTATGGAACACTGATCAACAACATCTCTGTCGGGGGGTGGATAGCTACACCCTATATGGCGGCTTATTGTGCCAGTAAATTTGGCCTGCGTGGGTTTTTCGAGGCGCTGAAAGGAGAGCTGCATGCTTACCCTGCGATTCATATCTGCGACCTGTACCCTGGCTTTCTCGACACTCCGGGTATGCAGCATGCAGCAAACTATACGGGTAAGCACATACAACCGGCACCACCGGTATACGATCCTTTACGGGTGGCAAGAACCGTTATATCCATCCTGCAGCATCCGAAAAAGAAAAAAGCCATTGGCAGTGCAGCCATTTTTTTAAAGCTGGCGTATGGCCTCTTTCCTGGTTTGAGCCGGGATGTAACCGGAATGGTTATTCGAAACTATTTAAAGGTGGCACCGGAATCGGAAACCACCAGTGGTAATATCCTGGCGCCGGTACCATTCGGCACCGGCATCAGCGGGGGATGGGAAACGTATTTTGATAGGGGTATCAAACGAAGGCTCCCCTGGTTGGTTGCAGGACTTGCCGTGGTTGGCCTGCTGGCCCTGCAACGCAAGGGCTGATCAGCGCCAGCTGACTTTGGGTAAGGCAAACCGCCAGCGCCAGCGGCGGATGGTGAACGACTGGTACAGCAGGATTCCCAGCCCAGCCAGCATAAATAGGAAGAGCATCATGTAAAAATAGTCCTGCAGGTAAATGCTGATACATATACCGCTCAGGAAATAAAAAAATAAAACCAGTTCAGCCAGTAACGTACGGTTTTCCTTTTTCAGAAAATAAGAGGTGGTTGCCGCGTTGTGGAAGGCATATTTGGGTGTGCGGATGAAAGCGGAAGATTTACCAAATATGCCCTGCACCACGGCAATAGTATTTTGTACCGACAGCGCCATGTACACCACCATAAAAACAGGGTAATATCGCCAGAACTGTCTATCACTGCTGCCTTTGCGACCCTGGTAAAAAATGAGTGTCAGGAGCAATAGGTTGATCCCACCGATAGACGCATAGTTGGTTAGCGTAATAAAGGAAGAATCGTAATGCCGGAACAATAGCAAAGGAATGGTGAGCAGGCTGGAGATCAGCAGGCAGGGAAAAATAAAACTGCTGGTGAGATGGAAAAAAGAGTGCAGCTTTTTGGTAAACGGTTCGGGAGCAAGTGCCACCTGTTTGCCGTTCTTCCGGCATACCTGCATAATGCCTTTGGTCCACCGGGCCTGCTGCACTTTAAAAGCATCCATGGTAGCAGGCAGTTCGGCCGGCACCACCACATCGTGCACATAGGCAATCTTCCAGCCTTTTAATTGGGCACGGTACGAGAGGTCCAGGTCTTCGCTCAGCACAGCGCCATCCCAGCCACCAGCATCTTCAATACATTCCTTTCGCCAAATGCCTGCCGTACCGCAAAAGTTCGAATAATGCCCGCCGTTGTACCGGCCTGCCTGTTCAATTGAAAAATAAGTATCCAGTAAATAGGACTGGATACGGGTAAGAAAGTTTTGCGACTGGTTGAGATGTCCCCAGCGGGCCTGCACCAGGCCAATTTCCGCATCGGTAAAATGGGGGATAAGATCCGTTAAATAACTTGCTGGCGGACGAAAATCCGCATCAAAAATGGTGATCAACTCCCCCCGGCACGACGGCAGGTTTTCCTGCAGGGCGCCGGCTTTGTATCCCTTGCGGTCGGTCCGTCTAACGGTCTTGATGGTTATTCCTTTTGATTGCAGTTCCGCTACTTTCCGGTCGACCAGGTAAACGGTTTCGTCCGTTGAATCGTCGAGTACAAATATCTCCATCCTGTCCTTCGGATAGGCCAGGTCTGCAAGACAATCAAGCAGGCCTTCCACCACATACTTTTCATTGTACACCGGAACCTGTATGCTGACAAAAGGAAAAGAACCGGAAATTTCTTTCCGTTTTTTATCCTGCTTTTTCCGGGAGAGCCGCCAAAGGTGTAATTGTATCACCGCATTTGCCAATAACCATATCATCAACAACGAATAAATCGCATACAGAACATAGCCTGCTTCTTTCATGCTGCACTGTTTTCTGATTCGCAGATAAATCCTTTCTATCCATTCTTCGATACATGCTGGTGCAACGCATCCAGCGCTTCATTCCAGCCGTCTTCGTGTGGTTTGATCGCATGTTCCTGCTCGATATTTTCCTGCGTCACGGCAAGCAAACTTCCCTCTCCTTCATCCTTGAAGTCTATAGTGAGCATGTAATCGCCATTGTGAATGGATTCTTCCGGGAACTGCCATTTCCAGCTGTATACCAGCTTTTCTCCTTCGGCTACCTCTTTATAGGTTCCGCTTACCTGTAGGTTATCTTCAAACTGGTACCGTACAGAGCCGTCCTGCCTGATATCGTTTTCCACTTCTGTCAGCTGTTTGCCCATAGGCTTCCACCACTGTTTTAACTGCCCGGGTTCTGTCCATGCCTTATAAAGCTCTTCTTTTTTTACAGGGAAACTTTTCGATACCTGGATTACTGCCTTATCTGTATTGCTCATATCGGGTAATTTTCAAATTGATGTTGGATACTTCAAATACTGTGCATATTCAACACAGCTATCCGTTTGCGTAAGAAAATCAGGGAGAGTAGTTGCAATGGTTCAACAAAAAAGCCTCCTTACGGAAGCTTTACAGTAAGTGGTATATTGCCGGCAACTGGTTAAGACCGGTCAGTTCTTTCATTGGAGCTTTCATTTTCCATCCGGTCGCCACTGCCACCAGCAGCATCATCACGGCCACTCAAATGGCCGGTTTCTCCGATAGATGAAACAGCATTGCTGTTCTCGCCAATCTGGTTGGCTATATCTTGTTTTTGTTCATTATCCAAATCGATAATTTGTTGTTGCTGCTCGGTTCTATCCCGTCCTGTTTGCTCCGCACTGCCGGTGCCACTTTGCGATTGCTGGAATTGTTCTTTCTTCTGTGTCATAGTTAACGTTTTACAAGGTGCTGCAACGTTAGTGCCATTCATAATGGGAACAGCATCTCAAGAAGAGTAGGGGAAACAATTGTTGTGCAAATCCAGTTACCGGCTGATCCATTTGATACAAACCGGGCTGCCTACTGCAATGCGTTTGCCGGTATCAGTCAGCTTTCCTGTTGTTTTATTTACAGCAAAAACAACAATCTCATCACTACGCTGGTTAGCAACCAGGAGAAAGTTACCGGAAGGATCGAAATTAAAATTGCGTGGCGTTTTCCCCAATACGGATTGATGGCCTGCAAGGGTTAGTTTTCCGTTACCAGGATTGATCTTGAAGATGGCGAGTGTATTCGACGCATCGCGGTTGGAAGCATATAAAAATTTTCCATCGGGAGAGACATGGATATCTGCACTGGTAAAATCGCCTTTGAAATCTTTCGGCAAGGCTGAAATCGTTTGCACTTCCTGCAGCAACCCATTTTGGCTTTTGAATACCGTGACCATCCCGGAGAGTTCCTGCAGAAGATATGTCCATTTAGCCGACGGGTGAATGGTAAAATGCCTCGGACCCGCACCATCCGGCATCTTCAGGGTCGTGTCTTTCGGCTCCAGTTGCCCGTTCTGATCGTTGAATGCATAGATCATTAACTTGTCAATGCCAAGGTCGGGGACATACAAGGTGTTATTGTCTTTCGACAATACGGTAGCATGTACATGCGGCTTTTCCTGGCGGTCGGTGGGTCCTCTTCCTTTGTGTTGTTCCATGGCCACGGCCTGCCTTAGGCTGCCATCGGCCTGTACAGGTAATACGGCAACCGTGCCACTGCTGTAGTTGCCAACAATCACCCACTTGCCGGTTTTATCTACCGTAACATAACAAGGGTGTTCTCCCATGGCCGGTACCTGGTTGAGCTGTGTCAGTTTGCCCGACTGTTTATCAAAGCGAAAAGCCGTGACTTTGCCCCCGCCTTCTGCATTTCCCAGTTCGTTGGCGGCATAAACATACCGTTGATCAGGAGAGATGGCAAGATAAGAGGGGTTAG
Source organism: Flavisolibacter sp. (assembly GCA_035998945.1). Taxonomy (GTDB): domain Bacteria; phylum Bacteroidota; class Bacteroidia; order Chitinophagales; family Chitinophagaceae; genus Flavisolibacter. The sequence continues at coordinate 242,800 of DASYHD010000041.1, read as the reverse complement.
GCGTAACGGCCGAATCGACCAGCTTTGCAGATCCGTTGGATTGAAAACGGTAAACATAGATGCCCCTGCTTTTTTCACCGGTATAGGTGCCCACCAGCAGGTATGGCTGTGATATTGCGGCGGTCATCATAACAATACTGAGTAGGGTAGTGACAATTTTTTTCATAATCAATGCAGGCAATGAAGTTATTCTTTTTCCGGTAGGAACAAACTGACGGTAATAAAATTTAAACTGCTTATCTGCATAATGTAAATAGGTTTAAATACAAGATACGCTGCCTGCATGGTTTGCATGAATAGAGAGGTGGCCTCAACTTTGTAGGAAGATTTTAAAATGCAGGACTATGATTGAAAAACAAACGATCGACGGACGGGATGTATGGCTGAAAGTAGATCCCTATCATGTAGAGCGGGCTAATCCCAATATTATTCCTACAGAATATTTTACAGCAACCTATTATTACCAGGAACCCCAGGGTGATGGCACCGATGGCCAGCAGGTAAAAGATGAAGACGGGGAAACAAAATTATTTGAATCGCCGGTAGCTGCATTAACCTACGCATGGAAAAAATTGGGCGGTTCCCGGCAGGAAACACCCACAGAAGCCGGTAAGCCCTAAAGGAAGAATAGATCCTTTCCTCAAAATTTTCTTGGAACGATTTTTTCTTTACCACAGAGAACGATTGCCGATTCCCGCAAACGTACACTTCACCAAATCGTTTGATTAAAAATATTGAACATGACGAACACAACTCTTGAAGCAAAAAAACTGAAAAAAGTCCTGATCATTGAAGACGAAGGCGATATGTGTCTGCTGCTGAATATTATGCTCAACGGCAAAGACATGGATCTTGATCATGTAAAAAAGTTGTCAGCTGCTGAAGAATATCTACAAAAAGAGCAACCAGCGGTTGTGATCCTCGATAACAAGCTGCCTGATGGTTTTGGGATTGATTTTATCACTCACATCAAAAAAAATTATCCCAATATCCGGATCATCATGATTTCGGGGTATGATGGATCGGCAAAAGATGTGGCCATCGAAAATGGTGCGGATATTTTCCTCGAAAAGCCGTTTACCAAGAACCAGCTTTATGAAGCCATCATGGAAATGATGAAAGAAAAAGTATAGATCAGGTGCACTTTCATAAAAATGCCCGGGACATTGTTCCGGGCATTTTGCTTTTTTTCAGATTAGGATAATGCAAAGATGGAGAGTAAATCCTGAAGTAATTAGTTTACAAGAAACTTCAATAATTGAAAAAAACAATGAGAAGTATCAATTGAAGCAGTTGCTAATGCCTACTTCTTCAGGTAAGGCTGCATGATCTTCTGCCATATCTGATATCCTTCGGCATTCATGTGCAGGTTGTCTTCCACAAAAATGTCGGTGCGTACCTTGCCGTTCGCATCCAGCATAGCAGGATAGACATCGATGAAGCCGGCATTTTTTTGACCTTTCAGAAAATCGCTGATAGCCTTGTTTGCCTTTTGAAATTTTTCCAGGAAGGCTACCCGTGAAGGACTGGGCTTCATGGAAACAAAATGAATGGTGGCTTGGGGATAATTCTGACGGATCATGCCGAACAAAGTTTTAAACCGCTGCACAACCGTTTCAGGTTCCATGCTCGCTGAAGAAGAAAGATCATTCTCTCCACAATAGATCACTACCTGCTTTGGGGCATACGGCATGATGACATCATAGAAATAGCGAATAACATCCGTGAGCTGTGATCCGCCAAATCCGCGGTTGATGATGGTATAACCCGGGAAAGATTCCTGTACATTGTTCCAACGGGTGAATGATGAACTGCCGACGAATAAGATCGGGTTTGCCGCTGGTTTTACGGCGCTGTCCTGCTTCTTGAACCTTTGAATATCGTTCCAAAAAGGAGGACAGGGATTTTGTGCGACAGAATAAAAACTAACAAGAAGAACGACCGATAAAAATAAAAAGCTTCGTTTCATACGCATGGAATCTTTCATGGGTTTGCTGTGAAAAGCCTAAAGATACGGTAGGAGGGGTAAAATGAAATTCTAACCAGTAAAGCAATGAATGAAAGTTATCGTTTCAGAAACCGGCCTTTTAGCATTCGCTCCATAACATCATCACGGGTGGAACGGCTTATGGGAATATGATGTTCGCCAATGCGCACTTCATTGCCCTCGATATTGTCTATCTTGGATGCGGCCACCAAAAATGATTTATGTGTTTTGATGAACCCATCGCCGGGTAAAAAATCTTCGATTGCTTTAAAGGTAAGATAGGTAATGTATTTTTTTGTTTTGGTATGAATAGCCACGTAGTTCTGCAGGGCCTCTGCATATAAAAAGTCTTCAAAAAAGATCTTCACCAGCTTATTGTCTGCCTTGATAAAAAAATAATCCTGTTTGGTATGACTGGCTGTTTCAGGAAGATTCGCCTGGCGAATGTCATAGAACTCTTTTGCGCGGAGAGCGGCTTTTAAAAACCGTTCAAAAGAGATAGGCTTTACCAGGTAATCCAACGCATTCAGTTCAAATCCATCCAACGCATACTGCGGGTAAGCCGTGGTAAAGATAACCGGTGGTGCCGGCTGCAGTGTCTTAAAAAAATCCAGTCCCGTGATCTTTGGCATTTGTATATCCAAAAAGATCAGTTGTGCTTTTCCTTCACCAATCAGGGAAGCTGCTTTCAGTGGTGAATCAAATTCACCCTCCAGTTGCAGGAAATCAATATCCTGGATGTATTCTCTGAGTCCTTTACGGGCAAGGGGTTCATCGTCGATGATGATGGAGCGTATGGGCAGCATGGTTAAAGTTTGAGTTTGAGGTGAACACTGTACCAACCGTCTTTTTCGCCAACATCCAATTGATGCTGTTGGGGGTAAAGGAGCTCCAGCCGGCGTTTTACATTGGTCAAGCCAATGCCCCCAAAAAGTTCAGCCTGTTGTTTTTCTTCCGTTGTATTTCGAATAGAGAACTGCATCTCACCATTTTGCCTGGAAAGTGCAATGGCAACTGTGTTCCGGCTGCCGTTGCTGTAGTGGGAAAGGTGCTTGAACGAATTTTCAACAAAGGGAAGCAGGAGCAGGGGCTCGATAGCAAACCCTTTCACCGACGGTTCAATTTGCAGGTGTACATCACAGTTGTCCATTCGCAATTGTTGCAGACCGATATAATCCTGCAGGTAACTGATCTCCTTTTCAATGGCAATCTTTACATCCTTTACTTCATACAACTGGTAGCGCAACATTTCGGAGAATTTGTGCAGCGCCTGCCTGGCTTCGGTATTGTCCTTGTCGATAAGAAAATAAACAGCATTGAGCGAATTAAACAGAAAGTGCGGATTGATCTGTGATTTTAAAAAATTCAGCTCTGTTTCAGCCTTCTCCCTTGCGATCTGCAATAGCCGTTTTTGTGCCGCATTGTAATCTGCAAGCAGCTTTACCGCCATGCCGGCAATCACCAGGAAAACGTGCGGCAGAATGTTGTCATAGATTTTTTCCTTAATGCCGGTTGTCCACTGGTAAACAGAGGGATCGTTGATGATGGTCCCAACCAGAAAAAGTTTGATAAAACTGCTGGTGGCTATCAGTGTAATCAACAGGACAGCAAAAAGGAAATGTTGTTTACGATAAAGTAACCGTGGTATCAGCACATAGTTGGCAATGCTTACCAGCAATGCCAGGTCAATTACCTTTACCAGTGTCACCATCAAAGCCTGCTGCCAGGTTGCATAATCCTGGTAGCGGAGGTAATACCAAACAGCGGCTAAGGCCAGCCAAAAGACCAGGTGGTGAAGTTTGTACCGCAAAAAGGTCTGCCGAGTCATCATAACCAAAAATAAATCTACAACTTCTGTTGCGGATAAAACTTACACGTTCGGCCTCATTTTGCTGATGAACTGCAAAGAAAAAGAGCCCAAAAGGCTCTCCTGATTTTTTTGACTTCCAGCCACTCAAAGCTCATAGCTCACAGCTTCCTCTCAATACTCCTTCACTACCTTGTACAACGTATCTCTTTCCACAGGCTTACGTTTTACCTGCTTGATGAGTGCTACCAGGTCGTCGGTGCTCATAGCCGGGTTTTGCTCTTCGGCGCCAGCCATGGAATAAATCTTTGTTGTATCGTCAATAGTACCGTCAATATCATCGACACCATACGCCAGGGACAGTTGTGCATTTTTTCGTCCCAGCATGGGCCAGTAGGCTTTCAGGTGCGGGAAGTTGTCCATGAACAGGCGGGCAATGGCATACATGCGAAAATCCTCAACCACGCTTACTTCCGGAACGCCGCTCATGTCGTTATCGCCGTTGCGAAACTTCAGCGGGATAAACGTGTTGAAACCGCCGGTCTTATCCTGCAGGTTGCGGAGGCGTTGCATATGATCGATGCGGTGGCTGTATTTTTCTATATGACCATACAGCATCGTTGCGTTGCTGTGCATCCCGGCATTGTGAATCGCTTCATGGATGGAAAGCCAGCCTTCAGCATCAACTTTGTCGGCGCAGATCTGGCTGCGGATGTCTTCCGCGAAAATTTCAGCGCCGCCGCCGGGGATGGAATTGAGACCTGCTTCTTTGAGCACCTGTACGCCTTCAGCTACCGAAAGTTTTGCCTTGCGGAACATATAATCCAGTTCTACGGCCGTAAAACCTTTGATGTGCAGGTCGGGGCGATGGGCTTTGATCTTTTTCAGCAGGTCGGCAAAAAAAATAAGATTCATTTTCGGGTGCACACCTCCAACAATGTGTACTTCCGTAACCGGTTGATCATCGTATTTTTTGACAATGGCCATCATATCATCGGTGGTAAGTTCCCAGCCCTCTTCTTTATGGGCATACAACCGCGAATATGAGCAGAAATTGCAGGAATAGACGCAAACATTTGTCGGTTCGATATGGAAGTTGCGGTTGAAAAACACCGCATCGCCATAAAGTTTTTCCTTTACATAGTTGGCTAATGAACCGACAAAAGGAAGACTGCCCCTTTCAAAAAGCAAAAGACCATCTTCCTCAGTCAGCCGTTCGCCGGCATAAATCTTATCAGCAATGGATTGCAGGGCCGGAGTTTCGTGACGGAAAAGAACCCTTTCTTCGGTCGCTATCATGCGGCAAAGGTAGGGAAGGATAAAAGAGAACGGGGACAGTCAAACGTCAATCATCCGTTATAAACAGATGATTTTTCTCAGCTCTTTGTACTGGGAAAAAGCCGAAGGAATAGACCTTTCAACATAACCGCCGACTCTTCCGCTTACTGTTTCAGTATTTTCATAGTTTGTACTTTCCTGCCGTCAGAATAGATGATTTCCACCAGGTACATTCCGGATGCGCCACTTGCCAGGTTCACCACTTCCTGCTTATCTGCATTACCGGTGAATTGTTTCAGCCATACCGTTTGGCCAGCCATGTTCATCACACGGATAGACCGGAGGTTAGTCGGCGGTTGGTAATGCCAAACTGTAAACCGGCTGCTGAATGGGTTGGGGAATAGAAGTACGCCGGTTTCTTTCAGTTTTACCGGTAGTACCTGCGTTGTAAAGTTGATATTGTCAAGGAAGATATTGTTCTCGTTATTGTTGGTCGTCCGGAAGAAAACCATCACCGGGCTTTGTGTTGCAAACGTGGAGAGGTCAATGACTTCCTTGCGCCAGTCGCTGCTGCTATTCGGGAAGAACTCTGTTGATAGCGGGGCATTTACTGTTTGTAATTGTGCTCCCCATTTTTTATACACAGTGGTAAAGCTATTGCCACAATCCCTCGTTATCATTACTTCCAGTGTGTCCATTGGAACATTATTTCCCACTGAAAAAACGGCTGCAGCCACATCGAATGAAAGCTTTACAGAATCAACTGCGCCAAAGTTCAATGTAGGTGATACCAGGTCATCACTTTCACCCAGGCCATTGTAACGGAATGAGTTCAAAATAGCAGATCCTGTGTTGCCATTCCCAACGCTGGAATGATCCCAGGTAAGGGCTACATCCCGGTTGAGCACACTCCAGTTAGAAGGCGGGAAAGCTGCAGTGGTAAAGTCTTCCATTAATGGTGCTGTGATCATTCCGGGAACTGAGAATGTTAAACGCATGGTATCGTTCAACAGGTAGGTGTCGCCGGCACCGGAAGCTGTAACCGGGTTAAAGCTGAAAACGGTAAACTTATGCTGGCCCACGCCGGTATTGGAAACAGGCAGTGTTACCGTTGCCGTTGCTCCGGGCTGAATAGCTTGCGTAAAGGTTTGCTGCACTACTGTGCCATTGTCGACCTGGTAACCCAAACTGAATGCGGTAATTGTTTCGGAGCCCACATTATCCACCGCAACAGAAGGAGCAACCTGCCCGGTACAAAGCAATGGATTGGGTGAGTTGATTGCTTTCACCTGGATGTCTCTTGCGCCTATTTTTACCAGGTTGATGTTATCAATATGCGTCCAGTTGCCAAAGCGACCAATGTTGCGGAAAACAATCACAATCCGTCCACTTGCCAGCAAGTTGCTGCCAATGGTGATGGTTTCGGTACGCCAGTCGTTGATGCCCGGTGTTATGTACTCCGCATCAGATGAACCTGCCGTTGCCAGCGTTGGGCCCCCTTTGTAATAAACCCGCGTAAAGGTTTGTCCACAGTCGGTTGATACCAGTACGGCAAGCGAATCGTAAAATTCAGGATCGGGGTAATTTTTATGGGCAAGGTCAAAAGAAAGTGAGAAGGCGTCAGAAGGATCGACAGAAATAGCGGCGCTGCGGAAGTCATCGTAGTTTCCGGCGCCGTCATTATTGTAATTATCAATTGAAAGTTTACCAGCAGTGCCATTGCGGCCTGGTGAGGTGCGTTCCCAAGTATGATCAAAACCCGGATTGTCGATTGTCCAGTTTTGCAGGGTCGTTTCAAATCCTTCGTTGATGGGCGGCGCTATGGGTGCCATTACGGTCAGTGATTTCGTATAGCTATCGTTTGAACTCACTGCATCTGTTCCGCCGTTTGGCGAAGCCGTGAAGAACCGGAAGTTGTGATTACCCACCGTCACCGGGATAGCCGGGAACGTGGCCACGTAAAAGCCACCATGCGGAATGTTGACAGAAACCGTTTGCGTAACCGCTGTGCCATTGTCATAGCTATAACCAACCGTCAGCGTGGTAATGGTTGTGAGTCCATTGTTCACGACGCTGAATTTGGGTATAATGGTGCCAGGGCAACCAAGGGTATCTGGATAATAAACAGAATTGCAACCGGTTAATTCAAACCCGCCAGGACTTACCGAAGCTAATGGAGCAACATCCAGTTGGGGTGCGTTTGCAGGCGGTTGACAGCCAAGCGAATTTTTGAGACCTGAACGGGCATTGTCCAAAACCCATTCCATACGTGACACCTGCTTTTTGGTAAACATGGTAAGACAGGCATCATAGGTATAATCCATGTGGTTCTGGTACATTTTGCCAGGCGCTATGGCAGAACAGCCATCGGTTTGAACACCGCTTAGACAGTTCCCGGAGGCATCACCCTGGTTAGGAGTGTCACCGATATCGGTACTTCCGTTACCCTGGCCTGAAGGATTATACAATCCTGTGGGCAACGCAAAGGTGGTGGAAGCAGGTAGCTGGTCGAAATCATCACCGGTACAGCCGCCGCTATCATCACCCCAGATATGGTAAAGACCAAAGTAGTGACCAACCTCATGGGTAGCCGTACGGCCGCGGTTGTAGGGAGCTTTTGTATAGCAGGAGGAAGTCCCAAAGGCTTCAATGTTCAGAACCACCCCGTCGTTGGTTCCTGCACCCGGACCAATGTTATCGGCATAACCCAGGATACCCTGCCCCGTCATATCGCGGCCGACCCAGATATTCAGGTATTCAGCGGTGTTCCAGGCGTTCAGTCCACCTTTGGAAGTATATTTAATAGGGTCCTGCATTTGATCAACATCCGAGCCTGTATTGCTGCTGCGCCGTTCAATTCCATTGGTAAGCTGGCCTGATGGCGTACGGCGGGCCAGGCAAAACCGGATGCGGCTGTGTCCGCGGACGGTATAGAAACCGGAAGCGTTTGAACTGTCGGCGTTCAATCCGGAGAAGTCCTGGTTCAGCTGATCAATCTGTGCCTGTACATCGGCGTCAGAAACCAGGTAAGGGTTGGGTAAAACAATGTGCACAACCACGGGAATGGTCACCTCGTTCTGCAGCCGGAATGCTCCCTGGTCAGCACCACTGTCATTGGTGCGGGTGCGGCCTTCCGACTGAATACGGGTAGCGGCTAAGTTGTTCTGGTAAAGTTGCAACCTGTTCATGGTGGCGCAACGCTGCACTTTGCCGGATTTTTGTTGTGCAACAGTGGTAATAGAGAAAAGGAGCCCAAGGCAGAGGGCTATAAACGGAACGGCTTTCAAAACAGGTTTATTTATATTGATAAAAGATTCCTCACAGGAGTATCAATTACAATAATACTCTATTCATGCGGAGAGGACAAAAGTTTTCGCCAGAAGCCCCGCCGGTAACGGCTTTCCGGGATATAAATAGAACGTATTGCCGGCAGATTGGCTGGTCCTTCTTTTCACTTTTTGGAACTTTCTGGAAACCTATAATTAAAAAATATATGCTAAATGCTTTATGAGGGGTTGTTAGTTTTTTATATTGTCTGGTGTTCTTTTGTAGTTTGCGGCGATAGGCAACAGGAGGATAGGTCAGCACAATCCAACACATTTTATTATGGAATCTTTGACGAACGATAGCAAAAAAGAAATGTCACCAGAACAAAGACAAGACTTGCTTGGAGTTTTAAAAACCCGCTTTGAAAACAATATGAACCGCCACCAGGGTTACCAATGGATTGATGTACAAAACAGGCTGGAAGCCGATCACGGAAAATTATGTTCGCTTTTTGAAATGGAAAAAACTGGTGGAGAACCTGATGTTATTGGCAAGGATGCTAAAACAGGACAATTTATTTTTTGTGATTGCGCAGCCGAAAGTCCGGCTGGCCGCAGAAGTGTTTGTTACGACCGCGAAGGCATGGAATCTCGGAAAGAGCATAAGCCGGCAAACAATGCCATGGATATGGCCACCGCAATGGGCATTGAGCTGTTAACGGAAGAGGATTACCGGGAGCTGCAACAACTAGGACATTTTGATGCGAAAACATCAAGCTGGCTACAAACACCGGAAGCCATCAGAGGCCTCGGGGGAGCACTTTTTGGTGATTACCGGTACGGTCGTGTATTTGTTTACCACAATGGTGCACAATCTTATTATGCATCCAGGGGATTCCGCGGACTTTTAAGAGTATGAAAGAAGGATTTTCTTTAACGCATGAAGTTTTAAAATTGTTCCTCCGGTGCCGGATTTAAATTTATTTATATCGTGCCACCACGCTTGGACTGCTCCATGATAGCCGGAGGAAAGCTTACGGTATATAGGGATTTCCGAATTTAATCAGAACAACCAAAACAATTCAACTTTGCAATTACCTTAGCTACCGTAACCGAATGCAGCTACCTGGAAGGGTAGCCGTTGCTGCAAATTCCAAAACAAAAAAATTAACTGCTGATGAACATGTTTAAAACACAAAACAGGACGCTTTTCCTTTTACTTGCTGTAACTTTCTTTTCACTTACCAGTTGTTTAACCTCCAAAAAGCTCGACAAATATGTTGCTGCCCAATACAACAACGAACTTCCAAAACAGGCCAGGAAAAAAAGACCTGAAATCGATGTAGCACAGGTTTCTTCCGGTAGTCCTGCAATTTCTACAACAGTTCACAAAACAGATAAGTTTCTCCCGTTGCTGGTTTACTGGAAATACAACCACCGGCAGAGCTGTTCGCTGAATCCTTCCATTGCAGTAACGCAGTTTTCAAATACGGTAAACGCTGTGGCCACAAAAGGGCTTACGGATAAACTTGCCGGTCGGAAATTAGAACTGACAGTTGAACAAGCTCCCGCTGCTTTTTCCATTGTGGCCAAAGAGCAAATGATATGGCTTGTGTATGCCGTGAGCTGGGCTAAAATTTACATTGAACCAGATATGAAAGACCTGGTGGTTTCGTATAAACTGACGGATGCGGGCAAGGCGTTAAAAGCCGGAACCATATCCGTAAAGAATACGGACAAGAACAAAGGCCTGCGGTTTTTTCAATCATGGAAATCGGCTACGTCAGAGTATTTGTCGGAATACAACGCAAATCTTACCAGCCTAACCAAATCGTTTGTCACACAACTGACGCAGGAGCTTTAAGGATATAAACTTGTTCAGGTGTGAACCTGTAAAATGGCATGATGAGCATATCGCCGCAATTTGAAATGCATTTGCAACGAATCAACTTTCCCTTCAATGGAATTTATTTTACGACCCTGGAATGCCTCCGACATTGAGAGTTTGCTCCGGTATGCAAATAACTGGAACATCGCCAAAAACATGACTGACAAGTTTCCACATCCGTATACAGAAGAAAACGGCAGAGCCTTTATTGCATTTGCCAACAGCGATGATCCTGTACACATATTTGCCATTGATGTTAATGGGGAGGCCGTGGGTGGTATTGGTATTCATCCGCTGGATGATATTCACCGCAAAAATGCAGAACTCGGCTATTGGCTGGCCGAACCGTTTTGGGGAAAAGGAATCATCAGCAATGCTATCCGGCAGATGGTCAACTTTGCCTTTGAAACGTATGATATTAACCGTGTGTTTGCCCGGCCGTTCGGTACCAATCTCGCTTCGCAACGGGTGTTGGAAAAGAATGGTTTTGTCCTTGAAGGACGGTTTGAAAAAGTCCTGTACAAAAGGGGAGATTATTTGGATGAGCTGGTGTATGCCATCAGGCGCGGCAGCTGGCTAAATTAGTGAAGTCCGTTTATCCGCATTTTTATGCTGGTCACTGTTTTCACTTCTTAATAGCTTTCAGCCTATTTATTTAAACAATCTTATTTCCCAAAACTTCCGTTTCAAAAAAGGTCTGGTTCTTGTAAACCAAAGAGTGGACAATTTAAAACTGGACTTGTGCTGAAGAAAATCGGGAACATTGCAACACTCATCGCTTCCGTATCTGGATTTGTACCAAGGAATGCCACTCCGCTGCGCAGCCTCGTTATGCTGGCAGGACTTGTTTTCAACCTGCGCCTGATGCGGACATCCCGGACAGCACCGGTCAATCCGAATCTTTTATTTTTAGGAACAACGGCAGCGTATATTGGATTTATTTATTTCATGCTTGCCAGGAAAGATTTCCGTAAAAAATTCATCAATCGCTTCAAGAATAAAGAAGAGGCTTACCGGGTATATGAAGGCCTGTTGGGTTTCCTGTTTTTTATGAACGGGGCCAGCCTGGGATACATCAGTGCCGCGAGGGCCAATAGTTTGCCATTCCAGATAAACAGAAATGTTATCCGGCCACTTGCTGCCTTGTTATTTGTATCCGGCTGGACCATAAAATTGTGGTCTGCAAAAGTAGTCGGCACTGATATTTATTACTGGAAGGATATGTTTTACGGCAGGAAAATCTCAGCTTTTGTAGAAGAAGGCCCTTATAAAATTTTCCAAAACCCCATGTATGGCATCGGCCAATTGCAAACTTATGCAACAGCACTTTGGTACCGGTCTATGCCTGGGTTGCTGGCTGCCCTCATCTACCAAATAGCTGTATTCTCATTTTATTTTCTTGTAGAAAAGAAATTTATTGAAAGAGTATACCTGCAACCTGATGACGAACTTTTCCCTGTACAAGGGTTACGGGCTTAACGAACAGTTTTCATCGATTTCTAATTTCCATTTACTTTAGTGGTGTTATTTAAATGCCCCTCTGCTGTCTGCTTTTGGTAAAAAAGACAAACTGCAAATGGCAAGAATCTAATGCGTTACTGACACATGAATATCGCCATTCTGACACTTGGAACCAGGGGAGATGTTCAACCTTATGCCGTGCTGGGAAAAGCATTGCTTCAGCGCGGGCACCATGTGGTTTTTTCCACTGCGGGTAATTTTGAGAACCTGGTGCGATCTTATGGACTCGACTTTGTACCCGTTAAAGCAGATTTCCAGGCCTTGTTACTTTCTGAGGAAGGAAAAAAGATCAGGAAAAATCCTTTTCTCGCCAGGAAACAACTGGCGGGGTTTGTCTACCCGATGCTGGAAGATGCGCTTCAAACGTTTTATGCATTGGCGCAACAAAGTGATAAGGTTTTATTTCATATTAAAACTATGGCAGACAACTTCGCAGACCAGTTTCCGCACAAAATGATCAAGGCCGATGTGGTACCTGCCAGCCAGCCTACCCGTGCTTTTCCCAATCCTGTTTTCAGTGCGTTAGCATTGCCTTCCTTTTTGAATAAATTCACGTATCAGGTGACGGAGTGGGGTTTAAAAATGTGGAAAAAGCCTGTACGGGATTTCAGAGATAAGGCAGGACTACCCAAAAACTTCCGCAAGCCTCACCTGCCTACCCTTTACGGCATCAGCGAACATTTTTTACCAAAGCCATCTGATTACCCCGATAACAGTTTTTTTACCGGCTTTTGGACAGAACGCTCTGCCAGTGAACTTGATGAAAGTGTTTTGGATTTTGTGAAGGCAGGAGAACCTCCGCTGTTGATAACCTTTGGCAGCATGCCTTTTGAAAGTAAAGTAAAAATAAAGGACCTCGTCACAGCAGTTGCGGAGCAACTGCGGACAAGAATTATCCTGGTAAGAGGCTGGGGCCTTTCCCGTACAGAAGACCTGGAGCGAAACCCGGCAATTAAAGTAATTGATGCCGCTCCGTACGATAAATTATTCCCACTGGTAAAAGCGGTGGTTCATCATGGAGGCATAGGAACAATTGCAGCCTGCTTGCAAGCAGGTAAACCATTTTTAACCTGCCCTGTTTTGTACCCCATGGGTGATCAATATTTTTGGGGGAAGATTGCCGAACAGAAAGGAGTTGGTTTACACCCTTTGCCCTTAAAAAAATTGACAATTGCAACTTTTTTATCCAGCGTGAACCGCTTACTCCGGGATGAGCGACTTCACCAAAATGCAGAAAAATTTGCCAGGATTTTCGCCTATGAAGAGGGAATAAGCAATGCCATTGCACTCATTGAACAAGGGGAAAGCTGAACGCAGAAAAGTGGTTTCCGGTTTTACTTCAACAATAAATTAAACATTATGCGAAAACTGATTTTAGGACTGGCCGTCAGCCTAGACGGCTTTATTGAAGGACCCAATGGCGAATACGACTGGTGCTTTACTGACCAGGATTATGGCATGTCTGAATTTTTTAAGCGGGTAGATGCCATGTTCATCGGTCGCAAATCATATGAACTTATGCAATCAATGGGAGAGGACACCGTACCCGGTATGCCAAAGCTGAAGGAGTATGTGTTTTCGACAACGATGACCGAAGTAAAAAACGATTCTGTTTTAATAAGGGACAATGTTGAGGAAGAAGTAAAACGAATCAAGAACAGCCCAGGCAAAGACATCTGGCTTTTTGGCGGTGCCAGTCTTACTGCCTCCCTCATGAATGCTGGTTTGGTGGATGAATTCTGGCTTTCTGTGCACCCGATCATTTTAGGCAGCGGCAAACCCCTGTTCCATGGTATTAATGGAAGAGTATCCCTTGATTTGGTTCATACAAAGCCGTATTCAACAGGACTGGTTTCGCTGACATACAGGTTGCCATCAAAAAAGTGAAACCGGAGGTAAATATTTGTTCTGCTAGCGACCGGCCATGCGTAAAACATTAGCCGTTTTATAATAAAAATTGGCAGCCCTTTCCGGGGTGGCCCCAATACAAACCAACCCCAGTTTCCCATACTGGGATAGTGCGCTGATCAGGTGAAATATCACCCCTTCCTGGAGGGTGCCGTCATACAGCAGTTCGTTGCACATGGCAATATCTATCAGGTCGTGCGGCGTTAATCCTTTGTACTGATCATCCTGCAAATTATCCGTGCAGAGATAATAGCGAGGCTGGCCATTTGCCGTATAAAAAGCACCTTGCTGTGCTATCGTAAGTTCCGCAGGTAAGAAACTGCAGCATCAGGTAGGGGTGCGTAGTGCCGCCTTTACGTAGGTTGATTTCTATGGCATAATGCTTCCAGCCTTCCCCTTCTTTTACACTGATAAAATCAATGGCAAAACGTCCAAGAACACCATAAGATTTTAATTCTTCTGCTATGGTTTTTCCCATAACTGCCAACTCTTTTGCATAAGCGGCATTGGCAGGGAACGAAGCCCCTAAATAAACCTGACCGCTTTCGCCTCCCAGCACCTGGTCGTGGGTGGAAATCACATCCGCAACGCCCAAAGGATTGATGCGGCATTGTACTGATGGCGAGTGCTTGATCGCACCTTCAATGAATTCTTCTACAATACCGCCTTCCATCCTGAACTTTTTGAGAAAGGTTGTTACCGTTAAATCTTTTGCAACAATCTGCAGCTGGCTGGTAAACCGGTCGCAGATCCAGATTTCCAGATCACCGATTGGAGGTGCATTCTGAAAAGAAAAAACTGCGTTCCCTTCACCCGAAAATCCTTCATTGATCTTTATTACTGCTTTCCGAAGCCTTGGATTGGCCTGTTTTAATTGAAACAGGGCATCCACAATATCGGCTTTCGAGTGGAGGTCTTCAAATCCGCGGGGCGTGCTTATGTTGCACGACCGGAAAAGTTTCCGGCCATTACTCTTGTTACCAAGATGTGCCAGATCGGGGTCGCAACCATACACGGGCAACTGCAAGGCATTTGCAAGTTTACGTTCAGCTTCCGTAACGGTAAAGCAGCTAAGGTGCGCAACATGGTGTTGCGGGATGCTGTTGCTGATGCGCTTTATCAGCCGGGGGCGGTGGAGTATTTTTTCTGTAAGGGAATGACAGGAAGAATCGAAACAGCTTAGGAGTGTTAACCGCTGGCGGGCATGATAAGCTGTAATGCCCGGTAAAAGGTGAAGGTAATAATCTACGATCACCGGGTCAATAGGCATACTGGATACAAACACCACATGCGTATTGGGCATACGCAACAATAACAGGAGGCAGAGCATACGCTCTTCGTAATAGGTTACACCTTCAATTTTTTCAAGGATCTCCGGGTCAAGCGTCAGGCTCGGAATAACCACTACTGTTTTGTGTGCCAGTTTATCGGGAAAATAGTGTTCAAACTGTGACACAAATCTTTTTTGGAGTCTTACGTATTTTGTTCTTTCCGTATCTTTTTCCCTTTGAACAACACCCCGAAATGCTTTCTGAAGGCAGATAGCGTTATCTGCAGATGCGGTTTGCATGTTACAGTCTGGTTTTTTTAAAGAAAGAAAACTTATTCAAATAACGGAATGACCGGTATAGATTTGAAACATGATTCTAAGCAGTTTTTCTACCTATAAAATGTGTTATATGCGAATAGGCGTTTTGGTATCACTAATCCTTTTTTTCTCGATGGTCCTGAATGCACAACCCAAACCGGTGCACAGGGAGATTGACGCTGTGCTGAAAGAGATAAAGCAGTACGAACAGAAAAAATGGAAGAGTGACAGCGCCGCAGGTCGTGTACTGGGATCGTTTACAGAAGAAGCCTTCCAACAGCAATACCGGTTTTACCAACAGGTGGCGGATAGGCTGAACCGTATCGACAAAAAAAGTCTTTCGTTTGACGACCAGGTTAACCTTGAATTGCTGCAACACGAAGTGCTGGACGACCTGTCAAACGTACGTTTTCAGTCCTACCTAAACCCGATTTTATCAGACTGGGGTTTTCATACCTCCCTGGCAGGAAGAGCCAATAACCCTATCCGGACAAAAAAAGATGCGGAAGGTTATATCCGGTTGCTGAACGATATTCCTCGCTATGTAGCGGAACACCTTGCCTTGATGAGAAAAGGAATAGCAATGGGAATCAGTCAGCCCAAAGCTATTCTGCATGGCTATGAAGCCACCTACCGGCAACATATTGTTGACAGCACGGAGGCTTCTGTTTTTTGGAAACCTTTTCAGAAAAAGCCAGCCGCTATTTCTGAGAGTGAGTGGAAAAACCTGCAACAACAGGCAATGCGTTCTATCAAGAATAATGTTATCGGCAGCTACAAGGCTATTGATTCATTTTTCACACATGAATACTTGCCGGGCACCAGAACCACCTTGGGTGCCTCGCACTTCCCTAACGGTAAAACGTTTTATGAAGACAGGGTTCGTCATTATACTACAACCAGCATGACGGCAGAAGAAGTTTATGCAGTTGGATTAAAAGAGGTAGAGCGAATTAAACAGGCAATGGATAGTGTAATCCGCGCTGTTGATTTCAAAGGAAATTTTCAGGAATTTATTACCTACCTGCGATCCGATCCGAAGTTCTATCCCAAAACAGGAGAGGAGTTGCTGAAAGAAGCATCGTTCATCGCCAAAAAAGTGGATGGCAAATTGCCTTCCCTATTCGGCAAACTTCCCAGGCAGCCCTATACCGTTACACCGGTGCCGGATTACCTGGCACCCACCTTCACCACGGGCCGATATTCCGGTGCCCCCATCAGCAGCACAAGACCCGGCGAATATTGGGTGAATACCTATAACCTGCCCAGCCGCACATTGTACACATTGGAAGCTTTGACATTGCATGAAGCAGTGCCGGGGCATCACCTGCAAACGGCATTGGCGCAGGAGCTTGATCACCTGCCTGATTTCAGGAGGCGGATTTACATCAATGCCTTTGGAGAAGGGTGGGGGCTATACAGCGAATTCCTTGGCCATGAAATGGGATTTTATAAAGACCCCTATAGTTTATTCGGCCGGCTTACGTATGATATGTGGCGGGCCTGCAGACTTGTGATTGATGTGGGTATTCATGTCAAAGGATGGACAAGAGAACAAGCCGTACGTTACCTGGCAGACCATACGGCACTTTCGCTGCACGAAGTGAATACGGAAGTAAATCGTTATATCTCCTGGCCGGGACAAGCATTAGCCTATAAGATCGGTGAAATCAAAATCAGGGAATTGCGTCAAAAAGCAGAAGAAGCCCTGAAAGACACTTTTGATGTCCGTGCATTTCACGATATGATTCATTCCAATGGCTCGGTCACTCTGGCTGTACTGGAAAAAATGACAGAACGCTTTATTCAGGAGCAAAAAGCCAAACGGAAAAAAGCATGACTACCGTACGGAATTGCAAATGTGGAAAACTTCGAGAGCCAGTTTTTTGCAAATCGAAAACTGCTATCTTACACGTTTAAATAATTTGCCTACAGATGAATATCAAGTTCCGTTTAACCTTGATGAGTTTTCTACAGTTTTTTGTATGGGGGGCCTGGTTGATAACGATTGCGACTTATTTTTTCTCCAGTGAAATGGCAAATATTGAAAACCCTGGTGCAAAGTTCGGCGCCATTTTTTCCACCCTGGCACTTTCTTCTTTGTTTATGCCGGCACTAACCGGCATTATTGCTGATAAATGGATGGATGCTGAAAAACTGTATGGTATTCTGCACTTGCTGTATGGTGCGTTTCTTTTTTATGTACCGCAGGTAAACGATGCTGATACCCTGTACTATGTCATCTTCGGCGCTATGATCTGTTACATGCCAACGATCTCGCTTTCCAATTCCATTGCTTACACCATTTTGAAACGCGAAGGGTACGATGTGGTAAAAGTGTTTCCGCCCATCCGTGTTTGGGGAACCATCGGTTTCATCGTTGCGATGTGGATCACCAATCTTACGGGCAGTAAAGCCAATACCGACCAGTTTATCATTGGTGGCATTGCTGCTATCATTTTGGGTTTGTTCTCTTTTACTCTACCAAAATGTCCGCCACAAAAAACCATTTCCAAAAATGCAGGGATTGTTGAACAACTGGGACTGCAGGCTTTCAAATTGTTTGGTAAATATAAAATGGCCTTGTTCTTTCTTTTTTCCATGTTGTTGGGCGCCGCGCTGCAACTGACCAATATGTATGGCGATACCTTCCTGGATGATTTTAAAAATAATCCAGAATACGGGCCCGAATCTTTCGTTGTAAAATATTCGACCATCATCATGTCCATTTCCCAGATGTCGGAGACGCTATTTATCCTCACCATTCCCTTTTTCCTGAAGCGTTTTGGTATAAAAAAAGTGATGTTGTTTTCCATGCTGGCATGGGTGCTGCGTTTCGGACTTTTTGCCTACGGCAATCCGGAAGAAGGGTGGTGGATGATCATTGTTTCCTGTATCGTATACGGAATGGCATTTGACTTTTTTAATATTTCCGGTTCTCTTTTCGTGGAAACGGAAACGGATCCTTCCATCCGTTCCAGTGCACAGGGTTTGTTTATGATGATGACCAATGGCCTGGGTGCCTTTTTGGGCAGTATGGTCAGTGGATATGTGATCGATTCGTATTTCAC
The DNA here is from genome assembly GCA_035998945.1 of Flavisolibacter sp. Lineage (GTDB taxonomy): Bacteria > Bacteroidota > Bacteroidia > Chitinophagales > Chitinophagaceae > Flavisolibacter. The sequence goes on along the minus strand of DASYHD010000041.1, from coordinate 224,486 downwards.
GGGTCCAAATGGTGAAAAGGAGTGGCAGGACATCTGGCTTTCGTTTGCGGGTTATGCACTGGTGGTGGCAATACTTTTCCTCTTCCTGTTCAGGCACAAACACAACCGGGTGGAAGAACTGGAACACACCGGCGCCAAAGAAGTGAAAATGCACTAATGATTTCAAATAAAAATTATCTGATTCTCCGATTTTATCTGGAGAAATAACGGGCCGGCCGAAGAAAAAAATGCCTTAATCTTAATTAACAAAAGCAGCCCCGGCTTTTAACAAAAAGCAAGCTAAAACTCCCACGATTTTGCTGATTTTAGAAGAGCAGATTACTTCCATGTAAAGGAAAGTGCCTGTATCAATATGAAAACGCGGCTTTTGTTTTTGCTATTGCTTTCGGTACTTTTTGCCAGTTGTATTAAAACGCTGGCGGATGAGCAGGGATTTTACGATCCGAATTTTCATGTACAGCCGGCGGGTAGTTCTGCAAAAAGTTTACTGAGTGATAACATTTTCAAATCCCTGCATATCGAGGTGCAGTACATGCCCGGCGCAAAACCGACAGATGCAACCATCACAAACCTGACAAAGTTTTTGGTTAAACACCTGCGCAAGCCTGGTGGAATTACCAATACCCTAACAGAGATTCCGGCGGTAGCAGACACGGTTTTTAGTTTGAAAGATGTGATGGAAATTGAAAACAATCACCGCACCCGTTTTACTACCACGAACGAGATAACTGTTTACATTCTTTTTGTTGATGGTTACTACAGCAAACCAGACCTCCTGGGTTCTGCTTACAGAAACACTTCCGCTGTCCTTTTCGGAAGGCATATTCAACAAAACTCTGAACTCTTTAAAAAACCCAGTCGTACCTATCTTGAATCCAGGGTTTTGCAACACGAATTTGGTCACCTGCTTGGCCTGGTTAATATCGGGTCTGATGCGCAGGACGATCATCATGATGCGGCGCATGAAAAGCATTGTACCAATAAATATTGCCTGATGTATTACCTGGCTGACACAGAAGATTACCCCAGTGTGCTGGTGCGGCAGAAGCCGCCGGAACTGGATGCAGATTGCATCAGAGATTTACGGGCTAATGGTGGTAAGTAAACCATCAATTTTTCGCTGAATGAATTAAGGAGACCTAATCAGCAATTCACAAAACATAAACAAAAAACCCGGAAGAAATTCCGGGTTTTTATGGGTAACAATGTCAATTAATTTGCGTGTGCTTCAATCTTTTTCACAAAGTTGCCTTTCGGTTGTGCGCCAACCAGTTTATCAACTACCTGTCCGTTTTTGATGAACAGAATGGCAGGAATAGACGTAATGCCATAGTTCATGCTTACCTGTGGGTTTTCATCCACGTTAAGTTTGCCGATGTTTACTTTGCCATCATATTCCTTCGACAGTTCGTCAATAACTGGTCCGATTGCACGGCAGGGGCCGCACCATTCCGCCCAGAAATCCACGATGGTTAATTTATCTGATTTCAGTACTTCCGTTTCAAAATTTGAATCTGTGAAAGCTTTTGCCATAGTTGTATGATTTAAAAATTTATCATTGATAATTCCGCAAATTTAAGCCCAAACCGTATTTCTGTCATTCAGGCAGAAATACGGTTTGGCGTTTGGAGTCTGGGGTTTTGTGTTCCTGTATTATTGTTCACACTTTCCTTCAATACCAGTATCAAAACAGAATACAACTGCTCTTAACAAACTCCTAACTTATACAGTCGTTACCCTTACGTCAATCTCCGGTGTACGCTCCAGGAACTCAATCATTTCATGGTTCATTTCAAACCCATGTCCATTGGTTTGCAAGGCAGCTTTCCAGTTGTTTTTGGGTTCTAAAACGGTAAACCGCACTGATGAATTCCCGGGAAATGAACGCAGGTTCTTTTCGAAAAAGTCAATCATTTCTTTCTCTACATTCCGCACATCTATTTCCAGTTGCAATTGTTTTGTCAACTGGCGTTTAATGTTTTCCGCAAGTGTAATGCTTGTGACCTTGAACTCGTATTCCGGTTTATACATCCGTTGTTTGAAGCCACCGCAAATGAGCACCGCTGATCCCTGGAGCAGAAATGCCTGGAATCGGACATAATCATCGCCAAACAGCACTAATTCCGTTTTACCGGAATAATCTTCCAGTACATAGGAACCGAATTTATTTCCCTGGCGGGAGATACGGTGGTTGGCAGATGAAACCAGGCAAAGCAGCTTAAAGCTTTTACCTTGTGCCGATAGCGTTGCTGAATCTTTTACTTCATTGAAATCAACGATCGGCGTAATGCCGTAATGCTTCATTTCAAATTTATAGTGATCAAGCGGGTGGCCGCTCAGGTAGATGCCGGCAACTTCTTTTTCCCGATCCAGTTGTTCGGTTAGCGACCAGGGCGGACAGGCCGGTATCTGCGGTGGTTTTATATCCAGTACAGCCGGCAGATCACCAAACAAGGTATTTGTTGTGTTGATGGTTTGCGATTGTACAATGTTGCCGTACTTGATCATCTTTTCAAGCCCTGTCTGGGTTTCGCCTTCAGGAATGCAGGTGTACTGGGCTCGATGCAATTGCGGGAAGGTATCGAAAGCACCTGCATACACCAGGCATTCCAGTGTTTTCTTATTCACTGTACGCTGGTTGATGCGGCGCATAAAATCAAACGGATCTTTATATGGCCCTTCTTTTTCCCGCTCCAGGATAATACTTTCCACGGCCGCTTCACCCACGCCTTTTAAACCACCCAATCCAAAGCGAATCTCCCCCCTGGCATTCACTGCAAAGCCCTTCCTTGATTCATTGATATCAGGTCCCAGCACTTTTATGCCCATGCGTTTGCACTCTTCCATAAAGAAGGTGAGCTTTTCAATGGCGTTGGCGTTGTTCAGCACTGCGGCCATGTATTCGGCAGGGTAGTGAGCTTTCAGATACGCTGTCTGGTAAGCTACAAAGGCATAACAGGTGGAGTGTGATTTATTGAATGCATACTGCGCAAAGGCCTCCCAGTCGGTCCAGACCTTTTCCAGCACTTTTGCCGGGTGCCCCTTGGCAACTGCGCCTTCGATGAATTTGCTTTTCATCTTGTCCAGCGTCTTCCGGTCTTTTTTACCCATGGCCTTGCGCAGAACGTCAGCATCACCCTTGGAGAAGCCACCAATCTTTTGCGCCAGCAACATCACCTGCTCCTGGTACACCGTGATACCGTAGGTTTCCTTCAGGTATTCTTCCATTTCAGGCAGATCGTACACCACCTCTTCGCGGCCATGCTTCCGGTCAACATATTGCGGGATGTAGGCCATGGGACCGGGACGGTACAAGGCATTCATTGCAATCAGGTCGGCAAACTGGTCAGGCTTCAGTTCCTTCAGGTACTTCTGCATGCCCGGACTTTCAAACTGGAAGGTGGCGATGGTTTCACCCTTCTGGTAGATCTCATAGGTTTTCTCATCATCCAGCGGTATGTCATCTATCACAATGTCAACGCCGTGGTTGGCCTTGATCATTTCAAGAGCATTCTTGATAATAGTCAGGGTCTTCAGCCCAAGAAAGTCCATCTTGATAACGCCGGCGTCTTCGATGATCTTTCCTTCGATCTGCGTCACCAGCAGTTCAGAATCTTTGGCCGTACATACCGGGATGATGTTCATTAGGTTATCCGGAGCGATGATGATACCGGCGGCATGGATACCGGTATTCCGTACCGAGCCTTCCAGTCGTTCAGCTTCCTTCAGCACCTGCGCCCGGATGTCGTTACCGTTGTATATTTCCCGGAGCTTCTTGACGTTTTCAATATCATCAGATCCGTAGCCTTCCTTTTCCTCCAGGCTTTTTTCGCCTTCTTTGGCGGTAAGCGGCGCCTTTAACACACGGCCCAGTTCTGTTCCTGGTTTATCAGGCACCAGCTTGGCCAATGCGTTTGATTCTGCCAGCGGCAGGTCCAGCACACGGGCTACGTCCTTGATAGACATTTTGGCCGCCATGGTACCATAGGTCACGATCTGCGCCACCTGGTTACGGCCATATTTTTCTACTACATAGTCAATCACCTTCTGCCGGCCTTCATCGTCAAAGTCCGTATCAATATCTGGCATCGACTTCCGGTCGGGGTTCAGGAAACGCTCAAACAGAAGGTCATACTTGATGGGATCGATATTGGTGATGCCTATGCAATAAGCAACCGCAGAACCGGCTGCCGATCCACGCCCCGGTCCAATAAATACACCCAGATCGCGGCCTGCCCGTATAAAATCGGATACAATCAGGAAGTAACCGGCAAACCCCATGGTTTTGATGGTGTGCAGCTCAAAGTCGAGGCGCTCCTGTGCTTTTTCATCGATCTCTCCCCAGCGTTCTTTTGCCCCTTCAAAAGTCAGGTGCTTCAGGTATTCCCATTGATTCAGGTTGGCGTCGCCATGTACCTGAAATTCTTTCGGAATAGGGAAAGCGGGAAGGAGAATATCTTTTTTCAGGTTCAGCAGTTCCACACGGTCAACAATCATATTAGTATTGTCGATTGCCTCGGGAACATCGCTGAACAGCTTTTTCATTTCGTCAACGCCCTTGAAATAAAACTGGTCATTGGGAAATTTAAAACGCCTGTTTTTGTGGTTCGCATCATCGTTTACAAAATCATCAAAACCCGGTGTGCTTTGTTTTTCCCCAGTGTTAATGCAAAGCAGGATGTCGTGGGCATTGTAGTCATCGCGGTCGGTGTAGTGACTGTCGTTGGTGGCGATCACCGGCACGTTGTATTTTTTGGCAAACTTCAGCAGTACCTGGTTGATAGTTTCCTGCTCCTGCATGTTGTGCCGCTGCAGTTCAATGAAATAGTCTTCACCAAACATATCCAACCACCACTTAAATTCTTTTTCGGCCGCTTCTTCGCCGTCGTGCAGGATAGTTTGCGGCACATAAGCGCCAATGCAACAGGTAGTGGCAATCAGTCCTTCGTGGTATTGCTCGATAAGTTGCTTGTCGATCCGGGGATATTTACTGTACATTCCCTCGAGGTAACCAAGAGATGTCAGTTTGATCAGGTTTTGATATCCTACAGCATTTTTGGCCAGCAGCACCTGGTGATAGCGTTCGTCTCGTTGTTCTTTCGAAAAGGTTTTCCGGGTGCGGTCTTCCACCACATAAAACTCACAGCCCACTACCGGCTTTACTTTTACGCTTCCGTCATCATTCTTGTGTTTGTAGGCCTCGGATACAAATTCAAATGCGCCGAACATGTTCCCGTGGTCAGTAATGGCAATGGCAGGCATTCCCTCCTTGATAGCTTTTTTATAGAGGGCCTGGATGTTGGCCGCCCCATCGAGTAATGAAAACTGCGTATGAACATGTAAATGTGAAAATTTCATCAGGTTTCCTCTTGATCTAAATCATTTAAACGGAAGTTGTTAAGGCTAACTTTGCGCAAGTTACAGCGGATGAGGGCAAAAACGCCGGTCGTGTTCCGTTGAAAGAAATCCACATACTGTGGGAAAAATGGTGCAAAGCCCTTATTTTCGTTTTTCCACGAGAACCTAAAAACAAGCCATAATGGTAAAACCAATTAGAATCCTAGCCACCATCTTGTTCTTTATGGGAGCATTCTCTTCCGTATCCGCACAAACCTCAGTCAAACAAGTTAGCACAGATCTTTCTAAACCAAATTTTAAATTTCTGGATGATATCTCAGTTGACCCAGTAGCCGAGGAAAAGCCTGCTGACCCGGTTCGGGTGGCGGTTCCTTCGGTTAAAAAAGACCTGCTCTTCGCCGCTGCAAAAAGCTCAAGCGATGTCAGTATTGAAGCTGCCGGTGCTCTCCAGTTTAAATATTCTCTTTTGCTGGATGTAGAAGTTGAGCTGTTGAAAAACATGAACCTGCTCCGGCTGATCGACGATTGGTATGGCACAAGATATGTATATGGCGGCACCACCAAACGTGGTATTGACTGTTCGGCCCTGATGCAGGTTTTCTTTGCGTCGCTTTATGGCATTGCACTTCCCCGCACGGCAAAAATGCAGTATGATTTCAGCCGCACCATTTCGCGTACTGAACTGAAAGAAGGCGACCTCCTTTTCTTTAACACTACCGGCGGGGTTTCACATGTGGGCATGTACCTGACCAATAACAAATTTGTACACGCCTCATCATCGAATGGTGTAACCGTTTCTGACATGTTTGATCCTTATTATGCTAACCGCCTGATTGGCGTTGGAAGAGTACTACATGAGAGCGGCTCCGCTCAAACAACAGCGACGCCAAATCCTTAAAATATTATATAAATAGACAAAAGCCCCGACTTCGCTTCGGGGCTTTTTTATTGCAGGTTTTATATGTAAGATGATTCTTTCAAAGATCCCGGTGATGAAGCTAGCTTTCTCCGGAAGGAGAAGGCTAAGGTGGCTTCTTCCTGATTGAGATCATGCTTAAGCCATTTTCATCCGTTTTTTCAATGTTTCCCAAACAGGGACCACATCTGCCGACAGGCTTAACTTCAGCGTAAAAAAGACGAATGGAACCAGAAATACCAGGCTCCGGATAAAGAGCCATTGCAATCCGGTTTTTTCCCTGAAGGGCAGGTAAGCAAGCAAAAAGCAAACGCCGGCCAGTACCAAGGCATAAATTGTTTTTCGGGTAAACGGCTGCATACCAAACTTGCGGTAAAGAAAGAGGAACCGGATGACATTGTAAACCGTAAAGGAAATCAGGTTAGCCAGAGCCGGACCGTACATACCCAACGTGCGGGTTAGGAAAAAGTTCAGGGGCAGCATGAGACCCAGGAGAACAAGTCCAGAAATAAATTCAAACCGCCAGAAGCTGGAAGTGCCAATAATCTGTGAGTTGACACCTGTACCCATGTCTATGATGCGGGTGAGCCCGAAATAAAAGAAAACCCATTTTGCCTGCAGGTAAGCCGGCTGCAGTTGGAAGGTGGCAATGCCATCTTCAAAATTGATCCAGATAAGGCTGAACATTGCGCAGGAAAACAACAATTGATTTATGGACGATCGCTGGTAGATCCGCTGGATCCTTCCATAGTCTTTTTCTCGCCAGGCAGCCGAAAGCGGACCGGTGGCGGCTGAGATGACTGCCCGTTGTGGTGCCTGAATCAGGCTGGTCATGTATTGACCAAAGGTGAAGACACCGGCAGCACCAATACCGTTGGGCAGGATGGCCGCAATAAATAGTGTATCGATGACAGACGAAAGACTAAAAATGAGGCTACCGCTCCAGACAAATGTTACCAGCGCTTTTATTTTTTTCTTGAACCGCCTGGTGACCTTACTGACCTGGAATGTAAAATGCAGGTGACCCTGCAAAGCCAGGTAAACGAAAAGAAAAAGCATCAGGCCCACATAAACAAATGCATACAAACCAATAAACATGCTGAAACTGTTGATTATACCAAACATGGTAAGGACAATCAGCACCGTTACAAATGCCCGGAACATCACCTCTTTTAAAATATTACTGAGCACCGCTTTTTGTAATTGCCAGGTGTACATATCCAACACCATAAATATGGTATAGCCAAAACCAAACGGGAAGAGCCAATAATAATATTGGAGCAGCTCGGGAGAGTTATCAAAAACATTGCTGACAAGGGTTTCCTTGAATAGAAGACCAAGCACGATCACCGGGAGAAAGCCAATACAGGGTACCACCAATGCGATGGTCAGCAGATCGTTATTCTTTGGAGAAAGATGTGCCTTGTAATAGGGGAAAAACTTGGTGACGAATGCCGGCATGGCAGCACTGGAGAGGGAATACATGAGTTGAGCTACCGCCACAAAAATGGCAGTCAGTCCAAATTGCTCTTTTGTAAATCCTCCCTGCCGGGTAAAAAGGTAAGTGTTTAAAAAACCGATTGCAAATCCAACGTACACCACCATTGACGAAATAAGACTTTGCCTGCGGATGGTGCTCATTGTCGGAACCTGGATTTGGGTGGATTTAAAAGAAAGATGAAAGAAATAGCGGTTCTGATTTTTCTCATCATTTCCGGCAAAGAAATCATAGTTTCTTTACATTGATATAAAAGTTTTTGTCCACACTGAACGATTGTTTGTTGCCGGGTGTGAAGGACTTCCATTCCGTGGTAGGAGAGAACCAGGTTCCGTTATCCAGTTGGACCGGCATGTTAAAGCCTGCTATCACATTAGCCCACCGGTACTGAATCGCGTTGCCAGATTGGCGATATTCCAGTCTTGGAATTTTGGTGGTACGCAGGTATTGATCGAAAACCTTCCGGAGATCTTTCCCGCTGTTTTTAATGATGTATTCTTCCACCTGCTTGCCGGTGACAGTTTGGTGGTAAAACGTTTTATTGAGTCCGCGGAGAATCTGCCGGAAAACTTCATCATTGTTAATGATCTGCCGAACCGTATGAATGATATTGGCACCTTTGAAATACATATCGCCGCTGCCTTCATTGCGTACCCCATATGTACCTACCACAGGCCTGTCGTTCAAAATGTTTTTCCGCAGTCCCTGCGTATATGCATTGGCAGCCTCTTTGCCCCAGTAGCTTTCAATAAACAGGGATTCGGAGTAATCGGTAAAGCTTTCATGAATCCACATGTCGGCCTTGTCTTTTGCCGTGAGGTTATTGCCAAACCATTCATGCCCGGTTTCATGAACAATGATGTAATCCCATTTCAATCCCCAACCGGTCCCGGAAAGATCGCCGCCAAGGTACCCATTCTGGAAACCATTTCCATATGCGACGGCACTCTGGTGCTCCATTCCAAGGTAAGGCGACTGCACCAACTGGTAACCATCCTTATAAAAGGGATAAGACCCAAACCAGTGCTCAAAGGATCGAAGCGTAGGCTTTACCTGGCTAAATTGTTTTTTGGCTTTTTCCTGTTCATAATCCAGCACCCAATAGGTCAGGTCCAATTTGCCACCTTCGCCGCTCAGTGTATCACTCCAGTTGGTATAATGACCGATATAGGGAATTATATTATAGGAGTTGATAGGCGATGTTACCTCCCAGGTATAACTTCTTTTCCCATTGGTAGATGATTGACTTTTCAGCCGGCCATTTCCTACTGCTGTCAATTCTTCCGGAACGATAACCGTAAGCGATGCGCCCAGGTCCGGTTCATCACTCCACAGGTCTTTACACGGATACCAGGTGGAAGCACCATCATCCTCACAGGCAACGCTCATCCAGGGACGGCCTTTTTTATCTTTTGTCCAGACCCAGCCGCCATCCCAGGGTGCGTTGACAGCCTCTTTTGGTTTGCCATGATACGTTATGGTCAGTGATTGGCTGCTTCCTTTTTCCGCTTTTGGAAGGCGGAGGAAATAATGATTGCCTTCCTGGTAAAAATCATTCCGGTTGCTTTTATCGAAATAGCTGCCGTTGTAGTAAATGCTGTCGATCTGCATCGGTGCCTGCAGGTCAACCTGCAGGTAAGGGTGGGGTTGATCGGTTATTACTTTGTAACGAATGGTTGTTTTCCCGGTGATGGATTTGGTAGCGTAATCCGGTGCAACAGTTAGGTCATAATGCTGCACATCCCACCATGCCCGCTGTGGTGTATTGCTACCAAAAATGGTATCAAGCCGGGTAAATGTTTCTTTACCCGTTTGCGCCCAAAGTGAAAAAGAAAGGAAAAAACAAGGAAAGAAAAGGAGCAGGCATTTTTTCATAAAGACGTTTTCACGTTTAGAAAAGGAATCGTTTGCTAATTTAGACGGTTACTGTCATCCATATGTTCCTTACAACGAAATATTTAACCTTTCGCATTTTGATACTGGTTTTCTTTTTTTCCTGCTACAGCGGTGAAAAAGAGGAAGCGGCCATTTTCCATTACAACGAAAGCACCGGTGTCGCATCCATTGATCCGGCTTTTGCCAAGAACCAATCCATTATGTGGGTCATTCACCAGGTGTACAATACACTGGTGGAAGTTGACAGCAACCTGCATGTGGTTCCTTCACTGGCCAGGCGCTGGGAAATTTCGGAAGACAAAAAGACCTATACCTTTTTTCTGCGTAATGATGTCTTTTTTCATGATGATCCCTGTTTCCCTAAAGGAAAAGGTCGTCGCATGACAGCACACGATGTCGTGTATAGTTTCAACCGTATCATGGATCCTGCTACCGCCAGCCCGGGAGCCTGGGTGTTTAACGGGAAGGTGGATAGCGTAGAAGGTTTCAAGGCTATTAACGACACAACTTTTCAGCTCAAACTGATCAATCCATACAACCCGATTCTTGGCATTCTGTCAATGCAGTATTGCTCTGTTGTTCCCGGAGAAGCGGTAAAAAAATATGGTCCTGATTTTCGCAGGCATGCTGTGGGTACCGGGCCTTTTCAATTTATAGACTGGGAGGAAGGTCAGGCCATGATCCTTAAAAAGAATAGAGCGTATTTTGAAAAGGACAGTGCCGGCAAGCAACTGCCTTACCTTGATGGTATCAAAGTGAGTTTTTACGATAGTAAGGCAACGGAGTTTCTCCTGTTCCGGCAGGGCAAACTTGATTTTATCAATGATATTGATGCCTCGTTCAAAGATGAAGTGCTGACCAAAAACGGAACATTGCGCAAAGACTGGCAGAATAAAATCAAGCTGCATACAAGTCCTTACCTGAACATCGAATATTTTGGGATTCTGGTAGATGAGGAAAATCCAATTGTTCAATCGTCGCCGCTGCGGTTGAAAAAGATCCGGCAGGCTATTAATTATGGTTTTGATCGGAAAAAGATGGTGCTTTACCTGCGCAATTCACTTGGCATTCCGGCCACGGCCGGTTTTGTGCCGGCTGGCTTGCCTTCCTTTGATTCAACGGAAGTAAAAGGCTATGACTATAATCCCCAGCTCTCCCGGAAACTCCTGGCTGAAGCCGGCATTAATGCCTCTAACGCCCCTGCCATCAAGCTTTACACAATTCCGATTTATTCTGACATTGCAAGTTATATTGCCCGTCAGTTGGAAGAGATCGGGTTGCGGGTGCAGGTTGATGTTGTTCAGAAATCATTGTTGCTGGAATTAACATCCAGCTCGAGAGCTTCTTTTTTCCGGGGTAGCTGGATTGCTGATTATCCCGATGCGGAAAATTATCTTTCGGTGTTTTATTCCAAAAATCCGGCGCCGCCCAATTATACACGCTACAGCAATCCGACCTTTGACGCCCTGTTTGAAAAAGCCATTGCGGAAACCAATGATTCGGCTCGTTACCGCCTGTACCGCCAGGCCGACCAGGTAATGATGCAGGATGCACCTGTTGTGCCGCTCTGGTACGATGTGGCTGTTCACCTGGTACAGCCCTGGGTGTCAAATTTCCGTCCCAATGCCCTGAACCTGCTGGAACTGCGTTACACAAAAGTGAGGTAAAGAAAACGTCGTGGCGAGGAAGCCGGAAAAAAGAGATGTTATTTCTTGTGATATCTGCGCTGCTTCTGTTTGCAAGCTGAATGGCAAAGGATGCAATGGTACAAACATCCTGTCTCTCTGTCTTACCGGTAATAAATAAAATTAAAAAGGCCGCTTTAGCGGCCTCTATTTTAAAATGGTTTTTTGGTTGTTGTTTTCAACGGTGGAAGCTTGTAGTTATCCAGTACGCTGTTCTGTGCCATCATCTTTTCAATGTCTTCAATCGACCGGGGCGAAAACGCCGAAAGCAATTCGTAGCCGTTTTCCGTGATCAATGCGTCATCTTCTATCCGTACGGCAATGCCCCACCATTTTTTATCACAGTCACTTTCCGGCATAATGTAAATACCCGGCTCAATGGTGATCACCATATCTTTTTTCAGCGGACCATATTCACTTTTATCATGTACATCCAGTCCAATGTGATGACCTAATCCATGCGGGTAATATTTGCGGGCATCTTCTCTTTTCTTTGTAACGCCCAACTTCAGGAGACCATCGGCAATCACATCAAAAGCCGCTTTATTGGCCTGTTGCCAGGTAGAGCCATCCTTCAATGTTTTAAAGGCAGCTTCCTGCGCATCATATACCAGTTGATAAATCATTCTTTCTTCGGGAGAAAATTTGCCGCGGGCAGGAATAGTACGGGTCACATCGGCGGTATAGCCATGATAAGCGGCGCCAACATCCATTAATAAAAGATTGTTGCCAATTTTGGTGCGGTTGTTTTCCGTGTAATGAAGAATACAGCCGTTTTCGCCGGCACCAACAATAGAGCCGTAACCTACATGTTCGGAGCCGTATTTTTTATGTACATATTCCTGCAAACCCTGGATCTCCAGTTCCGACATATCGGGCCGCAGGGTTTTCATGACTTCGTTATGGCCCATACAGGAAATCTCCACTGCTTTGCGCAACAGGTACATTTCCTCCGGCGTTTTTACTTCCCGCAATTGCGCGGTGATCTTTTGAAACAATTTATGGTCAGCAATACCATTCCCATTTTCACCAATAGAAGCTTTTGATTTGAACTGCTGCAGCAGGTTGTACAGGTCCCCGGCGCCACGGCCTTTTCGTACATCTTCCGGCAGGGCATCTACTATGATCTTTGAAATGCGGCTGCGATCAAGAGTAAAATCTTTGAATTTATCGCCGGTGTAAACGGTTTGCACACCTAATTTCTCTTTTACACCTTCTGTACCCAGGCGACGTCCGGTCCATTGTTCCGCCCTGGCATTTTTTTCCTGCACAAAAAATACTTCGGTAAAGCTTGTGCCATCGGTGCCGGTCTGGGGCTCCTTAAAAAGCAGTAAAACAGCATGCGGCTCTTTGTATCCGGTAAAATAATAAAGGTCACGATTAGGATGGTAATTGTATTCAACGTCTTCGGAAAAAACACGGGTAGGGGCGGCAAAAACCACCATAACGCTGCTATCAGGCATTAGGGCCCGGGCAGCTTCCCGCCGGCTTTTGTGAAAAGCAGGGGTAAGATAATCTGTTGGCAGGTCGGCCTGTGCCAGAGTACACAGCCAGGTTGCAGAAAAAAAGAATACGGTAAGGCAATACCGGAAAATCGATCGTGGCATAAAGCAGAATTTCCTTAAAATTAAGGAGAAGATGGAGAACTGACGAACCGTTCGGTAAGGAACAGATGAACAGAAGAAGTGATTCCCCTGTTCATCTGTTCTTCACTTGGCATCGTTTCTCCATATTTAAGTTATTGCTTTTGCCGGTTGGCTATTGCTTACTCTTCGTCTTCCTCGTAGTATGATTCTTCGTTGTTGCTATTGTATTGTTTTTCCCATGCCTCAACTTTCTTATCGTCGAGACATTCAATAATATCATAGATAGGATCGGTTTTCCTGCGCCATTCCGTAATCAGTTCATCCTGATATTTAAATACATAAAGGCAATGGTCCGTTTCCACAGTAACTTTTACCAACTCAATAATGGAATCAAATTCCTCCTGCACCAGGTAATAACATCCAGGTTCCAGCAATCCATACGAATACATGTTCATCCTCCGTTTTAGGTGGTTATTAACTTTTTCACGATCAGTTTAATGGGTAGTAAGACGCTATCGGGGTTAATAAGGTCTATTCTTCCAGAACCTTCAAATTCCTGCCGCTCATGGCCCAAAATTAGGTGTTTTCCTGTTCCGGCAAATTGGTCTTCCCTAAAAAAAATATAAGGTTATAACATATTGATTATCAATAAAAAAATAGTTGATTTGAGACAAAATTATTTTTTCAAAAAAACTAATTTATTTAGTAAAATAGCAGCAAAAAAACCTTATATTTGCCTGCTTTTGAAACCGTCATTTTAGAGCCATTTTCCTGATTCACTTTTCGTATTATCCATACAACCAATTTGTTTATGGCAGGTTACTGCCGAACTGAAAATGCACTCTCTTGATTGGAGACAAGAGCCTATTTTCGCAAACTGAGATTTTAAAAATCCTATGGCAGAAACAAAAAAGAACCTATTCGAGTACACCGAAGACAGTATCAGAAGCCTTGACTGGAAAGAGCACATCCGGCTGCGTCCCGGGATGTACATTGGTAAACTGGGCGATGGTTCCAGTCCGGATGACGGCATCTACGTTCTGGTAAAAGAGGTAATTGACAACTGTATTGATGAATACACGATGGGCTATGGCAAAACCGTAGAGATCACCATAAAAGATAAAACCGTTACCGTTCGCGACTATGGTCGTGGAATTCCGCTAGGGAAAGTGGTGGATGTGGTGAGCAAGATCAACACCGGTGCCAAGTACGACAGCAAGGTGTTTCAGAAAAGTGTGGGTTTGAACGGAGTTGGTACCAAAGCTGTGAACGCTTTAAGCCATTATTTTAAAGTGGCCTCTCACCGCGATGGCAAAGTAAAAATTGCCGAATTTGAACGAGGCACCCTGGTAAAAGAACACAAGGAAGCCAAAACTGACGAACAAAACGGTACCCTGGTGCAGTTTGTACCGGATGACACTGTTTTTAAACATTTCCATTTTATCCCCGAATACCTCGAAAAGCAGATCTGGAACTATTGCTTTCTGAATGCTGGTTTGAAGATCAGTTTCAACGGTAAAAATTATATGAGCCGCAATGGATTGCTCGATCTGCTGACCAGGGAAACTAATGCCGACACTGCCCCCGAAGGCCTGCGTTATCCCATTATTCACCTGAAAGGAGATGATATTGAAGTCGCCCTAACGCATAACAATGATTATGGTGAGGACTATCACTCCTTTGTTAACGGGCAGCATACCACGCAGGGTGGTACACACCAGGCAGCTTTCCGTGAGGCGTATGTAAAGGTGATTCGTGACTTCTTTAAAAAAGATTATGACGCGGCTGATATCCGCCAGGGAATTGTGGCGGCGGTTGCCGTAAAAGTGGTGGAACCGGTGTTTGAGTCACAGACAAAAACAAAACTGGGATCGCTCAATGTGGATGAGGGAGGCCCAAGCATGCGGCAGTTTGTGTATGAATTTCTTACCAAACAACTGGACAACTTCCTTCACAAAAATCCTTCTGTTGCAGAAGCCCTGAAGAAAAAGATTGAGCAAAGCGAACGCGAAAGGAAAGAACTGGCCGGCATTAAAAAACTGGCAAATGAAAGAGCCAAAAAGGCCAACCTTCATAACCGTAAACTACGTGATTGCCGTGTTCACCTGAACGACGAACCACCTGCAAAAGGAAAGCAGGAGTTCTTTGCGACACAGAAAGAAACCACCATCTTCATTACCGAGGGTGATTCGGCAAGTGGTTCCATCACTAAGGCAAGAGAGGTAGAAACCCAGGCCGTGTTCAGCTTGCGTGGTAAGCCGCTGAACTGTTTCGGCATGACCAAAAAGATTGTGTATGAAAACGAGGAGCTGAACCTTTTGCAGCATGCCCTGAACATTGAAGAAGGCATGGATGGTCTACGGTTCAACCGCATCGTGATTGCTACGGATGCCGATGTGGATGGTATGCACATTCGCCTCCTGATCATGACCTTCTTCCTCCAGTTCTTCCCAGACCTGGTGAAGAACAACCATGTATATATACTTGAAACACCGCTGTTCCGTGTACGAAACAAGCAGGAGACTATCTATTGTTATTCCGAACAGGAGAAACAGGCGGCTGTGAAAAAATTAGGAAACAAACCTGAGATCACCCGTTTTAAAGGGCTTGGTGAAATTTCTCCGGATGAATTTGGTCGTTTTATTGGCGAAGACATGCGACTGCAACCAGTCATTATCGAACATGGCGACCACCTGCAACACCTGCTGGAATACTATATGGGCAAGAACACACAGGAAAGACAGGAGTTTATCATCAATAATCTTAAGGTAGAATTGGATACGGTAGACGAAGTTGTTGCCTAAACATAAAACTGCGATAGAGAACTATGTTACATGTTGTTTTTCAGGAAGCTGACATTGATGTATTAAAGAAAGCACAGGAGCTGGACGAGACCTTGGCCGGAGATATACGGATAGTAAGAGATGATTATGCAGTAGGGCCAATTCAAAATATTTATGATACAGAAGGCTATCAGGCAAGAAGAGATTATTGGAAAGCACAGATCGAATATTCTCCTTATAACACGGAAGACCTAATGCACCTGGTGGATGACCGCATGATGGTTCACAACCTCAAAAAGTCGCTGGACGAAAATGTGAAAGAAGAAGTCTGGATCTGGATGGGACAAAATCAGCATGATGTGTGCGGCTATTACTGGCTGATCTCGCAGCTAAAAGACTACCAGGGACGTATTTCGGTTTTGTACCTGAATAATCTTCCTTTTATTAATGAGAAGGGGCAAATCTTTTATCCTACTTCTTTGCACCAGATTCAACCAAAAGAATTTCTGAAAGCAAAAAAGCTAAGTCGCAAGGTAACGCTGAGTGAGTTTGAAGTGGACCCTGATGAATGGCAAAAACTCATGGACGAAAACGGTGCAGTTCGCATCCTGGAAGGGGGCAAAAAAATCGTTAGTAAAGAGGCTGATTTTTATGATAAGGATATTCTCGCCGGACTGACAAACGATTCGCAAAAAGGTGCCAGGGCGATGCAAACGATCCTTTCCAAAATGAAGATCAAAACGGGTGATGTGACCTTGCTGAACCGTATGAAAGTTTTGGCAGAAGAAGGAAAGATTGAGTTGACCGGAGAACCTTCAAAAGGCTGGAAGGAATTTGAGGTGAAACTGAAATCAGCAGCACCTGCCGAAACTGAAACGACACCTGAAGTAAACATCCAATAAAGTTGCCTTGGCTGACATCTTA
Organism: Flavisolibacter sp.; assembly: GCA_035998945.1. Taxonomy (GTDB): domain Bacteria; phylum Bacteroidota; class Bacteroidia; order Chitinophagales; family Chitinophagaceae; genus Flavisolibacter. The sequence goes on along the minus strand of DASYHD010000041.1, from coordinate 207,840 downwards.
GCGAACCTGTCAGAGCACGGCATCTGAAATAAAACCGAGCACTACGAAAAATGAAAAACAAAAATTTCGAACACGTACAAACTGACCATGGCATCAACGGGCAGTACAAGCACTGGTTTCTTGATTACGCTTCCTATGTAATCCTGGAACGTGCGGTTCCTGCCGTGGAAGATGGCTTAAAACCAGTACAGCGCCGCATCCTGCACGCCATGAAAGAAATGGATGATGGCCGCTTTAATAAAGTGGCAAATATCATCGGGCAAACCATGCAATACCACCCGCATGGTGATGCTTCCATCGGCGATGCGCTGGTTAACATGGGGCAGAAAGACCTCCTGATAGAAACACAGGGAAACTGGGGTGATGTACGCACCGGCGACGATGCGGCTGCCTCCCGCTATATTGAGGGCCGCCTGAGCAAATTTGCACTAGAGGTTGTTTTTAATCCTAAAACCACTACCTGGCAACTTAGCTATGATGGCCGGAAAAATGAACCTGTAACTTTACCGGTAAAGTTCCCGCTTTTGCTGGCACAGGGGGCAGAGGGGATTGCGGTTGGTCTTTCCACCAAAATTTTACCACATAACTTTATTGAGCTTTGCGAAGCTTCTATCAAATACCTTAAAGGTCGCAAGTTTGACTTGTATCCTGATTTCCAGGCTACCGGTGCCATGATTGATGTAACCGACTATAACAATGGTCAGCGTGGTGGCAGGGTAAAAGTCAGAGCACACATTGAGGAAATGGATAAAAAAACCTTGCTGATCAAAAGTGTTCCATACGGAGTAACCACAACGGGCCTTATGGATAGCATTGTAAAGGCCAATGACGCCGGCAAGATCAAGATCCGTAAAGTGACTGATAATACCGCTGCTGAAGTGGAGATACAGGTGGACCTCGCTCCGGGTATTTCGCCTGACATTACAATCGATGCGTTGTATAAGTTCACCGATTGTGAAGTGTCCATTGCTCCCAATGCCTGTGTGATCATTGACCAGAAACCGCATTTTGTTTCTGTTCAGGACCTGTTGAAGGTTTCTGCTGACAACACCAAAAACCTGTTACAGCGTGAGCTGGAGATCAGGTTGGGTGAACTGGCTGAAAAGTGGCATTACACCTCCTTGGAAAAAATCTTCTTTGAAGAAAAGATCTATAAGGAACTGGAGAAAAAGCATGAGACCTGGGAGAAAGTCATCCAGGCCATCGACAAAGCTTTTGGTCCCTTTAAGCCGAGATTAAAACGTGACATCACCCGTGAAGATATTCTGAAGCTGACCGAAAAGCCCGTTCGTCGTATTTACAAACTGGATATTGATGAACTGAATGCGCAGATCAAGGAACTGGAAGCACAGATCAAGCAGGTGAAATATGACCTCGATCACCTGACAGAATATGCAATTGCTTATTTCGAAGGGCTGTTGAAGAAGTACGGAAAAGGCAGAGGAAGGAAAACAGAGATCAAAGTTTTTGAGACTATCGAGGCCAAGCATGTTGCCATTGCCAATACCCGTATTTACATCAACCGCACCGAAGGCTTTATTGGTACTTCGCTGAAGAAGGACGAGTTCCTGGTGGAATGTTCTGATTTGGATGATATCATTGCTATCACCAAGCGGGGTATTATGAAAGTGGTGAAGGTGCAGGATAAGGTATTTATTGGAAAAGACATTATCTACGCTAACGTCTTTCGCAAAGGCGACGAACGCACAACATACAACCTGATTTATACCGATGGTGCTTCCGGGGTAACTTTTGCCAAACGGTTCAATGTTACTGGTGTCACTCGTGATAAAGATTACGACCTGACCAAAGGAAGCGATAAAAGCAAGGTGCATTATCTTACCATCAATCCCAATGGAGAGGCGGAAGTAGTCCGGGTAATATTGAGTCCAGCCTGCACAGCCCGCATCAAGGAATTTGATTTCTATTTTGAAGAGCAGGAAATCAAGAGCCGCGGCAGCATCGGTAACCAGGTTACGAAGTACCCGGTTCGTGCCGTGAAGTTCAAAGAAGCGGGTGTGGCGACATTGGGTAGTATCAAACTTTGGTTTGATGACAAGTTTGGCCGGCTGAACCACGATGGAAAAGGTATTGAACTGGGAGATTTTGATGCCGAAGACCGAATTCTTGTCATCAATGCAGATGGTACTTACGAGATTACCGACCAGGAACTGACACAACGATTCAATCCTGAGGAAGTGATGCTGGTAGAAAAGTTTGATCCGTCCCGTGTTATTACAGCTGTTTATCTTGATAACGAAAAACAGCAGTACAATGTGAAACGCTTCCGCATTGAAACCACAACCATAAAGTCAAAGTTTCTTTTTATCAAAGAAGGAAAAGGCAACTTACTGGAAGCAGTTTCTACGGAAGATGAACCGGTACTGATCGTGCAATCCGGTAAAGGATCCCAGATAAGAAAAGCCAAGTTTAAGATCGCTAAGATGGTGGATGTGATGGGCTGGAAAGCGGTAGGTGCTAAGCTGGTTGACTTTAATAAGAACATCCTGATGGAGTGGGAGGTTAAGGAAGAAGCAAAAACGCAGGCGGAGTTGTTTTGATCATTCTGTCCTTCAAAGAAAATATCGAGGACATAGAAACTTTTCTTCTCACAACAAACCATTTCTCTAATAAAAATGCCTGTTCAAATCAGGCATTTTCTTTTATAATCTGTACTGAAATACTACTGTTTAACTTCCGTTGAAGTTAATGCTGAGCACAGACGAAGCATTGCACTATTGTCCGTCAATGATTCCACTTCGGTAAGAAATAGAATACAATCATTATATAGCATGATGAAATGCAGAAATGGGAACCTGATCTAAATTTCTCCTCCTGAATGTAAGAAAACTATTTGAGATACCGCTTCATTTCCCGTTCCGTATCCTTTTGCTTGATGCTCTCCCGCTTGTCATGAAGTTTTTTGCCTTTTGCCAGGCCAATCTCCACCTTGACTAGGTTTTTTTCATTCAAGTACATACGAAGCGGAATAATGGTATACCCTTTTTCTTTCAGTTTGGTTTCCCATTTTTTCAATTCCCGCTTTGTCAGAAGTAGCTTCCGGTCGCGAAGAGGTTCATGGTTGTTAACGGTACCAAAAGTATACTCAGCTATGTGCATGGCTTTCAGCCAAAGTTCTCCATTCTGAAACAGGCAATAGGCATCGGCAAAACTGGCCTTGCCGGCACGCAAAGATTTTACCTCAGTGCCCAGCAAAGCAATGCCTGCCTGAAGCTTATCGTCGATGAAGTATTCATAATACGCCTGCCTGTTCTTAATCTCCATTCTAGTTCTTAAAAAGAGAAATGACTTTAGAAAGTTTGTTCTTTAATTCAGGTCTGGGAACGATAAAATCAAGAAACCCATGTTCCAGGATAAACTCACTGCGCTGGAAGCCGGGTGGCAGGTCTTTTTTGATGGTTTCTTTAATCACCCTTGGACCGGCAAAACCAATCAAGGCGCCTGGTTCGGCAATGTTCAGATCACCCAACATGCCAAAGGAAGCGGAGATGCCACCAAAGGTTGGGTCTGTCAGTAAGGAGATATAGGGAATACCTGCGTCCGATAACTGCGAAAGCTTACCGCTGGTCTTTGCCAGTTGCATCAGGGAAAAAGCGCTTTCCATCATCCGGGCACCGCCGCTTTTGCAGATAATCAGAAAAGGAATCCTGTGCTGGAGGCAATAATCAACGGCCCGGCTGAATTTCTCGCCCATCACACTTCCCAACGAACCGCCGATAAATTCAAAATCCATTGCCGCAACGACCAAGTCATGGCTGTTAACTTTCCCTGCAGCCACCCGCATACTGTCCTTCAGGTCGGACTTTGCCCAGGTTTCTTCCAATCGTTTTTGGTAAGGTTTAAGATCTGTAAATTCTAAAAAGTCCTTGGAACGGATATTTTCAAATAGCTCTGTGAACTCGTTGTTATCAAAAAGAATCTCATAGTATTCATCACTCCCTATCCTGTGGTGGTAGCTGCATCTCGGGCAAACAAACAATGCTTCCCGCAAATCATTTACGGTGCAGATGTAGTTACATTCAGGGCATTTAGACCATAAACCTTCCGGTGTTTCTTTCTTCTCGGAAGAAGGGGTTGTAATGCCTTTTTTCAATCGTTTGAACCAGCTTGCTCTTGCTTCAGGAGTTTTACCTTCTTCACCAGCCAGGTTTGATTCGAAATCTTCAAACTGTGATACCATCTATTCGTAGTTGAGTGAGCACAAATATAGGAGTAAGTAATAAGTTTACCATTCACCGTTGTTTGGCTTTTGCTGTTGGGAACAAAGGCTGAAACAACTCTGCCAACAATGAATGGTAAATGGTAAATAATAAAAAGGCCGCTCCCAGATAGGAGCGGCGTACTTTTATTGGAATTGGAAAATGAGACTAGAGTCCTAAGAAACCACTCTTACGCAGGCTGCGGTTTCCTTCAGCAATCTTAAACCCGTTGTGATAAACTTCGATCTTGTAGTTGCCGGTCTGGAATTTATCCTGGCGCAGCGGTACACTTACCGTTTTGCGTGTGCCTTGCTCATACTCAATGCTGGCTTTTGATGTGAATTGCTTTTCACCATCATTGCGGGTTGACAATACACCTGAACCCATAGAAGGATTTGAAATCACCTGGCCATCAGGAGCGGTTACAACTACGTACATGTCAGCAGGACCTGATTGCGCAATGCGGTTCTCCACATCAAACGATACGATCAGTTTGTTTACCTTTTTCGCCTTATCAGTTTCTTTTTCTTTGCCGTTACCTTTCTCATCAATACCCTTGATCTGGAAATTGGAAGCAGAGAACGTAGAAGCCACGTCAACTGTCCGGGTCAGTGAATCCTTCTGCTGGGTAGTTGATTGCAGGTCGGTTGTCAGTCTTTCTTTTTCATGCGTCAGCACGGTGTTAGAAGTGGCCAGTTGCTGGTTTTCGCCCATCAGTCTTGCAACTTCCATTTCAAGACCAGAGATCTTGTCGTTCAGGGAAGCAATCAGGGTGCGGGCTCTTTTCAGGTCAGCCGCCGATGCATTCCGGTTGCGGATAATGCTGTTGATTTCGTTTTTCAGCTTTACAATCTCGGTTTGTCTGTCAGTTAACTGACCAGTCAGCGTATTGTTACTTCCCACCAATGAATCAAGGCGGGTCAAAGCCTCGTTATAGATGGATTGTACAGAGTCGCGGGCAGTAGAAACACTTGCCACTTCTGCCGACTTAACCTGAAGCGTTTCCTGTGTTTTATTTTTATCATACAACACATAACCCCAGGTTCCCAGCAGACCGGCGGCCAGAAGCCCAATTAACACATTGCGGGAATTATTGTTTGGCTTGTTTGCAGGCTGTGTTGAAGAAGACGGATAATTTGTGTTTGCCATGGTGAATGATTTTAGTGTTGATTGAAACGTTTGGATGGATTGAAGATGTATTTTTGATTTTTGCGCACTGTTTCGAAAACCGTGCCAGAAAATTAGCGAACCGTTATTAAACCATCCATGACACCGGAAAAAATTATAACTGATCTGAAGAAAGGAAATACCAAACCTGTTTACTGGCTGGAAGGAGAGGAGGACTTTTTTATTGACCAGGTTATTCAATATGCCGAGCACCAGATACTGCCCGAAAGTGAAGCCGGGTTCAACTTAACGATTTTTTATGGACGGGATACGGCATGGGCGGATGTGATAAATGCCTGCCGCCGTTACCCGATGTTTGCTGATAAGCAGGTGGTGATTTTAAAAGAGGCGCAGGACATGAAGGGCATAGAAAAGCTGGAAGCCTACCTGGAAAAACCGCTCCTTTCCACTTTGCTTTTTGTTGCATACAAAGGCAAAAAAGTGGATGGCAGAACCAGGCTGGCAAAGCTGATAAAGGACAAAGCAGTGCACCTGACTGCTAAAAAATTATACGACAATGCCCTGCCCGAGTGGACTTCTGACTTGGTGAAAGCAAAGGGTTACTCCATTACCAAAAAAGCCTTGTTTTTATTGATTGATCACATTGGGAACGATCTTAGCCGGTTGAGTAATGAAATTGACAAGCTGGCGCTAAATCTGAAAGGAGCCAATTCGATCACTGAAGATGATATTGAAAAATTTGTAGGTGTCAGTAAGGAGTTCAACGTATTTGAACTGCAGCAAGCCATTGCCCAGCGTGATCTGTACAAAGCAGTTCGGATTGTCAACTATTTCGGTTCCAACCCAAAAGCGGCGCCCTTACAATTGGTTTTCCCTTCGCTCTATAATTTCTTTAGCAAAGTTCAGGTAGTTTATTCAGTGCCTTCCAAAGATGATAGAACAGTGGCCTCGGCCCTGGGTGTGAATGCTTTTTTTGTCAAGGACTATGTTTCTACAGCCACCCGCTTTTCGTACCCAGAAATTGAAAAAATCTTATTGCTCCTGTATGAGTACAACCTTCGGAATCTTGGTGTTAATGATGCAGGAACGGAAGATGCGGAATTATTGAAAGAGATGGTAGTAAAAATGATTGCACCTTTATAATACGGCCATGCTTGCTTCTTTGTCTTTATGCAGTTGTTGAACGAGACCTTCAAGCGAATCGTACTTCTCTTGCCCCCGCAGGTAATTTTTTACATGTACACGGATAATTTTTCCGTAGATGTCGCTGTGAAAATCAAAGATATTCACTTCAATGCGCTCATCAGATTTGGTAAGCGTCGGCCGGTTGCCGATGCTTAACATGCCCTTTTTGTGTTCACCCTCTACATCAACATACACCGCGTAAACACCGTGTCCCAAATGAATTTTATCCTTGTCCATATAAACCAGATTCGCCGTTGGATAACCGAGCTTGCGGCCAAGCTGGTCGCCTTTTATCACCAAACCTTCGAAGAAGAATTCATATCCCAAAAGTTTGTTTGCCGTTTCCACATCGCTGCCCAGAACCGCATCGCGGATTTTTGTTGAACTCACACCCACTTCATCCAACACATGTTTCGGGATCTCCAGTAGGTTATAGCCATACACGTCTGCTTTTTCTTCCATTAACCGGTAATCGCCGGTTCGGCCTTTCCCAAAACGATGGTCGTAACCAATAATGATAGTGGCCGGATGAAAATTTTTAATCAAAAAATCAGAAATGTATTCTTCGGCGCTTTGTTCGGCAAAAGCCTGGGTAAACGGCACAACAACCAGGTGATGTAAACCTGCTTTCCGGAGCAGTTCAATTTTTTCCGGTAAGGTATTGATCAGTTGCAGAGGTTTGTCCGAATAAACAATTTTTCGCGGATGCGGGTGGAAGGTGATAAGTACGGATTCACCATTTACCCGATTCGCTTCTTCTTTTAATGCAGCAATGATCTTTTGGTGACCTACATGTACGCCATCAAACGTACCAATGGTGATAACCGCATTGGTAAAAGAGGGAAGATGCTCAATGGAATGATGTACCTGCATAGGAAGGCGCAAAGATAGTAGAGAAGAAGGTAGGTAGCCGCAGAATACCGAACAAGGATGAACGAATGCGGAAGACCTGAAGGTTCAAATATTCTTCCATTTTGCAAACTAACTGCTACCAAAAGCAAGGATAAGCAACCCAAGCCCCATCAACTTTTGATATTCCTTGTTCAACTATTCTTCTGTTCATTTCCTCCTTACTTTTGCGGCATGTCTTTATACGCCAAGCGAGGTGTCTCCGCACAGAAAGAAGAAGTGCACGCAGCCACAAAAAATATTTCAAAAGGTTTGTACGAAAAAGCGTTTTGCAAACTATACGATGATGTGCTTGGGCATGACAAAGACTGGGTGAATGTAATGCATGCAGACGGTGCGGGAACCAAAAGTGCACTTGCTTATTTGTACTGGAAGGAAACAGGCGATCTTTCGGTATGGAAAGGCATTGCGCAGGATGCTATTGTCATGAATCTTGATGATTTGCTTTGCGTAGGTATCTATGACAAACTTCTTTTTTCTTCATCGATTGACCGCAACAAAAATCGTATTCCGGGCGAAGTATTGCAAGCACTGATAGAAGGCACTCAGGAATTTTTTGATGAGATGAGCCGTCATGGTGTCAACATACATTTTATGGGTGGCGAGACGGCGGATGTGGGTGATGTGGTGCGAACGGTTGCCGTTAACGGTACAATGACGGCCCGCTGGAAAAGGGACAGGATTATTACCAATGAAAGAATAGGCCCGGGAAATGTTATTGTAGGTCTTGCCAGCTTCGGGCAATCGGTTTACGAAAGCGAATACAACAGCGGTATCGGCAGCAACGGGCTAACCAGTGCCCGGCACGATGTGTTGAATAAATTTTACGCTAAGAATTATCCTGAAAGCTACGATGATATGCTGGAAGAAGAGGTTGTGTACATAGGTATGAACCGTCTGACAGATGATATGGAAGTAAATTTCAGGGAGAAGGTAATTCAAACCACTACGGGAAAACTGATCCTCTCACCAACACGTACGTTTGCCCCTGTGGTCAAAGAAATTTTGGAACAGCATTTTGATGCTGTGGCAGGGTTGATCCATTGCAGTGGTGGAGGACAAACCAAATGCATGAAGTACATGCCCGCGGGTGTTCGGGTAGTGAAGGATAACCTGTTTGCGGCTCCGAAGATCTTCCAGCTTATTCAGCAGAGCAGCGGCGCCGATGATCGTGAAATGTTCCAGGTATTTAACATGGGATGCCGGCTGGAGGTTTATACAAATGAAAAAAGTGCTGACGAAATCATCAGCACTGCAAACAAATTTGGAATCGATGCACAGATCATTGGCAGGGTAGAAGCCGCTGATACAACAGAATTGCTTGTGAAGGTTGGTGAAAAGGAAATTCTGTATTAGTCCAGATAGTTATTTATATACTTCTATAGAGTTATCGCAATTTTTATTTCGCTGCACATTAGTTACGTACAATAACATCATGATTTGTCGATGTTTTTTGGTTAGATGTTATTTCAGCATTGTTATTAAAAACCAGTGTAATCGGCTGGGTAAAATATGACCGTACAACAAGCTGATTTTGTATGGCAGGTTTAAACTTTGGTGCGTTCTTCATAATTTCCAAAACCTTGGAGCCTATTCCATAACCTGGGTCCTTTACTATCGTTATGTCTGAAAGCGAACCATCTTTTTCAACGACAAATCGAACCTGTACTGTGAATTTGCCATTGCTTATTCCATTTTTCTCTGCTTCATCCATGACTGGCTTTAAGTTTTTCTGCAGAAATGTTTTCCATTCTTCAGCATCAACAGAAGGCTGAAATTCTGTCTTTTCAAATACCGGCCCGCTCTTGTCTGTTTTATTCTCCCGCTTGAATCCAACAACTGTTATCTCATCAGCTTCCATTATAAACTGATCAGATGAGATTGTTACCTTTGAAGAATCACTATTTTTCACATCTGTTCCGTTGATCTTTATTGTTACACCTTTATTGGTATTTTGTTTTTTTGTGGTGATAATGATTACTCCATTTTTACCTTTTTCACCATACTTCTCCTTGGCAGAATCATCTTTCAACACATCTACTGATTGAATGGTGTTTGGATCCAGTTTATCTATTTCCACTTTGCTCACCTCTTTTCCATCCACTACAAACAGGGGCTGCGCACCTTCTGATTTTATAACCATTCCGGTCTTTTGCTGATCAGCCGATTGCTTCGCGCCATTTTTTGAGATGAGTCCCTTTTCTTGTGCCTGCTTTTCAGTAAGGGTTTCAGAACTGCCATCTTTATAACGAATTGTAATTTCACCTTTTTGCTTATTTACATCAATAGCGGAAATATTTTCGGCCTTTCTGGGCAGTGTATCAGTACTAAAAGGCAGTGTCATCTCAAATGAAATAGCAGGATTGCTATTTTCTTTCGTCCGGATTGTAAAGGACAAGATCAGTATGGCAATTAAAGGCAAGGCAATTACCCGGCTGAAATAAGCCACTTTCGGATTTTTGAGTTTTGTAAGCATAAAAAGTCTACGTTTTATAGAGGTTTGAAAAAATTGGTTTGTTATTGACTGAAAACGTTGCGGGTAAACAGATTGCAGAATCATGGCTGCAAATGCTTCGGCACCGGATTCTCCCACTGCCTTTTTATCGGCAATGAACTCATGAATGTATTTAAGCTCTTTGCGAATGAGCCAGAAGAATGGATTACACCAGAATAAGGCAATAACTACTTCCATTAAAAGTTTGTCAAGCGTATGTTTCTCCTGCACATGTACTAATTCGTGTTGGAAGATCTGCTGCCCTGTTTCCGTTTGCAGTGAAATTTCTCGTTTCCAAAAAATATAGTTCAGAAAAGAGAACGGAGCCTCTTTCACCTCAGTGTTGATGAATTTTATATTCTGCAGGATGTTGACAGTATGCGTCTGTACAATGGAATATATTTTATGAAGCGAATAAAATAATGATAGCAGCAGAAACATCGAAACGCAACCATAAAATAGCATCCACAATGTTTCTGAGGTAAGGTTTTGCTGGTTGGTAACCACAATTTCCTGAAGATAATTGTCCGCCGACTGCCCAATCAGGATGAGCTGTATGGCACCATTTTGTTCGTCTGAATTCCTGAGAATCTCAAACTGAACCAAGGGAAGCAGGAGTGAAATAAAAACCGAAAACAGCAAATAGAAACGATTCCACTGGTGAAAAATTCTGTTCCGGAGAAAGCAATAATAATAGAGGTACAGCACACCGGAACAAATCAAAACTTTTAGGATATATAAAGCAAGCGCAATCATTTTTTTCCTTTTTTCAGTTGAGCTAATAAAATTTCCAGTTCTTCTACGCTCAGGTTGTTTTCTTTTACCATGAAAGAAACTGCGTCACTGAACGATCCTCCGAAGTATCCTTTAACAATGTTTTTTATGGAAGATTTTGAATAGGCTTCTTTGCTGACCAACGGGTAATACTGGTGCTGTCTTCCAAAAACATGAATGCCAACAAATTCTTTCTCAACAAGAATTTTAAGAATGGTCGAAATTGTGTTCTGGTGCGGCTTTGGTGATGGAAGGGCTTCCATGATATCGCGGATAAATCCCTCTTTTACCTTCCATACGGCCTGCATCACCTGTTCTTCCGCTTTGGTTAATGTTTTCATTGTTTTGCTTTGCTTTTGCCAAGTTATAACTAATAGTTTAGTTGAACAACTAAATTATTAGTTTTTGAAAGAAATAACGATGCCTTGCCTTTTCTTGTTTTATTTTGCGGCAAATAAAAGTTGGGATGGCGGAAGCAATCATTGAAATACAGAACGCGAATATTTACCAGGGTGATAATTTGGTTTTGCAGGATGTAAATCTGCAGGTAAACAAGGGTGAGTTTGTTTACCTGGTAGGAAAGACCGGCACTGGAAAATCAAGTCTGTTAAAAACTTTGTATGGCGAACTGCCATTGAAAGATGGACAGGCAACTGTTGTAGGATATAACCTTAAGGGTATGACGTGGAAAACGGTTCCTTACCTGCGCCGGAACCTCGGTGTTGTGTTTCAGGATTTTCAATTGCTTACTGACCGCAATGTGCACGAGAATCTCAAATTTGTTTTAAAGGCAACCGGCTGGAAAGATGAAAAGCTGATGAATGAGAAGATTGCCGATGTGCTGGAGAAAGTGGGATTAAAATCGAAAGGATTTAAAATGCCCTTTGAAATGAGCGGTGGCGAACAACAGCGTGTGGACATTGCCAGGGCATTGTTGAACTCACCGAGATTGATTCTTGCAGATGAGCCGACTGGTAACCTTGATCCTGAAACCTCGGATGAGATCATGAACCTTTTGATACATATCGCAAGAGATTACGGGACTGCGGTTCTGATGGCAACACACGACTATATTGTTATTCAAAAATATCCTGCACGCCTGGTGAAAACTGAAAATGGAAGAGTCATTGACAATGCTTCCATTGTTCACTAAGAAATCGGGCATTTTTATGGTTGTCATAAAGAGTTAAAACGCCTTCCCGTTCTTCCTTGTCACGCTGCGTAAATTCCTTTTGCATGAGTGATGTGATGGCAGCTTTCCATTCATTGCTGTCTTCTGCAACAACAACTCCATTTTCTATGCGGCTGCCTCTGATACCATCCTGATTGGTAATGCAAAAGCGTCCGTTCAGCACCGCATTCAGCAGTTTTAATTTTACTCCTGTACGGTTCATGGAGGGCAACACGTTGATATGTGCATCTCTTACCAATACGTTTATCTCATCAATGGGAGGATCCTGAACCAGTTTGATGTTAGCATGTTTTTTTGCCTTGGCAGTAATACTGGCGGTGATGCCCTTTCCAGCAATGACAAAAGGAATATCTAGCTTGCTGAAAACATTTTCAATGAGCCAAACGGCGGCCTCTTTATTTTCGGCTACGGAAAGATTGCCGTGATATAAACAATATTCCCCTTTGCCCATTATGCTTTTCACTTTCTGCCAGGGCAGAAAACAAGGAAGAAAAAACAGGTTCGAAAATCCATATCGATTGCTGAACACGTCAATATCTGTTTCCGAAAGACAGGCCAGATGAGTGTTTTTGTCAAACTTATTTTGGAATCGTTCAATCAACCTGCTTTCTATTTTATAATAAAGCTTCTTGAACAATGATCTTTCTGTTGCTGCCAGGTGTTTGTAATATGACGCTTCTTCATTGTGCATACGAAGAATGATACGCTCTTTGTTCTTAATCAGCGAAACAAGCCCGGCACAGTGTAAACCTTCCAACAGGATCGGGTGCTGGTCCCTATTCAGGCGTTCAACAAGTTGCAGATTGATCCTGGATTGAATAATATAAGGAGAGGAGATGTGAAAGGATTCTGCAAAACGCTTTCTTTCATATGGATATATTGCATGGCAGAAAGGCTCCAATCCTCTTGCGTTGCGATTGGGGTTGTATGCATAAAAGTGCAGTATGATCTTTTTGCCAATTTCAGCAAGGGATTTGATCTTGTAATACATGTCGATGGCGCCACCATAATCCGGTGGTGATGGCGCATCAAGGCAAACAATATGAATTGTGTCACTCACGAAAATACCTGCTGATAAAATTGAAGTAAATTCTTTTCTTCGGATTGCCAGCAATAAATTTCTCTTGCTTTAATGGCATTGTCCCTCATTTGCTGCAACAATTCCTGGTTGCGCATGGTTTCATTGATACATTTTATAACAGCCGGTACAGAAAGGTCGTCCAGCAATACAGCTATCCTGAAATGAGAATTAATCTTCTGGTATTCCGGAAAGTTCATGGCAATCTGTGGAAGGCCTGCATGCATGTACTCTAGAAATTTGTTGGGTAATGCATGAAATTGGTTAATGCCTTCCTTTTCTGCCAGGCCTATTCCCAACATTGCTTTTGCTGCAATTGCACGAAGTTCCTGCGGCAGCATCATTCCTTTCAATGTAACTTTTTCTTCTACACCATTTACTCTGATCAATTCTTTTAATTGCTGCATAAAATTACCATCACCGCATACTACCAACGTATAAGGGACTTCTTTCATGGCAGGGATAAGGAATTCAAAGCCCCTTGCCTCGTTAACGGCACCCTGATATATAAGAAAGTTTTCCCTTGGTGCTTCTGATTGTGGTTTCAAAATTGGCAGATTTCGGATTACTTCATACCTTCTATTGTATTTTTCATAAAATGCTTCGGCCAGACCTGCACTGACAGTATAACCAAACTGAAATTTTGGAACGGTAAAACGTTCAATGCTTGTCCAGAATTTTTTTACAAATGGACGTGTACGTACTTCTTTAAGCTCAGTAAAATATTCATGGGCATCATAAATCCGGGGAAGGCTTTTCAGTTTGCTTACAAAATAACAGGGTAAGATGGTATCGAGGTCAATAGCACAAATGGCATCCGGTTTCTGAAAGAGGAGATAAAAGAACAACCGAAAATTGAACTCAGTATAGAACAAAAAGCCTTTGTTGAATAAGCAACGCAGTCTCTTCTGATGATAAACTTCTTTTTGAAGCGGCAGTGAATGGTCCCACTCCCGACCTACAAGTGTCACCTTGTAGCCCTCTTTTGCCAGTGACGTGCAGATTCGATGCATCCGCTGATCGAATAGCAAATCATTGGTAACCGTAAAATATATATGCTTCAAGAGTTAAGAAATGGCTTTGTAAATCTTTTCAATGGCTTCCACTGTCTTCAGGCCTTCGTAAGCACCGGTGAAAGTTTGCTCATTGTTATCGAGGACCTGCAAAAGGTGATCATATACTTCTTTGTGATGACTCATTGATCCCTGGTAATTTGTGTATTCATTTGCTTCTCTTTGTGAAGTGACAAATTGTAAGGCTGCCACTGATTCGGTATACTGCACTTGATTCAGGTACTCGCCACCCAGCCGGATGGTAGCCTTCTCAGCAACAAGTGTCAGTGCTATCTCATGATTTTTTTTGTAACTGTTAACTGACCAGTGCAAACTTCCCAGAGTTCCACTTTGCATCTGCAGGGCAGCGACACCGGTATCTTCAAAATCAATGCTCCTTGAATGGGCTGCATTTTTTTTGAACCCTTTTACTTCCTCCACATCACCCAACAGCCAAAGCATGGCATCAATATAATGACTGAACTGCGTGTACAGTGTGCCGCCATCGGGAAATGTTTTTCCTCTCCAATCAATGTAATAGCTATCCGGCCTGTTCCATAAGCAACTTAGATGAAAACTATATATCTTGCCAAGTTGGTTCTCCTGGATGGCCTTTTTCACTTCCTGCAGCAGGGGATTATACCGGGTTGATTTTACTACGAAAAGTTTGCGGCGGCAAAATTTTTCCGTTTCGTTTATTTGCCACGCAGCAGCAGAAGTTAGGCAAAGCGGTTTTTCGCATAGCACATGTTTACCAGCCTGCAGGGATTTGATGGTGTGTTCTGCATGCATACCATTGGGTGTACATACCGCAACCACATCCACCTCTTTCTCATCCTGCAGCAGTTGGTCAATATTTTCATAAACCCTTGCGTTATAAATTGCAGCAAAAGCCTCCCGTCTTTCTTTCACCACATCACAAACAGCCAGTAGCTTTCCCACCTTCACAATATTCTCTGCATGTTTTCCGGCAATTTTTCCGCAGCCAATCAGAGCGAATTTCTTCATGGCGCCAAAAATAAGCTGTCTGGCCTGGGATTTAACTGATTCATCAAGTATTGGGAATAAAAAAGTCGCTTATTACTAAGCGACTTTATAAATCGAAATATATTTATTTACATATCACCACTCTCAATTCTTCCTGTACAGCCTATTAAAAGTTGTTTGTACCCATATCCACATTGCCTTCGGCACGGGTGTTCTTGCGTTTGAACAGGGAAGCATCCATCTTTCCGAAGCGATAATTGAAATTCAGGCGGAAGACCTGCGGGTCTCTTCTGCGCTGTACATTCTGAATGGAGTAAGGAGTTTCTGTGTACTGATCGAACAGGCGGGTGCGGAAAATATCATTTACATTCAGTGACAATGAGGCTACTTTGTTTTTCATGAACTCAAAACGAATAGCAGCATCCACACCATAGTTAGGCCGGATAAAGCCCTGTGCCGCAGAACCGGAACCACCCATGAAGCCACCACCACCTCCGCCAAAGCCGCGACCACCGCCGCCGCTAGGAGAAGAAATGATTCGCGACTGGTAATCTCCGGAAAGCTGCAACGAGAAATTTTTCGGCAACCGGAAGGAGTTATTCAACTTGAAGAAATAACTGACAAATTGTTCAGGATCCGGTTGATTCTCCAGGTCGATCTTAGCCGTAAAAAAGTTAGCATTCGCCGTCAGATCCCAAAACTTCGTGATCTTATTGCGGCTGGTCAGCTCCAGACCCGTGATATAACTGTTGTTGGCATTTTCGAATGTATTGATAAAAATATTATCGTTTACGACTGTATCAAATTCATATGTCTGGATCCGTGTAATCAAGTTGTTGGTGTTTTTGAAGTAAACCGATGCCAGAAAGTTATCTCTGTTCTTGAAAATTTTTGAGTACGAAAGTTCGAAAGAATTGGTGAACTCAGGTTTCAGACCAGGATTTCCGCGGTTGATGTTGAGAGAGTCGGAATAATCAACAAAAGGAAACAACTGGAAAAAGTTCGGTCGGTTGATCCGGCGGCTGTAGTTGAATTGCAGGTCATCATTATCACTCAGCTTCTGACTCAGGAAAACACTTGGAAACAGGCTAACCGGAAATTCAATGTTGAAATTCTGGCCTTTGTTGGGAAGGTTTCCTTCATAATCTGAGCTTTCTACACGCAGGCCTAATTGGTAACCAAAATTTTGGATACGGTTGCTAAACGTGGTGTAAGCAGCGTAAACATTATCGGTGCTATTATACAGTGTACTGTTAAGCTTTCCACCGATTTGAATGTTGTTCAGGCTATTTACTTTCCGCATCTGTGCACGGGCGCCGAATTCAATTTTAGAATTGGCCGAAATAGGGTTAGCGTAATCGGTTTGCAAGGTTACATTTTCATTGTTCCCGGAACCAAATTGTGTTTGAAAATAATTATTGCGAATCTTCTGCATGGCTTCATTCATGTATTCTGTTTGAATGAGGCCATTGTTTTCATTCTTGCTTTTGTTATACGTTACATCTGCTGTCCATTCATGTCCGGCTTTCGGAAAATTATGTTTGAAACTAAGTTGTGCTCCTTTGTTGCGAAAATTGAAATCGGAATTGGAGAAACGGCGCTGGAATTCAGTAACTAAAATGTCTTCACCAGCCTGGTTCTTCTTAAAGGAATCAATACGGATATTGCTTGCGTTATCAGGTTCCATACCACCACGGGCAAAGTTGCCAGTAACGGTCAGTGTATTCCGGTTGTCAATAAAATAATCGATACCAAAACGGCCAAAGCCAAATGCACCTTCGCCTACATTTCTGTCCTGCTGCAAACTTTGCGTATTAACGGGCAGATTAATTGTTCTTCGATCTGTTGTGCCGGTGCTGATGCTTTTGCGCTGCATGTACATACCGCTGGCAAACACATTTATCTTTCCCTGACGAACGTTTAGGTCGCCGCCGCCGCCAACTTTCCAGCGGGAATCTATATTGGCGCGCAGGTTACCGCTGTAGCCAATACGGCGGTTCTTTTTCATTACAATATTCAGGATACCGGCAGTACCTCCCGAAGCATCAAATTTGGCGGAAGGGTTTGTGATGATTTCAATGCTTTCAATGGCATCGGCTGGAATCTGCTCCAGCGTCATTGTTGTTGGGCGACCATCGACGAAAATAGTGGGGGAGGTATTGCGGAGGGTAACATTGCCATCAATATCCACATTTACCGAGGGTACATTCTTCATTACATCCACCGCCGTTCCGCCTGCAGATGTAATATTTTTATCGACGCTGAAAATCTTCCGATCGATACCCATCGTCAATGACGGGCGGGAAGCGGTTATCGTAACATTTCCCATTACTTTTTCGTCCACTTCGATTGCAATGTTACCCAGATCTTTATCAAGAGCACCCAGCATGGCCGACATATCACCACCTTGCATGGCATCGCGGTTAGGCATTTCAAAGGCAACAGGTTTTTGGTAGGGTTTAAAACCAATGCCGCTTACTTTCAGCTGGTAACGGCCCATTAGCGGAACATTTTCAACGGAAAAATTGCCGCCCTTGTCGGTTAGCATACCACCAATGATCACTTCCTTCATTTGTTTGGTGGCAGAATCCATGCGATTGGTTACAAGCGTCACAGAGGCCGCCTCAATACCCTTGTTGCCGGCATCTACCACTTTCCCATAAAAGCGACCAGTCGGCATTTGGCCACCTGGCCGGGCCCCTCTGGTCATTGGATTTTGGGCATCGGCAAAATGTGTTAGGGCAATGAGAGCGAAACTCATCAAAGCAATAATTTTCTTCATGTGTAAAATTTGGGTGTCGCAAAGGTATACTGGGCGGGAGGAGGCAGTATGTTCCGTTAACTTAAATTAACCTACAGAGACTGTGTTGATAATGGAGGAAATAAGGCTGAAAGCCGCAGCAGTCGTGTCTTTACCGATGTGAGAAAGGAAAAGATGTTTGCCTAATTTTAACGCTTCGTTGGAGAAACGAAAAAGCCTGTCGAAAAAACGACAGGCTTTTGGGTGGCTAACCGGGCTCGAACCGGCGACCCCTAGAACCACAATCTAGTGCTCTAACCAACTGAGCTATAGCCACCATTTTGAGAGAGTGCAAAAATAAAGGTTTGTAGAATAAAAATGAAAAGACCGCCAAAAAAACTTTCCCTCATTCGTCTTATATTTTTATATGCCGCTACTTTAAATTGACCGCTGCTATTTCGTGTATGATTTGTGTATACAAAAGAAAGGATTGCTTAGAAGGTATTCAATAAATAATATGCCCGCTGGCGCTAAAGCCTCTACTATTTATATAATATAATAAACAGGCAATCGAAAAGCGGCTTGTCACAGAAAAGAGTCAGGAAATAAAATTTAAACCGGAACAATACGACTATTCTCCACTCATCAAAAATCATTCGTTAAAAACCACCCTTAACAAAATAGGCGTCTTTTTTGTCTTAAATTTGGTAGGTATGCAAAAAGCATTAAAATACATTTTTGATATGAAACGATTTCCAATTATCCTGGCGTTGGTTTTGACAGGTGTTTTCTTTACTGTTCGTACCGTTGGCAGAACGAATTCCAATCCACCCTCTAAATATGAGAAAATCCTTCAGCTTGTAGGTGCTATCCTTACCCAGGGTCACTACAATCCCAAAGACATTAACGACGATTTTTCGCGTAAGATTTATACCCGCTATTTTGAAAGCCTGGACCCTGAAAAAAACATTTTCCTCGCTTCCGATATCAAATCATTGGAGAAATTTTCTACCCGGATTGATGACGAGGTAAAAGGTGCTCCTGTGGAATTCTTTAAAGCGGCCGGCCAGATCTTCGATACCCGGATCAAAGAATTGGAAGAAGAATACAAATCCATTCTGGCCAAACCATTTGATTACACTGTAAATGAAACCTACCAGGGAAACAGCGAAAGCAAACAGTTCCCTACAACCGATGCCGCACGCAGGGAAGATTGGCGCAAGTACCTGAAGTATATGACGCTTCAGCGTTATGCTGATCTGCTGGATAGCAAAGAAAGCAGCAAAGGCAAAGAAGGGGAGATTACAAAAAGCAATGCCGAGTTGGAAAAAGAAGCCCGTGAAAAAGTGCTTGCTGCGATGAACCGCACGTTTGACCGTTACCGCAATAAATTTAATGAAGACGACAAGTTTACTGTTTTTGTAAATACTATCGCAGAAATGATGGATCCGCATACAGAGTTTATGCCGCCGCTGGATAAACGTTATTTTGACGAAACCATGAGCGGTAAATTTTATGGTATCGGTGCGCAGCTGAGTTATGATGAGGGTAATATCAAAATCTCAGCCGTTACCCCAGGCGGACCTGCCCAGAAAAATGGTGAAGTGGAATCCGGCGATATCATTGTTCGGGTTGCACAGGGTAATGAAGCTCCCGTTGAACTGACAGGGTTTACTGTTCCGGACGCTGTAAAACTGATTCGTGGTAAAGAAGGAACAAAGGTGACCGTTACCCTCCGGAAAAAAGACGGCAGCTTAAAGAATATTACACTTGTTCGGGAAGAAATTGTTCTTGATGAGGCCTTTGTAAGAAGTGTTGTGGTGAATGAAGGTAACCAGAAAATCGGCTACATCTACCTGCCGGAATTCTATTCCAACTTCCAGGAAGCAAATGGCGCACATAGTGGCGAAGACGTGGCCAAAGAAGTAAAAAAACTGAAAAACGAAGGGGTAGATGGTATCGTGATTGACGTCCGTAATAATGGCGGTGGTGCCCTTTATGATGTTATACAAATTGCTGGTCTTTTTATTGACCAGGGGCCAGTAGTACAGGTAAAAGATCGCCAGGGTAAACCACAGGTCATGCGTGACCGCGATGGCGGCGTATTGTATGATGGTCCATTGGTAGTTATGGTTAATGAAATGAGTGCATCAGCATCCGAGATTTTGGCCGCAGCTATGCAGGATTACGGTAGAGGTATTGTTATGGGTACAAACACATATGGTAAGGGAACCGTTCAGCGTACCATTGGACTGGATCCTGAATCAGGTTTTATGAATACCAATTCTGAGCTTGGTTCGTTGAAGATAACGCTGCAGAAATTTTACCGTGTAAACGGTGGTTCTACCCAGCAAAAAGGTGTTGTGCCGGATGTAGTTATTCCCGATTACCTGCAGCACCTGAAGATTCGTGAAAAAGACAACCCATTGTCTCTGCCGTATGATGAAATCAGCAAGGCGTCCTTCCAAACCTGGAATTCTGGTTATAGCCTGGATGCTGTAAAGCAAATGGCTAAAGCAAGAATTGCAACAGACACCACGTTTAAGAAAATCTCTGATGCCAGTGTATTTGTGGCAAAACAAAATGAAAAGGTTTACAACCTGCAGCTTGACAAGTACAGGGCTGAACAGAAAGAAATCCGGAATGCCGTAAAAAGCATTGAAAACCTTACTAAGCTAAAATCACCCCTGCCGGTACAGTTCATGAAAGAAGACCAAGCCCGGTATATTTCAGAAGACAAGGATAAAACCGAACGCTACAAGCAGTGGATGACGAATGTAAGCAAGGATGTATATGTAGACCAGGCTGTGAAAGTTATCAAAGACATGGTATCGCAACAGAACATTGCAAAAGCAAAAAGCGATAACAAAGGCGCTTTGAAACCACCGTTTTAAATAGCCAAATTTTCTATAGAAAAAAGTCCCTGCACCAGCGGGGACTTTTTATTTTCAATTCATTCAAAGGTACCGTTCCTGCAAAATGTGCAGATGATGCAAAGCATGGCCGGCAGCTATAAACCCGATAGCATTCACACTGATCGGTTGGCTATTGGCAATGCCGGTTCTGGCTGTTTGTTCCTGGTTAAACGATTTAAAAAGAAGTATGGTAGACTGCCGAACCACCGTCCATTCTTCCAGCAATTCTGTCGCACTCCGGTTGTCAGCACCAGAATTTTCAGCATAGGCATTCTCATCAAATCCCGGCAGGCTTCCTTTATCACCACGGGCAATACAGAGTGCCCGGTAAGCAAAAATTCGCTCTGCATCAATCATGTGTTGCACCATTTCCAAGATGCTCCATTTGCCATCCGCATAGCGATAATGCCATTTTTCAGTCGGGATCGCCTGCAGAAGAGAGTAGGTTTGGGTATGACTTTTCTGCAGCGCTTCTATTGTGTTTTCTTCTTCTACACGGTTGACGTAGTTGTGGTAAAATGCCGGGATGGTAGAAAGTTCTGGTTTAGGCATGAACTGGAAATTTGATTTGAACTTTATTGTAGAATCCTTTCAAAAAATAGTTTCATGTCGTTCCATGAAGCTGAATCGGCAGCCGCATCATAGCGGATAGGCATATTATGCTCTCTTCCTTTTTCGGTGGCGGCTGGATTGGTAAAAGCATGGGTGGCGCCTTCATAAACTTTGAATGTATACGAGAGATTGGCTGAATCCATGCTCTTTTTAAAGGCATCAATTTGCTGCTGCGGAACAAAATTATCAGCTCCGCCATGACAGAGGAGGAATTCAGCTTTTGTTCCTTTCCGGGGTTGTACACCATCCAATGTGCCGTGAAAACTAACCACCCCCAGCACAGGTGCGCCCATCTTAGCATAGTTAAGCACCATGCTTCCGCCAAAACAATAGCCAATGGCAACAGTCTTTGCAGAATCGGCCTGTGCATAGGTTTTCGCTTTTGCCAGGGCTGCGTCTATTCGTTCTTTGGCCATCTTGGGGTTGCTGTAAAATGGTGTTGCCGCTTGGGATGCTTCTTCCGGATTATTGGCAAGTTTTCCCTCTCCATACATGTCTACAGCCATAGCCATGTAACCCATTTCTGCCAGCATACGGGCCCGCATACGTGGATAATCTGTCAGGCCCCACCATTCGGGGAGAATCAATACTATCGGTCGTGGACCCTGTCTGGATTCATCAAAAGCAACATAGCTTTTCATGGTTTGTTGACCTATCTGGTAGGTTACAGCTTCTTCCTTCACCGAAACCGGGCCCTGAACAGGTTCGGTAGAAACAGTTGTATCCTTCTTTTCTACCGTAGTTGTTGTCTGATTGTTGCCGCACTGTATAAATAGAATGGGAATGGCTCCTAACAATAAACAGGTAAAAAAGATTCTTCTCATTCAGGCGAATTATGGGTTAGAAATACCTTGCAAAATTAGGTCTTGTATTGCAAAGGAGGTATGCTGTCTCTTTTTAAGGTGAAAGAAAAACTTCAAAAACTAACAAGGCTGCAAACTGCAGTCAGTTGTTGATGGGATTTATATAAAGTGAGCAAAGCAGTTTATTTTAACCCTTTGAAGAAGGAAAGGTGGTTACGAAAATGCACGTAAATCCAAAGTAGTTAGCAGGGTGTAGAAAAGACAAATGTATATACTGGTATTTGAGCAGGAAGTCTTGAGAAATAAGCAAATGAATTGATTACAATATTGAAGCAGTACGCTAAAGGAAATGCTCCTGAATTCCTAACAGTTCTAAAACAACAAACCCCGATTTCTCGGGGTTTGTAAGTATAATTTAAGCTGATTTTACTTTTACCTTTTTTTCACCGGTTGGTGTTTTTGTTTTAATCTTCAGGTCTTTTCCGTCCACCTTTATCTTTTTTCCTTCCGTTTTGATTTTTCCGGTTCTTGCCAGCTCATCTGCCATGATGATGGCTTCATAGGCGTTCACCAAACCACCTGTTCGGCTCAATTCTGAAAGCTTGGCTTTTTCTCCGGTAGAAGGATTAATCACATCCTCTTCAAACGGAACAGCACTTTGTTCAATAATCATTTTTACCTGTTGTGCCGTAAACTGTGGGTAGTATTGCAGGATCAGGGCAGCAATACCGGACACAACGGGCGAAGCCATAGAAGTACCGGAAAGGTTGTCATACACATTGCCACCCGGCACAGGTGCATAAATGTTAACACCTGGAGCAAACACATCCACTTCCGTTTTTCCTACGTTGGAGAAATTGGCTATAAGGCTGTTTTTAGCAGCGGCAGAAGCACCTACCGTGATCCAGTTGGTTGCACGGGTTGTACCGTCTTTGAAAAGCGGGGTAGGGAAGTTCCAGGACGTATCAATATTGGCACCTTCATTACCGGCTGCATGTACCAGCAGCACACCTTTGCTCTCTGCGTATTTCACGGCATCATCAACCCATTCTTTTTCGGGTGATACACCCTTACCAAAGCTCATATTGATCACTTTGGCACCATTGTCTACAGCGTATCGGATTGCCAGGGCAACATCTTTGTCATGCTCATCACCATCGGGTACGGCACGAATTGTCATGATCCGCACATTGTCTGCAACACCATCGGTTCCTTTGCTGTTACCACGAACAGCAGCAATGATTCCCGACACATGCGTACCATGCCTTGCCGATTTTTTAGAGGCCATAATATCATTGTTGCCATAATAACGGTCATTGATATCGGCTTCATTGTCACCAACAACTTCCGCCCTGAAATTGCGCGGGGGAACAGAAGCCGCATTTGCTTTTCTTTCTTCACCAGCGATATAGTCGCCAATTTCTGTCAGCACATCTTTGTTGGTGCGTGAATTTTCAAAACCAAGAGCCTGGTAGAGAAGAAGGAACTTGCGTTTGGCTGATTTTCCTTCAGCTGTTGGCGGATTGAACTTCTCCGCTTCCGTAGCCGAAAACTCTGCTTTACCCATCAGGCGCTGCAACGTAGTATCGGCTGAAGCAGCTGATTTATATGCATTGTTTAGCATCATCAGGCTTAATGCATTGGTGGGGTCTACCCGAATGTCGTTTGCTGCTTTCAACCACATTCTGTATAAATCCTGGTCTTCTTTGCTTAGCGAAGCAGGATCTTCTACTTTTTCAAATTTGCTTTTGAAGCGGTGATAGACGCGGGAAGCTTCATAAGAATCAGCTTCTACGTTGCGGCCATCCTTTCCGCCGATAAAGTTCCAGCCATGCACATCATCTACATAACCGTTTTTATCATCATCAATACCGTTACCGGCAATTTCACCGGGGTTTGTCCAAAGTACCGGCTTCAGGTCTTCATGCAGGGTATCGATACCAGAATCAATAACGGCCACAACAACCTGGTTGCTTTTTTTCCCTTTCAGGAACTGGTAGGCTTTATCGAGACTAATACCATAAGAGCCTGATTCTTTCGGATCGGCAAGATGCCAACCATTCGGTGCAGATTTTTGTCCAAATGAGGTGAGAGTAATGCCTGCTAACAGGGTAGGGAGCAAGGCACGTTTCAGGAATTTGTTCATCATCATCTTTAATTAGTATTCGTAAAAATAGCCCAAACGTCTTATAGGAAGTTGTGAAAACTCCGGGCCAAACAACAAGGATATGTTAAGACAAATGCTATGCCCGGTTGTTACTTTTCGACTATTGATTGCAGGCATGCACAAAAGAATGTCTGTAATAAGCCAAAAAACCGGCTTCATCCATTCCTTTGTTTGGATGGTTTCGAGCAATGCTATACTATAACTCTGGTGTAATACTGCTGCACAACTTTGTTCAGCAATAAAAAAGCTTCTTCCTGATGGAAGAAGCTTTTTTACTTGATAATACTTCATTAAAGATCAAACTTAATGCCTTGTGCCAGGGGTAGCTTTGTACTGTAGTTGATGGTATTGGTTTGACGTCGCATATATATCCGCCAGGCATCTGAACCACTCTCACGGCCTCCGCCGGTTTCTTTTTCACCGCCAAAAGCACCACCAATTTCTGCTCCCGATGTGCCAATGTTTACATTAGCAATACCACAATCACTGCCTGCGGCAGAAAGGAAGGTTTCCGCTTCGCGGAGGTTCAGCGTCATAATTGATGATGACAATCCCTGCGGCACTCCGTTTTGAACGGCGATGGCTTCATCCAGCGACTTGTATTTCATCAGGTAAAGAATGGGAGCGAAGGTTTCATGCTGCACCACTTCAAAATGCGGTTCCACTTCGGCAATAGCCGGGCGAACGTAACAACCGCTTTCATAACCTTTTCCTTCCAGCACACCACCTTCTACAACAAAACGGCCACCTTCCGCTTTGCATTTTTCTATGGCAGCTTTGTACATGTCAACCGCTCCTTTATCGATCAGCGGACCCACATGATTTTTTTCATCCAGCGGATCACCAATGCGCAGCTGCTGGTACGCATTTACTAATTTGTTTTTAAAGCTTTCGTAAACTTCTTCATGAATAATGAGGCGGCGGGTAGTTGTACATCGCTGACCGGCAGTACCCACAGCACCAAACATACATCCTACAAGTGCCATTTCGAGATCGGCATCTTTCGAAATGATAATGGCATTGTTGCCACCCAACTCCAGCAGGGATCTTCCTAACCTTGCTCCTACAGCGGCACCTACAGCTTTACCCATACGGGTAGAACCAGTTGCAGAAACCAGCGGAATGCGGTTATCAGCGGCTATTTTTTCACCAATCTCTCTTTCCCCAACCAGCAGGTTACAAACACCTTCCGGCACATCATTGGCAGCAAAAACTTCGGCAATAATCTTTTGACAGGCAACTGCACATAGCGGCGTTTTCTCAGAAGGTTTCCATACACATACATCTCCGCAAACCCAGGCCAGTGCCGTGTTCCAGCTCCAAACGGCAACAGGGAAATTAAAGGCGGAAATAATGCCAACGATTCCCAGGGGGTGCCACTGCTCGTACATACGATGGCCGGGTCTTTCGCTGTGCATGGTAAGACCATGTAACTGACGGGAAAGACCAACCGCAAAATCACAGATATCGATCATTTCCTGTACCTCGCCATACCCTTCCTGCAGGCTTTTGCCCATTTCATAGGAGACCAGCTTTCCCAACGGCTCCTTGTATTTGCGCAGGGCTTCGGCAAATTGTCGCACCACTTCGCCGCGCTTGGGAGAAGGCCACATGCGCCATTCAATAAATGCTTTAGAAGCTGTATTGATCACTGCTTCATAAGCTTCATCATCCGCAGTGATGACGTCTGCAATCTTATTTCCATCTACCGGTGAGTAAGAGGTAATCGTCTTGCCCTTGCTCTCTATCCAGGCCTGCCCAGTAGAAGCACATCCATTTTTATCGGTTATGCCTAACTGCTTTAATATTTCCTGCATGTTATTTCTTTTAGTAGTTTATTGTAGCTGTATGTCACTAAGCATTCGTGATGTTTGCTGCTTAGTTGGATAAAGATATTTTGATTCCGCCCATGAACCATCGTCCCGGCATCTGGGCACCTAAAACATCGGTATAGTTCCTGTCATTTAGATTATCCACCTCTATATAAGCTCGCACACTATTCTTTATCACCGCTACCTCGCCTTTTACATTCAGCACAAAATAATCAGTTGAAACTTTTGCAATGGCAGGTGTGGCAGCAGTCTGACCCCGCCGCATTTTATACAAACCATTGGCCGAAACCATTAGCTTTTTATGAACGTACTGAAGGTTGAAATTGGTAAGATACCTGGCGTGAGATGAAATGTATAAGGACGGTGACGCATTGCTGCTCACGCTGTTCAGACAGGTAAAGCCAAGTGTCGCCCAAACACTATTATTGCTGTTCAGTTTCTTCGTGAATTGCACATCTGTTTCGGCGCCGGTAGTGGTGACCTCTGCAATATTTTTGGCAAGTGCATACACACCATTCGCGGAAAGATTCACCTGGCGGGGCATATCACTGTATGGTGTGTTGACATAATCGATCAGGTTTTTATGATGCCGCTGGAAAAAGGTACCAGAAACTTTCAGGCTGCTGCCAAAAAAATAATCGGCGCCTGCTTCGTAACTAAATGACCGTTCTGCCTTCAGGTCCGGGTTCCCAATGCGGCCGCTTGCAACAAAGGCTTTGTTGTAATTGTTATACCGTTCTGTAAAATCAGCATCACGTATAGTTTTGCCGGCACTGCCACGTAATTGAAAGTTTCGGTTACGATAGGAGAGGTTCACCTGCGGAACAAACTCCCAGCCGGCTCTTTCATTCCACTCCACTCTTGCAGCCGGTGCTGCGTGAAATTTTTCCCCTATTCTCTGGTTCCATACCAGGAAGGCGGCAGCCTGGCTGACGTTATGATGCCCCCTGTCGTTGGAGGCAATTTTTTTGTTGAGGTATTGCAGGCCGGGAGTCAGAGTTGTTTTTTCAGAAAGCCTGATTTCTTCTGTAGCCAGTACCTGCCATAAACCACTTTTGTTTTGATTGGTAATGGAGGCTTTGTTGAAGGCAAAGCTGTCGTTAAGGCTTTTAAATCCGGCCTGCAGCCGGAATGTTTTGTTCGCAGTCTGTTTGGTTAACTGCAACTGGTTCCAGAAAGTGCTCACGGTTTCCTGGGCCGTATCGGAAACAAAAGAAGTATAGAAATTCTGTGCTGCAAACTTTCTGTGATCATAAGCAGCCCGAAACGAGAAGCTCCATTGTTCGTTGAAGCGATGCCCTACAGAGGCGGAAATGGTGTTGGCATTGACAAAACCACGGATCCCTCTTTGCTGTTGGCCGCTCGCATTATTTGAAAGAATACCACCTCCAATGGACGTTTTGCCATTTGAAGCAAAAACACCGGCGTTAATTCCAAAAAACCCATATTCGCCGGCTGTAAGCTGTGCTACAGATTGAAGCGTTTTGTTGGTGAATTTAGATGCAAATGTTTTCGTAATGATGTTTACGATTCCACCTACCGCATCGGAACCATACAGCGCCGATGAAGCGCCTTTCAGCACTTCAATGCGATCAATTTCACTAGGGGCAATGGGAATGTAAGAAGTAAAATGGCCGGTATTGGGATCATTTACCCGGATTCCATCCACCACCACAAGCACCTGCTGAAACGTGCCCCCTCGCAAAATAATATTGCTTTGCGCACCAAACGGACCACGGGCCTGCACTTCCAGTCCCGGTACGTATCGCAGCAATTCATCAATCGAATGAACAGGCAAATCAGCCAGTTTTTCGCCTTTTATTACCACCAGATTTCGGCCTGTTTGGGATGCTTTAATGGGTTGCAATGTGGCTGCAATCGTGATGGGATCTAGTTCACTTTCCTGGGCTGAAAGAGATGGTGCTGCCAGTGCAAACAAAATCAAACTGGCAAATTGCTTTTTATTCATGTTGTAAAAATGAGCGGCAAAATTAGGGGAGTGCAGAAAAAGCCAACCGTCTTTACCGGTTTGATTTGCCGCAGGAAATTTAATCAGGGCATTGAGAAAGGACAGGAAATTTGCTTTTGCCGGCTGACCGCTCAGTATGACTCTTTTTCATTTGGGAAATCATTTGTGCGGACATCGTTGATATAGTGCTGAACTGCGGAGGTGATCTGTTCGTGCAGATTCAGGTACTGCCGCAGAAAACGTGGTTTGAATTCAGTGTTGATGCCAAGCATGTCGTGCATCACCAGCACCTGCCCATCGCAATGTGGGCCTGCACCAATACCGATGGTTGGTATCTGCAATGACGCTGAAACTTCCTTAGCAAGTGTAGCCGGGATTTTTTCAAGCACCAATGCAAAGCAACCGGCTTCTTCCAGTTTTTTGGCGTCTTCTTTCAGTTTGGCCGCTTCGGCTTCTTCTTTTGCCCGTACGCTATAAGTACCGAATTTATAAATTGATTGTGGCGTCAGGCCAAGGTGGCCCATTACCGGAATCCCGGCACCAATGATTCGTTTAACGGAATCCACCACTTCATCACCACCTTCCAGCTTAATGGCGTGGGCGCCGGTTTCTTTCATGATGCGGATAGCAGATGCAAGTGCAATGTCGCCATTCGACTGGTACGAACCAAAAGGAAGGTCTACCACCACCAGGCTGCGCCTTGCCCCACGTATAACGGATTGCGCATGATAAATCATCTGGTCCAGCGTGATGGGAAGCGTGGTTTCATGCCCGGCCATCACGTTGGAAGCTGAATCACCAACCAGGATTACATCAATCCCGGCTGCATCAAAAAGGGTAGCAAAGGAATAATCATATGCCGTCAGCATGGCAATTTTTGTTCCGGCCGCTTTTAATTTTTGCAAGGTGTTCGTGGTGATTCTTTTTATCTCCGATGTATTGGCACTCATCTGCTGATTTTTTCCAAAGATAAGTCCCGGGAATACACTTCTTTTTCTTTCAAAAAGCAGAAAGAATCTGCGGATAATTGAAACAACTGCACTGTGGCATAAAATTGTAAGTACTGACAAAAACTTGATTATGGAAAACAACAAACAACAAAACCTGAATAATCCGAGCGATATGGCCGGTCAGCACCGCGATCGTCAGGGAATTGACAAAGCGCCGGGAGAAGAACAAACAACAGGTTCGCCTGAAAATGTAGTTGCCGAAACACAAAAAGGAAAAAATAAGGTAGACGGCGACCCTTCAGAAAGTAGCGATCAGCCCATTGATCAACCCTAGAAGTGGTGTATGCGAAAAAGTGCCGGCATTCTGTTGTACCGGAAAGAAGAAGGACTGGAAGTTTTCCTGGTACACCCGGGAGGACCTTTTTGGAAAGGAAAAGAAGCGGGTGCCTGGACTGTGCCGAAAGGTGAGTTTGGTGATGGCGAAGATCCGCTGATGGCAGCAAAACGTGAGTTTAAGGAAGAAACAGGGCAGGATGTGGAAGGCCCGTTTATGGAATTGGTAACCATCAGGCAAAAAGGAGGGAAGATGGTGTTTGCCTGGGCTATAGAAGGAAATATCAACGCGGACACTATTGTTTCAAATACATTCCGGCAGGAATATCCTTACAAATCCGGAATATGGATTACGGTGCCGGAAGTGGACAAAGCCGCCTGGTTTTCCATTGCGGAGGCCAGGAAGATGATCAATCCTGCCCAGGTTCTGCTTCTAGATGATTTACTGCAAAAACTCCCTCATGAAAAAGCCATTTGATGTGCCGGACATGTTGCGCAGGATTGCAAAAGCTACAGCAGCTTATCCAAAGGCAGCAATGTTTGAACTGTATGAAAAGGGCTACCGGACTTTGTTTGAACAATTGCTCTCCTGTATAATTTCCATCCGTACGCTAGATGAAACAACCATTCCGCTGTCGGAAAAATTGTTTGCCTGTGCCCGTACGCCCGAAGAACTCCTGGAACTCTCTCCGCAAGAACTGGAAAACCTGTTGCTTGGATCGCAATACCCCGGCCAAAAAGCATACACAATGCTTGGCATTGCCAAAGTTGCCGTGGAAGAATATGGCGGTTATCTGCCTGCCGATTATGAAAAGCTGACCGCGTTAAAAGGCATTGGTCCAAAATGCGCAAAGTTGGCGTTGGGTGTTGCGGCTGAATATCCCGGCATCAGCGTTGATGTGCATGTACACCGCGTGGTAAACCGTTGGGGTCTGGTTCAGACAAAAACACCTGAAAAAACAATGGTTGCACTGGAAGAAATCTTACCGAAGAAAAAATGGATAGATGTAAACCGGTTGCTGATGCCATTCGGAAAACACATTTGCGTTCTGCATTCGCCTTTTTGCACCGAATGCCCTGTATTGGCCTATTGCAGGCAGGTTGGCGTAAAAAAACATCGCTGAAAACCACGGTTTCCCCGAAATAAATTTGCACTTACAGGAGTTTGAGGGCTATTTTGCAGGAACAACCATGTCTTGTATGAAAAACATTATATGTGCCTTCTCCTTCTTTCTGCTTTACAGTTGTACCAACTCCAAAACGGCTCCTGTAAAAGAGAATGACACAACAGTAAATGAGAAACCTGCTGTCAAAAAAGATTCTGTTCGTACAGAAAACCGGGTACCCGCCGATGCTGCTACCATTATGGCACGCCAGCAAGTACCGGTTTTGTGTTACCACCACATTCGTGATATTCAAATGCCCAGTCGCAAAGATCGGGGTTATGAGGTAACCCTGTCGCAGTTCAAGGCGCAGATGAAAGCATTGTCCGATAGCGGGTACCAAACAGTTTTACCCGATCAGTTATACGAATACCTGGTTTACGGTGCGCCATTACCGCCAAAACCCGTAATGCTCACTTACGATGATACCAGTGAAGAACATTTTACCATAGCCAAACAGGAAATGGAGAAATATGGTTTCAAAGGTGTTTTTTTCCTGATGACTATTTCCATTGACCGGCCGCGATATATGACAAAAGCGCAAATCAAGCAATTGGCTGATGATGGACACGCTGTTGCTTCTCATACATGGGATCACCATCGTGTTGACCGGTATAAAAGTGAGAATACAGTAGAAGAACGCGGTGTGAAAAAAGTAATGAATGACTGGGAACAGCAACTTGGAAAGTCCAAACAAACCATTGAAGCCATTACCGGCAAACCCGTGGTGGACTTTGCTTATCCTTTTGGCATTTGGAGCAAGGAAGGCATACCGGAAATCAAAAAGCAAGGTTACCGAATGGCTTTTCAGCTTTCCACGAAACGTGATTCCCTGGAGCCCCTGCATACGGTTCGCCGCATGATTGTTTCACCTGAATGGTCGGCAGAGGGAATGATTCGCGTAATGAATAGCACCTTCAGCCGCTGGTAACAACTGCATATATTGGAAATTAGGGTCAATTAGTTGCCAGTTTTCCCCAATTTCCGATGATTTACCGTAGTCTGAAAAAATAACTGAAACTTTTTTGCGGTTTGCAGAGGACTGGAACAATGTTTGGATTTATTGAGAAAATTGAGGTTATGTTTCCAGTGTGGTTTTTTATATTAGTCATCAGTGCAATCTGTTACCTTTTGTATATAACTCGTACAACTGAAGAAGATATCCTTATGATGAGTAAGAATCAGTTGAAACGTTTACAATTTTGGATGAAGGATTCAGTTTCAGTAAAAGAGTGAAAGTAAAAGGCGGATTTATAAAATAGGGTAAAGCAGATACACCTTGACGGTGTTTATATAAACAGATGCAGTATACCTGCATCTGTTTTATTTTATAACAATCGTGTAGCTGTGTATAGCAATATTTAATCCTGGCTTTCTTTCTTTTTTGAAAGAACGACAAGCAACACGATGATCAGGGCAGCTCCAACAACCCATACCCAGGGAGAAGCATACCAGTTATCATCCGGCTGATCGATAGAAATCTCAATATGGTTGTTTTCCTCCTGTGCCCAAACAATAAAGGAAG
This sequence comes from Flavisolibacter sp., assembly GCA_035998945.1. Lineage (GTDB taxonomy): Bacteria > Bacteroidota > Bacteroidia > Chitinophagales > Chitinophagaceae > Flavisolibacter. Next base: position 175,812 of record DASYHD010000041.1, on the reverse strand, counting down.
ACAAGACAGATAAAAGTATAATGCAAAGCCTTTTCATTGATTGAAATTTTGGTGTATGCAATTTGTATCGTAAAACTGAAATTCAACGGCTGCCAAAAAGCAGGCTTCCGATCCGCACCATGTTACTACCCTCTTCGAGTGCAATCTTATAATCACCACTCATCCCCATCGACAAAATCTCAAATTTGCCATTGGGCAGGGGTAGCAATGCATACCGGTCAAAGAGTGTCTTTAACGTATGAAATTCAGATCTTACAAGATTGGGATCATCAGAGAACGAGGCCATTCCCATCAGCCCTTTGACTGTTACGTTTTTCAGTCCGGCCAATTCTGCAGATTCCAGAAGCTGCTGCAATTCTGTTTCATCCAGACCAAACTTTGTTTCTTCTTTGGCTATATAGACCTGCAGTAATACACTGATCACCCGGTTCACCTTCTGTGCCTGCTTGTTGACTTCTTTCAAGAGTTTCAGGCTGTCGATGCCGTGTACAAGATGAACAAACGGAGCAATGTACTTGACCTTATTGCTTTGCAAATGACCGATAAAATGCCAGCGAATATCTGAAGGAAGCTGCGGCTGTTTTTCCACCAGTTCCTGTACGTAGTTTTCACCAAAATCACGTTGTCCTAGATCATATAGTTCTTGTATGGCAGCCTGGGGTTTGGTTTTACTAACGGCAACAAGCGTTGCCCTATTAGGAGCTATTTCTTCTTTAATTCTGGAATAATTCTCAGCGTGAATCAACATTTCTGGTGCATTAAGAACCTTGCAAAAGTAGTCCTTACCTAATTTCGTAGCGATATTAGATTCAAATGAGATTTATTCAGAGTATTATTTGTGTTTGCAGCATTGTGCTTGTTGCTTCGTGTCGAACGGTAACTTATTTCGAGTCGCCCAATAATCTACGGAACATGGAGGGTACCCTTTACCTGAAAGATGGCAAAACCATAGACGGTAAACTGGTAATAGAAACGGAGAACATTTTTGGCAGTAAGGTAAAATTGTTTGCCGAAGAGGATAGAAAGCCGATGCAATTCAGCTTGAACCAGGTACGGGGCTACGCAATGCGCAATAATGAGTATGAGTTAAAAGAGATTCGCGAAGGAATTTCTATTGGGAAGAGGCAGTTCTTTATGAAGCGACTGACGCCGGAAAACTCCAGGATTCACCTTTATGAATTTTCAAAAAAAGAGACGGTGAACAAGACATCCACCCGGCATGTAACCGAATACTATGTACAGTTGCCCGGTGAAGAAGAGAACCTGGTTTATTCCACCAACGGCAGCCATTTTGTGCCGCATTTTGAACAAAAGGTAAGTCGTATGGTTAGGGATTGCCCAGCACTGGCAAAGAAAATTGCCGAAAAGCAAAACGGTTATTTTTATGCGCAGATAAGTTTAATGGCAGAAAAGAGAGCGGAAGTGATGCTGCGCATTATCAATGAATACAATCAATGCGGAAGGTGAGTGGTGAGTAAGTAATCTTATCTTATTTACAAAAGCAAATAAAAACCTCCTGGTAATTCAGGAGGTTTTTATTTAGATCATTCTATCTGATACTTACGCTTTCAAAATCGAACGGCTGATAACGATACGCTGCACTTCGCTGGTCCCTTCATAAATCTGGGTGATCTTGGCATCACGCATCAGACGTTCCACATGATATTCTTTTACATACCCATACCCGCCGTGAATCTGTACGGCTTCTACAGTGGTCCACATCGCTGTTTCTGACGAAAACACTTTTGCCATGGATGCACTAAGCGTATAATCCTGGTTTCTATCCTTTTCAAAAGCAGCCTTCAGGCACAGAAGTCGGGAGGCTTCAATGCGGGTAGCCATATCAGCCAGTTTAAAAGCAATGGCCTGGTGATTGGCTATTTCCGTACCAAAGGCTTTGCGTTCTTTGCTGTATTTCAACGATAATTCATACGCCCCACTGGCGATTCCAAGAGCCTGCGAAGCTATACCTATACGACCACCGGAAAGCGTTTTCATTGCGAACTTGAAGCCGAAACCAAGTTCACCGATCATGTTTTCTTTTGGAACTTTTACATCGTTGAAAAGAATGGTATGCGTATCGGAAGCCCGGATACCGAGCTTGTTTTCTTTACCACTTACCACTACACCGGGCCAGGATTTCTCCACTATAAATACACTGATGCCCTTGTGCCCTTTGGATGGATCGGTTTGTGCCATTACGAGATAAACCGATGCCGAGCCTCCATTGGTGATCCAGTTCTTTGTACCGTTGAGCAGGTAATGGTCACCTTTATCTTCGGCAGTGGTTCGTTGCGATGTGGCATCGCTGCCTGCTTCCGGTTCACTCAATAAAAATGCACCTGTGTACAAGACACCATCTTTTTTACCCTGTGCCAGTGGTACCAGGTATTTTTTCTTTTGTTCTTCAGTACCGTAAGCTTCCAGTCCAAAACACACCAAACTGTTGTTAACACTCATACAAACGCTAACACTTGCGTCTATTTTGCTGATTTCTTCCATTGCCAGTACATAGCTTACAGTATCTAAGCCCGCACCACCATAGTCCGGACTCACCATCATACCAAAAAATCCAAGGTCTGCTAACTTTTCGAGCTGTTCACGGGGAAACTGCATTTTTTCATCGCGTTCAATAACGCCTGGCAGGCATTCGTTCTGTGCAAAATCACGGGCTGCCTGTTGTATCATTACGTGTTCTTCAGTAAGCTGAAAGTTCATATAGCGCAAAAATTTGTGCGGCAAATATAGTGATGGAACGGAAGAAGCAAAGAAGGGCTGATTGACTGCATTTTTGCTTGATTACCTTCATCCATTTTACACTTTCGGGAAGTTGCAGCGTTCTTTCAATCATGTGTGAAAATGTATGAACAGATGCTACAAAAGCTATTCACCAACTAAAATGCTGTGCGCAAATAAAAAACCCTCCTGATTCCGCAGGAGGGTCAAATATTAATTGTAAAGAACTCAATCTACTCTTGTAATCTTAATTACGTTGGTTGGGAGATGCAGGTCAACCGGTGTGCTTCCGGTATTCACCACGATATGCCCTGGCTTGAGGAAGCCACGTTCTTTCAGGATGTTGATCTGGTCGAACATAATCTCATCCAGGCTATTTTCTTCATTGTAGAAAAAGGCACGGACACCCCAGCTCAGGCTTAATTGATTTACCAACGAACGTTCCTTTGTAAAAATATAAAGCGGTGCCTTGGGACGATAACTGCTGATCATAAAACCGGTATAACCGCTTTGCGTCATGCCTATCAATGCGTCGGATTGTACATCGCTCGACAATTTACAGGCGTTGTAACAGATCGCATCGCTCAGGAACGAAGGGGAGTGGGGCTGCGGTGTCAGCACTTCCTCAAGGTTGTAACGGTATTCCGTGCGTTCAACTTCCATGATAATCTTTCGCATGGTTTCCACTACCAATCGTGGGTTCTGACCCGTTGCCGTTTCGCCACTTAACATCACGGCATCGGTACCTTCCAGAACAGCATTTGCTACATCGGTAATTTCGCTCCGGTTTGGTTTGTTCCGGTCAATCATGCTTTCCATCATTTGCGTAGCCACAATAACAGGCTTGGCACGGTGCAGGCATTTGCGGATAATGTTGCGCTGGATCAGCGGAATTTGTTCTATCGGAAGTTCAACACCCAGATCGCCACGGGCAATCATTACACCATCACTTTCCACAATAATATCACGGATATTGGTAAGCGCTTCCGGCTTTTCTATTTTTGCAATGATTTTCGTTTTGCTTTTTCTTTCCTGTAGTTTGTTGCGCAGGATGATGATGTCTTTTACGCTTCTAACAAAGGAAAGCGCCACCCAGTCCAGTTTCTGCTCAATTATGAACTCAAGATCGATAAGGTCTTTTTCGGTAAGAGCCGGCAGGGAAATTTTTGTATCAGGCAGGTTGATCCCTTTTTTAGAGGTGATCTTTCCGCCCAGGATTACTTCCACCTGAACATCATCGTTTTTCAGGATACCTTTTACAAGTACTTCAATCTTGCCATCATCGATCATGATCTTGTTACCTACCCGAACATCTTTGTGAAGATTGGGGTATGATACATAAATCCTTTCCAACGTACCTACAACTTTCTCATTGGTAAACGTCAGGATGTCGCCTTTTTTTACATCCAGGCCACCTTCCTGCATTTCACCTACGCGGAGTTTGGGGCCTTGCAAGTCACCAAGGATTGCGATGTTATAGGGTTCGGTGTTGTTGATCTTCCGAATGTCTTCAATGATACGCAGTTTGTCTTCATGCGAGCCGTGGGAAAAATTCAGGCGAAACACATTCACACCGCATTTCACCAGTTCCAGTAATTTATCGAAGGTGTCGCAGGCAGGACCTACAGTTGCTACGATCTTGGTGCGGTGATGCGTATGTTCAATACCGGCCGATTTGTCCATTTGCTTGTGCAAATACTTATCAATGTTCTTGCTCATAGTACCATGTGTCCCACAGCGGAGACGATTTCCTGTTTAAAAATGCATTTTGCAATGCAAAAATCCACAGTTTATTTTTCGGTTAAAAATTTATTTCTGGTTGAAAGCTTTCTTCACGTCTGCTTTCAACAAATGGTAAAGAACTGTTTTGCTGAACTTTCGATTCTATTTATTCCATTAGCTCGCCAGGATCTTTACGATCTTCATCCATTCCTGGCTGATGGTTCCTTTCTTTTTATGCACATTTGCCAGCGGAATATAATTCATCTTATTGTTCTGAATGCCAACAAATACATTGTGTCGGCCAACAACCAAGCTTTCCACGGCATGGTAGCCCATGCGGCTGGCAATCAGTCGATCCAATCCGGTAGGGGCACCACCCCGCTGAATATGTCCTAAGATCGCAACCCTGGTTTCGAGACTAGGAATGCGGTCCGTAATGATCCGGGCAATTTCATTGGCACCGCCTACTTCCGATCCCTCTGCCACAACAATAAGGTTTACCAGTTTTTTACGGCGTTCTTTTTCCTGAAGCGAATCAATGATCGCTTCTACATCCGTTTTTTGTTCCGGGATCAGGATGTTTTCAGCACCACAGGCAATGCCGCTGTGCAGGGCGATATACCCGGCATCGCGACCCATCACTTCTATTATAAACAGGCGGTCATGTGCATCGGCCGTGTCACGAATTTTATCTATCGCTTCCACAGCTGTATTAACGGCGGTATCAAAGCCGATGGTGAAATCGGTTCCGGCAATATCCTTGTCAATGGTACCGGCCAGTCCAATACAGGGAATATCATATTCGGCGCTAAACTCTACAGCTCCGCGGAACGAGCCATCGCCTCCAATGATAACGAGGCCGTCGATCCCGTGCTTCTTTAATATCTGGTAGGCTTTTTTGCGTCCTTCCGGTGTTCTGAAGTCTTTACAACGGGCGGTTTTTAAAATGGTTCCGCCACGTTGAATAATGTTGGCTACCGAGCGGTTTTCCATTCTGAAAATATCATCCTCCAACAATCCTTGGTAACCACGCATGATCCCGAAGACTTCCAGGCCATGGTAATTACCGGTACGAACTACGGCTCGAATGGCGGCGTTCATGCCCGGTGAGTCGCCACCGGATGTCAGCACACCAATCTTGCTTACTTTTTTTTCCATTGCTATTTATTGGTTATTCAAAGAAGGTTCAAAATTAAGGGATTGGTTCTTAGTGTAGAAAGTACATGATGAATTGCCATTTTGGATAGCTGATTATGTTTCAATGAGCCGCGAAGGTAAAGATTGCAGTCAAAAAATAAGGAAGGGATTTTCTAAAAACACCAAATCCCCCTGCAGCTTACACTACAGAAGGATTTACCTCACAAACAGGAATGGTGGCAAAACATTTTACTGTTGTACGTGTTGTTTTTCACAAGTAGGATATTCGGATTTGGAACGAGACTGTGGTTTTTCAGGAAAGCCTGGAAAGGCGAAGTTGATTGATATTGGATATTAACCGTTGGCTTTTCAAAGGATTTGGCAAAGGTTTTACTGGACGGTTGGATATTGGATATCTGGATTTTTCAATGATATTGGATGATAGTTTCTATCAATCAACTTCTTCAACAAAAGTAATCGGTTGCATAGACGTATGCAATGGCAGTTTCGCTCCATTTTAATCGTATGGTATTTACGTTTTGCCGTGCAAGCTATCGTAGTTCATGTTCGTGCATTGCCCACCTGATCTTACGTAGATGTACGCAAGAAAAAAAACAAATCGGATACAGAAAATAAAAAAGCCTTGCAAAACAAGGCTTTAGGTTCATTCATGGGAATTAAGTATGTGGGAACTCTACGTCTCGCTACCAGAAATTGTTCTATCAAACATTCATTAAGTGCTTTCCCTTAGGGAGGTAAAAATGTATGGATGCGGCTTTAGGCCAATGCTTGAATAATATCGTATTTGGTTACAATCTGGTGGTTCCCGCTTTCATCTTTGGCCAGCACAGCACCATTCTCCTTGTTGATCAGATTGCGTAGCCGTTCAAGTGGCGTATCAAAAGCAACAATGGGAAAGGGCTTTTCCATGATTCGCTCTATTTTTTCTGTTTTTAGATCCGGATTGGTAAATACATTCTGAAATAGGCCACCTTCACTGATGGAGCCCACCATTTCTCCTTCAGGAGATACGACAGGAATATGTTCAATATCGTATTTGCGCATAACCTCTACAGCTTCGGCAACCGATTGGGAAGGCTCGATGGTGATGAGACTTTTTTTGCCCCTGGCATTCACCACATCCTTGAATGACTTTACATCGAAGAAACCCCTTTCAGCCATCCACTGATCGTTGTAGATCTTCGACACATAGCGACTCCCATGATCGCAAAGCAATACCACAACAACATCGTCTTTTTTGAGTTTATCCTTTAACTGGAAAAGTCCCTGTAACACACTGCCCGAACTGTACCCGCAGAAAAGTCCTTCTTCTTTTGCCAGCCGGCGAGCCATAACAGCACCATCTTTATCGGTAACCTGTTCAAAATAATCAATCACACTCATGTCGTAATTCTGCGGCACAAAGTCTTCTCCAAAGCCTTCTGAAATGTAGGGTCGCACTTCATCCATGTCAATTTCGCCAGTGCGGTAATATTTGGTGAGAAGGGAGCCCACTACATCGATAGCCCATACCTGGATGGCTTTGTTTTTCTCTTTCAGGAACTGCGCCGTTCCGGTGACAGTACCGCCCGTGCCGGCTGTGGTTACAAAATGCGTAATGCGGCCATCGGTTTGCTCCCACAATTCCGGTCCAGTGGTTTGGTAATGGGCTAACCGGTTGGCCAGGTTATCATATTGATTAAAAAAGAAGGAATTGGGGATTTCACGGCTCAGTCGTGCGGCCACCGAATAATAACTGCGGGGATCTTCTGGTTCAACGTTCGTGGGGCAAACAATCACTTCTGCACCCAGGGCCCGGAGAATGTCCACTTTTGATTGCGATTGTTTATCGGTGGTGGTAAAAATGCAGCGGTACCCTTTTACAACAGCCGCCAGTGCCAGTCCCATCCCGGTATTGCCGGATGTACATTCAATGATGGTACCACCGGGTTTTAGTTTCCCTTCCTCTTCTGCCACTTCCACCATCTTCAGGGCCATACGATCTTTTGTAGAGTTGCCGGGATTGAAGTATTCAACCTTGGCGTAAACTTCACAGGGAAGGTCTTTGACAATTTTATTCAATCGTACAAGTGGCGTATTCCCGATAGTCTCCAGAATATTATTCTTTACATTCATTGCAAGCGTTCTTTTGCGGCAAATGTAAACGACTTTGTGTTCTGGCCTCGGTTGTTTTGTGTTTATTGCCAGTGAATCAGAAATAGGAAAGCCGGGTCATCATCACCAAATCTGGTTTGAATCTTATAAATTAGTTGCCCAATTGCTTGCCATGCTTACACAAACAGAAAGAAAATATGATCCCATCCGGTACAAAACACCAACCGGCTCACAATTAACCTGTAAGGGCTGGATTCAGGAAGCGGCTTTACGGATGCTATTAAATAACCTTGACCCTGCAGTAGCTGAAAAGCCCGATGAGCTAATTGTATACGGAGGCAGGGGAAAAGCGGCCCGAAATTTTGAAGCTTTGGACCAGATCATTGCAGCATTAAAAGTTTTGGAGAACGACGAGTCTTTACTTATCCAAAGCGGTAAACCCGTTGGGATTTTACAAACCCATAAAGATGCACCCCGGGTTTTACTCTCCAATTCGCAACTGGTGCCCAACTGGGCCAACTGGCAGCATTTTGATGAACTGGAGAAAAAAGGCCTGATGATGTACGGGCAAATGACAGCCGGTAGTTGGATCTACATTGGCTCCCAGGGGATTGTGCAGGGAACTTATGAAACCTATGCTGCAGTAGCGGCCAAACATTTTGGCGGCAGCCTGAAAGGGACGCTGAATGTAACCGCCGGACTTGGCGGCATGGGCGGCGCCCAGCCCCTGGCCATCACCATGAACGAAGGCGTAGCGCTTATTGCCGAAGTAGAAGAGTGGCGGATCGATAAGCGCCTGCAAACCAAATACCTTGACGAAAAAATAACCAACATCGACAAGGCTATTGACAGGGCCTTGGAAGCCAAAGCCGCGGGAAAAGCTGTGTCCATCGGTGTACGCTGCAATGCAGTGCATTTGCTGGAGCGACTGGTTGAAAGAAATGTTCTTCCCGATACGTTAACCGACCAGACCTCTGCGCATGATCCGCTGATCGGTTACTGGCCACACCAGCTTTCGCAGGAGCATGCCAGCATTCTCAGGCAGGATTCCCCTAAAAAATACCTGCAATACGCTTTCAATTCCATGTATCGCCATGTAGAACTAATGGTAGAATTGCAACGTCGCGGCACTGTTACGTTTGATTATGGCAATAATATTCGGGCAAGGGCAAAAGAAAAAGGCTTGGAAGATGCTTTTGCATTTCCTGGTTTTGTCCCGGCTTATATACGGCCGCTGTTTTGTGAAGGGAAAGGTCCTTTCCGCTGGGCAGCGCTCAGCGGTGATCCGGCTGATATTGCCGTGACGGATGAAGTAATTGCCTCTCTTTTTCCGGACAATACATCCCTGCACCGCTGGTTAAAACTGGCAGAGGAAAAGATTGCCTTTCAGGGATTGCCGGCCCGTATTTGCTGGTTGGGACAGGGTGAGCGGGAAAAAGCAGGTCTGGCTTTTAATGACCTTGTGCGAACCGCGAAAGTGAAAGCGCCAATCGTGATTGGCAGAGACCACCTTGACACCGGTTCGGTAGCTTCACCCAACCGTGAGACCGAAGCCATGCTGGATGGCAGCGATGCTGTGGCTGACTGGCCCATCTTAAATGCGCTGGTTAATACGGCCGGCGGAGCCAGTTGGGTAAGCCTGCATCACGGGGGAGGTGTGGGGATGGGCTACAGCATTCATGCAGGAATGGTGATTGTTGCGGACGGCAGCAACGATGCCGAAGTGAGGTTAAAGCGGGTTTTGCGCAATGACCCCGGCATGGGTGTAATCCGGCATGCGGATGCTGGATATGAAACGGCACAGAAAACTTTAGTGGACAATGGACTGGATTTTACAAAAAGACTGTAATGGCCGAAGTTCCTGGCTGCTGTTAGTATTTTAGCTGAACATAAATTGTATGAAGCACAGGTAAAAATCAACCTTCTTTAATTTCATCGTCAGTCACATGATGTTTTTCCCTGTCTTCTTCAAACATTTCTTTCTGGGCTTTAGCCTGGATGTTTGGCCTTTCTTTATTTTTTTCCTCTTTTACCCGTTGCCGGAAATGCTGAAACAACATAAGGGCAATAACCACTAAAGCTAGTGAAGCGCCATTATACAATGTCTGTAGTGGATCTTTCCAAAGAATAAAATGTTGCAGGAAGGTTACTGATAAGATAACAACAATTACGTTGATAATTTTTTCTTCCAAGTCACTGAGTGTCAAAACGCCAAGTGCCACAGTTACATTTAACGGGGAGATAAATAAACTGAATAAGCCAACACCAATAAGGTAAAAAACAACAGCTTTCATCATAACTGTTACCACTTCCAGAAATTCAACCGCCAAGTCAGCTGTATGCAATTCATGGGAAAATAACTTGGTCCATGCATTGACAATAGAGCGAACGGCTTCTATTGTGCCGAGTAGAAACAGGGAAAGAGCAATGCCAATTACAGCCGCTACGGCTATCAGTACGACAAATCGTGTACGTCCTAACCATGTACCGATGCCCGATACCAGAACCGATGGTTTCGTTTCTGAACCTTTTGAATCATGTATTTCGGAAGAATTTGCCATGTTGTTTGTTTGTGTAATAGTTGGTAAAAATGAAATTACCTTAATCTGTCATTTTAAATAGTATGCATTGATACAGGATATGCTATTATAAAATACCCGGCCAAGCTTTTGTTTCCTGTAAAAGCTGGAATCCGCTGAAGTAGATGATGTAATAGGTATTAAAGTAGGAGCTAGCTTTTTCAACAATAACTTTTGTACAACCATTATGCTTTTATCGCTCATTAAAGAAAAAAGAATCGGAAATTAATAAGGTGTCTGTTCAAATCTAAAATTGAAATGAAGTGCGCTAATCTGTTGTTTATCAAAAGAAAGCAGAATTGTTGAAATTCTCTGCAACCTCTGGTGGTCTAATTTTTGAAGCTTATCGCCTGCGATACAAAAAATACATGAGCAGACTATTTATTATATCTAACCGATTACCGTTTTCGATTGAAAAAACAGAAGAAGAACTTATTGTTCGTCAGAGCTCCGGCGGACTCGTCTCCGCAATCAAAAGTTATTTTGAACGTTCCGAAATGCAGAACGGGGAATATTCGGAAAAGATCTGGGTCGGGAGTATGGACGTGAATGCGGAAGTATGGCAGGAAGCTGTTGATAATAACGCGGTGCCGACAGAATTTACCATTGTTCCCATATTCCCCGAAAAAGAGTTGTATGACGATTACTACAATGGCTTTTCCAATTCAACGCTCTGGCCCCTGTTCCATTATTTCCCCTCCCTTGTTGAATATAAAAAAGAATATTACGAGGCTTACAGAACTGTTAACCAGGCATTTGCCGAATCTATAATTCAGCTTTACCAGCCGGGAGATGTCGTTTGGGTACACGATTACCAGTTGCTTCTTCTGCCGCAAATGCTACGCGATAAATTGCCCGATGCGACCATTGGGTTCTTTTTACATATTCCCTTTCCCTCGTATGAGATTTTTCGCCTTTTGCCTAACCGCTGGAAGCGGGCCATTCTTCACGGCATTTTGGGTGCCGACCTGGTAGGTTTTCACACACACGATTATGTGCAGCATTTCATTCAGTCGTGTAAAATGATCCTGAAGGTAGAAAACCAGTTCACCAATATTATATTTAATGACCGCCTGCTGAAATGCGATCTTTTCCCTATCGGTATCGATTACCAAAAGTTTCGGGAAGCCATTACCGATGAAACCGTTATTGCCGTAGCTACAAAGCTGGAGGAACATTTTTATAATCAAAAAATCATTTTTTCGGTCGATCGCCTTGATTATACCAAAGGGCTCGATCACCGGCTGGATGGTTATGATGAGTTTCTGACAAAATATCCTGAATGGCGGGGAAAGGTGGTTTTTATCCTGAATATTGTTCCTTCGCGGGATGTGATCCCAACCTATATCAACCGGCGGGCACGGATTGAAGAAAAGGTCAGCTCCATTAATGGAAAATTTTCCAGCTTAGCCTGGCAACCGGTCATTTACCGGTATAACCACCTGCAGTTTGATGAGCTTTGCGCCCTGTACCAGGTAGCTGATGTGGCCTTGATTACACCCCTTCGAGACGGTATGAACCTGGTGGCAAAAGAATACGTGGCCAGTTGTATTGACAAGGGAGTATTGATCCTGAGCGAACTAACCGGTGCAGCCAATGAACTGAGCGAAGCCATTTTTGTAAACCCAACAGACGCAGAAGAAGTGGCTGATGCTATTGACACTGCCCTGAACATGCACCTGATTGAGCAACGGTCCCGCCTGTCGAACATGCAGCGCCGCATTGCCGAATACGATGTTTTAAAATGGATAAATGAATTTTTGAGTTGTATGCGAGAAATTAAGAACGAACAGGAAAACCTTAAGGTAAATGTGCTGAAGGAAGAAAATATCCGGAAGATCCAAAAAGACTTTGAACAGGCAGAACGCCGTTGCATTCTTTTAGACTATGATGGTACGCTTTCACCAATACAAAAAATGCCCAACATGGCCGTGCCCACAGATGAACTGATGACATTGCTGGAACAACTCACCCGCGACGATCGCAATGAAGTGGTGATTATCAGTGGGCGGGATGCGCAAACACTGGATACGTGGTTGGGACATATGCCGGTAAGCCTGGTGGCCGAACACGGAGCCGCAATCAAAATGAAGGGAGAGGACTGGAAGGAGCAGGCAACCATGTCGTCAGAGTGGAAAGACAGGATTCGTCCGTTGATGGAAATGTTTGTTAACCGATGCGCCGGATCGCTGATGGAAGAAAAAAAGAGTACCCTTGCCTGGCATTATCGCAATACCCACCCTGATCTGGGATTCAGCCGGTCACGGGAATTACGCAACAGCCTGTTGCAACTCACCGCAAATACCCCGCTTCAGGTGATTGATGGCAATAAAGTGCTGGAGGTACGGTTGGTTGGTGTGGATAAAGGGGGGTCGGCACTGAATATGATCAAGATACTTAATCCTGATTTTGTGCTTTGCATTGGCGACGACACAACAGATGAAGACATGTTCAGGGCTTTAGCTGATAAAGGCTATACCATCAAAGTTGGACGAGGCAATACCGCCGCCGCATTTACCATTGTTTCGCAAAGAGATGTATATCCCTTCCTGCGAAAAATTCTGGGGCCTGTTGAAGCAAATGTATAAGTAAGGCGAAAAGGCAATCATCCTCCCGTTATGTTTTCAATCCACCTTAGACATTATCTTAGTGGGCATGACCACCCTTTTCACCAATATCCGGCAATTGGTTGGCTGCCGGGAGAAATGGCCTATACTACGCGGTGCCGATCTGGCGAATCTTCCCTGCATACAGAACGCTTTTCTGATTGTTGAAAATGGGTACATCGCTTCGTATGGAGCCATGGCTGATCTGGCATTTCACGTTAACGACTTCTCGAATCATGTGGATGCTGATGGCAGGATGGTTCTGCCTGCCTGGTGCGACAGCCATACGCACCTGGTTTTTGCCGGAAGCAGGGAAGAAGAGTTTGTGGACAAAATCAGGGGATTGAGCTATGCTGACATTGCAGCCAAAGGTGGAGGCATCTTGCATTCAGCCCGGAAACTTAACGATACAACAGAAGAATCACTGTTTACCCAATCGCTGCAACGGTTAAAGGAAGTTATTCAGTCCGGTACCGGTGCCATTGAAATAAAAAGTGGCTATGGATTAACAGTTGAAGGTGAGATCAAAATGCTGCGGGTTATTCAGCGCCTGAAAAAGGCCGTGCATATGCCAATAAAAGCCACTTTTTTAGGTGCACATGCAATACCGTCGGCTTACCAGGAAAACCGGGAAGGATATATCAATCTTCTCCTCAACGATATGCTGCCCATTGTGGCAAAAGAAGGCCTGGCTGATTTCATGGATGTTTTTTGTGAAAAAGGTTTTTTTACACCCGAGGAAACGGAAAAGCTTTGCCTGGCCGGAAAGGCGTATGGGCTAAAGCCAAAGCTGCACGTAAACCAGCTAAACAGCATTGGAGGAATAGAAACAGGTTTGAAGTTAGAGGCTATATCACTTGATCACCTGGAAACCATGACGCCAAACGATATCCGGCTGCTTTCTTCTGCGCCGGAAACGATTGGGACCTTACTACCAACGGCAGCATTCTTTTTACGGATGCCTTACCAGCCAGCCAGGGAATTGATTGATGCCGGATGTGCCGTTTCTCTTGCATCAGATTTCAACCCAGGCTCATCGCCTTCGGGAAACATGAATTTTGTGGTGGCACTCAGTTGCATCCAGATGCGGATGCTTCCCGAAGAAGCCATCAATGCGGCTACGCTGAACGGTGCACATGCCATGGAACTGGCTGACAGCGTGGGAAGCATTTCTGTCGGAAAGCTTGCCAACCTGATACTGACCAAACCAATTCCATCCTTGTCTTATCTTCCGTATTCCTTTGGCAGCAACCTGGTAGAAAAAGTAATGCTAAGCGGCCAATGGCAATAATTCGGATAAATTCGTATGATTTAAAACCAAATCCAGCACAAGATGAACCTGACCCATTTTAAACGGTATACAAAAAGTGATGTGCTTTCCCTCACAACAATCCGTCGCTTTGAAACAAAGATTGGTGAAGAAGTAACTGTTCTCAATGAAGGCGATATCACCCAGGCGATCAAAAACCTGTCAGCCCAATATGTTATTGTTGGCATTCCGGAAGACATCGGCATACAGGCCAATTACGGGCAGGGAGGGGCAAGTACTAGCTGGGTACCATTCCTCCAGGCTTTCCTCAACAGCCAAAGCAATGATTTTTTAAGCGGCAGCGATATTGCCATTATCGGGCATTTTGATTTTGGCGACCTGCAATACCTGATTGATAAAAATGCCTACGGACAGGAAGAAAAAATAGAAGCCTACCGGCATGCAGTAAACCAGATTGATGAAGAAGTGGAAAGTTTGATAAAGCTGCTGGTGGCCGAAGAAAAAACGCCGGTTGTCATCGGCGGCGGCCATAACAATGCTTATCCGTTGTTAAAAGGTGCTGCAAAGGGATTGCACGCCGCACAACAAATTCCCATTCCGCAGATCAACTGTATCAACCTTGATGCACATACCGACTACCGCCCAACGGAAGGCCGGCACAGTGGAAACGGTTTCCGTTATGCCGAAGAAGATGGTTTCCTGCAGAAATATTGTGCTGTTGGTGTTCATGAAAGTTACCTGCCACAAAACGTTTGGATAGACATTGTCAACAATCCTTTTATAGATATCATCACCTACGAAGATATTTTTATCCACGAAAAACGCAGTTTCCGCCAGGCTATCACACATGCCATCGAGTTTACATCCGATAATTTTTGCGGTATAGAACTGGATCTTGATTGCGTGCAGAATATTCTCAGTAGTGCATGTACACCCAGCGGGCTACAACCACTGCATGCCCGGCAGTACCTGAATCTTTGCGCTGCGCATACCAAAGCCTGCTACCTGCACATTTGCGAAGGTGCCAGTCGTTTGTCCAACGGTATCAGCAATGACCTGATTGGAAAGTTTATCAGCTACCTGGTGGCTGATTTTATCAAGATGAATAAAGATGAATAAGCTAAAAAAGCGTCTTATCGGCGCCGTCCACGTATAAAACATTTTCCTGCTCTCTTACCTGCATGTTCTGAACACCCGAACTCTATGCAGTGGAAATAAGTTCTGCATATTTTTCCTGGAGTGCCATACTGGTTAATTGTATTTTAAGTTATTAACCACTTGCTTTGGACGAAGCGTATCCAGTGATTGTTTTAAGGAGAGAAAGCGGTCACGGTCGATGATGCCGTTCAATGTAATTACACCATCCTCAACGGTTGCTTCCACATCGGGAAAGTCTTTCGTGGCATCTGCAACGCCTTTGCGCAATACTTCATCTGCAGAAATTTCTACAGGTGCCGGTGTAGCAGGGGTTGTGGTAGTAGTTGTTGTATCCGTTCCTGCATTTTCATTTTTTCCTTTGCAGGAATAGCTGCCAGCCATCAAAGCTGCCAGACTAAAAACAATAAGGTGATTTTTCATTTTGCTGCATTTGGTAACAAAATCATTACCTCGACATTTATACAACTCTTATTCCACCAGCAGATAAAGATACATTCAACATCATCAGGCATTTAGTAATGCTTCATCCAGTGAGATGATTTTTTCAAACACAATCTCATATTCCTTATTGGCTGCTTCCAATTTTATCGTGACATCCTTGTATGCAGCCTCCGTTTTTTTAAATTCAACAGCATTGGCATAGGTTTCCGGATGAGAAAGTTTTGCCTCCAGTTCAGCTTTCTGGGTGTTCAGAATTTCAACGTCTTTCTCCAGTTTCTGGAAAATCTTTTGTTGCTTTTGCAGTTCTTTCTGAACGGCAGATTTATCTGATTTCATTGAAGCCGGTGCTACGTTTTTCTCTGGAGCAGGCTTTTCTTTTTTGACTACTTCTTCTTTTCCTGATGCCTGTTGCCCATTGCTAGTTGTTCTTGCTGCCATCCGTTCATTCCAGGTAACCCATTCTTCATAAGTTCCTTTAAATTCTTTAATCTCCTGGTCTTTGATTTCCCAGATTTTATTGGCAATCTTGGAAATAAAATAACGGTCATGGCTCACGAGGATGATCGTGCCTTCATAACGGTTCAGAGAGTCGATCAGCAATTCAGTAGAGTGAAGGTCAAGGTGGTTGGTCGGTTCATCCAAAAGAAGAAAGTTGGCTTTGCTCACGATGGTCTTTGCCAGTGCCACTCTTGCTTTTTCACCACCACTCAATACCCTGATTTTTTTATCTACATCATCACCGCTGAAAAGAAAACAACCCAGCAGCGTACGCAGCTCAAGATCAGTCTTCTGTGCCCTGGCGGTGTGCATTTCCTCTATAAGCGTATTATTGATGTTGAGCGATTCCAGCTGGTGCTGCGCATAAAAGGCCGCATCAATATTATGGCCCCACTTTCTTTCCCCTTCAATTGGTTCAGTTCCGGCGATAATACGCAACAAGGTTGATTTACCCTTACCGTTGGCACCAATCAATGCAATCTTGTCTCCACGTTCAATTTCAGCAGAAGTATTTTTCAGAATTTGAATGTCTTTAAAATTTTTGGAAACATTCTTTAGCTCCACCAACACCTTTCCCGGTGTTTTGTCAACACTGAAGTTGATGCGTATATCCGGACGTTCCAGCGCAACATCTTCAATCCGCTCCAGCTTATCCAGCTTTTTCATGATGCTTTGCGCCATGGCCGCTTTGCTGGCTTTTGCCCGAAAACGTTCGACAAGTCGTTCATTCTGCCGAATGTAGTCCTGCTGGTTTTCGTAGGCCCTTTGCTGCAACGCAATGCGTTCTACTTTTTCTTTTTCAAAGAAATCATAGTTGCCATTGTAAATATGCAGTTGCCGCTGATACAATTCAACTATCTTCTTCACCATACGGTTAAGAAAATACTTATCATGGCTCACAATCACCACGGCACCTTTGTAATGTGTCAGGTATTTTTCCAGCCATTCAATCGAAGGAAGGTCAAGGTGGTTGGTCGGTTCGTCAAGGAGTAATAGGTCCGGTGCCTGCAAGATCATTTTTGCCAGCAACACCCGCATTCGCCAGCCACCACTGAATTCACGGTAGGGCCTACTGAGGTCGGAATTACCGAATCCAAGTCCCTGCAATACTTCTTCCGTTTTGTGCTCGATTTCGTATCCGCCAGCTTCTTCAAATTCATGCAACTTATGACTGTACTCCAGCAGCAGTTCTTCCGAAGAATCCATTTCCAGTTTTTTGGTGATCTCGTCTAGTTCTTCCTGCACTTTTTTTGCACGGTCAAAGGCATGAAGTGCTACTTGTAAAATGGATTCGTTGGTATCGAAGCTAAGCAGGTCCTGGTGCAGGTAACCAATGGAAGTGCTGCGGCTGCGTTCAATAGATCCTTTGGTGGGTTGGTATTCACCTACCAGCAATTTTAAAAGTGTCGATTTGCCGGTTCCGTTATAACCTACCAATCCAATCCGTTCACTCGGATGAATGTGCCAGGTAGCATCTTCTACAATGGTACGGGCACCAAATTCAAACGTTACATTCTGCAAACCGGCGAGCATGCTTTTCCTTTTTTATTTTTTATGAATATGCTGTGACCTGAATCGAAAACTTTAAGAGCTGAATCAAACATTCTTCTGTCAAACTTTATCCAATCAAAGCATAATAGTATTGGACAGCTTTCATCATCCAGGATCACAAGGCCGCAAATTTCTCAAAGTTTTTCCGAATTCAGGTTTGCGCTAGCGGGAAAACTGTGAAATCCTTTACAAAATCAGGCTGTTTCCTGCCTAGTTTTGTACAAACTTACCACATGCGCAATCTCATTCTTTTCCTGATCCTGGTTGGTGCAGGCATTATCACCTGGTTGGTTGTCAGCCGGCCCGGAAAAAAAGAAACCGTTGAGAAAACCGAAGCAATCGCCGTATCGAAACATAGTACTGCTTTCAATGAATCTGTTGCAGCTGTGCTCAGTGATTACAATGCAATAGCGGAGAACTTTGTCAAATGGGATTCTGTGGCTTCCAGTTCAGCAGCTACTGCTTTGATCAAAAGTCTCGAGAACGTAAAACTCGAAGAATTGCAAAAAGATTCTTCTGCCATTTACGAAACCGCCGTCATGTTTATTGAAAATGCCAAAGGTGATGCGCAGACCATTGCTTCGGAACCATCGATTCGTCCGCAAAGGGAAGCGTTCAACTCCATGTCCGATAACCTGTACCAGTTTCTGAATACCGTGAATTATGATGGAAAAACGCTTTACTTACAGGAGTGCCCCATGGCGTTTGACGATACCAAGTCGGCTATCTGGTTGAGCCAGGAAGAAGAAATTCGCAATCCCTATCTTGGTCTTTACCACCCACACTATGGCAAAGGCATGTTGGCCTGTGGCGAGAACAAAACGAAAATTGAAAATTAAGTTGCACACAGATGATAGCTACACGGTTTGGGTTGATTCTTATTTTTCTAATGGCAGGCCTGGCTTCTCTTTCGCAGGAAAAGTTTACCATTAATGGTTATATCAAGGACAGTCTGAGCGGCGAATCGGTAATGGGAGCCACTGTTGCGGTTAACGGAAAATCAGTTACCAGCAACCAATATGGTTTTTATTCCATCACGCTGGATTCCGGAGATTACGAACTATTGGTCTCCCATGTTTCCTACCTGACTTTTTCTCAGTCCCTACAGTTAAAGCAAAATATCCAGCAAAATATTTTCCTGCTTCCGCGGTCTGCTGCCCTCAACGAGGTGGTTGTTTTCAGCCGCCGGCGGGATGCCAATGTTCGCAATGCACAAATGGGACAGATCGACCTTTCCATCAGCCAGATCAAAAACGTTCCGGCGCTGTTGGGCGAAGTGGATATCTTGAAAGCCATTCAACTTTTACCCGGAGTACGGAATGCAGGAGAGGGGAATGCCGGCTTTTATGTTCGCGGTGGCGGTCCTGATCAAAACCTGATCATGCTGGATGATGCCGTTGTTTACAACACCGGTCACCTGTTTGGTTTTTTCTCCATTTTCAACTCCGATGCTATTAAGAACACTTCCCTAATAAAAGGAGGTATGCCGGCGCAATACGGCGGAAGATTATCATCGGTGCTGGATGTACAAATGAAAGACGGTAACAGCAACCAGTTTATTACCGAAGGCGGTATTGGGTTGATTGCTTCCCGTTTTTCAGTACAAGGACCCGTAGTAAAGGATAAAGCTTCATTTATTGTTTCTGCACGGCGAACCTATATTGATGCACTGGTAAAACCATTCGTTAAAAAAGAAAGCAATTTTTACGGATCCGGCTATTATTTCTATGATCTGAATGCAAAGATCAATTACCGTTTTTCGGAAAAAGACCGTCTTTACGTCAGCGGCTATTTTGGCAGAGATGTGTTTACGTTTAACAATGCCAAACTTTCTTTTAACGCCAACATTCCCTGGGGCAATGCAACGGGCACCATCCGCTGGAATCATGTTTTTAACCGTAAACTGTTTGCCAATACTACACTGGTATACAACGACTATAATTTTACGTTTGGTGCTGCCCAAAATAATTTTGAAATCAAACTTGCTTCCGGGATCAAAGACGGTACGGCCAAAATGGATTTTGATTATTACCCTTCCGGTTCACATAAGATCAAGTTTGGTGGATTGCTAACCCATCACAAGTTTACACCCAATGTGACTTCGGGACGGCAGGATAGCGTGGTGTTTAATCCCAGTAACGCAAGCGAGAAGCGGGCAATTGAAAATGCATTGTATATACAGGATGACTGGGACCTTAGCAGCCGACTGAAATTAAATTACGGTATACGCTGGAGCAATTTTACACAGATTGGCCCCTATACCCGTTATGTTGTAGACGACAACCAGAACAAACTGGATAGTACAACGTATGGTGATTGGGATGCGGTGAAAAGCTATGGAGGTCTGGAACCCCGATTAACCGCAAGGTACAGTCTGACCGAAGCGGCTTCACTGAAAGCCTCCATAACCCGAAACCTGCAATACATTCACCTGGTGAGCAATGCCGGCACTACACTGCCCACCGATCTTTGGGTGCCCAGTACCTTCAGGGTGCAGCCGCAAAAAAGCTGGCAATATGCTGCAGGTTATTTTCAAAATTTTGCCGACAACCAATACGAAACTTCTGTTGAAGTCTATTACAAGACAATGCAAAACCAGATTGAGTACCGCGAAGGTTATTCACCCTCCCTGCTGGATCCGGAAGAGGAATTTGTATTCGGAAAAGGCTGGAGTTATGGCGCGGAGTTCCTGGTCAACAAAACACGGGGACGGCTTACAGGCTGGGTTGGATATACATTGTCCTGGACATGGCGTCAGTTTCCGCAATTGAACGACGGTATAAAGTTCCCGGCAAAATATGACCGACGCCATGATCTTTCCATTGTAGCTACCTACGAAAAAAACAAAAAGTGGAAGTTTGGGGCCGTATTTGTTTATGCAACGGGAAATGCGACCTCGCTGCCACAGCGCTTTTATGTGATCAATGGGGTTCTAACGCAGGAGTATAGCCGCATTAATCAATACAGGCTTGCACCTTATCATCGTATGGATCTTTCGGCAACGTATACGCCTTCACCAAAACCCGGCAAACGATTGCAGAGTTACTGGGTGTTCAGCATCTACAATGCTTATAGCCGCGCCAATCCATATTTTATTTATTTCAACCAGGATGGCAGTCCTTATGATGGCACATTGAAAGTGCAGGCGAAGCAGGTTTCGCTCTTTCCCATCTTACCCTCCGTTACCTGGAATTTTCGGTTTTAAAGCAGAGAAAGCTTAGATTCGCTGTAATCAACCATCTAATCAAAACAACATGAGAAAATTACTGTTATTGGCGGCAGCACAGGCTTCCTTTTGCCTGTTGTATGCGCAAAAAGAAGGCGATGAAGCCATCATTAGCAAGCTGAAAACGGAAGGCATGCAGGCTTCACAGGTTATGAACCATGCCTTTTACCTCACGGATGTTAGTGGCCCACGACTGACAGCTTCTCCTGGTTTTATGAATGCGGCCAAATGGGCAAAAAGCAAGCTGGAAAGCTGGGGGCTGCAAAACGTACAGATTGAATCCTGGGGTGCGTTTGGTAAAGGGTGGCAGCAAGAGCGTTGTTATGTTGCCATGACCAAACCATATTATGTTCCTATGATCGCACAGTCCCGGGCCTGGACTGGAAGCACACCGGGTAAAGGCATTATGAATTCAGGTGTGGTGCTGATCAAAGCCAGGGATTCGGCCGAACTGGCGCAGTATGCAGGCAAGGTGCAGGGGAGGGTAGTTATGCTTTGGAGCAATGATACTTTGAAACCCAATTTCAAAGCTGATGCTACCCGGTATAATGATGAAGAACTGGAAAAAATGGCCAAAGCTGAAATGCGGCAAGCCGGAAGTCAGGGACCACGCCAGGGTAATTCTCCCATCATGCAGGCCTTCATGGCACGACAGGCATTTACCAGAGCCTTGAATGCTTTTTACCTTAAGGAAAAACCAGCTTTGGTTCTGGGCATTAGTCGCGGTAACGAAGGAACCATATTTGTGCAGGGTGGTGGCCAGTACACCAAAGAAGCCCCGGTTGGACCGGCCAGCGTTGTTCTTTCCAGTGACGATTACCTGCGTTTGCAGCGTTTGGTAAATGCAGGTGTACCTGTAGAAATGGAAATGGATGTAAAGACTTCTTTTTTTGACAAGGATCCCAACGGCTACAATGTAATTGCCGAAATCCCCGGCACCGATCCGAAATTAAAAGATGAGGTCGTCATGCTTGGAGGACACCTTGACTCCTGGCATGGTGCCACCGGTGCTACCGATAATGCTGCCGGTTGTGCCGTTATGATGGAAGCGGTTCGTTTGCTGAAACAGACAGGTCTTCAGCCCCGCCGTACCATCCGCATAGCCCTTTGGGGAGGTGAGGAGCAAGGTTTGCATGGCTCCCGCAACTATGTAAAAATGCACGTTGCCGATCCGGTAACCATGCAGTTAAAGCCGGCACATGAAAAAATCACGGCATATTATAACCTCGATAACGGCACCGGAAGAATCCGAGGTGTTTACCTGCAGGGAAACGAGGCCATTCGCCCCATATTTAGCAAATGGCTGGAACCTTTCAAAGAACTGGGTGCAACAACATTAACGATCAACAATACCGGTGGGACCGATCACCTGGCATTTGATGCTGTGGGTGTACCGGGCTTCCAGTTTATCCAGGATGAAATTGCCTACGATACCCGAACGCACCATACCAATATGGATACATACGATCACCTTGTGCCGGAAGATCTGAAACAGGCTGCCACAATCGTCGCTGCATTTGTTTATAATTCAGCACAGCGGGATGAAAAGCTGCCCCGTAAAGAACTGCCGAAACCAAGAGAAACCAACAGAACAGGATTGTAATTTAAGGGATTGTAATAAACTAAAAAGGAAGCAAATGCTTCCTTTTTTTATGCTCTTTCGTACTGTAAAATGGTTAGATAAATATTTCTTTCACCCTTTGCCTAAAAGCACTAAGTTGAATAGTAATCTCTTTACGCACCATTATCAATCCCCCTAATTCTTATCCACTGCTTTCTCAAATAAGTAAGTGACCTTTCGTTTATCATCCAGGTCTTCATAAAATGAATCAAGATAGTTGATCATTTCAGACCTTACTTTTTTGGATAAAAGCTCAAACCCATTCACAAGGGCATAGATAAATTCTTTTTTATCTTTAAAGAGTTTAATGGCTTCCTCAATTTCAGCCTTTTCCCTTGGTACACCCCGGTAAAAACGATCGGTCACTTTTTCAATGGCAAATTCCTGCTGGGGAATGGCATATGGCGCATTGACCATGCCGCAATAGTCGAAATCATAAGGAATTACATAGGGGAATGAAACCGTATCATTCAGCAATTGTACATAACGGATGTTATGATTGTTGGGTAACGACCAGTCGGTATTGCCGATCATGTACTGGAACATGGAAACCAGTGTCATTTGGGCCCTGTCTGTCATGGCACCATTGGGAACCAGTTTTTCGTATTCCCGGCTGTTGTTACGTTTGGCAACGGCATCCACATCCTCAATCAAAAACCCATACTGTGAGTATTCTTTCATCCTGTTCTGGGCATCTTTATAAGTCATTTTTGTGAGCCGCACACCAAAACTCATTTCTGTCAGCATGTTGTACATCTTGTACACCAGGTACTCTTTCAGCAGTAACTCCTCATCGTATTTGGATTGGGAACAGCCGCAAACCAGCTTTAAACGTTTTAACCCGCTAAGTTTTGGCGCTTTCTGATTTTTAAAATCCAGGAATAAAGAAGGCATAACACAGGTTGTGCGACGAAACTCACCTCGGGCAGCCAGTTGTATCTCTTCGGTAACGGGCTTAAACCCCGGGAGCGTAAAGGTTACCGTAGCGGGTTGAAATACCTTTTTCTGCCGCTTGTTTTTAATGCGGCGGAAGTCGCTTACCAGTGTAATTTCTACGGGATCTGTTGACGTAAAAAAGATTTTGTTTTTAAGGAGAGTTTTAAACTCTTTATCTGTTGAATCCTGCGCAAAAAGTATAACCGGACAAATGGTCACACACAAGATCAAGAGCAACTGTTTCATGCAGAAAGTTTTAGGACAATATTGGTTTTATTTGTCAAGGTACACCATCAACTCGTATGTACCAAGATTTTTATATTTAAACCGGCCGCAAGTTAACAAAACAGACTATTATATGGAAATAGCCTGTTTTGTTTTATGGATCCTGCTTTTCGTAGCGGAACCGTATCATGGCATTTTTCTGTTCGGTAGAGGTGATATTGACCTGGTGCCGATTATCTCCATCCTGTATTATCATCAGCGAAGTATTGGGCGGAATGGTTCCCAGGTTTTCCGCCACCATCACAAGTGTATGCTCAGGATTGGTTTCGTCAATTTTCAGCTTGTACGTGATGGGCTTGTTCGAAAGTCGTTTGTTTGCCAGCAACAAGGCACCGTTAAGATAAATACTCACTGTATCATTGTCAACTTCGCCGTTATCATAAAGACTGATCTCCACTTCACTGTTGGTGAGAACAATGGTTCTGATCAGTTCATTCTTCCGGTCACGGATGGTAGCGGGTGTAGGTTTGATCCGGGGAACAACGGCAGGCTTGACAGCTACAGTAAGTTCTTCGGGCTTCTGGGTTTCTGTCTGAACAGGTACCGGTTTAGCAATGGTTTTGTTTGTAACAGGCGTATTGGCTTTCGTGGTGGTTTTTGTTGTGGCAGTCTCTTTTTTCGCCGGCGTTTTGGTTACTGTCTTTTTTTGCGGTGTTTTTGCAATCGAATTTTGCGGTGGGTCAGCCGTTGTTTTTTTGTTGCGTAAAAACGGTTCTACGTAGAAATCAGAAGTTGACACTTTGCGGAGGAAAACCTTGCCGCCACCACAATCGCCGCCCTTCTTCACGCCGTAAAAAGGATCGTTTTTTTCGTAAGCACTTGTGTAAATACCTTCCAGGAATTCTTCGCGACCCGATCGGGAATACACCAGCCGGCATTTCATAATACAGGCAACAGAACCCCCGGCCATTTTCAGTTCAACAGTTTTAATTTCCTGCACCAGTGCGGCATTAGATGTCTTTGTATAATTGCCGGTGAATGTAGCTTTCCCATAAAAGCGGGTATCCAGGTAAGAATAAGTGACTCCCGACAAACTGTTTTTTTTGGTTTGATCCAATTGTACTTCGTATTTGTACTGCTCTCCGCCTTCGGTAATAAAATAGCCCCGCCAGATCCCGGAGATATCTTGGCTAATCCCCTGAACAGTTGTAAGAAGAAGGAAAGCTGTGAGCAGGTTTCGTACAATTTTCTTCATAGCAATGTGAAATTAACGAATACGACTGTTTCAGGATTCGTTGTGCAAAGCATGAAAGTGTTAATTTTGCAGCTCTTTATGAGTGATCAAATTAAAATTACTTTACCCGATGGTGCCGTTCGGGAATACCAGAAAGGCACAACGGCATTGGATGTTGCCAAATCTATCTCCGAAGGATTGGCTCGCAAAGTATTGGCCGCCGATGTAAACGGACAGGTTTGGGACGCTACACGTCCTATTGAGGGAGATGCAAGCGTGAAGTTGCTCACATGGGAGGATACAGGTGGCAAAAGCACGTTCTGGCACTCTTCGGCGCACCTGATGGCCGAGGCCATAGAAAGCTTGTTTCCCGGTGTGAAATTCTGGGTTGGTCCCCCGGTGGAAAATGGTTTTTATTATGATGTAGATTTTGGAGACTATTCCATATCAGAAGAAGACCTCCGCAAATTGGAGGTAAAAATGGCTGAGCTGGCAAAACAGAATAATGCCTACATCCGCAAAGCCATTCCCAAAGCTGAGGCAATAAATTATTTTTCAGAAAAAGGTGACGAATACAAACTTGACCTGTTGCAGGGCTTGGAGGATGGGGAGATAACTTTCTATACACAAGGTGGTTTTACAGACCTCTGCCGCGGACCGCATATACCTGCCACCGGTTTTATCAAAGCCATTAAGCTCACCAACATTGCCGGGGCCTACTGGAAAGGAGATGAGCGCAACAAACAATTAACCCGCATTTATGGCGTAACGTTTCCTTCTGCAAAACAATTGGATGAATACCTCCAACTGCTGGAAGAAGCCAAGAAACGTGATCACCGGAAATTGGGCAAGGAACTTGGCATTTTCACTATGGATGATGATGTTGGTCCGGGCTTGCCTTTATGGTTGCCCAACGGCACGGTGATCATAGAAGAACTGGAAAAGCTGGCAAAGGAAACAGAAACCGAGGCCGGCTATAAGCGTGTGGTAACGCCGCACATTGCAAAAGAAAGCATGTATCTCACCAGTGGTCATTTGCCCTATTACCAGGATAGCATGTATCCGCCAATGGAACTGGAAGGGGTAAAGTACTATCTGAAAGCAATGAATTGTCCGCACCACCACAAAATATTTGCGGCTGAACAACACAGTTATAAAGACCTTCCGCTTCGGTTAGCCGAATACGGCACCTGTTATCGTTACGAGCAAAGTGGGGAATTGTTCGGGTTGATGCGGGTACGCTGCCTGCACATGAACGATGCGCATATCTATTGCACCCGCGAGCAGTTTGCACAGGAATTTCGTTCGGTGAACGACATGTATTTGAAATACTTTAAAATCTTTGGTATTGAAAAATATGTAATGCGACTTTCTCTGCATGATCCTTCCAAGCTGGGGCAGAAGTACATCAATGAACCGGAGTTGTGGCTGGAAACTGAGGCCATGGTGCGCCAGGTGATGACAGAAGCGGGGATTCCTTTTGTAGAGGTCCCGGATGAAGGTGCATTCTATGGGCCAAAGATCGATGTGCAAATCTACAGCACCATTGGAAGGGAGTTCACACTGGCTACAAACCAGGTTGACTTCGCTCAGGGTCGTCGATTCAAACTAAGCTTCACCAACCAGAATAATGAAGCGGAAACCCCGCTGATCATTCACCGTGCCCCGTTGGGAACGCATGAGCGTTTTATCGGGTTTTTGCTGGAGCATTATGCGGGTAAGTTCCCGGCATGGCTGGCACCGGTACAGGTGAAGATCCTTCCCATCTCGGACAAGTTTGCTGATTACGCAAAAGATGTTTTGCTGAAATTAAAAAAATGGGATATTCGTGCTGAGATCGATGACCGTAATGAAAAGATCGGTAAAAAGATCCGCGACACAGAATTGATGCGGGTTCCTTACATGTTGGTTGTGGGAGAGAAGGAAGCAAGTGAAGGAAAGATTTCCATCCGCCGGCAAGGAAAAGGAGACCTGGGTGCAAAGAATGTGGACGAATTTTTGCAGGAGCTTGTCGCTGAAGTCAAAGAAAGAAGATCAGAATAAATTTTTCACGAAAAACTTAAAAAGAGGCTTTGCGTGTAAAGACCAGGAGAGTGATCAATGGATGTTTGATCCCTTCACCTTTTGCGCACAGCATTCATTAACCTAAAAAACGTAAATGGCATTACCAAACAGGGGCGGATTTAAGCCCGGTGGATTCAGGGGTCGTTTTGTTCCCCGTAAAGAAGCAGAACACAGAATCAATGAACATATCAGGGTACCGCAGGTACGGCTGGTAGGCGACAACGTAACAGTTGGCGTTTATTCAACAGACGAAGCCAGAAAAATGGCCCGTGATCAGGAGCTGGACCTGGTGGAAATCTCTCCTCAGGCCGATCCCCCGGTTTGCCGAATTATCGATTACAATAAATTCCTCTACGATAAAAAGAAGAAGGAAAAGGAAATGAAGGCCAAAGCGAAGACGACCGAGATGAAGGAGATTCGCTTTACGCCCAATACCGATGACCACGACTTTGATTTTAAATCAAAGCATGCTGAAAGCTTTTTAAAGGAAGGCAACAAGGTAAAAGCCTACGTGCAATTTAAAGGTCGTGCCATTCAGTTTAAGGACAGGGGTGAACTATTGCTCCTGAAATTTGCTGACCGCCTGAAGGAATTCGGACAATTGGAGAGCATGCCTAAACTGGAAGGAAAGCGAATGCTGGCCATCATTTCACCTAAAACAGGCAAAAAGCCAAAGGGTGAACCAAAGCCACAGGTATAGGTTTAGCAAACTACAAGCAATCAGCCATATTGGCTAATTTGATTTTGCCTTGTTTGTAAAAATGATCTTGTCATAAACAAACTCCTCCGTTTCCTGCGGGGGAGTTTTCGTTTTCGAATATGAATACAGAAACCCTGCGAACACTTTGCCTGCAGCTTCCTGCGGTAACAGAAGAAATAAAATGGGAGAAGGACCTGGTTTTTTCTATAGGTGAAAAAATGTTTTGCGTAACCTCTTTTGAAGAACCTTTCAAAGCTTCATTCAAAGTACCAGATACAGATTTTGAAGAACTGTGCGTTAGCGAGGGCTTTGCCCCGGCGCCCTACCTGGCAAGAGCCAAATGGGTGCTGGTATCCAATGATGCTTGCCTTTCCAGGCAAGAATGGGCAACTTATGTAAAACAAAGCTATGAGCTGGTAAAAGCAAAGCTTAGTCGCAAACAACGCAAAGAATTGGGCATTGATAATTAGGGTTGTTTTGTCTCAGTGGAAAATACGTTTATCTTACCAGCTTAAACCCACTTTATGAAAAAAGCTTTTACACCAACACTGCTGCTTATGCTGGTGATTACCGCCTGCACCAATGCCAACCCAAAAGAAATGGCAGCCGAGCTTTGTGATTGCATTCAACTAAAAAAACAGGTTAGCACAAAAGCGAAAGAAATCATCCTCAAAGCAGCGGAGAGTAATGCTTTTGAAGAAACCCTGCAGGAAGAACTGGCTGCCATTGAAGATGAAGCTGAAATGGAAGAAGTTGGCGACGACATTCAAAACATAGCACTTGCTTTCCAGGGTGAAAATGTAAAAGAATGTGCTGCCAGAGTTGACAAAAAGCACCGTATCAGCAAAAGAGATGAAAAAGAAATGCAAACCAGGCTGGTAGAAGAAATGAACAAGCTGGATGACTGCACCGTGTATGCTGCTTTTATTAAGGTAGGTTTACAACAACAGGAAAAGGGTGAAACAATGGTTGAAGAAACCGCATCAGAAGAAGCATCAAAAAAGGTTGCTGCAAAAGATGAATAACCTGTACTGCTGATTTAACTACCGGAATCACCCATCTTTACAACATGAAAAATCAATTTTTTATTTTGTTGACCGCAGGCAGTTTGGTAATGTATAGCTGTAATTCAGGTAACAAAACGGAGGCGAGCAACGTAGAAGAAAAGACAGAGCTTTCCCAAGCAGAGGTGCCAACAGAAAGCGAAAAGGATAAGAAAGACACGGCAGTTAGTCAAAAAACAGTAGTTGCTGAAAGTGCAGAATCAAAAGCAACGGCTGAAATGTGTGCTTGCATCAATTCTTCCCTGAAAGGCATGAGTCCTAAGATTCAGCAGATTTTTATACGGGCCGGTAACAGTGAGCGTCCATTACAGGTTCTGCAAAATGAAATTGTTACCATCTCTGACCAGGAACAAATGGAATTGTTTGAACAACTGCAGCGGTTTAGTACAGAGCCGCAATTGCAAAAATGTTCAGAAGACATCCGGAAAAAATATGGCCTTGACGACAATGATAAAGCTGCCCAGGAAAGGGTATTAAGGGAGGCAAGGGTGAACAAGGATTGCGAGCTGGTATATGCACTGATCAAGATCGGGATGCAACAGCAGCCGGGGGCAGGTGCCGGCAACTGATTTGGTTGGATTACATTGTTCAAAATGGCAGGGAAACGTCTGCCATTTTCCGTTTCGACAACATTGTTAAAGGCAGCAGCACTATCCTTAAATCTGCGGCCATTCACCTACCTTTGCACATTCGTAATTGTTGAACCAGTCGCATGAAGAATATTCGCAATTTCTGCATCATCGCCCACATTGATCATGGCAAAAGTACCCTTGCTGATCGCCTCCTGCAAACGACCAATACCATCTCCGAACGGGAGATGATGGACCAGGTGCTGGATGATATGGATCTTGAGCGGGAAAAAGGCATTACCATCAAAAGCCACGCTATCCAGATCAATTATCCCTATAAGAATGAAACGTATACGCTCAACCTGATTGATACACCGGGACACGTAGACTTCAGCTATGAAGTAAGCCGTGCACTGGCCGCCTGCGAAGGCGCTTTGTTGTTGGTGGATGCGACACAGGGAATCCAGGCGCAAACCATTTCGAACCTTTACCTGGCGATCGAAAATGATCTCGAGATCATTCCCGTTATCAACAAAATTGACATGGATGGCGCTATGATTGAAGAGGTGAAGGACCAGATTGTAGACCTGATTGGCTGCAAGCGGGAAGAAATCCTCCTGGCGAGCGGCCGCACCGGTTTGGGTGTAGAGGATATCCTTGCAGCCATAGTCGAACGCATTCCTGCACCCAAAGGAAATTACGATGAGCCGCTGCAGGCATTGATCTTCGACTCTGTTTTTAATCCTTTCCGTGGTATCATCGTTTATTACCGTATCCTGAATGGTTCTATTAAAAAAGGACAAAAAGTAAAATTTGTTTCCACCGGGCAGGAATACGAAGCCGATGAAGTAGGTATCCTTAAACTTGGTTTGCAGCCAACGTCAGAAGTGAAAACAGGGGACGTAGGTTATATCATCACGGGTATCAAAAACGCCAAAGAAGTAAAAGTGGGTGATACCATCACCGATGCGGTAAACCCTACAAAAGAAATGATCAAGGGTTTCCAGGAAGTAAAGCCAATGGTATTTGCCGGCATCTTTCCTGTAAATACTGATGAATTTGAAGAGCTGCGTGACTGTATGGATAAACTACAGTTGAACGACGCCTCGCTGACATTTGAACTTGAAACTTCCCAGGCTCTTGGTTTTGGTTTTCGTTGCGGTTTCCTTGGGCTGTTGCACATGGAAATTATCCAGGAACGGCTGGAGCGGGAGTTTAATCAAACCGTTATTACAACGGTACCCAACGTAAGTTTTGTGGCCTATACCACCAAAGGGGAAAAGATCATTGTAAACAACCCAACCGAATTCCCCGAGCCGGTAAAAACCGACCGGATCGAAGAACCTTTTATCAAAGCGCAGATTATTACCAAACCAGATTACATTGGGAATATCATGACGCTTTGCCTGGGTAAACGCGGTATCCTTATCAATCAAAGCTATCTTACACAAACCCGTGTAGAGCTGATTTTTGAAATGCCGCTGACGGAGATTGTATTTGACTTCTACGATAAATTAAAATCCCAAACGCGGGGATATGCCTCATTCGATTACAACCCCATCGGTTACCGTGATGCGGACATTGTAAAAATGGACATTCTCCTTAACGGGGACAAAGTGGATGCATTGAGTGCCCTGATTCACCGCAGCCGTGCCCAGGATTTTGGACGCAAACTTTGTGAAAAGCTGAAAGAGCTGTTGCCCCGTCAGCAGTTCCAGATCGCCATCCAGGCAGCTATTGGTGCCAAAGTTGTGGCCAGGGAAAATATCTCTGCCATGCGAAAAGATGTAACAGCCAAGTGTTATGGTGGTGATATCAGCCGGAAACGCAAGCTCCTGGAAAAGCAGAAAGAAGGTAAAAAGCGGATGCGCCAGATCGGAAACGTAGAGGTGCCACAGGAAGCTTTTTTGGCAGTACTGAAGCTGGATTAATCCCGATAGAACTGAAAAAGATTCGCGAAACGCAATCATTTATTTGATTGCGTTTCTTTTTAGCCTAATATCAGGGATGGTTTTTATACGGCTTATTCAATAGGACCTCGCAGATTCAAAAATTTGCGGGATACAATTTTACCGGGAGATGGGCTAATCCTAGTACAAAAAAGCCGGCTGTGAGGACACAACCGGCGGAATAGTGTAGTTCGTTTTTGAATTAAATGTATTTGCTAATTTTCTTTATCACTTGTCGGTGATGAAAAGTTATTCCTTCGCCTAGGTTGCTCCTTATTCACCCTTCACCACTGAATATTCACAAAGGCATCAATGAGGGCTATCAGGCTTTCTTCACCGGTTTTTTGGGCGTATTGTTTACCGGTTTGGCGGGAGGCGCCTGTTGTTTTTTCTCGCCCATATTCTTACGGCTTTGCTCTGAAAGTTTAAATTCATCCGATTTACCTTCCATATCTTTCAAAGCATCGGGTATGGGTGCTTCGCCGTCCTTCAGTTTAAAATCAAACACTTTGTCTACATGCTGCCAGCGGCCATCTACCCACTGGAAACCCTCATAATCGCCATCCGGTACAAAGGTCCAGGGATATTCCGGTTCATCGGTTTCGGAGATCAGGTGATCCACCAGGATCATCTGTGTCTCTTCATCATAATTCAAAGTTGTTGACGCCTCTTTTTTGTACTCAATTCCAAACCGGTGCTGCGGATTGCGGCGTACGGTATCTTTTTCAAATGTAAAAAACCGTTGCCCGCCAAAAATGGGTTGGTTCCGGTTATCAAATGTCAGCACATCTATCCATTTTTTGTTGGTACGATAGCTGTTACCATCAAACCCAAAAAGCGTATAATATTTTTTGCCGTTATGTTCCTTCTGAATGATGTTGTAATATACGGCACCGATCCAGGTGTTGCGGTTTCGGGCGGAATCTAACGGATCGTCGGCGAATTCAGAATAATCACGGAGGGGAACCAGGTTCAGTGATCCGTCCGGTGTGCGGAACTGAATAGCGCCACGCTGGCGGGTTACGGCATAACTGTCCTGGAAGTCAAGCTGCCAGGTAAAAATTCGGAAGGTACTGTCTGGCGCATAAAGCTTTGAGACACCTTGAAGAGAATCAAAAGGATAATGAAATGAGTTTTTAACTTGGAGGCTTCGGATCAGGGTTTTAACGAAAAGACTGTCTTTCCGCATCCGCTCTTCCGTGGCTTCGGCAGTTAAAAATGTCTTTGCAAGCACTTTCAGTGAATCCTCCTTTTTCTGAAGTGCCTTCACTTCGGTTGCACCAATGAGCGGTTGTGCCAGAAGGGATTGAAAGGATATTGTTGCCAGGAGCAAAAGCGCTACATTTTTCACCATTGCGGATATAGGTTATACCTGCTAAGAACGGCTAAATTGGTCAAAAATTTTGCTAAGAGGTTGTTGAAATTCCCTTGTATCCAAGGAAAAGCTGACGATTTTGACAGAATTTCAGATGCTGAATTTTTGAATGACGCTAAAGAGCCGCCGCAAATTCCGCCAGGTTGGAAAAGCGCAGGTCAATATCAGGGTGGGGATAAGGATGATCAGGATTTGTGGTGGCCAGAAACACTGTGTACATACCGGCGGCACGGCCAAAGCGCATGTCACTGGGTTTATTTCCAACCATTATGCTTTTTGAAAAATCGATTTCCGGGAAATCCTTTTGCGCCTGTACTGCCATACCCGGATTAGGTTTACGGTTAAAGCTGCTGTTGTCGACATCAGTACAGAAGTAGATTTTATCCAGGTGACCACCAACCACCGAAATCTCCCGTTGCATTTCATAATGAATAGTGTCCAGCGCCTCTTTTGTCATCAGTCCTTTGCCAACGCCGCGTTGGTTGGTCACAAGCAGCAATCGGCCAAATACATCGCTCAGCTTTTTAACGGATTGCAAAACACCTTTGCTGAAGATGAATTGCTCCCAATGCAAGATATATTCACCTACTGTTTCCTCATTGATTACCCCATCGCGGTCAATAAAAAGTGTCCAGGATTTATCAATATCTGGTAAACGGAGAGCAGGAGATGCTAATTCAGTTTGCGCTTTTAAATAATCTTCAGGTATCCCGATATCAATAAAATAGCCATCCTGTACAATTCCATAAATAGCTTCCGATTTCAAAAAAGGCTTTAAATACTGCTCTTCAAAAGAAAATGCAGGGGGAAATGCGTGAGCAAAGAACTGGTATTTGTTCAAAACATACACCCCACCATTTATCAATCCTGCGGAAGAACTGCCTTTCTCATGGAAAGAAGACAAACGTCCAGCTGAGTCAACGAATACCTTCCCGTAACGACTTGCCTCTTCCATCAGTTTAAGTGCCAATGTGCAGGCAGCATTTGTTTGAAGATGCTGATGGAAAAGCGCTTCTACGTTTACCTTAAAAAGTGTATCGCCATTGACGATTAGAACATGTTGATCTTTTGTTTTCTGCAAGGCCACACGAATAGCTCCCCCGGTACCCAAAGGTTCATTTTCTACGATTACAGAATAGGAGAGGGTGGGATAATTCACTTTCAGGTATTTTTCAACCTGTTCGGACTTATATCCTAATGCAAATACAAACCGGGTAACACCCTGCATCCGCAGATAATTGATCACATAAGAAAGAAATGGCTTCTCTGCTACTGGTGCCAGTACTTTGGGCAGATCTGGTACCGCCTCCTGTAACCGGCTGCCCATGCCGCCAGCCAGGATAACTGCTTCATAGCCGTTCGCTGCATCCGGAGTAAGGTCTCTGTTTTCGTTTTCTGCTGTATTCATAATCGGGCACTTTTATTCATCTTCACTACCATTCAATCTGAAATGCAGAAGAATAGGAAATGTCTTCTTCAAGTAATTATTGTTGCTTAGGCTGTTGACTAAAATGGATCACTTTATATTATCACTTGTAGTTAAAAAAATTTTTTCTTCCACTAACTGACAGATGATATGGCCGATCATGATATGGCTCTCTTGTATTCGAGGCGTATCGGTAGAAGGCACATTCACCAGGTAATCGCTTAACCCTTTTAAAATGCCTCCTGTTATCCCGGTAAAGGCAATTGTTGTTACACCCATAGATCGTGCACTTTCAAACGCTTTCACAATATTGGCTGAATTGCCGGAAGTGGAAAGTCCAATCAATACATCACCCTGCTGACAAATGCCTTCCACCAGCCTTGCGTATACAACATCGTAGCTGTAATCATTGGCTACAGCAGTTAAATAAGAAGAATTGCAGTGTAATGCTTCTGCCGGTACGGCTTTTCGATTGATATAATAACGGCCGGTGAATTCGGCAGCGAGGTGTTGCGCATCTGCGGCACTGCCACCATTCCCACAAAAGTAAATGCGCTTGCCTGCCTGCAAGGCATCGGTTAGTTTGCCGGTGATTGCTGCAATAGTTCCAATCAGCTCATCATCCTGTAGCACCTGTTGTTTGGTACTGATAGATGCGGTTATAATCTCTTTGATCTTTTTCATAAATTTTATATTCGCCAGGTGGTTAACCCATGTTCAACAAACGTGTAAGGCCTGTAATAGCCGCCAAATTTCCGTAAACTTTCCATTACTGCATACTTTGTAGCTCCTGGGCAATAAAACAACATAAAGCCGCCACCGCCAGCTCCTGAAATCTTACCACCGGTTGCCCCTGCTCGTTTGGCGGCGTCGTATATTTCTTCAATTAGGTTATTACTGATGCCGGTTGCCATTTTGCGTTTCTGGCAAAAACCATAATCGAGAATTTCACCCAATTGAGCAAGTTGCCCCTTCAGCAGCGCTTCTTTCATCATTTGCGCTTGCCGTTTGAGTTGGTGCATTGCTTCTACCGGCTCCCGCTGTTGTTGGAGAACATTGGCTGCCTGCTCCCTGATGATACGTTCCGATCGACGGCTGGTGGCCGTATAATAAAGCAGCAGGTTATTCTCCAGTTCAAGAACACAGTCATTTCGAAGCCGCAGCGGGTTTACAATGACTTTATTATCCTTGTAAAACTCCATGAAATTTACGCCGCCAAATGTGGCTGCGTATTGATCCTGCCGGCCCCCAATCCACTGCAGGTAATCTCTTTCAATTTGATAGGCATAATGCGCAATATCATAATCGCCAAGAGGCAACTGTAACATTTCTGCAAAGGCGCCAAGAATGGCCACTACCAGCGTGGAAGATGTCCCCAATCCGGAACCAGCGGGTGCATCCACAAATGTAGACAGGCGAAATCCGGTGGTGAAGTGCTGAAAGTCTTTTTGAATACAGTTACAAACTCCTTTCAGGAGATCCAGTTGCCCGTCAATTGGAAGTTCTTCCTGTAAATTAAAGATGGCCGATTCATTGCGGTCGTGTGCCTCTAATATGATTTTTGGCTCCGCCAATAATTCTATGGATGCATGCGCAAACAGGGAGATAGTAGCATTGACGATAGCACCACCGTACCAATCACAATAAGGACTGACATCCGTACCGCCACCGGCCAGCCCGATGCGAAGAGGTGCTTTACTTCTGTAAATCATAGTTGATTTTGAAGAGAAGCATATAATTCAATAATTGCTTTCAGCAGATTATCCCACGAGAGCTTTTGTTTTTCATGGCGAAGATGCGGAATAAAATAAGCGGTGCCCATTTGATTAAAAACAAGAATGGCATTTGCAAGTGCCTGTGGATTCGGTTCAACAACCAGCCCTGCTTTTTCATGCGGAACCAGTGAAGGAAGACCGCCTACATTGGTAACAATCATAGGTTTTTCAAAATGGTAGGCAAGGGGAGTAACACCGCTTTGCGTAGCATTGCGATAAGGTTGCACCACGCAATCGGCAGCAGAGAGGTAAAGTTTTACGTCATTATCCGGAATAAAACCTGTTCGCAGGATAACAGATTGCTGCAATCCATAGTCGCTGATGATTTGCTGGTATTTTTTCTCGTCTTCATAAAATTCTCCGGCTACCAGCAAGCAAATGTTCTCCCTTTTTATCCTTTCATCCCCCATTGCCTGTAAAAGCATATCTAAGCCTTTGTAATGCCGTATAAAACCAAAGAACAGCAGGATTTTTTTCTTCTCGGGTAAACTCAGGATCTTCTTCGCTTCAGTTTGTGAAATAGGCGTACCGAAATTATCGTACAGGGGATGCGGCATCAATTTCGCAGGCTTTTTGGGTTCAAAAGTCCGCAGGTCCTTCAACACCTTTTCACTCATCGAGATAAAGGCATCACATTGCTTCAAAAAATAGTTGGTGAAAGGCCGATCACCCGGACGCTTTTCATGGGGTATCACATTATCAGCAATGCATATAACCTTTGTATGCCTGTTTTTTTTTGCCAGACGTAAAATAGTGCCCAGGGCAGGCCCCATGAAGGGCAGCCAGAACCGTACAACAAGTAAATCCGGTCTTTCTTTTTGTAAACTTTTGCCCACCTTCAGCCAGTTGGCAGGATTAACCGAGTTAATGAGGCTGCGTATGGGAATGCCTTCCGGTGCTGGTTCATCGGTGAACTGCGATTTTCCGGGGAACAAGAAGGAGGGATACTGTAATGAAAAAGAAATAATGGAACAATCATGTCCCTGGGCTATGAACTCTTTGGCGAGGCGGTGATTGAAAGTTGTAATGCCACCTCCACGTAAAGGATGTGCCGAACCGATGATCAACACCTTCATTACAAACCGATTTTATCTTCGATAAGATAAGTATTCCGACCAGGCGCATTGCGGGTAACCAGTTCCGAAACAAAACCGGCAAGGAACAATTGCATTCCAATAATAATGGCCGTCAATGCAAAATAGAAGGAAGGCCGGTTGGTTACCCAATACTCTGTGCCAAAGATTTTGGCAATAACAAGGTAAATGCTGATCCCGATTCCTAAGAGGAAACACAAGGTTCCCCAAAGCCCAAAAAAGTGCATCGGACGCTTGGAAAACTTACCCACAAAAAATATGGATAAAAGGTCCAGGAAGCCATTAACAAATCGATCCCATCCAAATTTTGTAACGCCATATTTACGTTTGCGGTGCTCCACCACTTTTTCTCCAATCCTGCGAAAGCCAGCCCATTTGGCCAGTACCGGGATGTAGCGGTGCATTTCACCATATACCTCAATGCTTTTTACTACTTTTTTACGATAGGCTTTGAGTCCGCAGTTAAAATCATGAAGGTGAATTTTCGATACCTTCCGGGTGACAGCATTGAAGAGTTTAGAGGGAAGATTCTTCGTTAAGGTATTATCATACCGCACCCTTTTCCAGCCACTCACCAGGTCATAGCCTTCGTGGGCAATCATGTAAAACAGTTGCGGAATTTCATCAGGACTATCCTGGAGGTCGGCATCCATTGTGATGATGACATCACCATTGGCGGCTTTAAATCCTTCATTCAGTGCAGCCGATTTTCCATAATTGCGCTGGAATTTGATGCCTTTGATATGTTCGTTTTCGCGGCTAAGGCTTTCAATAACCTCCCATGAATTATCTGTGCTGCCATCATCCACCAAAATAACTTCGTAGGTGTATTGCTGCTCCTGGCAAACATGGCCGATCCATTCGCACAATTCCGGCAGCGACTCTTCTTCATTTAAGAGGGGAACAACAATAGAAAGATTCATCAATAAGAAGATTGTTGGTAATTATCCTGTTCAAAAACGGGCGGTTTCCTTTTTATAATAAAAGCAAACAATATGGCAAACAGCCCGGTAACACCTACATAATACAGGTAAGTTTTGATAAAATCAAAAGCTGATGATTTTAGAATCTGGTCCCGGGACATATCCATTGCTGTTACCAGGTCGTCGATTTCTTTTTGTGGCCGTTTGGCAGCAATCAATAAGTTTTCGGATTGCGTACGAAACGTATCAAAAAATCCGGGATTGATGTACTTGAGATAAATAAAATAGGTGGCGGTAAAAAATGCTTCAAATATTAGTACAGCAATAAACATGGCTTTAAAGGCTTCACGCATTTCAATCCAGCCGCCGTTATCCCGGCGTAAACGAACTCCGCAAAGAAAAAGCATCACCAGTACCACTACATAGCCGGTAAACATCAGCATAGAATAATAGATCGGGTTGCTGGCGCCGATACTGTGGCGTAGTACAACGAAAATGGCATACACCACTCCAATCATCAATCCCCACCTTAAACCATGGCCAGCACTGTTAACCGTTTGTTCGTTATTCATAAAGGCTTCAAAAATAGTTTGTCTTCCTGAATTATGCCGCAAGGTCTTCCCTTTAAGGTTTTTCCTATGAAAGGCGTGTTGCGTGACCTGGAAACAAAACTTGCCGGTGACCATTCTTCATCCGGGATAAATAAGCTGTAACGAGCCCGTTGATTGAGCGCAATGGTTGCAGGCGGCAGCTGAAAAAGTCGTCGCGGAGTGGTCGAAAAAAGCTCGGTTATCCGTTCCAGGGAAAGTTCGGGCATACTGCTTCTTACCAGGGAGAATGCCGATTCAAGAGCGATCATGCCGGCTTTGGCATATTCAAATTCCACCACCTTATTATCGGTATGATGTGGTAAATGGTGGGAGGCAATGCAATCGACTGTACCGTCTGCAACAGCGGTCCGCAGCGCATCACGGTCGGTTGCGGTACGGAGGGGAGGAGAAAGTTTTAAATTGGTGTCATAACCAACAAGATCTTCATCTGTAAAGTACAGGTGAGCCGGTGTAACCGAGCAGCTAACCGGTAAACCTTTGGTTTTAGCCTTGCGAATAATCTCCAACCCTTTGGCCGTGGAAACACCCGTAAAATGAATGGCAGAACCGGTGTAGCGGGTGAGTTCAATATCGCGGCTGATCATCAGTTCTTCGGCAATGGCAGGCTTTCCTGGTAATCCCAATTGGGTAGAGACAACGCCTTCATTCATCAAACCTGGCGCACTGATGCTTTGCTCATCGGGTAGCTGAATGATGATCTTGTTGATCGCTTTGACATATTGCAACGCCTTTAGCAACAGGCCGGAAGATTGAACAGGACAGATACCATCACTGAATGCAACAGCTCCACTCTGGTGCATGTCGTACATCTCCGACAACTCTTTCCCCTCCGCATTTTTTGTGATTGCACCAATAGGATGGAGGGAAACCGGAAGGCTTTTGCTCCGCTGAACGATGTACTCTACACCCGATTTTTGAGAGACGACTGGTTGCGTGTTGGGAATAAGAAATACATCCGTATAACCGCCATGGGCAGCCGCAAATGCACCGGTTTCCAATGTTTCGCGATATTCAAAGCCCGGATCGCAGAAATTGGAAAAAACATCCGTAAAGCCAGGAAAAATACAAAGTCCGTTTACTGAGATGGTTTTATCAGCCGAGCGATCAAAGGAACCTATTTCAGTTACAAAACCTTTTTGAATGAAGATATCAGCCTGTTGCCGGTGAAAAGAGGAAGCTGTATCAATGACAGTTACATCTTTTAAGAGAATGTCCATTAAGCTGCGAAGATAAGTTTTTCGATATAACGTTTGAAATTTGCCAAACCTTAGAGCTTTACCAAAAATTAAGATTGTATATCAACAAAATGAGAAAAAAACCAGATATTAGCTGCTTCAAGTATTCAGTCCACATCATTTAAACGCTAACTATAAATGAAAACTGCACTTATTACCGGTATAACCGGTCAGGACGGGGCTTATTTGGCCGAGTTGCTCCTTGAAAAAGGCTACATGGTTCATGGCATCAAGCGCCGCTCTTCCTTAATCAATACCGACCGCATTGACCATCTGTACCAGGACCCGCACGAAAAAAACATTCGCCTGAAACTGCATTATGGCGATCTAACTGACAGTACCAACCTGATTCGTATTATCCAGGAAACACAGCCGGATGAGATCTATAACCTCGCTGCCATGTCGCATGTAAAGGTTTCTTTCGATACACCGGAATACACGGCTAATGCTGATGGCATTGGTACGCTTCGTTTACTGGAAGCGATCCGCATCTTAGGACTGGAGAATAAAACAAAGATTTACCAGGCTTCTACTTCTGAGCTTTACGGGCTGGTGCAGGAAGTTCCCCAGCGGGAAACCACACCATTCTATCCCCGCTCTCCATATGGTGTAGCCAAATTATACGCTTACTGGATTACGGTGAACTACAGGGAGGCTTACGGCATGTTTGCCTGCAACGGTATTCTTTTTAACCACGAAAGTCCATTACGTGGAGAAACGTTTGTTACCCGTAAGATCACCCGTGCCGTGGCAGCCATTGCTACCGGTCACCAGGATTGTCTTTATATTGGTAACCTGGACGCACAACGCGACTGGGGCCACGCAAAAGATTATGTAGAAGCGATGTGGCGCATCCTGCAGCAGAACAAGCCTGAAGATTTTGTAATTGCTACCGGTGTTACTACCAAAGTACGGGAATTTATCTCCATGGCTTTTGCCGAAGTAGGTATCCTGATTGAGTTTGAAGGCCATGGCCTGCAGGAAAAAGGCATTGTGGTGGCTTGTACCAACGATGAGTTCCAGCTACCCGCAGGGAAAGTGGTGGTAGCCATCGATCCCACTTATTTCCGTCCTACAGAAGTGGACCTGCTGATTGGAGACGCTACCAAAGCAAGAACTATTCTGGGTTGGGAACCGAAATATGATCTGAAGATGCTGGTGCAGGAAATGATGGAAGCCGACGTTAAAAAAGTTAGCAACGCTACTAAAGTAGGCGTGGAGCAGATCTACAGTTACATCAACCGATTCGAAGAAAGATAAGGTTTGAACGGGGTAGAAGAAATGAATGGGATCTGAATAAGTTTTCTCATCAACAGTATCACCCTTCAAACAAGATCGACAAAGCAATTGATTTAAAAACGGAACATGCGTGTTCCGTTTTTTTATTTGCCTTTCAGCTAAACAATCCAGCTGTGCAAACTGATCCAATTATTTGTATGAAAAAATTCATGTAATTCGTGTTCAAAATTGGTGTTTAAATGAAGTACAGAAAATTTCAGCAAACGGAAATCTCGGAAATTGGATTGGGCACCTGGCAATTGGGCAGTGCAGATTGGGGTACACTACAGGAAGAAGATGCTTTCGGCATTTTACAGGCTTTTGTTGATAATGGAGGCAATTTTATCGATACGGCCGATGTGTATGGATCCGGAATCAGTGAACAAACAATCGGCAGGTTTTTAAAGACGACTCAAAAAAATATTTATATCGCCACAAAATTGGGCCGGAGAAGTGATGGCTCCTGTGGCTGGCCGCAGAACTTTACGTACAAGGCAATGCGTCAGCATGTGGAAAGCTCGTTGTCGAACCTGGGACTTTCGCAATTATTCCTGGAACAGTTGCATTGCATTCCTACGGAAGAGCTAAGGAAAGGTGAGGTATTCAATCATTTTCGGAAATTACAGACAGAAGGACTGCTGCAGCATTGGGGTGTTAGTGTAGAAACCAGTGAAGAAGCCCTGCTCTGCCTGGAGCAGGAAGGTCTTGCATCGCTGCAGATTATTTTCAATCTTTTCCGTCAACATGTAGCGGATGAAATTTTTGCCAGGGCAAAACAAAACGGCGTTGCACTGATTGTTCGTGTACCGCTTGCCAGCGGACTTCTGACGGGTAAGTTTACCGAAAAGACCACCTTTTCACCTACGGATCATCGTAATTATAACCGGAATGGTGATGCCTTTAATGCAGGTGAAACATTTTCGGGAATTGAATTTTCCGACGGGGTTCGACACGCCAAAGAACTGGCAGCGCTACTGCCGGAAGGTCCGCTTGCACAGTTGGCACTCCGTTGGATACTTGATCATCCGGAAGTAACAACCATAATCCCAGGTGCATCCAGTCCAAAGCAGGTAGAAAGCAATATGACTGCATCAACTCTACCTTCCATTCCACAAAATGCCCATCAACAGTTGCGTGATTATTACCAAAAGAATATAAAGCCAGCCATCAGGGGACATTTTTAATTTGTTATCACCTCCTTTCTGGCAAACAAAAGAGCCGTTCTTTTTGGAACGGCTCTTTTTATGTTGAGAACAACGGATTGTTCTTACACTTTTTGCGTTTGTACTTTAGGTGCAGGCTTTTCAGTGCTTGGCTTTTCGGCAGAACCACCCAGTGCTCTGTTACCTCCCAGGTCAACCAGGATAGGAGCGGCAACAAACACCGATGAGTAAATACCGGTTATTACACCAATCAGCATTGCAAAGGCAAAACCTTTGGTTACTTCGCCACCAACCAGGAAGAGAATCAGGATGGTGAGGAATAC
The DNA here is from genome assembly GCA_035998945.1 of Flavisolibacter sp. GTDB lineage: Bacteria > Bacteroidota > Bacteroidia > Chitinophagales > Chitinophagaceae > Flavisolibacter. The sequence continues at coordinate 133,208 of DASYHD010000041.1, read as the reverse complement.
TGTGAGTGATGTCATGATGGTTCGGCTCAGCGTTTCGTTGATCGAACGGTTGATAATCTCACCGTTGGAAGCACCCGGCATCAGTCGGTTGTTCTCCCGGATACGGTCAAATACGATTACCGTATCGTTCATAGAGAAACCAATTACTGTTAGGATGGCCGCAATAAAGTGCTGATCCAGTTCCAGCGGGAAAGGCACCACGTTCTTCAGGAAGGAGAACACCGCCAGGGTAACAAACACATCATGCATCAAAGCGAAGATGGTACCCAGGGAGTAACGCCAGTCGCGGAAGCGAATGAAGATATACAAACAGATTACGATCAACGCAAAGATGGTAGCCGTGATGGCACCTTTCTTCAGGTCATCAGAAATGGTAGGCAACACCGTAGTGGTACCCATTACATGATCGTTTCTGAATTGCGCATACGAAGTGGCAGGAATGTACTTGCTCAGGCCCTGCATCAGTTTCGTTCCTACCAATGAATCGGCAGCAGGCGATGTATTGGTGATCTCATAAGATGTGGTGATGTCCAGTTGACGGTTGTTGCCAATGGTTTTGATAACCGGGCTTTCGCCAAAAACGGCATCCAGGTCATTCCGGATAGCTTCTACCTTATCTCCAACGGGCTCGTTAAAACGAACCACAAAGCTGCGGCCACCTTTAAATTCAACACCCTGGTGGAAACCATTGAAGATGGATCCGATACCCAGCAGCACTACAACCACTGAAATGCCATAGGCAATCTTACGGTATTCGATGAATTTATACTTTGGATGCTCAAGGATTTTGCGGGAGATGGGTGTGAAATACTCCAGGTGACGCTTTTTAGAGGTAAACCATTCTGTTACCCAACGGCTAACGAGGATACCACAAAACAGGGACAGGAGCAAACCGATGATCTGCGTCGTTGCAAAACCTTTCACCGGTCCCAAACCAAATGAGAAAAGGATAATGGCCGTCAAAAGGGTCGTAATGTGACCATCCAGTACCGGCGGCAGCGAACGTTTGTAACCTTCATTGATCGCCTGGACATAGGTCTTTCCTTTCCGCAATTCATCTTTGATCCGCTCGTAAATAATTACGTTCGTATCCACCGCCATACCAATGGTCAGTACCAGGCCGGCAATACCAGGAGCTGTAAGGGTGGCACCCAAACCGGTCAGGACACCTATGGTGAAGAGGAGGTTCAGAATAAGGGCAATATTGGCAACCCAACCGCTGGTGTTATAATAAATAAGCATCAGCAGGAAGATCACGATGAAAGCGATCACAAAGGAAAGAATACCACCCTGGATGGCATCGGCACCAAGGGTAGGGCCTACTACCTGCTCCTGCACAATTTTGGCAGGCGCCGGAAGTTTACCGGCTTTCAGGATGTTGGCAAGATCTTGCGCCTCTTCCAGGGTAAAATCACCGGAGATTTCTGTACGGCCGCCTGTGATTTTGTCATTGGCAACCGGGGCAGAATAAACGATTTCGTCAAGGGCAATCGCAATCGGACGCTGCTCCTTAAAGGATGTTTCCGTCAGGCGACCCCACTTGGCATTACCTGCAGGACCAATGTCCATGGTAACGGTAGGACGTCCTCCCATTTGATCATAGGTCTGAGCGGCAGTGGTGATCACGTCACCTTCCATCGGTGCTTTGTCAGCATTTCCGGTTTTCAGTACGTAAAGCGGAACAACATTCAGTTGTTTGCCATTTGCATCACGACCGGGGATACCAAACGCAAAACGAGCGTCTGCAAGACCAGCTTCAGTGAAAGCACGGCGAACAACATCCATATTCAGGTACTGGCGCAAGATGGCCGTGTCTCTTGTAGATACCACCAGGCCATTCCCTGCTTGCTGAAATAATTTAAGAATTGGGTTATTTCCGGCCAAAGCTGTGGTATCAGCTGTTTTCAAACCGGTATCAGTCGTTTGAGAAAGCTTGATGCCGCCAGCAGTATCCGTAGTGGTAGTAGCTGCGGTATCTACGCGAACCGGGGCCGGAGCTGTTGTTGCTGCGGGGCGTGTAGCCGATTCCAAGTCAGCAACAGCTTTGTCGGCAGCCACCAGGGCATTGTAATATTCTTCTGGTCTGTAGGTCAGCCAAAACTGCAGATTGGCTGAAGACTGCAGGTATTTACGCACCCTTTCCTGGTCTTGTAAGCCAGGAAGCTCAACCGTAATGATGCCCTGCTCTTTGTTGGGGTTGATGTTTGGCTGGGCTACACCAAACTGGTCGATACGGGTTTGAAGTACCCGGAAAGTACGGTCAAAGGCAGCATCGGCTTCCTCCCGGATGATGCTGATTACTTTTGCATCATCGTCTTTCGGGCTCAGGCGGCCGGCACTGGCAGCAGAAAACAGCGGGGCCAGCGGGGCTCCGTTTGAAGCTTTTTTGTATTCTTCTACAAATAAGGTTACAAAGTCGGCACTGCTGTTGGCTTTTCGCTGGTTGGCAGCACTCAATGCATTCAGAAAGTTAGGATCCTTGCTGTTGTTGGCCATTGAACGCAGAAGGCCGGAAAGCTCAACTTCCAGCGTTACGTTAATACCACCCTGCAGGTCAAGACCAAGGTTCAGTTCTTCTCCTTTTGCTTTTTGATAGGAGATAGGACCGGTAATTCCAAAGTGAATGTTTTCATCTTTGGTGCTGTCAAGCAGTCTTCTCAGGCGGTCTTTGTAGACCTGTTCTTTGGTTGCACTGTCGGCGTTGGCATAGTTCTGGCTAACAAATTGTTGTGCTTTTGCCTCCATTTTCCTCTCATGTCCGCGAACTACCCAGGTAAAGGATAATTCGTAGATGGAATAAATGATCAGCAAGATCGTAAAAAAGCGGATGAGGCCTTTCAATTGCATAAAACGGTTTTTTAAATGGTACCCCACATAGCCGATTCAGTTCGTAGCATAAGGGAGGTGGTTTTTTAGAGTGGGCAAAGATATATTTTTCACCTTATATTCAGCCCTTTAGTAAGGGTCTTTTCAACCCGCAAAACACCCCTTTCAAAGTTATTTTCACTATATTTTAGCGGAATCCTAACCCATTCCGTAAATCTTTTTCAACTTAAGGGAAGCATCCAGCTTTTTTTGAACAAGCATTGCCTGCACATTTTTGATTCTACCTATTTCCTGTTAACAGGTCATCAGAAGGTCCTGCTTCAGGATTCCGGAGCACAATCCTTACTTTTGACGCTTTCTAAACCCAACTGTATGGAGTTATCATCGCTGTTACAACGCTTTTCTGAACCGGAAACACTGCGCATGGCAAAACTTGGTCGGGAAATGCGGGCTAAAGGCATGGACATTACGGATTTGAGCTTAGGTGAGCCTGATTTTGATACACCGCAACACATAAAAGACGCCGCCAAAAAAGCAATCGATGATAACTGGAGCCATTATACACCGGTTCCCGGCTTCCTGGACCTCCGGGAAGCGGTTTGTCAAAAATTAAAACGGGACAATAATCTTGATTATTCCCCTGAGAACATTGTCGTTTCTACCGGAGCAAAACAAAGTTTAGCCAATGCTATATTGAGTATAGTGGATACCGGCGATGAAGTCATCATTCCCACACCGTTCTGGGTTTCTTATTCGGCACAGGTGCAACTAGCGGGCGGCACGGTAAAACTGATTCGCACCCATATTGGTAACGGCTACAAACTTACGCCTGGAGAACTGGAAGCGGCCATCACACCAAAAACCAAGCTCTTCATATTTTCTTCGCCCTGTAACCCGAGCGGGGCTGTTTATACCGGGGAAGAACTGGCAGGACTTGCTGCCGTATTTCGCCGCCATCCGCAGATCATCATTATTTCGGATGAAATTTATGAGTACATTAATTATGCTGGAAGGCATTTCAGCATTGCCCAGGAAGAAGGCATGAAGGAAAGGGTAGTGGTGGTAAATGGTCTGAGTAAGGGATTTGCCATGACCGGCTGGCGCCTGGGTTATCTTGCTGCCCCGGCTGTGATAGCAAAAGCCTGTGAAAAGATACAGGGACAATTTACCTCCGGTACGAATGCCATTGCACAAAGGGCAGCCATTACCGCCCTGACATCGCCACTGGATGCAACCAGGGAAATGGTGCAGGAATTTGCCCGAAGAAGGGAAAGAGTCATGGAGTTGATGAAAAACCTCGAAGGTTTCCATTTTGCCATTCCTGATGGTGCTTTTTATTCTTTTCCCTGCATTGATTATTATTTCGGGAAATCAGATGGAGAAACAACAATAAGAAACGCCGATGATTTTTCGATGTACCTGCTCAACAAAGGGCATGTTACTACTGTTACCGGGTCGGCATTTGGCGATGATCAATGCATTCGTATTTCGTTTGCCAACAGTATGGCCAATATAGAGAAAGGGTTTGAACGAATCAAAACTGCACTGGCTTCTTTAACCTAAAATCACAAGATTGGTTTGACCGGAAAACGCCTGCTAGTAAAAAGCCGAATAGTATGGCTGGATATTCAGAATTTACTTTTTCAAACCCAAAAATGGTTGTCCACCAGTAAAGAAGCCTTGAGCAACTTCCTCTCCGGGACATTGATGCAGCCATTGTTGCCATTGGCGAAGATGAAGGCGCCACTATTATGAATACCGCCTTACAACGGCAAATTGGAGTAACTCGCATTATATGCCAGGTAACTTCGCCACTGCAGAAAATTGTTCTGGAGGCTATGAACATAGATGAATATGTGTATCCTGAATCATCTTCTGCAGAACGCCTGGCGCTGAAATTGGACCTACCTGGCGTCATTGATTCTTTTCAGATCCACCCTGATTACAGGATGATTGAGATTGCAGTTCCCGGCCGGTACCATCCTACGAGATGGCGACATCCTGCTGATCTTTGGTACACCCCGGGATATTGAAGTTTTTATCAAAGGGTAGGAGCGGCAGCAGCCAACTCCGTTAATTTTTTATGTAGACTGATCACCTGCGGAATCACCATCTCCTGCTCATCGTTGGTGATAATAAAATCACACAGTTTCATCTTAATACTTTCTGAAAGCTGTTTATTCATTCGGTTCTGCACCTCTTCTCTTTTGCTGCCATCCCTATCCATCACCCGTTTGATGCGAAGGTGAACCGGTGCAGATACACCTATGACGAAATCAAGCCCCTGCACCGAACCGCTTTCAAAAAGCAAGGCGGCTTCCTTGATGACATACGGAGCGGTTTGTTGCCGAAACCATAGTTCTGCATCACGAATGGTAGGCGGGTGAACAAGGCTGTTGAGCAGCGCAAGTTTTGCCTTGTCGCTGAAAACAAGTCCTGCCAGTTTGGAACGATCCAGTTCCCCGGCGGCATAAATGTCTTCGCCGAAATGATGTTTCAGGTCCGCCATTAGTTGCGGGTCGGTCTGGTACAGCCGTTTGGATGCCGTATCGGCATAATAAACGGGAACCTGCAATAATTCAAACAGCCGGGCAACCGTTGTTTTTCCTGAACCAATTCCTCCTGTCAGACCGATCTTCAATGGCATGGCGCAAAGATAGGATAGTAGGATTGGGGTGATGGGAACCGAATCAATAGAGATGAATAATATGTGTAGATTCCTCCCGGTTTATTGTTCCCAATCTTCACGTCAATTTTTTTTCTCTCCCAATAACATAAATAGATTCTCCTTACATTAAAATACCATTAAAAACCATGGTGCGATTTTTTTAAAGCTGCCTTTTGTATCCCACTTACGCTTTAACTTTAAAAGACAAACTTTTCTGGTGTCACCCTACCCACCATGTAAACGTTACGAAAGCTTGCGCTTTATGAAGACAAGGCTTCTCATCCAAACCCTTGCCATCGTAATCTGTTGTGCCGCATCAGCCCAGGAATGCCCCCCCAATATTGATTTTGAAAACGGAACGCTAGATCGCTGGACCTGTTATACAGGAAATGTGGCTGATATGGCCGGCACCAACCAAATGTATCTTTCTCCGTCAGGACCAGTGGATGGCCGTCATACCATCTTTAACCGAACGGCTGCCGGTGTATTGGATCCTTATGGAAAATTCCCGGTTGTTTGCCCCAATGGCAGTGGCTATTCCATCCGGCTGGGTAATAACTCCGCCGGCACGGAAGCGGAAGGTGTTGCCTATGAATTTACCATTCCTGCCAATAGGGATGCCTATTCCCTGATTTACCATTATGCTGTTGTATTCCAGGACCCGTCACACCTGGAACACCAGCAACCGCGTTTGGAACTTGAGATCATGAATGTGACCGATAACAGGGTGATCAGTTGCTCATCGTTTACTTTTTATCCAATAGGTTCACCGCTGCCCGGTTTTTTCCTGGCCGAAAACTCGATGGGTTCCACACCGGTATGGTGTAAGGACTGGTCGGCCGTTTCCATTAATCTGGATGGCATGGCAGGGAAAACCATCCGGCTGTTTTTTAAAACGGCAGATTGCACCTTCCGCCGGCATTTTGGTTATGCTTACATCGATGTCAATACCGAATGCAGCAGCGAATTCACCGGTGCTACATACTGCCGCGGGGATAGTGCCATTAACGTGTTAGCCCCATATGGTTACCAGAACTATACATGGTATAATGCCAACTTCACGCAGGTACTTGGCAACTCGCAACACCTCGTCATGAATCCACCACCTGCTGCCGGAACCATGCTTGCCGTTAAAGTGGAGCCTTATTACGGCTACGGATGCACAGACACACTTTATGCAAACCTGATAGATACGCTATCGGTTAGAGCGTTTGCAGGACCCGACAAAGGAATATGTTTCGGCAGCCCGGCACAAATTGGAGCACCGCCACGACCGGGTGTTTACTATGAATGGAGTCCGCAGCAAGGCCTATCTGAACCCAACAGTTCCAACCCGTTTGCCAACCCTATGCAAACCACAACCTATACTTTGACAAGTCGCAGCTTTGGAGGCGGCTGCGTAGCCAAAGATGAAGTGGTGGTAAGGCCTGTCCTTGTTGACAACTCGATCAACTTGCTTGGAAAAGAAATGTATTGTTTGGGATATGGCGATAGTTCTGTTCTGCAGGTCTTACCAGCCGATGCCATACGGTGGTACCGGAACGAAAACCAGTTGGCCGGTGCAACCGAATCAATATTCAGGGTAACAGAGTCGGGCGAATATTATGCAGAAATTGAAAACTTTGGCTGCACAGCCGTAACTGAACGTAAAAACATAGTCATTGAATCGCCGCGGCCCGGCATTGCCTACCCGCCCATGTATGTGGTAGCCAATAACCCGGTGGACCTGCAGGCAAGAAATTTCGGCAGTACATTGTTCTGGCGGCCTTCTACCTACCTAAGCACCACCAATTCGGTCAGTACAGTATTTAGCGGTTCCTCCGACCAATTGTATAATATTGAGATCACATCTGCGGCCGGTTGCGTCACGGTAGATACGCAGGCGGTTAAGATTGTTACCAAGATGGATATCATGGTGCCTACTGCCTTTACGCCTAACCTTGACGGACGTAACGATGTTCTGCGACCTATTCTTTTCGGCATGAAAGAATTGAGTTATTTCCGGGTGTATAATCGTTGGGGGCAATTGTTGTACGAGACACGGCAACAACACCAGGGCTGGGATGGCCGGTTTGCGGGTAAGGTTCAGGCCAACCAGGTAGTAGTTTGGGTAGCGGAAGGTATCGGTTACGATAACAAACGGCATGTGCGAAAAGGCACCACTGTCTGTATACAATAATCCGGAATTACAACATTGCTTCTACTATAGAATTCCATTCTTCTTCCAGTGAAATTTGTTGGCGTTTTTTTCCGGCACGGGTGTACCAGTAGTCGGCATTCCAGGTATCGCCTTCTTTGCGGTGGAGGTAAGCATGAACCCACGCAGCGTTTTTATCCGGCCGGTCCTGGATTAGTTCATGGGCTTTCTCCCAGGCCCCTTTGGCATCCCACCAGAGTGCTTCTGCATAAGTGTTCAAATGGGCAGGAGGGGCCTGTTCAGACAGCGATTCCCGGAAAGCAGTAAGATTCATCGTATAAATGTAAAGATGAAAGCTGTTACTCTTTCTTTTGAAACATTTGGTAAGGCTAAAGTCTTTGTTCTTTAAGAAAACTGCATCATGAAAATTGTTCCGTGGCCTTCTTTTGACTGCACCTGGATAGTGCCTTTGTGCAACATTACAATCTGCTTGCAAAGGCTCAATCCGATCCCGCTACCGCTCTTCTTGGTACTAAAGAAGGGAATAAAGATTTTATCCATCACTTCTTCCGGCATGCCCTGCCCGTTATCTGCAACTTTCAGGATGATCTTGCGATCTAGAGACTGATCAGCAGAAAGAATAATCCGTGGATTTTCCGCATCTTTTACAGCCTCCAGTGCGTTTACAATAAGGTTGATAAACACCTGCTCCATCAGGCTGAAGTCAGCCTGCATTTGGAGTTCGGGGTTTTTCAGAATAATCTCCAGTTCCACCCCTTTCTGCTCAAAAGTGGGCTGCATCAGTTGGTGAAGATTGCCGAATAGTTCCCTTACATAAATCTTTTTCAAATTGAGTGTGGTGATCTTGTTCAGGCTCCGGTACGTTTCGGCAAACTTCAGGAGTCCTTCGCTGCGCCGTTTGATAGTATCAATACCTAGCTCCAGGTCTTCAACGGCATCATCTTCAATACTGGGAGAAGCAAGCTGCAAGCGGTTCTTCAGGGTTTCTGCCAGTGATGAAATGGGTGCCACCGAATTCATGATCTCATGCGTCATGACGCTGAGCAGCTTTTGCCAGGCTTTTGATTCGGTTTCATCCAGCGCTTCATTTACATTCTGAAATGCGATCAGCTTTGACTTTTTATTGTTGATCTGGAAAGCCGATGCTGATAACAAGGCCTTGAATGTATTTTTCTCCAGGTGAATGGTTACAATTCTGCTCTCTGCCGGACTGATTGACTGCAATTCTTCATATAAAACCTTATTGCGTTTTTCCAGCGAATGGATGGTTTTCAGGTAGGGTAGTTCCAGCATGCGTTTCAGGGTTTCATTCATCCAGAAAACTTCTCCACTATCAACTTCATATGAAAGGATGCCGGTATCTACCAACTCCAGAATTTTTTGGAGATACTGGTATTGTGTTTCTTTCTCCTTGCTGATCACTTTGAACGTGGTGTTGATCTCATTAAAGCCCTGGCGGAGGGGTTGAATGTCGGCAGATGCATGCTTTACATCAAAATACCGGGAGAAGTCGCGGTAATGAACAGCCTCTAAAAACTGGCTGACTTCCTCATGCGTTTTTTTCTGAAACCTGAAAAACTCAATCATCAGGTACACGAGAAAAGGGGCAAGCACGGCTGCCCAGAGTAACCAGCCTTTTACCAGGAAAAATGAAACCGCTGCCAGCGTTACAAACAGCAAGATGGTTCGAAGCAAAATGCGGTTATAGGAGATGGTTGATATCATTGTTCTTGTATAGTAAGAAGTAAAATGGTGTTCGTAAGAAATTGCTTCCTTTGTTCTTTCCTTTTAAACGGCTATATATCATATTTACTCAGCCTGCGGTAAAGTGCAGTACGGGTAATGCCTAATTCTTTGGCTGCTTTGGAAATATTGCCGCTGTTCTTTTCAATAACCTTTAAGATCGTATTTTTTTCTATTGCACTCAGGTTCGATTGCTCATCTTCTTCCACGGTTGCAACAGAAGATTCAATCGGCGAAAAAAGAATGTCTTTTGCCGTCAGCACATTGCCATCAGCCATGATCACTGCCCGTTCAATGGCATACTGCAGTTCCCGCACATTGCCTGGATAATGATAGCTCAGTAATTTTTCCTTTGCCGTTTTATCGAGTTCCATCTCGGGCTTCAGGTATTTACTGCGGTAGGTTTTAATAAAATGATTGGCCAGCAGCAGGATGTCCTGTCCGCGTTTACGCAACGGCGGTACCACAATTTCTACCGTATTGATCCGGTAAATAAGGTCCTTTCGAAAACGGGTTTCATTGGCCAGTTCCGCAATAGGGATATTGGTAGCACAGATCAGGCGAATGTCAATGGACACCGGTTCATTGGTTCCCAGCCGAATGACCTGGCGGTTCTGCAAAACACTTAACAACTTTGCCTGCTGGTGCAGGGAAATATTCCCGATCTCATCCAAAAAAAGCGTACCGGTGTTTGCGGATTCAAAACGTCCGGCCCTGTCTTCACGGGCATCGGTAAATGCGCCCTTTTTATGGCCAAACAATTCACTTTCAAAAAGTGATTCGGTCAGTGCGCCTACATCTACCTTGATGAAAGGTTTAGTTGACCGCAGCGAGAACTGGTGAATGGCCTTGGCAATTACTTCCTTCCCTGTGCCGTTCTCACCCAGAATAAGAATATTGGCGTCGGTGGGGGCGATCTTCTGGATCTTGTAAAAAATATCCTGCATGATCTCCGATTCGCCCAGCAGTTCTTTTTCAAAAATAGAACTGCCGCTGGCCATGGAACCACTGGTTTTGCTTTCCTTTTTTCGAACAGCTTCTTTTATGGTGGCAATCAGCTTTTCATTATGCCAGGGTTTTACAATAAAATCAAAGGCTCCTTCTTTCAGGGATCGAATGGCCAGGTCGATATCTCCATAAGCCGTGATCATGATCACAGAAGCAGAAGAACGGAATTCCTTTATTTTCTTCAGCCAAAAAATGCCTTCATTCCCCGTGTTAATGGAACTTTTAAAATTCATATCCAGCAGGATCACATCAAAATCCTGTTTAGAAAGCAGGGAATGAATGTTTTCAGGATTTTTTTCGGTAACGATCTGTTTGACCTCTGGTTTCAGAAGAAGACGGACTGCAGTGAGCACATCTACATCATCATCAATAACAAGAATAGAAGCAGTTTTTAAAGACATGGTGTGAAATGGATTGTGGCAGTGCGAATCTAACAATATGCCATCATATAACGGTTTGAAAATAAGGGTTATCTATTGCGGCCCCGGCAATCACTGTATCAAAAGCGAACAGTTTTTGTTCGCATGCGAACACCTTCGTAGATTATGGTTTTTCTAACTGCTTGAAAACCATATATTGTATCATTTGGCACTCTATTGCATTAGGTGTAGAGAGTAAAAAAATTTGACTGTGGACAGAGTAATCGAAAAAAAACGCTGGAATAAAAAGAAAACATACACCCTGGTAGGCATCCTTCTTCTTGGTGGCCTGATCGGTGGCAGCATTTATTTTACGGCAGGCGGTTCAAAGCTGAATGTAGAAGCTGAGCGCATTACCGTAAGCGAAGTGAAAAAAGGCGCATTTCAGGAGTTTATCCCGGTAAACGGTGTTGTGCTCCCCGAAACAACCATTTACCTTGACGCCGTTGAAGGCGGTCGGGTAGAGGAAAAACTGGTGGAAGACGGCGCCATGGTCACAAAGGATCAGCCAATTCTGCGCTTGTCAAATACAGACCTTGAACTGAGTCTTGTTAACCAGCAAACGGCAGTTTACAACCTGCTGACGCAAATGCAGATCGCGAAAAATGCTGCCCAGCAGAACACAACCCAAAAGCTGAACCAGAAGACCGAAGTAGAAAACGCCTACAAGGAAGCCAAGCGTGTATATGATCTGAACAAATACCTGTACGAGCAGAAAGCCATCGGCTTACAGGAGTTTAAACAAGCTGAAAATACATTCAACTACCAGGTTGCCCGCATGAAGCTGACGGATGAAATTCTTAAGCAGGATGCAACTTCTAACATTCAGCAGGTTTCTCAGGCCGCACAATCAGCCAAAGGCTCGCAAAACGCACTGAACGTGATGCGCAAAAAAGTGGGTGACCTGATTGTTCGAGCCCCGGTTTCCGGCCAGTTGACTTCTTTGGATGCTGAGATCGGTCAAAGCAAAAACAAGGGAGAACGTCTCGGACAAATTGATATTATCAGCGGCTATAAAGTGCGGGTGGACATTGATGAACATTACATCTCGCGAGTGTTCATCGGCCTGATGGGTGAAGCCACCATTGCCGGTAAGGACTACAAGCTGAAAATTACCAAAGTGTACACACAGGTAAATAATGGCCGTTTCCAGGTGGATATGCTGTTTGAAGAAAAAGTTCCGGAAGGCATCCGCCGCGGTCAGACGCTGCAGATCCGTTTGGCACTGAGCGATGAAACCCAGGCCTTGCTGCTGAACAAGGGTGGTTTCTTCCAGCAAACCGGCGGCAACTGGGTGTACAAAGTAAGTAGCGATGGCAGCACAGCCTACAAGGTGGATGTGCAACTTGGCCGCCAGAACCCGGACTATTACGAAGTATTGAGTGGTTTGCAACCGGGTGATAAGGTGGTTACTTCCAGCTATGAGAATTACGGCAACATGCAGGAACTCGTTATCAAAAAATAAAAGAAGCGTCAGTAGCGGGTGGCAAAGCCTTTCACCGCCCGCTACTGACCATTCAACAAAAACCAACCAACATGAAACTTCTTCTGATGTTATTTGCCTGTGTCTGTCTTCACAAGCCTGACCCGACAACGAAAGAAACAAAGAAGCAGAAAGAGGTGAAGACAACTCAAAAAGAGCAAAAAGCCACTTTTAATAAACTGGCTCCTTCCATCATCATCATTAACTACTGATATGCAGAACGAACAAACGCAAAATGCAACCCAGGTCCTCCATCCGTCGGCCGATCAACCAAACTATATGATAAAGATCCGAAACATGGAAAAAATCTACCGTACCGAAGAAGTGGAAACGGTAGCGCTCAACAAACTCAATATTGATGTAAAAGAAGGAGAATTTGTTGCCGTGATGGGTCCATCGGGCTGTGGCAAGTCAACGCTCCTGAATATACTTGGTTTATTGGATGAACCCGACAGCGGAAGCTTTTTGTTCAATGGCATTGAAGTAGCCAAGTTTAACGAACGGAAACGGGCCGATCTGCGCAAGCGAAACATTGGTTTTGTATTTCAGAGTTTTAACCTGATTGACGAACTGACCGTTTATGAAAATGTTGAACTTCCCCTGATCTATCTCGGCGTAAGTACGGCCGAACGGAAAAGCAGGGTAGAGGATGTGCTGGATAAAATGCAGATCATGCACCGCCGCAATCACTATCCCCAGCAACTTTCGGGTGGTCAGCAGCAGCGTGTAGCCGTTGCCCGTGCGGTGGTGAACAAACCCAAACTGATTCTTGCGGATGAACCTACCGGTAACCTGGATTCTTCTAATGGGAACGAGGTAATGCAATTACTTACCGACCTGAATGAGCAAGGTACTACCATTATCATGGTGACGCACTCCGAACACGATGCCCGTTACAGCCACCGCATTGTGCGCATGCTCGACGGTCAGACAGTGCTGGAAAATATCATGGTATAAGAGGTTTGCGAAGGAAGGCTGCAATCTGAAACAATACCACACTTCCTAACAGAAACTTCATTTATGTTCCGCAATTACCTGAAAATTGCTTTTCGCAACCTGCGGAAGTACAAAGCTATTTCCTTTATTAACCTTTTTGGCCTTGCCGTAGGGTTTACCTGTTGTTTGCTGATCCTGGCCTATATCCTGAACGAGGTCAGTTATGACAAACAGCATCCGTATGCCGACAGGACCTATCGCATCTCCCGCAGCTTTCACAATGATGAAGGTGTGGAGTCGCTGCACCTTGGTGCCATTGCGCCGGCATTCGGGCCTTACTTAAAGACAGCATTCCCGGAAATTGAAAAAATAACCAGGACGCTGTCAAATGGTAATACTTCGTTTGTATACGAGGATAAACAGTTTTATGAGGACAGGGTGTTTTTTGCGGATGAGGCCTTTACGGATGTTTTCAAAGTGGATGTTGTGAGGGGAAACGCCAAAAAAGCGTTGGCTGAACCGTATACCATTATGATATCGGAAGATTTGGCCAGGAAATATTTTGGCGCTGAAGATCCAATCAACAAGGTGGTAAGACTCGATAACAGCCTACCCTGCAAAGTGGCCGGTGTTTACAAATCGTTTCCTTCCAACGTGCACTTTCATCCCGATGTACTGATCTCATTCAATACATTGAAGGATTCTACGGTGTATGGTGAAGAACGGTTGCGTACAAGCTGGGGCAACAATGCTTTCTTTACCTACATTGTTTTACCTGAAAAATATGATTACAAAAAGCTGGAAGCAAGAATGCCAGCTTTTATTGATAAGTATTATCATTTTCCAGGTGAACCTGCCGGTTTTGTAGGATCCAAGTCAACCCATCTTTACCTGTGGCCATTGACAGACATTCATCTTCGTTCGCACCTTGATGATGAAGCAGAGGAAAACGGCGATATCAAGCGAGTATATATTTTTTCCATTGTTGCCCTTTTTATCCTGCTCATTGCCTGCATAAATTACATGAACCTTTCCACAGCACGGTCTGTGCTGCGGGCAAAAGAGATTGGCATCCGCAAAGCCATTGGAGCCGAGCGACGCGAAATTATCCTGCAGTTCCTGAGCGAATCTGTTTTACTGACCTATGTGGCTATCGTATTTGCCATTCTTCTTACAGCAATCCTGCTTCCCTGGCTGAATAGCTTTTCAGGTTCGGACCTTCGCATGCAAGCGTTAATGACATGGGAAGTGTTGCTGCCGCTGCTGTTGACACCATTGGTCATTGGCGTTCTTTCCGGAATTTACCCTGCCTTGTTCATGTCATCTTTTGAACCCGTAAAGGTGCTGAAAGGATTGTTTCGGGTGGGAGGTAATCTTTCACTCCGCAAGGCACTGGTAGTGGCACAATTTGCCGTTTCTATAGTCCTCATCATCAGTACGGCAATTGTATTTCAACAACTGCGGTACATGCAGGAAAAGTCGCTGGGTTTTGACAAAGACCAGGTTATCACCATGTTCAATACGGCCGCTTTGGGTAACCGTTTCGAAAGTTTCCGGCAGGAATTGTTGCAGCATCCTGGAGTAAAAGAAGTGGGCCGGTCATCACGCATTCCTTCCGGTCGCCTGTTGGATGCGATGGGAATTGGTGTACCAGCCGGAGACTCCATGCGTTTTCTGCAACTGGATGTAAAATACCTTTCTGTTGATTACAATTTTATACCAACGTACGGTTTCCAGTTGGCTGCAGGTCGTAATTATTCCACAGCCTATGCTACTGACAGTTCCAACTTCGTGGTAAACGAGGCAGCAGTAAAAGCAATCGGTTTTCAATCGGCGCAAGATGCTATTGATAAACCCATTCAGTATGGCGGGATAAAAGGAAAGATCATCGGCGTAGTGAAGGATTTTCATTTCGAGTCTTTGCACCAGCAGATTCCATCGCTCCTTATGACGGTTATACCAAACCAGTTTGGCCGTATCTCTATAAAGCTATCCGGCAATAATCTCCCTGCTACACTGGCAACGGTGGAAAGTACCTGGAAAAAATTTCTGCCCGAAGTCCCTTATGATTTTACGTTTATCGACGAAAATTTCGCCCAGTTGTACGAATCGGAGCAGCGGCAGAAAACGATCTTCACCTCTTTTGCAGCCATTGCCATTTTTATTGCCTGTCTTGGGCTGTTTGGATTATCCGCTTTCACTATCAGCCAGCGGATCAAAGAAATCGGCATCCGCAAAGTGCTGGGCGCTGAGGTAAGCTCGATTGTGGGATTGTTGTCAAAAGACTTTTTAAAATTGGTAGCCATTGCAGCCCTGATCGCCTTTCCCATTGCCTGGTGTGCCATGCACAACTGGCTGAATGATTTTGCCTACCGGATTGGCATTCCCTGGTGGATCTTCCTGGCGGCAGCGATCATTGCCTGTGTCATTGCCTTTCTCACTATATCCTTCCAGGCAGTAAAAGCGGCAACGGCCAATCCTGTAAAAAGCCTACGATCTGAATAACACGAAATCATTAAAACCTTAACCTGACTTTTAACGCTAAAATCATGTTCCGGAATTACCTTAAAATAGCCTGGCGAAATCTTGGAAAGCACAAAGGCGATACAGCCATTAACCTAGTTGGTCTTTGTGTGGCCTTCACCTGCGCACTACTGATCTTTTTAAGCGTTTTCTTTGAGTTTTCTTACGACAGTTTTCACCGGAACGGCGAGGATATCTATCATGTATACACGACAATTTCCAGTAAGGATGGTGCAAGCAACATGACGTCTGCACCCGTCCCAATGGCACAAACGCTGAAGGAAACCTACCCGGAAGTACAATATGCCTCCCGTTATGTATCCCGTTCCGGAAACGTGCGGTACATGGATAAACAGCTGTCGCTGAACCTGCGTACCACTGACCCGGATTTCTTTCACATGTTTACTTTTCCCTTTGCCAAAGGTTCTGCACAAACTGCATTAAATGATCTTTCCAGTCTTGTAATTACGGAATCCAGCGCCAAGGCATTGTTTAATGATGAAGAGCCAATGGGAAAAACTGTGCAGATGAAGATTGGCGATAGCTGGCGCCCCTTTATCATTACCGGTGTGGTAAAAGATATACCTGAAGCGTCGAGCATCACCTTTGACCTGATTTCCCGTTTCGAGATCAATGAATTTTACAATGCTGATCTTGCCAACTGGGATAACTGGAACCATAGCTTTTATGTGCAATTAAAAGCGAATGCAAAGCCGCAGGAACTGGAACGGAAATCCCCTTCTTTTTACGAACAACATTTCAGCTCTTTTATACAAAATGCAAAGCGGGATGGTATCAAACCGTTGCATGATAACATTTACATGCAGCTTGGACTATTGCCGCTGGATCAGGTACATACGGAAGGCGATATGCTGGTAGAGGGCAGCAGCATCAGCAAAAACTACCTGAACCTGTTATTGGCCATTGGTACCCTTATTCTGCTGATAGCCTGCATCAACTTTGTTAATCTTACCATTGGTCGCTCATTTACCCGTTCGCATGAAATTGGATTGCGTAAAACTTTGGGTGCCTTACGCTGGCAGGTAGTGTCGCAGCTTTGGGTAGAAGCCCTGCTGATTTGCTTTTTTGCACTGGTTGTTAGTGGAATTCTTACCTATGTGTTGCTCCCGCATTACAAACAACTTTTCCGTCTTAACATTCAGCAGGATATCCTGTTCTCACCCTTGGTTTGGGCTGGCGTGCTGGGCGGATTTCTTTTGATCACCCTTATTGCCGGCGGTTATCCCGCCTGGCTGATTGCACGGGTGAATATTGTCAGCATTCTGAAAGGAAAATTCTCCATTGCCCGATCACAGGGCATTCGAAATACTCTGATTGTTGTGCAGTTTGCGATAGCCGTCCTACTCCTGATCTGCACCTTTGTTTCCTGGCAGCAAATTGACTTCCTGCGTTCACAACCGCTGGGTTACAACAGGGCACAGGTTATTTCTGTTCCCATTGAGAGTACCGAAGATCCGAATATGGTGCTGGAAAGGCTGCGTGAAAAACTGGGGGGGCATACTCAGGTACAGAGCATCAGTGGCATTTACAATAACCTTGGACGTGGTCTCGATGGTTCTTCGCGTCATTCCGTTGTCAGTTTTGATTACAAGAATCGTGGCATCCGCACCACCTGGGTGGGAATCAGTTATGATTTTGTAAAAACATTAGACCTGCAACTGGTGGCCGGCCGTGATTTTTCACGCCGGTTTGCAACCGATAGCAATGCCATTGTTGTAAATGAAGCTATGGCCAAATTGCTGGAAGAAAAAGACGTGGTAGGGCTACAACTCCCGGTGCACGACAGCGCCACACCCATGACAATCATTGGTGTGGTTAAAGATTTTAATTACGAATCGCTGCACAAAAAAATTGCACCCATGTGCTTCGTAATTGAACGTCCGTTTGGTGTGCATTATGCGCTGGTAAAAGTAGCGCCAACCAATCTGCCGGCAAGCATGGACCTGGTGAAGACCACATGGAAACAGATCCTTCCCAACAGTGACTTTAAAGGCTCTTTTCTGGATGAAAATATTGACAGGCAGTACCGCCGCGAAGAAAAAATGGGACAGATTTTTATTGCCGGTGCCATCATTGCCATTGTGCTTTCCTGTATGGGTTTGCTGGCTATGGTGATCCTGATCATCACCCAGAAGGTAAAAGAAATTGGGATTCGCAAGGTACTTGGTGCAAGCGCTTCCAATATTGTTATGCTGGTGTCAAAACAATTCATCTGGCTTATTTGCATTGCCCTGCTGTTGGCAACTCCACTGGCCTGGTTTGGTATGCATAAATGGCTGGAGAATTTTGCTTACCGCATCGATCTGGCCTGGTGGGTGTTTGTTGCAGCAGGAATTGTTGCTTTCCTGATTGCATTTGTTACCATCAGTTTCCAGGCACTCAAGGCTGCACTGGCCAATCCGGTGAAAAGTCTACGTTCTGAATAATGCACCATGAAACGAAAATGAACGAATTTAAAAAATGAAACATGTTTCAAAACTATCTTAAGATCGCATGGCGCAATCTGAAAAACAACAAGGCATTTTCTTTTATCAACATCTTTGGACTTTCTGTAGGTCTTACCTGCTGCATTTTAATTTCATTGTATGTGTACCATGAGCTGAGTTATGATACGCATCATGTAAATGGTGACCGGTTGTACCGCATGGGTACTATCTTTATCGATCAGGGGGTGGAGGACAAAGGCCGCACCACGTCGGCACCGGCAGGCAGCATGATGCAAGCCGAGTTCCCCGAAATTGAAGCCACCACCCGTGCATTGCAATTATTCCGGGATGACAAAACGCTTTTTCGTATTGACAAGGGAAATGGCCGGCTGCTCTCTTATTATGAGGTAAATGGCTGGCTGGCGGACTCCAATTTCTTCCAGGTGATACCTTACAATTTTAAAGAAGGAAACCCTCGCACTGCTTTACAGGCGCCTAATTCTGTTGTAATCAGCGAAGACATGGCGGAAAAACTGTTTGGAAGGGCACCGGCACTGGACAAGATGGTTCAGATCAGCAGCAATACCAACGGCGATAGCCTCTTTCGCATAACCGGTGTTTTTGAACGACCCGCTGCTCCTACACATGTGGATGCTAATTTTTTCATAACGATCCGGGGTGGTAACATGGATGGTTTTGCCAACGACAGTCCAAGCCTTGCCAACAATAACATGTTTTTTACCTACATGCTGCTGAAAGAAAAGGCGGATGCAAAAGCATTGGAAGCAAAGTTTCCTGCATTTGTTCAACGGCATTTAAGCGAGGTGCTGAAACAAACAGGCAAAGGACGTAACTATTTCCTCATGCCTATATCTGAAATTCACCTGTCTGGCATTGACGGTGGCAAAGGAGAGGGCGGCAGCAAAACCACGTTGTTTATACTCAGTTCCATAGCCGTTTTGACTTTATTGATTGCCTGCATCAACTTTATGAACCTTTCCACCGCCCACTCTGCAAAGCGGGCAAAAGAAGTGGGTATCAGAAAAGTGTTAGGTGCGCAGAAATCTTCTCTTCTGCGGCAGTTCCTGGGCGAATCGATGGTGATGGCAGTGATTGCGCTTGTATTTGCTTTGGTCTTAACAATTGTTCTTTTGCCCTTGTTTGAAACGGTTTCCGGAACAACGTTGATCATTTCAGCCGGGCAAAAACTTTTACTGGGCGCTTTCCTGGTAGCGCTTACTGTGGTAACAGGATTGCTGGCCGGCAGTTACCCCGCTGTTTTCCTGTCATCCTTTAAACCCATTAAAGTATTAAAAGGGAAATTCACCAACTCCTTATCTGCAGTTTCGTTGCGCAAATCGCTGGTCGTTTTCCAGTTTGTCATTTCTATTGTATTGATAATTGCGTCGGTTGTAATCGCAAATCAAATGCAATATATGCGCTTGAAGGATCTTGGCTTTGCAAAAGACCAGCAGATCATTTTGCCCTTACGCACAGCAACGGCAAAAGATAATGCCATGAATTTCCGCAATGAAGCGGCAAGTCATACAGGGATACAATCCATAGGTGCCGGCATGGCTTACCCTGGCATTTTTCATCCGCAGGATTGGTTGATGTATGCACAGGGACAGAATATGAGCAGCTCCAAACGGATTTACATAAACATGGTAGATGATGCCTTTTTACAAACGTTGGGTGTAAAGCTGTTGGCCGGACGCCTGTTTTCCAAAGAATTTCCCACGGATACGCTTACCCGTTTTGTGGTAAATGAAGAAACGGTTAAAAGATTTGGATTTGCTTCACCACAGGAAGCAGTTGGCAAATGGCTGGCGTTTGACTGGGACGGACAACAACGGCAGTTTACGATCATTGGGGTGGTAAAGGATTTCCATTTCAAAGACCTGCATGAGCCTATCGAACCCATTGCTTTCCGCATGTACAACGATGCTTCCTTCAACTACTTTGTGGCAAAAGCTAGCGGGGCAAACCTGAAACAAGCCTTGAGCGGGCTGGAAACTTCCTGGAAAAAGCTAAACCCGGCTGAACCTTTTGAATACAGTTTTCTTGACCAGGATTTCCAGAAAAATTATGAAAAGGAATCGCGGCAGGCAGCCTTGATCAATTATTTTACAATCGTTGCCATCATTATTTCCTGTTTGGGATTGTTTGGCCTGGCAACATTTACCGCCGAACAGCGCACCAAAGAAATTGGTATTCGTAAGGTACTGGGCGCCTCGGTATATGGTGTTGTGTCATTGCTATCCAAAGATTTTTTAAAGCTGGTCATGATAGCCGTGATCA
This sequence comes from Flavisolibacter sp., assembly GCA_035998945.1. Lineage (GTDB taxonomy): Bacteria > Bacteroidota > Bacteroidia > Chitinophagales > Chitinophagaceae > Flavisolibacter. Next base: position 112,696 of record DASYHD010000041.1, on the reverse strand, counting down.
TTGCTTCACCACTTGCCTGGTGGGGAATGAACAAATGGCTGCAAAACTTTGCTTATCAAACCGGAATTGATTGGACTGTTTTTGCAATTACTTTCTTTATTGCCATGCTGATTGCATTTGCTACCATCAGTTTCCAGGCAATCAGAGCAGCACTGGCCAATCCGGTAAAAAGTTTACGGAGTGAATAATAGAGTGGAAGCCTATATTGAAACATGTAACGCTTCAGGAGCATTCTAAATAATAATCACCAACTAACAATCGATCATCAACTATGTTCCGCAACTATCTTAAAACTGCTGTACGCAACCTGCTTCGTCAAAAAGCATTTTCAGTCATCAATATCCTGGGCCTGGCCATTGGTATGGCCAGTGCCATCCTCATCCTGCTCTGGATTCAAAACGAAGTAAGCCATGATCGTTTCCATGAAAAGGGCGACCGGCTGTATACCCTCAACAACCGTGATAGGTTTAACGGTGAATTGTGGGCCTGGAACAGCACACCTAATTTATTAGGGCCAACGGTGAAAGCCGATTACCCGGATGTGGAGGATGTGGTGCGTACCACCGGCACTGGCTTTTTGTTTAACTATAACGAAAAACGCATGAATGTCCAGGGAAACTTCACCGATGCTGGATTTCTTTCCATGTTTTCGTTTCCCTTATTGAAAGGTTCTGCAGCCACGGCATTGAACGGCACTTACAATATTGTGGTGACGGAGAAACTGGCTAAAAAACTTTTTGGCGAGGAAGAACCTATGGGCAAGGTTGTACGTCTTGACAGCACGGATCAGTTTACGGTAACGGGTGTATTGAAGGACCTGCCGAATAATACCGTTTTCAATTTTGAATACCTTTTGCCCTGGAGTTACCGAACAAAACTAGGGTGGAATGACAGCAGTTGGGGCAACAACTCCGTACAAACCTATGTGCTTCTGAAGCCAAATGTTTCGCAGGCAGCTTTTGATGAAAAAATAAAAAATATAACCATCGATCATACCAGTGGCGAAGGAAAATCTACCACGCAAGTATTTACTTATCCCTTTCGCGACACTTGGCTTTATGGCAAATCAGAGAACGGGAAATATGTAGGCGGCCGTATCGAAATGGTCCGTCTCTTTGCTATTATCGCTGCCTTTATCCTGCTCATTGCCTGTATCAATTTTATGAACCTGAGCACGGCACGGAGCGAAAAGCGGGCTAAAGAAGTGGGTATCAGAAAAGTGGTGGGAGCGCCAAAAGCTATGCTCGTGGGCCAGTTTCTTGGTGAATCGGTTTTGCTGTCCTTACTGGCCGGAATATTTGCCCTCGCCATTGTACAACTCAGTCTTTCCGGATTCAATACATTGGTGGAAAAGGAACTTTCAATTCCCTATGGCAGTCCTGTTTTCTGGCTTTGCGGTTTGTTATTTGTGCTGCTGACAGGTATCATTGCTGGCAGTTATCCGGCCTTCTTTCTTTCAGCATATAAGCCTGTAAAAGTTCTAAAAGGCACGTTCAAAGCAGCGCATGCCCTGGTGACGCCCCGTAAAATTCTCGTGGTGCTGCAGTTTACGTTTGCTATTGTCCTGATCATTTGCACCATCATCATTACCCGCCAGATCGATCATGCGCAAAAGCGTGATGCTGGCTACGATAGAAATCAGTTGGTTTACATGCATATCCAGGGTGATATGGAGAAGCATTACGATGTGATTAAAAATGATTTATTGAGCAGCGGCGCCGCGGTTGCCGTCACAAAATCGATGAGCCCCATTACGCAACGCTGGAGCGATAGCTGGGGTTTCTCCTGGGAGGGCAGTACGGAAGAAGATAAAAAGGCTGATTTTATTCGCATGGCTTCCGATGCTGATTTTGAAAAAACAATGGGGGTAAAAATTATTCAAGGCCGTGATATCGACATCAAAAAATACCCTGCCGACTCTACGGCGGTGTTGTTAAACGAAACAGCAGTAAAAGGCATGCGGCTGAAAAACCCTGTGGGACAGATCATCCGCGAGGAAGGAGGACGAAACTGGCATGTGGTGGGAGTTTTGAAGGATTTTATTTTTGAATCGCCATTCCAGAAAATTGAAAAGCTGATGGTAAATGGTCCGGCTGCCTGGTTCAATGTCATCCACTTTAAACTTAACCCAACCCGTTCCGTAGCAGATAACCTGAAGCTTGCTGAAAACGTCTTCAAAAAATACAATCCGGAATATCCATTCGATTACAAATTTGTTGATGAGGCCTATGCCAAGAAATTCAACAGCCAGAAGCGCACCGGAAAGCTGGCTGCACTTTTTGCCGGCCTTACCATTTTTATTTCCTGTCTTGGCTTGTTTGGCCTGGCAGCCTACATGGCGCAAAACCGCATCAAAGAGATTGGCGTACGCCGTGTGCTGGGTGCTTCGGTAAACAACATCACCACCTTGCTGTCGAAAGATTTTTTAAAGCTGGTAGTTATTGCCTTGTTAATTGCCTCACCACTGGCTTGGTGGGCCATGTCCGCATGGCTGAAGGATTTTGAATACCGCGTGGATATTGAGTGGTGGGTGTTTGCCGCTGCTGGTCTCCTTTCTGTCATCATTGCCATCGTTACTGTTGGCTACCAGGCAGTAAGGGCAGCCTTGTCAAACCCCGTGAAAAATCTCCGTACGGAATAGTAGATAACGATCGAAACTTTTCCAAAACGACATTGAGTAATCTTTAATCTGTGAGTGATGTTTAGAAACTATCTGAAAACGGCTGTCAGAAACCTGTTGCGCTACAAAGGGTTTACGCTTATCAACATATTGAGTCTTGTGGTTGGCATTACCGGTTGCCTGGTTATTGCACTCTTTGTATGGGATGAAAAAAAGTTCGACAAGGGCATACCAGGTGGCGAAAATGTTTACCGCATCTACAATAAGCAGAATGATCTTAACGGTACCACTAATGTTTCTGTAGTGCAACCGGCTTATACAACCTACCTGCAACAAAACTATCCGGAGGTGGATACCACCATGCGTATTCTTATGTCAAGGGATAAATTCCTGATGGAAAGAGGAGAGAAGAGTGGCTATGAAGAGAAAGGCTGGTTTGTCGACGGATCTTTCTTTCATGTTTTTCCCTTGCCTTTTTTAAGAGGCGATGCGGCAACAGCACTGAGCGCTCCAGGAACTGTGGTGATCTCTGAGGACATTGCCAAGCGCTATTTCGGCAAAGAAGATCCGATTGGCAAAACTGTTTACATTGACAAAGACACTTTTGCTGTTATGGGTGTAACAGCAAAGCTCCCCGACCATTTTCACCTCCAGTTCAATTACCTCATGTCTTTGCCATCGGCTGGCATTCCGGCACAACGAATGGAGAACTGGACATGGAACCAGTTTTATACCTATATAAAACTAAAACCAGGAGCGAATGCAGAACAGGTTGAGAAAAAGTTCCAGGCATATGTGAAGAAAGAGATTTATCCAACACTGGATAATCCCAACTCTACATTCCTTCCGCAGTTTCAAAAGCTGGAAAATATTCACCTCCAATCGGCCGATTTTGTATATGACAATGCGGTGCGGGGAAATGAAAGCTATGTAAATGGATTAACCATTATTGCCTTGTTTGTTTTGGTGATTGCCTGTTTCAATTTTATCAACCTGGCAACAGCCCGCTCATTCCGCAGGGCAAAGGAAATTGGTGTCAGAAAGGTAGTAGGAGCCGATCGCAAGCAACTGGTAATGCAGTTTATTGGTGAAACCATTTTACTTTCTATTGTTGCCATGCTGATCGCCATAATTGCAACTATGCTGTTACTACCGGCTCTTAACAACTTTACGGAAAAGACGATTTCATTCAATCCGTTTTCCAACCCCATGATTGCCTTGCTGGTGTTGGCAGCAGGTGTTGTCATTGGTGTACTGGCCGGTATCTACCCGGCGATGGTGTTGTCTGGCTTTCAGCCCATCAAAGTCTTGAAGAGCATGAAACCAACAGGCGGCAGCGGGCATATTGGCTGGCTTCGCCAGTCATTGGTGGTTGTTCAATTTGCACTTTCTGCACTCCTGATCGTATGTGCGATGATCGTGTATAAACAGGTCCGTTATCTGAATACAAAAGACCTTGGCTTTTCCAAAGAGCAGTTGGTCTTTTTCCAAACACGCGGCGGTGTAAATGAAAACCTGGAAACGTTCAAATCAGAACTGAAACGTTCACCCAATGTGGTTTCTGTAACATCGGGCTATGGCTTACCCGGTGATCAGTTTGCAGGCGAAACGGTAAAAATTCCCGGAAAAGGTGACCAGGGATTTTCAACAAAATTGTTCATCGGTGATCATGATTATGTCAAAACACTTGGCCTGAAATTGATTGCGGGACGTGACTTTTCCAGAGAGATGTCTACTGATGAAAGGGAAGCTTTTATCATCAATGAAGCAGCGGTGAAGGAATTTGGATTTGGTACGCCTGAAAAAGCATTGGGTCAATCCATTCACTGGAATGAATGGGAGCCCGCAGATACAACCAACCCTGTAAAGAAAGGCAAAGTCATTGGCGTAGTGCAGGACTTCCATTATAAAAGCCTTCATGAAAAAGTAACAGCTTCCGTGATACAGGTATACCCGGCTGTGAATTTTAAAGTTGCGGTTAAGGTAAGAACGGCGGATATGAGCAACACCATCGCGTATATCAACGAAGTATGGAACAAGTTCTCACCGGGCTATCCATTGGATTACAAATTCATGGATGAAACCTATGGTCAAATGTACAAGGCCGAGGAAAAAATGGCCAGCCTGATCTGGATCTTCACCATTATGGCCATCGTAGTGGGCTGCATGGGCCTGTTCGGATTGGCTGCTTTCAGCGCCGAGCAGCGGACAAAAGAGATTGGTATCCGGAAAGTATTGGGTGCCGGTGTGTTCAACATTGTCGGTCTGCTGTCAAAGAGCTTTGTTCGCCTGGTGATTGTCTCTTCTTTGCTGGCGTTCCCAATTGCCTGGTGGGCCATGAACAAATGGCTTGAAGATTTTTCCTATCGTGTCGCCATCAGTTGGTGGGTATTTGTTATTGCAGCAGGAGCGGCTTTGTTGGTGGCCCTGATTACAGTAAGCTTCCAGGCCGTGAAAGCAGCCGTTGCCGACCCGGTGAAAAGCCTGCGAACGGAATAAAGTTTAGCTATGCTGAAAAACTATTTCAAAATTGCCTGCCGCCATCTGCTAAAATCAAGGTCCTTCACCGCTATCAACGTGCTTGGACTTTCCATTGGCATTGGATTTACGCTGCTGATAGCCGCCTACGTATGGCGTGAGTTGCAGGTAAACCGGCATTTGCGAAATATAGATCAGCAGTACATAATCCAGAGCCGTTGGAAAGATCCCAATATGGGCCTCGACCTGACGACTGTCGGTCCGCTGGCAAAAGCTTTGAAAGAACAATATCCTGATCTTGTTGCCAACTATTACCGGTGGGATGGGATCACATCAACCGTTTCAAACAAGGATAAAATTTTTCGTGAAGGCCTGCAGATTGGTGACAGCACCCTGCTTTCCATGTTTGGTTTTAACCTGTTGTATGGCGATGCCCGAACGGCACTAAATGAGCCGTTCTGTGTCGTTATCACAGAAGAGAGAGCCATTAAATATTTCGGTCGAAAAGATGTGGTGAACGAAACGGTTACCATTGAAGATTTTTCAGGAGCCAAACATGATTTTAAAATCACCGGTGTGTTGCAATTGCCGGTCGACAATTCTGTCATTCACCTGACGCCGGAAAACGATAACCAGTTTTTTATTCCTGAGGCTTCAGCCGGCTTTTTTGGTCGCGGACTTGACGCCTGGAACGATCCTTATAAGGTTGGATATATTGAACTGCAGAAAGGCATCCGCCCACAGGACCTGGCCAAACCCATGCAGGACCTGTTGAAAAAAAATGCACCGGCGGAATTGACAGCCAACATGCAGCCGTTCCTGGTGCCGTTAAAAGATTACTACCTGGATCAATTTGACGGCATGGTAAGAAAAATGCTCTATGCCGTTTCATTGATTGCGCTGTTCATCCTCCTGATGGCGATTGTAAATTTTGTCAACATTTCCATTGGCAATGCAGCGGCCCGTATCAAAGAAATTGGTGTCCGTAAGGTAATGGGAAGCCGTCACCGCCAGCTGGTGCTGCAGTTCCTGGTTGAATTCATTGTATTGGTAGCCCTTTCAACGGCTGTTGCCCTGGGAATCTATTCTCTCGGACGGCCATTGTTGTCTGACATCCTGGGCAAAGCAATCCCAGAATTCGCTGATTTCCCCTTGTACGTTGGCCTGACACCACTTTTGCTGGCACTCCTGATTGGTCTGCTGGCGGGGATCTATCCGGCATTTGTACTTTCCAGGCTGCGGGCAACCGATGCGGTGAAAGGAAAGCTACAGTCGGTCAGCGCCAACATCCTGCTGCGTAAGACCCTGGTTGGTTTCCAGATCTGTACTGCCTCTCTTGTTTTTATTGGTGTAGTGATAACCATTCAGCAGGTGAATCTTTTTTTCGGTAAAAACCTGGGGTATAATAAAGACTATGTTGTATCGGTGCAGGTACCCCGTGACTGGACACCCAAAGGAGTGCAACACATGCTCACGGTTCGCAATGAACTGGAAAAGCTTCCCGAAGCAACAAACGTGTCGCTGACGTATTCGGTTCCCAACGGTATGTCGGCCGGTAATACGATGGTGTTTGCGCAGGGCCGTGACTCGTCACAGGCTGTGGCAATGGAAACCGTCACTACGGATGAAAATTACCTTGCTGTTTATTCCATTCCACTTATCGCAGGTCGTTATCACCGACATCTTTCCGATTCGCTCGGCATTGTCGTCAACCAGTCGGCCGTAACAGCTTTAGGGTTCAAAAATCCAGGTGAAGCTGTAGGACAAACAGCTTTTCTTCCGGGAAGGTTTCCTGTTACTATACTCGGTGTGACACGCGACTTTCATTTTGGTTCAATGAAACAAAGTATCAAGCCCCTGCTGATGCTGAATGTAGGCCTGACCAATATCTACCGGGTTCTTAGCTTTAAACTGAAACCGGGTAGTCTTGCAGGGAGCATGGAAGCCATTCAGAAAAAATGGACGGCGCTGCTTCCGGGCAGTTCTTTTGAATACAGTTTTATGGATGATGCGCTGAAACAGATGTATGCATCGGAGATCCGGTTAAAGAAGGCGGCACAAGCAGCATTGCTGCTTTCGTTTGTGATTGTGCTTTTGGGGATCTCAGGGCTTCTTTCTCTCAATGTTCAGAAACGAACCAAGGAAATTGGGATCCGTAAAGTTGTTGGTGCATCCGCCATCAACATTCTTGGGCTTTTCCTGCGGGATTTTTTACCTGTTGTATTTGCCGGCGGATTGCTATCGATACCTATTGCATGGCTTGTCATGCAGCAATGGCTGAATGATTATGCATATCGTATTCAGCTGACGTATTTGCCTTTTGTCATTTCTATAGCGGTTCTTTTACTGCTGGCTGCCATCCTCATTTCGCTGCAAGCGTCGAAGATCGCTGTGGATAATCCCGCCAAAAGTTTACGAACTGAATAAGCCATTTTCCGGATCAATCGTCTTGCATTTTTGTAAACAATAGGACACAATGAAAAGCGGGTTGTATCGAAAGCGAACAGTTTTGTACGGATACGAACATTGTCGTAAGCCATATGATTTAGTAAGTACTTGTTAATCAACTTTTCAGCAAATTGGTACAGATGTTTATAACGATTATCCGCTGGAAAGTGTGACAACTGAAAACGATCAATGAACGGCTACCTAATGAGAATTATACGTTATCTGTGATAAGGACATCAGCAACAACCAAAATAATCGTAACAACCGTAAATAGACCACAAAATGAGAAAGCTTCTTTTTCTTCTTGCCATCGCCGCACAGGCAATAGTTGCCCAGGCACAAAATTCAAACAACAAGGAACCATATATGACCCGCTCACTCAGCGGTGATGCGATTAAAGAAGTGGAGGCACGCACCTCTGGTGGCAGTATCTCCGTAACCGGTGTGACACCGTCGGAAGCTCGCATTGAAGTGTATGTTTCCGGTAATAACAATCAAAACCTTTCCAAAGAAGAAATCCAGCAACGCCTCGACGAATTGTACAACCTTGATGTTACTGTTGCCAATAACAAACTGACAGCAATGGCAAAATCCAAAGAACAAATCAGGGACTGGAAAAAAGCATTGAACATAGCCTATAAAATTTATGTTCCGCAAACGGTGGCTACGGATTTGAGCACCAGCGGCGGCAGCATTCATCTGGCTTCGCTGAACGGTCCGCAATCATTTACCACCAGCGGCGGAAGCCTGCACCTAAAGCAGGTAAGCGGCAAAATCAACGGCAGAACCTCTGGTGGCAGTATCCATCTTGAAGACACCAATAACGAGATTGACCTCACCACTAGTGGTGGCAGCATCCATGCAAAGAATTGCTCCGGCAATATCCGACTCGCTACTTCCGGCGGCTCTCTGGACCTGTCCGACCTGAAAGGAACCATTAAAGCCACAACAAGTGGTGGCAGCGTAAAAGGCCGGAACGTGGAAGGCGAGTTGATCACCTTTACCTCCGGTGGAAGCATCAACCTGACGGACCTGGCCAGCAGCCTGGAAACATCTACAGCAGGCGGTAATATTTCTGTTTCATTTAAATCATTAGGCAAGTATGTAAAAGTGCACAACTCTGCCGGCAATATCGATATCACCTTGCCAAAAGACAAGGGATTGGATCTTGATCTTTCCGGCACGATCAGCAATACATCCCTCACCAATTTCAGTGGCAGAATGGACGATAACGAAGTAAGAGGGAAACTGAATGGCGGAGGTGTTCCCGTAACGGTAAATGCCGGTGCCGGAAGAATCAGGCTGCAGTTGCAATAACCCTGATTTTTCCTGCTGGCTATAACCATTCCAAAACAACATCTATTACCTGCTATGATCAAGAACTTTTTTGTTACAGCACTGCGTAACCTGGCAAAACACAAAGCGTTTTCGTTTATCAACATCTTTGGTCTTGCCCTGGGCATTGCAGCCTGTTTGCTTATACAACAGTATGTACGTTTTGAACGCAATTATGATCGTTTCCAGGCGAAAGGTGAAAGGATTTTCCGGCTGCAACAAAACCGGTACAATGAAGGAAAACTGAGTACCCAATGGGCGGCGGGTTCAGCTGGAATTGGACGTGCTGTCAAAGAGGATCTGCCGGAAGTGGAAGCATTTGCAAAACTGACGCAAACAAGAGGCGTCATTAGCTATGGAAATGAAAAGTACAGGGAAGAACGGATGTTCTATGCCAATGATGCCTTTCTGCCAATGTTCTCTTATCAAGCCTTACAAGGCCAAGTGGAAGGTGCACTGGCAGAGCCTAATACGGCAGTGATTACCGCTGCTACCGCAAAGAAATATTTCGGAACGGAAAACCCGGTAGGAAAAGTCATCAGCCGCAACAAAAGACAGGACTTCAAAATCACGGCCGTTGTAGCCGATCCACCGGAAAATACACACCTGAAGTTTGATGTGCTTTTTTCTTTCCAGACCTATGTCAACCTGACAAGTCCGGATGCAGAAACCACCTTTGACTGGGATGGTTTTTATACTTATGTTCTCTTAAAACCCGGTGTCGATCCTGTCAAGACAGAAGCCAAAATTGCGCAGGTGGTAGAAAAAAGAGTGGGGCAGGAGTACAAGGAAAGAAATGAAAAGGTAGAGTACAAACTGCAGCCCCTGCGTGACATTCATCTTACCTCCAATTATATGATGGAAGCGGAAGTGAACGGTGATGGCAAAGCAGTAAAGTTCCTGTTTATTATTTCCATTTTCATTATTGTGATTGCCTGGATCAACTATGTAAACCTTTCCACCGCCCGTTCGCTTGACAGGGCAAAAGAAGTAGGTGTACGTAAGGTCCTGGGATCGCAAAGGGCACAGTTGATCCGCCAGTTTCTTTTTGAATCCTTTGTCATTAATCTTTTTGCCGTGACACTGGCTTTTTTGCTGGTCATTCTTTCCCTGCCGCTCTTCAATTCAATAACAGGAAAGAATGTAACCTTCTCCCTTGTGACAGATGGTAATTTCTGGCTCACGCTGATTATAATCTTCCTTGGTGGCACTTTATTATCCGGGTTGTACCCGGCATTTGTGTTGTCCTCATTCCGGCCGATAGACGTCCTGAAAGGCAAACTAGCCCGAACCACGCATGGTGCCTGGCTTCGCCAGTCACTTGTAATTATCCAATTTGCCGCATCAGTGGCATTAATGGTAGGAACCTACGGCATCTATAACCAGCTGTCGTATATGAAAAACCAGGATCTCGGCGTGGATATCAACCAAACGCTGGTAGTCCGTGGGCCCAGTGTCAGCGATTCTACCTATACAAAAAAGCTGACGGCGTTTAAAACCGAATTGCTTCGTCAAACTGGTATAACAAAAATTGCGGCTTCGTCTGAAGTACCCGGCAGTAAGGTTGATTGGAATGCAGGCGGCATCAGGTTGGCCGGCAGTGACGTAAACAAATCACAACAATACAGGGTATTTGGTATCGACTATGATTTTGTGGATGCCTATGGTTTACGTGTGATCAAGGGACGAAATTTCTCCCGTGATTTTATCTCTGATTCATCGGCTGTATTGTTTAACGAGGCTGCCGTAAAACAGCTTGGCTTTGAAAAGCCGGAAGAGGCACTGAACAAAAAAATTGACTTCTGGGGTGAAACCTATACCATTGTCGGAGTAGTATCAAACCACCACCAGGAGTCGTTGCGGGAAACCATGGATACCTATATTTACAGGCTGATCCCTGAAAGTGATGATTTCTACTCCATAAAGCTGGAAGCAGGAGGACCATCCATAACCGGGGCCATCAAAACGATTGAGCAGGCTTGGAACCGGTTCTTTCCCGGTAATCCATTTGAATATTTCTTCCTCGATGATCATTTTGCAGAACAGTACAAAGCGGATGAGCAGTTTGGAAAAACATTTGCCTTGTTTGCCATTCTGGCTATCATTGTTGCCTGCCTTGGATTGTACGGACTGGCCTCCTTTGTTACCACACAGCGCACCAAAGAGATTGGTATTCGTAAAATCTCCGGAGCCAGTATTTCCTCCCTGTTGGTATTGCTCACCAAAGATTTTTTGAAACCGATCTTTTTGTCGTTTGCCATTGCTATTCCCGTGACATATTTCCTGTTGCAACAATGGCTGCAGAATTATGCCTATAAAACCAGTATCACGGCCTGGATGTTTGTGCTGCCGGCACTGCTGATCCTGATCGTTGCCATTATAACGGTTACAACGCAAACATTGAAAACAGCTTCGGCAAACCCTGTAAAGAACCTGCGTACGGAATAAAAGCAGGATTAGGAAGATGAATACACACCAAAGACTCGACCGAAAAACTGAAAAGGAAAAAGAATAACAACAAAAACTAAAAAGATGTTTCGCAATTATGTTAAGGTAGCTTTTCGGAATCTCTGGAAAAACAAGGGGTACTCGGCTATCAACATTTTCGGTTTGGCAGTTGGTTTAGCGACCTGCCTGCTCATATCCATTTTTGTTATTGATGAATTAAGTTATGATCGGTTCAACCAAAAGGCCGATCGCATATACAGGGTAGACAGTGAAATTAATTTTGGCGGCAGCCACCAGAACATGGCTGTTGCCCCCGATCCACTTGGTGCAACATTGAAAAGGGACTTTCCCCAGGTAGAACAATATGTCCGCTTCCGGGATTATGGTGGTTTCCGGGTAAAAAAAGGAACGGAAAACGTGTATGAAAACCGTGTGATTCACACCGATCCCACCGTGTTTGACGTCTTTACATTGCCATTGATTGCCGGTGATAAGAACACAGCATTAACCGATCCGACATCTGTTGTCATCACAGAAAAAATGGCAATGAAATATTTCAACACAACCAGTGCCATTGGTAGAACAATGGTGATGAATGATGGAACAAACTACATCGTGACAGGTGTGCTGAAAGATATTCCTACCCAATCGCATTTCAATTATGATTTTTTTGTTCCGCTCAATACGGAAGAAAGCAAGCAGGGAAGTTGGTTAAGTCATAATTTCTCCACCTACATTGTACTGAAAGAAGGTGCGGACCCTAAAAAGCTGGAGGCGCAATTTGAACCCTTCATCAGTAAATATGTTGGTCCGCAGGCGCAGTCGTTTTTAAATACAACCTATGAGGACCTGAAAAAGGGCGGCAGTTATATCAAATACAGCCTGATGCCACTGACACAGATTTATCTTCACTCCAACAAAGTGGCTGAGATCGGGCAAAGAGGTAATATCCAGTATATCTATATTTTTTCCGCTATTGCTCTTTTTATCCTGCTGATTGCCTGCGTGAACTTTATGAATCTGAGTACAGCCCGTTCTTCCAACAGGGCAAAAGAAGTAGGTGTACGGAAAGTACTGGGTTCGCAAAGAGGCAATCTCATTACGCAGTTTTTAACCGAATCGATCTTCATCAGCTTTCTTTCGCTGGTGCTGGCATTGTGCATAGCGCAGGCGCTCCTGCCGGTTTTTAACCAATTGGCTGGAAAAGAAATCGAAATCGGGTTGCTTTCAAAACCATGGCTGCTGCCTTCGTTGCTGGCGCTGATGCTGCTGGTGGGTGTGATTGCAGGCAGTTACCCTTCCTTTTATCTTTCCTCTTTTCAACCCATATCCGTATTAAAAGGAAAGCTGGCGGGTGGCTTCAAAAACGGATGGTTACGCAGCAGTTTAGTGGTGTTTCAATTTTCCATCTCCATTGTACTGATCGTGGGTACAGTAGTTATTTATAGCCAGCTGAAATTTATCCGCAGCAAAGATCTTGGCTTCAACAGGGAGCAGATACTGGTTGTACAGAATGGGTATGCACTGGGTGACCAGGCAAAGACCTTTAAAAATGAAATTAAAAATCTGAAGGGAGTAGAAGCGGTGACCATGACGGGTTATTTGCCGACAGGTTATTATCGTGGCGACAGTCCCTTGTTTTCTGATGCCTCCCTTGACCAGAAATCGGCTGTCAGCATGCAGAACTGGTACGTGGACGAAGACTATGTACCAACTTTGAAAATGCAGATGGTAAAAGGCCGCAATTATTCTGCGCAGATGCTTACCGATTCAACTGGTCTCGTCATCAATGAAGCGGCGGCAAAACAGTTGCCCTTCAATGACCCGATTGGCAAAACAGTGTATTATGTATTGGATTTTCAAGCAAGGGCGGTAAAGCCTTACAAGATTATTGGCGTTGTAAAAGACTTCAATTTTAATTCCCTGCGGGAAAAGGTAACACCGATGGCGCTTTTTTATGCGGAGGAAAAAGGAAGTTTTGCCATCCGTTTTCAAACGGCTGATGCGGCTTCGATTATTGCACAGGTGGAGAATAAGTGGAAGTCTATGGTGGCCAAAGAGCCTTTCAGCTACAGCTTTATGGATGAAGATTTCGACCGCATTTACCAGGGAGAGCAAAGAGTAGGAAAAATTGCTTTGAGTTTTTCTGTTCTTGCAATTTTAATTGCTTGTCTTGGCCTTTTTGGTTTGGTAACGTATGCTGCCGAACAGCGCACCAAGGAAATAGGTATCCGCAAGGTACTGGGCGCCTCGGTAAGCAACATTGTCAATATGCTGTCGATGGATTTTGTGAAACTGGTGGTAGTCGCTATTCTGATTGCCTTCCCGCTTGCCTGGTATTTCATGAACAGGTGGCTGCAGGACTTTGCTTACCGCATTACTATCGACTGGAAAGTATTCCTGATTGCCGGTTTTGCCGCTATGCTGATCGCGATTATTACGGTGAGTGCACAAGCGGTAAAAGCAGCGCTAACAAACCCGGTAAAAAACCTGCGGACAGAATAATTGCAGCCGGTTCCATACCATGTTGAATGGTGCATTTTTACTGTTGAGAAATCTGAAATTAGATAACCGAAATCTTCAACCATGTTTCGTTCGTATTTGAAAATTGCCTGGCGGAATATCTGGAAAAACAAAGCATTTTCTGCCACAAACCTGCTTGGACTTTCTATTGGTATGACCTGCACCATGCTGATTCTGTTATGGGTACAGGATGAATTGAGTTGGGACAAATTCCATCCCAATCATAAGAATGTTTACCATGTTATGGTGAACCGGAATTTCAATGGCGAAATCAATACAGATCTTTCTACACCCTTCCCTCTTTCTGCTTCTTTGAAGCAATCATTTCCTGAAGTCAAAAATAGTTCACTTGACAATTTTGGTGGCGAACAGGTGTTGAAATACAATGAAACAATTTTGAAGCGGAGAGGCTATTCGGTTTATGGTGATTACTTCAATGTTTTTCAATGGACATTCTTAAAAGGAAATGCCAAAACTGCATTGAGCCGTCCTGATAACATTGTTCTTACGGCTTCTGCGGCAAAGGCTTTGTTTGGAAATGAGGAAGCGATTGGCAAAGTGGTAAAACTTAACAACGAGAACCTGAAAACCGTTTCAGGAGTGGTGAAAGATCCGCCTTCGAATTCCACCGTGCAGTTCAGCTTCCTGTTGCCTTACAACCCTTCTGACGACTATGTCCGGGAAGCTTCCAATGACTGGGTCAATGCCTTTACTGAGTGCTTTGTAGAAGTTGCGCCAGGAACGGATATTGCTGCACTGAACAAAAAGATCTCGCAATTGGCAAATGCCCGGGCTGGTGATGGCAGTAAATTCGAATACTTTTTACATCCCATGGAAAAATGGCGTCTCTACAGCGATTTTCGCAATGGGATCAACACCGGCGGCATGATCTCCTATGTGCGGCTGTTCAGCATCATTGCAATCATCATTCTGCTGATTGCCTGCGTAAACTTCATGAATCTTTCCACGGCCAAATCAGAAAAGCGGGCAAAAGAAGTAGGCATTCGAAAAACCCTGGGATCTGCAAAAAAGCAATTGATTCTGCAGTTTTACAGCGAATCAATGATTTTTGCGCTGCTTTCATTTCTGCTGGCCATTACAGCAGTTGTTGTCCTGTTGCCGTTTTTTAATACACTGGTGGACAAACAACTTTCTTTCCCGGTGGATAATCCCGTGTTCTGGCTAATGGCTGCTGTTATGATAACACTGACAGGTTTTGTGGCAGGTAGTTACCCCGCCCTTTACCTTTCATCTTTCAATCCCATCAAAGTATTAAAAGGCAGCTTTTTGCCTGGCAAGCGGGCGGCTGTTCCACGGAAGGTGTTGGTTGTGCTTCAGTTTGGCGTTTCCCTTCTCCTTATTTCATCTACGATCCTGGTGTATCAACAGGTGCAGCATGTTAAAAACAGGGACATCGGTTATAATACCAACAATCTTTTGTCCATTCCCTCTTCTGCTGATGCCAACCGCAATGCAGATGTGATCAAGAATGAATTACTCCAGGCGAACCTGGTGTCATCTGTTACACGTACATTTTCTCCCATTACTGAAATATGGAATTTTACGCCGGCACCGGATTGGAAAGGCAAACCGCAAAACACCAACATGATTATGGCTGCCACCCGTGCCGATGCAGGCTTTGTGAATACCATTGGTGCACGCTTGCTGAAGGGCCGCGATTTTACAACGGCGCCTGTTGACTCTTCCGCTTTGATCCTGAACAAAGCAGCCGTAAACCTCATGCAGCTAAAGGATCCTATTGGCACCGAAATGCGGTACGGTAACCGCAACTTTACGGTGATTGGTGTCACGGATGATGTTGTCATGACATCGCCTTATGCACCGGTTCAGCCGATGATGGTCTTTCCTGACAGGAGAGGTGGTAATTATTACGTCATGCGTTTGAAAGAAGGGGTAAAGCCACAGGAAGCCCTTCCAAAGATTGAAGCTGTCTTTAAAAAATACAACCCGGAATATCCTTTTGAATACCGTTTTGTTGACCAGGAATTCAATCGCAAGTTTGTTACAGAAGACCTGATCTCCCGCCTGAGCAAGATTTTTGCCGGCCTTGCCATCTTCATATGTTGTCTTGGACTTTCCGGCCTGGCGTCATTTACCATTGAAAGAAGGTTCAAAGAGATTGGTATCCGGAAAGTTCTGGGTGCGTCAGTGCAGCAATTGCTTTACCTGATATCAAAAGAATTCCTGTTGCTTGTATTGCTGTCTGTGCTCATTAGCATACCAGTTACCTGGTGGCTGCTGAACAACTGGCTGCAGAACTACGAATACCGAATCAATATCAGCATTTGGCTGTTTGCAGGAAGCTGTGCAAGTGTGCTGTTGTTAACGCTGGTAATTGTATGGCTCAATGCAGCAAGGGCAGCAACGGCCAACCCGGCAAAAAGTTTACGTACGGAATAATAGCTTCTACTTTTTTCAACAGATAGCCAGTAGGGACATTGAACGTAAAGTATTTCAACCAATATAGAAAGGAGCTGTTGAGGGGCAGAGCAGGAAAACAAAAACAGCATGAGAAGGAATACAATCATTTTATAAGCCTTTTTATGTGTAAAAATTATCAGCTTATTGCTTCCCAGGAATGGCGCCGTTTAGCGGCGCTTTCCTGCATTATGGATGATTTGAAAAGGATCAACTACAGTTGCGAAGCGTAGCTTTTCGTTATGGATAGCGTCAAAACAATTAATCTAATACACACCAAATGATCATGCAAAAAATTACATCCATTTTACTGTTGGCCGGTTTACTAACGATTACCTCTGCAACCTATGCACAACAGGAAGAAGAAAAAAGGGGAATTGAAAGAGCGATTTTAAATTACGTGGAAGCTTTTTATGAGGCCGACACCACCAAAGCTTACGAAAGTGTTGCAAAAGACCTTGCCAAACGAGGCTATTACAAAACAAAAGATGGAGCACACCACGAAGCGAAAATGAGCTTTGAACAGTTGGTGCGACTGGCGCAGCGATGGAAATCCTCACAGAACATTACGGATGCAACACCGCGAAAAATTACTGTCTTCGAAATTCTTGACAGGATTGCAACGGCCAAAGTGGAAGCGCAGTGGGGGATAGATTATTTCCACCTGGCCAAACAAAACGGGAAATGGACCATTATCAATGTACTGTGGCAGGATCATCCAACTAAAAACTAACCTATGTTAAAGAATTATCTCAAAGTAGCCTTACGATATCTTGGTAAGCACAAAGGATACACTGCCATCAATGTTTTAGGACTGGCGGTAGGTATTGCCTGTTGCATATTGATAGCGCAGTTTGTAAAAAGCGAATGGAGCTTTGATCGCTTTCATGCAAAAGAGGATCGGATTTACAGGGCCTGGCTGGAAGAGCATTACCAGGGAGAAGTTTTCCGCAATACAGTAACCCCGATACCCTTGGGGCCGGTGCTGGGTGCCGGACTACCGGAAGCCGAAGCCGTTTGCCGCATTGCGCAGCTACAGCCTCCGGTTACATATAACAACAATACTTACAACGATCCGGTGGGAATGGTTGATAGTACGTTCTTCCAACTGTTTGACTTTCCCCTGCTCGAAGGAAATGCCGCAAATCCCTTTCCCAATGCCAATACCATCTTGCTCACACCACGGGCAGCAAAAAAGTATTTTGGGAAAGAAGCAGCGGTTGGGAAGGCCCTTGAACTGCAACTTGGTGACACCAAACTTCTTTTTACTGTTAGCGGTTTGCTACAGGAGCCGCCGCTGGAATCAAGCATACAGTTCGACATGCTGATTCCGTTTACAAATGCACATCATATCTGGAGTGAAAAGACCCGCACGAGTGCATGGTCAAATGTTTCGGTGGCAACATTTGTACTCCTGAAAAATGGAGCGTCTCCCCAATCAGCCAACAGCAAGATCGCTGCCATCATGAATCCGCTGGTGGCTAAAAACTATAAACCCGGCGAGTACCTGGTGCGATTGCAGCCCATGTCTGACTTGCATTTCAACAGCTCGCTGCCGGAAGGTATGGACCGTCCGAGTGATCCAAAATATGCATACATTCTGGGAACCATTGGTATCCTTGTGCTGCTCATTGCCTGTATCAATTTTGTTACGCTTTCCATAGGTCGATCGGCAACACGGGCAATGGAAGTGGGTGTAAGGAAAGTATTGGGAGCAGAAAGGCAGCAACTGGTCCGGCAGTTTTGGGGCGAAGCGTTGCTGCTCACACTGATGGCTACACTTGCAGGTATTGTGCTGGCACTGCTTTTTCAAAAGCCATTTAACCAGCTTGCCAATCGCGAACTGACTTTGTCATTCAATCTTTTTACGGTTCTATTCTTCGTATTGTTGTTGCTGGTGATCGCCTTGCTGGCCGGTATATACCCGGCCGTTGTTCTCTCTGATTTTAAACCGGTAGAAGTACTGAAAGGCAAATTAAAAGTGGGCGGTAACATTGGTCTGTTCCGCAAAGCACTCATTGTTGGACAGTTTCTTGCCTCGATAGTGATGATCATTGGCACTTTCAGTGTAGGCAAACAATTGGCTTACCTGCGGTCAAAAGATCTGGGATACAACCGTGAACACATTGTTGTTGTAGCCACCAATCAACCAAGAAAAGACGGCAATCAAATTGCAGAACGTTTGAAACATGAACTGCAGAAAAATCCGGCAGTGATCAACGCTACCACTTCGTTATACAGCATGGCTGAATATGGCTGGATGCAGTTGGGTTATACCGATGAAAAAAATGTATTCCGCAGCTTTCTGTTCAATGCTGTTGATGCCGATTTTGTAAAGGCAATGGGACTGGAGATGGTAGCCGGAAGAGCTTATCAGAAAGGCAATACAGCCGATTCAAATTATATCCTTGTCAATGAAGCCCTGGTAAGGGAATATGGCTGGAAGGATCCAATCGGGCAGCGTTTACCCGGACAATACGACCAGCGCATTCTTGGTGTGGTAAAAGATTTTCATATAGAATCCCTGCATTCACCGATCCGGTCCGCCGTCCTGGCGCTGAAGCCGGATAGTGTTTTTAGTCAGTCGAGCGATGTTTCCTACGACGCTTCACCCCAACCAAGAGTGTCGGTCCGTTTTCGTGAAGGTAATCTTGAAGAGCATGTTGCCTTTTTGCAAACTGCATGGAAAAAAGTAGCCGGTGATCAGGACTTTGATTTTACATTTTTGGACGAGGCCCTGAATACCGCCTATCAGCAGGAGCAACGGCTGGGCACCATCGTTCAGTATGCATCTTACCTGGCCATTTTCATTGCCTGTATGGGACTGTTTGGATTGGCCACACTGATTGTGGTGCGCCGTACCAAAGAGATTGGCATTCGGAAAGTCCTGGGTGCAGACATCAGCAGGATCGTTGTTTTGCTGGCGAAGGATTTTGTTGTGCTGGTGATCATCGCCTCCATGCTGGCCTTTCCGCTGGCCTGGTGGGGTTTGCAAAAATGGCTGCAGGATTTTGCCTACCGGATCGATATGCCCTTGTTGGCATTCCTGGGAGCTGCCTTGCTTACGCTGGTGATAGCTTGTGCTACCGTGAGTTTCCAGGCCATTAAAGCAGCGTTGATGAATCCTGTGAAGAGTTTGCGAACGGAATGAACTCCCGGAAGGGGACTATTCTTATCAAACCAGTAAACACACTTACCTATGCTGAAGAATTATCTGAAAGTAGCCATCAGGAGCCTGCTGAAGAGAAAAGGGTATAGCTTGATCAATGTTCTGGGTCTTGCAACGGGTATGGCCGTTTGCCTCCTGATTGTACTGTTTGTCAAAAGCGAACTAAGTTTCGACCGGCATCATGAAAGAGGAGAGAATATTTACCGGGTAGCACTGGATCGTATCTATCCCGGTAGGATCTCTTCTTATTCCATGATACCGTTATCCATTGGGCCGGCGATGCAGAAAGAATTTCCTGAGGTAAAGCAGTGCACCCGTGTTTTCAACTTTACCGGTGGTGGCGGAAACTTTTTTATGCGGGTTGGCGATAAGACCTATGAAGAGAAGAATGTGCTGGCTGTGGATTCCAATTTCTTCCAGGTGTTCAGCGGGGAGTTTTTGGCAGGAGATCCAGCGACTGCTTTGCACCAGCATAATTCTGTCGTTCTCAGTGAAACGGCTGCTAAAAAGATGTATGGTTCAGCGTCGGCGGCCATAGGAAAACCGTTTATAACAGACGGTGACCAGAACAATACCTTTCTGATAACAGGTGTATGCAAAGACTGGCCGCAAAATGCACATTTCGGTTTTGAGGTGTTACTGTCAGTTGGAGGTTTCCCATTTGTGCAACAGCCAAACTATACCAATTTTTCCGCGCATACGTATTTGTTGTTATCACCTAATGCAGATGCTAATGCCCTGGAAGCTAAACTGCCTGTTATAATTGAAAAATATGTTTCCGGTGCTATTGAAAATACCTTTGCACAGAGCTACGCTGATTTTATCAAAGCAGGCAATGGCTATCGTTATTTCCTGCAGCCGCTACATAAAATCCACCTGACATCCGATCTGGAGGCAGAACTGGGGCCCAATGGCAGCATGCGTGCCGTCTATATTTTTTCATTGGTGGCAGTATTTATTCTCTTCCTGGCTTGTATCAATTTCATCAACCTGTCAACTGCCAGGTCGGTAGAAAGAGCCCGTGAGGTAGGTATTCGCAAAACCTTTGGTTCGGCAAAAGGCTCACTGGTCTTTCAGTTCCTGATCGAATCGGTTATAGTAGCTCTTTCTGCACTGCTCATTGCCATTGGTTTTATGTTTGTGCTGTTGCCAGTGTTTAACCAGCTGTCGGGTAAACAATTAGACACGGGTACATTTTTACAGCCTTTCTTTTCAGGGGTGTTGCTGCTAATTGCCATCTTGATTGGAATAATTGCAGGAATCTACCCAGCTTTTGTCCTATCATCCTTCAGGCCCATTACTGTTCTGAAAGGACGCTTTAAATCCAACCAGAAAGGCCTTGTATTGCGCAATGGTCTTGTGGTTTTCCAGTTTGCCATTTCAGTGATCCTCATCATTGCTACCATTGTTGTAAACCAACAGATGCAATACATGGTAAGCGACAGGCTGGGTTTTCGGAAAGATCAGATAATTGTCTTGGAACGAGCTGATCTCCTGGAAAATAATACCGAAGCATTTAAAACTGAACTGCAAAAAATTGCCGGAGTGGAAAACGTCAGTGGCACAACGGCAATGCCGGGAACACAAAACTTTTTTGGTACCACCTGGCAAAAAGAAGGCGCCAAAGAATCGCTGACTGGAAGAGGCCTGCTGGCAGATGAACAGTTTGCCAATACGCTTGATCTGGAACTGAAAGAAGGACGATTTTTTTCAAAAACATTTGGTACAGATTCGTTGGCAGTAGTGGTAAATGAGAAGGCTGTACAGGAACTTGGATTAGGAGCGACACCGGTTGGCCAGCGATTGACTTCTCCGGATGGCTTTTTTAATGCACCCGATGGAAGCACATTAGTTTATACGGTAGTGGGTGTGTTGAAAGATTTCCACTTCCAGTCGCTCCACCAAAAAATCACTCCGTTAGTGATTACCAATTCGGCGAGGGGGAACGTGCACAATGTACTTGCTGTTCGTATTGGTACACAAAATTTTGCTTCTGCAGTTAAAGCCATTGAAGCAAAATGGAAATCATTTGTCAAGGACCGGCCTTTCCATTATAATTTTTTCGACCAGATGTTGGCCAGTCAATACCAGGCAGAGCAAACCACACTGCGCATATTCACCGTGTTTTCTTCCCTTGCCATTTTTATTGCCTGCATCGGCTTACTGGGACTGGTAGCGTATACCACACAACAACGTAACCGGGAGATCAGCATCCGGAAAGTTTTGGGTGCGTCCGCATCAAACATCGTCAACATGCTTTCCAAAGACTTCCTCAAGTTGGTGCTGCTTGCTTCACTTATTGGTTTGCCCATTGCCTGGTGGGGAGCACACAAATGGCTGGAAGATTTTGCCTATCGCATTACGGTGAGCTGGTGGGCGTTTGGCGCCGCTGCCCTGATTGCCCTGGTAATTGCACTTTTCACTATCAGCTTCCAGTCGCTGAAAGCAGCATTTACCAACCCGGTTAAGAACCTGCGTAACGAGTAACATTTTGTCATCTTGGAACGTTAGACAGGATCAAAGTCAACAGGAACATTTTTGTTGTTTTAAAAGCAAATAATTTTTCACCAAAGCGCTTCACCCATATGCTTAAGAATTATTTTAAAATTGCCGTTCGTCACTTGCAGAAAAACAAACTATATGCAGTAGTCAATATTCTTGGACTGGCTGTGGGCATAGCAAGCTGCCTGCTGATTGGTCTTTACATCTGGCATGAACAAAGTTTTGATCGCTTTCACCACGCGGCAGATCGCATTGCAAGAGTTACCTGGCAGTACAATTTTGGCGATGCCGATAATAAGACCGCAACTACTGGTACACGGGTAGGACCTGAGTTCCAGCGACGCTTCCCGGAAGTTGAAGCGTATGCAAGACTTTTGAAATATCCAAGAGTGGTAGGCTATGATAACCGGTTATTCGAAGAAAAATCTTTCCTCTATGCCGATTCGGCTTTCTTCTCGCTGTTTTCGTTTCCGTTGTTGAAAGGAAACCCGGCAACTGTTTTAGGTGCGCCAGATCAGTTGGTGATCACCCAAACTGCTGCAAAAAAATATTTCGGCAATGAGGATCCAGTTGGCAAAACGGTAAAAGTTGGCGGTACAAAGGATTTTCTGATTACCGGTGTTGCTGCCGATGCGCCAGATAATTCGCAGATCCAGTTTGATTTTGTGGCAACGTTTTCTTCATTGAATGCCGCCAAAAGTGAAAAATGGAACGAGGCCAACTACATCACGTACCTTCTTTTAAAAGATGAAAAAGCTTTTCCTGTTCTGCAGCAAAAAATCAATTCCTATATCAAGCAAGTGACAAAGGACGAAATGCAGTTGCAGGGCAATCAATATATGTCTTATCATCTTGAGCCCCTGACAAGCGTTCACCTTCATTCCCGCCTGGATGGTTTTGAACCCAACAGCAACATTGTCTATATCTACATCATGGCCATAGTAGCGGTATTGATCTTGTTGATAGCATGTGTGAACTATACCAATTTGTCTACGGCGCAATCCGCCAAAAGAAGCGCAGAGATCAGCATCCGGAAAGTGATGGGTGCAGAAAAGATCCAGGTGTTCAACCAATTTATGAGCGAGTCATTTCTTCTTTCACTCTTTGCTGTGGTAGTTGCCCTTGCTCTTTCGCTATTACTTCTGCCGTATTTCAACCAGGTGTCGGGTAAGAATTTGACGGCCGGTGTCCTGTTCTCGCCAGAGGTGTTGGGATTATTGTTGATAGCAGCTTTGGTAATAGCGCTAGCTGCAGGTGCATACCCGGCTGTGATTCTTTCCGGAGCTAAATTAATCACCGTCCTGAAATCGGGATTTACGTTTACAGGCTCTGGTGCTTTGCGCAAGTCACTGATTGTTTTTCAATTTGTTATTTCTATTTTCCTGATTGTTGCCACCATCATCATCCTGCAACAATTAAACTTTATCCGCAACAAAGACCTGGGCTACGACAAAGAGCAAGTGGTGGTTTTGCCTGTTGACCGTCAGGTAGCGGAGCGGTACGATGACATTAAAAAAGCGCTTTCTGCGCAGACAGGAGTTGTTTCCATTGGTGGCGCTTATGAAGATCCCACGCACATCGATTGGGGCGATGGTATTACCACCAAACAGAACAGGCAGCTAACGGTGAATGCACTGCCGGTAGATGAAGACTTCATAAAAACCATGGGTATAAAGATCATTGCTGGCAGCGATTACAGCCAGACAGACGTATTACAATTAGATACTTCTAACGACGGTGCTAACCTGCAATATGCTTATATGCTGAACGAAGCGGCCGTGAAGGCCCTAGGATGGAAGCCGGAAGAAGCCGTTGGTAAAACGATCACGAAGAACAGGGACGGCATTGTAAAAGCGGTGGTGAAGGATTTCCATTTCCGGTCTATGCACGAACAGATCAACCCTTTGCTGATCTTTATGGATAAGCGATTAGTGGGTTCCCTGTTTATCAAGATTTCAGGACAGAATACTTCGAACACCTTACAGAACCTGGAGAAAACATGGAAGCAACGAGTGCAGCACCGGCCGTTTGAATACCATTTTTTAGATGAAGATTATGCGAAACTATATGTAGCCGAACAACGCACTGCAGGTGTATTTACGGCCTTTTCATCACTTGCCATCCTGCTCGCTTGCCTTGGGTTATTTGCGCTAACAGCCTATACCATGGTTCGTCGCACCAAGGAAATCGGCATTCGTAAGGTGTTGGGTGCTACGCTGGCTGATATTCTTATTTTGGTATCGAAAGATTTTCTCCTCCTTATCAGTATAGCCCTTCTCATTGCTACACCTGTTGCCTTTTTTACGGCTGACCGCTGGTTGCAAAGTTTCCAATATAAAATTAGCCTGCAATGGTGGGTGTTTGCCGTAGCAGGTTTGATAACGCTTCTCATTGCCTTTTTCACCATCAGCCTCCAGGCCATTAAAACCGCTCTTGCCAACCCGGTGAAAAGCCTGCGAACGGAATAAAGTAGGTGAATGGTCAAACGTGAAAGGTGAAAAGAAAATGTTCACCTGTCCACGTATTTACAGGTTAAATTGAAGCAAAAAGAAACCTGCTTATGAAGGCAATCCATCTGCTTTCACGTTTGCCGTCTCACGGTTGACCTAACCATTTTCGAACATTCGTTGTATCAAAAACGAACACTTACGTAGCAAAATAGATTTCTAAGTACTTGAAGATCAGGCACTAAAAATTTGGTACACATTTCATAACCAAAACAGAACCAACAAGCCTTTATGATTGAACTGCAGCACATATCCAAGTGGTACACCATCGGCGGCAAGCCGGCATTTATTCTTAAGGACATCAACCTGAATGTAGCCGAAGGAGAGTTTCTTTCCATCATGGGTCCTTCGGGCTCCGGTAAATCTACTTTGCTGAATATTATCGGAATGCTGGATCTTCCTTCGGAAGGCCGCTACCAGTTTATGGGACAATCGGTTTATGACCTGAAAGAAAAGCATCGCTCCGAATTGTACAAAAAGAACATCGGTTTTATTTTCCAGGCTTATCACCTGATCGATGAATTGACAGTTTACGAGAATATTGAAACGCCCCTTCTTTACCAGAATGTCAAAGGGTCGGAGCGAAAGTCATTGGTAGCCGACATTCTTGATCGCTTCAACATCGTGGGCAAAAAAGATCTTTTTCCTTCACAGCTCTCCGGGGGGCAGCAACAATTGGTAGGTATTGCCCGGGCACTCATAGCCAAGCCACGGTTGCTGTTAGCTGATGAACCCACCGGTAACCTTAACTCGAAACAAGGAGAGGAGATCATGGAGCTTTTCAAAAAATTAAATGAAGAGGAAGGAATCACCATCATCCAGGTGACGCACTCCGAAAAAAATGCTGAATACGGCGCCCGGAAAATTGACCTGCTGGATGGTCGCATTCAGCAACACATAAAAGAGAACGCTAGTATATGAAACGAATTATCATTTTAGGCTCGCTTTTTTTCCTGCTCCTCCATAGAGCCAGTGCGCAACCTAATTATACCTTGCAACAAGCCATTGATACCGCACTGGCCAAAAATATAGGCGTGAAGCAAAGCGGACTGCTGGCCGAACAAGCGGAAGTAAACATGAAGCAGGCACGTGCCAACCTTTTACCCGACCTGGCTGCAAATCTGAACCATGGTATCAACCAGGGCAGGAGCATTGATCCTTTCACCAATGCATTTGTGAATCAAACGGTGAACTATGCCGGGTATGGCATGAGCTCTGGAATTGTTTTGTTCAATGGATTCAACCTGCAGAATACGTTAAAACAATCGACCTATGCTTTTGATGCTTCGCGAATGGAATTACAACAGGCAAGGGACAACCTTACCCTTAATGTGATTCTTGCTTACCTGCAGGTGTTGAATGCAGAAGACATGTTGGCCGCCGCCATTTCCCAGCGGGAAGTAAGTGTAAAACAATTGGAGCGCTTGCAGATTCTTGACAGCCAGGGTGCCATCAGCCCATCGCAGGTGACGGATGTAAAAGGCCAATTGATGAACGACGAATTGAATATCCTGAACCTGCGCAACTCACTTGAAACAGCCAAGCTTTCATTGGCACAACTGATGAACGTTCCTTACCAGCGTACAATGGCGCTGCAGCGAATCAATGCCGATGAATTTCTCACCAACTATAACCTTAGCAGCAGTGATGTGTACAATACGGCGTTACAACAGTTTTCTCTGATCAAATCTGTTGAGCTGCGCCGCCGCAGCTCGGAATATGCATTGAAGGCTGCCCGTGGTAATCTCTTCCCGGTGGTTTCGCTTGGCGGAAATATGCAGACCAATTATTCCAGCGTAGCAATGGATGCAGCCGGTAAGATCCCGTACAAAGACCAGATAAGTAATAACATGTTTTATACGCTTAACCTGGGTGTTCGTATTCCCATCTTTACCAACCTGCGTGCCCGCAACAATATCAAACTGGCCGACATACAGGTACGTAACAGTGAACTGGTGGAAAAAAATACAAAGCTGCAGTTGCGCCAGCAGGTGGAGCAGGCACACCTGAACATGACCAATGCTTACGAACGATACAAAACTTTGCTTGACCAGGTGGCCGCTTATCAAACCTCATTTAAAGCCGCCGAAGCCCGCTTAACGGCTGGTGTGGGCACCACCGTAGATTATATCATAGCAAAGAGCAATGTGGACCGGGCCAACATTAACCTGATCAACGCGAAATACGATTTTGTTCTGCGGAAAAAAATCCTGGATTACTACCAGAACAGCGCACCTCTCCGCTAAAACCAATTGCTTTAAAACAAACGGCCCGATCAAATGCGGGTCGTTTGCATTTTTACTACTCGCTTTTACCACTTACAGTTTCTTCAGCAAGGTTGTCAAGAAGAGATAATAACAAGGTGAAATTTTCCTGAACATTCTGCCAAAAATCAAAGCATCATGGATTTTTTGGATCCATCTAATGTTGCAAATCCGATTCCACATGAATACCAATTATCATTTAAGGTTAGGTCAACAATCAGTTTTATTCAGTTGATGAAGGAAGGCATTATTTTCAAGTATTGCCAACCAAAATCTTTTTGACCAATACAATTTGTCCCAAGTGATAATAGCTATGTTCAATCATGCCTTCAATGTTGCGTAGGTAGGTTCCATATTTCTCGTCAACAAATATTGCCTGTAATTTTCCTTCGGGCATTTGCTCGATCAATGAAGCAAATTCTTCGGCATCATTCCAGAATCTGTTCAAAAAGTTTTCCCATTCTTGTTGGGATTGGATTGGCGGGAAATCGAAACTGTACTTGTCTTTGATGTCAAGACTGCCACCCTTGAAAACGTTTGTTATTCCACTGATATAATAGTGAACATGCTGTGCCAAAACGGCAATCGTGTTTAAGGAACCGGATTTTGTTACTGCAATTTCCCAATGCAGGTTAGCCAGTTGATCTTTATAATTTGTGTTTGCAATCCAGGTTCCATTCAGAATAACTTCTCTGAAACGATTTGCTAACTGGTATGTTTGTTCCATATCTGCTTTTGAAAATCTTTTACGTAATGTATATACCAAAAGGGAGAAGTTTTAGGGCATCAAATGCCGTATCCCTGTTGCTTCTCTTTACTTGCACAATTCAATCTGGTTTAACAGTTTAAAGTTAATACTGAAGAAACTCTCTTGCAAAACAGCTGTCAGCTTCATCATTTGAGATTGTTATTCAATGGCAATGATAGAACTGCGTTTGGTAGTTCGTAGAAAGTACCGTCAGTGCCAATCTCCACTAACAGAACCGTTATCTTTGCGCCCCATGCAGGAAAAAAACAGTTTTGAGGAAGGTAGGGTTTTGCTTATCAACAAACCACTTTACTGGACGTCTTTTGATGCCGTTCGTAAGATCCGCAATCTTACCCGCACCAAAAAAGTAGGTCATGCCGGCACGCTTGATCCTCTGGCCAGCGGTCTGCTGATCGTGTGTACCGGAAAGTTCACCAAAAAGATCAACGAGTACATGGCGCAGGAGAAAGAGTACACCGGCACCATCACCCTTGGCGCCACCACCCCTACATACGACCTGGAAAGTGATCCTGCCAATCATCAGCCTATCGATCACCTGCGGGAAGAAGACCTGCTGAAGGCGACCATAACTTTTACCGGTGCCATTCAGCAAGTACCGCCCATTCATTCTGCCATCAAAAAAGAAGGCAAACGAGTATATGAACTGGCCCGAAGGGGAGAAGATGTCAAGCTGGACCCGCGTCCGGTAACAATATCTGCATTCCAAATTATTCGTATCGAACTGCCCCTGGTGCATTTCAAAGTGGTATGCTCCACCGGTACCTATATCCGCAGCCTTGCCAACGATTACGGCGCTGCACTGGGTGTGGGTGGATACCTTAGTTCACTCTGCCGAACACGCATTGGTGAATTTAAGCTGGAAGATGCCATCACCATCGGGCAACTGGAAACGGAAATCAGGGGGAAAGATGAAGATGGAGGTCTGAGCAGTTAACTATTGAATTATTAGATAACCACAATCCACAATTAACTGCAACCGGTATAAAAAAGTTTACTTTCCCATTGAGTGATAAGCATGGTTCTCATACTCACGATTTATCACTCACCACTGGAATTTGCGGATAGTTATTAGAAAGGATAATCAATTCCTAACTGCACCTGACCACCAAGAATCGACCATCCATGAAACCAGCGGTTCTGCGCTTCCAGGGTTGCAGGGGTAGGGTCTTTCATTTTAAAGGAATAATCCAGTCGCACTTTTAAAAAGCCAAAATCAAGTCGCAGGCCTGTCCCTGTACCAATGGCCAGGTCTTTCCAGAATTTATCAAACGACCGGGGAAATTCTCCACCCGGAAAATCAGGATTGTAGCGAAGGAACCAAACATTGCCCATATCAACAAAAAGGGCAGTGTTGATACCGATGCCTTTGTAGTTGGCCAGGAAAATGCGGTATTCGGCATTGCCTTCCAGGCGAATATCACCAAAACGATCCGGCGCTACAGTACGATCAAACGAGCGGATAGCAGATCCTGGACCTAAACGGCGTACGCTCCAGGCCCGCATGCTGTTGGGACCGCCGGCAAAGTATT
Organism: Flavisolibacter sp.; assembly: GCA_035998945.1. Classification (GTDB taxonomy): domain Bacteria; phylum Bacteroidota; class Bacteroidia; order Chitinophagales; family Chitinophagaceae; genus Flavisolibacter. Next base: position 83,665 of record DASYHD010000041.1, on the reverse strand, counting down.
CACGGAAAAAGGGCAGGTAACGGTTAAAATTATCAAAACGGGAGGAGGGCATAGAATAACCCACACCGCCAAACAATCGCCAGGCAAAAGCATTGCGGAAAAGCTTGCGGGTACGGCGGTATTCAGCATCTACCTTGATAAACCGATAAAGGTTGGTACCAAAGATCTTCCCTTTGAAAAGCCCGGGAAGTCCTGATAGCTCCGCACTAAACGAGGCCAAGCTTGTTACATCGCCGCCGCCAATGGCAATGCTGTAATTTGCCAGGGCCGAAACGATCAAACCAGTATTGAAAATGTATTGATAGGAGGCATTGTTAGCAATCAGTTTTTCCAGTGAATCTCCCCGGATCAAGTAATTGTATTCAATGTTTGGAAAACGGATTCCAAAGATTTTGTTGCGCCAGCCAAACTGGTAACCCCAGGAAGTATTTACTGTTGTAAGATCAAAATAATCCCGCCGTTGGGTCAACCCGCCATTCAGCGCAAAAATGGAATTAACGGTATTTTCCTTTAACCGGCTAAAACGGCGCATAAAACCGGGTACCAGTCGAGGTATCTGGATGGTATGACTTAGGGTCACCTGCCTTGTCTGGATCAGGTCTTTCAGCGTAGCGTTCAGCTCTGTACCAAAACGAAAGTTGGTAGTACTTTGGTTGGCGCCACGGGCAAAGTTGCGGTTCTGCACGCCAAAAGTTAAGCCAAGACCAATCAGGTTGCCCTGCGCAATAGTCAGGTTTCCCTGGTTGCGGCTCACTTCAAAATTGGTATTGAAGGCATATTTGCGGGCAGGAGTGAGGCGGATGGTAAAATCAGCCGTATCCTGTCCCGGCCGCGGCTCCTGGTCAATTGCCACCAGCCGCCAGGCACTTAAATTATTGAATTTGCTTTGCGTTTTCAGGTAATCCGACTGCCGGTACAAATTACCAGGTTCAAAAAAGATATAATCAGGGAATAACTTCTTTTTGAAAAGTGGTTCGTTGTAACGAATGATGTATCCCTGCACGGTATCTGTATACCGGAACCGGCTAACGGTATCAGCCGTATAATCGGGATATACATTGATATTGCCAACATAATAACGTGTGATGCGGGTGCTGTCGGGATTTTCCCGCAGCCGGAACTCCACGTCGGCCACAGGGTTGTTGCGTCGTTCCGCCAGTCGCTGGAGCAATTCCGCCTGTTCTATCGGGTCTACGGTAGGTCGCAACAGTTCCACACCCACAGTATCCCAAATGATCAGCAATTCTTCTTCCGAAAAGCGCATGTAGCCGTTGTTGCGGAAAAGATCCGCCAGGCGATCCCGTTCCGATGCCAGGCGGTATTTGGAGAAAGGGTCACCCCGTTTTATAAGGGGTTTCGATAATGTTGTATCGAAAACTATCTTTTGCAATGTATCCAGTCCCTGGCGCATGCCAGCTGATACTCCTGCAGTATCGGCGTTCAGGCGATAAGCTATGGAATCGAGCTTGGTAACCCGACCAGGGTACACATAAAAATCTACAATCGCTCTTTGCTGCAGGCTGTCCTGTTTTGACTGTATACTGGTGGTAAAAGTAATGCTGTCGCGGTAAAACCCTTCGGTATGCAGCAGGGTTTCCATAAACTGCACCGATTGCGCAGCGTACATCGAATCATACGTGGTTGGGTTTTGCAACACTTCGTAAAAGAACCGGGGAAAAACACCAAGTATGGCATTATCCCAACCAATGGCTTTGCTTACACCACGAACCCGGATGCTATCGTGCAGTTGCTGTGCCAGTTGGGCTTCCAGTTCTTTTTTTTGATCGTTGCCTAAGCTGTCGCTTTTTACATGAATATTGGTTTGAAACACAAAAGGAGTCCGGGGCGGATAATTTTTTACCGTGACGGTAAAACAGCCGCTGCACAGAAAGAGCAACAAAATAATCAGGGGGGAAAAGTGAAGAATCGTTTTTCTTTGAATCATAAAGCGGCTCTCATCTATGCTCAGTAAAAAAGTGCTCAAAGATATTCAAAGTTTAAGCCTCAAAAAGCACCGGGATGAAACTGGACTATTCCTGGCCGAAGGGCCAAAGGTGGTGGAAGAACTGATGAAGGTGGCCCCTTTGCTTGTAGAAAAGGTCTATGCACTTTCCTCCTGGGCAGAAGGAAGAGAAGGTGTAGAGATTGTCTCGGAAGCAGAACTGGAAAAGGCATCGCAGATGAAAACGCCCAACCAGGTGCTGGCAGTATGCCGGCAGTTTACCAGTTATCGTCCTGAAGCATCAACTTTCACAATTTGTTTAGACACCATCCAGGATCCCGGGAACTTTGGTACCATCATACGGATTGCCGATTGGTTTGGCATAGAAAATATTGTTTGCAGTGCGGGTTGTGCCGATCTATACAATTCAAAAGTTGTACAATCAACAATGGCCAGCATCAGCCGGGTTAATGTTTATTATGACAAAGAAGAGACCTGGCTGCATGAACAAACGGTTCCCGTATATGCTGCAACGTTACATGGCAAATCTCTTTATGAGTTTTCCAAAACTGAAAAAGGCATTCTCATCATCGGGAATGAATCGAAAGGCATCCGTACGGAGTGGATCAAGAGGGCCACAGACCCGGTAACCATTCCCCGCCGTGGCAAAGCCGAATCTCTGAATGCGGCTGTCGCTACGGGCATCCTGCTTTCGCACCTCCTTCCTTAACGGAAATGAATGGCTTTGATGGGTTGAATTTTTCGGACCAGCAGCGATGGGATCAGGAGGATCAAAACAGCCAGGATCAGCGTTCCGGCAATAACGGCTGCCACCTGCCACCAGACAATCTCCACTGCGGCTGTTTCCATAAAATATGCTTCTTCTTTAAGCCTGACAAATCCTGTTTTGATTTGAAGATAAAGCAGCAGCAGTGCAAAAAGGGACCCCGCGAAAATGCCTGTAAACGTTATAATGCCAGATTGGTATAAGAAGATTCGCTGCACCGTCCAGTTGGAAGCGCCAACAGCTTTCAGGATACCGATCATGCGTAACCGTTCCAGCACAAGAATAATAAGACAGGTGATCAGGTTTATAGCTGCAATGATGACCATAATAGTAATTAGAATGGCCTGGTTGGTGTCCTGAACATCCAACCAATCAAAAATATTGGGATACAGTTCTCTGGCAGTTTTAGCGGATAGCTGCGGCGGAAAAAGGTTGTTGTTATGAATTTCGTCGGCAACAGGGCCCATCTGCTGGTAATCGTTTAGAAAAATTTCGTAGCCGCCGATCTCGTCCTCTTCCCAGCCGTTAAGCCGCCGGATTAATTTCAGGTCACCAATAGCAAAGGTGCGATCATATTCTTCGATACTTGTTTTGTACACACCAACAATCGTCAGCTTATCCGGCCGCAGGCTTCCATCCGGCCGCACAAAATAGATCAGTATGCGGTCATTAAGTTTGAGGTCGAGTTGTGCGGCAGTGTAGGTAGAAATCACAATCTCTCTTGCATAGGTGCTGTCGTTAAATTGAATCCACCGGCCCTCCTTGATAAAGGGCTTCAGGTTCGTGGAGTCGTATGTAGGGTCCAATCCCTTCAGCAGCACGCCTTCCATTTCATCGGTTGTTTTTAAAATGGCATACTTTGTAGCAAAGGGATGAATGGACCGCAGTTGCGGAATGGTTTTGATGCTGCGGACCAGCGAATCGTTCTGGCGGATGGGTTCTTCTTCGGCAATGGAAGCCTTGCCCGGTTGCAGGTAAGAAATGCGTACATGCCCCCAAAATGAAAACACTTTCTGGCTGACTGTTTTCTGAAAACCATTAACGAAAGACAAGGTAATGATCATCACCGCCACACTGATGGCCGTTGCCAAAATAGACAGGCGGATAATAAACCGGGAAAATGATTTCTGCTGGTTGAAGGCAATGCGCTTGGCTATGAATGCGGGTATATTCACGATAATTCAATTGTTCACTGGAAGAAGAAAACCAAATCCTCCATTTCTTCGTCCTTAGATAGATCAAAAATAGGCCTGCGAGCCGAAAACCATTATTTTTAAACATGACCCGGACGTTCAGTACCTTTTTTTTAGCCTTGTTTTGTTTTGCAGCCATTCCAAATGCCTTTGCACAAACACAGGTTTTTAGTCCTACCGTGAAATCTGTAAAGCTGTTCCGCTCCGGTGACCAGACTTCTTTCCCAATTATTCAACTTAATAGTGCAGATGTGTTGCAATTGGAATTTGATGACCTGGACGCCAGGGTGAAAAATTACTATTACTCCTTCCAGTTATGCAATGCCGACTGGACACCCAGCATGCTCACCACATTTGATTACATCCGTGGATTCCAGTCATCACGCATCACCACGTACCGCAATTCATCGCTTGTTACCATTCCCTATATACATTACCAGGCCACTATTCCCGACCGGAACAGTGCGCCAAGCCGGGCCGGTAATTATCTTTTGCGTATTTTCCTGAACAACGATACTACGCAAATGGTATTTACCAAACGTTTTGTTGTAACCAATACATTGGCACAGATAGGTGCCCTGGTGCAGCAGCCTTTTAATGCAACCCTGTTCCGCACAGGGCAAAAACTGCAACTGGCGGTAACTACCGACCAACGCATCAAGGTCATGAGCCCGCAGGACCTGAAGGTGGTGGTGCTGCAGAATCAAAATTTTCAAACGGCTCTGTTTATAGACAGGCCGACGATTTGGCGGGGCAATTATTTTGAATACAGTGACGAGGCGATAACAGGCATGGAAGCCGCCCGTGAATTCCGCTGGCTGGATTTGCGCAGTCTGCGTCTGCGCAGCGACCGTATGGAGACGCTGGATAACCGCAAAGATTCGGTGCATGTATATGTAAAAACAGAAGGCAGTCGTACCGGCCAGCCCTTTGTTTATTACCGCGATATCAACGGCAGCTTTACGATCGAAACTTTTGAAAGCATTAATCCTTTCTGGCAGGGCGATTATGCCTATACGCACTTTACCTATATACCACCCAATCGTCGGCCAATTGAAGGCAGCAACGTTTTCATTTTTGGCGAGATGACGCATTTTGCCTCCGACACAACTGGCCTGATGCATTTTAACCCAGAAACAGGCGCCTATGAAAAGACCTTGCTGCTAAAACAGGGCTATTACAATTATCTCTATGCTACCCGACCGGTGGGTGGTGGCCCGGTAAGCTTCAGCCAGACGGAGGGTAACAACTGGACGACCGAAAATAATTATACCGTATTGGTGTATTACAGGCCGTTTGGCGCCCGTGCCGATGAGTGCATCGGTTATACAACCTTGAGCTCTGTTTTTCAGCGGTAGCTTAAAAAAAGAGGGCAGCATTTCTACCCAGGTTTGCTAGAAAGAAATTGTAAATTTATTCCATGCGAATAATAACCTTTCTCAGCTTCCTGTGCATCGCATTTGCCTCTTTTGCCCAAAGCAACAGCTGGTATAAACAAATTGATGCCACCATTGGCAAATATCCTGTGATGTTGCACCTGCACAAAGCCGGACATACTTACGATGGTTATTACTATTACAAAACAACACAGGTACCTGTGCACTTTACCGGTGATGACACAACTGTACAGGGAGCTATCCACCTTACGGCTTTTCCATCACCGCATGCGATGGAGTTTTTCACTTTTACTTTAAAAGGCAGTGATCTTACAGGAAGCTGGAAAAAAGAGACGAACCCGCAATCATTGCCATTAAGTGGGAAAGAAACTACAGGTCTAACTATGGCATATGTTTTTACGGAAGGAGAGAGGAAGCTTTTGCCAAAAATGACAGAATCACCCCAAGCTACGTTTTTAGCCGCTGCTGTCTGGCCAACCGGTGCGACGGAACTGGATGCCTATTTAAAGAAAGTCATTTTAAAAATGTATGATGAACAAGCGGCGGAAGTACCCATTGGACAGGTGATACTGCAAAAGAAAGAAATGTTCTTCCGGCAATATGCAGCCGATATGAAAGATGTAAAGCCGGCTGATTTCAAGGAGACTTCTTTTATGTACAATACCGATCAGACTGATCGGGTTTTACTGGCTTATTATGACGGCAAACTAGCCACAGTTGCCAGGTTCAGTTATCTATATTCCGGTGGAGCCCATGGCAACTACAACACCACGTTTCATAGCTTTGATCTAACAAATAAAAAGCAGCTGAAACTGGCTGATGTGATGACTCCTGCCGGACAAAAGCAGTTGATTTCCTTGCTGGCAAAAACCCTGCGGTCTCAGTTCAAGCTGAAGCCAACCGATTCGCTTAGCGAAGTTCTCTTTGAGAACAAGATTACTCCCAATAACAATTTTTATGTTACAAGCAAAGGCATCGGTTTTGTGTACAATCCTTACGAGATAGCGGCGTACGCTGTTGGTGAAATCAATTTATTTATCCCTTTCAGGAGTTTACAAAACGGCCTCCAGCCTGCTTTTCAGAAACTTCTTGTCCCCTAAAAGAAATTAACAACAAGAGAAAACGTGTTGAAATAAGGAATCGCCTATATTTGCAGCGGCAGGTCTTATACGGCCAGCTCCTGCTGAACTCCCCCAGGATCGGAAGGTAGCAAGGGTAGGCGGTTGTAGCGGTGCGATGTAAGTAGCCTGCCATTTTTTTGCCTTTTCTCTTCCACTATTGATTTCCCTCATTTAACGTTTCCTTCTTAAATTGCGTCTCTGAAATCTGGACAAAGATTCTTGTGACCAACAGTATTGATTATATCGTTACAGGTTGTGTCGCTCAGTTAGTGTTCAGAAATTGATTCAGCCATTCTATCACGCATCACTTCTGCCGGGGTGATACAAAACTTCCCGAAAGGGCCAGCACATTATGAAATTTTTTATTGACACAGCAAATCTTGCACAGATCAAAGAAGCACACGAACTGGGAATTCTTGATGGCGTTACCACCAATCCTTCCCTAATGGCAAAAGAAGGTATTCGGGGAGAAGAAGCGATCAATCAGCATTACAAAACCATTTGCGAAATGGTAGATGGCGATATCAGCGCCGAGGTGCTGACCACTGATTTAAACACGATCATAGAAGAAGGTAAAAAGCTGGCAGCCATTCACCCCAATATCGTGGTAAAAGTTCCCATGATAAAGGACGGCGTAAAGGCCATCAAATGGTTTACGGACAATGGCATTCGTACAAACTGTACCCTGGTTTTTTCTGCTGGCCAGGCTATCCTTGCCGCCAAAGCCGGGGCTTCGTATGTTTCACCTTTTATCGGCCGTATTGATGACACAGGCTGGGATGGCATGGAACTGATCGGACAAATCTCAAATGTTTTTACGGTGCAGGGATATAAAACAGAAATTCTGGCGGCCTCAATCCGCAATTCCAATCATATTGTTCGGGCTGCTGAATTGGGTGCTGATGTATGTACCTGTCCACTGGAGTCTATTCTCGGCCTGCTGAAACATCCGTTAACGGATATTGGTCTTGCTAAATTCCTGGAAGACGCGAAGAAAATGTAATGTGGCGAGTGGTCAATTGTCAGTGGTGAGTAGGGGTAGATTTTCTTCACTCACCGCTGACCATTCACAACTCAGGATTTTTTCTTTCTCACCGGCGTTTTCCGGTATTCCTCCAGTATCTCCTCATTGGTCTTCAGCGGCTCATCAAATCCTCTTTTTCGTATGTAGATCGTAACTTCTTTCCAGATCTGGGGATTACTTTTCAGGGTTGCTTTTACCGTTACTGTTTCTTTTGTGTACGCACTGTCAATAAAAAGGTCGTTGTTCTTAAAATAAAGCGTGGTATCATTGGCTGTTGAGAAAATGATTTCTTCTGCAGTCAGAGGTAGCCATTTGCCATCAGCTGTTTTGCCGTCTACATTGATGTAATTGTAAAATCCTTTCTTTAGACTGTCGGTATAAAGATGGAAATAGATGCTGTCAATTTTTTGGGCCGAGGCCCAGTTCCCTATCACCAACAAGAGCAAAACCAACACGATCTTTTTCATCCCGATTGTTTTTGCAAATTTCCTCCTTTGTGCACAGAATGCATGGTAAGGCTTTGTTGTTTAACAAAGCATTGCTGCAAAAAAAATCCTGCCGGTGGCAGGACTCTTCGCTTGGATAAGGGCTAATTTTTTCGCTTGTAATCGCCCCGCTTCCAGGACTTGATAAACTCCGACCAGGCTGCCGGATTAAAGATGTTCATCGGAGGTGTTTGTCCCTGGTAAACGGCCCTGTTGGCTACATTCCTGAACTGCATGGCTGTTGCACCGGCACCGTCAGAAGGTGTGCTTTCCATCAGGATACGACGCTTGGCGGCACTGTTGTTCTGGCGGGCAATCTCAATATCATCATCAGGAACTTTCATGGTGACAAAATCCCTGGCAAATTGTTCGGGTGAGGGTTTGGGCCGGATAATGGTAGCAGGCAGGTAAACTGTGTCTTCCACCAATAACTGGACGACGTTATATTGATTACCTTCAATGTTCCGTGGAATAACCACCGTTTTCGGCTTAAAGCTTACGTGAGTAAATTCCACAACATCTCCTTTCAGCGCAACAATGGAAAATACACCCTGGTTGTTGCTGACCGTACCCCGGTTGGATCCACGGATGGAGACACTTACTGCCGGGATTCCCACCAGGCTGTCTGCCGTCATCACAATACCATATAACTGTACGACCGAGTCTTTTACAGTTTCAAATTGGGCATGCGACTGCTTGCTCCAAAAAAAAGTCAATAAAAAGAAGACGGGTAAGGCTTTTTTCATCTCTTCAAAAATAAAACGCATGATTTATATCTCTTCCCAACGAATTGTGTTTGGGTTAACTTTGCGCTTTCATTAACAATCAGGAAATGACACAACAAGATATATTAAATGCGTTAAGTACGGTTCAGGAACCTGATCTGAGACAGGACCTTGTAACCCTGAACATGATCCGTGACATCACAATTGAAGGAAACTATGTTTCATTCACCGTGGTGCTAACCACGCCTGCCTGCCCGCTGAAAGAAGTGATCAAGAACGACTGTATCAAAGCCATCAAAAATTTCAATGCAACCGCTGTGGTGAATGTTAAGTTTACTTCCAGCACAACAACGATCCGTGCCGATAAAAAAGATGTACTACCCGGCGTAAAAAATATTATTGCTGTGGTGAGTGGTAAAGGCGGTGTTGGGAAAAGTACAGTTTCAGCCAACCTAGCTCTTGCCCTGGCACAGGGCGGTGCCCGTGTAGGTTTGATGGATGCAGATATATATGGCCCCAGCGTACCCATCATGTTTGGCGTTCGTGGTGAGCGACCAATGATGACCAGTGTGGCTGAAAAAGCCATGATCGTTCCGCTGGAACGCTATGGCATAAAGCTGCTGAGCATTGGCTTGCTCGTAGATGAAAAAAATGCAGTCGTTTGGCGTGGCCCTATGGCCAGCAGTGCCATCCGCCAGTTTATTACCGATGTGCAGTGGGGTGAGCTGGACTACCTCGTGATAGATATGCCTCCTGGTACCGGCGACATTCACCTGACCCTGATGCAATCAGCCCCGGTAACAGGCGTTGTGGTGGTAACCACGCCGCAGGATGTAGCGCTGGCTGATGCGAAGAAAGGTATCGCCATGTTCAGCCAGGCACAACTGAATGTACCAATTATCGGGCTGGTGGAGAACATGAGCTATTTTGTTCCGGCCGAACTGCCCGACAACAAATACTATATATTCGGCAAAGAAGGTGGAAAACGGCTGGCAGAAGAGTATGATCTTCCTTTTTTAGGACAAATTCCGCTGGTACAAGGCATTCGCGAAGGCGGCGACATTGGTGTACCCATTATGGTGAGTGATGATGCGGTGACTAAAAAAGCCTTTGAAGAGTTTGCCGGTGTGGTAGCCCGCAGTGTATCTATGCGTAATGCACACATGAACAGCGAAGAGGTGGCAGAAGTGGTGGAAGAGCGCTAAAACTCAAGCAGGTTTCAGTCGTTTTGCAAGCGTCGCGATAAGTTCTTTTACAATATAAAATAAAATGCGACCTAGAAGCAGTCCGCCTGCCAGGCCACCGGAAAAACCGATAAAGGCGAGATAATTGCCTGATAAGTGCAGCGGAATAAACATATTGAAAAGCAACAATCCTCCTGTACCCAGAACAGCACTGGTGATACCAAAAAAGATAAGGAATAAACTTTTAAAACCTGCAGAAAAGGATCGTTTGTAAAGTCCGATTGCAAGTGAGGCAGATAGCATACCTAGCGCTGACAAGGAAAAGAAAAGCAGAATGACAAGGGCTGCCAGGAAAGCACCAACTATGGAAGCTCCTATCATAGCACATATAAAAATACTTCCGATGATGAGAAGGAATATGTCCATTCCTTCATCAGGTTGCGGAGAGGAATAATCCTGAGCAGCGTTAGAAATTGGCAAAATGAAGAAAAGGAGAAATACGCTTAATTTGAGCAGTGCTTTCATAGCGGCTAAAATAATATTTCAATGTACAATCTGCCATATTTTAAAGAAAAAGACAAAACGGTTATACTCGATTTCATCCACCAGCATCCGTTTGCCTTTATGGCCGGTTGCGACAGGGAGCAAAAACCTGTTGCCACACAGATCCCGGTTTTTATAGAGGAACGTGATGGCAGTCTTTACCTTTCCGGGCACATGATGCGAAACACGGATCACCACAAAGTATTTGCTTCGAACCCTTCCGTCTTGTGTGTGTTCACCGGTCCGCATGCCTATGTGAGTGCAACCTGGTACACCAACCCGCACCAGGCATCAACATGGAACTATATGTCCGTACATGTAAAAGGCAAGATCAGATTCCTTGGTGAAGAGGGCCTGGTGGAGGTATTGCGGAAAACCAGTCTTCACTTTGAAAATTACCATAGCGATTCGGCAACGGCTTATGATAATCTTCCTGAGGATTATCGCAGTCGCTTGCTCTATGCGATCGTTGCTTTTGAAGTGGAGGTACAGGAGATTGAACATGTATTCAAATTGAGTCAAAACCGTGACGAAGAGAGCTATCACAACATCATCAAAAAACTGGATGAGCAGGGGGGCGATGCAAAGCTGGTTGCTGAAGAAATGAAGAAAAGAACAACTGCTGTTTTTGCTTCCCCACCTGTAACTGAAGATTAAATAGACAGAAAGGAAAAAGAAGACATGAATTTATCACTTGAAGGAAAAAATGCAATCATTTGCGGCAGCAGCCAGGGAATCGGCGCTGCTATTGCAGAAGAGCTGGCCCTGATGGGAGCCAATTGCATCCTGCTGGCCCGAAATGAAGAAAATTTAAAGACCGTCATAGCAAAACTCGATACAAGTCTCAGACAGATGCATTATTACCATGCGTTTGACTTTAATGATGAAGCAGCCTTGCGAATGCAGATCCAAACGATCGTTTCGGAAGCGCCTGTACATATCTTAGTTAATAACTCCGGCGGACCAGCGGCGGGACCTATCGTTCAGGCTACGGAAGAACAATTCCTGCAGGCGTTTCAGCAGCATGTCATCACCAGCCATATCCTTGTGAAAGCTGTTTTGGAAGGCATGAAGCAGGAGGGTTTTGGCCGCATCATTAACATTATTTCTACTTCTGTAAAAATTCCATTGGCTAACCTTGGTGTTTCCAATACCATTCGTGGTGCGATGGCTTCCTGGGCAAAAACGTTGGCCAATGAATTAGGTCAATTTGGAATTACAGTGAATAATGTTTTGCCGGGGTTTACCACCACATCCAGGTTAGAAGCGCTGATCCAGGCAAATGCAAAAAAAGCTGGTGTATCTAGCGAGGAGATCGAAAAAGGCATGATGGATGAAGTGCCTGCCAAACGTTTTGGAGAACCCACGGAAATAGCGGCCATGGCTGCCTTCCTGGCCTCACCCGCAGCTGCATACGTAAACGGCACCAGCATACCTGTGGATGGTGGCCGAACCGGATCAATTTAATTTCAATTGCATGGAGTTCCAGAATACCTTAGCATTTGCGCAGCAAACCGATGCAACTGAACTTTCACGTTCCTTCCGTCAGCATTTTTTGTTGCCTCAACATGAGGGTAAGGATGCCATTTATTTTTTAGGCAACTCATTGGGTTTGCAGCCTCGTTATACTGCAGCAGCTATCAACCAGGTATTACAGCAGTGGAATAACCTGGGTGTGGAAGGCTTTTTTAAGGGTGAAGCCCCCTGGCTGGAATACCACCGCCAACTCCAACCTGCACTTGCCGCAATTGTTGGTGCCTATCCCGAAGAGGTTGTCGCCATGAACCAATTGACGGTAAACCTTCACCTAATGCTGGTGAGCTTTTATCAGCCTGCCGGCAAACGCACCAAAATACTTTGCGAAACAAAAGCTTTTCCAAGCGATCAGTACATGCTGTATACCCATGTGAAACAGCGGGGGTACAATCCGGATGATACTATTATTGAAGTGCAGCCGCGGGAAGGGGAGGTACTGATCCGTGAAGAAGATATCCTGGCTGCCATTGAAAGGCATAAAGATGAACTGGCGCTTCTTTTTTGGGGAGGTGTGAATTATTATACCGGGCAGGTGTTTAACATGGAAGTGCTTACCGCAGCTGCGCAGGCAGCTGGCGCTAAAGCTGGATTTGACCTGGCGCATGCTGCGGGCAATGTACCGTTGCAGCTTCACAACTGGAACGTTGATTTTGCCTGCTGGTGCAGTTACAAATACCTGAATTCGGGTCCGGGTGGCATTGGTGGCGTGTTTGTACACCAATGCTACCACAACGATGCTTCGCTTCATCGCTATGCAGGCTGGTGGGGGAGCAAAAAAGAAACGCAGTTCCTGATGGAAAAGGAGTTCAATGCTGAAGCCTCTGCCGAAGGTTGGCAACTGAGTACGCCATCGCCTATTTTGTATGCGGCCCACAAAGCAGCACTGGATCTTTTCAACGAAGCTGGTGTTGAAAATGTATTTGCCCGAAACAAGCACTTATCGGATTACACTTGGTTCGTGTTGAAAGAAGTACAGGCAGCTACACCAAATGATGCATTAAAAATCATTACGCCAGAACCGGAAAACAGCAAAGGTTGCCAGGTATCCATGCAGATAAAAAATGGCAAACAGGTATTTAATGAACTTAGCCGTATGTGTGTTTTTGCCGATTGGCGTGAGCCCGATGTTATTCGCATTGCGCCTGTCAGCTTTTACAACACATTTGAAGAAGTGTGGCGTTTTGCACAGATTCTGAAAACTGCGATCCTTACATTTGCCCAATGACAAGAAAGGAAATCGTTGCCCATATATTTTCAAAAGGTTCCTACCTGATCGTAGGATTGGATACAGACCCGGCAAAACTTCCGGCCCATCTTCCCCGTACACCGAATGGTATGCTTCAGTTCAATAAGGCTATCATTGATGCTACCATGGACTTTTGTGTGGGTTACAAAATCAACACGGCATTTTACGAAGCGCATGGAGTAAAGGGTTGGGAAGTGATGGAAGAAACAGTGCGCTACATTCCTCCCACGCATTTTACCATTGCTGATGCAAAGCGTGGCGATATCGGCAATACATCAGCACAATACGCAAAAGCTTTTTTTGAAACGCTGAACTTTGATGCCATCACCGTTGCACCGTATATGGGTGAAGATAGTATCCGACCGTTTCTGGAGTTTAAAGACAAATGGACAATCCTTCTCGGGCTCACCTCCAATCCTGGCGCGAGGAATTTTGAACTGCAACGATTGGTTCAACCTACTTCAGCTGCCATCGAATCTGCCGAACTGGCGTTGGATGTTGCTTCGCATCATACTGCATTTTTATACGAAACCGTTCTGCGCACAGCTTCTGCCTGGGGTACGGAAGACAACCTGATGTTTGTCATTGGTGCTACCAATCCACAGGAATTTGAAACGATCCGCAACCTGACGCCAAACCACTTTTACCTTGTTCCGGGAGTAGGAACACAGGGAGGAAGTCTCCAGGAAATTTCAGAAAAAGCTTCTATCAATGATTGCGGAATACTGGTGAATGCCAGCAGAGCCATTATTTACGCGTCAGGAGGAGAAGATTATGCTGAAGCGGCGGCAAAGGCGGCGGCTGCCTATGCGCAAGAGATGAAAACGTATCTGAAATAGCCCCTTTTTTTGGCAATTTTGCAACAATCTTTTAACGCAAGAGCAGCAATATTTCGGGAAGGATAAAGTTATAAGGAGGTAAGAAACCATTGCCGATGAAACCCTTTTTGTTTATACTTCCCTTGTTTTTTACCATTTTTCAGAACACCACGTTACCCAACCTGAACGATGAAGGTCCGGAGCCGTGGCCTGTCAATAAAAAGCTGTTGTTGCAACTTATCAACCAGGTTCGCCAAAAGGGCTGCAAATGCGGTGACACTTATTACCCGGCTGCGGCACCAATAGCCTGGAATTCAAAACTCGAGCAGGCTGCGCTGGTGCATAGCAACGACATGTACGCCAACAATTATTTTTCGCATGCTTCAAAGGATGGAAGCAAAGCCGGCAACCGCATCGATAAAATGGGGTATAGCTGGAAAACCTATGGTGAGAATATTGCCTTTGGCTATCGTACCGAAAAGGAGGTAGTAAAAGGTTGGCTGCTGAGCCCCGGACATTGCAAGAACATCATGAGCAAAACATTCAAAGAAATGGGTGTTGCCAGGGTTGGAGATTACTGGACACAGGTGTTTGCGACAAAATAGTCTGTACTGTGAGTTGGGTGGATGCGAAGGAATTTTAAATGTGATGTTATTTTATATCGCTCTGCCATAATAGTTCTAGGGATTACTCCTAAACATCCAAAAACGGGTTAGACAAGCTTATTTAAAAATATACGTTCCTGTCCGCGTCCACCAGGGATGAATTTCAAATTGAAGGCGTCCCGTAATTACCACAGAATCCTGCATTACCAGTTGCGAAACCGTTGCCGAATCTTTTGCATCCATGAAAAATATTCCCCGCAGGAATTTGTCATATCCCATAGGACCAGCCATCACAATATAGCCTTCCCTATTGAGACGTTCAATATTGGCAATGTGAGCGGCATGAATTCGTGTAGCCGTGGCTTTATCATGTGTGCGGTTGATTCCCCGCAGTAGTGTAACCAGCCAGTATTGTTTCATACCCGGTGTATCTGCAATTGGGTTCTCAGTATTTGTTGCAGCATTGGTTTTACCATTAAAAGCATAGGCAACAGCCAGGACACCAAGAAGAAAGAGGCTATTTTCATAATCAGCTTTTTGACGCAAGAAAAAAAAGCTATTTTAAACTGAATTATCAAGACCATGCGATTCTTCCTGACATTTCTTTTCATGCTTTTTAGTTACCTGCTTTTTGCACAGGCAAAAGAAACTGCACCTCCTGTTGACGCGTTGCTGAACCCGGCCCTGGAAAGAGCAAAAGCCGGACGCAAAAATGTTTTACTGATCTTTCATGCTTCGTGGTGTGGTTGGTGCCGCAAAATGGATGCATCCCTGAATGATTCAAGCATAAAATCACTCATTGATAGAAATTACGAAACAGTTCACCTGACAGTTTATGAGTCACAGCATAAAAAGCACCTGGAAAATGAAGGTGCACTTGCTTTCCTGCAAAAAAATGGCGGTGCAGAAAAAGGGCTGCCGTATTGGTATGTTTTAGATGGCGAAGGAAAGGTGCTGGTTGATTCTGAAATGTCAACCGGAAAGAATTCCGGTTGTCCTGCCTCCGAGGAAGAAGTATCCTACTTTATATCGGTGCTAAAGAAAACATCAACCCTCACAGCCGAGGAGCTCGAAAAAGTCCGGAAACGCTTCCGCCAGAATGAGCAGTAATATCTGTAACAACTTCTTTTGGTAATAGCCTGTTGTCATCCACTTGAATCCTGTGATATTGTTTACTGTAAACCCTGAATGTAAAAAGATGATTTCTTGGATTCCCATCGATAATTTTTTATTCTTGCACCCGCATAAATAAAAACAACAAATGGCATATTGGCTGGTAAAATCCGAACCGTTCAAATACAGTTGGGAACAATTTGAAAAAGATGGAAAAACTTTTTGGGATGGTGTTCGCAATTATGCAGCCCGCAATAATCTGAAAGCCATGAAAAAAGGGGATGAAGTTTTGTTTTACCACAGTAACGAAGGATTGGAGATTGTAGGTATTGCCAAAGTAGTAAAAGAAGCTTACCAGGATCCAACTACGGACGAAGATGCCTGGGTGGTGGTGGACCTGAAACCGGTTAAAAAACTTAAATCACCGGTTTCCCTGAAAACGATAAAGGCAGATGAAAGATTAAAGAATATGGAAATTTTGCGACTTGGTCGCTTGTCGGTTACAGGGGTAAAAGAGGAAGAATGGCGGGTGGTGATGGAACTGGCTGGACAAAAATAAAAGCAGTCATTGAATGCTATCTGGTTTTACATGTACGAAAAATGTTATGTACGTTGTAAATAATTTCTCTTGTAAAAAGAAAGGCAGTTCGATTTGAACTGCCTTCTTCTTTCTGCTTTGTTCTGCTTTGTTTTGATTTAGTATTTACCCGCCTGTAATTTTCCTGCTATCGCAACTTCCAAATCATCGGGTATAGTACCGGCGTCATCATCAATTGGTGCCAGTCTCCCCAGGCTCGAATCCCAAGTAAAGATGTGTTCATCACTGTTGTTGTAACTTACTTTAAATCGTGTTTCACCGTTAAAAGAAAAGGGTTCCGCTTTTACGAAATAGGGAACGCCACTCAACAATAACTCAAATGAATGTTCTTGCATAGCAAATCCTTTGTTTGATGGTTACAAAAAAAATTCCAAAAACAGCTATGGGGACAACTTTAGCTTTCTTCACGATTCACTTCATCTATTGAAAAGGCCGGAAGACAAACACTCCAGTATTCACATTCCTCATCAAAAGGGTTGGAATAGCGGACCCTGGTTCCACTCTTTACAAGAATACTTTGGCCTCCTTCCAGGATCACCTGCTCACCATCCACCTCTACAAGTTTTTTACCACGACTCACCAGTGTGTATTCATCAAATTGTGGTGTTTGATGTGGCTCACTCCAACCGGGAGGTGCTATCATATGGGCGATACTGAGCTTTGCTTCACCGGTTGCCGCAAGGCCAACGTGTTCTTCAATCAGTTTACCATCTGTGGTGGGAACAATGAACGGCGATTTTTGTACGATATAGGCCATGATTACTCTTTATTTTTTTGGTAATGCAGATAGACCGCTTCACCTTTTTCTTCCAGGGGATACGTTTTAATGCCTTCTTTGGCAGGACCCGCTTTCACGGAACCGTCATGTACATCAAATTGCGAACCATGCCAGGAACAATGCACCGTTCCGCAGATCATGGAACCACCAGCCAGCGAACCGCCCCGGTGGGTACAGTGATCGCTAAAAGCAACATATCCTTTATCAGACCGGGCTATAACAATGCGTTCGTTGTTGATATGAACCAGCTTCATCTGGTCAATTTTTAATTCATCTTTAGTAGCAACCTGCAGGGGATCATTACCAGCCTCAAGGTATTCTTCTTTCCATTTACCGGCGTAGGCGTAGCGGGGGTTCACACCAATTTGATTGCGGTACACCAGTGTGCCACCCAGCCAACCGGCAGTAGACAACAAACCCACGCCAATACCTTCCAAGATAACGATCCATAAAAGATCAATACTTTCATATTTTCGCAGGAAGAAGATGGCAATAAAAAGAAGCAGGTTGGTTACGTTGAGCAAGCCATGTTTAGCTGCTCGTTTTTTTGCCGAACTCTTTGGCGGCACTGTATAGAGAAAGTCAATGATACCCGGCACTGCAGCCAATACTGCACCGATAATTCCTGCTATCACCAGGTGGTAACCGGTTGTAGCCAATGACTCCTGCTGAAGGATATAGGATAACAGATCAAACACAAAAGCTCCCATAAAGAAAGAAATGGGAAACCCAATGAGCATGGGGTGAATCGGGTGACTTTTAAGGCTGGCCCTGCTTTTCATGTTTACGATTTATTGGCATACAAGCAAAAAGTTTACCCGGCCATAAATAGAATCCAGGGATCCATTTTTCGGTTCAGCATATTCTCACGAGGTCTTATTTTTAGGAATGAACAAAAAACGACTGGTTGTATTAAGCGGTGCCGGCATTAGTGCGGAAAGCGGTTTAAAAACCTTCCGGGACAGCGACGGACTTTGGGAAGGTTATGATATCAACGAAGTGGCAACCGCTACTGCCTGGAAGCGGAACCCTGCCCTGGTGCAGGAGTTTTATAACATGCGCCGTCATAATGTAAAGGAGGCTGCCCCCAATGAAGCCCATTTTGCCCTTGCAAGGCTGGAAGACGAATTTTCTGTACAGATTATCACGCAAAACATTGACGACCTTCACGAAAGGGCAGGCTCATCCCAGGTTTTGCACCTTCATGGGGAGATCTTAAAAATGCGTAGCGAAAGAAATGAAGCATTGATCTATCCGGTTCACGATGATATCAGGATGGGCGATGTAGCAGAAGACGGTGCCCAGCTGCGTCCGCACATTGTGTGGTTTGAAGAACCGGTTCCGATGATGGAAAAAGCAGCAAGATTGGTGAGTCAGGCTGATATTTTCCTGATTATTGGAACATCCTTGGTGGTGTACCCTGCAGCCGGACTGGTGAATTTTGCACCTCCTTCTGTTCCAAAATTTATTATTGATAAAAAGATCCCTTACCTGCACGGGTTGCCCAACTTCACCACAATAGAAAAACCGGCTACAGAAGGAATGAAAGAAGCGGTACCGTTGCTGAGAGCCTTAGCTGGATCATGAAGCAGGTATTGGGGTTGTTTCTTCAGTGAAAATAATGCCTTCCCGCTCCAGCTCTTTCAGCACGGGTTCATAAATTTCTTTGCTTACCGGGATCTGTAAACCTTTACTGGTGATGGTTCCGTTCAAAATCAGTTTTGCGGCCGTTGCCAGAGGAAGTCCCACAGTTTTGGCCATGGCTGTATGTATGGCGTTTTCGCCTTTTAGTTGTAAGAGACCAGATGTTTTGTAACACACCCCGTCTTTTTCATACTCCAGTTCGTGCAGCATAACGATCATGTCCTTATCCTCCGGCTGCAGTTTCAGTTTTGTTTCTAGACAGAACTGTAACACGTCGGCCATGCTACACTTTCCTTTGTTGACAAAAGTTTTTTCGTCGTCCATTCCCAGGAAGAACAACTGCTTCAAAGTAAGATTCGCATCATGCATCCGGTCGGCGAGGGTAGCAGCTGCATTTACTTTCAGGTCGTCAATATCAACCTTCTGCAGGTCGCCATTGTCATCCACCATCATAAATTCCTCAACCGGATCAATGCCTTTTTCAGCGGCTTCTTCTTCCAGTTTTACAAGGTTCACCAGTTCCGAGAGAAGCGATTTTGTGGAATCAAATTGCTCATGTAATTTATTTTCCAGCCATGCGCCAAAGTCCCTGCTGTCGAGATGCTCCTTAAATACCTGCAACAGGTTTTTTCCATCCGTCTCATATTTCACTGTATCGTCTGTAAGGCCCAACTCCACCAGGTTTTTCCAACCGTAAATAAAATCGGGATGGCGGAGCGTTGTACGGATAAATGTCGCTGTTTCTTCAAGACCGTATTTTGGAATATAACTTAAAGAGTCACGGTTCGGATACCAGCAAAGCAAATCAGAACCCGGAATTGACACATAGCGTTTTTCTTCGAAAAGATTTTCATATTCCAGCTCACGGATTTCACCTTCTTTTTTAAAAATGGCGCCACCTTTCCCTGCCAATACAATATTGCGTGGATTCCAGCTGATCTTATAATGCCAGGGATTGTCATCGCTTTCCGGGGCTACCAGTCCGCCACAGTGCGAATAAAACGAAGTAATCTTACCGCCTTCCGCATGAATGGCGTCAATCATACGTTTGGCACTCATATGGTCTATTCCCGGATCGAGTCCCATCTCGCATAGAAACAACAGGCCATTTTTTTCAATCTCAGTCCTCATTTCACTAAGCGCTTCATCAACATAGGAAGCGGTGAGCAGATTTTTCTTCAGCCGCAGGCAATCCTGTGCCACCAGGTAGTGCAGTGCCGGAGGTAACAGGGAAATCACAATGTCGGCTTCACGAATCAAAGCACCCCGGCCTTCATTTTCGGCTATATCCATTGCCACCGCTTTGGCTAAGGGCGCATCGCCAATTTTTTCCAATATGTTGTTTTCATCGGCGTCTGCTATCGTCAATTGCCAGTTTTCTGCAGCTGCATGAACCAGGAAGTAGTTGATCAGTGCTGTGGATGATTTGCCTGCTCCAAAAAGTAAAATCTGCCGCATAATGAATTCTTCAGGAATAAATAAGGGTTAAGGTGTTTCGCACCTGTTCCGTAAACAGTTGCGAGCCTTGCTGTTTCTCCTTCAAAAATAGGCTGATAAACGTGGTAAAACGTAAGAACCCTGCATGAAGCAGGGATCATTCAATTCTATGCAAAACATTTTGTTTAGCTCTCTGTTTTCACCACCTTGTACCGAACGCTGACACCACGGCTGTTGTCGGGTATGGAAACAGTTTTTGAACCACCCGGTGCAATTCCGGATACGGTCACAGTTTGCGAACCAACTACCTTACCATTGGGCCGGAGGAATTCAACTTCCACAATGGCTTTGCTTACTTCCTGTCCAGAGGGATTGCTGACGGAGATTTCAAGATTGCTGATTCCACCTAAAAAGCCAACATTGTATTTGTTTGCCGAAACTTGTAAGGACGGTTTGCCTGCAGGTTTATCCGCTTTTTTTTCATCCTCTTTTTTGTCCGCTATTGCCACCGCTTCTTTCTCTGGTTCGGCAATGATGGCAGTTGATTCTTTTTCATTTGTTTTACCTGTTGCATCGGGGGAAACAGATGACTGCACAGTTTCCTCGTTTGCTGTAGGATCTTTAAGTTTTGCCGTTTGTTGTACCGGTTCGTTTTGCTGATCTGTCTGGGGCTTTGGTAACAATTCCGTAGCCGAAACAGTTTGCGATGTTACTGCCGAAGCAGCAGTTGTATCAGGAACAAGTAAAGCCTTTTCTGCGGTTGGTACAATGCTGGCAAATGCAGCATGGGTGGTGGTGCTGCTTTGCATTTTTTCGGGAGCGATTTCTACTGCTTCGGCTGAAGCAATCACCGGTTCAAATTCTATATTCTCCACTGCTTTTTTCACCATATAGGCTGAAAGACCAAGCCCAATGAAAAGCGTTATCATTCCCAGGAGGTTTGCACCGATATTGACCTTACGAGACCAAACACGTTTTTGTGGCGCCTTTTGGGCATATTTTTCCTTAAGTGTTTCAAAAGAGGGGGGTGTATAATCTTCCTGCGGTAAAAAATCAATTGCATCTGATTTCACCAAAGGTGACAGACTGGCGCTGCTTTGTACTGAAACAGAATGCCCCGCATCCGCTATTGAACGTGGCTTTGTTCGTTTAGGAGGTAGTTTTTTAATTGCTAGAGTTATTCCTTCCAATGATGAAATTTCATTGGGCAGAT
This sequence comes from Flavisolibacter sp., assembly GCA_035998945.1. Classification (GTDB taxonomy): domain Bacteria; phylum Bacteroidota; class Bacteroidia; order Chitinophagales; family Chitinophagaceae; genus Flavisolibacter. The sequence continues at coordinate 62,276 of DASYHD010000041.1, read as the reverse complement.
TCCAGCAAGTGCTCTCGCCTTCGACCCAGATCAAATCCGTCGTAAAAAGTGTTTTTCCCTTTAATTCGGCCAGCGTGTAGGGACCCGTTTCATGGTTGTCCCGCAGTAAAAAATAACGCACCATATCAGATTCACATTTACATATAAAAGGAATAATGAAAATACTATGCCTATTCTTTTTGGGTGTATACAAAGATTAACATCCTGTTGGTAAAGATTAGGCCAATTTGTCACACCAAACGCTGCTTTTTATCCCATTTTTAGGGGGAAAAAAAGTAGATTTGCACACCTTTAAATTTGACGTTAAGAACATAGAATGGAAAATAATTTACAACCCCAGGAAACAGCCGATTTCAACCGCATTATTCCTATCAATATTGAAGAGCAAATGAAGACCGCTTACATCGACTATTCTATGTCGGTGATCGTTGGTCGTGCACTTCCGGATGTAAGGGATGGCCTGAAACCTGTTCACCGCCGCATTTTGTTCGCCATGAACGAACTGGGCATGGGGCATAACAAACCGTATAAGAAAAGTGCCCGTATTGTGGGTGAAGTATTGGGTAAATACCACCCGCATGGCGATTCAGCCGTATATGACGCCATGGTTCGTATGGCACAGGAATGGAACATCCGCTACCCGCTGATTGATGGTCAGGGTAACTATGGTAGCCAGGACGGTGACGGTCCAGCGGCTATGCGTTATACAGAAGCCAGGATGACCCGCCTTGCAGAGGCCATGCTCCAGGACATCGAAAAAGAAACCGTTGATTTTGGTCTCAACTTCGACGACTCCCTGGAGGAGCCTACAGTGCTTCCTACCCGTATTCCGCAATTGCTGGTAAACGGTTCAAGTGGTATTGCCGTAGGTATGGCTACTAACATGATGCCCCACAACCTGAATGAAGTGGTTGATGGCTGTGTGGCATACATCGACAACCGTGAGATCACCATTGATGAACTGATGCAGCATGTTAAGGCGCCTGATTTTCCTACCGGTGGTTCGATCTACGGTATGGAAGGCGTTAAAGCAGGTTACCATTTTGGCCGTGGCCGTGTGGTGTTGCGCGGCAAATTGCATGTGGATACAAAGCCCAGTGGCCGTGAGCAGATCATCATCACCGAAGTGCCTTACCAGGTAAACCGGGACTCGCTTTGTAATCGTATTGGGGAACTGGTGAACGATAAAGTACTGGAAGGCATTGCACACATCAACAACGAATCGAACAACAAAGAAGGTACCCGCATTGTGCTGGACCTGAAACGCGATGCCGTTGCCAACGTGGTGATCAACCAACTTTACAAATTCACGGAGCTGCAAACCAGCTATGGTATCAACAACGTAGCCATCGTTAAAGGCCGTCCAAAGATCCTGAACCTGAAAGAGCTGATCTCCGAGTTTGTAGAGTTCCGCCACGAGGTAGTATACCGCCGTACACAATATGAATTACGGGAAGCCGAAAAGCGGGCTCACATTTTACAGGGCTACCTCATTGCATTGGATCACCTCGATGAAGTAATTGCGCTGATCCGTGCTTCTGCCAACCCGGAAATAGCCAAGGATAACCTGGTAAATGCCGGCTGGGGATTGGATGAGATCCAGGCAAAAGCCATTCTTGAACTGCGTTTGCAGCGCCTTACCGGCATGGAACGCGAAAAGATCAAGCAGGAATACGACGAGTTAATGAAACTGATCGCTCACCTGAAAGAAGTGCTGGCTAATGAAGGCCTGCGGTACGAAATCATCAAAACTGAACTGGCCGAGGTTAAAGAAAAATTTGGCAATGCCCGTAAGTCAGAGATCACTTTCCTTGACAACGAGGTTAGCATCAAAGACCTGATCAAAGAAGAAGACGTGGTGATCACCATTTCTCACCTGGGTTATATCAAGCGTACATCTGCTTCGGATTACCGTGCACAGCGCCGCGGAGGTCGCGGGGTGATGGGTGGTAAAACCAGGGAGGAAGATTACATCGAGCACCTGTTTGTGGCCAGCACGCACCATACAATGCTGTTCTTTACGGAAAAAGGCCGCTGTTACTGGCTGAATGTTTACCAGATACCCGAAGGTGAAAAAAACAGCAAGGGAAGGGCGATTCAAAACCTGTTGCAGATCTCTCCGGATGATAAGGTAAGAGCGATTATTGATATCAAGGACCTACAGGATGCCGAATTTGTGAACAGCCATTACATTGTGCTGTGTACTCAAAAAGGTATCATTAAGAAAACAGCCCTGTCTGATTTCAGCCGTCCGCGGTCCACAGGTGTCAATGCCATCACCATTGTAGAAGGCGACCAGTTGCTGGAGGCCAAACTTACCGATGGCAACTGCGAGATCATGATGGCGATCAACTCAGGCCGTGCTATCCGTTTCCCTGAATCAAAAGTACGTTCTACAGGTCGCGGCGCCATTGGGGTTGCCGGCATCGAGGTGGAGAATGAAGGCGAAGAAGTAGTTGGTATGATTTGTGTTAATCCCGAAACGCAAAAAGAAAGAACTGTTCTGGTTGTTAGTGAAAAAGGATTTGGAAAAAGAACTCCCGTTGACGAATACCGTATTACAAACCGCGGCGGAAAAGGTGTAAAAACCATTTCTGTTACCGAGAAAACCGGTAAACTTGTAGGTATGGTAGACGTGGACGAAAAAGAGGACCTGATGATTACCTGCAAAAGTGGTATCACCATTCGAATGAAGGTTGGAGCCATCAGTGAACAGGGAAGGGCTACACAAGGTGTTAAATTGATCAGGATCGAAGAAGGCGATGAGATTGCAGCACTGACAAAGCTGGATGAAGAGGACGAGGAATTGTTGTTAGCAGAAGCGGAAGGCGAAATCACGGCTGTTGCAGACGAGAATAACGGAACGGAAACAACCAATTCACCAGAAAATACATCTGAAGGAGAGCAGGAAGCTCCAAACGCTTAAAACTTTAAAAAACCCAAAAAAATGCGCAAACTGATCTTACTCGCAGGCCTTGCCGTTACAATGTCAACAGCATTTGGTCAGAAAAAACTTGAAAAGTTGGATGATGTAAAGGAAAAGATTGAGAAAGGAAAGTATGATGAAGCCAAAGAAAAACTGGACAAAGTATTTGAAAACCCTGAAGCTAACAACAGCCCTGAAGCCCTGTTCTACAAAGCTGTGACATTTCATAACCTCGGAAAGCAAAAATCTGACAGTGTTTTATCTGCAAATGCTTTTGATGCCATGCAGGCATATGTAAAGGCAGAAGCCAGTAAACCCGAAGGTCAGCAAATGTTACTTTCTACACTGGAAAACCATAAAACACTGGTTGATATTTACCAAAGCTATTTTCAGAAAGGTGTGGATGGCTTCCAAAAACAAACCTATGCTTCGGCATTTAACAATTTTGAAAGAGCGCTGAATGTTTTTGACGTTCTGAGCCAAAAGGGTTTGACAAATGCTAAGTTTGATACAACTGCTAACCTGTATGCCGGTTATTCGGCTCAAAATGCGCAGATGTATGATAAAGCTGCCAAATATTACGATAAGTTAATTGAAATGAACCTGAACGACACCAGCTATGTTGGTATCTATCGCTTCATGATCAACTCAAACCTGGAGAAAAAAGATACGGCTACTGCCAAAAAATATCTTTCTGTCAGTGAACAGCGCTTCCCCCAATACAAAGACTTGTGGCTGGAGTACAATACACTTTTCCTGAGCAGCGATAAAAGCAAGCGTTTTACTGAATATGAAGCGCTGGTAAACGCCAATCCGGAAAACGAGGTGCTCGCAATGAACTACGCCATTGAACTGTACAACCACATCAGGTCAAGTGATGAAGCAGAAAAAGATTCTGTAATACGTACAAAAGCAGAGAACGCATTGAAAAACGTTTTACGGATCAATCCAAACGCCACTACTGCCAACTTGCTCATGAGCCAGTTGTACTGGACGCAGTTGTACCAGATCCAAAGTGAGCTGGATGCAGTAAGAGGCAACACAGCCGCAGCCACAGCGAAGAAAAAAGAGTTGAATGCGAAAATGGATGCAGTATTCGATGCGGTTCATCCTTACCTGGTGAAATCGTACGATTTGTATAGCAAAGAAACAACTCTGAAACCCCAAGATAAGGCCAACTATAAAATTGTTCTGGGCCAGTTGACAGACTATTACAACCGTAAAAAGCAGGCTGATAAAGCTGCAGAAATGCAGGCTAAAGCAAAAGCAATTCAATAAGGATATTGTAAGCAATTATAAAAAACCGTCGATGTCGACGGTTTTTTTATGGGTGTAAGTCAAAGATGAAAAATAAACTTTTATGCAATTGATGTAGTCTTTAGAAGGAACATTAAATAGTTCCAATTCTATCTGTCGGTGAAGAAATGTCTATTTCAAGCAAATTAATTGGGAAGTTGATTTGAAGATTATACAATTATTCTATTTTTTAGAAATGTGGTTTTTTATTTCTATTCATGTAAAGTAATAAATTCTAAAGTGGCCAAAAGATACCCATTCTTTGTTTTGAAGTTAAAATCGTATACTTTAAAAGATGAGATAGGGTTGAAAAAGAGTTTTTATGATATTCTACAACTTAAAAACTACAAAATAAAAAAGGCCTTCCAAATGGAAGGCCTTTTGTTCAGTCTTTGTTTTATTGCCAGCCAGGGTTCTGATTCAACACCACTCCCTGTGTCTCGTACAGTTTTATCTGGTCAAGCGGAATTGGTTCCAGATAATATTTCGGGTTATCAAAAATCCGGGCTGAAGCGGCTGAAGGGGCCGGGACTATATAACCCTCTGCAGCACCGCCTTCGATTCGTACATCAGCATGCAGGTTCGGGTAATCTGCTTTTTTGATCCACGCACCCCGATTAATATCGATGTTTGATTCCGTATCAGTATACTCCAGTTTTTTCCAGCGCTTTAAATCGTCGAGGCGGAAGCCTTCAAACATCAGCTCTGTCCTTCTTTCTCTGCGAATTTCCCAGATCAGAGAAGGCACTGTTGGATCTCTTTGCGGATCATCATAAACCACACCGTTCACAGCTGGCTGACCTCCGATCACCTGTAAATCAGGCATATTGATACCAGGACGTTTGCGTAATTTATTGATGGATTTATCCAGATCAGCCTGTGTCAGCGTGCCCAATTCGGCTACAGCTTCAGCATAGTTCAGCAACACTTCGCCATAACGAATAACCGGAGCATCCGTGCGATTCAGGTTAGAACTTCCTTCAGTTAGATTTTTAAGTGATTCATTGAAGAATTTGTGCACAGCATACCCAGAAGTTGAGTAGTTTGGTACCACTCCTTTCAGGCGAAGCTCGGAAACAATCGTTTCCGTTAAACGAGGATCACGGTCAGTAACCACATTAGCGATGCTTTTGTCGCCCTTGTACAGCGGAGAGATGCCGATCGGCAAACCATCTTCTGCCAAAAAAGATTCCACTGCATCTTTTGAAACGCCGGATTGTGGCTCACCATTTACATAGCTGTGAAGACTATGGGTTAAAATACCGGCCTCATATTGACGGTAAAGGATCACTTCCTTTTTGCCGGCCAGGTCAAGCGAATTGAAAAGGCTGCGGAAATTATCCGTAATGGAATATTTATTCGACTGGATGACCTGGTCAGCAGCCCACTTTGCCGCTTCCAGGTATTGCGTGGCTTTTGCCGCGTTGTTAAAATGATATTTCTGGAAAGTGCCTTCAAATAGGAAAATACGTGACATCATTGCCAGAACAACATATCGATTCACAGTTAGTCCATCAGTACCATCTGCCAACCGTACATTTTCTGCTGCATACTGCATATCGGCTAGCACGTTATCCATTACCAGTGTACGCGAATCTCTTGCTTTATAAAGTTCAGGAGATGTTTCATCCAGTTCTGTATCATACCACGGAACATCACCAAAGGTTCTTACCAGGTCTGCATATTCCAATGCACGGAAAAAGCGACCAATGCCCACCCAATGCTTTTTAGCATCTTCGGAAAGAGGAGAACTCTGCACACGATTGATCATGATATTCGCTTTGCGCACCCATGCAAAGGTCCAACCGCCACCGGAGGAAGGAACATTCCTCGTAAATGGAGTGGGTGTGGTGGGTGCGAAATCGTCGTTCAGGCTTTGCCCCGAAAAGAACTTTCCCCATGTAAAGCCGGAACCGTAACCGCTGAAATAAGCCGGATAGAATCCATAAGCAAATGTGCGGACATTGTTTTCGCTTGTCCAATAGGTATTATCTTCCAATCTATCCTGCGGATAGCGTTCGAGGAAGTCTTTTTTACAACCAGTTGTCAGAACAATGGCTGCAAGAAGAAATGAAATGAATTTATATTTCATACGTTTCGTTTAAAGTGTTACTTGAAGACCAAAAGAGAATTGCTTGCGATAAGGATACACACGGCCAAATGTGTTCGGATCATTCAAACCTGCCGTTGTATAGTTTACTTCCGGATCAATAGGAACCTGAAGATTGCTCCATGTGATCAAGTTTTCTCCACTCGCATATACCCTTATTTGATTCAACTTAACACGGCTGCTCAATTTAGATGGCAATGTGTAACCAATATTGATATTCTTTAACCGCGTATACGCCATGTCGAGCAGGTATTTTGTTTGTGGAAGGAAGTTACGGGTAGCATTCGATTGTAACTGGTTAGTTGGTCTCGGGTAATATGCATTTTGATTGTTTGGTGTCCAATAATCCAATTGATGCGCATACCAGCCTTCACCAATCCGGTAGCCAGGGATCACCACAGGGCCATTTGCCCACATCTGGCGGCTGCCGACACCCTGTACATACATGTTCAGGTCAAATCCTTTCCAATCGACACCCAGCCGAATTCCATATTGGTAACGGGGTGTTGAATTACCGATCACTTTCTGGTCACCTGGATCCGATACTGTGTTGGCGCCTATGTCAATCTTTCCATCACCATTTAAATCTTTGTATTTGATATCTCCGGGTCCATAGAAAAAGGTTCCTGTTTCCCAACGGGTTTGTGTAGCAATTCCCGGCATCATTACGTATTTACCATTCTGCAAGATAAAATTGCCATTGGCATCGCGTTGGAAGTCATTAGCTGTAAAATACCTATCTGTTTCATAGCCCCAGATCTCACCCAGTGTACGTCCTTCGTAGTTGGCCGTGATCAGGCCAGTTTGATTGGCAGCATATTTAGTCAGTCTTTCAGTAAAGTCTGACAGCACACCTGTAACATTGAAACGGAAATCTTTACCAATGCGCTGATTATAATCAAGGGTCAATTCCCAGCCTTTTGTTTCCAAGTCACCAAAATTGCGCACCGGCGCACCTGTACCTAATGAACTTGGTACAGTTACTCCACCTGTGATCATATCGCTGGTAGTACGTTTGTACCAATCGAATGATACACCAAAGCGGCTGTCAAAGAAACGTGCATCTAGTCCCAGATCGAGTGTAGTAACAGTTTCCCACGTTAATGTAGGTGAAACCAATCCTGGTGTACTTACGGTAACCTGGTTAACATTGCCAACCAACCAGCCGGAGTTAGAGGCTGACATGATTCGCAAGAAACGATAGTCACCAACATCCTGGTTACCGATAGAACCCCAGGAACCTCTCAGCTTTAGGAAACTCAGTACGTTACGTGAGAAATCCATGAATTTCTCTTGGGTCAGCACATAACCGGCAGAAGCAGAAGGAAAGAAGGCCCATTTGTCACCAATCGGAAACTTAGAAGACCCATCATAACGGCCGTTCACTTCCAGGAGGAACTTGTTTTTAAATGAATAATTAATCCGGCCAAAATATCCCTGTGTTGACCAGTGACCAGCAGAGCTGGAAACAAATTGATCACCGGAAGCAAGATTTGGCTGTCCTAGATCCGTGTTTAAAAGACCGCGTCTTTCTGAGCTTTGAGAACCATATTGGAAGAGTTCAACATCGGTACCGCCGATCACTTTAAAATCATGGTCACCTACGTTTTTAACATATGTCGCAAACGCTTTGAATACATTGCGTTCACTCCAATCAGAAAGAAGGATAGCCCTATTATAAGTAGGACTTGTGTAAGCTTCATAATTTAACTGGGTTGGGTTTGCCCAGAAATTAATGGCTGAAACAACACCCCCCGTTTGTTGTTCGCGACCACTGTTGCTGCCGAAGGTATAGTCGGCATCCAGTGTCAGACCTTTTGCCAGTTTAAAAGTACCGCCCACCTGGATACGTGCAAGGTTATCAATGATCGGAGTCATTTTTGCCTGCTGGACTTCGGTCAAAGCACTACGGAAAGGTTTGCCCTCATATGTTCCATAAGGATAATAGGCCTGCCAACGGGTTAAATAATACCAGGGATCATATGTTTCACTGGAGAAATAATAAGGACGGGTTCTTTTTGCTCGAGACAAAATCACCTTTGCTCTAGCGTCAAGCCAATTGGTTACACTATGGTTTACACCCAGGTTAAGGTTGTAACGTTCAAATTGGTCTGGATTTTCTTTCAGTACACCTTTTTGATCGAGATAACCTAAACCTAATGTATAACCTGTTTTAGCGCTGCTGCCGCTGAAATTCAGGTTGTGGTTTTGCTGCGGGGACCAGTCGCGCAGGTAAATATCCATAGGATCCCACGTACGATAAAAGAACAATTGGTTATTCCTAACTTCAAAGTCACGGCCCATGACCATTTCAGGCCCAAGATTCTGATTTCCGTAAACCTTTTGCCATTCACGCATTTTTTCAATAGCAAGGGCGTCAACTGTCATACCAAGCGCTGAAAAAGAGGTAGTGTTGGGGTTATCGCGACGATAAGCTTCCAGGGCCATTTCTGCACCTTCGGCACCAGGAGCTACTTCTGGCATTACCGTAGGCCGGCTGAAAGAAAAGTTATTGTTATACGTGATTTGACTTCTCTCTGCACCTTTTCTACCTGATTTTGTTGTGATCAGTACCACACCCCAGGCGGCACGTGTACCGTAAATAGAAGCTGAAGCCGCATCTTTCAGAACAGAGATAGATTCAATGTCATCAGGGTTAATCATCCGCAGGTCCGGCAACTCTACATTATCAACCAGGATCAGGGGACGTGCACCACTTCCATTTAAAGAACCACTCAATCCACGTAGTGTGATAGAGGGATTTGTACCGATGTCACCACTTGGTGTTGTAATGGTAAGGCCAGGCACAGAGCCTTGCAATCCACGGGCAACATCAGTGATAGGACGGGAGCCCAATTGCTCTTTCACATTTACTGTAGATACAGCACCGGTAAGATTGGCACGCCGCTGGGTACCATATCCCACAACTACAATGTCCTGCAGATTGTTTTGTCCCTGCCGCAACCGGATAGTGAGACTCGTGTTATTACCAATCTCAAATTCCTGGGTAGTATACCCAACGAACGAGATTACCAACGATTGCCCGCTGGCTGCTGAAATTGTAAAACGTCCGGCAGCATCGGTTTGTGTAGTGTTTGTAGTACCTCTTACAGAAACTGTAGCGCCGGCAAGTGGAGTGGTTCCATCTTCCGATGTAACCGTGCCGCTGATAGTTCTCTGCTGCGCCAGGGAAACTACCCAAACGCAAACAAAGCCAATCAACATGATGGCTGATTGTAGACTTTTTCTCATGAATAGCATTTTAAATGATTTATACAATTTGGTTTCTCATTTTTGGACAAGGATCTTACAAGTAAGCTTTTATCTAAACCACCTCGATGCCTGCGTCCCGGTAGGGACGCAGCAATTGATCATCGGGTGAAAGTTCTGTGATTAGCGTATGGATTTTATCAATGCAACAAACCTGTATGGGTTGGTGGGTATTGATCTTTTCGGAAATGGAGAGACAAACCACCTTCTGCGCCGATTCGATCATGGCTTTTTTTACCTGTACCACATCCCAATCGTTATCAGAAATCCCGTGAACTGCATCAATGGAATTGATACCAAGAAAACAAAGATCACATTTGAGTTGCCTGATACGGGCTATAGCTTCGGGACCAGCGCTGAACCTGGAGCTTTTTGATATTTTATCACCAATCATGATCACATCACAATGTGGATGGTTGGAATATTCCATAACAGCATTCAGGCTGCAGGAAATAAAGGTTGCGTGAAGGTTCGGTGGCAATGCTCGGGCCATTTCTAAAATGGTAGTTCCGCCGCTGGTCAAAACAAACATACCGTTTTGAATCATGGATACGGCTTTCTCGGCGATAATACGTTTCTTGTCGTAGGAATAAATGTCTTTGCTTGCAGCGGGACCATTGTAAAAGGAAAGCGATAAGGCACCGCCATGAACCTTAATGAGCATTCCATTCAAAGAAAGCTCTTGCAGGTCCCTGCGTATAGTGTCATCGGAAACCTGCATTTGTGCGCTCAGATCTGCCGATAATACTTTGTTGTGCAGGTTTACCTGGTGCAGTATATAGGATTGTCGTTCCTTTTTTAGCATCAGCAATCAGTTGCGGCAAAAGTATAGCAATTTCCTGCATAAAACCGCAAAATAATTCCCACAAGTTTTACACTTTGGGTCAAAACCGCAAAAAAATATATTTATTTCTTTAAAATATGAATCGTGCACTGAAACCCAGTGCCGCCGGCTCAAACGAAAATTGTCTGGTGAAGTTGAGTTCAGGTTTCCAGTCAATGGAAAGATTCAGGGGGAGGGTAGGCATGATAAAATCAAGTCCAACAACGCCTTGTGCACCAAAACGGCGGCCACCGCTAAAACCGGCATAAGCGCCGGCACCCCAAAACCAGCTGATGCCAGCTGATGCGAAGGGTGAATGCTTCTCGACCAAAACTCCCAGGGCACCAGGATCTGTGAAAGAAAGCAGTCCTTCTATTGCAGTTGTTTGATTGATGAAACGTTTGTACGTGATAGAATGATTTACGGCAGGTGCACTGCTGCTGATGCGGATACCTAATAAATTCTTTCCGGAAGTAGAAGGCATTATCTCTGTGTCTTGTGCCATTGCCGGTATTGCTATGCCAAGGCCTGCTATGCAGGCCAGCAGTAAAAAGCCTTTTTTCATTACCATAGATTTTGGATGAAACGCAAATGTGTAAAATCATATTGCATGATTTATGATAGATGGTCAGGAGAATATACATAAGATTCATTTATGGTAGTGGGAGCAAAACCGTAACATTATTGCCAAATATGTCTGTACACATTGGAACATCCGGTTGGAGTTATAATCATTGGCAAGGCATTCTTTATCCTCATGCTACGCCAGTGTGGAATCGGCTTGGTTATTATTTGGGCAGATTCAATACCGTTGAACTAAACGCCAGTTTTTATCGATGGCCGAAAGTAGCAACCTTTCAAAACTGGCAGAAACGACTCCCGCAAGGCTTTTTGTTTACTGTAAAAGCACCGCGATACCTGACGCATCATCAGCGTTTGTACGCACCGGAAAAATGGATTAATCGCATTAAACAGTGCTGGCATGCATTAGGTGATAAACGAGCGGTTTTGCTGGTGCAGTTGTCGCCAAATTTTCCGGTTGACCTGGAACGGCTGCATTATTTTTTAGCCATTGTTCCGGACTGGATACGAATAGCTTTTGAATTTCGTCACCCGTCATGGCATCAGGAGGCTGTCTTTCGCCTGCTGGAACAATTTGGTGCGGCCTATTGCATCATGAGTGGTGCTTACCTTCCGTGCATACTACAGGCAACAGCATCCTTTGTATATATACGGATGCACGGTCTGGACCCACACCACCTTTACAGCGGATCTTACACCGATACAGACCTGTGGTGGTGGGTAAATCGCATTCAGGAATGGGAGGCGCAGGGAAAGGAGGTTTTTGTTTATTTTAATAACGATGGAAACGGTTTTGCCATTTATAACGCTGAAAGGTTGCGGCAGTTCTTGTTTTGATTAATAGAAAAGTTGATGACATATTTGTAACGAATCTACCACATGCGAATCATAGATGCACACCAGCACTTCTGGAAGTTTGATCCTGTTAAAGATGCATGGATCACAGATGAAATGAAAATTCTTCAACGCGATTTCTTACCGCAGGACCTGGAACCGGTATTACAAAAACATGCTGTGGAAGGTTGTGTTGCCGTGCAGGCAGAGCAATCGGAAACCGAAACCCATTTTCTCCTGAAACTGGCAAAAGTAAATGGTTTCATAAAAGCTGTTGTCGGATGGGTAGATTTACAAGCAGGAAATATAGAAGACCGGTTGGATTATTTCAGTCAGTTTAAAATGCTTAAAGGTTTCCGGCATATCCTGCAGGGAGAAGCCAGGCGTGACCTAATGCTGGCGCCGGCTTTCAAAAAAGGAATCAGCCTTTTACAGAAGTATAATTTCACGTATGATATCCTTATTTACCCAGACCAGTTGCGATATACAACAACCCTGGTTTCGGAATTCCCCAATCAAAAGTTTATCATTGATCATCTTGCCAAACCAGCCATAAAAGGAGGAGAAATCACCGAATGGAAAAAGGAACTGGCAGCCGTTGCACAACATGAAAACGTCTGGTGCAAGGTATCAGGGCTGGTGACAGAAGCAGATTGGGCATCCTGGCAAAAAGATGATTTTAAGCCCTACATGGATGCAGTTGTAGAATTGTTTGGTACCCATCGTTTATTGTTTGGTTCGGATTGGCCTGTTTGTTTACTGGCGGCTGCATACGAAGACGTTCTTCTCATTGTAAAAGACTATTTCTCCTTTTACTCAGAAACTGAAAAGGAGAAAATCTTTGCAGACAATGCCATTCAGTTTTACAATATTTAGGCGTGCATGGTTACCATCAATCCATTCTGGATACTTTTCTTTCATCGGTCAACAATCTACACGCAACCTTCTCCCAAAGCCGTAGTACTTTCGCCGTTTATGAATGGCATTTTTGAAGCTACGGTTCTGAACTGGTTTCTTATACTTCTTGCTGCTTTTATCATAGGCTTATCAAAAGCCGGCATTAAAGGTATTGACATGATGAATGTAACCATTATGGCGCTGGTCTTTGGGGGGAAAGCGTCCACTGGTATTGTATTGCCGCTTTTGTGTGTAGCCGATATTTTAGCTGTTCGCTATTATCACCGCCATGCACAGTGGAATCATTTTCGTCGGCTGATGCCCTGGATGGTAATCGGAATTTTGATCGGTGTATTTGTAGGTAAAGACCTGGATGAAGCCATTTTTAAAACCATTATGGCCGTTATCATTATCCTGACGGTACTTAGCATGTTATTTTTTGAACTGCGCAAAAGACAGACTGTTCCCCACCATATTGCTTTTGTTGGCACCATGGGTTTGATATCAGGCTTTACAACAATGCTTGGCAACCTGGCCGGGGCATTTTCCAATATCTACTTCCTTGCCATGCGCCTTTCAAAAAACGATTTTATCGGCACGGCAGCCTGGGTGTTCCTGGTCATCAATCTTTTTAAACTTCCTTTCCAGGTAGTGTACTGGAAAAACATAGGCCCTGAAACACTTTGGATCGATCTGCTGCTTTTGCCGGCATTATTGCTTGGCTTTTTCACAGGCATCAAGGTTGTAGCAAAAATCAGGGATGCCAGCTACCGGAAGGTAGTGATCGTACTTACCCTCCTTGGTGCCTTGGTTATTTTGTTCCGATAATCTTTTGCATAAGACAGTATAGCTCTCTTGCCTTGTTACATTGAAAAACTACCATTTTGACGAAGAACTGCTGTGGTCCGAAAAATGCATACATGCTACTGTTTCAACTGCAGCAATATGGCAAACTGGAAAAGCCTTTTTCATAAATCTTTATCGCTGGTAGAAGACAAATGGGATGATCTACGGGCGGGTCTTACGAGGCGGTTGGGCCTGAATGATCCGGTACAAATTGTTCCTTACCGGACGTATGGCACACCGCGACGTGTTTATATAAAAGGTCGCGTACTGGAAGACAAAGGAATCACCAGTGCTGGCGACAAAGACACAGTGCTGAACAACCTGCTGAACATGTACAAACGGTTTGAAAGCGATGAAGTGCCGGGTGCTTCATTAAAGGTGATACTGCCTGACGAAGAACACCTTGTAACTACCGACAAGGAAGGCTATTTTATCCTTGACCTGAATCCCCTGACACCAATCATCAATGAAGAACTATGGCATCGGATTCCTCTCCGGCTTGTGAGTGCACCCATTCCTTTTGAGGCGAACCTGGAAGTACAAGCCGAAGTGATGATTCCGCCATCGGATGCCGAATACGGCATCATCAGCGATATTGATGATACCATCATTAAAACGTCAGCTACAAACCTGCTTGCTATGGGAAAAACCGTTTTGCTAAGCAATGCCCGAACACGTTTGCCCTTTGCGGGTGTAGCAGAATTTTACAAGTCACTGCAAAAGGGCAGGAACGGTAAGCGCAATAATCCATTTTTTTATGTCAGCAGCAGTCCCTGGAACACGTATGACCTCTTAAAAGATTTTCTCGACCTGAATGAAATTCCTGCAGGTCCATTATTGCTACGGGATATTGGCTTTAGTGGGAATACAAATTTGCGGGGTGGGCATATGGGTCATAAATTCAAAGAGATTACACAGATTTTAGAGGCGTACCCACGCCTGAATTTTGTACTTATTGGCGACAGCGGACAGGAAGATCCAAAAATTTACCAGGAAGTGGTGCGCCAGTTTCCGGGTCGTGTGCTGGCCATCTACATCCGTGATGTACAACTGCCCGAACGGGAGAAGATTGCGATGGACGTTTCCAAGTCCCTGCTGGAAGCTAAGGTGGAAATGCTGATTGTAGACAATACGGTGGAAGCAGCGGAACATGCTGCCAGGATCGGGTTGATCTTTCGCGAAGAGATTCCCGCCATCGAAGAGGAAAAAGAAAAAGACAAAGGGCAGGCACCGGGAAAGGAAGAAGCAAGTCTGCTGTAAAAGCAAATTCTTATACCTAGAAATGAAATGCTTGAAGTTACCAGGCTTATTTATAGCATTTTATTCATTCGGGAACGCCGCTTCATAAAATAAAAGTTCATATCGCCTGAATAAACAAAGCCAAGTCGTTTGTAAAGAGTGATTGCCCGTTCATTGTCCTTCCGCACATGTAAAAAAGCCTGTTGTCCCTGGTCATGTATCAATTCAGCCTGGTGCTGTACGAGTGCCGCCGCATAACCTTTTCCCAGGTGGTCAGGGTGCGTACAAACGGCACTTATTTCTGTAAACTTGTTTACATGCAAACGCTGACCGGTCATCGCTGCTAATTTTCCGTCTGCAAAGATTCCGTGGTAAAATCCGAATTCGATGGTCTTTGAGCCAAAAGGTCCGGGTCGTGTAAGGGCTGCAAGCTCCTTCATTTCCGCAACATGCCCGTTTGTTAACCATACTGGTTTGATACCTGTCGGTTGTGGCGAAAATGATTTCGTCAGCATCATCTGGATGCCCTGGACTTTGTGGATCAACTCCCAGCCACGTGGAATGCGTATATGCTGTGGAGTGGCGTGCAAAATATACCGGCCGGCTGAAAGCAGGTTAAATAGATCGTCAAAGCCATTCATATATCCGCTTTCAATTCCTATAAAAGGAGAAACCTCCGGATCAAAATACTTTACCTTGTCTGTTCCCATGGCCAGCGATTTGTCGCCTGAGATCAAAGCATCATAAACCGGATTATGCAGTTGTGGCATCACGTGGCAAATGTAATGACAAGCCCCGTTTATAAAATTTCATTACCCCTGAGATAGGCTAATGTTTAATTGTTTTGAAAAATTGTTTTGGCAAATACAAACATTACAGGACAGATATATGCCTGAACGAAATACATTTATAGCTTAATTAAAACATCATATGAATACACTGGAACAATTTCGGCTGGATGGAAAAATAGCATTGGTAACGGGTTGCAAACGAGGCATTGGAAAAGCCATGGCAGAAGCCCTGGCAGAAGCTGGCGCCGATATTATTGGGGTATCGGCTAACCTTGAAAAAGAAGGAAGCGAAGTAGGAAAAGCAGTTGAAGCCCGGGGCAGGAAATTTTATTCCTTTCAGTGTGATTTTGGGAACCGGGAAGCACTGTATGGTTTTATTCAATCGGTAAAGGAACAGTTCCCGGTGATTGATATTTTAGTAAACAATGCCGGCACCATCAAACGTACACCGGCTGCCGAACACCCTGACGATATGTGGGACGAGGTTATCACGATTAACCAAACAGCTCAATTTATTCTTACAAGAGAAATAGGGAGGGAGATGATCGGCCGCGGCAGCGGAAAAGTAATTTTCACTGCTTCCTTGTTAAGCTTTCAGGGTGGCATCAACGTTCCGGGCTATGCCGCCAGCAAAGGGGCAGTCAGTTCGCTGGTGAAAGCTTTTGCCAACGAATGGGCCTCAAAAGGTGTCAATGTCAATGCCATTGCTCCCGGGTATATTGCGACTGATAATACAGAAGCCCTGCGCAGTGATGAAGCTAGGAGTAAATCTATTTTGGATCGGATTCCTGCCTCCCGTTGGGGTGAACCGCAGGATTTCAAAGGACCAGTTATTTTCCTGGCCTCTGGTGCTTCGGATTATGTGCATGGTACTATCCTAACTGTTGATGGTGGCTGGATGGGACGATAAACAATAAGTTGGCCTTACATTATTTTAAACCCGCAGTAATTTCATTCATTATAATTACGTGTACTCACAACGCTTGAAACTACCTATAATATTTAAATCCAAGTTTTGATTACGTTTTTTGCATGCTTAAAACCATTGGCGTGCATGACACTTCCTGAATTTTCAAGTAATACTTGAAAAGGTCATATCCCATTTGTTTCTACAATAAACTAGAACCTTCTTGGCTTATAAACCGTCAGTTATAGTTAAATATGTTGATAACTATAACGTACAAAGTGGAAAAAGAATTTTGGAAAAAGTTCGGACTTAACCAGCTCATCTATTAAGTTTGCATTAGTTTCTAAATTTTTTAATAAGGTTTCTTGCTAATTTAATAAGTGTGGCTAAACAAACTGCTTATAAAAGAGCCGTTCTTAAAAACCTGTACTTCTCGGGACCACTTTCCTGTGCCGATCTAAGCTTGTTAACCGAAAAAAGTCTTCCACTCACAGCAAAAATTATAAACGAACTCATTGAAGAAGGTAGCGTAGAAGAAAAAGGGCTGGCCTCATCAACAGGTGGCCGCAGGGCACAGATTTATGCAATTCGGCCTGACCTCATGTATGTGGTCTCTGTTGCTATGGACCAGCTTATTACTCGTCTCGCCATCATTGATATGCAGAACAAAATCATTGGTGGTGTAAAAAAGATAGAGTTGGTGCTACCGGATAACGCTGGTGCCCTGGAACAACTTAAAGAACAAATCGATCTTTTTCTTCAGGATTCGGGTATTCCCAAATCCAAAATCGCAGGTATAGGCATTGGTATGCCGGGTTTTGTTGATGTAAAAAAAGGCATTAACCATTCGTTCTTAAAAAATGGAGCTGGCAGCATTGTCTCGTTCCTGGAATCAGGTATCGGTGTTCCTGTATGGATCGATAATGATTCAAGCCTGATTGCCCTGGCGGAACTTCGGTTGGGTGAAGCCCGGAACAGGCAAAATGCAATGGTGATTAACATCAGCTGGGGTATAGGCTTGGGTATGGTGCTAAAAGGGGAATTGTTTCGAGGTTATAACGGCTTTGCTGGCGAATTCAGTCATATCCCGCTATTTACCAACAACAAAATCTGTAGTTGTGGTAAAACCGGTTGTCTCGAAACCGAAACCTCATTATTGGTTGTAGTGGAAAAAGCCATTGCTGGCTTACAGTCAGGTAGGGCCACAAGCATGAAAAACCTTTCTCCGGATCACCTGGAAGAAACTGCCGCTGCCATTATGGATGCAGCCCTTAACGGCGACTCGTTTGCCATTGAATTGATTTCGGAAGTAGCCTATTATATAGGCCGTGGTGTGGCCATCCTGATTCACCTGCTGAATCCAGAGTTGGTTATCCTGAGTGGTCGCGGGTCGGTTGCCGGAAAACTTTGGCTGGCACCGGTACAACAGGCCATCAATGAACACTGTATTCCGAAGATTGCCGAAATCACGGAAGTTAAATTATCCTCCCTTGGTCATCATGCAGAAATTTTCGGTGCGGCTGCATTGGTGATGGAAAACTATGACGCACTTACAAGCACTACCAAAAAACTGGTACGTGTAACGGCTTAAGGAGATTCAAACCACTATAAAGGATTGACTTGCTTTTATCAATTTTTAAAACAACTGTAATGAAAAATCTGCTTTACCGGACAGTGTTGACTGTCATGACAGCCCTGTTCGCACTGGGTGCAGGTGCACAGGAAAAAAGGACGGTGACAGGAACCATCAGGGATACTGAAGGTAATCCTGTGGTCGCTGCAACGATTAATGAAAAAGGTACGAACAACCGTGTCACCTCCGACCAGCGTGGTGCTTTTCGTATCGCCGTAACACCGGGTGCTACCCTGGTAATTTCCTCAGTTGGATTTACATCAACTGAAGTTAAAGCTGACAACAGCGGCACTGCCAATGTGCAGTTACAGGCTTCCGCTGGCGACATGGCCGGAGTGGTGGTAACGGCTTTGGGTATCCGTAGAGAAAAAAAATCACTGGGTTATGCCGTTCAGGAAGTGAAAGGAGAGAGCCTGGTGAATGCCCGTGAACCCAACCTTGCCAATGCGCTAACCGGTAAAGTAGCCGGTTTGCAGGTGCTGCGCTCAAGTGATGGCCCGGCAGGTTCTTCTAAAATTGTTTTACGCGGTAACAAATCTCTTACCGGTGATAACCAGCCACTGATTGTAGTGGATGGAATTCCCTTCGACAATTTTACGGGTGCACCGGACAACGGGTACTGGAACCGATCACTGGATCGTGGTAACGGCTTGGCAGATATCAACCCCGATGATATTGAATCCATCTCAGTTCTGAAAGGGGGTGCGGCGGCTGCATTGTATGGTTCCCGTGCCGGTAATGGTGTAATCATGATCACCACAAAAACAGGTAAACGCCAAAAAGGCCTCGGTATCACATTTACAACATCATTTGGTACTGAAAATATTTTTATCCGACCCGAACTGCAGAACAGCTTTGGACAAGGTTGGAATGGTGTTTACGGACTTGCAAAAGCTTCTGCTGATAATTTGAATAGCTGGGGACCGGAAGTTACCGGCCAGATGGTGGAAAACTGGAATGGTCAGCAGGTTCCGCTGCGGACATATAATAATGTAGATGCATTCCTGGATAATGCAACAACCCAAAATTATGGACTGAGTTTTCAGCAACAATTCGGTGGTACATCGCTGTATACATCTTTCAACCGTTTGCAGGCAAACGGTATGGTGCCTAACAATGAGCTTACACGGAATAACATTACCGTCCGGGCCATTTCACGCTTTGGTGCAAAAGAACAGTTCTCTCTGGAAAATAAAATTCAATACGGAAACACAGCAGCTTTTAACCGTCCGATTGGTGGCCGCGATGTTAGCAATGTGTTTACGCTTTATATGTTGCCACGCAGTATGGATATTACGCAGTTCAGCGATGCAGTAACGCCACTGGGCAAGATGCTGTGGTTTGAAGGAGCCGGCAGCCAGATCAATCCTTATTGGAACAGTCTTTATCGTCAAAACCACGATAAGCGTGATCGCTTTACGATGCACAGCCAGTTGCGTTACAACATTACAAACTGGTTAAGCGCTGATGTAAAAGCAGGTGCCGATATGTACACCACCAACAGCGAATTCAGAACCTATGCCGGTTCACCTGCTGCCAACAACTTTGGAATGGGTAAACTGACATTTAAAGAAACAAACTTCAGCTCCATGCTGACAGCCCGGAAAGACAATCTCTTCGGCAAGTGGGGTGGTGTTGTTTCCGTGGGTGGAAACCTGATGGATCAGCAGTCTTCCAACCTTTCCAACAGTGTTGGTCAACTGGTTGTACCCAACCTTTTTTCTCTGAATAATGGTACTTCTGCTGCCAATATTACCCAGCAGATTTTCCATAAGAAAATCAATTCAGTTTACGGTAATTTCCAGATCAACTATGATGGTTTCTTCTTTGTTGATGCGACATGGCGGAATGATTGGTCATCAACCCTCAGCAAGGATAACCGCTCTTTCTTTTATCCATCCATTAGCACCTCGCTTGTTTACACCGATATGTTGCGAGATATGGGTGCTTCACTGCCTCGTTGGCTGAGCTATGGTAAAGTAAGAGCAAGCTATGCGCAGGTAGGTAATGACCTTCGCCCTTATCAACTGTATAATACTTATTATATCAGCCGCGATCCGAATGGTAACACTACTGCAGGAAGAAATCCTGTACTCTTTAACCCCGAGGTTAAAAATGAGCTGATCAAATCATTGGAGATCGGTACTGAGATGCGCTTCCTGGGCAACCGGATCGGCTTTGATGTGGAGTTCTATAAATCCAACGCCACTAATCAGCTGATCGATCTTCCGATGGATCCGCAAAGTGGCTATTCTGCAAGGAAAGTGAATGCAGGTAATATTGAGAACAGGGGTTTTGAATTGGTAATCGATGGCCGGGTGCTGGATAATCCGCGTGGTTTGACCTGGACAACCAGTATCAACTATTCTTACAATCAAAACCGGGTACTGGAACTCGCAGATGGTGTTCAGAACTATTTCCTTGGTGGTTTTGACGATGTAAGTGTACGTGCGGTTGCAGGTGGATATTATGGAGACATTTATGGAACACGTTTCAACCGGGTAAAAGATGAAAAGAGTCCTTACTTCGGTCAAATCATACTAAATGCAAATGGTCTTCCTACCAGGGATGCGGAACTTGTTAAGATTGGTAATCAGCAATCTAAAGGATTGGTTGGTGTTATGAACAACTTTAGTTACAAAGGCATTGAACTCGGCTTCCTGGTTGATGGACGCATAGGTGGTGATATTTTCTCTGCAACGCATGTTGCCCTGCAGGCAGCGGGTGTTTCAGCTGTTACTGCACCCAATGGAAAAAGAGAAAATTTCGTAGTTCCGGGTGTAGTAGCCGATGGTTCAGGTGGTTTCCGACCCAATACAACTCCTGTTAGCCAGCAGAATTATTGGAGAGCAGTTTCTACCGCCAACAACCTGGGTATTAGTGAAGCGTATATTTATGATGCTACCAGCATTCGTCTACGTAACGTGATGCTGAATTATACGCTGCCGCAAAGCTTCGTATCCAAACTTCGTCTTCAAAATGTACGTGTTGGGGTTTCAGCCAATAACGTATGGATGATCAAGAGCAACATGGGTGGAATTGATCCGGAATCTGTTTTTGCCACCGGCACCAATGCCACAGGTTTTGAAAACGGAGCCCTGCCTACAACCCGGGCCTTTTTGTTCAACCTTAGTGTAAGTTTCTAACCACTACAATTTTAAAGAAATGAAAATCTTCAATAATAAATTTTTACTGGTTGCAGGCCTTGGCCTCGCCCTCACCAGTTGCAAAAAATTTGACGACATCAATGTTGATCCCACTGCTGCCAACGAAGAGCAGGTGCAGGTTGAATACTTTATCAATAATTCTATCATCGGTGCACAGCAGGACCCGCACATTGCAGAAAGGGTTTTTGTACTGTATTGGAAAACCGCTGCCCGTCAGCACCTGAGCACGGGTATTGCCGGAGGCAGCTATGATGATGGCTGGTCAAGCGATTATTATGGCGGCAGTTATCTCAGCGGATGGCTCAATCACATCAATACGGCTATACAAATCGCCAATCAAAAAATTGCTACCGGAAAGGCACAACCGTATACCAATAACCTGTTGCAGGTTGCCCGTATCTGGCGAGCTTACCTGATGAGCGAAATGAGTGACAATTTCGGCCCTATTCCTATTAATGCTTTCCAGGGGGAGAATCCCAGTTTTGCCAGTGTAAAAGATGTTTATTATCACATGTTGGATGAACTGAAAGATGCCAGTGCTAAACTGGACGTATCGGTGAGCAATCCAGATGATGTTAAAAAACACGACCCAGCCTATGGGTACGATTACAACAAATGGCGTCGCTATGCCAACTCGCTGCGTTTACGTCTTGCAATGCGCCTTTCAGAAGTGGATGCCGCCAAAGCAAAAGCTGAATTTGAAGCGGCTGCAGCCGGTGATTTAATCACCGATGCCAGCCACACCTTCCAGGTGCAGGAGCGTAGCGGCTGGGATCCCTTATCAGGAGTAATGAGCCGCGAATGGAATGCGCAAATTCTTTCGGCAACCCTTAAAAATCTTTATGTCGGCCTGGGTGGAATTAGTTCACAGGCGCAGTTACCGGCAAGTTTCCATGCTTCTGTAAAGCCGCAAGACTGGGCTGGCATCAAATTCGATCAGCACTTTGCCACCGCTACCAATGAGCCCTTTGCGCCCTATTGGTTAGACGGGCTTCCAGCCATGATTGACCCCAGGGCGTATAAAACTTTCATTATCCCTGGTGATCTATCAAACCCCGAATTTTCAGGTTATCCTTCCTGGGATAATACGGCTGAAACGCCACGGGCAAATCTTAGCAATGTAAGCGGTGGTGGAGTTTTCAAAACAATAGAAGCAACCAACACCTTCAATGCATTTACGGTAGGAGATTGGGGTGCCAAAGGAGGCCGTAATGGCGTACGTGCATTTGCTGGTACCATGCCCCGCCTGGCACAACGATTCCGCGGCAGTGGCGAAAAGCGAGTTTTCTTTGCCAACTGGGAAACCTATTTCCTGCTTGCAGAAGCAGCCGTAAAAGGCTGGACAGTTCCGATGAGTGCACAGGTGGCTTACGAGAATGGTGTAAAAGCAAGTTTCGATTATTGGGGAGTTGGCAGCCATGCTACCGCCTATCTGGCTTCAGAGGATTTCAACAATGTGGGAACTTCAGTAAAATTCACCCATACGGCAGAACCACCGGCTACCCGCACCATGCGGTACAAAGATGGTTATACCGATGTTGAATCAACCGTGAACATTGCTTATCCTACGAATACTATTTACAAAAATGGTACGGTACGTAACGATCAGCTTACAAAAATCATTACACAGAAATACCTGGCGCAGGTGCCCTGGTTACCGCTCGAAGCCTGGAATGATCACCGCAGGCTTGGCTTACCATTCTTTGAGAACCCTGCAGTAGAAAACCCCCTGCCGAACCTGCCAGCACTTACGCAGGCGAACATGATGACCAACCAGGTGAAGTTCTATCCGCAGCGTTTGCGCTATCCGTCTTCTTTACGGAATAGCAGTCCGAAAGGCTATCAGGAAGCAGTAGGGCTTTTGGGTGGACCCGACGAAATATTAACGCCACTATGGTGGGCAAAAAAGTAAGCATTCTTCTCATATAGCAGTTACTCAAAATCAACCCCGATCGCGGGGTTGATTTCTTTCTGAAGGATGCTGTGATATCAACCAGGTTGCGATCAGGTCAGGAATAGAGAAAATAAGTTCCAGGCAAATTGGTTTGACTCGATCTAAATAAGATAAATCAAGAAAATAGAAACAAGAAGAAAGTAATAATTTACGCAACTTGCTACTCTATCTAACATCGTAAAACGCCAAT
The DNA here is from genome assembly GCA_035998945.1 of Flavisolibacter sp. Lineage (GTDB taxonomy): Bacteria > Bacteroidota > Bacteroidia > Chitinophagales > Chitinophagaceae > Flavisolibacter. Next base: position 38,811 of record DASYHD010000041.1, on the reverse strand, counting down.
CATGTTTCACCGAAGAAAATTTTTACAGGCATCTTTTTTATCCTCTGCTACGCTTTTTTTCAACCGGTCGTTGGGAGCTGTTTCCAATGTAACAGAACAACCAGTTCAACCGGTTGTGGTTTCTACCTGGGATTTCGGAAAGGCAGCCAATGCGGAAGCCTGGCAAAAGTTAAGCACCGGTGGTAGCGTATTGGACGCTGTGGAAGCCGGGGTACGCATCCCAGAAGCAGATCCCCAAAACCAAACGGTTGGACTGGGCGGTTTTCCCGACAGGGATGGTAAAGTCACACTAGATGCCTGCATCATGGATGGTGACCTCAATTGCGGATCGGTTGCTTTTCTCGAAAATATTGTTCATCCCATTTCTGTTGCACGCCTTGTGATGGAAAAAACCCCGCATATTATGCTGGTGGGTGAGGGTGCCCTGCAATTTGCGTTGGCAAATGGATTCACAAAAGAAAACCTGCTGACACCGGCATCTGAAAAGGCATGGAAGGAATGGCTGAAAACGTCGAAATACGAACCGGTGATTAATATTGAAAACCAAAAAAGGGATACAAACCAATTACCCGGTGGGCCATTCAATCATGACACCATAGGCATGCTGGCCATTGATGCACAGCGAAAAATGGGAGGCGCATGTACCACCAGTGGTGCAGCATGGAAAATGAGAGGTAGGGTTGGCGATTCTCCCATCATAGGCGCCGGTCTTTATGTAGATGGCGAAGTAGGTGCGGCTACATCATCTGGACTGGGAGAGGAAGTGATACGTACCTGTGGCTCGCATGCTGTAGTGGAATTAATGCGTGGCGGGCTGTCACCTAAACAGGCGTGTAAAAAACTCGTCGAGAGAATTGTGAAACGGGATGTAGAAAGAGCCAAAAAACTGCAGGTTGGTTTTCTTGCATTGAATAAAAATGGAGCCTATGGCGCATATGCCATTCACAAAGGGTTTACATATGCAGTAAAAACGGCCGGTGTAGAAACGGTGCTGGAAGCAGAAAGTTATTTTAAATAAGCGTTTCGATTGAATGCGATGAATCAACAGGCTGAAACCAAACTTTATAAAGTAGAAATTATTGCCTTCACGATTGAGGCATGCTCGCTCATTGAACAGGCAGGCGCCAACCGGATAGAATTGTGTGCCAATCCAACCGAAGGCGGAACAACACCGTCTTATGGTTTTATAAAGCGGGCAAGAGAGGCCGTTACTATTTCGCTGTTTCCTATCATCCGGCCAAGAGGTGGTGATTTTTTATATACTAATGCCGAGTATGGCCTTATGCAGGACGATGTGAGATTGTGCCGGCAGTTGGGTTGCGATGGCGTAGTGATTGGCCTGCTGCAAAAAGACGGCAGCATTGATGTGAGACGAACAGCCAAACTGGTGGAAATGGCTTATCCCATGGAAGTCACATTTCACCGTGCATTTGACCATTGCCGCGACCCCTTTGAAGCCCTTGAACAATTGACAGCTATCGGTTGCCAGCGAATATTGACCTCCGGTCAAAAACCGGTAGCACCGGAAGGCGCGGATTTGCTTGCAGAACTGGTTAAAGCAGCGGCGGACCGCATCATCATCATGCCGGGAAGCGGTGTACGACCTGATAACATTGCTGAACTGGCAGAAAAGACCGGGGCAGCAGAGTTCCATTCATCCCTGCGAACGCTTTCGCCGTCAGGCATGGAATACCTGCATCCTTCTTTTCATACAAGCAAAGAAAAATATGCGCATACAACAACTGATGCAGCCGCTATCCGTCAGTTGATTGAAAATTTAAAATAAAACAGCAGAACAAGTGAGTTCTAAAATCCAAAATGGACCCTTACGCTGTCATAAATAAAAGAAAAATGTTTTCACACCTTAAAAGAATACTGACCGGATGTTTGCTGGCATCCCTTTCAATCAGCACATTTGCGCAGGAAAGAGATTATGCTTCGCTGGTAAATCCGTTCATTGGTACCGGCGGTCATGGCCATACCTATCCCGGTGCCAGTGTGCCCTTTGGTGCGATGCAATTAAGCCCAGATACAAGGCTGGAAGGATGGGATGGATGCGGTGGCTATCATTACTCCGATTCCCTCATTTATGGCTTTTCGCATACACACCTAAGCGGCACCGGAGTACCTGACTATTGCGACGTTCTGCTGATGCCTTTCACCGGCGAGGTAAAATGGAAGAACAACGAATATGCTTCACCGTTCTCACACAAAAATGAAAAAGCGCATGCTGGCTATTACGAAGTGTTGCTCGATAAACACAACATTCATGCAGCGTTAACGACATCTACCCGATCGGGGATGCACCAGTACAGTTTTCCGGCAAGCGTCACAGAAGGCCGTGTTTTGCTTGACCTGAAACACCGTGATGAGGTGCTGGAGTCTTCACTGGAGATGGTGAACGAATATGAAATAAGAGGGATGCGCCGCAGCAAGTCCTGGGCTACCAACCAGGTTGTGTATTTCTACATGAAATTCGAAAAACCGGTAAAAGAATTCGGCATTGCCTTAAACGACGAATTGCAAAAAGGCTTACGAAACGCAACCGGTAATAACATTAAATCGTATTTCAGCTTTTCCCTGCCGGCGGATAAAAAGCTAAGAGTGAAAGTGGGCATTTCCGGCGTAAGTATGGAAAACGCCAAACTGAACCTGGAAACAGAAATTCCCGCATGGGATTTTGCCGGTTTAAAAAAGGGCGCCGAGGATGCCTGGAACAAGGAACTGGGAAAAGTTGATGTGAAGGGTGGAACCAGGGATCAACAGGTTGTTTTTTATACGGCGCTTTACCATGCCAGTCTGGCTCCCAACGTTTACACTGATGTAAATGGCGAATACCGCGGTACGGACCAGAAGGTGCACAAAGCAGATGGATTTCTCAACTACAGCGTCTTCTCCTTATGGGATACACACCGTGCCCTGCATCCGCTGATGACCATCATCAATCGCAAACGCACAACAGACTGGATCAATACGTTTCTTGCACAATACCAACAAGGCGGTATGTTACCCGTTTGGGAATTAAGTGGCAACGAAACGTTCTGCATGATCGGGTATCATTCCGTTCCTGTCATTGCTGATGCATATCAGAAGGGGATTCGTGGTTTTGATGCGGAACTGGCCCTGAAAGCAGCGATCGATTATGCGGAAAGTAATCGCTTTGGTCTCGATCAATACAATAAACTTGGATTTATCAGCAATGAGCATGACCATGAAAGTGCCTCCAAAACCGTTGAATATGCCTATGATGATTGGTGCATAGCCCAACTGGCCAAAGCATTGAACAAAGAAGATGTTTACCGTAAATACCTCCTGCGTTCGCAAAACTACCGCAACCTTTTCGATCCTTCAACCGGGCATATTCGCGGTAAAGTACAGGGTCTTTGGTTTTCACCGTTCAAAGCCGCGGAGGTAAATAATTTCTATACGGAAGGTAATTCATGGCATTATTCGTTTACAGCGCAGCAGGACATTAACGGCCTGATGAAACTCCATGGCGGAGCAGAACCTTTTGCCAGAAAGCTGGACGCACTTTTTACTACCAGCGAAGCCCTCAGTGGCCGCGACCAACAAGACGTAACCGGATTGATTGGGCAATATGCGCATGGCAACGAGCCTAGTCATCATATGGCTTACCTGTTCAACTATGTTGGCAAACCCTGGCGTACGCAGGAAGTAGTTCACCATATTCTTACAGAATTTTACCCCAACAGCCCGGATGGTTTGATTGGAAATGAGGACTGCGGACAAATGAGTGCCTGGTATGTACTCAGTGCAATGGGGTTTTACCCGGTTACTCCAGGCAGCGGCGTTTACGTTTTAGGTACGCCTCTGTTTGATGAAGTGGTGCTGCACCTGGAGAATGAAAAAACATTTACAATAAAAGCTACGAACCGTACTGAAAAAAACTTTTATGTAAACAATGTTCACCTGAATGGCAGGCCTTATACCGCGACATTCATTCATCATACTGACCTGGAAAATGGCGGATCAATGATTTTCGACATGGCTTCTGTCCCTAACAAAAACAGGGGTGCTAAGCCAGATGACAGGCCGGCTTCACACATTACGAATTCTGACTTTATTGCTGTTCCATACCTGGCCATGCCAACTAATAAATTCAAAACCTCATTACCCGTAGTGATAAAGAGTATTGATAAGAATGCGGCTCTCTACTATCGTATGCGTAACGGAAATGCAGCAAAGGATTTTGTTCGTTATAACAAACCATTTACCGTTGCCAATACCACCGATATTGAATTTTATGCGGAGATGAATGGCCTTCGTTCGGCTGTGGTTACCCAACGTTTCTACAAAGTACCTACTGACCGAACCATCACTGTGCAAAGTGAAGTACACCCAATGTATACGGCGGGAGGAAAAGATGCCCTGATCGATGGCATCACCGGCACAACCAACTGGCGCACCGGCGAGTGGCAAAGCTATTTTGCCAAAGATTTTGAAGCCATCATTGATTTGAAAAAAGTACGTTCGGTTTCATTTGTAGGCGTGCACGTAGCACAGGATGTTTCTCCCTGGATTGTTTATCCAAAGGAAGTGGTTTTTGAAGTAAGCAACGACGGCAAAACTTATAAACCACTGACAACTGTTGAGAACAAAGTTTCCACTGATGAAAAAGGGCCTCTCGTACAAACACTAAGCACTGCTGTAAAGGCAACGGGAAGGTTTATTCGTGTAAAAGCAATAACCGGTGGCGCCTTACCGGCCTGGCACGAAAGCGCCGGCCAGCCAACGCATATTTTCATTGATGAAGTGATTGTGAAATAAAACAACATTGCACTGCTATGCGAAAAATTATTTTGGTAACTGCCTGCTTCCTGTATGCCGGGATATTGCAGGCGCAGCAAAAGACAAAAGCGGATTCTATCCAATCTAAAATGCAATGGTTTGCTGATGCCAAGCTTGGCATCTTTATACATTACGGCATTTACGCGGTAAAAGGTGTTGATGAAAGCTGGAGCTTTTACAATAAAAAAATCAGCCATCCTGCGTATATGCAGCAAATGGCCGGCTTTACTGCAAAGCAGTACAACCCCGAAGCCCTGGCAGACCTGATCAAGGAAAGCGGTGCCCGCTATTCTGTCATCACCACTAAACACCATGATGGTGTAGCCTTATGGCCGACGAAGGAGAACCACTTTAGTGTGGTAAAGAACACGCCGGCAAAGCGTGACCTTTTGCAACCGTTTTATGCAGCACTAGACAAACGTGGCATCAAAAAAGGCGCTTATTTTTCACTTATCGACTGGAGCCATGAAGATTATCCTGCAATCACAAAAGACAGTAACCGCTACAAAATTGCGGATGATCCCAAACGCTGGCAGCGCTTTCAAAACTTCTTCCAGTCGCAGATAGCAGAAGTTGCCAAAGCCTACCAGCCAGACCTCTGGTGGTTTGATGGTGACTGGGAACATTCGGCAGAAGAATGGCAAAGCGAGACGGTGCGAAAGAATATCCTTACACAGAAACCTACTGCCATCATCAATGGCCGGCTGCAGGGTTATGGTGATTACGATACACCGGAACAAAATTTTCCGATAAGCAGACCTGCATTCCGCTGGTGGGAATTGTGCATGACTTCCAATAATAACTGGGGATACCAGCCGCAGGACACAGCCTGGAAAACTCCGTATGAAGTGATCACCATCTTTGCCGATGTTGTCAGCAACGGGGGAAATCTATTGCTGAATATCTCCCCAAAAGAAGATGGCTCCCTTCCACCGCAACAGGTTACCCTTTTGAAAGAACTTGGCAAGTGGAATAAAAAACATGAAAAAGCCATCTTCAATACGGTAGCGGGCATGCCGCAAGGGCACTTTTACGGTCCCAGTACATTGTCTAAAGACTCCACCCAACTATATTTATTTCTCCCTGGAAATGTAAGCGGACAGGTGGTGGTGAAAGGACTACTGAATCCGATAAAGAAGGTCAGCGTGGTTGGCACCGAAGCCACACTGCCGCATAAAATAGTAGGCAAAATATCCTGGAGCAAGGTACCGGGGCTTGTTTATATTCCGGTTCCTTCCAATGTACAGGATCAATACCTGACCGTATTGACTGTAGAACTGGATGGCCCCATCCGGCTATATAGCGGGCAAGGCGGATTATAGGTAAGATCACTGTTCTGAAAACGATATCTCCATTCTGCTCCTATTTTCCCATTTCATCATTACCTTTTACTCACCAAACATACGTTACATGAAAAACAGTTACTTCATCCCATGTAAGAAGGTATTTACAGCCACCCTGTTTTTTCTGGCTCTTTTTATAGGAAAAAATGGCAAGGCACAAAATCAAGATAAAGCTGTGCTGGCTTATTATTCCGGCAGCCCGGAGCGATTGGACAGTTTTGATGCCAGGCAAATGACACATATTGTATACTGCTTTGGCCATCTCGATGGAAACCGGTTAAAGATTGGATCAGCAAGAGATACGTTAACCATTCAGAAAATGGTAGCCATGAAGCAAAAGAATCCATCGCTGAAAGTGCTGTTATCACTGGGAGGATGGGGTGGTTGTGCGCCATGCTCAGATGTTTTTGCAACGGAAAAGGGGCGCAATGAATTTGCCCAATCGGTAAAAGAGCTCAATGCTTTTTTCAAAGCAGATGGCATTGATCTGGACTGGGAGTATCCGGCGGTACCCGGCTATCCCGGTCACAAGTATTCGCCTGAGGACAAACCGGCTTTCACGGAACTGGTAAAGACCTTACGCAAAACATTAGGCAAAAACCAGGTCATCACGTTTGCAGCCGGTGGCTTTCAACGTTTCCTGGATGAAGCAGTGGATTGGAAAGAAGTAATGCCGCAGATTGATTACGTCAACCTGATGTCGTACGACCTTGTGAGCGGCTTTTCCAAAACCACAGGTCATCATACGGCCTTGTACTCCAATCCGCAACAGAAAGAATCTACTCATAATGCTGTACAGGAACTGATAAAACGTGGCGTTGATCCTAAAAAGATCATCATTGGCGCTGCTTTCTATGCCCGCATTTGGGAAAATGTTCCTGCCGAAAATAACGGCCTATACCAACCAGGAACGTTTAAAATGGCGCAGGCATTTCGCCGCTTCCCGGAAAACCTTTCATCTACTGCCGGTTATCAATTTTACTGGGATGATGTTACCAAAGCTACCTATGCATACAATCCAGAGAAAAAGCTCTTTGCCACCTTTGACGACAAGCGTTCAATTGCATTGAAAACGCAGTATGTCGTGGAAAAAGAACTCGGCGGCATAATGTTCTGGGAACTGGGCTCCGACAGCTATACGGATGGTTTGTTGCATACTATCAACCAAACATTACAGCAGGCAAAAAAATCCTCTCACTGATAGGAAACTGAAAGTTCAGCAATGTTTTTTGATGAAATGTAATGGCCGCACTCCGGTAAAGAAAGGATTTCTGCTATTTTGCAGATGCCAGGTCCATTGCCGCTGTGCTCCCGAAATACATTACCATCTTTGGATCATCGCACATCCATTCCACCGTCAGCTTACCGTTGCGGATAAGACCTACCAGGTAGGAGTTGAGGCAATCGGCCGCGGTTGTTTTTTCAATGCTATAAAGTGCCCGGCCGTATTTTTTTTTAGCTCTCTCGGCAGCGTCTGCCGGAACATAGGATTTGTGAACGGGTAATCCATATGGTGTTGTGCCAATATCTTCTTTGTTGGAGTTATTACCGGTAGCTTGCGAAGTTTGTGCAGATGCAGCGAGGGCACCGGTGGCCAGGGTCAAAAAGAGAAATAGTTTTTTCATGGTGCTTTTTTCAACAATTACAAAAATCAGGTGTTCGTAGCGCTGTCAAGATACAGCTTTTGCAGAAAAGGGCCTTTTTCGGATCGAAAACACGGCTTTCACTTCTTCATAGCCAGCTGCTCAACCAAAGGTATCAACGCAGTAAATACACGGCCATTGTCAACTAATTGAACACCCGGCAATCCAAGCAATTTGTACTTTTCCTGTATGTTGGACAGTCCAATGCCGGTTGAATCTATCTGTCCCAGCTTTTTCTGAAGATTATTGCAAACGGACAGCTGTCCGTCTTGCGTACAGCTGATGTTTATTTGCAGGGGCAGGTCCTTGCTTACATTGTTGTGCTTTACCGCATTTTCCACCAGCATTTGAAGCGTCAGCGGTGGCAAAAGGCTGGAACTGTACTTTTCAGCTACCTCAATTTTTAGCTGGATACCATTACCGAAACGTGTTTTCAGCAAGTGAAAATAAGATTCAATAAACCGAAGTTCTGTTTGCAGCGGTACCAGTTCGTCATCGTTGTTGCGCAACAGGTAACGGTATACCTGGCTCATTTCTTTTACGTAGCGGCCGGCACCAGCCTTGTCTTCATGTATCAGGCTGGAAAGTGTGTTAATGCTGTTGAAAAGAAAATGCGGGTTTACCTGTTGTTTCAGCCCTTCATACCTGCTTTCCCAGTTGATCTTTTGCAGTCGTTCCGCATCGATAATGGCTTCTTTCCACTGTCGGTAGGTAAACCATCCCTCATTGATGATGATGGCAATAATATGCGTAACAGCTCCCATTAAAAGGGCCCAGGGGAGACTTGCTGCCGGCATTTTGGCTGCAAAAAAAGGCAACTGGTAAAAAAGCATCCACAGGCCAGAGATCAGGAGCAAGGTCATTGGCAATGAAATGAATATCCAGGCAGCAAAGCGGGTTTTCCGCTGCTCAAAGCGGGTATATTTCTTCCGAAGGAAAACCGACAAGCTAATTTGCGCCTGTGATAACAAGAACATCACCGGCAATGTAATGGCCGTAGCTGCTGCGAAAAAAGTAAAATTCAAAAAGTAATCTTTCCAAAAGAAATAATGATTGATAAAAAGCGTCAGCAAAGGCGCCCATATTAAGTTAAGTATTGGAAAATCGGTTTTTCGTTTCAGGATACGCATGCAGCAGTGGGAATTTGATCGGTTTGCAAAAGGGGAAGCGAAACGATGATGGTATTGTTATGCTTACAACAGGAAAACCCGGTGAGCCCTTCCTCGGAATAACGGTCCGATAAAAATGCCCAGTTCAGCCCTTCAGGCTCTAATAACCGGTGTTTGGGTTTATGGTTATAGGAGAGCACCAGTTGTTTCTCTTCGGAAAACAGCCTTATGACTAGTGGTTCTGCTTTTGAAAACTGGTTGGTGCGAATGGCTTCCTCTGCGATAAGGGAAAGACTTAAGGCAGGAATCTGGCTTCCCAACTGCGCTTCATCTATTTCCTGTTTAAACCGCAACATGCTTCCATACCGAACCGTGTGCAGGTAGATATAGGATTGAAGGCATTGGAGTTCCAGATGCAGTGAGGCCCAGGAATGATGCCGGCTTCGCAGCATGTAGCGATACACTTTACTCATTTCATTGAGAAAACGATCGGCAGCTTCGGTATCTTCTTCTATTAATTCAGAAAGCGTATTGAGATTATTAAAAAGAAAATGGGGGTTCACCTGCGTTTTCAGCGCAGCAAACTGTTGTCGAAGGTGTTCTTTCTGTAAGCCCTCTTTGGCCACTAAAGCTTCTTTCATTTTGGCGAAGGTGTAAAACAGGTCATACATGATGCCGTTCACCAGGTTACCAATCAGCGCCACCAGCATGCAGCGCTGCGTTAGTTCCTGTGTTTTTTGTAAACGAAGCAAACCTATCAAATCAAAAACCCAAAGACTGAACTGAATAGCCAAATAAGAAGTAAGAAGATAGAGTAAGAGCGCCGCCACCAGTCGTTTGGCTGTATCGTTATGGGAAGGGAATTTACGTCGGGCGGCATAACTGATCTGCACCAGGGCTATATGAAAAACCGTTACCAACAGAAACGTAGAAAAATAGCCTTTGATAAAATTTTCCAGGCTTTCGAAAAGTGTAGTGCCAAATGCTACCAAACCAAAAGCAAGACTTAGGATGGGAAGTACGAGCACCACAGCCCAAACATCATCTGCAGTCATGCGCATGTTTGTTACCGCCGGGCGCCTGTTGATCATGGGCTAAAAATAAAGGATTTTGTTCTTTTGTTCTCTGCCTCTACCTCACAGAACTATTCTAAAAGTGCGTAAACCTATCAGTAATTCATCTTTAACATTTTCTTCGCCCATTTCACACATGTGATTGTTTTCAGCCTGTGCAAATCGACTTTCAACAGAGGCGATGGAACAGGATAGCTGAAACACGCTTCGGTTTAATTTAGTACAGAATGCTCGCCATATGAAGAGTTTATTATTACTACTCACAGGATTTCATTTTTTTTCATTGCATGTTGCCGGGCAGCCGGTTGTATTCCCACTGGTCACAGCCAAAGAAAAAGTCACTATCCTATACGACCCGAAAGGTCCCTCGCTGGATTCGGTTTCAGCACACTTGCTGTCAGCAGACATTGAACGTGTCAGTGCGTACCGGCCATTAGTCCTTACAGATTTGGGCAAGGCAAAAGGGTATCTTATTGTTATTGGCGCAGCATCATCGGCACTCCTGCAACAATTTTCCTCCATGGCACCAAACATGTTTTCGCGGCTTTCCAACCAATGGGAATCTTATGGAATGAAAGTATTGAACAAACCTGCCAATGGAATCCCAAAAGCTTTGTTGATCGCCGGTAGTGATGCAAGAGGCACCGCTTACGGCGTTTTTTCCCTTTCTGAGAAAATTGGTGTTTCTCCCTGGTACTGGTGGGCAGATGTACCGGTTGTCAAAAAAAAGGAAGTGGTCATCCGGCAGGAAGAATATGTTTCAGCACCACCTTCTGTAAAATACCGTGGCATTTTTATTAATGATGAGGATTGGGGATTGCTTCCCTGGGCTGCCCAAACATTTGAACCCGAAAAAAAGAACATTGGTCCAAAAACGTACGCACAGGTTTTTGAACTGCTGCTTCGCTTAAAAGCAAATCTTATCTGGCCGGCCATGCATCCGGGCACAAAACCATTTTTTGCCGATCCGCAAAACAAGGCAATAGCCGAAACGTATGCCATTGTTGTTGGATCGTCACATGCCGAACCCATGCTGCGGAACAATGTGGGAGAGTGGGATGAGAAAACAATGGGTGCATTTAATTACATCACCAACAGGGAAAAAGTATACTCTTATTGGAAGGAACGGGTGAAAGAAACAAAAGGCATGGAGGCCATGTTTTCGTTGGGCATGCGGGGTGTACATGACAGTGGCATGGAAGGCATCAAATCAGCAAAAGAAGCCGTGCCACTTTTGGAAAAAATATTTGCGGATCAGCGGGGTCTCCTGCAAGAACAGATTACTAGTAACATAGGTGAGATACCCCAGGTATTTACCGCTTACAAGGAAGTGCTTGATATTTACGACAACGGGTTGAAACTCCCGCAGGATGTCACCATAGTCTGGCCAGACGATAATTATGGCTATATCAAACGTCTGAACAACCCTAAAGAAAAAAATAGGCAGGGCGGAACCGGCGTGTATTACCATGCATCCTATTGGGGAAGGCCGCACGATTACCTCTGGCTGGGAACAACACATCCTTTGCTGATAGAAAGCGAAATGATGAAGGCTTACCACGCCGGTGCCGATCGACTCTGGGTACTGAATGTTGGTGATATCAAACCGTTGGAATACAGCACGCAGCTTTTCCTGGATATGGCTTACAATGCCAACCCATTCAATGCGGCTGGCTTTGCACAAACACACCTGCAAAACTGGTTATTGAAGGTGTGTCAAGGCTTCAATCGTGTAAGCCTGTACGGGATCATGAAAGAGTATTACGATCTTGCTTTTGAAAGACGACCGGAATTTATGGGCTGGAGCCAGACAGAGCCCACCACCGGTACGGCATCTACTGCTTATAATCATTTTTCATTTGGTGATGAAGCGCAACGGAGATTGGACAGGTATGCTGCCCTCCAGGAAAAGGCAAGGGTATTGCTTGCAAGTAATCAAAGCAAGGATAGGGATGCTTTCTACCAATTGGTTTACTACCCTGTTGTTTGCGCAGCCTGGATGAATCAAAAATTTCTTTATGGAGAAAAAGCCATGCTTTATGCCAAACAGGACCGCATCAGTGCCTATGACTATGCATCATTGGCAACCGCAGCCTATGACAGCATTGTAGCTGAAACGAATTTTTACAATGAAAAACTTAGCAATGGCAAGTGGAAGGGAATGATGTCAATGGCACCGCGCAACCTGCCCGTTTTTCACCAGCCAAAAGTTACGTTGCCGCCATTGAAAAAGGAAGAAAAGTGGGATGCTGCTCCCGAAGGATATGATACGACAGCTTATGTTTCAAGCAGTGAAAAAAGACTCCCGACTTTTGTAAGTGGAATGAAACAGCACTATTTTATTGATGTGTATTTAATGGATTCTTCCACTATAAACTGGAAGGCAACCACATCTGCTGACTGGATTTCCTTGTCGCAGCAAAGCGGTATGCTGCAGCCAATGCTGGGCAAAAACACAGTGCGTTTGCTGGTCGAAATTGATTGGAATAAAATTCCGAAAAAGGAAAAGTTGGAGGGAAACGTTTTTATTCAGGCGGATGGAAAAGAAGTAGTAATAACCATCCCTGTTAGCCAACCCAAAGCCCTGTCACAATACAGGGGATTTGTTGAAACCAATGGTTTTGTCTCAATTCATGCAGCCAACAATGCCGCCGTAAGAAAAGATAAAAGCAGTGCCTGGCAAATGACGCCAACTCCAGGGGATGTGAAGCTTTCTTATACAAGTTCTGTCGCGGAAACCTTCTCGGGAGATACGGCATCCATTCGCAAAAATGCAGCTTTTGTTGCCTATACGTTTTATTCCACTTCAGCGGAAGAATGTACAATTTCCTTGTATACATTGCCCACGCATCCGCTGAACAATCAGTTTAGCATGCGATACGGGATGAGCATTGATGACGGCCCAGTAAGAATAGTGGATACCAAAACCATTGGCAGGAGCGAAGAATGGAAACAAAATGTTTTGTGCAATAGCGCCATAACAAAAATTGGTATTGGCTCCTTGTTACCAGGCAAGCACACAGTAAAGCTTTATGCCATTGATCCCGGTGTGGTACTGAGTCGGATACTGCTTACGTTTGGCAAGGTTCCGGTAAGCTACAGCCTCATTCCGGAAACAAAAAAAAGGTAACAGGATTTTCTGTTTCTACTTAAAGAAGTTTACAAATTCCAACTTCAGATCGTAGCAGCAATAATAACAACCATAAAAAAGAGCATTTACCTTTCGGTAATTGCTCTTTTTCTTTGTTTTTCTATTCTCCTTTTACAAGGTAGCCATGTCAATGACAAAGCGGTAACGTACATCGCCTTTCAACATCCGCTCGTACGCTTCGTTGATGTCTTTTATGGCTATCACCTCCACATCCGAAACAATGTTGTGTTCGGCACAATAATCAAGCATTTCCTGAGTTTCGGGCAAGCCGCCAATAAGAGAACCGCCAATGCTTCGACGGTTACCGATCAGGTTAAAGCCAAGTATCTGCGTTGGCGTTGGCGGCACTCCCACACAGATCATGACACCATTCGTATCCAGCATATTCAGGTAAACATTATAATCATGCGGAGCCGATACGGTATCAACAATAAAATCAAAATAGTTGGCCAACCCTTTTATCTGTTCAGGATCTTTCGTCAATGCAAACCGGTGTGCGCCAAGACGCCTTGCATCCGCTTCCTTGCTGGGTGACGTGCTGAGCATGGTTACTTCAGCACCAAATGATGCAGCAAACTTTACGGCCATATGGCCCAATCCACCCAAGCCCAGGATGCCTACTTTATGTCCTTTGCCCACTTTCCAATGCCGCAAAGGAGAGTAGGTTGTTATACCGGCACAAAGCAGGGGAGCTACCCCTTCCAGCGGTAACCGGTCCGAGATCAGTAAAACAAAGCTCTCATCGGTAACAATCACATTGGAGTAGCCGCCCAACGTATTTGTACCATCCACCCGGTCTGGACTGTTGTAAGTAAATGTTGCGCCATCTTCACAATATTGTTCAAGGCCCTGCTTACAGTTTTTACATTCCCGGCACGAGTCAACCAGGCAACCTACACCGGCCAAATCACCAATTTTAAACTTTGTTACATGGTCACCAACAGCAGTAATCTTTCCTACAATTTCATGTCCGGGAACACAAGGGTAGTTACTGGGCCCCCATTCACTTCGAACCGTGTGCAGATCGGAGTGACAAACGCCACAGTACAAAATATCTATCTGTACATCATGAGGTCGTAATGCTCTGCGCTCAAACGAATAAAAGCTGAGTGGTTCCGAAGCATTGTGTGCGGCATATCCTTTCGCTGGTATCATATGGTTTGTTTTCACAAAAATAGCTACAGAACAGGAGGCAAACCGTTGGAAGAACTTGACTGTAGTAGAATACAATTTAATATACCGGAAAACTCTTGTTTGAAACGTTTTTGGCGTTAGCGCTATTTACTTCAATGAAAGATTAAGATTTCACCTGAATTTGAACTCCTGTCGGATTTAGAACGACCAAAAAACTTTTTTCGGCGATTTTTATCCGATAGTTTCACCTGAAAGCTATTTTTACACTTTTACGTCCTTGAAAAACCAATCCATGCCAAGACTGACCTGCAGTGTGGCTCTTCTTTTGCTCGTTTTTTGTTTTGCTTCCTGCCGTCAGCAGGAACGGACAGAACGTGAAGAAACAATATACTGGAATAACCGGTTTGCCGACTCAGCTCACCACTTGTTATATGCACATGAGGACTCAACCGAGGCTTTTCGTTTTTATGACTCTTCACTTAAGGCAGCCGCTACCACTGATCTTTATCCCTATGCAACGCGTTTCAGGCTGATTTCAAACTATTATTATTTTTTTACACAGGACAATGCGTCCACCGCCCGCTACATCGATTCTGCTCTTGCTTTGTTTCATACACCGGCGCTTCAGAACCGGTACCCAAGAACCTATGTTGATTTCCTGGTTTTTGGCGGGGATATTGCTTACCGGCTTCACCAGTACTGGAAAGCAAATGAATACTATTTCAAAGCAAAAATGCTGGCAGATGCACTTCTTGAACCCTGTGAGCGAACTGCCTACCATTACAGCATTGCCATGGTTTTGTACCGGCAGCAGAACTACAGCCAATCGGTACATTATTTTAAACAAGCTTACGACCTGCAGGCAACCTGCTCTCCGTTAACTTCAGCCAAAGTGTTGCAGCAACAGGAGATTCAAAGTAATATCGGCTTGTGTCATGCAGAACTAAAGAATTATGACAGTGCCTTGGTATATTTTGACAATGCACTACAGATTGCCAGCCAGTACAAAGATTCGCTTGGAAGTGTAGTATTAGATAAGATTTATGGTGTTATTTATGGTCATAAAGGTCAGATTGCCCTGGCAAAAGGTGATTTACAGAAAGCAGAGCATTTGACACGGAAAAGCATTGAACTGAATGACCGGATCGGCTACGAAATGGATCATGCCCAGCGAATGAAACTACAACTTGCCGACATCTATTACAAGCGCAGTGATCTTAGATCCCTCTCGCATCTTCTATCTGCACTGGGTTCAACAATCAACAACAGGGATCCCAAAATGCAATTAGAATGGATGCGATTCAAAGGGTCGTATTTTGAAAAAAACCAACATGCTGATTCTGCACTCTATTATTTTAAAGGATACTACAAGTTACTGGATTCAATTTCTGAAGAGCAAAAGGAGCTTACGGCAGCTGACGTTGACCGGCAAATGCGTGAAAAAGAACAACAGCTGCAGATAGCCATGCTGGAAAACAATCAGCATATAACACTGATCTCACTTTGGGTTACAATCATTTTTTCGGGAATGGCTGTTTCCATTCTTTACCTGATTTACCAGAACTATCGTCGCAGCAAAAAAAACCTTGCGATCTCGCTGGCGTTAAATGAAGAAATCCAGCGGCAGAAAGAGGCAAGGGAAGCAGAGGCCAAACAACAACACAAGCTGATCACCGAGGCTGTGATACAGGCGCAGGAAAGCGAACGCTCACTGATTGGCCTGGAACTACATGATAATATCAACCAGGTGCTGACAACAGTAAAGCTGCACAATGAAATGTTGCTGGAAGGAATCGGCGATCCCAAAGTCATTCTTCCGCGAACGCTGCATTACCTGCAGAATTGCATTAACGAGATCAGGGGATTATCCAAACGGCTTTCCGCGCCTACATTGGGAAAGATTAGTCTTGAAGAATCGGTGAAAGACCTGGTCGATTCCATAAACCTGACAAGCAAAGTGCGCATCCATCGCCAGATAACGGGAATGGAAAAAGGAGCATTAAGCCAGGATCTGCATATCGGTATCTATCGCATTCTGCAGGAACAATTGAATAATGTGTTGAAACATGCTGAAGCCTCTGAAGTTAAAATTCAGCTGGAACGCAGGGAGAATACCATCCGCCTTTGCATTACGGATAACGGGAAAGGATTTACTGTACATACCCGCAAAATCGGGATTGGCCTTATGAATATGCGCACAAGAGCCGAAAATCTCAGCGGTACGTTTGAAGTTAAAAGCAAGCCGGGCCAGGGTTGTAAGGTAGTAGTGGTAGTGCCTTGTATGCAACCGCCATGCAACAATTAAAATTCCTCTTTTAAAGATTTTGATTCATTAGAGATTATCCAGAACATGCCGATGGATGGAAATGTACCGCCAATGAATATGCTAAAATGAATGCCATTTTCCTACGCATTGCAGCAATAACTGAAGTGAGTTGCCTGGAAAAATTACTTAATTTTAGTTATCTACTCCTCAAAACGGCACTAACATGGACCGGTATTTAAGTTCGTCAAAAAGAAAACGCCGCTTCTTTAAGGAATTTGAGTGGCTTGACCTGATTCCTTATTCCATTGCACTGTTATTATTAGGAGCGGAGATCTCTATACTCTGCCGTTTTCTGCAGATCTATCAAAACATCTCTGATTGATTCAGCTATTGGTTGCTTAATATCCAGGTTGAACTTTCCCCAAGCAAAGTGGCATCTTTTTTCGGGCTTATGCTGTATAAAACTGAAATGTTATGGACAAAAACAGAAATCGTGGTGGTCAGAAAGGTAACCAAAGCGGACAACAGGGTAATACGAAAGGCGGACAAGGCGGACAGGGCAGTCTGAATAAACGCACAGGCGCACAGGATGAAAAGCAGCAAACAGGCAGCCAGCAGGGAATTCAAGGCAGCCAGGGCCAGAGAGGCGGCAATCAACACAACCGGCAAGGGGATTAAAGTTCCTGTTACCCGTATAAACCTGTGATAACAAAGCGTAATCACAGGTTTTTTATTAAATCCTGATAAACAGCAAAGCAGAATCAGTTATTGTCTCTACGCGGCGAATGCGATTTGTCCAAGTCAATGGATGATTCCGATATAATTTCGACAGGATCATTTTTATCCTTCACCGGCTGTTTATCTGGCTTGTCTTTTTTGCCCTTCTTTGAACGAAACGCCAGAAGATAAATGGTAACCGGAAAGGCTGTCATAGCAAGGTAAAAGAAGATGGGGTCATCTAATTGGAAATTGAGGGCAAGCACACCCAATACGTAGCAGATGAGAAAGGCACGCATTAAAACGGTTTAGTCGCAGAAAGTTAAGATGAATTCGGCTTTGTTGCAAAAGGGAGAAAACAATTTTCATAAAAAATGAACTCACAAAAACGCAAGTAAGCATTCTTTATTTCTTTAAAGTATGATAGTTTGAATTCCCAGAAGTTATTTTGATGCGTTGCTGTTGCCAGCAGATGCCGTGTCTTTCTGGCCCCGGCTACTTCCCGTGTTTCGCATCCCGTTTTCCAGTAGGGTCAGCATTTTTTGAATACGAAGATCGATTTCGTTAAGCAGTACTTCCAGTTCAATGGCTGCATTTCCCGTTTCCTCCAAGGCTTCGATCAATTCTCTGGAATGGGTCTTGCTTTCCTTCCAGCCACGGCGCTTTTCTGTAATAAAAATGCTGTCAACTGTGTAATCATATCCGCTTGAAACCGGTGCTAATTGTATTGTAAAATGCAGCTTTTTGATAATGTGATACGGTGAATTCAGCCGGATGCTTCCAGATGCATGCAGATCGTCCTGCACAGATAATATGGTAATTGTATCTGTAAGTTTTTCAGCAACCCTGGGAAAAACCTGCTGCAGGCGGCTGTGCACTTCCGCTGTTGCATTTTCATTCAGCTTTACGCTTCCTTTATAAATGATTTTTTCGCCATCGTGATGCACTGTCTGCCCAATTGCAAACAAAGGAAACAGCAAACCAATTATCAGTTGTTTCATGTTACATTCATTTAAAATTGGAATCCAAATGACAACTGCAACCATTTATCTTCTTCTTCAGATGATGCCAGGGTTCCCACAATAACAACTTTACCAAATGGCGCCACCCAGATACCGCCTCCATAACCTTTGTGCCATTTATCTGACGTCTCGTTGTTTACCCAAACTCTTCCTACATCATGAAAACCAATCAATCCAACAGGCCCTTTAAAGAAGTAAAAATTGCGTACACCTAAATTGATCCTGACTTCAGAGTTGTTGTAAAAACGTGCCCTTCCGGCAAATCGCTGGAAACGATACCCCCTTAAATTCTGGCGGAAACCAAGGTATTGCGCCTGTGGAAAAGCAAACTTTCCATAATTGCGATCGGCACCAAATGATGTGGCGAGTACAATAAAACGCCTGTAAAGAAAATCCGTAAAAAAAGAAATGTTGCCACCCAACTGATCAAAAGCTTCATCATTTTGATCAAGGCTGTAAAGTGTTTTGGCATAGAGATTCATGTGCATACCCCGGGTGGTGAAGATGGGGTGATTTCGCAGGTTCACCTGCATCCTTACCTCGCCACCGCCAAACAGTTGTCCTTCACGCAGTCCACTGAGACTACCGTTTGGGTATTCTGTATTTATAAATTTTTCTTTGTTCCTTTCGTTTTCCAGCTTCAGGTATTGCAGCATAGGGCCGCCTGTAAACTGAAGCCATTTTGCAGGCGAATATCGCAATTGCAATGAAGCATCGATCTGCCGGTAAGAAGCCAGGTAATAAAAGCGTCCGATGGATTGATCGTATTCGGTTTCATTACCCAATCCGAAAAAGTAGGAGCGAACAGTAGGAAGCGTGGCATCGCTGCGGATAAGCAGATCCAGTTTCCTGGCCAGGCCAATAAAATCGGCATCATATCGAAAGTGGTAAGAGGAACTGTTGATGGCTCTTGTTGCATAAAGGAAATGCCTTACACCGTAGGGCTCTTTCCGGAATCCGGGCCTGATGATCTTTAGGGTTGGCCCCAGGAAAAGCCCGCCTTCTCTTGTCAATTCTATTCCGATACCGGGTAGGGTAATTGGATATTGCCATCCCTGGCGACGGTATTCATTGTTGAGCGGATCATTGGATAAACGGTTTTTTAATCCTCGCCCTGTTAGTGTATTTTCTTCATAGGAAACATCATACACCTTTGCGGTACTGCCGCTGCTTTGGTTTTGAAATTGATCATTTCCCGGTCCACCAATTAACCGTATTTTGATTCTGCTATTGCCGCCCTGGATCACAAACCGGTCGTTACCTTCCAGTCCGTACAATCGTATTTCTTTGGTTATGGAAGGATCAAACACACGCTTGTAAGTTATGTATTGCGCTTTTCCTACCGAATCCAATTGCTCCACCTGCACCATGGTGGTATTGTCAGCATTGGTGGTGATGGTAAAGATTTCAGCCTGGTTGCTACCTGGAACCGAAACAATGCGGGAAAGAAAACGGTAATAGTCCTTCATGTCCTCTTTGAAATACTGCCGCTTTTCCTTCAGTGTTTTCAGGATATCAGCAGCCTGTAATGATTGCATTTCAAGCGGCTGTCGGCTTAGTGCCTCTTCTATTACGGGGTCAGATACAGAACTGATCAGATTATCGATCTCCTGGTTCCATGTCTGCTCATCAAGTTCGTGCAGAAAGGTTCTGTCAAAGTCCCGGGCAACAAAGTTAAAAGTATTGATATTGGCAGCTTTTGCACGCAACCCTTGCAGGGTACCGAGGGTAGGCTGAAAAAACCGCCCAATTTTAGGTAGCAATCCATTTGCTTTGAAAAATGCCTGGTCCCTGTCTTTTGCTACAGGATAATAAAATGTCCGTCCGGCAGAATCTACTTTAACCCATTCCCATTGATCGGCATGCCGGTCAAAATCCATAATAAAATTATCCAGTAACCGTGCCTTCAAAACCATGCGCTGCAGAACACCGGACTCCCCTGAATGGTATAGCTTGGGAAGGACTTCATGAGTATTCATTGATTTGTTCTCTACATTGATTGTATCGATTGTTCGCAGTTCAAGAAAGGAAAGTGTATTCCTGTATTTGGAGCGGAAGGTATCCAATGCAGCATCATCAGGAATATAGACAAGTGTATTGGGCAGAAAAGGCACACCTGCTGCTTTGGCCAATGTTCCCACCGATAAAACACTGTAAGGATAGGAGGCAGAAATACCATCCGCTACTATCTTTTCCACAATGGTACCCTGTAAGGCCGGCTCCACCACATCAACCGGGTATTTCCGCACAGAACGAAGAACCCACTTCCGGCCTTTTGCATCTTCCAGGTCAAGGCTATGTGTTTGTCGTCCACCACCTTCTTCTGTGGGATTAAGCCCACCAAGATCTATCCGAAAATTTAATACAGGAGCCTGAACAGGGGTTCTCCATTCAGGCCGGTAGTTTTTACCAATAAATAAATGTTTAAAAGGGCCACCTTTCAGCTGCGTGTTAGCAGCCTGTATCTGGAAGCGGCGAGGTACCGTGTCAGTACTGTAACTAAACAATTGAAAGTCACCCAACTGTGCAACTGTGGCCAAAGGGACTAAAAAAATTACTAGGGTCAGGAATGAAAGCTGTTTCATGTTAATTGACAACTTTATACCTGTACAACAAAATTATGCCACCTCTGCTTTGTTGAGGAGTAAACCCGGCTGATGAAACATTTTTCGTATATTCTTAAATTCTCAGAAAAGCCTCGTATCCAAACGTTAGTGCGCAACCGTAAACATTCCAGCAACTTTTAATGTGCAACTTATAAGTAAAAAAGCGAGAAAAGAGAAGCGTACTTAAAAAAGTATAGGCTGCAGTATTCTGCGGTCGATGTTCTGGCAAACAATGGCTGCAATTTCTCCATCGATCACGCTGCTATCTCGCACACTGTTGGCTTCCCAATTGGCTCCTTTCCGTACATCAAAACGATAATCGCCTTTGTAGAAAATGGAGTAATGCAATGGTTTCATCACATGCGGTACAATCCAGACGTTAAAGGATTCCCGTTCACTTTTCAGCCGGATACAAACAGGCGGCTTTGCTGGCAAGAATCCGCAAAAAGCATTCAGGTCATCCTTGATGGCTTTGGCATAGGGTGAAGCTAATTTTTCATCGTACCATTTCCCACCTTCGATAGGAGCAACAAAAGAAGCGGCGTGGCCATCACTAAAACTAATATGATAAATGAACTGAAATCCGTTATCTTCCTGGTGAGTGATTTTCGCGGTGAGCTTTTTTGTATCTATCCTGCATTCAAATTCAATAGCTGGATCGATCCTGGTGATGTTTTCGCAATCAACTGTGAACAGATTTTCAACCGTGCTCTGCATAACTAGAAGTGGTTTTGTACACGAAAGGTAGACAAATATCCTAAATTAATTAGCAATATGCTGCTAATTTTTTTGGTCACATGAAATATTTTCTCCCAAAATAATAGAGGCTGCCAACGCAGTCTCTATTATTATTTACAGGAGACAGATGCAAAAACATTTGTATGCCTGCAATGTGACTTTCTTTACTTTCAATAGCCGGGAATGCCTCATCTTCGTGGTAGTATGAAACATGAGAAAGCAGGAAAAAGCCGGGTTCTTCTAAGTGCTGGCGTTTTATTCGTTTTATTGTCATGTAGCACGAACAAGGCACTTCAAACTAATCATAGTGTACAGCTGGTAGAAGTGGGAGCCGGCTGGGCCAACAATTCCGTTAATGTGGTTCCGTTTCGCAAAAATGCCCTGGTAACGTTCGAAGACACACAGTTTATAGCTTATTATGATGCAGAGCAGCATGTAGTATTGGGCAAACGAAAACAAGGTGAAACAGCATGGCTCCTGCACAAAACTGAATATAAAGGAAATGCAGCCGATGCGCACAATGCCATCAGCATTGCAGTAGATGGAGATGGTTTTTTACACGTTGCTTGGGACCATCATAACAATGCGCTCCGGTATGCAAAAGGGAAAGCGCCATTTTCCTTCGAATTGGGTGCTAAAACAGCAATGACCGGTAAGGCGGAAGACAGGCTTTCTTATCCTGAATTTTATTCATTGACCAATGGCAACCTGCTGTTTTTCTATCGGGATGGCGGTTCCGGTGGAGGCAATATGGTGATCAACCGGTATAACACAGCAACAAAAAAATGGGAACAATTGCACCGCAGCCTGATTGATGGTGAAAGGCAGCGCAATGCATACTGGCAGGCATGTACCGATCAGATGGGCACTATTCATGTCTCTTGGGTATGGCGGGAATCACCCGATGTGGCCAGCAACCATGATCTTTGTTATGCCCGTTCCAGAGATGGGGGAGAGACATGGGAAAAGTCAAACGGTGAAAAATATGCCTTACCAATCACAGCTGCCACAGCCGAATATGCCGTTCGCATTCCGCAAAAAAGCGAATTGATCAACCAAACTTCCATGATGGCTGATCAAGCTGGCAACCCCTTCATTGCTACCTATTGGCGGGAACAAGGCTCACAAGTTCCAACTTACCATGTAGTTTATAGAGATGATAAGATGTGGAAAACCGCCAACCTGGCCATACGGCAAACGCCATTCAGTTTATCAGGAATGGGATCAAAACGGATACCAATTGCAAGGCCGCAGATCCTTGTTTCGGGATCAGGAGGAAAAGCCTTTGTTTCTCTTGTTTATCGTGATGAAGAAAGAGGCAGCAAAGTGTCGGTTGCCACAGCAAATCCTATTGAAAAGGAAAATTGGAAAGTAGCAGACCTCACCACATTTTCCGTTGGTTCCTGGGAACCAGTAATGGATCCGGCATTTTGGAACAAAACAAATCAACTGCACCTTTTTGTACAGCAGGTAGAGCAGGTGGACGGCGAAGGCAAAGCGGATATTCCACCCCAGAAGGTGTACGTGCTGGAATGGAATCCAAAGATCAAATAGCAGTTTATGCTGGCACTAGATAAAAATAATTTTTGTCTGCACTTATATGCTCACGATTGATTTGTTTCAGCAAATGTTTGATGCAATTGTTAAGTAGCACTAAGCATTAATTGAGAGATGTAAAAGGAGATAAGCAGGCTATACAGACTGACTTGATTGCTGAAATATTTTTTTAGCAATCTCTTAGCAAGACTAACCCATTTAGGTTATTTTTTGAAAGTACTTAGCAATGTAATCTTGCTTTATGAAACTGAATGAAAATACATACTGCACAGAGAACGATGGTAGCATAAAGCGCAGGTACTTTCTCATTGGTTTTTACTGCGGATTCTTTATTGCTGTTGTGATGTATTTTTTGCTTTCAGCTAATTAATTCCCTGATATAAATTTTGGTGGCACTTACAGGACCTTTTCTTAAAACGTAATTTGCAAATCCCTCCTTGGCAGGCAGAACAAAAACCAGGCAACTGGCTAATTACTGAAATAGATTTAGAGAGTAGTATCTTTCATTGAAAAAACACATGCTTGTAACTACCACACCCACAATCGAAGGGCGGCCAATCAGAACGTATATCGGTATTGTGACTTCCGAAGCCATTATTGGTGCCAACATTGTAAAAGATCTTTTTGCCGGCATCCGGGATATTGTCGGCGGACGCAGCGGCACGTATGAAAGGGTGATTGAAGAAGCCCGTATGAACGCCTTGCGTGAACTGGAAGAAAAAGCAGCAGCCATGGGAGCCAACGCTGTTGTGGGTGTAGACCTAGATTTTGAAACCGTTGGCAGCGGGGGAAGTATGTTGATGGTAGTGGCCACCGGCACGGCAGTAAAAATCTAGGGCGACGAACCGTTGCAGCATTTATCAAAACAATCTTCCTGCAGTAAAAAATAAAAGCGCAAGATCAACTGCCTTGTTTGATGCCAACCTTTTGCATCCATTGAACCTCGATACTGTACACGCCAAAATCATCAACAATCCTACCGCGGATGTGATAGAATCCACCACCTGTTAGCCTGTATTTTTGTGCAGTATCAGGAAAGTGAACGGAATCAACCCAATCACCGGCGGCATCAATGAAGGTTCCAAAGTACATAAGCTGCCCATTGATTGTTCGCACTGGTTTTTGGGTGATGTAGTACACCAGCACTTCTATTTCTTTACCCACATGCTCACCAAAGCTTCTGGCCGGTATAAACTGCGACACGTCTGCATCCACCAATGTAAAAGGGTGACAAAGATAAAAGCCCAGCAGTTCTTTCTCATCCAGAGCATCTTCCAGTGGTGTATGGTGTAAGGCTGGCAGTTTAAATGCTATTGGTTTTTCTTCAAACAATCCTTTTTCGGTTACCGGCTGCTTTACCCGCTTGCGCAGGAAATTAGCTTCCCACAACAATTCCTTTTTATTTTTTCGGGTGAAACGCAAGGCACCTATCCGTATCAGGATATTCAGCTGCTCAGGCTCCAATGCAGTTCGTTCAATAAAATCCTGCAGGTTCAGAAAACAACCATGCTTTGTTCTCTCTTCAAGGATCGTAGCTACCGAATGTTTTGTAAGGCTCTTGATGTGAACAAATCCAATGAATACATTTCTGCCATGAATGGAGGTTAGCTCACGGGACTGGTTTACACAGGGCACATGAACGTTAGCACCGGCCTTTTTCAGTTCATGGAAATACAGCTCTGTAGAATAAAAGCCGCCGAAATTATTAATAACAGCTACTATAAATTCCATCGGGTAATAGGTCTTCAGGTATAGGCTCTGGTAGCTCTCCACGGCAAAGGAGGCAGAATGTGCTTTGGAAAACGAATACCCACCAAAGCTCTCGATCTGCCGCCAGACTTCTTTTGCAATATCATCGGGATGTCCCAGTTCTTGACAATTCTGAAAGAACTTTTCCCGGATACGGTCAAACTCTTTTCGCCCCCTGTATTTACCACTCATGGCCCTGCGCAGCACATCGGCTTCACCCATATCCAGTCCTGCAAAATGATGCGCCACTTTGATTACATCCTCTTGGTACACCATCACGCCGTACGTTTCTTCCAGCAACTCCTTCATCTTCGGGTGCAGGTATTCAAACTTGCCGGGATTATGAAAGCGGTAAATGTACTCCCGCATCATTCCGGATTGCGCCACTCCGGGACGAATAATAGAGGAGGCGGCCACCAGGGTAATATAATCATCACAGCGAAGTTTTTTCAAAAGCTGCCGCATGGCAGGGCTCTCAATGTAAAAACAACCAATGGTATCAGCTTTCCTGATTTGTTCGGCAACCTGCTGGTCACGCTTGAAGCTTTCCACAGCATGTATGTCAACAGAAATACTTTTATTTTCCCTGACCAACTGTATACAGTCCTTAATATGTCCCAAACCACGCTGCGAAAGAATATCAAGTTTATAGAGGCCGACCTTTTCGGCTACGAACATATCGATTTGCGTGGTGGCAAATCCTTTTGGTGGCATTTCCAAAGCGCTATACTGGCAAATGGGTTCTTCGGATATCAACATGCCACCGGGATGAATGCTTGGATAATTCGGAAAGTTTTGCAGCAGGGCGCCATACCGCAGGATCATGCGTTGAATTTTATCATCTTCAAGGGTCGCATCCGGATTGGCAGCAATCGCATCCACTTCCTGTTTTGGCAGGCCGAAAACCTTAGCCAGTTCACGAAGGATAGCATTGTATTGAAAGGTGCTGTACATCCCCAGCAGTGCAACGTGTTCGGAACCGTATCGCTTAAAAATATAATCAATGACCTCATCCCGGTCCTGCCAGGAAAAATCAATATCAAAATCCGGTGGTGAGGTCCGGTAGGGGTTGAGAAACCGCTCAAAATACAAGTCAAGCTCAATGGGATTTACATCCGTGATCTGCAGGCAGTAGGCGACGATGGAGTTGGCGCCGCTGCCACGGCCCACATGATAAAACCCACGGCTCTGCGCATAGCGAATCACATCCCAGGTGATAAGGAAATATGCGTTGAATCCAAGTCTGTCGATGATTTGCAGTTCTTTCCGCACCCGTTCTTCGGCTTTCCGGTGACCAGCGCCAAAACGATACCGAACGCCATCCATGGCCAGCTTCTCCAGCAGGATACGATCATCCCGGCCGGAAGCGGAATAAACTTTTTTATTTTTATCCGAAGTAAAGTTCATCTCGTAAGCGCAGGTGTCCAGCAATCGAAGCGTATTGGTGACAAGTTGCGGGTAGCCACGGAAAACCTGCAGAATTTCCGACGGAGAAAGAAAGGTTTCGCTTGGCAATGCCACCTGCTCCAGGGTTTGTTTACTCAGCAGGATGTTGTGATCAATGGCCCGCAACAACCGGTGGAGGTTATACCCGGCCTTATCTTTAAACGTTACCGGCTGCCGGATCACGAATTTTGTTGGGTAAGCGGAAACATCAACTTTAAACAGCTTATTCACTTCTGCCGGTTGCACCCCTATCAGTTCATCATCCCGCAAAGATTCCGGGTTTATTTTTCCTAACGGATAGATCACCCACATATCCGGGTCATAAACCCACCTTGACGGAAAAGGTTCTTTTGCCTGAAGATGACGTGTCAAGAACCTATTGATGGAGAGGAGCCCTTTCAGGTTTCGGGCCAATAATATGTAAAGCAGTGTATCACCGTTACGGATCTCACAACCCAGCACCGGCTTGATGCCTGCACCAGTGCAGTGTTCATAAAAGTCCCACACATCAGAAGTGTTGTTGATGTTGGTAAGCGCCAATGCAGTGGCACCAATGTTTGCCGCTTCAGCCACAAGTGCTTCGGTACTGAAGGTGCCATATCGATAAGAAAAAAACGTTTTGCAGTTGAGGTACATGGTATTGGTTTAGATAAGCCCTGAAGCCCGCATGATCATGTAACGGCCAAAGCGGCCGTTCAGGCCATCTATAGCCTGGTACAGCTTTATGAAATCATCCGTATCATCAAACAGGGAAATCTGGTAATTACCGGGAACCAGGTGACTGAGCCGGATGCCTATCAGCCGCACCAGTAGCCTGCGGTCATAGAGCTTATGAAATAGTTCCTTTACTTTTTCTATGAGCAGGTGATCCAACGCTGTGTAAGCAATTGCCTGTTGCTTTGTTACCGTATTAAAATCGGCATAACGTATTTTGACGGTTATGCAGCCGGTAAGTTTTGTTTGCTGCCGGAGCTCAAATCCTACCCGTTCCGTCATTTTCACTAATTGGGCTTCCAGAAAACGCATATCAATGGTATCAGATTCAAAGGTGTTCTCCGCAGAAATGCTTTTTTGTTCATGGTAAGGTACTACTGGGCTCTCGTCTATCCCATTGGCACGTCGCCACAGTTCGATTCCGTTTTTTCCCAAGAGGTTTTCCATCATTTCCACGGGAATCTCGCTAAGCGTCTGGATTTTTACCACACCCATCTGGCGCAGCAGTTCGGTGGTCTTGGGACCTACCATCGGCAGCTTTTCAATTGGTAGCGGTGCCAAGAAAGTTTTTTCATTACCGAAAGGAATACGCAGCTGCCCGTTGGGTTTGGCCTCATCGGTAGCGACCTTGCTTACCAGCTTGTTGGCAGCAACACCATTGGAGATAGGCAGGCCTGTTTCCCGGGTGATCTTTTTTCGCAGTTCCTGGGAAAATTTCTGGCAACCAAAGAACCTGTCCATCCCCGTTAGGTCAACGTAGAATTCATCCACAGAAGCTTTTTCAAATTGGGGAACTGATTCCTTGATGATATCGGTGACAATACAGGAAAATTTGCTGTAAGATTCCATGTCGCCACTTATGATGGTTGCTTGCGGACAAAGCCGGCGGGCCAGTTTCATGGGCATGGCAGAACGAATGCCGAAGGCACGGGCTTCGTAGCTGCAGGCGGCTACCACGGCACGATCACTCTTACCGCCAACCAGCAGCGGTTTCCCTTTGAGCCGGGGGTTCTTCAGGCATTCGACGTTTACAAAGAATGCATCCAGGTCATAGTGGGCTATGGTACGATCACAGTTGGTCATAATGGGTCAGTACTACAAAACCAAAAATATTAGCAAACAGTTAGCCAAAAAGTTTAGCACAATGCTGCAAAAAGTACAGGACAGCTGTTTTTCGAAAAACATGTTCATTTGTCAACAATGATTGCTGCGCACTACGAATTTTTTGGGAACTTGCCCGTACTGCAGCGTAAAAAAACTATATGACAAGCAAATACAGTTTCATGATAATGAGTTTTTTTTTCGGTTTACTGATGGCTACTTTACTGTGCCTGCAATCTGCAGCACAGGTAAAAACAATGACGGTAAAGCTGAATGATGCAAAAGCAACCGTATCACCAACAATGTGGGGTGTTTTCTTTGAAGACATCAACATGGGTGCGGATGGCGGCATTTACGCGGAGTTGGTCAAGAACCGCTCTTTCGAATTTTTTAAACCCATGATGGGATGGGCTGTGCACCGTAAGCAGGCAATGGAAGGCGATTTGCTGGTGATCAACCGCCAGGGTGAAAACAGCAACAACCCCCGCTTTCTGCGGGTAACAGCCCGCAAGGCAGCAAAAGGAGACCTCGGTATGACCAATGAAGGTTTTCGTGGCATGGGAATCAAACAAAATTTGCAGTACCATTTTTCGGTAATGTACCGGCAGCAAAAGCCCGGCGTAAAACTGCATGTGGAGCTGCTGAATGCCGCAGGCAATGTTATAGGAGGCACAACCCTGGTGCCACAGGCCACAAACAACGATTGGCAAAAACAGCAGGTTCGTTTTGCTGCCACCGCCACCGAATCCAAGGCAAAAATGCGCTTGTGGTTTGAGGGAGACGGAGTAATTGACCTGGATATGATTTCCCTTTTTCCGCAAGACACCTGGAAAGGCCGGCCGGGAGGCTTGCGTGCCGACATGGTGCAATTGCTGGCAGATATGAAACCAGGTTTTCTGCGTTTCCCCGGCGGCTGCATTGTAGAAGGGTATGACCTCTCGCAACGCTACCAATGGAAAAAAACTGTCGGACCGGTAGAAGACAGGCAACTCCTGATCAACCGCTGGAACTTTGAATTTGCCCATCGCCCTACACCGGATTATTTCCAAACCTTTGGGCTTGGCTTTTTTGAATACTTCCAGCTGGCAGAAGACATTGGTGCCGAGCCAATGCCGATTCTGAATGCGGGTATGGCATGCCAGTTCAACTCGGGTGAAGTAGTGCCGCTGGATGAACTGCAACCCTATGTACAGGATGCGCTTGACCTGGTTGAATTTGCCAATAGTGATACCACAACGAAGTGGGGAAAGGTTCGTGCATACATGGGACATCCGGCACCGTTCAGGCTAAAGTACCTTGGAATTGGCAATGAAAACTGGGGTCCGCAATACATTGAACGGTTAGAGATTTTTACAAAAGCAATCAAAGAAAGATATCCGGATATTCAACTGGTAACCAGTTCCGGTACCGATCCAAATTTTAATCCCTTTTCAGAAAAAGGTTTCGCCTATTTGGACAGTACACTCAGGAAGATGAATGTCGACATCATTGACGAGCATTACTACCGCAGTCCGGAATGGTTTTTAACGAACGCAAAACGTTACGACATGTATCCTCGTAACGGGCCGAAAATATTTGCCGGTGAATATGCCGCACAAAGTCATAAACCCGCCAGCGACCGTAGCCGCAATAACTGGCAAACAGCATTGGCAGAAGCAGCTTTTATGACAGGACTTGAACGCAATGCTGATGTCGTAACCATGGCATCTTATGCGCCCTTGTTTGCCCACGCCGACGGCTGGCAGTGGACGCCGGACCTTATCTGGATAAATAACCTGCATGCCTATGGCACACCCAACTATTATGTGCAGAAATTGTTTTCCCTATATAAAGGCACCAAAGTAGTTCCCCTCACAGCCGACAAACAGGTGATCGCCGGGCAGGACAGCCTTTATGCATCGGCCGTTATGGATGAAAAGAGCAATGAACTCATTATTAAGCTTGTGAATTATTCCGGCCAGCAGCAAACAACAAGCTTTATACTGGAAGGTGTAAAAGCCGTTGCAACGGATGGCATGCGGGTTGTGTTGCAGGGAAATAACCTGAATGACGTCAACACATTTGAATCTCCTAATCAGATTGCACCGCAGGAAAAGCCCTTCCAGGTAAAAAACAAAAAAATCACACTAGATATGGAACCTTATTCTTTTAGTGTACTGCGGGTGAAGTTATCGGCGGGCAAACAGCCTTGAAAAACAGGAAAAGAAATGATGAAAGATTACCAGCACAAAACAACCAAATGATGGCGCATGATTGTCGGACAAAAATGATAACGTATTTTCCGGCAACATAACAATACAAATATTTAGTTGCAATATGAAAAAATTGATTCTACCTATTTTGACAATGCTCGCAAGTGCTGTTCTCTTTTCATCTTGCGGAAACATCGAAGTAAAAAGCGCTGCAGCGGACAGCACCGCGTCTGCAACAACGGCTGCAGTCATAGCGATGGCTTGGGGTGAAACAGACGGCAAACCCGTACAGCTATTTACATTGACAAATAAAAAAGGTGACGAGGTAAAGATTACCAACTATGGTGGTATTGTTACTTCCTGGATCACCCAGGATAAAACCGGCAGCAGGAGCAATGTGGTGGTTGGCTTTGACAGTTTGGATGGTTACCTCAGAAAACCACCGTATTTCGGTGCCATTATTGGCCGCTATGGAAACCGAATTGGTAACGCAACGTTCAAATTGAACGACACCACCTATAAACTGGCCGCTAACAATGGGAAAAATAATTTGCATGGCGGTAAAAAAGGTTTTGATAAAGTTGTGTGGAATGCGGCGCCTTCGGCAGATGGCAATCCCTCGCTTACACTTACCTACCTGAGCCCCGACGGAGAAGAAGGTTTCCCAGGCAACCTGAACACAACCGTGAAGTATACCCTGACAGAAGAAAATGAATTACTGATAGAGTACGAAGCGGAAACTGATAAGGCTACACCGGTCAACCTGACCAACCATAGTTATTTTAACCTGACGGGAGATGCGGGTAAGTCTATTCTTGGCCATACACTCTGGATTGATGCCGATAACTATACACCAGTTGATGCCGGCCTGATACCAACTGGAAAAATTGCCACTGTTAAAGGCACTCCTTTCGATTTCACCGGGGCAAAAAAAATCGGTGACCGTATTGCACAGGTTTCAGGTGGCTATGACCACAATTATGTTTTAAACAACAAAGCAACCGATTTGAAGCTGGTGGCCTGGCTACAGGATTCTGTCAGCGGTCGCAAGTTGGAAGTGTTTACCACCGAACCGGGACTACAGTTCTATTCGGGAAATTTCCTGGATGGTACCATTCAGAACAGGGATGGCAAAAAAATAGCGCAGCACAATGCGCTTTGCCTGGAAACACAACATTTTCCCGATTCACCCAACAAACCTGCTTTTCCATCAACCATTCTGCAACCGGGAGAGAAATATAATACAACGACTAAGTACAAAGTTTCTTTAGCCAAGTGACAGGTGTATCAGCTGTCAGCAGGAATGAGATTTCGCATGTGTAACGATACATATTTTTAATTAAACTATTTAACGAACCAATGACGATAAGTGCATCCTATGTTATCGGAGTGGATTACGGTACGGATTCGGTGCGTTCCATTATTGTTAATGCGGCCACCGGGGAGGAGGTAGCGTCTTCGGTGTTTTATTTTCCCAGGTGGAAGCAACAGTTATACTGCGATGCTTCTATCAACCAGTTTCGCCAGCACCCCCTGGATTACCTCGAGGGCCTCGAAGACACCATCAAGCGCCTGCTGGTGCAGGCAGGGCCGCAGATAGCGGCTGGCATCAAGGCCATCTCGGTTGACACCACCGGCTCTACACCCGTTGCGGTGGATAGCTCGGGAACACCGCTTTCGCTGCTGCCGCAGTTTTCAGAAAATCCGGCTGCCATGTTTGTGCTTTGGAAAGATCACACGGCGGTGGAAGAAGCTGCCGAGATCAACCGGCATGCAGAGGGCTTTGACGTCAATTACCTGCAGTACGTGGGTGGCATTTACTCCTCGGAGTGGTTTTGGGCAAAGCTCTTACACGTTCTTCGGGAAGATGAAGCGGTACGGGCCAATATCTATTCCTGGGTAGAGCATTGCGACTGGATACCGTTTGTGCTGACCGGAGGCAAAAGGGCGGCAGATATCAAACGAGGTGTTTGCGCAGCTGGGCACAAATCGCTGTGGAGCAAGGAGTGGGGTGGCCTTCCGCCAAATGATTTTTTTGCCTCGCTGGATCCGCTGCTCGATGGTTTTACAACTCGCCTGTTTGATAAAGTCTATACATCAGCCGAACCTGCAGGCACGATCTCTGAAGAGTGGGCCACAAAACTGGGCCTCCCCAAAGATGTTGTCATTGGCGTTGGCGCTTTTGACTGCCATATGGGGGCTGTGGGCGGACAAATTGAACCTTATTACCTCAGCAAGGTAATGGGCACCTCTACCTGCGATATGCTGGTGGCGCCGCCCGAAGAAGTTGCCGGCACCCTGGTGCGTGGCATCTGCGGCCAGGTGAATGGTTCTATCATTCCCGGCATGATTGGTATGGAAGCAGGCCAATCGGCATTCGGCGATGCGTATGCGTGGTTTAAAAGTGTGCTGGCCTGGCCGATTCAGAATCTGTTGGCACAATCCAATCTTTTGGATGCCGACACCATAAAAAAACTGGTAGAAGAAACAACTGACAGGATCATTCCCGAACTCAGTAAAGCAGCCGCACAGTTGCCATTGGAAGAGGATAGTGAGGCTGCGCTTGACTGGATCAATGGCCGTCGTACACCCGATGCCAACCAACTTCTGACAGGTGCCTTCAGTGGGATCAACATGGGCACCGATGCTCCACGTCTTTTTCGTGCCCTGGTGGAAGCCACCTGCTTTGGCGCCAAAGCTATTGTGGACAGGTTTGTTGAGCAAGGCATACCAGTGAAAGGACTAATTGGACTGGGCGGTGTAGCCAAAAAATCACCGTTCATCATGCAGATGATGGCAGACGTAATGAACATGCCTATCCGCATTCATAAAAGTGAACAAACCTGTGCGCTGGGAGCTGCCATGTTTGCCGCCACGGCTGCAGGTCTGTACTCAAAAGTAGAAGACGCCATGCAGGCAATGGGAGGGGGTTTTGATGCAGAGTACCATCCCAACAATGCATTGGTTCCCCTCTATGCAAAACGTTACCGGCAATACAAAACCATGGGCAGCTTTCTGGAAAGGGAGACAACCCAATGGCAGACAACAAACATCGAATCCCAAACAAAATCACGGGAGGCCATCGCATGAGCCGTTACGATCAGATCAAACTTGCTTCCTACGAAGCCAACATGCAATTGCCCAAACTGGGTCTTGTGCTTTTCACCTTTGGCAATGTAAGTGCTGTTGACCGCACGGAAGGTGTTTTTGCAATTAAGCCCAGCGGCATTCCTTACGAAGACCTGACACCGGAAAAGATGGTGGTGGTGGACTTCGACGGCTTTATCGTGGAAGGCAGTTTGCGTCCTTCCTCCGATACGCCGACACATGCTGTTTTATACAAGCATTGGGAAGGAATAGGCGGCATCGTGCATACGCATTCCACCTATGCCACGGCATGGGCGCAGTCCCAGCGGGACATTCCCATCTTTGGCACTACCCATGCCGATCACCTCACCGTTGACATTCCCTGTGCACCACCGATGGAGGACAGCATGATTGAAGGCGATTACGAATACCAGACCGGGTTCCAGATTATGAACTGCATGGAAGAAAAAGGACTGAGTTATCAAGAAGTGGAGATGATTCTTGTCGGCAACCACGCACCATTTACCTGGGGCAAAACACCGGCAAAAGCCGTGTACAACAGCGCCGTGCTGGAACAGGTAGCGCAGATGGCAGTACTTACCGAGAGCATTAGTCCATCCGCACCACGACTAAAAGATGCCCTGATCAGAAAACATTTTCAGCGCAAACATGGTCCGCACTCCTATTATGGACAAGCAGAAACGTGAGACAGGAAACATGAACATAGGTTACCACCAAAGTTGTAATCAAAATAGCCTAGCAATATTTTAAAACGATAAGGTAAAATGATGACTGATTTAAAGCACCTGGAAGTTTGGTTTGTCACCGGCAGCCAGCACCTTTATGGAGAAGAAACCCTGCAACAGGTTGCAGCCCATTCTGAAGAAATCGCAAAAAGCCTCAACGGCACCGCACCCATTCCGGTGAGTATTGTTTTTAAACCTACCGTAAAAAGCACCGAAGAAGTAACCGCCATCTGTGCCGAAGCTAACGGTGCCAAAAAC
Source organism: Flavisolibacter sp. (assembly GCA_035998945.1). Lineage (GTDB taxonomy): Bacteria > Bacteroidota > Bacteroidia > Chitinophagales > Chitinophagaceae > Flavisolibacter. The sequence continues at coordinate 4,350 of DASYHD010000041.1, read as the reverse complement.
TGTATCGGCATCATCTGCTGGATGCACACCTTTTCACCGGCCAAAATGTGGATCACCGGCATGAGAATCCTGCAAAAGCCGCTCCTGCACCTGCACACACAATACAACCGCGACATTCCCTGGCAGAGCATTGACATGGACTTTATGAACCTGAACCAGTCGGCGCATGGTGACCGCGAATTTGGTTTTATGGTATCCCGCATGCGCAAGGCCCGCAAAGTAGTGGTAGGCCACTGGCAGGATAGTGAAGTGGTGTCGCAGATAGAAGGCTGGACAAGGGTGGCCGCCGGCTGGCACGACTGGCAGGGAGCCAGGTTTGTTCGCTTTGGTGATAACATGCGTTATGTGGCAGTGACGGAAGGCGATAAGGTGGAAGCCGAAATGAAGTTTGGCTTTTCTGTCAACACCCACGGCATAGGCGACCTGGTAAAGGTGATAGGCGGAGTAGAAGACAGCGCTGTGGACACCCTCATTGAAGAATACAGGAACAGTTATGCTATAGCCGATTCCCTGCTGAACGGGCAGAAGAAATCATTACATGATGCCGCCCGCATAGAAGTGGGACTGCGCCGGTTCCTCGAGGATGGCGGCTACAAGGGATTTTCCGATACGTTTGAGGACCTGCACGGAATGGTGCAGCTTCCCGGCATCGCTGCCCAGCGCCTGATGAAGGAAGGCTACGGCTTTGCAGGCGAAGGCGACTGGAAAACCGCGGCTCTTGTGCGGGCCATGAAAGTAATGGCCACAGGACTGAAGGGCGGTAATTCTTTCATGGAAGATTATACCTATCATTTTGAGCCGGGCAACAACCTGGTACTGGGCGCCCACATGCTGGAGATCTGCGAAAGCATTGCCGCGGGCAAACCGAAGTGTGAAGTGCATCCCCTTGGCATTGGCGGCAAAGAAGACCCGGTGCGCCTGGTATTTAATGTAGCTGCTGGTCCGGCGCTGAATGCGGCACTGATGGATGTGGGATCCCGCTTCCGTCTCCTTGTGAATGAAGTGGAAGCCGTAGAACCACAGCATGATCTGCCGAAACTGCCGGTGGCAAGGGTGCTCTGGCGTCCGCTGCCCGATATGAAGACCGGTTGTGCTGCCTGGATTCTGGCAGGCGGTGCCCACCACACCTGCTATAGCCAGAACCTCACCGCACAACACCTGGAAGATTTTGCCGACATCGCCGGCATCGAATACGTGAAAATAGGAAAGGGTACAGACCTGTATCAATTTAAAAATGAGCTTCGCTGGAATGAAGTGTATTATCACTTCAAAACATCCTAATTGATGAAAATTATTTTCTATTAATTGTCCGTTGTCATCCATTGGAAACCTAGTATGACAACGGACATTACGGTGATGCACCGGCTACTATCGGCGAAGACAAACATTCGTTCCTTACATATCGAAAGTTGTTATTTTTTCTGAAGAAGGTTTTAAATTTTATGGTATATGGCAAGAATTTTCCTGTTTGCCTTTTTATTTTTACTGGATCCGTTGATTGGCACCAGTCAAAGCCCGGTATTGAAAAGCTTTCCATTATCCAATGTCCGGTTGTTGGACAGTCCTTTTAAAAATGCGCAGGAAACCGACAGGAAATACATTCTATCCCTTGATGCTGATCGCTTACTGGCACCTTTTTTACGGGAAGCTGGCATAACACCCAAAGCCGAGAGTTATGGCAATTGGGAGAATACCGGCCTTGATGGTCATATTGGTGGCCATTATCTCTCTGCACTTGCCAATATGTATGCAGTCACCGGCGATCAAAAAATAGGAGAGCGGCTGACCTACATGCTCGATTGGTTGGAAAAATGCCAGCTGAAAGACAATGACGGCTACGTAGGCGGCATACCCGGTGGTAAAAGGATGTGGCAGGAGATAGCAGAAGGTAAGATCAATGCTGGCGGATTTTCGCTAAACAACAAATGGGTACCTCTTTACAACATTCATAAATTGTTTGCAGGACTGGCTGATGCTTACACTATTTCAGGAAGACCGAAAGCAAAAGACATCCTGGTCAAGCTGTCGTATTGGTTTTTGGGATTGACTGAAAAGCTTTCCGATGAGCAGTTGCAAACGATTCTGCGCAGCGAACATGGCGGAATGAATGAAGTGTTTGCCGATGTGGCCTTTATCACCGGTGATAAAAAATTACTGGACCTTGCCCGCAGGCTTTCACACCGCTCTCTCCTCGATCCGCTAGTGCAGAAGAAAGATGCTTTGAATGGATTACATGCAAACACTCAAATTCCAAAGGTGATTGGCTACATGCGGATAGCCCAGTTGACTGGCAATGAAGCGTGGGCCGATGCTGCACATTTTTTCTGGAACACGGTAACGAAAAACAGGTCTATCTCTATTGGCGGAAACAGTGTGCGGGAGCACTTTCACCCGGCGAATGATTTTTCATCCATGATCGAAACGAGAGAAGGCCCGGAGACCTGCAACACCTACAACATGCTGAAGTTGTCGAAACTGCTGTTTACCTCGAATCCTTCCGCAGCTTATATGGATTATTACGAAAGAGCCGTTTACAACCATATACTTTCTTCACAGCACCCAAAGGGAGGCTTTGTTTATTTTACACCCATTCGTCCGCAGCATTACCGGGTGTACTCGCAACCCCAGCAAAGCTTCTGGTGTTGTGTGGGCACAGGCCTGGAGAATCATGGAAAGTATGGAGAACTGATCTATGCGCATAACGACAATGATCTGTTCATCAACTTGTTTATTCCTTCCCAATTGACCTGGAAAGAGAAAGGGCTGGAGTTGAAACAGGAAACAACCTTTCCCAACAATGAAAGAACCTCCTTCCATTTCAGGCTTACGAACCCCCGGTCTTTTACTGTATTATTTCGTTACCCCTTCTGGATAGGAGATGGAAAGTTAAAGGCATGGGTTAACAGTAAGGAAGTGACAGTTAAACGAAATGACAATGGTTATGCATCCATTCAGCGGCAATGGAAAACAGGTGATGTCCTTTCCCTTTTGCTGCCCATGGAAGTGAAAGCCGAATTCCTGCCCGATAGCTCGCAGTGGCTTTCATTTGTACGCGGACCCATTGTGCTTGCTGCCGCTACAGACACTACAGGACTTGTTGGCCTGAAAGCTGATGGTAGCAGGATGGGACACATTGCCAGTGGTCCACTTTATCCAATTGAAAAAGCACCCATGATCGTTTCTAATCATAAAAACTTTTCATCTGCACTTCAGCCGGTAAAGGGGAAACCTTTTGCTTATACGGTTGGGAATCTGATCTACCCTGATTCATTCAGGCACCTGCAGTTGGTTCCTTTTTACACGATACATGATACCCGGTATATGCTGTATTGGCGTTATGCCACACCAGCACAATTGGAAACCATCCGGGAAGATTTGCGCCGAAGCGATGAAGCCAAACTGGCACTTGAAGCCATAACGGTTGACCAGGTTGTACCCGGAGAGCAACAACCCGAATCTGATCACAATTTCAAAGGGGAGAAAACAGAGGCAGGCGTTTTCAGGGAACGGCACTGGCGCCATGCGACAGGATGGTTCAGCTATGATCTAAAGAATCGCAATAACGAAGGCCGCAGACTTCGCATTACTTATGCTGGTGGTGACAAAAACAGGTTATTTGATATTTATATAAACAACAAACTTCTGCAAAGTGTAAAGCTTGAAGGATCCGAAGGAAACAGTTTTTATGATATCGATTATCCTTTGCCCCAGCAGCTACTAGATCAAAAACCCCAGATCATCACCATAAAATTTGTGGCGCATCCAGGCTCTGTTGCCGGCGGCATTTACGGGGTCCGTTTGCTGCAATAAACAAGAATCTTATCCAATAATTCAACATTTGTTTCTTTGCATTCATGTAATGGAAGAAACAGTTCCCTTATAAGAACAATGGAAGAAAAATCACAGTCAATATTTAACCTCTGCAAAAAATCATTAGTGATTCTATTTATTAAAAAACATTACTTGATAGCCGCCTGCCACTGAAGAAGACTGGCAGCTTCAAACCTGAACAGTACCTGTCTTGGCACCATTTGTGATTTTTACCTCACCTAACCAAATTTGTGAGTTATGCGATTTATAGAAACGAAGACACATGGGTATTTGGATTACATTATGGGTGCTCTACTGATAGCAGCTCCCTGGCTATTTGGCTTTGACAGAGGTGGTGCCGAAACATGGGTCCCTGTTATTTTAGGTATCAGCATGATAGGCCTTGCCCTGGTGACGGATTATGAAATGGGGGCAACCCGCAAAGTTTCCATGCGGACACACCTCACCATTGACCTGATCAGCGGTGCCCTGCTGGCGGTATCGCCCTGGTTGTTTGGCTTTGCCGATTACGTGTGGGAG
>DASYHD010000037.1:0-53402 GCA_035998945.1 Flavisolibacter sp. | reverse complement strand
AAGAAAGCCTGCCGGCGGCCCATCGGTGAAAGCCTACGATTTTTGCAACGGCTGGAACAATGCCCGGCAGCATCAGAAAAATCATAGCCTTTCACCGATGACTAAAATATACCAACTGACACAGTTTATGTAATACTACCGTTTGAAAAATTCTAAAATGGGCAACTGATTCTCTTGTCAATTTGCATCTATTCTTACAGAGGATCTCTTTACGAAAAAATGGTTTTTATATAAGTCTGTTTGATTTGACCTATTCCTGCTGCATTCATCTTTTTACAAATCAAAATAGGTGGCCAATTTTGAAATGCTTGGTACTTATTCTCTCTTGTTATTTTTCCATTCCGCATATTGCTTCACTCTAACCATTCTGCCAGTTTTTCTGATACCTAAATGCTGATTTATTCTCCTTACCATAAAGACATTCCTCACAGAAAAGGATGAAGAAATACCCAATCCGGGAAGAAACGCTTTTTCTCTACTTCTTTTTATGAACAATTGCCGGCATATGTAAAAAAAGAAAGGTGGCTAGAAAGCCACCTCGTTTTTTCACGAATCAATCGTAAACTATCGCTTCTTTACTATAACCTTTTCTACAGTCAGTTCACCGGTTGTACGATCAATGATCTGAACCTGGTATAATCCGTCCTGCATAATTTCAAGACTTACGTTGTTGCTCCTTTGCCCCTGAAGCTGCTTTACGATACGTCCACTCATGTCGAGTACGGAAATATCACGGACGCTGTTGTTATCAAAAACAAGGTTCAAACGTCCGGTGGTGCTTGGATTTGGATAAACGGTTAGTTTGGTGCTGGACTCTTCACCCCGAACACTGCGTACTTCACTCAGTTTTTGTTTGCCGTCAATATCAACCGAAACGATACGATATTGACTCAATCCTTTATGCGTGTTAATATCTGTTAGTTCGTAATTGCTGCCATTCGCCAGGTTTTTTGCAGGTACAAAAGCAACAGTGTTCCATGTTCCGGTAGTCATGCGTTGCACATTGAAGCCTGAAACATTTAATTCATAAGTGGTTTGCCATTTTACTGCAACAGAGTTTCCTTTTCTAGCAGCAGAGAAAACACCGAAAGTGACGGGAAGGGGAGCGCAAGCACTACTCTCTTTAAACAACTGGTTTGATTTACCTGTCGGTGTAACTAGTAAGATTACAGGCAAACCATTGTATTCTTTAGGAATTGTTATCTCAGGTCCGAAAAAGTTGTAAGGAAAATCACTTGCCAACGTTCCTGTCTCACTAGTTTTATACGATTGAGCCGTAGTTATAGCAACATAAGTAGCCTGGTTTGTGGAACTAGTATTAGTATTCTCAACTAAGACCTGAAATGTACCAGTTGAACCAGGCTGAGTAGATGCTAATCCTACTCTAATTTTACCACTGCCTTCACATGATAACATGCTACGATTTGCCACTTCGTTCACGACAAATGTTCTACCTTTCGCAACACAGTGAATGTTATTACCCGATTGACTCGACCATATGTCGCCTGTGAAGCTATAGCTTCCATCTGCCCTTGCAGAAACTCCTTGAATTGCCAAGTTTGAAATAGTATACCTTACTGTCCCATTGTCCATCTCCTTTCTCTCAATTTTATTTCCAACTCCAATCAACTTTTTATAATTAGCATCAGGCGCATAGTAGTTAACAATTGTTGGAGCAGTAGCAGGGTTCTGGATAGCAATGGTACCTAGTGTTCTACTGAGGTCTGCTGCTGTCGGGGGCTTTGAAGTTTTTGAGTAGTCAATAAGAACATAAGCATTCTCTTGCCAGATATGGAAGTAAGTAGCAGAACTCCCCGAATTCATATCGATATCCCAAGTAAGATTTAAGCGGATATCCCTTTTTGAGTCATCGTTTGCTGATGGCTCTGCAGAAATGTATTCGATTGTAAAAGAGTAAACATCACAGGCACCAGTTGATTGTGCAAGAACGTTCATGGACAGGCATAAGAATGCCACCAAGGGTAGAATTAATTTTTTCATGGCGATAGTTTTTAAATGATCAATTTGCGATTATGATGAAATAGCTCATCCGATTGTCGGGGGTAATTCGCAGACAGGATTGTTTGATCATTGATAGGATGACGGACACGCCAGACGATTGCTCGTAAGGATTAAACAGTAATGTTGTTAAGGATTACAGGTACGGTTTACGTAAGAAAGGATTGTGTGAGGTTCTGGTCAATGGGATACGGTGGAAGTATGTGCTTGTGAGGACAAATGTAGAATGGCATTTTGAGAAATGCAATGGTTTGAAAAAATTTTTTTAAAATTTTTATTACAGACGAATTGCAAGCAGTAGCTTTTGTCAGTTTTCAATTTTATAACAGTCAGCAACAACCGCTACGAACAAGCTATCTCCCTCAAGAGTAAACTACAATTACAGACTTATTCAGAGGAAACCAGTTTTAGCTGCTGTGCCCATTTGAGTGCTTTTTGAAATTGCTCCTTTTCAGTCAAATTGGTGTTGTCAAGAATACGTGCATCATCGGCTTTTCGTAGCGGACTTACTTCACGATGGGAGTCGATGTAATCACGCATTTCCAGATTGGTCTTGACTTCTTCAATCGTGGTTGCAGGATTCTTTTCAATCATCTCATTGAATCTTCGTTCCACCCTCACCGCATTATCAGCTGTCATAAATATCTTTAATTCTGCATCCGGAAAAACCACAGTCCCGATATCGCGACCATCCATCACAATGCCCCTGTGCTTGCCCATTTTCTTTTGCTGCGCTACGGCAAAATCACGTACTTCTTTGATGGCGGCCACTTCACTCACCTTTTCGGCCACGACAAGGTCCCTGATCACATATTCAACGTTCTCACCATTGAGGAAGATTTCAGATTGCTCCGTTTTCTCATTATAGACAAACTTCAACGAAATCTGCTTCAGTGCTTTTTCCACTTCTCTGGTATCGGTCCAGTCCACGTGATTCCGTAGGAAATAAAGCGTAATGGCCCTGTACATGGCACCACTGTCTACATACACATAATTCAGCTCTTTCGCCAGTTGCTTTGCCAGTGTGCTCTTGCCGCACGACGACCACCCGTCAATGGTTATAATAATCTTTTTCATGTTCGGTCTATGTTGCAAAAATGACGAGGAAAACCTAATCCACAAAGAATTAATCCAGTACAAGTTTGAAAGGCAAGGCTATGCATTAAGATAGCTTTTGAAAAGATCAGGTTTAATGCATGTACCCAAAGGATGTACAATAAAAAAACCGTTGGTTTCCCAACGGTTTTCATTTATGTCTTATAGTAATTATGCCTTTGATTCCTGTTCTACTTCTGATTTGATGCTGAAAACAAGTTTGCTGTTTTCCTTATCCAGATCAGCTCTCAAAACATCTCCGGCCTTGATGTGCATGTTCAGGATTTCTTCCGCCAGTGGGTCTTCCAGGTATTTCTGGATAGCCCTGTGAAGCGGACGGGCACCAAACTGCTGATCATACCCTTTGTCGGCCAGGAAGCTTTTTGCATCCTCGGTCAGCTCCAGGTTAAAGCCAAGGTTGTTCAGGCGCTTCAACACATTCTTCATCAGGATGTCGATGATCTCAAAGATGTTCTCTTTCGAAAGTGAATTGAAGATGATCACATCATCGATACGGTTCAAAAACTCCGGCGAGAAAGTACGCTTCAGCGCTTTTTCAATTACCGCTTTGTTGGCTTCATCCTGGTTTTGTGTACGCGATTGCGTGGCAAATCCAACACCGGCACCGAAGTCCTTCAACTGCCGAACACCAATGTTTGAAGTCATGATGATGAGCGTATTCTTGAAGTCAACCTTCCGGCCTAAACCATCTGTCAACTGACCGTCATCCAGCACCTGCAACAGGATGTTATAGATATCCGGGTGAGCCTTTTCGATCTCATCCAGCAGGATAACACTGTATGGTTTGCGGCGAACACGTTCTGTTAACTGGCCACCTTCTTCGTAACCAACATATCCGGGAGGCGCACCAATCAAACGCGATACGGTGAACTTTTCCATGTATTCACTCATGTCAATGCGGATCAGCGCATCTTCACTATCGAACATGTGCCGGGCCAGCGCTCTCGCCAACTCTGTTTTACCCACACCGGTCGGTCCCAGGAAGATGAATGTACCGATTGGCTTCTTCGGATCTTTCAGACCCACACGGTTACGCTGGATAGCCTTCACCACTTTTACAATGGCTTCGTCCTGGCCAACCACCATGCCTTTCATCTCCTCGCTCATCTTACGCAGCTTTTCCGTTTCCGCTTCCACCATACGACGTACCGGAATACCGGTCATCATGCTGATTACTTCAGCAATCTCTTCCTCCCCGATAGGATAACGTTTATGCTTGCTCTCTTCTTCCCACTGTGCTTTTGCTTTTTCCAGTTCTTCGCCAAGGCGCTTTTCCGTGTCACGCAAAGCAGCCGCTTCTTCAAACTTCTGGCTTTTTACCACTCTGTTCTTCTCCGACTTGATGTCTTCGATCTTCTTCTCCAGGTCTAGTATATTCTGCGGGACATTGATATTCTTCAGGTGAACCCTCGCACCTACTTCATCCATTACGTCAATGGCTTTATCGGGCAACAGACGATCGGTAATGTAGCGGTCGCTCAGCTTCACGCAAGCATCAATTGCTTCCTGGTCGTAATCCACGTTGTGGTACTCTTCGTATTTCGGCTTGATGTTGTTCAGGATTTGGATGGTATCATCTACGGACGGCGGATCGATCATTACTTTTTGGAAACGACGATCCAGGGCGCCATCCTTCTCAATGTACATTCTGTATTCATCCAGCGTAGAAGCACCAATGCACTGAAGTTCGCCACGGGCCAAGGCTGGCTTGAAGATGTTGGAAGCATCCAGTGAGCCAGAAGCACCACCTGCACCTACGATGGTATGAATCTCATCGATGAACAGGATTACGTCACGGTTCTTCTCTAATTCATTCATGATAGCCTTCATGCGCTCTTCAAACTGGCCGCGGTACTTGGTACCGGCTACAAGGGCAGCAAGGTCAAGAGAGATTACTCTTTTATCGAAAAGTACTCTTGATACTTTACGCTGCACAATGCGCAGGGCCAGGCCTTCAACGATAGCGGTTTTGCCCACACCAGGCTCACCAATCAGGATGGGGTTGTTCTTTTTACGGCGGGAAAGAATCTGCGATACCCTTTCGATCTCTTTTTCCCGGCCGATAATCGGATCCAATTGTCCTGTTTCGGCAAGCTTGGTAATATCGCGGCCAAAATTATCCAGTACCGGTGTTTTGCTTTTGGTAGCACCTTGCTGACGCGATTTAGAGCTGGAGTATTTTTTCTCCTCATCAAAATCGTCGTCATTTTCCTCCTGGTATTCGGCACGGGTATCATTCGATTTCACCATGCCCAGTTCCTGTCTGAAGATGTCGTAGTCCACGTCAAATTGATTTAAGATTTGTGTAGCAATATTTTCCTTGTTCTTGAGGATGGACAGCATCAGGTGTTCGGTTTCTACAGTCGGGCTTTTCAGGGCTTTTGCTTCCAGCACGGTTACACGGATTACTTTTTCAGCCTGCTTGGTCAGCGGCAAGCTGTTAATGTTGGCGATGTTTTTACCGGTCTTGTCTTTTACAGCCAGTTCAACTTCTTTGCGTAATTCGTACAGGTCAACGTTAAAGCTTTTCAAAATCCGAATCGCCGTATTGTCACCCTCACGAATGAGACCTAGCAATAAATGTTCCGTGCCGATAAAGTCATTGCCTAAGCGCAATGCTTCCTCCCGGCTGAACGAGATGATCTCTTTTACTTGTGAGGAAAAATTATTATCCATTTTATTCTCCTATATGCTTTGTACAATAATAAAAAATATTTTTGAGCAACGTCCGGCATGTTTCTTTGCCTGTGTTAAGATAATATGGAAGTCAAAACTGATACCAAAGAGAAATTTCATGTCATTAGGGTAGAAACCCCGGAGATGTCTGCTACTATGGCAGGGGAACTAGGCCTTCAGTTGCAAGAACTACTTAAAGATAAGGTGAGAAATGTTGTGCTCAATATGGGCGGTGTTAAAACTGTGCAAGAAGAAGCGGCCGAAAAAATCGTTCGTACCCAGCAAAAATTCTATGATGATGGTGCCTCATTTGTTGTATGCGAACTGACGGATGAAGTGGAAGATTTCCTGGATAAAATTGACCTTCTTGAGCTTATGAATGTCACTCCCACCGAAAGTGAAGCCGGAGATATTGTGCAGATGGAAGAGATCGAAAGGGAGCTGCTGGACGATGAATTCCAGGAGGAAAACCAATAACGAACGGACAAGAGCCGAAAGCGCATGAAGACCACCACTATCCTGCAGCAGCGGCTTACCAATCTTCTCGGCAAACAGTGCACTTTGCAGTTGCAGCCGGTAAGTGGAGGCAGCATCAATCAAACCTACCGTCTCCATTTTGGAAAGGATAGTTTTTTCTGCAAGGTGAATTCTGCTACCAAATTTCCCCACTTATTTCAAAAGGAAAAAGCTGGCCTCACCCTGATTGAACAGCAGCATCAAATTAAAACGCCCTGTGTCATGGACCAGTTTGAAGCAGAAGGCCTTCAGTTCCTGCTGCTCGAATGGATTGATCCGGGAAATCGTAACGAAACCTTTTGGAGAACTTTCGGTGAAAACCTTGCAGCACTTCACCAGGTAAGGAGCGATAATTTTGGTTTGGATGAGTACAATTACATGGGCAGTGTGCTGCAACAGAACAACAGACAGAATAGCTGGTGCCGATTCTTTGCTGAAGAACGGCTGCTTCCAATGATGCAACGGTGTACTGCAATCAATTTGTTAAGCAGCAATGACTGTAGCCTGCTGGAAGGTCTCCTGCAAAAGCTCTCTTCCTTTTTTGAAGAAGAAAAACCATCCCTGCTGCACGGCGATTTGTGGAGCGGTAATTTTTTATGTAGTGAAAAGTCCGAACCGGTGTTGATTGATCCTGCAGTTTATTATGGCCACCGCTCTATGGACCTGGCTATGACAACACTGTTTGGCGGATTCAGGGAACCATTTTACGAAGCTTACCACCACCACTACCCACTGCCATCTAATTACAAGGAGCAATGGGCTATATGCAATCTATATCCATTGCTGATTCATCTTTATCTCTTTGGTACAAGCTACCTCTCTCCCATTCGCGATACCATTCGGAAGTTTGCCTGATCAGACGAGCCGCAAGAGGGCCTGTTTATCTGCCAATTTATTGTGCCGTATTTTTAACGCATGTTATCGGTAACGATCCTTGGAAATAATTCGGCGGTTCCGGCTTTTGATCGTCATCCTACAAGCCAGGTGGTGACGCAGGATGGAACAAACTTCTTGGTGGATTGCGGCGAAGGCACGCAGATCCAGATGATCAAATACAAGATCCGCCGGAGCAAGATCACCCACATTTTTATCTCGCATCTTCACGGCGATCATTATTTTGGTCTCGTTGGTCTGCTCAATACCTTCTCCCTCCTTTCACACAAACAAGACCTGCATGTATTTGCACCGGCACCCCTGCAGCAAATCATTGAGATGCAGTTAAAAGTAGCCGACAACACCCTTTTTTATCCCCTGCATTTTCATACCCTTTCCGGACCGGGTGTATTGGTAGAGAATGAAAACATAAAGATCTCCTGTTTTCGTACTGCTCACCGGATTGAGTGCTATGGCTTTTTGTTTGAAGAAAAAGAAGGCAAGCGAAAGCTGCTGATCGATAAAGTGCAGCAGTACGATATTCCCGTTAGCTTTTACAGCAGTCTGCAGGCAGGAATGGATTATGTAGCTCCGGATGGCTCAATTGTGCAAAATGAAGCCGTAACAGCAGTACCCGAACGCGGAAAAAAATATGCATTCTGCGCCGATACGAAATATGACGAAAGCATCATTCCTTACATCTATGGCGCTGATGCCATCTATCATGAAACTACCTATTTAGATAACCTTCGCGACAAAGCCATTGAGCGTTTTCATAGCACCACCAGGCAGGCAGCTACTATTGCGCAAAAAGCTGCTGTGGGCAAACTGCTCATCGGGCATTTTTCATCCAAATACAGCGTACTGGATCAGTTTGCACAGGAAGCAAGAGAAGTTTTTCCCAATACAGAACTTGCATTGGAAGGAGTGACGTATAACATAAGGTAAGTAGTAAATAACAGTAGCGGTCAGCAGGCACTCCATTTGATATAGTTGAAAAAACAAAACTCTCTGCAACTTCAGATAGGTTTTGTTTTAAACTGTATTTACCAATTAGAGTTACTTGCTATTCACTATTTATTACTCACTACTCCTTTCATCTCCTCTTTCAGAAACTGCCCTGTGAAACTTTCTTTCACCTTAAGCAAATCTTCCGGTGTGCCTTCAAATAAGATTCTGCCACCACCGGAGCCTCCTTCAGGCCCCAGGTCAATGATATGATCGGCCACCTTGATCACATCCATGTTGTGTTCAATAACCAATACGGTATTACCACGGTCAACCAGTTTGTTTAATACTTCCAGCAGGTGATGAATGTCTTCAAAATGCAAACCCGTGGTCGGCTCATCCAAAATGTAAAAGGTTTTGCCGGTATCCCGTTTAGCCAGCTCTGTTGCCAACTTTACCCGCTGGGCTTCACCACCGCTTAGTGTAACCGCCGACTGTCCTAACGTGATATAACCCAATCCCACATCTTCCAGCACTTTGATCTTTCGGTGCAGGAAAGGAACAGGCTGGAAAAATGCCACTGCCTCTTCTACAGTCATGTCCAGTACATCAGCAATGGATTTACCCTTGTAACGGATCTCCAGTGTTTCGCGATTATAGCGTTTGCCGTTGCACTTTTCACAATGCACATACACATCAGGCAGAAAATTCATTTCAATGGTGCGCAGCCCGCTGCCTTCGCACATATCACAACGACCGCTTTTTACATTGAACGAAAAACGGCCGGCATTATAGCCACGGATCTTGGCTTCCGGAATCGAAGCAAACAAGGTCCTGATTTCCGTAAAGAACCCGCAGTATGTAGCGGGATTGCTGCGCGGCGTTCTGCCGATAGGCGACTGATCAATCTCAATTACTTTATCAATTTCATCCAGACCTTTTACCGATTTGTACGGCATCGGTGTCATCTTGCTGTTATAACAGTGTGTTGATAACAATGGATAAAGCGTTTCGTTGATCAGTGTTGATTTGCCGCTGCCACTAACCCCGGTGACCACAGTTAGTTTTCCCAACGGAAATTTTACACTTACATTTTTCAGGTTATGACCACTGGCACCTTTAATTTCAATGTACTTGCCATTGCCCTTGCGCCTTTCATCCGGAACGGCAATTTCGCGTTCGCCATTTAAGAAATGTGCCGTAAGCGTATCTTTTTTCAATACCTCTTTGGGTGTGCCTTGTGCCATGATGCGGCCGCCATGATAGCCCGCTTTCGGCCCCACATCAATGAGGTGATCGGACGCCAGCATTATGTCTTTATCATGTTCTACCACCAGCACCGAATTACCAATGTCCCGCAGGTTTTTTAATGCAGTAATTAACCGGTGGTTATCCCGTTGATGCAAACCAATGGAAGGCTCATCCAGAATGTAGGTAATACCTTGCAGTTGCGAACCAATCTGTGTTGCCAGCCGTATGCGTTGTGATTCGCCGCCACTCAGGGTACGTGTGGCACGGTTCAGCGACAAATACGTCAACCCAACATCTAATAGGAACTGGAGCCGGTCGCGAATTTCTTTATTGATCTCTTTGGCAATTACGTTTTGTTTTTCATTCATCCGTTTTTCTATGCCGGTAAACCATTGCTGCAACTCGGTCAGATCCATGTTGCTCAATTCGGCAATGTTCTTCTCCGCTACTTTAAACCAAAGACTTTCTTTTTTTAAACGGGTACCGTCACAGGTTTTACAAGTAGTCAATTCCATAAAACCTTCAGCCCAGCGTTGGATGGCTTCGCTGGTGCTGGTAGCAAACCAGCGCTTTACCTGGTTCACTACACCTTCAAACTCGCCATTATAAACAGCCGTGTCAATTTCTTCGTCATTGTACTGCAACTCCTCGCTTGTGATACCTTCCGTTTTACCATACAGCACCAGGTTCAGTGCTTTTTCAGGAAGCTCTTTCAGGGGTTTATCCAAACTGAATTTTTCCTTTTTGGACAACTGCTGTACTTGCCGGAAGATATATGCTTCTCGTTCGCCACCCAGAGGTGCAACACCACCCTCATTGATGCTGAGTGCATCATCCGGAATGATTGCCTTCATATCAACCGTATAAACCTGTCCAAGACCTTTACAGGTAGGACAGGCACCATAGGGCGAGTTAAAAGAAAAGGAATTGGGTGAAGGCTCTTCGTAGGAAAGACCGGTGTCTTCACACATGAGCGCTCTGGAATAAGTCGCCTCACCTTTGCCGTCTTCGGCAAAAACAAACATCAGGTCTTTCCCAAGTTTCAGCGACTGTTGCACGCTTTGACTGACCCGTGTCCGCATGTCTTTGGTTACTTTCAGGCGGTCCACTACCAGTTCAATGTCGTGGATCTTATAACGATCCACCTGCATCTTTGGCGCCAGGTCTTTGATCTCTCCATCTACCCGCACTTTCAGAAATCCTTTCTTGCGCACTTCTTCAAACAACTCGCGGTAATGGCCTTTTCGTCCACGCACCAATGGCGCCAGCAAAGAAATCTTCGCACCATCAAAACGCTTCATGATGTTGTTTACGATCTCGTCTTCGCTCCAGCGAACCATTTTCTTGCCGGTATTGTACGAATAGGCTTCGCTGGCCCTTGCATACAAGAGGCGAAGAAAATCGTAGATCTCTGTTACCGTGCCTACGGTTGAACGGGGATTCTTGTTGGTGGTTTTTTGTTCGATGGAAATAACCGGAGAAAGGCCGGTGATTTTGTCCACATCGGGACGCTCCATCTCGCCTATAAACTGCCGTGCATAAGCGCCAAAGGTTTCCATGTAGCGCCGCTGCCCTTCGGCAAAAATGGTATCAAAAGCCAGCGAACTTTTTCCGCTGCCGCTGATACCCGTAATCACGACCAATTTATTTTTTGGAATCGAGATGTCAACATTCTTCAGATTGTGCTCCTTTGCGCCAAAAACCTCGATAAACTCTTCTTCCGGAATGCCATTTACAGGCGTTTTAGTTTTTTTCATTCCAACATCTCCCATCAGGGTAAGCGAAGATAAGAAAGGGATTGCCGGCACCCTTTGCGAAAGTTCTTAGCAAAAAAATTTTCTAGGATTTTAACCTTTCATTCGTTTCTGGCACAGTTTTATGTAAGATGGGCAAACGCCTTTATCAACACAAAAAACGCAGATATGAAAAACGCATTCTTTTTCGCCGCCACCTTTTTACTGGCAACAGCCGCCAGCGCACAAACAACGCCAACTACACAACCTGGTGTTCCTGCCAATGATACGGCAACGGTTACCTATGTAGATACCAGCATTGGTAAAGCCTACGTAACAAATCCTGAGCGTTTGCAGGGATTAACCTCAGAAACATTGACCTCTTCGCATGTTTTCCCTGCATTGGGAACGTACAAAGCCAGCGGCACATCCACCGCTGATATTACCATCACCCTGGATGAAACCAACAAAGGAATTGTATGGGTAGAAGGTCTGCCCCAGGGCCGTTTTAAAGCATTAATGAAAAAATCACCTGCAACCTATAAAGTGCCTGCACAAAAATCAGAAAACGGACAAAGTATTGCAGAAGGTACACTGTACCTGAATCCAGAAACAAACGAACTGACAATTGTTTTGGGTCGCTCATTTAATGATGCTGATCCTACGGCTTCCTTTACCAACGTTTCCAAGAAAACCAAAGTGTGGCAGTACACTGGTGTAAAATCCGATGTTCAGCCTATCTCAACGCTGCCAGCCTCGCAAAACTAATAACCTATGTCCTGAACCAGAAAAAGGTCCCACATCGATGGGGCCTTTTTTATTGCCAGCGCTTAACAGCATGGATGTACTACATTTCTTCTAAGCCAGATGAATTTATCGTCTATCATAGAAGAATCTTCTTTCTTACGATCACTTGGCAAGCAACCCCCAACTTGTACACATTTCCTTAAAGCTTTCTAAAAAAGCATTGTAGATCAACAAAATAAATTGTTGCGTGGTACAGTGTTTGAAAACACAATGGACAAACAAAGTACTATGAAGCAACTTAAACACGTAATCCTCCTGACTGCCCTGACCGCTCTTCTTTTCGCCGGATGTAAAACCGCTAGCCGTACACAAAAAGGCGCTGTGATTGGCGCAGCAGGTGGTGGTGCTATTGGCGCTGTCATCGGAAAAGCCGCAGGTAACACAGCTATGGGAGCAATCATTGGCGCTACTGTAGGTGGTGTAACGGGTGCTGTTATTGGACGCAAGATGGACAAGCAGGCCGAAGAAATGGAAAAAGTATTGGGCGATGCGGAAGTGCGCCGAGAAGGAGAAGGTATCGTGATCAACTTTAAAGAACAGGTGTTGTTTTCCTTCAACAGTGATAACCTTGGCAGCAACGCACAATCTAACCTGGATAAACTGGTCAATATCCTGAACCGTTACCCCGATACGGATATAACCGTGATTGGCCATACGGATAGCAAGGGTACAGACGCATACAACCAGGGACTTTCCGAACGCAGGGCCAACGCCGTTATCAGTTACCTGCGCACCCACAACATCAAATCAACCCGCTTGAATGCAAAGGGCATGGGTGAAAGTGATCCCATTGCCACCAATGATACGGAGGAAGGCCGTGCCCGTAACCGCCGCGTGGAGTTTGTGATCACTGCCAACGAAAAAATGAAAGCAGAAGCCCAACGCGAGGCAGGGCAATAATCAACCAGTATGGTAAACACGTATTGGCGCAGTAGGCGTTTCACAACAAGTAGTCATTACAATTAAACAGGCATAATCTATGAAAAAGATCATTTTGACAGCATGCGCCGGGTGCGCATTGGTATTGAGTGCTACCGCGCAGCAGCAAGGCGTTTCGATGGTACGGACAGATGGCACCTCCGTAGGCATACACGCAGGAGTGAACATGTTTAACATCAACGGCAAGAATGCATCGGGGACAGAATTAGACAACAAGTTGAAGACAGGTTTTAGTGCCGGTGTGAATGTGGCAGTTCCCCTGGGCAGCGGCTTTTATGTGCAACCCGGTGTAGACTTTACGCAAAAAGGCACCGAAACGGAAAGCGGCATCAAAACCACGCTGAACTACATCGACATTCCCGTAAACTTTGTGTACAAACCCATACTGGGTACGGGTAACATGGTACTGGGCTTTGGGCCCTATCTTGGCTTTGGTGTGAGTGGTAAAGTAAAGAATGCCAATGGCACCACATCCGATGTTGAATTTAAGGATGAATACGACGGAACCCTGCCGGCAACAACCACGCAGTTGCGCAGGGCCGATGCTGGTGCAAACTTCCTGGCGGGCTATGAATTTGCCAATAAACTTTCGGTAAACCTGAAAGCACAATTGGGATTAAAAGACATCAACCCCGATGTACCCAATGACAACAATAACCAGACACGTTTCCGCAATACTGGTTTTGGATTGTCCCTAGGTTATCGCTTTTAGTAAACAGGATTCATCAACAAAAATAGCTGCCACGCATGGCAGCTATTTTTTTCAATTCATACGCTGTTTTCCCCCATCAATGAATGCTGCATTGGCACTTCTGCAAGCAATTTTGTTAATTCGCAGGTATGAATACGGCAGCAAAAAACATCCTTCTTTTTGGCAGTACCGGAAACCTGGGCAGGCAGATTGCCCAAGCCGCGCAGCGCCAGGGTTACCAGGTAACAGCAGTGGTACGTAGTGCATCAAGGAAGCGTGTAGTAGAAGGTTTTGTTCATGACGTTATGGTTAGTGATGTTACCAAACCAGCTTCGATAATAAACATTTGTCAAGGGTTTGATATTGTCATTTCTGCCCTCGGCAAATCCGTTTCTCCCAATGACCGGAGTAAACCTTCTTTCCGGCAGATCGACCTCGAAGCCAATAGCAATATTCTCTCGGAAGCTTTGAAAAGCGGGGTAAAAAAGTTCATCTACATTTCGGCTTTCGGCGCCGAACAATACCCGCAGCTCGAATACTTTTCAGTGCACCACCAGTTTGCCGAAAAACTAAAGGCGTCGGGACTGGATTATGCCATCATCAAACCGCCGGCGCTTTTTAGTGCCTTTATTGATCTGGCAGATATGGCCAAAAAAGGGATGCTGGTAACTATGGGCCAAGGCGACAAACGAACTAACCCAATCTACGAAGGTGATCTGGCAGAAATCTGCGTGGGAGCCATCCACCAGCCAAATGCAATTATAGAAGCCGGCGGCAAAGAAGTACTGACCCGCCACCAGATCAATGAAATCATTCAACAAGCGGTGAATCCCCAGAAAAAGGTACGGAAAGTGCCCTTAGGTGTGGTGAAAGCAGGTCTGCCGCTGCTGAAACTTTTCTCCCGAAACATGTACGATAAGATGGCCTTTTTCACCGAAGTGATGCAACACGATACCATTGCCCCTGCCGTAGGTAAAACACGGCTGGCTGATTATATCGCAGTATTGTTGAAAAGCGAGTTAGCAAGCCTTAACGGACAGAAGGCGCCAACCGTACACGTTTAACGTTTGCCGTTTGCTGTTTGCCGTACTTTTGCCGCCTGTATGAGAGAACTTTCGCTTGTCATCCCGGTGATGAATGAAGAAGACAACATCCAGCCCCTGCTGGAAAGCGTTCGTACTTCCCTGAAGGATTTTGATTATGAAGTGATTTTAGTAGACGACGGCTCCACGGATGCTACCCGTAAACGCATTATTGAACATGCCGATGACCGCACCGTTCTGGTGGAACTCCGGAAAAATTATGGCCAGAGCACTGCAATGACGGCAGGTATTGACAACGCCACGGGCCAGTTTGTTGCCCTGCTGGACGGTGACCTGCAAAACGATCCTTCCGATATTCCTTTCATGCTTGACCTGCTCAAACGCGAAGATTGGGATGTTGTGGCCGGCAACCGCAAAAACCGTAAGGATGGCATGGTGCTACGCAAGGTGCCTAGCAAAATTGCCAATGCCCTCATCCGACGCATGACAGGCGTTTATATTAAAGATTACGGCTGTACGCTGAAGATCTTTCGCAAAGAAATTGCCGACGACCTGGGCCTTTATGGCGAGTTGCACCGCTTTATTCCGGTGCTGGCCAAGTTACAAGGCGCCCGGATCACGCAGGTGGATGTAAAACACCACCCCCGCCGTTTTGGAAAAAGTAAATACGGCATAGGCCGCACCTTCCGGGTACTGTCGGACCTTGTGCTGATGGTCTTTTTCCGCCGGTATATGCAAAAGCCCATGCACCTTTTTGGCCCCATCGGCTTTACCTCTCTGGGTCTTGGTTTACTGATTAATGCCTACCTGCTGGTGCTGAAAATCCTGGGACAGGATATCTGGGGAAAACCACTCCTTATTCTCGGCCTCATTTTTCTGCTGGGTGGCATACAGTTGATTACGATCGGTATCCTCGCAGAAATAGCGGTTCGCACTTATTATGAATCGCAAAGCAAAAAAACCTACCAGGTCCGGAAAATCCATTACAAAGAAAAGGTGCCGCAGACACTGGAGATCACGGTGTGAACACGAAAATGTGAAACGGCAAACGTGAAACTGTAGCGGCAGTGTCGTTTCAATCTTTTTGTGGTAGCCTGATGTTTTATCAACTTACGAACAAGTGTACTTGTAAACCCCTGAACTGACTACGGCAGCATCAACACTTCCTTGTTCTGCAAAAACCACTGGTAAAAAGCATTTACCCCGTCTTTCAAGCTGGTAGATGGCTGGTAGTTTAACAGCCGTTGTGCTTTACTGATATCTGCGTAGGTATGCGGTACATCGCCTTCCTGTTCGGGCAAGCGATTGATCACAGCGCTTTTACCTGTCACAGTTTCAATGGTTTGAATCAGTTCGTTCAGCGAAATGGAATAGCGATTTCCGAGGTTGATAATCTCAAAAGAAGAAGCGGTGTAGCGGATTGCAGCAAGAATGCCTTTTACAATATCATCCACGTATGTATAATCACGACTGGTTGAGCCATCGCCATAAACCGGGATAGACGCTCCAGTTTCGATGGCCTTGATGAATTTATGAATCGCCAGGTCAGGCCGTTGGGAAGGACCATACACCGTAAAAAATCGTAGCGCAATAAAACGCAGCCCGGTCAGGTGGCTTGCCACATGCCCCGCCATTTCTCCGGCCAGTTTTGTCATGGCATAGGGCGAGATAGGTTGCAATTTTTCTTCTTCGGTCCAGGGCAGGTTTTTATTTACCCCATACACACTGCTGCTGGAAGCAAAAACAAAATGCTTAACGCCGGTCTGGCGGGCAAAATCAAGCAGCATTTGTGTGCCTACCACATTGGTTTGCTGGTAACCTACCGGGTCGGCAATGCTGGGCCGCACACCGGCTTTTGCTGCCAGGTGAATAATGACATCCACCGGCTGCGGAAGAATCTTTTCCAGCTCTACGG
Organism: Flavisolibacter sp.; assembly: GCA_035998945.1. GTDB lineage: Bacteria > Bacteroidota > Bacteroidia > Chitinophagales > Chitinophagaceae > Flavisolibacter. The sequence goes on along the minus strand of DASYHD010000037.1, from coordinate 36,875 downwards.
CAGTAAGTGAGACGATGTCCCGGTCAAAAACAAGGATGTTCTGGAAATCTTCCCAGTCATCAGTGTTCAGCAGTTTTACTTGCTTTGGGTAAAAGGGGTCAAAGTTGTCGATGATGGTAATGAGCAGGTCCGCCTCCTCTTTCAAGGCATTTATCAGGTGACTGCCGATAAATCCCGCCCCTCCTGTAATTAAATAATGTTTTTGGTACTGGCTCATTGGTTGATTTTAACTTTGCTCCCCTAATTATGAAACTGCAAAGTAAAGAATATCAGTATTTCCGGGCGGCAGTCCTTTTCAGCACTATCCTTGCCTTGTTATTAACGGTGTTTGTGGCTATTTACGGAAAAAACCAATCGTTCCTGATGATTAACGGACATTACTCCCCAAGGGCCGATTATTTTTTTACCTATGTTACCTTTCTTGGCGATGGCCTGATCTGGGTTCCGCTGTTTCTGTATACATTGATTTATCGCCGCGACTTTTTTATTGCAGTCGTTGCGGCTTTGATCATTTGCACCCTTATCACGCATTTTGGAAAGCGGGTCGTTTTTGAAGGAGAGCCCAGGCCTCTTCGCCTCCTGGAAGATGCGGCAAGGGCCGTACCGTTAATGAAAGGCCGCGACAGCTACAGCAACAGTTTCCCTTCGGGACATACCAGTACGGCATTTACGTTTACCCTGCTGCTGAACTTTCTGGTAAAGCGCAAGTTTGCCGTGTATGTTTTCCCGGTAATTGCTTTTCTGGTGGGTTATTCGCGGGTTTACCTGGCCCAGCACTTTGTGACTGATGTACTGGCCGGAACCGTAATCGGGATTATATCATCCTACCTTGCTCTCCTGATTTATGACCGCTACCGCAGAAAGAAACGGGAAGCGCAAACGCAAACGGCTACATAGTTTCCTCACCCCCGACCTGATCTACACGAATGCAGTTCCAAAAGCAAAGCCTGGCGCCTCTTAATCACAAGGAATTTCGTCTTTTCCTGCAGTGTCGTTTTTTCTATATCATGTCATTGCGGATGGTGGCAACGGTAGTGGCCTATCACCTGTTCCAGCTCACGAAAAGCTCCTTTGCCATTGGCATTGTTGGCCTATCGGAGTTTGTACCGGTGTTTGCCTTGGCCTTGTATGCCGGCCATGTTATTGACCGGTCGGATAAACGAACATTGCTGCTCAGAGGCATCGGAGCCTATGCCCTTTGTGTTGTAGCACTGATTTTCGTTACATCCCCGTATATGCAAGCTCGCATCAGTCCAGACGCCACAGCGCTTTCATTTTATATCATCATCTTTTTTTCAGGAATCATCAGGGCCTTTGCAGGCCCCACTTCCAGCGCCATCATTGCGCAGTTGGTACCGAAAGATGTGTTGCGCTTTGCAGCCAGTCTTTCGTCCACATCCTGGCTGGCTGCCTCTATTCTGGGCCATGCGTCTGCTGGTTTCCTGATTGCCGGTTTTGGTGCCCACGTCACGTTCATCGTTATTTTTTGCCTGACAGCTATTGCAGCTTTCATTCTTTCACGGATTGATAAGAAACCGGTAGTGCAAACCAACCTTACCACCAAAACATGGGACAGTGTAAAGGAAGGGCTACAGTTTGTTTTCAACAACAAGGTTTTGTTAAGCACGATTTCGCTGGATTTATTTGCCGTACTGTTTGGCGGTGCCGTGGCCCTGATCCCGGAATTTGCTGACCAGGTGCTGAACGTAGGGCCGGTAGGGTTTGGCTGGCTCAATGCTGCAATGGATATAGGCTCAGTTATCATGATTATTGCCATCACACTCAGCCCCATCACTAAAAAGCAGGGCTATAAATTATTTTGGGCAATCGGTGGTTTTGGACTTTGCATTATCATTTTTGGCCTCAGCCGGGTGTACTGGATTTCCTTTGCCGCCCTGATGCTCGCCGGAATGCTGGATGGCATCAGCGTGGTGATCCGAAGCACAGTATTGCAACTCACTACTCCCGATGAAATGCGTGGCCGGGTAAGCTCGGTCAATTCTATGTTTGTTAATTCCTCCAATGAGCTGGGGCAGTTTGAAAGCGGGTTTACAGCCAAGCTATTTGGTGGAGCAGTGCCGGCCGTCATCTTCGGTGGAAGTATGACCCTGCTGGTAGTAATTATTACCTGGTTTAAATCTGGCGCATTGCGAAAGTTTGAGTATTAAGACAATGTTATTCACCACATGATTAGGGAGTTGCACGTTTGCTTTCTGCTCTACTTTTAAATCGTTTGTTTCCCAATAATCATAATACTATACATCCGCCTTAACATCACCTGTACAAATTACTTCCTGGCCGGTCCAAACTTTAGCCATGAGCCTCCGTTACTTTTAGAACAAACCGGTCTGGCAATTGTTTTGCCGGTATAAAATAACTTACATTCCTTATCAAAATTTGACCCATGCACAGACGAAACTTCCTTCGCTACTCCGGCGTTATGGCAGGCGCTTCTCTCCTGCTTCAGCAAAAGGCTATTGCTTCTTTTTTCGGAACCAATGCCTTCAACATTAAAATGCTGCGCAACAACGTAGGCATCTTTACCGAGCGGGGCGGCACCATCGGTTTTCTCCTTTCGAAAGATGGTATTCTCGTTATTGATTCGCAGTTTCCGGATACCTCAGCACATTTCATTGAAGAAATAAAAAAGCAGCAGGACTCTCCTTTCCGCTTCCTGCTCAACACACACCACCACGGCGATCACACATCGGGCAATATTGCATTCAAAGGAATTGTAGAGCATGTGGTGGCACATCAGAATTCCCTGATCAATCAAAAATTGTCGGCAGAAAAACAAAACACGGTAGATAAGCAACTGTTTCCGGGTAAAACCTTTGACAAGTCGCTGGAACTAAAACTGGGCAATGAAAAAATAGACGCCTATTATTTTGGTCCCGGCCATACCAATGGTGATGCTGTGTATCATTTCAAAGGACCCAATATTATGCATCTTGGCGACCTGTTGTTCAACAAACGCCACCCCTTTGTTGACCGCAGTGCCGGCGCCAATATGCGTAACTGGATCAGTGTACTGGATCAAGTTCAAAAAAAAGGTTCAAAGGATACACTCTACATTTTTGGCCATTCCCTAAATCCAGGCGAGGAAACCGGGTCGGCCGAAAACCTGAAGAAGTTTCAGGACTACTTGGACAAAGTTTTGCGGTTTGCCGAAGCGGAAATCAAACGCGGTGTATCCAAAGAAGAATTCATTAAAAACACATCCATACCGGGTGTAACTGAATGGAGTGGACAGGGTATAGAACGGCCGCTGACGGCTGCATACGAAGAACTGGCCAGCGCCTGATAAAATAAAAAACCCGTAAAGCAGACATCTGCTTTACGGGTTTTCCTGAATCTTTTTTTCATACCGCAACAGCCGTTTTTTCAGCCGTTACCGGGCTTATCACGTTCCTGATTTCTTCAATGCGATTGGCGGGAAAGCCGCCCATTTCTGCATGCTGCCGGATCAGTTCCTTGTTGGGCGCCTGGTACACACAATAAATTTTGTCTTCCGTAACAAAGCTTTCGACCCATTGAATCCTTGGCCCCAGGTCAACCAGTACACCGCACGACTTTTGGGAAATAGCTTGCAGTTCCTGTTGGGAAAGACTGCCGGCACCGGGCAATTCTCTTTCGATGATGTAACGTGGCATAGCAATAAGTTTAGAAAGAAAAGTTACGATTTTGATTGCATGCCCAACTCAAAGAACCTATTTATTTTGCCGATGCACTCAACCGGTCCAGCACATAAAATGTAATGGGGCAGAAAGTGGAATTCTTTAACGTGAGATTTTGCCGCTTAATGATCACGTCTTCATCCGTATACGGAAAGCGGGAACAATCGGATGGACGCACATCGTAAATCGAGCAAAAATTATCTGCACCGAGAAATGGACAAGGTGATGCTTTTACAACAAAGTCGCCGTCCTCGTCTACCCGCAGATAGGTGTCTATAAAAGCACTTTCCTTCATACCCATGTGCTTGCTGATGCGCTTTACGTCCGGTGTTTTAAAGCGGGGCGAGTAGTTTTTACAACAGGCGGCACACTGCAGGCAATCTACCTTTTCAAAAGCCTCTTCATGAAGCCCGGGCAACTGCTTCAGCACCGTGTTTTTATTGGCACGGGCAAGGTAATTTTTGAAAAGCTTTTGCTTTTCCTTGCTCTTTTTTTGCCAGTTATGTAACGTATCGCTTTGCACGGTTGCAAAGAACGGAAATCAAGCGTTAAGGTGGGGTGAAGAATGAAGGCTGGTTATTAGATATTTGATATTGGATATTAGATATGGAGGGTTCTTTTACAAAATGCCCAACCTGCTTGTACTCACAACTCACCATTCACCCAAGGCGTTTTTTGGTGAAGTTTATTTTGGTAAAACCAGCGGCACGGAAAAAGTTCAGCAGCACTTCCCGGGCTCTTTCTTCCGCCTGGAAAAGAATACCGTTGGCCTGTGCCTCCGCTACGGCTTTTTGCCGGATCCGGGTCTTCATATTAACAATAGCCGCGTTGCTCCACTCTCCTTCTTCCAGGAAAATATCCGTGCCTGAAGGGTTTACAATCACCTCCAGAATCTCGGCCGCCGGCAGTTGAATACTGACGGAATCCTTGCTGATGAAAAGCTGTTGCGGCGTTAGTTTCTCCAGGTCTACACCGGCATGAATCACCACCTTTCCCACCACGATCAGTTCGCGGTTCATGGCCACGTCCATCGAAAATGGATTGATCACATCCCGCAACCGTTCGCCAACAGTAGTGCGTACGCTGCTATCGGCTGTAACCTCGGTATAAGCTGTGATGGTAGCCAGTTGTGCCAGCGGTTTGATTTGCCGTATCACCACCGGCGTCTGGTCAATTACGACTTCTTTCGGCTTGAAGATGTCGCCGAGTGAAGGCAGGATATCCATCTTCCCTAACAACCACCAGGCAACTATTGCCAGCAGAAGAATCACCAGTATGTTTCGTATCCACCTCATTTTTTAAATTCAATCGTGACGGTTTGATAACCGCCCTGTTGCAATAAATTCCGGATAAATAGTTCTGCATTTTTTTGGGCTGTTTGCAAAATGCCCAGCGAATCGGCAACAGTTCGCACCTGTCTTTCGGCCTGTCGAAGGAGGTCTTCCCGCTCTGCAGCCGAAAACTGGCTGCGGAAAAAAGAAACGTCCTGGTACAAAACCCTGATTTTTTCCGGTGGAATGGAAACACTGAATATCTGTGGTAAGGGGAGTTGAACCCGGATAGCCTCGTCGCTGATGTCTACATTATCCTCCCCAAGGGTTTGCAGGTCAATGCCGGCTTTTACGGTAGCCTCTGCCGATATAAGAATGCGCCTGTCGCCGATCTTGTACCAGGTTTTGTTATCACTGGCCTTTACCATTTTGCTGAGTGAATATTCCGCCGTTACCAGTTTGCCGGTCTGCTGAATGGATTGCACAACCACGCTTTCCTTCTTTTCGTTCCTGCCACAGGAAAAAAGCATCACCAATGTCAAAAGAAAAAGCGTTTTTTGAACCGTCATTCTACCTATTTGTGACCGAATGGTTTATACCGGGCATATACCTTGTACAAACTATTTGCCTAAGTGTTGTGATCATGATTAGAAAGTTCTTAGCTGGCATTATCATCCTGGGATTTTGTAATGATGCCTGGTCGCAAGGCCGCATCAGCGTTCGCATCAGCAATTTCGAAAATAACAAGGGAACTTGCATTGTTTGTGTTTACGACAATGCTAGATCCTTTTCTGAAAAAGGGGGTGTCCCGGTAAGTTGTCTCACGGTACCCGTTGCGGGCAAAAACGCCACAGCTGTTTTTGATAACCTAAAGCAGGGCTCCTATGCCATTATGGTCATTCACGATGCCAACAATAACCGGAAATTCGATACCAATTTCCTGGGCATTCCGAAAGAGGGTTATGGCGCTTCGCAAAATAAATTACCCTTTGCCGCCGCACCCAAATTTGAAGAAAATAAGATCGCAGTGACCGACAATGCCACGACACATTGCGCCATCACCCTTCGCTATATTTTCTAGAAACTAGGGATATGTTGTCATAAAGAAATTTTATGACGACATAATTTCAACTACGTTACGCTCTATGTTCTCGCACATGCGCTGCATGGGAAGGTCATTGGTATCTCGTCCAAAAGGATCTTCAATTTCTTCTGCAATCAACTCCAGGCTACCGAGTACATAGGAGATAAACACCACTACAGGTATGGCATAATAGCCAAGGCTGAAAACTAGCCCAATGGGAAGGGTGAGTACATAGAGAAATATGAACTTCTTAATAAACTCGCTGTAGGAATAAGGAATGGGCGTGTTTTTGATCCGCTCACAAGCGCCGCATACATCCAAAAAAGCACTGGCTTCTGATTGCAGAAAAATTAACTGGTCGCCGGTTATTTTCTGTTCCTTGTACAGCACCTGCAGTTTTATGGCCATGTTGGCCGCTACCTGGTTGGGCAGGTGTCCGTCTTTATTTAAATTGGAAAACTCCGGATGCGGTTTTTCATCCAGCACCCAAGCAGTAGACTCAGCAAGCAGGTGCTTTTTTAAGGCAAAAGCAAAAGCCGGGATCATGCGTGCAAAAAACTGGCGGTCCTTCTCTCCAGCTTCCAGCATGGCCGCCAGCTTTACAGCAAAATTCCGGCTGGCATTTACCAGTGCGCCCCACTGCCGCCGGCCTTCCCACCACCTGTCGTAGGCCGTGTTGGTACGAAATACCAGCAGCATGGAAATGGCAAAACCCAGCAGGGTATGCAGAACGGAAACGTTTTTTAATTGACTTTGTTCAGAAAGGCGGAAATATTCCAGTTCCAGGTAAGCAACCAACCACGTGTAAACGGCCATCCCTACCAACAGGGGAAACATTTTGCGAACCGTATCGGTTTTGTGAATGCTGAAAATAAATTGCAACCAGCTTTTGGGATTGTAATTGATCATAGAAAGTTCAAAGGCAAAATTCAAAAGTAAAAAACCAAAAGAAGAGTTGGCTTCACTTATTTGAATTTTGCCCTGAACCTACTTAGTACACACGGCCGTGTTCATCTTCGTCAACCAGGCGTTGCGCCAGGTCCAAATCAAAAACCTGCGATTTATCTTTCAGCACCTGCCGCAGGATATCGTGAATGGTGATAACACCGAGAAGCTTTTCATTTTCGTCAAATACCAGCAGGTAACGGGATTTGGATTCTTCCATCAGGACCATGCACTGCTCTACCGTATGCGAAGGCTCAACCACAGGCACATCCGTGCTCATCACTTCTTCAACGGTGGTGGTGTTGCTGTGCCGCCCCTGCAGGATCACCTTGCGGCTGTAGTCGCGTTCCGAAAAAATTCCTTTATACACCTCACCGCTCATAACGATGAGATAACTCATATTCAGGGAATTCAGTAAGCTCAGGGCATCAATTACAAGGGTCTCCGGTGTTACCTGGTTGAAAGGTTTTGCTTTGGTGTCTAAAATGTTTTGAACTGTGCGCATGTAAAGATTTTAATTACAAAATAAGTATTGTCCCAATTTCGAAAGATGATTTCTGTTGCCACCCTCCGGAAATAGAAAAGGAAGGGCAAATTAGGATTTTTACCGTGTTTGCCGCGTAGTTTTCCTTGATCTTCAGCGGCCGTACCAATTTCCCCGCACTCAGCGTTACATTTTCACTATCAGTCCGTTACCTTAGTACTGTATCCAACATCCTTGTTAAACCTAAACGCTTACATCCTATGAATGCTTTGGTTCGTAACCATCGTCGTTCGTTACTGCTTATCCTGTTTTGTTGCCTGCATGCCGCTGCATGGGCACAGATCAAAGCCGACTTCACAGCAACACCCCGTTCGGGTTGCTCTCCGCTGGTTGTTTATTTTTCGGACAGTTCAACCGGTAATCCTACAAAATGGAAATGGGACCTGGGTAATGGAGTGACATCCATTCTGCGCAATCCATCGGCTACCTATTTCAACCCCGGCACGTATACCGTTAAGCTTATCGCCAGCAATGCTGCCGGTGCTGATTCTGTTGTAAAGACAGAATACGTTACTGTTTATGCCAGCCCGAAGGTTTCATTCACACAGGATAAATCAGGCGGATGTTTTCCACTGCCGGTACAGTTTACCGACAACAGCACAGCCGGAAGCGGCAACATCGTTTCGTGGCAATGGGATTTTGGCGATGGCAATACCTCCACCGAAAGAAATCCTTCCCATCTCTACACCAGTGCCGGTAATGCCCTGGTTACATTACGAGTGACCAACTCGTTTGGTTGTGCCACTTCATTTACCTCACCGCAACCCATTGTTGTTAGCAATGGTGTAAAAGCCGGCTTCACGCATATGGATGCAGGGCCTTGCCCCGCTCCCGTGACGGTTCAGTTCAACAACACCAGCACCGGTACAGGCCCTCTCACCTATCACTGGAGTTTTGGCGACAACACAAGCAGCAGCGCCTTTAACCCTTCCCACACCTACAGGAGCAATGGCACTTATACGGTAAGCCTGAAGGTTACCAGCGCACAAGGCTGTGTTGACAGCATCCGCAAAGAAGGGCTTATAAATATTGGTTCAACAAAGGCCGGTTTTTCAGCGCCGGCAGCAGGCTGTGTTAACGAACCTGTTCAATTCACCAACACACTCTCGTCTGCTGTCAGCGTACAGTGGAATTTTGGCGATGGCACCACTTCATCGGAACTGAATCCCAGTAAACAATATGTAAAAGAGGGTACCTACACGGTTCAACTTATCTCCAATTTTGGCGCTTGCCAGGAAACAACTGAAAAACAAATCACCATCACACAAAAGGCTGTTGCCGGTTTTACTGCTGCCCAACAAACATTTTGCAGCCTGCCGGCAACCGTTCAATTCAGGAGCATTGCTTCCGGAAACAACCTTCAGTATGAATGGCATTTTGGCGACAGCACAACCGGTACCGGTGCAACTCCGGTTCATACCTACAGCCGTGAAGGCAGCTATACTGTAACACTGATTGTAACCAATGAGGGAGGATGCAGTGATACGCTCATCAAAGAAAACTTCATCACCATTCAACAACCGAACCTTGCGTTGCAAGGCCTGCCTCAGTCAGGTTGTATACCACTTACCGTTACACCAACGGCCACGCTTGCACCGGGACAAACTATCACCCGCTATGCATGGAACTTTGGTGATGGCACCACATCAACCTTAGTTGCTCCTTCGCATACTTATACGCAACCCGGCACGTATACCATTTCGCTTGTAGTAACAACAGCCGGTGGCTGCACCGATACGGTTGTTATGGAACGAGCTGTCAGGGTTGGGGAGAAACCAAAAGCAGCCTTTGTCAACTATCCGCTGATTGTATGTGCTTTTGAAATGGTCGCCTTCACTGATAAGACCACAGGCCCAGTGGATCAATGGCTCTGGGATTTTGGCGGCGGCATGTTTTCAACAGAACAACACCCGATAGTGCCTTTTAGCGATACGGGCTGGCATACCGTTACCCTGATTTCTTACAGCAATACCTGCGCAGATACGATTGTAATACCTAACGCCGTGTACGTAAATCCCCCGGCTTCTATTTTTACACCTGTCAATAACTGCGAGAACAGGTACACCAAATATTTCCGGGACGAGTCGCTTGGCGCAAAATCATGGTTTTGGGACTTTGGCGATGGCACTACATCTACGGAGCAAGCCCCTACACATACCTATGCAAGGCCCGGCACTTACACCGTCTGGCAAACTGTTACCAACGGAACATGCACGCATTCTTCTCCACGGGTGGTACGGGTGATTGATGAAAAGGCAACACTCACAACATCTGACACCATTCTCTGCCGAAACCAAAGCGCAACATTTACTGCGCAAGGCATTACCGGCGGAAACATTGCGTCGTGGCAGTGGGACTTTGGTGATGGAAGCCACAGTGCGGACTCCGCTACCACCAGCCATGCATATGCGCAAACGGGAGCTTATACTGTAACATTGACCATTACTGACCTGCTGGGGTGTAAAAGCAGTTATACGGTACCGGTAACCGTTTATGGACCGACAGCCAATTTTGAAACTGTGAATGCAGCATCCTGCCTGCAGGACAACAGGATCACCTTCAACGAAACATCTGTAACCGACGGACAGCATCCGATCGTAAAGCGAATCTGGAATTATGGCGACAATGCGGTTGACTCTACGTCGGCTGCACCGTATCAACACAGTTATACCGCTGCCGGAACATACCAGGTCAGTTTAACAGTTGTTGATGATTACGGTTGCCGCGCCAGCAAAAGCATTCCTGCTGCCGTGCTCATTGCACAGCCACAAGCCGCATTTGGCGTAAGTGATTCCACCAGCTGTATCGGTAAAAACATTAAGTTCACCAACACTTCAGCAGGGATTGAACCAACTTATACCTGGTCGTTTGGCGATGGCAACATATCCACCGCAGTTACTCCTGTGCATGCTTACAGTAAAACCGGTATTTACACCATTAAGCTGGTGGCCACAGATAAATACGGTTGTAAGGATTCTTTGACCAAAACAAACCTTGTTACTATCTCCTATCCGAAAGCTAAACTTGCTGTTTCGGACTCTATCGGTACTTGCCCGCCACTGATGGTTAGGTTTACAAACCTCTCGACGGATTACACACATGTAACCTGGGATTTTGGCGATGGCACGCATTCGAAGCTGGATACACCATCACATTTCTACACGGCTCCGGGAACCTATATTGCAATGCTGATTGCTACCGGCCCTGGCGGCTGCACCGATACAGTACGGCAAAAAATTGTGGTAAAAGGACCCAGTGGCTCATTCACATACAGCCCCTTGGTTGGCTGCAATCCCTTAACCGTAAACTTTACTGCCAGCACCAAAAACAGCACCTCAGTGATCTGGGATTTTAGCGACGGATCAACTGCTCCCTCACAGGGAACAACAACCTCGCACACCTATGTTTATGCAGGTGATTTTGTACCAAAACTGATCGTAACCGATGAAGCCGGATGCAGTGTTCCCATTCTGGGAAAAGATACGATCCGGGTAAAAAGTGTGGCGGCCTCTTTCGACATCAGCGCCAGTAGTTTTTGTAATAACGGACAGGTGCAATTCACCAACAAAACAGTGAGCAACGATTATATCACCGATTACCAATGGAGCTTTGGCGATGGCTCTACAAGTGCTGCCATGCACCCCGTTCACCACTATTCAAAGGCGGGTAATTATACCGTTCAATTGAAAGTCACCACGCAAGCCGGGTGTACTGATGACTATGTGCTGACAGATACCATTGCCGTGTATAACAATCCTGCTATTGCCATTATGGGAGACTCGGCCGCCTGTGCCCCAGCAGCTTTAACGTTCAGGGGTGTTGTATTGAACAGTGATCCGTCATCCCTGCAGTGGGCCTGGAACATGGCAAACGGGCAAACATCAACAGTGCAAAACCCGGTTCAGCAAACCTATTCAGCCGAAGGAACTTATTTTGTTACAGCCATTGCAACCAACAAGTATGGCTGCCGTGATACAGCAACAAAGGCCATAACTGTTTCTCCGGTGCCAAAAACAAACGCCGGAGCCGACCAGTGGATCTGCCATGGCAGCGCTGCCCAGCTAAAAGCAACCGGTGCCACAACCTATACCTGGCAGGCTTCACCAACACTGAACTGTACCAGTTGTGACAGCCCACAGGCTTCACCAACTGATTCTACACAGTACATTGTAACCGGGTACAACAGTTTTGGTTGCAGTTCCACCGATTCGGTTACCATACGGGTGCACCAGCCGATTACGCTCCAGGTAGGTAGGGGTGATACAATCTGTGTAGGCGAAACCAGGAGACTGGTTGCAAGTGGTGCAGACTTGTACAACTGGTCGCCTTCAATTGGTATCAAAGATCCAACCAGCGGCACTACTACCGTTACACCAGAGGCATCTGTATTGTATAAAGTTATAGGCAGGGATAAGGCCGGTTGCTTTAGCGATACGGGCTCTGTATACATTAAAGTATCGCCACGACCAACTGTAGCAATTGATGATGTGATCACATTGCCTGTTGGCAATTCGGTTACGCTGAAGCCGCAGTACTCGCAGGATGTATCCACCTATCAATGGAGCCAAGCCCAAACACTGAGTTGTGCCAACTGCCCGTATCCTTCAGCCAAACCAAAAACCGAAACCACGTATTCGATCACGGTGAAGAATGACGGTGGCTGCGTAGCAAAAGACGAAATTACCGTGCAGGTGGTCTGCAACGGCGGTAACCTGTTTATACCAAATACCTTTTCACCAAACAACGATGGAACCAATGAACAGTTTTATCCCCGCGGTTCGGGCCTTAGCCGCATTAAATCACTGACGATCTTCAATCGCTGGGGTGAGATAGTTTTCAGCCGCGAAGACTTCAACGCCAATGATGCGGCAGCCGGTTGGAATGGTACATTCAAAGGGCGGCAACTGGCATCAGATGTGTATGTATACATCTGCGAAGTAGTGTGCATGAATAATGAGGTACTGTCGTATAAAGGGAATGTTACGCTTTTACGGTAAGGAAGAACGAAGGTTCATCCGAAATTATATTAAGAGAACTTTTACCACACCTTACCAAACTTCATCTTAAGTTGCAGAAAGGATGGAATATTTTGTTCAACAGGGTTCAATCGTACGGAAGATCTGGGGGAAAAGTGATACCATACTGGTTATTTTTTCCGGGGCGGCAGCCGAATTTGCCCTTAATAAGGCGGTAGACTGGTTGTATTTTACAGGCAAGCTTCCGGCCGACCCGGTAGGCCGTCTTTTTTCTACGGTTAGCTATGCCCGCCAGATTGTATTTGCTTCACGTTACGATGCCGAAAAGGCTATTAATAAAATTACATCCATCCATGCCGGTGTTGAAAAGGCAAGAGGTGCGCAGATTCCCGACTGGGCTTACCGTGACGTGCTGTTTATGCTGATTCACTATTCTATTGCCGCTTTTGAATTGCTGGAACGAAGCCTGACGCCTGCTGAAAAAGAAGAACTGTATGCTGTTTTTCTCCGCATTGGCGAACGCATGCAGATACCGGGGCTGCCGTCATCCTACCGGGCCTGGTTACCGGTACGGGAACAGCACATGCAGTCTGATCTTGTACGCAGTCGCTACACGCAGGATCTTTTTATGCAATACAAACGAAGCTTAGGAAGTTTTCGGTATCATGTAATGAAAGAAGCGCAGATACTGGTGATACCACAGCGTGTGCGGCAACTTTTAAAATTCAGAAAATTTTCTTTACTTACACTGGTTGTTCCGTGGTATCAGTTAAGCAAAAGGCTGAAGTTGGATGGATTGGTGAAAGCATTGCTTCTCCCGCGGGAATACAAAAAGCAAATCCGTGCACTAGATATTTCAACTTCCTAAACCGCCCATGATTAAAAGAGATTTCATTGCGCAGGTTGTAAAACATGGCGTATCAGTACAAGAAGCCGAAGAACACTGGCTTGATATTGAAACCGCCTACCTTGAACCCGGCCGCTACTTTCATGACCTTTCACATCTGGAATACCTGCTGATTGAATTGATTCCGCTGAAACCCCGCTTTGAGGACTGGGAAACAACCTTTTTCTCACTTGTTTACCACGACGTGGTGTACGATGTGGAACGCCATATAGTGATGAATGATAACGAGGAAAAAAGTGCTGACTTCGCCACAAAACAACTTACTGCCATGGGCTATCCTTCGGCAACAATTGAAAAATGCCGCAGCCAGATTATGGCAACCCAAAAGCACGGGCTGGCGCCGGAAAACGACACCAATCTTTTTACCGATGCCGATCTTTCCATATTAGGAAAACCATGGCCGCAATATGCTGCTTACAAGGATAAGATCCGCAAAGAGTTTTCGGTGTATGCTGATTCCATTTACCACATTGGCCGGCGTAAAGTGCTGGAAACCTTTCTGCAGATGGATCCACTCTTTAAAACAAAACATTTTTACGACCGCTATGAGGAAACTGCAAAAGAGAACTTGCGGAAAGAATTGCAGTTGCTGCAGGTGTAATGTTTAATAAGAATCATTGGATCGGCGCAGCCGACAAGATAATCACGACTTGTAAAAAGCATTGCATCGCCTTAATAAACCAAGCTTCCAATGAACGGGTCTGCCACCTGGAACCCGGAATGATCTATTGTAAATCCTGATTGGTTGTGTATTTGTTCCACCTGCTCAACGGCACGTTCCAGTATAACATACTGCGGGTCAGCATCGAAGTAGCGGTAGCTCACCACGTCTGCTATGGTATACGTTCGCAGGAACTCGGCAACAACAATGTTGATGGCAGAAATGATAATATAGAGCGCATCAATAAACTGTTCATCATGCAGCAGGTTATTTTCCTGCAGCAATTGTACTGAACCCACCTCTACCATATTGGAAATAAATGCGTCGGTTGGCGTTTGCACGTCGTAATTCAGGTCATACTTCACAGCTTCAGGTCCCCGGTTGTTCACAAACACAGAAAAGAGCTCGGTAACGAATTCTTCCAGGCGGGTAAAATTGATTTTATCTATTGTTTCTGCAATGCCGGGAGTAATGAGAATGTTCTCCAGCAGGATTTGTTTCGTATTCATACAGCAAGTGATTCAGTTCTAAATATAAAAAAGGCTGCTCAAAGGAGCAGCCTTTCGGGAATAAAAATTTTAAGCCTTATGCTTCGGCGTACATTTCTGTGGGCAGGCAAACGCAAATCAGGTTGCGGTCACCATAGGTGTTGTTGACCCTGGAAACGCTTGGCCAGAACTTATTTGCTTTTACGAATGGCAACGGGAAGGCCGCCGTTTCGCGGCTGTACGGCCGTTTCCACTCATCACTGCAAACAGTAAACATCGTATGCGGTGCATTCTTCAGCGGGTTGTCTTTTTTATCCAGTTCACCGTCTTCTACCAACGCTATTTCGCGACGAATGCTTAACAACGCATTGCACAAACGATCCAGCTCGCCTTTGTCTTCACTTTCCGTTGGCTCAATCATGATGGTACCAGCCACGGGGAAACTTAGTGTGGGTGCGTGGAAGCCATAATCCATCAGGCGCTTGGCCACATCTTCCGCTTCTATTTCAGCAGACTTTTTAAATGGTCGCAGATCCACAATGAATTCATGCGCACAGGCACCATGATGATTGGTGTACAAAATATCGAACTGATCCTTCAGTCGTGCCAGCATATAATTGGCATTCAGAATGGCATATTCTGTTGCCATGCGAACACCATCGGCACCCAACATACGGATATAGGCATAAGAGATCAACAGGATTGATGCAGATCCATACGGCGCTGCCGACACAGCATTTGTAGTTTCTTTCTCTTTTGAGATTTCAACATGGCCAGGCAGGAAAGGTGCCAAGTGCTCACGAACACAGATCGGGCCCATGCCGGGACCACCACCACCGTGTGGAATAGCAAATGTCTTGTGCAGGTTCAGGTGACAAACATCGGCACCAATCAGTCCGGGAGCCGTTAGTCCCACCTGCGCATTCATATTAGCACCATCCATGTAAACCTGTCCGCCATGCTGGTGAACGATTTCAGTGATCTCTTTTACGGTTTCCTCATACACACCGTAGGTGGAAGGATACGTGATCATGATACCGGCCAGTTTGTCGGCGTGTTGCGCTGCTTTTGCCTTCAGGTCTTCCACGTCAATGTACCCGTTCTCTAGTGCTTTAACCACTACCACGTGCATGCCGCACATAACAGCCGATGCAGGGTTGGTACCATGTGCAGAGATTGGAATTAGCATCACATCGCGGTGTCCTTCGCCCCTGCTTTCATGGTAAGCTTTGATGGTTAAAAGTCCTGCGTATTCACCCTGCGCACCGCTGTTAGGCTGCAGGCTGCAGGCGTCAAATTTCGTAATCTCGCAGAGATAGCGGCTCAACTCCTTTACGATAAATGCATACCCTCCTGCCTGTTCAGATGGCGCAAAAGGATGGATCTTGCTCCAGTGCGTCCAGCTCAGGGGAATCATTTCTGAAGCGGCGTTCAGCTTCATGGTACAACTTCCCAGTGGAATCATGCTATGCACCAGTGAAATGTCTTTGTTCTGCAACTGTGTAATGTAACGCATCATGGCGGTTTCGCTATGATAGCTGTTGAATACCGGATGCGTCAGGAATTCAGACGTGCGGGTTAATGCCGTTGGAATGATATCCAGCGTGTCCTCATGCTCCAGTTCATAGGCAACCGGGTCCACATCATTCACAAACGAGTTGATCACATCAAACAGGTCGGACGGCGTGGTGGTTTCATCCAGCGAAATACCAATCAGCTGGTTGTTATAGTAGCGGAAGTTCAGCCCCTGGCGTTCGGCTTTTTCGCGGTACGAGGTTACATCATCCACTTTTACCACGATGGTGTCAAAGAAGTATTCATGCAGCAATTCGTAGCCTCTTTCTTCAATTGCATTGGCTAATGTTTGCGTGAGTAGGGCTATACGCTTGGCAATATTGCGCAGGCCATCGGGCCCATGGTATACAGCATAAAAAGCAGCCATATTGGCCAACAGGGCCTGAGCCGTACAAATGTTGGAGGTTGCCTTCTCCCGCTTGATGTGCTGCTCCCTTGTTTGCAGGGCCATACGCAGGGCACGATTGCCCTGTGCATCTACACTCACACCAATGATGCGTCCGGGAATACTGCGTTTAAAATCATCTTTCGATGCAAAGAAAGCCGCATGCGGACCACCGTATCCGAGCGGTACGCCAAATCGCTGTGCTGAGCCCAGTGCCACATCCGCACCCAGTTCGCCGGGAGGCGTTAACAAGGTCAGTGCCAGCAGGTCCGTTGCCATGGCCACATAGGCATTTACGCTGTGAACCTTATTGATAAATTCGCGATAATCTTCGATAGAACCTTTGTCGTTGGGATATTGCACCAATGCCCCGAAATAGCTTTCATCAATCTGCACTGTCCTGTAATCACCATACACCACCTCAATCCCTACAGGGATGGCTCTTGTTACCACAACATCTTTTGTTTGCGGGAACACATCTTCATCCACAAAAAACTTAGGACGGGTGATGCTGTTGATGTCTTTGTTGAGCAGGTTGAAAAACATGGTCATGGCCTCTGCAGCGGCCGTGGCCTCGTCCAAAAGAGAAGCATTGGCAAGTGGCAATGCCGTAAGGTCGCTGACAACCGTCTGGAAGTTCAGCAGGCTTTCCAAACGGCCTTGGGAGATCTCGGCCTGGTACGGTGTGTACTGCGTGTACCAGCCTGGATTTTCAAATACATTGCGAAGAATCACACTTGGCGTAATGGTATCGTAATACCCTTGGCCAATGTAGTTCTTGAAAATCTTGTTCTTCATCGACACGTCCTTGATGTGCTGCAGGTAGTCTGCTTCACTCATGGCGGCCGGAAGATCCAGTTCTTCTTTCATGCGGATACCGGAAGGCACGGTACGGTCGATCAGTTCTTCCAAACTGGCAACCCCGATGGTTTTCAGCATTTCTGCCAGATGCTGGCTGTCGGGGCCAATATGCCTGCGTTGGAACTCTGTATTTTGTGCTTCAAACAGATTCATATTTATTTCTCCTTTGGAAGGCGCAAAGGTAAGAGAAGATCGCACTCTTCTGTCCGCCTGAAACAGTATCCGGGGCTAAATATTTCTTATTTATCCAATGAATTATTCTTCCTTCGGAAACGAAGGATTATTGCTGCGATCCGTTGTTTAAAAGATCGGGCAGCTTTTGTTCATCCCGCTTGCGGAAACCAAAATTGTAGCGCAGGTTCAGGCCAAAACGCCGGGTATCGGCACGACGGTTTCCGGTGGCATTGATAGAGCCCTGCGTCAGCACAAAATTGTTTTGATTCGTGTAAAAAAGATCCTGTGCATTGAGTGTAACGGTCAGCTTTTTCTTCAGGAATTGCTGGCTGAGGTTCATGCCCATCTGGCCAAAATCAGACAGCTCGTAAAACTGCAGCTGACCATTTTTGATCAGGAAGCCATACATGGACAGTTGCGTATTGGGAGAAAGCCGCAGGTTATGATAGGTGAAAAAGCGCCAGCTTCCCCGTTTAAATCCAAGCGGTTTGTTCTCGTAAAAACCTTCGTAGTGATTGTAGTTGAACTGCACCCCTACCACAAAGAAATATTTTCCGCCGGGCGGAATGGCGCCTAGTGCACGGAAGTACGTTTCCCGGTTCTTTCCCAGGTTTACGTAGGTACGATAAGCCTGGCTGCGATTGCTGTCGGCCTGGTATACCACCTGGTTGAAGATGTCTTTTGTTTCGTTAAAGCCCACCGCAATTATCGGACGCTCATCTACCGAAATATTGGCTTCGTAGTTCTGGTTGAACTGCGGCCGCAGGGTAGGATTGCCGGCTTCAAATAAATAAGGATCAATATAACGTGGTGAAGGGTTCAGGTTTTCGTATGCCGGGCGGATTATGGTACGCCGGTATACAAGGTAGGCCTTGAGGTCGTAGCCAGCAATTTTCATGATGCTCCGGCTCAGGTAGAGATAAGGAAAGAAGTCGGTACGGTTGATAGAAAAGGATGTATCCCGCGGCACCAGTTGATGCCCACGCATGTTGGTATTTTCTAGCCGAACACCGCCTTTAATGACGACGGCTCCCAATGTTTTTGAAGCCTGCACGTAAGCGGCATTGATGTTTTCGTTGTAGTCGTAAGCACCGGTGCGGATGTTATCAATGGTTCGGGTACCGTCTTTGCCCCGGTAATACTGGTTGCTGTTTTCAAAACGGGTGGCCGTTGCCTTCAGGCCGGTCTCCAGCGTGATATTACCTCGCAATTTTTTCAGGTAATTGGTAGCGCCGGAAAAGAAAGAGAGACTGTTTTCGATTCTTGCATCGCCGTTTGCTGTAAAAGGTACCGGTATTAAATAATTGGTATAAAAAAGCTGGTCGGTATTGTTGGGTGAATAATTAAACGAAAGATCGGTGGTCCACTCCGATCCCAGCGAATCAATTTTATACCTGGCATTCAACCCCTGGGTGATGGAAAAATTATTCTGCTGGTTGTTGATATAAGCGATGTTATCGGTAAGGACCTGCCCCGTGCTGATTTTGCGAATGGTGGACTGGTTGGCACTGTTATTCCGGCTACGGTTATAACTCAGGCGGCCGTCATAACTCAGGTCCCACCTGTCACTGGGGCTGTAGTTGATCCCATAACCCAGGTAATAGCTGCTGGCTGGAAACTTCGTCAAGGCCTCTTGATTCAAAGCTGTGTCCTGTGCAAAAAGGCGGTCGGTGGTCAGTTCTTCAAACGAATTGCGGCGTGACACCTGTACATTCAGGTAACTCGAAAGGGGCCCGTTGCTGTTATTGAGATTAAAGCCAAGGAACTGGTTGCCGTAACGGCCTTGGTTCATGCCGGCATTTACACTGCCGGTCAGCCCAATACGAATACCTTTTCGCAGAATCACATTCACCACACCGCCGCTGCCGGAAGCATCATAACGGGCCGACGGCGTACGCAAAATCTCAATGGAAGCAATCGCGTTTGGCGGCAGGTTTTTCAAAATGGTGGCGATATCAGCCGCGCTCATGCGTTGTTCGCGGCCATTGATATAGACCCGTGCCGGAGTGGTGCTGCTCAGGTAAATATTGCCGTCCTGGTCAACAAATAAACCAGGCGTTTTTTCCATGATCTCATAAGCATTGGTTGAAGCATTGGCCAGCGGCTCGGGATCTACGATGGTTTTATCGTCTTCCTGCCGCATAAGAGGCCTGCGGGCAGTCACCACAACGCTATTCAGGCTATTTGCCTGCGGTTGCATTACCATCCGGAATGTAGTGGCATCCGGCCGCACATTGATGCTTTTTTCCAGCGGGGCATACTCAACAGAGGTAATGCGAACAGCATACAACTGTTGCGGCAGTTGAAACACAACCTGTCCTATACTGTCTGACACCTTGCTTTGTAATTTGGTGGAATCCGCTACCGGCCAAACAAGCACCGTGGCATACTGCACCGGTTCGCCCTTCTGGTTCACAATTTTCATCGAAACGGCAACAGATTGCGCATTGGCCTGTTGTGTCAGCAGGATAAAGCAGAAGAGCAGCATGCGGTTCATAGCGGTAAAAGTAATTTCTGTTGATTTTTATGATAGTCCATTTAACAATTAGATAAGGCCTCCCCGATCGTGTTGGTCCTCCTCCCAAACACTTCTTTTCTGCCGAAAGTTCATTTCACCGAGAATTTGCAGCAGTTGACACGAACAGTTGGGCCATCCGACCTCCCGGTAAAAAAGGTTACCTGCCAAGGCCCTTATCTTTGCCGCATGCTTATGAGTTGGGAAGGGATCCTGTTTCTTTTTTTTGTACTGGTTACCTGCATACAGCTTTTTTATTACCTTTATTTTTTCAGGAAAGTGGCGTTTTACAAGCCGAAGGAAAGGCAGGTAACCCAACAGCATCCTGTTACTGTAATTATTTGCGCAAGGGATGAGGACGAAAACCTGGCCCGCCACCTGCCCGGAGTACTGGTGCAGGAGTATCCTTCCACCCATGAAATAATTGTGGTAAACGACAACTCGGTTGACGACAGCAAATACATTCTTGCCGAGCTACAGAAAACGTTTAGAAAACTGCAGGTTGTAGACCTTACCCAAGAAGCCAAACTGATTGCCGGCAAAAAATATCCTCTTTCCATTGGAATCAAAGAAGCCAAACACGAGATTATGCTGCTGACCGATGCCGATTGCGTGCCGGCTTCGGAGCATTGGCTTCACAAAATGCAGGATGCATTTACTGACGGCGTGGAAGTGGTGCTGGGTTATGGCGCTTATCAAAAAACCAAAGGATTCCTGAACAAGGCCATTCGTTTCGAAACGTTTCATACTGCCCTGCAATATTTAGGTTATGCGTTGGCCGGCAAACCGTACATGGGTGTAGGCCGCAACCTTGCCTACCGCAGAAGCCTGTTCTTACGCAACAAAGGCTTTTCATCCATTAACCACATTCCCAGTGGCGACGATGACCTGTTCATCAACAAGGTGGCCAACAAAAACAACACAGCCGTTGTGCTGGACAAAGATGCCTTCACCATCTCTCCTGCCAAATCTACCTGGAAGGACTGGATGCGGCAGAAAAGCAGGCATTATTCCACAGGCAAATTTTACAGGCGTTCGCACCAGGTTTTATTAGGATTGTATACCGGCAGCTTTTTTCTATTTTACCCGTTGTTTGTCTTGTCGATTCTCTTCTTCGACTGGCGGTTTGCATTGATCCCGTTCGGGATACGGTTGATCACACAGGCTGTTATATGGAAAAATGCAATGAAGCGGCTGGGTGAAGATGACTTGTTTCCTTTTTTCATCTTCTGGGATATCTGGCAGTTTTTCTATTACATCATCTTTGCAAGATCCGTGTACCGGAAACCACGGAAAACATGGAATTGAGAAACCGAAAATGACCAGCCATGGCCATTAAAAATTTTGCTTTGTTTTTGCTCTCTGTGTAAAAAGTTTACCTGATACGCTTAGCTGGCGGGTGATAACTGCCAGCACTTACTTTTGCCAAATGGACATCCTGCTGAAATATTTTTCCGACTTTACCGAAAAACAACTGGAACAATTCAAGGCGCTGGAAGGCTTGTACAAAGAATGGAATGCAAAGATCAATGTGATCTCCCGGAAAGATATCGACAGCCTGTATGAAAAACATGTCCTGCACTCGCTTAGTATTGCTGCCGCATTTGACTTCCCGGCAGGAACCGAAATCGTAGACATTGGCACCGGCGGTGGTTTTCCCGGCGTACCGCTGGCCATCTTTTTTCCGGAAGTAAAGTTTCACCTGGTGGATAGCATCGGCAAAAAACTAAAGATCATCGAAGCGGTAAAAGAAGCTGCAGGTCTTACCAACGTGACCACGCAACACACCCGTGCAGAAGACATCAAGGGGCGCAAGTTTGATTTTGCTGTAAGCCGTGCCGTGGCACCTTTGGCCGATTTATGGCGGTGGAGCAAACCATTGCTGAAGAATAACACATATAAAATAGAAAATGAAGGTGGTATGATGCAGCTTCGCTCTGGTCTTATCTGCCTGAAAGGTGGGGACCTGGCGCAGGAGGTCTCAGAAAGCGGACTGCGACCCAAAATGACAGAGATCAGCAACCTGTTTGAAGAGGATTTCTTCAGGGAGAAGTATATTCTTTATACGGCATAATTTCCCTCTTCACATAATTGAAGACTGAGCAAGGAGATGCTTTTGATTCTTTCAAATTTTCTGCTGCAGAAAGTTTTTTCATTCCTTTTGAATAGACTTACTGAATATACAAGAGTGCGACGCAACCGGTGCCGGATAGCAGCACTTCAGCTGAGTCCATAATGAACAATGGTATTCTCTAAAATAAGACGGTAAACACAAAAAGTTTAACAAGCCCAAGTCTCCCCTTTAGGAGAACGGGAGGATTATCTTTGCCGCTTATGCCCGCACTACAATTTGATTTAGAGAAAATGGATACTCAATCGTCTGCCCGTGCAGGTACGATCACTACGGATAATGGAAAAATTCAGACGCCTATTTTTATGCCCGTGGGCACCATCGGCAGTGTAAAAGGTGTGACGCAGCAGCAGCTGAAGGAGCAGGTGAAAGCTGAGATTATTTTAGGCAATACCTATCATCTTTATCTCCGTCCCGGAATGGAAACAATGGAGGCGGCCGGCGGCCTGCACCGCTTTATGAACTGGGACCGGCCTATCCTGACCGACAGCGGTGGCTTCCAGGTATTTTCGCTGGCGGCAAATCGAAAGATCAACGAAGAAGGTGTGATGTTTCAAAGCCATATTGATGGCAGCAAGCACCTCTTTACACCGGAAAAAGTAATGGATATTGAACGCACCATCGGTGCTGATATTATGATGGCCTTTGATGAATGCCCGCCGGCCAATTCGGAATACAAGTATGCGCTGGACTCCATGAATCTCACTCACCGCTGGCTCGACCGCTGCTTTAACCATTTTAAGAATACGCCGGATAAATACGAGCATACACAAAACCTGTTTCCCATTGTACAGGGAGCCGTGTATCACGACCTGCGGAAAGCTTCCTGCGAATACATAACCTCCAAAGAGGCAACAGGCAGCGCCATTGGCGGTTTAAGTGTAGGAGAACCGGAACCCGTCATGTACGAGATCTGTCAGCTTTGCTGCGAAAACTTACCACAGAACAAACCCCGGTACCTGATGGGCGTGGGCACACCGTGGAATATCCTGGAATGCATTGCGCTGGGCGTAGATATGTTTGACTGCGTGATGCCTACCCGTAATGGCCGCAATGCCATGCTGTTTACAACCAAAGGCATCATCAACATCGATAACAAAAAATGGGAACGGGACTTCTCTCCCATTGATGAGGGATTGGATAATGAATGGAGCCGTTATTACAACAAAGCATATGTACGGCACTTGTTCAAATCGGGTGAGTTGCTTGGACTAACCATCGCTTCGGTGCAAAACATTTCATTCTATCTCTGGCTGGTGAAAGAAGCCCGGAAGCATATTCTTGCTGGCGACTTTTTGTCCTGGAAGGACGAGATGGTGCCGGTGCTGAAAACAAGATTATAAAAGAAAGCTGGAGCGGTGAGTTATGAGCCGCGAGCAGAAAGCTTCATAATTCTTGTTAATCCTATGCAGGTTCGCTATCGTGGTTCGGACAATTTTGTTTACTTCGTCGCCCTGACATGAAAAAGCTGGACTGGTACATACTGCGCAAATTCTTCAGCACCTTTGTGTTTTGCATGCTGGCTTTTACGGTCATTGCCGTGGCCGTGGACAGCAGCGAAAAAACGGATGATTTTGTCAAAACCGGTCTTTCTACTTTTGAGATCATCCGGCAATACTATGTGGGATTTGTTCCCTTCATCTGGGGGATGCTGTTCCCGTTGTTTGTATTCATTGCGGTTATTTTTTTTACATCGAAAATGGCTCTTCGCTCCGAGGTCATTGCGATTCTCGCCAGCGGCACGTCGTTTCGGCGCTGGTTGCGGCCTTATATCGTTGGTGGCGTTTTTATGGGATTGCTGCTGTGGTTTGCCAACCTTTACGCTATCCCAAAAGCGAACGAGGTTCGCAGCGAATTTGAATCGAAATACCTGACCGCATTTAGTGCGCAGGACGCCTATCAGCGTTGCGCCAACTGCTTCTACAAACGACTGGATTCGATCACCTATGCCGGCATCAAGTATTTTGATGCAACATCAAAAAGCGCTTCCAGCTTTTTTATGGAGAAAGTGCAAAACAACAAGGTTATTTACAACCTGCGTGCCGACCGGATGCAATGGGACTCCACCAAAAAAGCCTGGAAGCTGACAAACGTTGTAGAAAGAAGGATTGACAGCGCCGGTGAACGTGTACAGCAGTTTTCTGAAAAGATCATGAAACTGAACCTGCAGCCTTCGGAACTACGCAAAGACGATTATCTGAAAGATAAACTGACCTCACCCGAACTACAACGTTTTATACAACTGGAAGAACAAAGGGCTACGGAAGGCCTTGCCCCTATGAAAGTGGAGTTGGCCCGACGCAACGCTACGCCATACACTGTTTTATTACTTACACTGATCGGGGCCATCATTGCTGGTCGTAAAACCCGCGGCGGCAGCGGTTTGCACCTGGCCATCGGGATCATTATTGCATCGCTCTATATTCTTTCGGACCGCTTTTCCAGTGTATTTGCCATCAAAAGTAATTTCCATCCCGTGCTGGCCGCCTGGGTGCCAAACATTGCCTTCACCCTGGTTGCCATTTATCTCTTTAAAAAAGCACCGAAGTAAAGGTTTGGTGTTTGGTGTCTTGCGTTTGGGGTTGGCGTAGTAGATTTATCAATTTTTCCTACCAATGCGATACTTCTCTTGCAAAAAACGCATTGCTCTATTTGAATGATCCTTGCAAAGACAATTACAGCAAAAAGTTTCTTGCCAAACAACTCCAAACACCAAACGCCAAACACCAAACTCCAAACCGTCTCCTATCTTTGCCGCCTTATGCAAAAGGAAATTGTTGTAAGCGGAATCAGGCCCACCGGGAATCTTCACCTGGGCAATTATTTTGGCGCTATGCGCAACTATGTGCGTATGCAGGAAGAATATGAATGCTATTTTTTTGTTGCCGACTGGCATTCACTAACCACACACCCGGATACAAAAGAACTGCGCAACAGTGTGCTGCATGTGCTGGCTGAAAATATTGCTGCCGGACTGGACCCGGAAAAAGTTTGCCTCTACCTGCAAAGCAGTATTCCGGAAATCAGCGAATTATATCTTTACCTGAACATGCTTGCCTATAAAGGCGAACTGGAAAAAACTCCCACATTCAAAGACAAGGTGCGCCTGCAGCCCGACAACGTAAATGCCGGTTTGCTGACCTACCCTGTACTCATGGCAGCTGATATTATCATCCACAGAGCCAAGTATGTTCCGGTCGGTAAAGACCAGGAGCAGCACCTGGAGATCACCCGTAACTATGTGCAGCGCTTTAATCACCGCTACGGAGAATTGTTTCCCGAGCCACAAGCCTTCAATTTTGGCGCCAGCCTGCTGAAAGTGCCAAGTCTGGATGGTGCCGGTAAGATGAGCAAGAGTGAAAACCAACTCGCCACATTATACCTTGCCGATGATGATGATCTTATTCGCAAAAAAGTAATGAGGGCAAAAACAGATAGTGGTCCAACAGAACCCAATTCGGAAATGCCGGATTACATACAGAATATTTTCCAGCTTATGAGTCTTGTGAGTGAGGAAAGCACCGTGCAAAAATTCAAGGATGATTTCAACAACGCTGCTATTCGTTATGGCGATATGAAAAAGCAGCTGGCAGAGGATATGGTGAAATTTATTGCTCCTATCCGCGAGAAAGCGCAAAGCATCCGGAACGATGAAGCCTACCTGAAAAAAGTAGTGGATCAGGGCGCCGAAAAAGCCAGAGAAAGTGCCCGCAAAACCATTGAGCAGGCAAGACAGTTGATTGGTCTAAAATATTTTTAAGCGTCTTGCCGGAAAAAAGGAAAACTCTATTTTTAACGCTCTAATTTTTTATCCTCTCTTTTGCCAGAGGTGCTTATCATGAAAACAAATAAACCAAAACATATTGCCGTTGCAGGTAATATCGGGGCAGGGAAAACCACGCTGACGCAGCAGCTTAGCAAACATTACAAATGGATCCCGCATTTTGAAGATGTAGAGAACAACCCCTACCTGAATGATTTTTATGAAGACATGCCACGCTGGAGTTTTCAGTTGCAGATTTATTTTCTGCAAAGCCGGCTTGGCCAGTTGATCGATATTCACAAAGGAACAGAAACGGTTATACAAGATCGCACCATCTATGAAGATGCACACATTTTTGCGCCCAACCTGCATGAGATGGGTTTGATGAGCGGCCGCGATTTTGAAAATTATTTCTCCTTTTTTCAAACCCTGAAGGCCATGGTGAAGCCACCAGACCTGTTGATCTATATTCAGGCATCAGTTCCCACGCTGGTAGGCCAGATACAGAAACGGGGAAGAGAATATGAGGAAAATATCCGTCTCGATTACCTAAAGCGGCTGAATGAGTATTACAACAAATGGATCGAGTCGTATAAAGAAGGTCCCCTGCTGATCATCAACGGTGATGAAAACAAATTCGGAGAGAAAGAGGAAGACCTGGGAAAGATTATTAACATGGTCGATGCGCAGTTGTTTGGTTTATTCTGATGGGAGCGGCTATGAATTAAGTTTGAAACCTCATAAAAAAATTCCCGCAACAAGTGCGGGATTTTTTTTATGGATATGCTGCAAACATTTCTGTTTCCAGAAGCATTTGATCAATTCTTTCCAGCCAGTCTACTTGCCTTCCTCTTTTGCGGCTGTGATCTGTTTGCCCATCATAAACCCGCTGCATCTCTTCCTTCTCCTTTACGATCTGGTTATAGATGGCTGCAACATCAGCTTTAACGGTAGATGGATTAACCTCGTAATTATACAAAGCCTGGTAAAGTTTGCGGGCATGGATTTCTGTAATGTCAAAATGCGCCTGCTCATGTGCCAAGATATAATCGGTCTTCAATGAACCCCAGGATTTTTCTTTTGAAAAATCACAGGTAATTCGGTAAGTAAGCTTATTATCCCGGAATTGATAAGAAAGACCAAGCGAGGTGCTTGTAGAAGCAACCGCATCGCCTTCACGCTTGGGCTCAGACTTAAAATCATCCCACACCAGTTTACGTGATGCAGACCAGGGAATGATCCTGTCTGTTTCATTCACATCATTCTTTTCAGGATTACCCGCATTTGCACTTACCACAGCTACAGGCTTAGCCGGGATTGGTTTGCCGGTATAGTTCAGCGTCAGTATGAGTAACGGAATAAGGTGGAAAAGTTTCATACCCTTAAATAACGAAACCAACTCAAAAAAAATTATTAACGAGTTGCGAAAGCTTTCCAAATGTCGGCCAATGGCAGTTTTCAGGGGTTTAACCGAGGCTTCCAGGGCACCTCTTCCGCCCCAAATTGCTGCGCCACATACCGGGCAAGGGTAAAGAGATAATCACTCAGCCGGTTCAGGTATTGAATAATTTTTTCATCTATGAAAAGATCATTCATTTGCATGTTTACAGCCAGTCGCTCTGCGCGGCGGCACACACAGCGAACAATGTGAATTGAGGAAACGACAGGATGTCCACCGGGCAATATAAAAGACTTCATTGGCGGAAGCGCCGCTGTCATAACATCTATGCGATTTTCCAGAAAGGTAATATCAGCAGGCAGAATATCTGGCAGCTTCATTTTTGGCTCTTTTTCCCCGTCTGTCGCCAGTGCCGACCCAATGGTAAATAACCGGTCCTGGATCTCTCTTAGTTCCCCATTCAACTCACCGTCTTGCAACTGGTCATTGATGTTGCCGACCCAGGAGTTCAGTTCATCTACCGTACCATAGGTTTCAATGCGAATGTCATTTTTAGGAACCTTTGTACCGCCGATCAATGAAGTGGCTCCTTTATCTCCTGTCTTGGTATAAATCTTAAATGCCATATAGAAAATTTAAATTGAATTCTGAGAAGGCATCGCTTCACAAATGCCTACAGCATTGCGTAAAAGTATACATCAAAGCAGCATTTTTTGCGTCAGGCTGATAATTGTATAATACCTGGTTTTAGCAGCGCTATGCTAACTAACAAATTCAGGCTGCCAATGTTTGGGGAGTTAGTGGCACTTGCCACCTTTGATACGGCCCGCTTTAATCCACTAGGTTATTCTTCACGGCGAAAAACACCAGGCCAGCAGTGTTTTTACTGCCGAAGCGTTCCATGAGGCGGTCTTTGATGGCTTCTACAGTACGTGGACTGATGTCCATTTTCTGTGCTATTTCCTGCGCTGTAAATTCCATGCAGATAAACCGCAACACATCTTTTTCCTTATCACTGATGGTGATCTCGCTATTAAGTGATGGAATGGATTTTTGCTTGGAATGCGCTTTTTTGATCAGGATGCGGTTAACAAAATTATTGAGGTAGTACCCTTTTTCAAACACATCCATAATGGCTTTACGAATTTCCTGTGGTTCAGCATTTTTCAACAGGTAACCATTGGCGCCATTTTCCATCAGGTGCGAAACAAACCGTTCATCTTCGTACATGCTCAGCACCAGCACAAACATGTTGGGATATTGCTTGCTGATAATCTTTGTTGTTTCAATTCCATCTTTCTGTGGCATGCGTAAATCCATCAGCACCACATCCGGAGAGGCTTCGGCCAGGCCGGCCAGCAGTTCATCTCCATTCTCGGCTTCCAATACAAACTTAATGTTTGTGTAAGGACGAAGAGAGAGTATGACACCTTTGCGAAAGATTTTGTGGTCATCGGCAATTGCCACTTTAATCACATTCATCGGAAATCAGATTTCACTTTAAAATTAAGAATTGTAAAGCATCTCCTCAGGTACGTCTTCACGGGGCACTTCAATTGTAACTTTAAAATACGTTTGTGACACATCTTTTTCAAAGTGAATCTTTCCATGCAAAACCCGCAGGCGGCTGGATATATTTTTTAAACCCAATCCGCTTTTGCTTTTATTCAGCTTTTCAAAATCACTTTGAACAAGGCCACGGCCATCATGATGAATACGGATGTAACAATTATCGTTTTGAAAATTCTGGGTCAAATGTATAAAGCTCGAGCCACTGTGTTTTAAAATATTATTCACCAGTTCCTGTAACACGCGGAAAATAAAAAGTTCTTTATCGGGCTTTAAGCGCTCTTTATAATCGTGAAAGCGACTGCTGGCGTTAATAACACCTGAACCACTAATCTTCTGAAACAGGTCATTCACTGCTGATTCCAGACCAAAATTCTTTAGTGTAGGCGGCATCAGGCTGTGGCTGATGTTGCGGATGAGTTGAATGGTATCGTCAAGGATCTGGCGGGCCTGGAAGATGGATTGCAGTTGTGTTGCTTTATCCATGTTCACCAGGTTTTCGTTCAAGTACAAACGGGCGGTGGCCAGTAGTGGTCCGGCATCGTCATGCAGGTCAGCAGCTAGGCGCTGGCGTTCTTCTTCCTGTAAACGAATAGAGGCATTCAAAAGAATCTTTTGCTGCTTCTTTTCCATTTCCTGCAAGCGAAGTTGAAAACGGATAACTTTTCGCTGGTGAAATATAATAAACAGGATAAGGCCAATGGTAAGAATGAGCATGCCCAATGTACCAAGAAAGAGTACCAGGGATATTGGACTGTTGGTATTGGATTGTAGTAGGTACATCGTTTTCTGGGTTAGTTTAGGCTGCTGAATTCAAAATCAGAAGGTGGAATTTTACGAGGTGGTTTGGAGTTTACAATTATTCCAATCGTAAAGAAGATATTCTTGAGAATTGATAAAACATTTGTAACGACCCAATACTTATCAACTTCGGCCTTTGGAAGTGAATCTGCAAAAATGTAAATAAAAAAAGAACCTGCAAGGTATAAAACCATTCCGGTAACAATCCAGAAAGAAAATGTACTATAAACATAGAGAGTCGAGGTGTCATTCATTCTTTCATACATATAGTAGAATGAAAAAATTAGTATAATGATTGTCTCGACTCCTATCTGCACAGAATCAATAAGATGGATGCCGCTAAATATAAAAGAAATGAAAATGCTAAGTAGAACGAAAAAAAGGCCAGCAACAATTACGATTCTTTTGGCACTCCTGTTTACCAACTGAAAAAACAAAAATGCAATGAATGCAATGGCTTCAACAAAAGTGAATAGCTTATATAAAAAAACATTATTGGAATCCTTTGAAATAAGATAATTAATTAAGAAAATAATTATCGAATAGCCAAATAGAATTCTCAATCCGGTTATAGGATAGGACTTATTCCAATATATGATAAAGAAGAATACCGGAATTAGGTTCGAGTAAAAATCTAAATAAACAAAAAGGTTTTCTATAGTTTTGGTTTTTGGCCAAATATAGAAAACCTTCGGAAAATTTTACAACGAATTAGAAATTAAAATTCCCACCAAGTTGCTGCTTCATCGCCACTACCCAGTCCACCGGGAGGAAATGCTCTGAAGATTTTTGTAGTTGGTACCATATCAGTAAGTTTTTGTACTGTAAATATGTGCAGTGAATATTTCGCATCCAAGTGCATTGATCCCGCCCACATATAATCATTACTTACAATAAGTCAGTGATGACAAGCCTTTGCTCAAAAAAACAGTGTAGTGATACGAGACAAAATCACGTGTTTTTGCGTAATGAAAACAGTAATTTTACGCAGCTATTTTGGAGAAAAAATCGGGATTTTAAAAAAATAACGAAGAAGATTGAATCGATTGAAACCCTTTTCAGGCGTGGATTTGAGCAGAAATGATTAGTTAGGTATAAACCCTTATAATAGCAAGGTACAAACAATTACAATAGCACAAAACAGGTTTTTTGCTCGTCATCAATTCAGGAAATGAGCAACGCGATTTTCCCACCATACTAACGTATATCTACGGTCGAATTCCCGTACCCTTTCGATGAACGATGCGTGAACATCGGTGAAATACTTTTACGTTCACTATGCAGTAGTTGAAAAATCGATTAGCTTTGCGCAACTGCTAAACAAGCAAAACCAATTTCCATGAATGCCCAATTAATAAAAGTGGCCATCGCTGATGATCATAAAATTTTTCGCGATGGAATCAAAATGGCTCTCACTGGCCGCGATCAACTCAAATTTTTGTGGGAAGCAGAAGATGGTAAGGATCTTATGCATAAGATCCAGCTCAAGCAACCCGATGTTCTTCTGATGGATCTCCGGATGCCGGAACTGGATGGCGTTAATGCCATTAACATGATCCGGAAAGAATATGAAGCCGTTAAGGTCATTGTGCTGACCATGTATGACGACCAGGAAATGATTACAAAGATGATGGAAATGGGCGCCAACGCTTATCTTACTAAAACATCCGATCCTGAAGAAATCTACAAGGCGATTCTTGCCTGCATGAGTGATGATTTTTACTTCAATGATCTGGTAAACAAAGCGGTGTTGATGCGTCTCCAACACAAAAAAAATGTGCGGCAGTACTATCCTGCGCCGGTTAAGTTTTCGGAAAAAGAATTGCGTATCCTGAAAAGCATTGCCGAAGACAAAACCACAGAAGAAATTTCAAAAGATGTTTTCCTGAGTCCCCGTACCATTGAAACCATTCGCCAGAATATGAAGCAAAAGGTTGGTGCTAAAACCATTGCCGGGCTGGTGATGTATGCCATGCGTAACCGATTAATTGATTAAAAATTGGCTTCTCAACAAACCAATATCAACGATCGTTTTTTTGAAGGCCATTATAAAGAGGTTTGGCGTAAACTGATTCCTCCAGGGCTTTCAGAAGCAGAATGTTTGTTTATTGAAGATGTTGCCAACCTGAAAAAAGATGACAACGTTCTTGACCTGATGTGTGGTTATGGGCGGCATGCATTGGAACTTGGTCGCCGCGGTTACCAAGTAACAGCAATCGACAACTTACAAGCTTATATCGAAGAAATCAATACCATTGCCACAACTGAAAGTCTACCTGTAAGTGCAACGGTATCCGGTGCGTTAGAGGCATCTCTTGATCAGACATTCAAAGCTGCCATCTGCATGGGCAATAGTTTTGCTTTTTTCAATCAGGAGGATGCAACAGCCTTATTGCAAAAGATAGCTTCACATTTAGCTCCCGGAGGCATATTCATTCTCAACACCTGGATGATTGCTGAAATTGCCATCAAACATTTCCAGGAAAGAGAATGGTACTATGTTGACGACTATAAATATTTATTGGATTACCGGTTCCACCTTCTCCCCAATCGCATTGAATCAGAACACACATTGATCGCCCCTGATGGCACGGTGGAAGTAATCCAGGGTGTTGATTATATATTCACGCTACAGGAATTGGATACGATGCTGCATACTGCCGGGCTGCAGTTAAAGAACATTTACAGTACGCCACGCAAGAAACCCTTCCGTATGGGTGACAACAAAGCATACATTGTTATAGAAAAGAGTTGAAAAGATTCTTACTGAAGCATTTCTTTTGGACTAGATACGGGTTTTTTATTGGCAGTATCTGTGATCTTCGTATGGATATTGTCCATTATGTCTTTTAATAGATCTGGTCTTCCCTGGTAATATTTCAGGCTCTGTTGAAATCGTTCCTTTGTAACACTGTGCAGCCCAAACACGGTATCGTACAGTGCCGTCCGTTTTGTGAATGGCTGGTAGGCAGAATCCGACATCCGCAAAAAATCCACCATTTCATCAACGCGTATTACATCATACATAACCGCCTGCATTTTTTCAGGTGGCAGTACATCTTTGGGAACAGATTCACCAGAGCAGGCAACGATAAAAAGGCAGATTACGATCCAGTAGCGCATTTATTTTAGCTCCTTGTAAGTATTGGCATTAGTAAGATCAAGGCGGGAAAGAAGATTCCGGGCTTGTGTTTTCATTTGCCCATCAGCTTTACTGAAGATGCGCAAAAGTTCATTGCTTTTTCCCTGGAAGAAAAACTGGATAGCCATGGCCCCGGGATTTTCCTGACTTACTGTATTAAGATAATTCAATGCATTCAGCACGCCAACCCGGGCATCTTTTTCCCGCTCTGAGAATATATCCAGCCCACCGCGGTAATAAGAATAGATGGCGTCGTGCATTAGCGCAAAGCGGTTGTCCACAAAACCTTCAACCAATTTAAACCGGTTCCGGAGACCATCAAACGGTTTCCACCCGCTGATCTGTCCACCTTCCGGGGCGTTGTTGACAATATTTTGCGCCTTAAGGAAATAAGGATCTCCGCCACGCAAAGAAAAGGAAGCGTAGTCCATACCTAATATCAGGTTGACATAATAAGCGACAATAGCCGGCAAATTCGCTGTTGAAGGATCGTTGCCCTGAACACGGTTCTCATTGAATTCAATGGGCTGAAACTCGATGTACTTAAACGTAACTTCATTGTCCTGAAAGTTGACAAGGGGCGATTCATAGGTGGTATTGTAGGCAGGTCTTGCCGATTGCACCGTTAGTGTTGCTTTATAAACGTTGTTGCCCAATTCCTGGTCGATGTTCAACAGAAAGTTGCAGCGAATTTTTTCCTGCGGCTGGTAGGCATCCGCCGACCATTTGCGGTTATTTACAAAATTCGTCAACGCTGTTTGCAGAGTCTGAAACGTTTTTTTATCAACCTGCGTGCTTACCCTGTTTGCCATTACAGTAAAACGGGCCTGCATTTCCTGTGCCTTTACCAGTTGCATCATTAACAACATAGCAGGCAGTACTATCCACTTCATGGTAATAAATTCGTTATTGTGTCAACAATATCTTTGGCCAGTGCCTTTTTAGATTTCAACGCAATGGACTTCACTTCGCCGTTTTTCAGGAAGAGAGTGGCTTTGTTGGTATCATGACCAAAGCCCGCACCTTCATCACGCAATGAGTTTAAAACAATCAAATCAGCATTCTTTTCAGCCAGCTTTTTCAGGGCACCTTCTTTTTCATTATTTGTTTCTAGGGCAAAGCCAACCAACACTTGCCCATTCTGCTTTTTTTGTCCCAAAGCAGCAAGGATATCTTTTGTCTTTCGCAAGGTTAATGTAAGCTCCTCGCCACTTTTCTTTATTTTCTGACCCGCTACTTCTGTAGGTGTATAATCGGCTACAGCCGCCGCCATTACTGCTATATCATAAGGTTCAGCCATACAACGCACATACATTTCTTCAGCACTCGTCACTTTTATCCGCCTGATGCCGTTTGTATCCAAGGAAATCGGTCCTGAAACTAACGTTACCTCCGCTCCTCTTTGCCTGAGTTCTTCGGCTATAGCAACACCCATCTTTCCTGAAGAATGGTTGCCAATAAAACGTACAGGATCAATCGCTTCGTATGTAGGTCCTGCCGTTACCAAAGCTTTTTTACCTGTCAGGGTAGATTGCTGCGCAAAAAATGTTTCCAGATAGGCAATCATATCTTCCGGTTCAGCCATTCTGCCTTGCCCGGTAAGGCCGCTCGCCAACTCTCCGTATTGAACTGAAAGGTTAATGCAGCCGAAACTTTCCAATTTCGCCAGATTTTGTTGTGTTGCAGGATGATGCCACATGTCTTCATCCATAGCAGGGGCGAGAATGACAGGGCAGATAGCCGATAAATAGGTAGCAAGAAGCAGGTTGTCACAGGCGCCATTGGCCATTTTACTCAGGGTGTTGCAGCTTAGTGGTGCTATCAGCATGACATCGGCCCAGCGGCCTAACTGCACATGATTTGCCCAGGTGCTTTCGTCAAACAAGTTAATCAGCACTTCATTTTTCGAAACGGTTGCCAGCGTAAGTTGTGAAACAAAATCAGTGGCAGCCGGCGTCATTATCACCTTTACTTCGGCGCCTTTTTTAACCAGTTGCCGAACAAGAATGGGTGTTTTGTAAGCTGCAATGCTTCCGGAGATACCCAAAAGGACTTTTTTGCCGGCTATCATTCGTTGGAAATTTAATGGAGAAAAGATTTACGATGCTGTTGCCAAAATAAGCAGCTTTCTTAAAACTGAAAAGGAGAAAAGAGTTCCTTTGCCCCTTTTCTCCTTTCCGGTTTTGATCCTTTTAATGATTAATGGAAAAGATCAGTGTCTTCGTTTTTACGGTAGTAAATCTTGCCTTCAAGGAACTCTGAAGTTGCCAGAATCGACGGGTTTGGCATTTTTTCATAAGCTTTCGAAATTTCGATCTGCTCTTTGTTCTCGTGGATTTCTTCCAGAGAATCAGTATGTGTGGCAAACTCGTCGAGTTTGTTGTGTAATTCTTCCTTTACAGAAATATTAATCTGGTTTGCCCTTTTAGCAATGATTGCAATCGACTCGTAAATATTACCGGTTTTGCTTTTCAGCTCGTTAATATCACGGGTTTCAATATTGTTGGTGATGTTCGTATTAAGTTGTCGTCTTAACAGGCTCATTCGTGTATAATTTTAAGTTGTTTTCGGATTGTTTTACAAAGTCCTGCACATCTTTTGTCAGTGGACTCTGTGGAAAGCGGTCCATAAAATCAGCTGCTTCTTCAATTACTTTTTCAAAGCGCTCTGCTTTTTTATCTTCCACGCTCAGTTCGGCAAAGCGAAAGTAAGATTTTATAGCCATTAGTTTGTACTCATCGGCTCTTGGGCTTTCTGCATAGTCGTTCAGCATGGTATTATAAGCTACTGCTGCAGCCCGAAACTGCCCGATGTCATAATAAAGCTGTGCGGATTGCTGGTCCTTTGTTTCAAGTTTCCCCCGCAACTGGTCGATGATATCATTGGCCTCTTTGTTTCGAGGTGACCCGGGATGCGTATTGATAAATGTCTGGAACATGCCTATGGCTTTGCGGGTAGCCGTTTGATCCAGCGCTGGTTTGGGTGATTGTTTATAAAAGGTATAAGCCCGCATAAAATCAACTTCTTCAGCCCGCGGACTCGTTGAAAAGATTTCCAAATAACCTTTAAACAGGTTTTCTGCGTTCAGGTAATCTTTTTGGTGGTAGGCCGTATAGGCGTATTTATAATAAATATCCTCAAATTCCGGCTGTCCCCGGAAAGCAGGCATGATGTCTTCATAGACCTGTTGGGCCAGATTGTATTTTTTATTGGCATAATACTGTTCCGCCATGCGCAACTTATAATGAGGATCGGTGCTTTTCAGTACTTTGTTGATCGACTGGCAGCCGGTCAAAATGATAAAACCAAGAAGAATTACGGCAGGAAACTTCATAAAGTTGGCAAAATTAATCGCTAACGGCAAATATTCAGTAATTTCTTCAAAGGATGCACCGGTTGCCGTTAAGATTTATCTAAAGTAAACGCAAAAAAAATCCTGCTTTGCAGCAGGATTTTTATAGAGAAAGATTATTTCTTATTCGGCTCTCAGATCAACCGTTCCGCAGTCGCCGCCTTCCTGGGCCAGCAATACTGTGATACGATCGTTGGAGATGCCTTCATTTTCAACCAGATATCTGCGAACATTTTCAGCTCTTGCAGAACCAGCACCTTGCTTGGCTTTGCTTTCTGTGCAATAGCCAACGATGGTGATGCGACAGTTTGGAGCGTTGCGCAGACGGGCAGCAACACCAGCCAACAGGCTTCTCTGATCATTGTTCAGGCGGGAGTTGTTACCGGTGAAGGCAATGCTAGGCATAGCACCCAGTTGAACAGCACAGTCGCCCATGCGAGTGAAGCCTTCGAAGCAGGTTGAATCCGGACATGGCGCTTTACCAACACCGTCAGCATCAACAGGCTGCCATGAAGTAGGTGTAACTTTTTCTTTATCGCGGCAATCAGGAACCCCGTCACCATCTGTATCCAGGCTCACACCGTGAGAGTCAACTGGGCAACCGGCAGGTGTAACTTCCTGGTCAAACTGATCAGTAACACCATCACCATCAGTA
>DASYHD010000001.1:0-4130 GCA_035998945.1 Flavisolibacter sp. | reverse complement strand
AGCCCAAAGAAAATGATCTTTTGCTGTTTACGCACATCTGCAACGTATTAGCCGTAAGTTCTACCAACAACAGTCATCAACTACAACAAAGCAAAAATCAAGAAAGAAAATTGAAGCAACCCTTTTTGCACAGCCTGACGGTTCAGCGCTTGCCGATGAACCGGCAATAGCATTCCATCAGATTAAATGTATTGATAAAGTTGAATATTGTTCACTTGTTTAGTACTTGTTCTTCAGCCGGTATATTGGCAAACGCCTGTTAGCAGTAGCCGTTAGTCTCTTAGTGTTTGATTTCACTAATGACTACGTCAGTCACAATGCTGTCAGAGTTAAATTTCACTTGCAAATTCTTGACGTAAACTGGGTCAATATCTCGTCCATAGTCGGTCACCACATTATAATACGCCACGTTAGGCTCTGCATCTGAGTTGTTTTCTGGTTCACCCAATAATTCGACGAGCTGCTTATATGCAAGTCCTTTAAGCTGGTGATTGTTCATCAAGTCTTTAAGCATTTCGTCTCTGTTTGGGTAAATGCCTAGATCACCTTTTTCGCCCCAAGCATACTGGTCAAACCTGCGGTTTTGACTGCAAGAAAGAATGACTAAAAGAGACATTGTAAGTACAACCAGTTTCAAGCTCCCTGTCCGTTTAGTATTTGAATTAAAATCAAGAATAGTGTCACAACAAGCGCTGTAACGAGAAAGGTCTTTTTGCCCTTAACAACTGCCCAACAACTAAACGCAAGAACAGAAAAGAATGCCAGCCCAAAAATTAGGGTCACGGTTGCATAAAGTTTTGGTGTCTTGTAATACCAAGGTGTTGGTCCTTCTCCGCCAAATGGATAGCCGCTTGTCTGCTGCGAAATGCCAACAGCTAAAAACTCAGACAGGTTGATATAGGCGAACAGTCCCGCTAAAAGAACTGTCACGAAGAAAAGCAGCCAAACAGATTTATCTCTTTGAATTGTCAGGGTTGTCATATGGTTACTGCTAACGCTGACGGCTTTGTGCCTGTGGCGGCATTCTGTGATCCGTCAGCTTTGGCTAAAGATATGCAGCCCATTTGAAAATATGTAGTTCAGCCATTGTCCGTCCAGCCGCCATAGCACAAAGCATCTATGTAAAAGCGGTAATTTGAGAGTGACTAAAATTCATGGTTATGAATGCTCAAACTACCGCCACTCCGAAGGTATTCATTGGCATTGACATTCACAAAAAGCAATGGTCGGTGCACCTCAGAACAGACATCTGTGAGCACCGTGGTTTTACTATGCCGCCTTCACCAGATGTACTGTTTCAATATGTGTTCCGTCACTTTCCCGACCACGATGTTTGGGTAGCTTTTGAAATTGGCTGCTGTGGCTTTTGGGCAGCCCGTGAGATGCTAGGTTATGGCTGGCAGGTGCAGGTCGTTAACCCGGGTGATGTAAAGCAAAGTGACAAGCACCGCTATCAAAAGACCGATCGCATCGACGCTCGCCACCTTTGCCGGCAGCTGCAAAAAGAAGAACTACACGGCATCTATGTGCCCGGTGAAGAGCAAGAGCAACTCCTTTCGCTTCTCCGGCAGCGCAACCACATCACCAAACTCCTGCGAAAGGAAAAATCCATGATCAAAGCCTCTTTGCTGTATACAGGTATCACTATACCCGAAGCCTATGATAATCCTCACTGGAGCCATGCTTTTTTAGACTGGCTCAAAGAGTTGAAGTGGGCCTATACACCCGGTAAAGAGAGCCTAATGAGTAAATTGCGGATTCTAACGGTGCTCAATCAAGAGTACCTGAGTGTTGCCAATGGGCTACGAGCCTGGTGCCGACGGCATCACAAGCGCGACTACTACCTGCTCAAGTCCATTCCGGGTATTGGTGGCTATCTTTCGGCAGCCATACTGGCGGAGTTAGGTGATCTCAGACGCTTTCAAAACGAACGTCAGCTTTCCAACTACATTGGGCTGGTGCCAGGCATTCATCAAAGTGATGAATCAAGTAAAAAGGTAGGATTGACGCCCCGCAGCCGGAGTTTGCTTAGAAGCTATCTAATTGAAGCAGCCTGGATTGCTCTAAGGCGCAACCCGGAGATGCAGGCTTACTATAGAAGACATATGGGAAAAGAACCAAAGGCGATCATTGTCAAAATAGCGCATAAGCTGGTGAGAGCCATACTGTCGGTAATCAAAAACGAAAGACCCTACCAGATCAACCATGCAGCCATCAAACAAGGTCTTGTCGCACCATAAAACAATATTCACTCTTTACAGCTCGTTATGAAACATACTGGAGCAGACTACAAAACATCGGTGGTGAGGGCACGCAAGTGTTTGTCACAACGCAAAGCAGGTGGCTGCTCCTTCTTTATCGAACCCATAGATGCTGGTAGTGCACTAAAAGATGTAACTACACATAGGAGCCGGAGCGTAAAGAATAAAAAAAGAAAACAGATTGCCGCTTTGGCGCTGAACGATTGAACAGCAGCAATAGTAACATCATTGACCAGCAGAATATACAATCGTTCAACGCCAAAGCGTATCAAATACAAGTATGTAGTATCTTTATTCACATATCAACCCCTCTCACAACCGCTTTACATAGGAACCGATGTTGGTAGCATGTTGTTCGTCAACTTGTTTCGTATTACCTGTGATATTATACAGCGTGTGTCATGTGATTGCGTTCTGTCTTGCACCGCCTATATCAGAAATGTACTTGTTGTTTGTTAGCAAGTGTCCGCTTAATGGTTCAGCGCATTTTGCCTTTTTGTTTATAATACCAGCGAGCCAGAATAATTCCTGGAATGACAAACAATGTGAACAAAATTGCCGCTTGCACAATTAGCTTGGTCAAAGGTGCTTCGTTTAAATCTTTCGCTGTATAAGCTCTGTAAAACCAAGTTTGAGAAACTGCAATGAATGTTGCGAAGAGCACAACAAAAACATATCCCTTTTCATCGATTTTACTTCTTAATCATGTTTATACTTTTTCAACAAGATTACAGCAATCAATATTATTTGTCGCTACGTGAACCTGGCAAGTTTTAGCGTTTTGTCTATCTGTTTGTTTTGGTCGTATGGGGTCGCTTTTACAATTGCTACCAACGTGAAAGCATTGGCGATGTGGCGGTATTCCTTGAAGGTCCAGCCGATAACCGATGCTGATTAAAGAACTAATGTAAAAATTTTATTTAAATGCTCATTTGAATCCGGTCTGACAGAACAGGTGATGATTAGCGATTTATTGCTGATTGTTTGCTGTTCGCCCCGCCATATGCGCCAATGCAATGTTAGTGGCATGCCCTCCCTCAGTCAGAGGTTAGGCTATCAAATTTTGCTGTTGAGATTTTCCGCTCTGCTAAATCCTGCCTCTTGTCACTGATTAACTGATTAAGTTGCGTCCAATGATTTCGGTTGTCTCTCCAAAATTCTGTGTCCACGTTTAGGATGTTGGAAAGCAGGTCTCCTTCGTAGTAATCCGCTTCAACAAAGATATCGTCCTGTAATTTTTCTAAAGCTATTGGGATTAAGTAAGGCAAGCCAAATTGTTGACCAATCATTAGCCGCAAGTCACCCAAGGTGAAAGTTTCAACTGGAACTTTGCTTAATTCAATACAGCGCTTTACAAGATTTGTCGGTGCAGTTGCAGGGTCGCCCCAGTCCTGTTGTTCTAATGTTTCAAGAGATTTATGCCTCCAGTCCGATTTAAGTCTCATAGTTTGGTCGTGGGAAAAGCCCGTTTGAATGACAATAGGAGATAAACTCTTTGATTAAATCACCAGCTACCGATGCAAATTGTCTGTCCGTTTTTTGAAG
This sequence comes from Flavisolibacter sp., assembly GCA_035998945.1. Taxonomy (GTDB): domain Bacteria; phylum Bacteroidota; class Bacteroidia; order Chitinophagales; family Chitinophagaceae; genus Flavisolibacter. The sequence continues at coordinate 324 of DASYHD010000001.1, read as the reverse complement.
GCTTAAACGTTTTGAGCCGCTTCTCAAACACAGTTCAGTGCCTGTTGCACTGGCTCGAATTTCAGACTCCAACTGCTGCCGTTCATCTTCAAGTCCGTTGTCTCAATGAAGCTTGTCAATTTCGTCTAAGCTTTCTGAGTGATGTCGCATTGTTTGAGAGTGTCAATTAGGGTTGCCACTAATGGTCAGGGCTTTGTGCAGGTGGGGAATTAGGATTCCGTCTGCCCATAACCGCTGCTCAATTTATAGATTTAAGTTCATTGTTTATTCTGTTGCTTGGTGTTGTTCGTCAGGCTGAAACTGAAGCCGATGCTTGTACTTAGC
>DASYHD010000035.1:0-167616 GCA_035998945.1 Flavisolibacter sp. | reverse complement strand
GCTAAGTACAAGCATCGGCTTCAGTTTCAGCCTGACGAACAACACCAAGCAACAGAATAAACAATGAACTTAAATCTATAAATTGAGCAGCGGTTATGGGCAGACGGAATCCTAATTCCCCACCTGCACAAAGCCCTGACCGTTAGCTGTAATTTATTATGGACCAGAATAACGAATTAGCTCCAAGGACATTCGTAGTTGAAATGTCTGTAAAAATTGAACACTTGTTAAACGTGATACTCTCTCGATTACTTGGAGTAAACCCAGACGAGACCCGTTCTCTTGGGACTTCGTCTTATGCCTTAAGCTTTAATGCAAAAGCGAATTTATTATTAGACTTAAACTATCTCAATAAAGAGCAAGGGCAAAAGTTTCAAATATTCATGGAAGTCAGAAACAAATTTGCCCATGTTTATAAGGTTGACACTTTTGAAAAATGTTTCGCTCTGACAAAAAATTATAATCAATTAAAAAAACTCTTTGATATTGACAAAGACGGCGAGAACAAGGAAAAGGATATGGAGTACATGTTTATTTCATTATCGTTGGACATCGCAAACACATTAAAAGAAATTGGCGACAGGATTTATCGTGAAATGGCAATAAAATATACTCAAAGGAGATTTACTGAAGCAATCAAAAGCAAAAGAGCTGAATACAAACTTATGAAACCTTCACATGCTGAAGCTGTTGACGACTTTATCGACTTCATAAAAACTGACTTAATAAACGAAGTAGATGAGAAAATTAAAAATAATATTCCACCTCACACATGACTAAAACTACAGCTAACAGTGCATTTGCAATAGCATGGCTGGACGTTGGAGCAATCGGCTTTAAATCATTTTCGGCTTTAGTTTCAGCAGACAATACGCTGTTGGTCATTAGTTCTTAACTTCAGTTTTAGCTTTTCAATGTAGCATTTGTACCAAGCTGACAATTTGCTATTGCCATGCCATCGCAAATGCTTCTACGTTAGCGGTAATCAAACCACCTTCACATTGAGCAGTATTTGGAATTACATAGAGCCTTGGATTGACCGGCAGAAATTTGCTTTTACAACATTTTCTGTTTTAGCTGGAAGTTGGTTTTTGTATTCGACAATAACGAAAGACAAAGTGCTTTCAATTACTGATTTACGTCCAATAAATGGTACGTTATCGAATTATTCTTTTGTTCACGGCGAAAGAGGTAGAAGGAAATACTATTTATGGCTTAAGGAGTATTCATCAACTTTTCAAATCCCAGCGGATTTTATCTCTTTCTTCGAAAAGAAAACATTCGAGACAAATGCGCAAATTGGACAACCTCTTTCGATAAGGATTTCAAAGTTCGACGAGGGAAAATTAAGACAGGCTCAAAGCCATATATTTATTTACGATTTACAACAAGGAAACAGAAAGTATTTAGACTGCAGTTCGACAATTAAACAGGAGAATAGCCCTTTGTTTTACTACGCCGGAACTGGATTTATTTTAGCTGGAGTTGGATTTTACTTTTATAAGAAAAGACAACTCCGACGAGACTACCGCTAACAGCAGTTTTCTACTATACCGGCAGACGAAACGCAGCATCAGCTTTCTGTTCGCTTATTAACAGCAGTTTCAGCTGACTGAACGCAGGTGAGCAAAAGAATAAAACTTGTACATTAGTTTTTTAATCAGCCGCGGTTTCGGGCAGACGAATATCAAATTCCGGTACAGCAGAAAGCTGATAAACGTTACATGCCATATTATGAGAGCAGTTACCCTACTTCTTCTTTTATTCATTGTTTCGTGTGACAGACCGCAAAAAGACATCACCAGCGTTCAAGGTTACGATGGAAATACTTCCGCTTACATCTACAGAGAGAACGGCAAAGAAGGGTTGCTTGATACAAACATGAACGTTCTACTTCCTGCTCAATTTGACTACATAGAAGGTTGGCAGGTTGACAATCTTGTGCGTATTGACAGTGGCGGTGAAAGATTGAAAGGCGGGGACGTTGTCGGCTATACATTCAAAAAGTACGGACTTATTACTACCGATGGAAAAATAGTTTCCCGACCTCAATTTGATGACCTAAAAGTGTCTGATAATTCTGCCATAGTTTTATTGGACAGTTTGTATGGCTACATTGACAAACAAGGACAGTGGATTTTGCCACCGAAATACAAAACAGCATATCCTTTTTATAAAGGAACAGCGGTAGTAAAGCAGGGTGACAAATTTGAATTACTGAATAAGGACGGCAACAGAATTATCAGCCAGACGTTTGATACAATCTATCGGTTTAAGAACGACGTTGCAATTGCAGGTGACGGTAAAAAGTGGGGTATAATAAATTATAGAGGACAATTCATATTACCACTTGGAAATTATCGTGGACTTGGGGAGTACAACTATTATCACGGGACTTTCATGAAAGATGATGAGAAGTGGTATTTGATTGACACAGCAGGAAACGTTCCCATAAAGGAAGGCTTTGACAAAGTACAGACACAGGCTGAGGGTGCAGCTATTTATGCAATCGGCTTACAGAATGGCAGGCAGGTTAAGGTGCGACTGAATTAATACGGCATGTAACATGGTATTTCTGCAATAGCGGCTGAAGAATAAGTGCTGAACAAATAAACATGAATCAACTTTATCAATAAATTTAGGCTGACGGAACTCGGACATCCGCTACTGCAGAAATGCCCGTCCCGTTGTGCGACATCAATCAACCTTCATGCAATTCAAAGAGTTTGATGCCCTTTACAAGCAACAAGTTTACTCCCTCACATACGAAGAAGGGCTGAGTTTGGCTGTTGAAGTATGTAAACGTCTATACTTCGACTACGAGCGGTTTGTTTCTGAAGTGAGTTGGGGAGACAAAGATTTGCTAATGGATGCCATTCAATTATGTGAACAGGAGAAAAGTCATTCGGTTGATAAGAACATAGTTGAGGACATGCTTACCAAGGTCGATGCTGTCACACCCGACACAGAAGATTTCGGCAGTTATCTTGGTTCCTATGCATTAAATGCAGCGGCATCAGTGTATGAAACACTTCAGTTTATCATCGATAGAGACCTTGTGCACGTCTACAATATCGGCACTTATTTGACCGATACCATTGATTTTAAAATAGACGAAAATCAAGAAGAGGAAACAAGTGAAGAGCAAAATGATGAACATCAGAGTATGGTAGAGGTAAGGAACTATCTGCTCCAAAAAACAAACGGACGTCGCACAACATCGGCTTCCCAAAATAGCGGCAGAAGTGCTACATTCAGCTTGAAAAACTTATTTGGCTCTCGGAAGTAAGCCAAACAGCAGAAATGCTAATGCCGCTACTTCGGAAAGCCGTCAGAGTTGTGCGTCAGCGCAGACTGACCGAATACCAAACGAAGGGTGCATAAAGTATGAAAATCTATTTCAGCAAAAGTGAATACGGTTCTTATGAAGGTGGATTAGACGAGCCGTTTCGCCATATCGGTAGGGTTATTTCCGACAGATTCCAGGCAGAAAATATTCAATTCAGTTTTGATGAGTTTGAAATTGTATTGGCATATTATTCAGCAAATGCCAATAACGACAAATACTATGCTTGGTACAAGAAATTACCAATCTATTATCGAGGTAAGAATATGGCAAGAGTAACACTTTCTTCTGAGAGGAAAGAACAGGATCTATCAACTGTTTTTCAGGTCATAACCAGTGCCTTTGATATACTTATTTCAAAAAAGAAGAAAGGGGACGTTCTCGACGTAGAAAAAGTTAAGTCTACTTTAATCCAATTAGAACATGAATTACAATCAACAGATTTGTGGGTATTGAATACTCAATATGAAGCACTTCTCAAACAAGAAGCAATCGAAAAAAGATTGAATGAAAGAGCTTTACGAGAAAAGGCCAATGATGAAAAAACGAAATTAATTTATGATTTACGATTTGACTATAGATTAAAAGATGTTGAAAGGCTTTACTTTTCGCCTTATGATACCATTTTTATTGATGAAATATTAGAAGAATTACGTAAAAAGAAGTTCCGACTTCCAAACTATACGCATCTATATATAATGGTTTCCGAAACTTTTGAAAATGCTCTATACCACGCTGTAAGAGCGGAAAATTGGTTTGTCTACGGCATTGCGGTATATGAGAATTACAAAAGCTATCCGACCAAAAATGAAGAGGAAAAAAAGCAAGTTGTTTTTGACCTGATAAAGCAAGGTCTAAATGACATAGCTAATATTGACAAGTTGGACTTGGAAATACTTTATGATGTCTTGAACCAAGTGGAAAGAAAGTTTTTGAGCAGAAATCCGCTAAATGCCGAACGCACAACATCAGATTTCCTAAACCAAGGCTGACGAACATCAGCCGAACATTTTAACTTTATTGAGCAGCAGAACAGAAGTGAAGCTGAATTGCCATGAATGCCTTGGCTTCAGAAATCTGTTAACCGTTGGCCGCAATTAAGTTTCCTATGGTGGAAGAGTTTCAAAAAACGGATTATTCCAAATACATGGTAGAGAACAATAATGTTCTTGAACAGGAACATCAAGAGTTCAATAAAAAGATTATTGAACTTTTCGATAGGCGAGCCGACGTACTTGGTAGAGTTCTAAAGTGTCATTTGATAATTGAACACTACATCGACTCTTATCTAGAATCTGCTTTTCCTACTATCACGCATTGGAAAGAATCTAGACTTTCTTTCAGCCAGAAAATGCATCTTATCTACAATGAGCATGTTTCAATATCGATGTATTTCTCAGCTATTAAAGAGTTGAACACCATCAGAAACCAATTTGCACACAATCTAGAGTATGACATAAAAGAGGGTGACACATCAGCGATCAAGACCGTCATGTATGCATGGTATAGTGCATTAGGGAAAAATGAGTTGGATGGTATAGCCTTAATCGAAGATTTCACATTATGGTTTTGCGGAAACCTGAACATTTTGATCAATGGTATGAGACGACATGCGGAATCTGGGGGTATTGCAGGTTACTTGACGTGGGTGAAAGATATGACCTCCCGAAAGAGTTGAATTGCGGCCAACAGCGGCTTTTTGCGATAGCGGCTGACGAACATAGGCTAATCAGCTGCAATCCTAATTAGCTTTTGTACATTATTGGGGCTGACGCAACACGGAATACCGCTACTGCATAAAGCCGTTTAACGTTGGGCGAAACTTGTGCTGACAAACTAATATGGTAAGTGGAAAAAAATACAAAGACTATCAATTCGAAGAGCTAAAGGAACTGCTGGACAATTGTCAAACTGACAAAGAATTCAATGCTTTAGGCTTTTACCGTTCTCTTTTGGAGAATGAACATTTATCAGTTGAGCAAGCTATCAAGCTTAGGGACACAGCACATCAGCATTTTCAAAAGCAATTTAATTTTCTACAGATAAAAGACCCAAGTACTTACCTCAAGGTTACTTTACTTGGTGAAGACTACACAAAAGGTGATGAAGATAACATGTGGCGACAGATTGTTAGGAATCAACAAGCTATTTTGAAGGAAAAAAGAATAAAGCACCGAAATTTTGGAACCTATTCAATTCATAATTGCGGTTATGATTGGTGTCCCTATAACGGCATGATGATTCGGCAAGGTTCAGAACTTGCTGAAGGAACAATGCATTTTGACACCGACAAACCAAGGAATGACAAAAAGCAAAAGTCCCTTCGAAGAAAGTTAGAACGGAAACATTATGACCCGAAAGCAGACTTGGAATAAGCATTCGCCCAACATAGCATTCGCCCAACATAGCATTTGCAAAAACATGGCTGAAGTACTAATTTTCAACTGTAAATCGATAATCAACAACAATGCATAAGTGAAGCTGAAGGAACACAGACTTCCATGCCTTCGCAAATGCTTTGGACGTTGTGCGTCAGTTCACCCTCTATATACAACAACCTAGTAAATGAAGCGACTAGCCATTTTATTTTTTGTCCTGAATTTTTCATTTCAGTATACGTTTGCTCAAGTCATCGTTCATCACAAACAAATTGATAGCATTGTCACTGGCTTTATGAAAAATGACAAAGTGCCCGGGGTTGCGATTGCCATTTTGAGAGAAGACTCGTTACTCTACCAGCAATGCTACGGCCTGTCCAACCTAGAGTTGAAAACTCCTGTAACAAATACCACCGTTTTTGAGCTGTCATCTGTCACAAAACAAATGACCGCTGCACTCATTGCCACATTGGCCCAAGAAGGGAAACTGTCATTGAATGATACAATAGGAAAGTACCTGGACAACATTCCTGAAGCATGGCAACCGATCACTATCAGGCAATTATTGGGTCACATGGGTGGCTTCATACATAAATTTGAGCCAACTGTAAACGGCACTTACCTGCTTGATTACAGCAAAGAGTTTATGCTGGAAGCAGCTAAAAAAACGCCCATGAACTCAGTCCCGGGAACAGACTGGGAGTATAGTGACGAAGGATACTTTTTAGCAGGCTACATTGCGGAGAAAGCCACCGGGAAAATTTTCGATTCATTGATGAAAGAAAAGCTTTTTGTGCCAATGAAAATGAATCACACGCGGTTTTTAAATCAGAACGATATTATTCCAAACCGTGCGGCTGGTTATATCATCAAAAACGGCGAGTACAAAAACAACCGTAGGCAGTGGCAGTTTGAACTTACGCCTCATTTCGGAGTCATGTCTACAATTGACGACATGGTAAAATACGACAAGGGAATCACTCGAGGTTTGCTTAACAGAAAAGCATTCGAGGAAATAACCACACCTTATCGGGTTTTTTTCAAGGACAGTCTTCAGCAGTATTCTTATGGACTTGGTTGGGAAATTCGTGACTTTATTGGCAAGCGCATTGTGATGCATTCCGGTTACACAGGAACAGTGTATCTGAAAGATCTGCAAACGGGCTTGAGTATAATTGTGCTGACAAACCGTGACGAAAACCAAGGTACGTCGCAACACGTACTGACAAAACGGATAGCCAAAGCGGTTGAAATATCATTTCCCGCTTTTTGACAAACCGAACGCACAACAGCGGTTTACCACTATACCGGCTTATGAACAAGTTTTGAACTATTTATTTCTATTGAACATTAGTAATAAGTTTAAGCTGACGAATCCTGAATGCCGAAACAGCGGCAAGCCGTTTGACATAAGCTGCTATTTTAGAGCGACACCCCACATGAGCAATTATTCAAAATTCTTAGACGACTTAGAAGAGTTTTATACAGACAGAAAATTGAAAGGTACCGCTGAAAAAATACAGAATGACGAGGCATTAGCTGCCGTTCGTGACAAGTGGATACAGCAAGGAAAACTAACGGAACTCATATCATTCATTCATACGAATTGGGACAGCGGAAATTGCGACGAGTTCATGGAGCCTTTCGAAAATTTGCTTATTAGAACGAAGCAAGTTGACCTTTACAAACAGCTGTGGACAAAAATTCTTAAGTTTCGTCTTTCTGCTTTGTGGACATCGCTTGACGATTTGAAAGCAAATTCTAAAAAGGTTGACACCACCGAAATTGCATCTATCAACACTTCTGACTTCAACATGTTTTTGAGGGACAGTTACAAAGACTTGAAGCGAGTAGTTGCCTTTCGCAGACATTTTGCTATTGAAGGTTTGACAAAGATGAAATTGGGGCTGATAGAATTAGGAGACTTTGAAGCGGCATCGAAAGTTCAGACGACAATCGACAAAGTAAATGACTTGAAACGTTCGACCCTCCAGTTGTGACAAAACAGCAGCTTACAGTGTGTTTATTAAATTGTGGCAGGAGGTTGGAGCATTCAACTATAAATCGCTATTTTGCTTTTGTGGTTAATTGAAACTGCATGCTTTTCAAATGCCACAACTTCATAAACACTTAAACGTTGGCCGCAATGCTATGAGACTCCTCCTCTTGATAACTGCTTTTTTCAGTTTTACATCGTGCCAGAACAACCAGGTAGAAAACAGCGTTACAAGTCAGGACACTACTCAAAAGTATTCGCATCACGATTTGGGAACGCTATCCATTGACCTTCCACCAACCTGGCAAAGAATACCAAATGACTTTCTACCGCAGACTCCTGACATGACAGCACGCTATTGGATCCGTACAGGCAAGGGAGACACCGTCTTTTTAATTCATGGATTCTCCGCCTGGGACTTATCAGCAGATGACGGCAGCCATTACATCAGAAAACGGGACTCGCTGTTTGGCAAGACCGCAACAAAATTCACCTCAAAAGATGTAGAGAATAGGAGTACTGGCATCTTCGTAGACAGCGTAGACGAAGTGAAACCAGTTGGCTACTATGGATTTGTGGCCTATACAAAAGGACCTCAAGATTCTTCTGTTGACTCCTTTTGGAATGTTGTACGAACAATCAGGTTGCACCCTTTCAAATAAGCACATGCGGCCAACATGCGTTTGGCAAAAAAGCGGCTGAAGTGCTATATTGAGCTACAAATCACAATTCAATTCCGGTGTATGGGCTAGGCTGACGGAACACAGACGTCCGCTTCTTCGCCAAGCGCCGAGACGTTAGGCGCAAGCTTTCCACAATCCTTCACTTTAACTCAGTTAAACAATTTTGTAACTTTACGTCATGGAACTAAATGACCTCATTGCCATTGACCAAGAGATTCTAGGAGGACAACCTGTGTTCAAGGGGACTCGTGTTCCTATTGAGACCCTTTTCGACCATTTAGAAGCCGGAGTGCCGCTAGAGGAGTTTTTGGATGATTTTCCCACCGTTACTAAAGAACAGGCAATTGCGATACTTGAAATTGCTAATAAGCTTTTGACCTCCAAAAACATTGCAAAGTTGTATGAGATTGCTGCTTGATGAGAACTTGCCTAAAAGGTTGAAGACCGACTTTGTAGAGCATGAAATTTATACTGTCAGAGACAAAGGATGGAACGGCATTAAAAATGGACAGCTGCTACAACTCATGGTAGAAAATGACTTCCATGCCTTACTGACCTTTGACAAGAACTTACAGCATCAGCAAAACTTTCAGAAATACACAATAGCAGTTTTTGTTCTTTCGGCAGTGAATAATACTTACCTGGAGCTGACGAAATTGTCTGTTAAAGTTCACGAATTCTTGAATTGGGAAACCCTACCTGTAGGACCAATCATCGTGAAAGCAGAATAAGCAAGCGCCTAACAGAGCATTTGCAAAAGCATGGCTGAAGTGCTACCTTTCAGCGATAAATCATTATTCAACTACAAAGCAAAAGTGAAGTGCAGGAACACTGAATACCATGCCTTCGCAAATGCTTTGGACGTTGTAGGCAATGCTATGAAGCGACCATTCCTTATACTTTTAGCAACAATTGGTACACTCACCACTTATGCCTGTAGGTGTGTATTGGGTGAAACGTTTACTCAGGAAGTTGCTCAATCTGACCAAATCTTTGTTGGTACAGTTCTGAAGAAAACTACAGCGGAGAAAGCGTACTACTTGTTTTCCATTTCCCAAATGTTCAAGGGAGATAGTGTCGATACTTTGAGTATTAAAACAGGTTTTGGCGGACCAGATTGCGGGATGGTATTTGAAGTTGGTAAAACATACCTTGTCTATGCACATAACAAGCAGACAACGTGGTGTGAGAGAAATGCACTTGCAAACAACAACACAGACATCATTAAACTTAAATACCTGTTTGATAGCAGCTTTTCACATGACATTGGCAAAACGACCAATTCCGCTTTGACCGACCACGAAGCAGAATACTTTAACACTGAACTATTGTCACTGCGGAAAGATTTTGACTTTCATGGAAAGAAAGTTGCTTTCGTTCTGAATAAATCTGTTATTGACAAGGAACAATACTTTAAAAATTGGGGTGGCAAAGAAGTTGTTAATCATCTAATCATACTCACAAACGAAGAAAGGCAGAAAGCGGATGGTTATGACGCCATCATCGTTTCGTGGAGAAAACAAGGTGTCAGCAACGGCTTCAGGAAAAGATTAATTAAGCGGCTGACGTGAAGCACATGCCTACAACAGAAGCTTTGTAAAAGCAGGGCTGGTGAATATATTTTGAACTTATTACCTTTAATCAACAACAGCAATGAAGTGAAGCAATAGAATATTACTTCCCTGCCTTCGCCAAGCTGTTAACCGTTGCATGCAAGCTTTGAGACACACCCTACTTTTCATAGCGACCATTTTCATTCTGACATTTTTCACTAAATGCAACACATCTATTGCGACAGACAGAAGCGTAGAGAAAACCGCTTTCTATATTGCTGAGAATATCGACACAAATTCTTTAAGCTTGCTTAGGACTTATTGTTTTGGCAGACGTGGAGACATTGAATTTTGGCAAAGGGTATCGTTAGATAGTTTTCTTTATACTTTTTCAAACAGGTATTCAGGTGACACAACTGAAATCACTGTTTTTCGACCATACAATTTCACCAAGGATTTCACAACTTCTTTTTCGTTTGACACAGCCAAATACTACCGATTTAAATTTTCAAAATTTAATGACGCCATCGTTAAAATTGTGGCCGTGACAAATCAAGCGAAAGAAGTTGGTAGCGACACTTCAATACCTGTCAAGCAATTATTCCCAGACCAAAATCCTTTCACAACTTTAAAACGTTTGACAGAGATTAAGAACAGATACTCTTTCGTAGGTAGTTTTTATCGTGGTGACATTGGTGATTTTATAGTGCTTTGGTTGACACCACAGCATAAGCTCACATACATGCCAGACACGACAAAACAGAATGAAAAGTTTAAAAGAAATTGGATTGACGAATTTGCAAAAGGAAAAATCATAAAACAGCATTGGAGCTTACTTAAAGTAGACGACAGATAAGCCAGCATGCAACAATCGGCTTGCTGCTATGCTGGCTGACACGACGCAGCATCAACTTTGGTTTCGCTTATCAGCAGTAGTTCCAGTCGACATTACGCTGTTGAGCAACAGAAGATATTTCGTACTTTGGTTTTTCAATCGGCTACAGTTGCCAGGCTGACAATCATAAAATACCAGCACAGCAGCAAGCCGTCAACGTTAGCGGCACCTTTAAACCCATGCGTAAATCACGAGAATATAGGCTTGTACTTATTTTGTTTACTTCAACAATGACCCTTGTCGGGTGCTATCAAATACAAAAATCGATGGGAATCGCTTATTGGACAGTTAACGATAAGGATTCTATAGAAATAAAAATCCCTTATATCGTTGAAGGTCGGGGCAACGTTCATCAACTCAATATGGATGAATATAAGTTTGAACGGAGTGACTGGATTTACTTTTCGAAATTTTATTCAAGCATTTCAGCTGATAGTCTGGTACTTACCCATGAGAGAGGAAAAACGGGCTACCCCTGGAAACAAAGCAAACTAAGAGGGGCTATAACAGTTCAGGATTCTCTAATAACTATAAATTTCAAACTGCCCATTTATAGTCAGGGCGGGGAGATTACTGCGTGGAAGGATTACGAGTTCAATGGTAATTACAAGTTGAAAGCAATAAGCCAGCAGGAGCAGCGCCGCTAACAGCGTGTTGCTGCAATGGAGGCAGAAGAACAAGTTTTAAACAACAAAAATTCTATTTTACATTAGTACGAACGTGAGGCTGAGGAGCAATGAATGCCACCACTGACAGCAACACGTTCTACGTTGGCCGAAATCACTCCCTTCATGAATTACGTTCTTCTTATTGCTCTGAGTTTAATGTTCGCTTGCTGTAAAGACAAGCAGATCAGTCATGCAAGAACAAGTGAAAGAAGCACTTTGCTGGACACCCTCAAAAATGAGAGCCGACGTGCACAACTTCTCTTCTTTAGAGACTTTGCAACCTCTAAAATTTCACTTTTAATAAAAGACGCCAAAGACCAAAAGAGCATTGACACGTTACTTTCTTTTATAGGCAATGAGAAAAAGGACACGGCTTGCCATCTATTCGCAGGACAAAATCCAGTAGGCCAAATCTATTTCTACAAAGACACCTCCATGACTGAGGTACTTGCTGACTTATATTTCGCACTTGATAGCAATTGCAATGGTTTGTATGGTGGTATTCATAAAAGTTCGCCGAAGTTTGATTTAACAGCCGAAGGGAAGTTGTTTTTTAGCGACACAAAGAATAGAGTTGAGAAGTATTGGAAAAAATGACATCGGCTAACAGAGCGTTTGAAAAAGAGTGGCTAAGGTGCTATATTGAACAACAAAACACAATTCAACTGCAAAGCAAAAGTGAAGCTGAAGGAACACAGACTTCCACTCCTTCACAAAAGCTTTGGACGTTATGGGCAACCAGCAGAGCCGTTTATTATTTTAAACCTGCGGATTGGCATTTCCTTTAGAAAAGCGTCTCTATTTTAGAGTAGTAATAAACCAACTGCACATGAAGAAAGTTTGTTTCTTTTTCTTTACGTTTTTATCGATTCAGTACTGTTTAGGGCAATCTTCCTTTGGTGTTAAAGGCGGATTGAATATCAATGAGGCAGAAGACGGACTTGACCTACGTAAAAAGACACGGTTTGCCTATCACGGCGGGCTTTTTTTTCAGCAGAAACTTGGTAAGAAGTTATTTTTTCAACCGGAGTTGCTCTATTCGAGCAAAGGCTATCGGTACACATCAATTGGCTTTCCCATTGATGGTGCCAAGCGAATGAATTACCTCTCGGTTCCACTGCTTATTGGCTACCAGGCAAGCTCACACCTTTCGTTTCTTTTCGGACCAGAGTTTGATTATTTACTCAGGGCTGGTCACCGGGGAGATGGGGGCGTTTCCAAGGTGACTGCGTATTATCCCCGTTTTGATGCTGGTCTTGATTTTGGGGCTGCCTATAAACTCTCAAAAAAGCTGAGTGCCGAACTCCTGTATTATTATGGCTTTAACACTCTTTACTATTCCAATAGGGGTGTATCTTACGGATATGTAAAAGGGAGGAATAAAGTTTTTCAAGCTGGTGTTAGCTATCGACTCCTCTAACAGATGCCCATAACATCAGGTCCTATGTAAAGAGGTAGCTGGATGTCTCACAAAGTTACATTGGTTTCAGGGTTAAGGAAACAAAGTTTTCATGCGGTGCAGTTGCTGTGTTGTTCATTGGTACAAAAGTGGTCCTGTCAGCTGCCATAATCATTTAATCCGTTTCCCGTTTGATCACTTAAATTTTTACGCCAGCTGCACTTCAGAAAGATTTTTCTTGGCCTTCTTACCTTTGTCTCAGCATCCTATCAGCAGTCGGCACTCTTGCCGCTGCAAGCATTTGTAAAAGCTTGGAAGGAAGTGGCGCTGTATGCTTTGCAAGAGCAGCCTACTGAAGTAGCTGCACACGATGTTTTACAGTCGCCACTATTATTTTTTATTTCTTTCATCTCTGCGTTTGCATTTGAAGAGAACATATCGGTAAAGAAGGTTGTTCTGCCTGCACTTAGACCACCGCCGGCTGCGGTGTGATCTGGTACGGTTCTCCGGCTTTGATCACGTGATAGATCCGGCTCAGGGTCTTGGCGGCCAGTTTGATGATTAACTTCTTGTGGTCACTGCCTTTTCGCTCCTGGTAGTACTGCATCAGCACGGGGTCTTTTTTGGCGGCAATCCAGGCCGCTTCAATCAGGTAACTTCGGAGCAGGCTTTTGCTGCGGTAGGTAATGCCACAAGAATAACTCTTCTCGCCCGAGCTGCGCACCGATGGCACCAACCCGATGTAGCTGGAGAGTTTGTCAATGCCTTTGAACCGTTTTATGTCACCTACTTCTGCCAGTAAACCGATGGCGGTAAAGGGACCCACACCAGGAATACTGCGTAAGAGGTAATATTCCTTTCGGTACTGCTTGCGGGCATAGGCCCTGAGTTCATTGCAGACGTGCAGGTATTCTTTTCTAAGAAACTGGTACTCCGAGAGCCTGCTTTTCAGCGCTTCAGTGGCAGGTGAATAAGACCACCGCTGTTTGTGGAGCCACTGGATAAAGTCCTTGCTCCAGTTGATGTTATCATACTGAAGTGGAATGGGAATGCCAAAATAAAGCAGCATCGATTTGATATGGCATTTGATCCTGCGAAGGTTTTTGACCAGGTCATTCCTTCGTCTAAACAGACTGCGGAACTGTTCTTGTTTGTGCGTGGGCACCGAGATGCCTTTGAGATGGCCAGAGGCCAACTGCTTTGCCAGGTAGGCGCTGTCCACTTTGTCTGTTTTGGTGGTGGATTGCTTGTTGCCACGGGGAATGTCGGCTGGATTTACCACCAGCACCTGCCAGCCTGCTTTGGTGAGTGCGTGATAAATCCCAAAGCCCAGGCAGCAGGCCTCATAACAACACTCGACATCGTGTTGGGGATAATGCTTGCTGATGTAAGCAATCAACAGGTCCGCATCAGCCTCCATCGAGAACCGTTTCAGCACCAGCTGCTGCTCCTGAATGGTCACCGCCCACGTCTTCTTGTGAACGTCCAATCCAATAAAAAGATGTTTCATAACTTACCTCCTTTAAGTTTAGTTCAGGTAAGCTACTCTTTTACATGAATGCTTTGCGTCATGTGGGCTTACGAACATGGGCTGAACTTTAGTTTGTCAATGTGGCTCCATAACTTTATCCAGGGCTGGACGTTCAATAAATGCCCACACGAACGCAAAGCCCTCTGCACGTTAGCGGTCATTGCTGGTCAATCTTAAAAATATCAAGCAATAAAATGGATAACAACAAAGACCACTCAAAAAATTTTGTGGCAACACCATTTGCACAGACTTATTTTCACGGGACAAAGGCGGACCTGAAAATAGGTGACCTAATTGAAGCAGGGTTTAACTCAAACTTTGGACAAAGAAAAAACGCAAAATATATTTTTTTATCTGCAACTTTAGACGCAGCAATTTGGGGAGCAGAACTTGCATTTGGTGACACACAAGAAAGAATTTATTTAGTAGAGCCAACAGGTCAAATTGAAGACGATCCAGACCTAACGGACAGAAAATTCCCTGGTAATCCGACAAAATCTTATCGTTCGACTCAACCGTTTAGAGTAGTTGGGGAAGTAACTGTTTGGCAAGGACACCCTGAAGAACAAGTTAAATCAATGAAAGACGCGTTAGAAAAATTAAAGGAACAAGGTGTTAACTCATTGAATGACGAATAAACATAAATATAACTTGGCAAAGCAACGAACCACTAACATCGACTTTGTAATAGTGGGGCAGATGGTTGTAAACTCAACATTTGTGATTTTATTTAGCTTTTGTGCAAATGTGAGCTAACGTTTTTCAAATGCCCCACCATCGCCAAGCCGTTGAACGTTAGCAGCTATTTTCTATAGAGTACTTAAAAAATTAACTTTTACAGGTCCTCGTGACAAATCAGGCTAATTTTCTAAGACAAAACTATTTTATTATGAAAAAGATATTGATTTCGCTATTTGCTACTTGTCTTTCTAGTGTGATTTGTGCGCAGGTAAGTTTTGACCAGCTTCCTCAAAAAGAGCAGGAAGAAATCATGAAGTACATGGCTGACTTTAGTAAGATTTCTCAGGCAGCTGGATACATTGCAATTACGCCGAATGGTAAAATATGGGACAAACAAAATTATGAGCCGCCGATGATTTTCAGTGATACACTTAAGTATGATGGCACTCCTCTAACCGAGTTTATTTACAGGTCTATAACACCAATACCTGAGACCCGTAAGGTATACATCTACAACGGGAATACATTGGTTTTACATGGTGTGAGTGAAGTACGAGCTGAGATAAAAGGCCAGCCTGTAAAGTTTAGGGTTGCTCGTTTGGAAACTCATGTTAAATCGAATGGCAAATGGGAAATGGCTGCAGGCAGCGGGACTTATGTAGAGCCACCTACTCCTGCTAAAATGTAGGCTCAAAAGTATAAAACATATACAGCTGCTATTATGGGGTTTATGCAATGGTGGCTGTCGTGCATGTTACCAGCTTTAGCTTTATATGTCAGCTACATATTTTTAACCAGAACTGAAGGAACAGGAATGCCACCACTGCATCAATACCCGTTCCGTTAGCGGCAAAAAGAATAACGATTAAACTTTGGAGATAAAGGTATACATACCGACTGCTGCACTTCAAGACTATGTGCAATCAATTATGGTTTTCAGTTTTACGGCTGAGAAAACTATTCCCATGCCAGTAAACCCCTTTCCTCCAGTACCTCAACACAGCCTGTTTTTTTACCTTCAAGACCCAATTCAAACATTTTCAAGTTCAAATGAATTAATTGTGAATCCTCCTACTTTGATTGTAGGGCCACAGCTAACAAGGGTCGACATTCAGATGGGACATCATCACCTGATGATACATGTAGGATTCAAACCAGGAGGCCTACACCAACTTACGCAGGTTCCCATGCATCAGCTAATTGACCAAAGCTATTCTGCTTCTGACATTTTAGGCAGAGAGGCAGATGCTGTGCTGGAAGAATTAAGAAATACAAGCGACAGCCAACAAATGATTGCCATAGTAGAGCGGTTTTTACTGAAAAAGCTGTGTGGTCGCAAACAAGCTGCGTGTTTTGACAATGCTATTTCTCTTCTCCTGTCTAAAAACGGGAATATTCCCATTGAAACAGTGGCTGCAACCGCTTGCCTGAGCTTAAAACAATTCGAGCGAAAATGTAAAGAACGGGTTGGCTTGCCACCCAAGTTATTTGCCAGGGTTATCCGGTTTTCCAGTGCCTACCGATTAAGAGAAGCAAACCCGCAGCTTAGCTGGACGTCCATCTGCTATGAATGTGGCTATTTTGACCAGATGCACCTCATTCGGGATTTTAAAGAATTTGCTGGCGTTACCCCAAAAATCATTACCAACGACCTTAAAAAAACACCTTACCGTTTGCAGTCCACCATCCAGCTCTAGAATGTCTGTTTTTTACTATTTCCTCTCTACTGCCAAAGATAGTTTTGGAGTATAAAATTTTAAAGAAATGAAACACGCCATTTTATGCTGCTTTTTACTGACAAGCTTTTTTTTAGCCGATGCACAGGATAGGACAAAAGATGAAAAGGGAATCAATGACCAAATTGATGCTATGATTAGGGACTGGAACCGACACAACTTTGATAGTATGCCCCATTACACCACGCCTGATTTTGACTGGGTGAACATTGTAGGGCATTGGTGGAGGGGACAAAAAGAAAACAAGTTTGGACTTGAAACCTTCCACAAATCCTTTTTCAAAAACACACCGCAGACAAAGTCCGGGACGCACATTCGGTTCCTGACAAACGATGTAGCCATTGTTCATCTTTTCTGGAGCGTGGGTGCCTTTTACCCGCCTGATGGAGTCAACCGTGGGACAAATAAAATGGGAGATGATAAAGAATTAGCTACGCTTGTCATGCTAAAGCAAAACGGCAAGTGGCTTCTTACAGCGGGACAGAATATTGTCATTAATGAAGACGCTGCCAAGAGCAATCCAGTCAATTACATGCCGAAGAACTAACATTTTTAGTGATGGGACATCGTTTGACATAATGCAGGTAACACGGGCTTTGCGTCCTGTGGGTTGAGGAACATGGGCTAAATTGAAGCTTATTAATATAGCCTTCTATCCTTATCTAAGGATGAATGTTCAATGAATGCCCAAAAGAACGCAAAGCCGCAGTACGTTAGCTGCGCAAATAGTTTGGACCGTTTCGAAGTCAAAGAGATAATAAAGCGTGAATTAATGTTCAGATTTGTTGCTTGAAGTTAGATTATTCGGAAGTTTTGTTTGCTAATAGATTAACAATGTACTCAACCACGATTAGAAATATCAAAACTGCAAAATTTTTGTTTGGTTTAAGTTTATTTGTGCTTGCATTTTATTCAATCGGCTTAATCATAGTTGGCAACGTTTACCAATATGCAGTGGTAGGAGCCATTTACGAATTGCTTTGGCTTCCTATGCTTTTGTGCTTAGTTGTAATACCTCTATTTAGTGTACTTGTCTTTATCAAGAACAAAGGAAAATCCAGATTTTACGCAGCATCAGCTATTCTTTTAATTATCAGTTCAATTATTATTTTGACAAATCATTGATTTTTACAAAGACAAATTTACTTATCTGAAACAATGGTTTTGGTATTAACCTTAAAAAGAAGCACTGATGATTGAGAGATACAATACTTTGACACGGTTAATAAAATAATTTAAGTTTCAATTGCTTTCCACTCTATTCCAAGCCAACAAATCAGTAAAGCTTAATCTGCGCCTAACAACCGGCATGGCGTTATCGCGGCTGACCCAACGCAGCATCAACTAAAGTTTTACAAATCAACTGCAGTTCCAGCTTGACCGAATGCTATTAAGCTAAAGAATAAAACTTGTACATTAGATCATCATTTGCTTCGGTTGTGGGTTGACGAACCATAAAATACCGCCACAACTCTAAGCCGTGGTTGTTGTAAATAATTCAAATAGGACCCATAAATTCATGTAATCCGTAGTGTGAAGGGATAACCATAAAAAAACAACTTCAATGAACACTACTCCTCAATTTGACCCGGTCAAATACAAGAACACCACTCGTGAACAATGGCAAACGGCTGCAGAGGCCTGGTATAAGTGGGGCCCTACGCTAAACCAATGGTTGGGTAAAGCAACCAATAGGATGTTAGAAATGGCGGAAATCTCCACCGGAGATAAGGTTCTGGATATTGCTGCGGGAGCCGGTGAACAATCTATCACAGCAGCAAGAAGAGTAGGACCAGAGGGTTATGTTTTAGCTACTGATATTTCCTCCAATATCCTGGAATTTGCCAAACGAATGGCACAAGAGGCAGGTATCAGTAATATTGAGACAGCAGTTATGGACGGGGAAAACCTGACCCTGGAAGACGAGACCTTTGACGCTGTAATTTCCCGTGTGGGGTTAATCTA
Organism: Flavisolibacter sp.; assembly: GCA_035998945.1. Taxonomy (GTDB): domain Bacteria; phylum Bacteroidota; class Bacteroidia; order Chitinophagales; family Chitinophagaceae; genus Flavisolibacter. Next base: position 148,785 of record DASYHD010000035.1, on the reverse strand, counting down.
TTTTCCGGACCAGCAAAGAGCGTTAAGAGAAATGTTGCGTGTATTGAAGCCAGGTGGTAAAGTAGCGGCCATTGTCTATTCCACACCCGAAAAAAATAAATTTTTCTCTATTCCTGTTTCCATTATCAGAACCCGGGCAAAGTTGCCACCACCTCTGCCGGGTCAGCCTGGCCCATTTAGCTTGGGTGCTGCGGGAGTGATTGAGAAGGCGATCTCTGACGCAGGGTTTAGTAATGTAAAGTCTGAGTTCATTGATTCTCCTTTAGAACTATCCTCTGCCAAAGAATGTGTACGGTTTGAAAATGAGTCCTTTGGAGCTTTGCACCAGATGATGAGCGGTTTATCGGATCGCGAGAAAGATTCGGTTTGGGAGGAAATAGAAAAGGAACTTCGGCAGTTTGAAACAGATAGCGGCTTTATAGGCCCTTGCGAAATGGTTGTGGCTGTAGGAGAAAAACCATAGCCAATGCCTTATCAAACTACTAAACTGTCTACAACAGAACATTTGCAAAAGCATGGCTGCGGTACAACTTTCTTCTATAAATCGTTGTTTAACCACAAAGTAAAAATGAAACAATAGAAATACAGACTGCCATGTCTTCGCAAATGCTTTTTCGTTGTATGAAATCCGTTGCTCCTGTGTCATAGGCCATTCAAATTCAGTGGTGGAAGTTCTTATTGCTTCTTTAACACACAAGTCATGAAGTTAGTTGTATACATTTTGTTTGCCCTATGTCTTGTTTGGTGCAGTTGTCGGTCAGTAAAAGAGAAGACAAAGCCAGTTTATTTTACAGCCGCGGCGAAGTTGTTCAGCGATACGACCGTTCCTGTACAGACAGTGACCTGGAATACATGGGACGGCTTTCTTATTGAATTGGAATTAAAAGATTCCGAAGTAGCAGCGGGAGGGATCTTTGGTCCAACGGTGATTCGGAAGGGCTACTTTGACGAAGCACTTGTTTATCCTGGCGAGACAGTTCACATTAGCGGTGATTCTGAAAACGATGATTTTTACTTTTCTATTCCCGGTGGCAGTGAACAACGAAACCGGGAGATGCAGGTGCTAAAGCAGTTTCGCCAGCTACAAAGACGTTACCAGACACCCTCTTCATGGGCACACGCTTCGCCTGTATATAACCTGGATTTCGTCCTGGAAATTGAGCGCCAGGTAAAGGCCTCAATCCCCCAGCGACAGCTAGCCTCCCAACGTCTCTTCGATTCCCTATTGGTGGCTTATGCCGTCAGTTCAAAGTTCAAAAAGCTAACGCGGCAGTATGCAAATAACAGGTATGATTTTAATTTGCTTTGGGTGTACCGGCTTTACAAAGACACACTGGCAGCTCATGGGTTGTATGAGCAAAAGTTACGAGCTTTGCTTGCCTCTGTCAATGCTGTTCAAAGAAAAGAAGACTTTACGGCAAACCTGCGACATTATGTCGATGAGCTAGTGATCGACCTTTTTCCCCGGAACATGATGGTGAGTATGCCTGATGAGAAGATGTTCCAGGCATGTTTTGACAGCATTCAAAACAACTTCTCAGGTGTTGCCAGAGCGTATCTTTTAAGCCGGGTGATGGAAAGAGCGTACACAAAGGGAATTCCTATAACTCCAAGCTATGCGAAACTGTATAATAAGTTTTGTAAGGAGAAGGAATATCGCAGGATTATCAGTTCGGCCCAACATCAACGAAAAATAAAGGCCGGTGATACCTCAGTGGTGGCCAGCAGGGTGCTCAGCCTGGATGACCAGAGCAGCTTCTCTTTTGAAGAACTGCTGGCCAGTTTTAAGGGCAAGTATGTATTGGTGGACTGCTGGGCGTCCTGGTGTATGCCTTGTCTGCAGGAAATGCCTGCCTTAAAGCAGCTCCAGGAAACTTACCCAAAGGACGCACTTGTCTTTTTGAGCCTTTCCCTTGATAAAAGTGCGATCAACTGGCGCAGGACCATTGCTAAGCGTGAATTATATTCACTCAACCACTTTCTGCTCCTTGAACCATCGAAAGCAGCCCTAATCCGTCAATATAACATAGAAAGTATTCCCCGCTATCTGCTCTTCGATAAAGAAGGCAAAATTCTCAATGCCAATGCGCCACTGCCAAGCGAGCCTAAACTAAGACAGCTTCTGGACAGTTTAGCTTCAGCCAAACCTCCTTTGTGAACGGCTTTGCACAACAGCAGCTTGCCCTAATGCGGGATGACGATATGGGACAGTCTACAAAATACTATTAAGATTTATTACTAAGTTTAAGCAGACGTGACACAAACGACACGCACTGTGGCAAGCCGTTAAACGTTGCGTGTAATGCGGTAAACCTGACCATATAATTGCAGACATTATAAATGTTGAGATTGTTTTTAGAAATGGGATCGGCTACAATTCCAAACTTCTGCGGGAATGTGTAAAAGGACTGGTAGACAAACATTAACTTACACACCAGTGCACAGCACCCGTTTATCGATATACCGGCTGAAGAACAGGTGCGAAACAAACTGATTTTATTGAACTTTTTCACTAAATTAAACTGACGAACGGGGAATGCCGGTCTGCCGGCAGACGTTATTATTATAAATGACAGTAAGTAAGCTTATAAAAATTGTGTTTGGACTGCTTCTTCTTTTTGCGGTTGCAGTTGGATTGACTTCTATAAACCATCCTATCGTTTTAAAATGGGTGACAGGTTCTGCAAGACATCACGGCAAACCAATTCCTGCAACCGTTTATACAAACGGACTATTGAATGATAATATCAACGTTTATTATACTGATGAAGCCAATAATTATTTAATAAGCCTGGCAGAATATGACAGTTTAGAAATGTTGAAATTCTTCAATATTAATTTGAATGAAAAATGGATCGGAAGACCGGTTGGAACGTCGAAAAACGACTTCGACATCATTGCGGGACATTTATTTCAAAGCGAAACTGGTGGTCATTTTTCCCCTTTACAGGACGACGTGAAAGGCTTCAATTTTGACCCGCAACTATCATTTACTGGCAGACAAATAAAATTCAACATGCCGCCTAACCAATCAAGGTTTGATAGCATCAGAATAGAATTACCCTGAAATCGCAGGAAGAAAAACAGCAGCCAGTAAGGTGATTTAAAATTCGTGGTTGAACGTGAAGCGTTCAGCCTTATATCACCATTTAGCTTTTGAGGATAATTGAACCGCATGTTTTTCAAATGCCATAACTTCATAAACACATTACCGTTGGCAAGCATTGTCTTCAACATCAACGAGACATGGAAAATCAAAAGATTGATTTAAAACAGGTGTTGGGTATTGTTGCGGAATATGACAATAACCAAAAGCTGGTTTCCCCGACAAGCCTTTTGAAGTGAAGGCCACATTCTTTCCGGGTGCAGAATCGAATATTCATACACATCCGTTTCAGGATGAATATTACAAAGTGCACCAGGGTGTAATCGAGCTTTTTCTGGATGGGAGATGGAGGCCATTAAAAGCCGGTGAGGAAGCATTTATACCCAGGAATGCAGTACATGGATTTCGGAACACTTCCGCTCATCCTGCGCATCTGACAAACATCCATACACCGGGTTTACAGTTTGGCGCATCATTGGTAGCTATGGAATCGCTCGTAAAAGAGAAAAAGCTGGATGGTGTAAAAGGGTTCAAAAACCTCATATACCTTTCACAGCATTCCCTGAAATACGAAGAAACCATCGTGTCGGTTAAACCTCCCAGGTTTCTATTAAGATGGATGGCAAAGCTTGGCAAATTGCTGGGATATAAAATTTAAGTTTTCATCTTTTCTTTGTGTGGGATCGCCTGCAGGCATGGTAATCATGCAATGGTGGTGTACGTGTATGTTACCGGCTTCAGTGTACCAATTCAGCACCATATCTTACGTAAAACTGGCAGAACACAGATGGCCAGCCTACCGCAAAGCCGTTCAACGATAGGCACAGTGGGTTTCTTTTGATTCAATCAGTTTCTACCAATTGAAAAATCTCGTTAACTTTTGCAAGTCCCGGGAGAGTTTGATTGCCAGAATAGTGGAAGGAAATCATCGTTCTGCTTTAAATGCGTTGATGGTTTGCCGGGAGACACCTACTTTCTTAGCAAGCTATTTTAGGTGATATCCGACTTTGCCCGTTTAATGCTTAGTATTCTTCAATTGTCTTCCTTTCTTTTGAAAGTGATAGAGCAACAGATGAAAGAACAACATACTTATTACCAACCCCTGAGCACTTTCCACTTCTATAGGGTTTTTGAAGATAACATCTGTGAATGGCTTTAGTATAACCAAGAGAGTAGCCCAAATGAAGGCGAAACCCAACGATTTCAATCGTAGAGCGATAGTCGTTTCGTCTTCTACTTTGTCTTTTGCCCAAGCAACAAAAAGTAAACCCAAAATAAACATGTTCATAGCCATAAGCCGTAAAAGCTCCTTATGTCCCTGCGCTATCTGTATATCCGCCGATTTTATTGTGATTAGGGGAATGAACGCTAATACCATAACGGCAACTCCAATCTTTTTGCAGTAGTGTGGAAGAAGGCCGGTTTTATTCTTTTGTTGATTTTCTATCATGAATAATTTGCTTTCCGAATGGCAAAAATATTTTCCATCTAGTAAGATGCAACTGTCTCGGCAAAAATACCAAAAGCCTAATAGCGCAATTGTGAAAACATGGCTGAAGTGCTATCTTTCAGCGGTAGGCTATTCTGCCACCGTGAAGCAGAGATGAAGCAACAGAATCGTAAATGTTCATGTCCTCAAAAAAATTTTACTCATTTAGTTTACTTGTTGCAAATGTCTTTGTAAAAGCAAAAATGTGAATGACTTTAATAAACTCTGGAGAGACTCTATTTCCTCCGCATCTGAGTATGAATATACATGACAATGTATCCTGCAGCGTACGCGGAGGCTTTAGAAAAAACAGTTAATTTTCTATCTTCAGGCCATACCTACCAATTATGAAGTTTCCATTGTTATTGCTGTTTGTTATTCTTTCAGGCCGATGCCTTTCCCAAAAGATTCAGGTTACACCCTTTATCCAGCCAGGCAATGCGCCAACGCTCTTACGTGAAGAAAAAGTGATCATCTGGCAAACGGATAGCCTGCCCGGTTCCTTTACTGTAGAATATGGTACCAATATGCGTTACAACCAAACCGCTACGGTAAAATCAACTCCTTTAAACCTACAGAATGCACACCCTATCATTTATCGTGCGGTTCTTCCCAATCTGCAGTTTAACAAACAATACAACTATCGGGTAAGGCTGAATGGGGCTGTTGTGGCCGCGGCATCCTTCTCCACCCGGTCTACAAAATCTTCCTCCCGCTTTGTGGTGTTTGGCGATTGCGGCATAGGCACTGCGGCGCAGGCCAGGATCGCCTACCAGACGTATTTGCAAAAGCCTCAATTTGTATTGATCACTGGCGATAATGTATATCAAAGAGGCAGGGCAAGTGAATACCTGAAGAATTACTTTCCTTATTTTAATGCAACGGAATCTTCTCCTGCGAAAGGGGCCCCGCTGATGGCCTCCGTACCCTTTTATGTTGTGGTGGGCAATCACGACGTGTGGGCGGCTGATCTTGATACTTACCCGGATGGCCTTGCTTACTTTTATTATTACGATCTCCCCTTGAATGCCCCTGCATTTAAGCATGCAGTTACCGCGAAGGGAAAACCTGAACGGGTTGCCGCGTTTAAAAAAGCTACGGAACCGCGTTACCCCAATATGACCAACTATTCATTTGACCATGGCAATGTGCATATTGTTTGCATAGATGCCAATGTTTATATGAAACCATTTGAGGCGGATTTTTTAAGCTGGTTGGAAAATGATCTGAAAAGCAGTAAAGCCAAATGGAAGATTGTAAACTACCACCAGCCAGGCTTCAACTCAAGCAATGCACATTACAATCAGCAATGGATGCGGGCAATATCACCCTTGTTTGAGCAGTCTGGCGTTGACCTTGTACTGAATGGACATGTACATAATTACCAGAGAAGCCACCCGTTGAAATTTGCTCCAAAACTTACTTCTACAGGTCAGCCGGTAATTGACAGCACGGGAAGAGTGGATGGCAGTTTTACCCTGGACATGGCATTCGACGGTAAAAAGAATACAACACCAAAAGGCATTCTCTACATCGTTACCGGAGCCGCCGGCGCCGGACTATACGATACGGCGTTCAGCAACAAGCCCGAAAAGTGGGTACATGCTCCTGAAGCCAACTGGGTTCCCTTTACAGCAAAGTTCATATCCCATGTACATTCCTTCAGTTTGGTAGAAACCTCCGGAAATAAATTAACCTTTAAACAATTGGATTTGGAGGGTAAATTGATCGATGAAATAACAATCACGAAATAAAGGCCTTTCGTTGTTTCGGTTGTAGAAATTAGCCATCTACTGCTTCAGGCTTATAATTGAACTGCGCACAAAGAGCATTTCTGCTGAGCGGAGATGTACTGACAGTGTGTTGGCTAGAGTAATAGAAACGATAGCTAGTTTCGGCTGAACAGTTTTTGAACAACAGCAACGCTATTTTATTTTAGTGCAGATGTGAACTAAGGAGCATTACTGCCACCAATGCTGAATGCGTTGGTGGCAATTATTTATGCCGATGCAACAAAAACTGAAAACAATCTATTATGGCCAGGAAACTTATATTCTTTTCACTTGTTTGCGTATTTGGCGTTTGTTAAGTTGCAAAGCCAGCCAGAGCCGTTATCCCTCTACCTCAACAGCTGGCATATTTAAGGTAGCCATCCTTTATCCGAATGGGGAGGATAAAACCATTGACATGGACTATTATGAAAAAAGCATATGCCTATGGTAGCAGGGCTCCTATACTAACTGTTTTACAAAAGTAAGAAGCAGGAGAATTGATCTTGATATAGAATACTCAGAAATCAAGTGTTTTCATTGAATGCCGTAAACATGCGCTGTGGTCCTGATGCGACTTCAATTGGTCGGTAATCAACTCCCTGGAAGGATGGTTAAACAAACCGAAGCAATTTTAAACGATCTCCAAAGGATTGCAAAACCAAATTATTGGTGATAAAACTTTGTTCAGCATCATCTAGCAAACTCAACTTGCTTAATATTAAGGATAAGGTTAGAAGAGCAGAACCTTTATATTGACCATTACTCGAAACGCTGTATTTGGTTTAGAAAAAAGTCGACCTAACTGTGGTTCATAAATCCAACCGGGAATTCATGGTGCATTATGCTCAATTCGTACCGTCTGTAATTGCAATAGCTGGATAAATTCGTATATTTCCATTTCTTTCGCATATCACATCTCACAGGACTCCTTCCCCCTGGAAACCCATTTCCTAACAATTTAAAAATTAAAACCATGAACGAAACAGCAAGCATTCAAACAGCGGCTGTAAACCCCAACAAAGCTTTGTGGGAAAAGGGCGATTTTACCCGTTTAGCCGAAACCATGCGTCGGAGCGGCGCAGCACTGGTTGATACACTTGGCATTACGCCGGGTATGAAGATTCTGGACCTTGGATGTGGTGACGGCACCACAGCCATTCCCGCTGCCCGGTTAGGTGCCAGTGTACTGGGCGTAGATATCGCAAGAAACCTGGTAACTGCCGGCAATCAGCGCATAGAACAAGAAGGGCTGAAGAATATTACCATCCGTGAAGGCGATGCCACAAACCTGCAGGATATAACGGATGGATCTTTTGACCTGGTGATCAGCATCTTTGGAGCCATGTTTGCGCCCAAACCATTTGATGTGGCAAAAGAAATGGTAAGGGTAACCCGCCCCGGGGGAAGAATTGTTATGGGCAACTGGATTCCGAACGATCCTACGCTGGTTGCTCAGATATTAAAGATCAGTTCTGCCTATACACCGCCGCCGCCAGAAGGATTTGTCAGCCCCATGATGTGGGGAGTGGAGAGTCATGTTATTGAGCGGTTTGGCAAGGCCGGTGTGCCACCTGAAAATATATCTTTTAAGCGGGAAACGTTCACTTTTGAAGCCGCTTTTTCACCTACCGCATTTGTAGAAAGATTCAAAAACTTTTATGGTCCTACCATGAATGCATTTGAAGCGGCGGAAAAGAATGGAAAAGCCTCTGAACTTTACCGGGAACTGGAAGAATTATTCATCCGCGAGAACAGGAGTGAAGCGCCGGATACTTTCTCCATTCCAGCGACATTCCTAAGAGTGACAGTGACAAGGTAATCAGAAGAATTTAGGTGGATGAACAGATGGATATTCTTGCCAATAGAAATAACTACTAAGATGCAATCAAAGAAAGGTTACATCAAACTATTCCAGTATTTCTTACCTGCTGGTTCGTCGTCATACCCCGGCCAGTCTGATAAATTTATATACGATCATTCCTTAACGTCAAAGCCATTCAGGAAGAATGGCTTTTTTATTACTGCCAAAACAACTGGCGTCGGCTGTTGTGCGGTTTGTTATCCTGTGCTGCCCACCTGTTTCTTTTTCAAAGCGCACCTGTAGTAACTTGTCAAGGAATCATAAAACAATCATTCCATCAACATGTACGCTTTATTATTGGCATCACATTCAATGGTCCGCTGGCTTGTATTGGTAAGCCTGGTTTTTACCACCTTCCGTGCCTGGAGAGGCTGGCTTTCCCGAAAGCCTTTTACAAAGCGAGATAATTCAATCCGGCACTGGACTGCGACCATTGCCCATATACAACTCCTTTTAGGGCTTTGGCTCTATTTTGTCAGCCCGGTTATCGACTATTTTCTACACAACTTCAAAGAGGCAGTACATCAGAGAGAGATCCGCTTTTTTGGAATGGAACACAGTGTTATGATGGTGACTGCCATTGTTGTTATTACGATCGGATCGGCAAAAGCAAAACGCAGACAGACCGACAATGATAAGTTTAAAACAATGGCCATTTGGTTCACCATTGGACTGTTGATTATACTATCGTCTATTCCCTGGCCTTTTTCGCCACTTACGAGCCGTCCATATTTAAGGCCATTTTAAAACCAGAACCGAGTGGACGGAAGATAAAGTGCTCATACCCGTTTTGTGTAGAGTGGAAGGATATTCTTCGTCCTTGTTTTCTACTGCTGAACCCTTGTGCTTTTGCAATACCAGAAATCATTCAAATAGAAAAGACAGTAAATTAGATGCATCATGTGCGGCATCAGAAGTCATCTGCCTGTGTGAAAAGTATTAACCGTTAATGACCCTTAGAACGGCATGGAAGAAAATGTAGCTGTTTTTTATCCCAGAAGCATTGCCTCTTGGCGAAAATGGTTAGAAAAGCACCATCTGTCAGCACAGGCTGTGTGGGTTGTTTTCTATAACAAAAACGCAAACAAAAAATCAATAAGCTGGCGTGATGCAGTTGATGTAGCCCTTTGCTTTGGTTGGATCGACAGCAAGAAAATAAAAATCGACGAAGAAACATCGCACCAGTTTTTCAGCAGGCGGAAGCCAAAAAGCACCTGGTCTAAAATCAACAAAGAGAGAGTTGCCAAACTTATAGAAGATGGATTAATGACCAAAGCAGGCCTGGAAGCAATAGCAATTGCAAAACAGAATGGTTCCTGGACGATCCTGGATGAAGTGGAAGAATTGGTGATTCCGGAAGACCTGGAAAAGGCATTCCGATCAAAACAGGGGTCCAAAGATTATTTTTTAGGCCTGAGCAAATCGGTGCGGAAGGCAATGTTGCAATGGCTTGTGCTTGCCAGACGGCCCGAAACAAGACAAAAACGCATTGACGAAATAGCCGAACTAGCATCCAACAAAACAAAGCCCAGGCAGTTTTAACTGAAAGCGGCTCTTAAATTAGAAATAATTAAGACGCTGCTTCTACAAAAACAGTCAGTGATAAAATATTTATGGTCTGTATTCAGGTGTGTCGTAGCATTCCAATAATATGTTAAACTGCAGGTTTAAGCTGCCGTTGGTAACGTATGGCAACGTGTAGTGCTGAAGTTGACGTGCTGAATACTTGCTCGATACTTCTGTGTGCAACCTAAGTTGATGAAATGCAACTGCCCGGCGACTTTCCCCTCTAAATAGTCGCCACTGTCATCAGGAAACTGTAATGGTTACCGTCCAAACAGTCGCTTCACGCTTTTCATTACAGTTGGTGCAATGATGATGGCCGAAGCAATATTGATGGCCGCACCGGCCACGCAATAAAGGCAGATCTTTTTTTGCCGAAAAATCATATTCTGCAAATAATACAGGGCACCGGCTGCGTTACCGGCAACGGCAGCACCCAGGACCGCGTCCCACACCGGGCTTCTTCCTGTTTTTTCGCTCCCGCCGGCCGAAGCCAACACCATGGTCAGCGCATACACCACGGCACTGATGGGGCCATCGGGGGCTCCCATCATGTATGCATCTTCGGCGGCATTCACTTTATTACTATCAAACAGCGGGTGCGGAATATCGGGCAGGCGCTTTATCACACCCGTCTGGTATAGCGAGATGATGCTGAAGTCAACCAACCCAATGGCAGAAAGTAGTGTGAGCCTTCTTTTCCGATCCAGGTCTTCACTGTGGTCATTCCGAAGTGTATCGCGTATGGCTGTTGTATTCATGCTTTTTTATTTTCCGGATACAACAATTGTTCCCCGGTTAAACCAGGAGTGTAAATTCAATCCGAAAGCTGTTTCTTCCTTTTATTCTCCATGCAAAGAACAGTGTGGACAACCATGAGGAAAGTTTCTTTCCGCTTCAGGACGGTAGGAAATAAGCTTTCCTTTAATTTTAGGCCATTGCCTTCCACTACAAGCCAGCATAAATGATTTGTTACCATGCCTGAAAAGATCTTAAAAGTGCATCCTGCCGATAATGTACTGGTGGCACTGCAGGACCTGCCGCAAGGAGAGACGGTATCTTTCCATGGAGACTCCATTACGTTGAAAGAACCTATTCCGGGTAAGCATAAATTTTTTACACATGATATGTCCAAGGATGAAAAGGTGATCATGTACGGCGTAACTGTAGGAACCATTCAGCAACCTGTTCAAAAAGGTTCCCGCATGACGATTGACAATACGGTACACGCTGCAGATGCTTTTGCTTACCGGGATCACCAGTACCGGTGGGTGGCACCGGATGTGTCGAAGTTTGCCGGCCGTACATTTAAAGGCTATGTGCGGGATGATGGACGGGTGGGAACAGCTAACTACTGGCTTTTTGTTCCGCTGGTTTTTTGTGAGAACCGTAATCTTGATGTGATCAAAGATGCACTGCAAAGTGAACTGGGATACAGTACACCCAATGTATACCGGACGTTTACCCGCCAATTGATTCATTCGTTCAAAAATGGAGAAGATATTCGTAATGCCACTCCGGAAAGCCTGACACCGCAACCGGCAGCGGAAAGGCTGTTTAAAAATATTGATGGCATTAAGTTTCTTAATCATACCATGGGCTGCGGCGGCACCCGGCAGGATTCGGCTATGCTTGGAAAATTGCTGGCAGCGTATGCCGATCATCCCAATGTAGCCGGTGTTACAGTCCTGAGCCTTGGTTGCCAGCACCTGCAGGCAGATGATTTTGAAACCTATGTACGGGAACGGAATCCATCATTCAGTAAACCGGTACTCCTGTTTGAGCAGCAAAAAACCGGCAGTGAAAATGTGCTGGTGATGGAAGCCATCCGGCAAACTTTTGAAAAGTTGGTAGAAGCCAACCGGGTTGAGCGTACCGATGTCCCCCTGAGCGCATTGAATGTAGGCGTGAAGTGCGGCGGCAGCGATGGCTTTAGCGGTATATCGGCCAACCCGGCGGTGGGTCATTGCGCCGACCTGCTGGTAGCCCTCGGCGGTAAGGTGTTGCTGGCTGAGTTCCCGGAACTATGCGGCGCCGAGCAGGACCTCATTGACCGCAGTGTGAACAGGGAAACGGCTGAAAAATTTATCCACCTGATGACCACGTATAACCAGTGGGCGCACAGTGTGGGATCAGGTTTTCACATGAACCCTTCTCCCGGGAATATTCGCGACGGCCTGATTACGGATGCCATTAAAAGCACGGGGCCAGCACGCAAAGGTGGTACCTCTCCGGTGGTGGATGTGCTGGACTATACCGAACCAGCAACCAAGCCAGGTTTGAGTCTTGTTTGTACACCGGGAAACGATGTGGAGGCTACAACGGGCAAAGCGGCCAGCGGCGCTACCATTATTTTGTTTACAACAGGATTGGGTACTCCCACAGGTAACCCGATCTGTCCTACTATTAAAGTCTCTACCAATACGTCTCTGGCAAAGCGCATGAGTGATATTATTGATTTTGATACGGGTGAGATCATTGAAGGAAAAAAATCCATTGAGCAGGTAGGTGAGGAGATCCTGGAGTACGTGATCAAAGTGGCCAGTGGTGAGGTTATTCCTAAAGCTGTTTTACTTGGACAAGATGATTTTATTCCCTGGAAAAGAGGTGTTAGCTTGTAATCCTTTCAGCTATGTTTTCAATTCAAAATAAAACAGCAGTTGTTACCGGTGGTGGAAGCGGCATTGGCCGGGCCATTGCCACCGTGCTTGCAGGCGCCGGTGCTGTAGTTCATATTGTCGAATTAAACAGGGATGCCGCCTTGCAGGTGGTGCAGGAGATAGAAAGCAGGGGAGGTAGGGCCATAGCACAAGGTTGTGATGTTTCGGTACAACAGCAGGTGGTGGACTTGTTTGCGTCTATTGACACCATCGATATCCTTGTGAACAATGCCGGTATCGCCCACATTGGTACGGCGGAAACGACGTCGGCAGAAGATTTTGACCGCATCGTAAATGTGAATGTAAAGGGTGTATACAATGGGATGTTTGCGGCACTGCCGCTAATGAAAAAAAGGGGTGGAGGGGTGATCATCAACATGTCCTCTATTGCAGCCCATGTAGGACTGGCCGATCGTTTTGCTTACAGCATGAGCAAAGGCGCCGTGCATGCCATGAGTCTTTCGGTGGCCAAAGATTACCTGAAAGCAGGCATTCGCTGCAATACTATTTCTCCGGCCCGGGTGCATACGCCTTTTGTGGATGGCTTTATTTCAAAAAACTATGCAGGCCGCGAAGAAGAGATGTTTCGAAAATTGTCGCAATCGCAGCCCATCGGCCGAATGGCCAAACCGGAAGAAGTTGCCGCACTGGCACTCTATCTCTGCTCCGATGAAGCATCGTTTATCACCGGCTGTGATTATCCCATTGATGGTGGTTTTATCAAACTCAATACATAAAAAAATATACAGATAAAGATGAAATTATTCCGGTACAGAAAGGGCGGGGAAGAAAAGCCCGGTGTTGTTATCCATGACAGGTTTTACGATGTTAGCGCATTTGGCGAAGATTATGGCGAAAGCTTTTTTGCAAAGGATGGCTTGTCCCGGTTACAAGCATTCCTGGAAAAAGAAGCCGGGAATCTTTCTGAACTGGAAATCACTGTTGAAATGGCGGCACCGTTTCAGCGTCCCTCCAAGATCATTTGCATTGGACTGAACTATACCGATCATGCCAGGGAAACCGGCGCTGCACTGCCTGCGGAGCCTATCCTATTTATGAAAGCGACAACTTCTTTTACAGGACCAAATGATAACATTGTAATCCCCCGCGGTTCGGAAAAAACCGACTGGGAAGTGGAGCTCTGTGTAGTGATTGGCAAAAAGGCAAGCTATGTAGATGAATCCGAAGCGATGGATTATGTTGCCGGGTATTGTTTGCACAATGACGTATCCGAACGGGAATACCAACTGGAAAGAGGCGGTACCTGGGATAAAGGCAAGGGCTGCGACAGCTTTGCACCCATGGGGCCATTCCTGGTAACCAAAGATTCCCTGCCGGATGAAAATAATTTACGATTATGGCTAAAGGTAAATGGACAAATGATGCAGGACGGCAATACAGCCAACCTGTTGTTTAAGGTTCCCTTCCTTGTTTCCTATATCAGCCAGTTTATGACGTTGCTTCCGGGTGATGTCATCTCAACCGGAACACCGGCCGGTGTGGGACTGGGCATGAATCCGCAGGTTTACCTTAAGGAAGGGGATGTGGTGGAACTAGGAATCGACGGTCTTGGCGAAGCAAGGCAGAATGTAGTTGCTTGGCAAAAATAAAACTCAACAAAACGATTGCTGATGAAACAGAAAAACGGATTTCTCATTGCCTTTATCCTGGTGACCAGCCTTTTCTTTCTCTGGGCATTTTTGCACAACATCAATCCCATCCTGATCCCGCACCTAAAAAAGGCTTGCATGCTGACGGATACGGAAAGTGCCCTTATTGACTCATCGGTGTACCTCGGTTATTTTTTTGTGGCCCTGCCTGCAGGCTGGTTTATGCACCGCTATGGCTATGTAAAAGGTATCTACCTGGGATTGGCGCTGTATTGTATCGGTGCTTTCCTGTTTATACCGGCAGCGGGCACACGTAGTTATGCCTTCTTTTTGTTTGCGCTGTTTGTGATGGCCGGTGGTGCTACGTTTTTAGAGACGGTGGCCAATCCCTATGTTACAAAGCTGGGTGATCCCTCTGGCGCTGCGCAGCGTTTGAATTTTGCGCAATCTTTCAATGGCGTGGGCGCATTTATTGCACCATTGATTGGCGGACAATTTATTCTTTCTGGGATCGAGCACACGGAGGCAGAACTGGCAGCCATGCCGCCTGCACAACTGGACACCTATCTCAATGCCGAAGCTGCAGCCGTCAAGATGCCTTACCTGGCAATTGGTGGGGTTGTATTGCTGATCCTGATCCTCTTTCTTTTTGTACGTATTCCCGAGATCAGGGAAAAAAGCAGCGGCACACCGGGTGGTGGTTTTTCTTTCCGTGTGTTGCGTCACAAACACCTCCGGTACTCTATTATCGCTGAATTTTGTTCGGTAGGGGCGCAGGTTTGCGTGGGTTCTTTTTTTATTCGTTATGCACGCTTTGTACACGACATCCCTGAAAAAGATGCTGCTTTTATGTGGGGAGGCATTGCTATGGTTGGCTTTATGGTTGGCCGCTTTGCCGGAACATTTATGATGCGGTATATTCGCCCGGCAACCCTGCTTTATACATTTGCGCTGATCAATGTTCTCCTGCTGGTGGTGGCGTTGTTTGCCTCTTCGCAGGTGGCTGTGTATGCGGTAGTGGCCACACCGTTCTTTATGTCTATCATGTTCCCGACCATCTTTGCATTGGGCATTGCCGGTTTGGGCGAAGAAACCAAGATCGCTTCCTCGCTGTTGGTGATGTCAATTGTTGGGGGTGCCTTTTTCCCGCTGATCATGGGAAAGATCAGTGATACCACCGGCAATATTCAGATTGCCTACGTGGTGCCCCTGTTTTGTTTCCTGGTGATTCTTTGGTTTGGATTCACCCAGCGTAAAACAGTTATTGATACAGCACCTGCAGAAGCCCATTCTTTACAGGCTGCCTGATGATTAAAAAGCTTTTTCATGCAACGCTATTGTCTGACACTGGATTTAAAAGATGATGTAACGCTGATTAAAGAATACGAGGCCTACCATCGCTCGGTGTGGCCCGAGATCAGGCAAAGCATACTTGGTGCCGGTATTCTGGAAATGGAAATTTACAGGGTAGAAAACCGGCTGTTTATGATCATGGAAACAGAGGATGCGTTTTCTTTTGAACAGAAAGCAGCGGCCGATGCGGCGAATGCAAACGTGCAGGAATGGGAAGCCCTGATGTGGAAATACCAGCAGCCCCTCCCTTTTGCCAAAGCGGGTGAAAAATGGGTGCTGATGAAAAAGATCTTTACTCTTACCGGAAATACATAACCACTACTGCATGGACCTAGAATTACAGGATAAGATTGTTGTTGTAACAGGCGGTGCAAAAGGCATTGGATTGGGTATTGCCAAATTGCTGGCGGCAGAAGGAGCCACACCAGTAATCATTGGTCGGAATGAAAGTGACAACCAGAAAGCTGTAGACGAAATCAAAGCTGCTGGTGGCAATGCTTTTTTTGTGACGGCAGAACTGACGCGGCCGGAAGAATGCAGCAATGCGGTAGCCAGGATTATAGATTCTCACGGAACCATCCATGGCCTGGTGAACAATGCCGGTGTGAATGATGGCGTAGGGCTGGAGAACGGCAGTTATAGTGCCTTTCTGGAAAGCCTGCACAAGAACCTGGTACATTATTACCTTATTGCACATCATGCGTTGCCTGAACTGAAAAAACACAAGGGCAGTATCGTTAATATTTCATCGAAAACAGCCGATACTGGGCAAGGTGGTACATCGGCCTATGCGGCATCCAATGGCGGCCGTAATGCCCTTACAAGAGAATGGGCTGTGGAACTGGCCCGTTATTCCATTCGGGTGAATGCGGTGATTGTTGCGGAATGCTACACGCCGCTGTACGAAGCCTGGATCAAAACCCTGCCAAACCCGGAGGAAAAACTGGCGGAGATTGTTTCAAAAATTCCACTCGAAAAACGGTTTACCACGGTTGAAGAAATTGCGGCAATGACCGTATTCCTGTTGTCGCCTCTCTCCAGTCATACCACCGGTCAACTGATCTATGTAGATGGTGGTTATGTACACCTCGACCGTGCCATGGCCAATGCCGTATAAAACCAGCTGCTTGAGATCAATTAAGTACTCCTTTGACAGTCCTAATTTTAGTGGAAGGTATTTTGCGTAATTACGCAATATTTTGAATACATATCTATACTTCAGACATGCTTTCCTGTTTCTTTCTGACAGCCAATGAACCCCTGGATATTATCATTGGTTTTTTGCTGTGCATTTCTTCATTACCATCACTTTTTGCTCGTTACCTTCTATCTGTATTCCGCTTATCTTTAAGCCACAACAAATGCTTATGCAAAAGATTGCTTTCTTTTTTCTTTTTTCATTTCTTTCTATAACGCTTCAAGCACAGCGAACGGTGATCTGGTGCGGAACCCTCATAACGGCAGCCGATAATGAAGCAAAGCCCAACATGACCGTCCTGGTTACCGGCAACAAGATCGTTGGTGTAGAAAAGGGATTTGCCACACCTGGCGCAGGCGATCGTGTCATTGACCTGAAAGGAAAAACAGTGACACCCGGCTGGATGGATATGCATGTTCATATCAGCAGCGAAACCAGTCCAACCCAATACATCGAACGTTTTCAACTTAATGATGCAGATTATGCCCTGAAAAGCGCAGCCTTTGCTAAAAAGACCTTGCTCAGCGGTTTTACTACTATTCGCGATGCAGGAGGCACCGTTGTTCCGGCTTTACGCAATGCCATCAACGCCGGCACCGTGGAAGGCCCACGGATCGTTGCGGCCGGCAAGTCTATCGGGTCTACCGGTTCGCATGCCGATCCTACCAATGGTTACCGGCAGGACCTGATGGGCAACCCGGGTCCGGATGATGGTGTGGCCAATGGTGTAGCCGAATGCATGAAAGCCGTGCGGCAACGTTACAAGGATGGATCAGATGTGATCAAGATTGTCAGCACGGGTGGTGTACTCAGTGTTGCCGCCAGTGGCAGCGGATCGCAGTTCACGGAAGAAGAAATAAAAGCGATTGTGCAAACGGCCAAAGACTACGGCATGAAGGTGATGTGTCATGCCCATGGTGCAGAAGGGATCAAGCGGGCTATCCGCGGCGGCGTTGCATCCATCGAACATGGATCGTTGCTGGATGATGAATCCATTGCGTTGTTCAAACAATATGGTACCTGGTATGTGCCCACTCTAACTGCCGGCCGGTCTGTTGCCGATTCGGCGCAAAAACCGGGGTATTATCCGCCCGTTGTGGCACAAAAAGCCATTGCTATTGGTCCCAAACTGAAAGACGCATTTGCAAAAGCACACAGGGCAGGAGTGAAGATCGCATTCGGCACCGATGCCGGCGTTTTCCGGCACGGAAGCAACTGGCTGGAATTTACCTATATGATCGATGCAGGCATGAAACCCATAGAGGCCATCCGGTCGGCAACCATTCATGCCGCAACCTTACTGGGAAAAGAAGACATCCTGGGGACCATAGAGAACGGAAAGCTTGCCGATATCGTAGCTGTGGATGGTGATCTTTTAAAAGACCCGCAAGCTTTTGGTCGTATTGCTTTTGTTATGAAAGACGGCGTCGTGTATAAAGAAAGTGGCAAACTTTAAATGGATTGTTAACAGAAGAGCTGGTTTAAAGAAATCATTTTACCTTTTCGCACGAAAGAAAAACTATTTACTTCGACAATTTGAAAATACGGATTGCTGTCTTATGGGAGATTTTCAGATAAAAGTTCAGCCAAAAAATTACGACGTAATTATTGTAGGATCGGGTGCCGGCGGTGGCATGGCCGCATATATGCTGGCTAATGCGGGGCTCAAGATCGCCCTGGTAGAAGCAGGCCCAATGTATGATCCTGCAAAAAACGTAACGCAGTTAAAATATTCATGGGAATCGCCACGGCGCGGAGCTTCAACAACTTATCGTCCTTTTGGCGATTTTGATGCATCTTATGGTGGTTGGGAACTGGATGACGAACCCTATACAAAAGAAAAGGGCACCGAATGGTGGTGGTTCCGTTCCCGCATGCTGGGTGGCCGTACCAATCATTGGGGTCGTATTTCGCTGCGGTTTGGTCCGAAAGATTTTAAACGCAAAAGCATTGACGGCCTGGGAGAAGACTGGCCGATCACATATGATGAAATCAAGCCGTACTACGACCGTCTTGACAGACTCGTTGGTGTATTTGGTACCAATGAAGGTCTTGAAAATGATCCCGACGGCATTTTCCTGCCGCCACCCAAACCCCGTCTTCACGAACTGTTCATAAAAAATGCAGCCACGCAAGCCGGTGTTACAGTGATTCCTTCCCGCTTGTCGATTCTGACACAAAAGATCAATGACCAAAGAGGAACCTGTTTTTACTGCTCACAGTGTAACAGGGGCTGTACTGTTTATGCCGACTTTTCCTCTTCCTCCGTGTTGGTGAAACCGGCTATGGCTACCGGCAATGTTGATGTATTTGACAATGCCATGGTAAGGGAAGTACTGACGAACAATGAAGGGTTGGCCACCGGCATTTCGTATGTACACACGACTGACCTGCAGGAATACCAGGTGAAAGGACGCACCGTGATTCTGGCTGCCAGTACCTGCGAAACAGCCCGCCTGCTCCTGAACTCCAAGTCATCCCGTCACCCGGCAGGGCTGGGTAACAGCAGCGGCGTTGTAGGCAAATACCTGCACGACAGTACCGGCGCTGCCATGGGTGGCGTGCTGCCGGATCTTTTTGACCGCAAACGGTATAATGAGGATGGTGTTGGTGGTATGCACGTGTATTCGCCCTGGTGGCTCGATAACAAAAAGCTTGATTTCCCCCGTGGTTATCATATCGAATACTGGGGCGGCATGGGAATGCCGGCTTATGGTTTTGGCTGGGGTATTGAAAATCAGAATGGAAAGTTCCTGGTAAAGGGAAAACAAAAAGAAGCGGGTGGTTACGGAAAATCACTGAAAGAAGATTACCGCTTTTTTTATGGGGCCAGTGTAGGCATGGCCGGAAGGGGAGAAGCTATTCCCCGTGAGGACAACTATTGCGAGATTGATCCGACTGTAGTTGACAAGTATGGCATCCCCGTACTCCGGTTCAATGTAAAGTGGAGCGATTACGAGATCAAACAAGCCAGGCACATGAAGGAGACCTTCAAAGAAATTATGCACAACATGGGTGCTGTGGTGACCTGGGGTGATTATGGGCCGGAAACCAATTATGGACTGGAAGCTCCCGGTAAGATTATTCATGAAGCGGGAACCGTTCGCATGGGTAATGATCCGCGCCGGTTTGCACTAAACAAGTACAACCAGTCGCACGATTGCAAAAACCTTTTTGTTATGGATGGTGCAGCCTTTACATCACAGGCAGACAAAAACATTACCTGGACCATTATGGCATTGGCCATGCGGGGTTCCGAATACATTGTGGATCAGATGAAAAGGCGAAACCTGTAATTGCGTAAGGTCTATTTTCAAACAATAAAGAAATAAGAGATACTTTCAATTATCTGCTCTCTGCTAATAAATCATCAAAAATTTTTTATGGACAGAAGAAAGTCGCTAAAAGTGCTGGGCCTGGGTGCCGTATCCGGAAGCCTGCTGCTGGATGCCTGTAAAAACCCGGAGGCAAAAGCAAAACCGGATGCCCCAAAGACTGATGATACAGAACTGAACATCGACCGGACCGATGCTGAAAAAGCCGTGCACAAACGGTTGATGAGCCAGACCTTTTTCACGGAACATGAAATGGAAACCATTGCCATTCTTTCGGATATTATTATTCCTGCTGATGATGTGTCGGGCAGTGCCACGGAAGCAGGCGTACCTGCCTTTATTGAATTCATTGTAAAAGATAAACCTGAGTTTCAAACGCCCATGCGGGGTGGCCTGCGCTGGCTGGACATGCAAATGAGCAAGCTATACGGCACATCATTTAAAGACAGCAAGCAGGACCAGCGCCTGGCTGTGGTTGATGCCATTGCCTACCCGGCAAAAGCAAAACCGGAGCTAAAACAAGGTGTGGCATTTTTCAACCTGATGCGTAATCTTACCGCAACGGGCTTTTATTCTTCTGAAATCGGTATGAAGGATATTGGTTATGTTGGAAACCGTCCTAACCAATGGAACGGTGTTCCGGATGAGGTGTTGAAACAGTATGGGTTAGCCTATACGGAGAAGGAGCTAAAGGAATGTGTGAAGTTTGCCTAAAAAGATTGCAATGAAAAAAATAGTGCTTGCTTTTGCGCTTTTGTTACTGGCGGCTTCGCAGCCTGCTTTGGCACAAAAAAAGCCACGTATCAACCATATTGCACTTTCAGTGGCACAACTGGAGCGCAGCCGAATTTTTTACCAGGAGGTTATTGGGCTGGACACGATTCCCGAACCCTTTCATGATGGCCGCCATGTATGGTTTTCGGTGAGTGAAGGTGCACACCTGCACCTTATCCAAAACCCGCCTCCCATTGAAGTGCCTTCCAAGAATACACATCTTTGCTTTAGCGTAGCAGATATCAAAGCCTTTGTGGCGCTTTTGCACAAAAACAGGATCCATTATGAAGACTGGCCGGGAAAAGCTGGCGCTGTTACTACCCGTACCGATGGCATTCATCAAATCTATTTGAAAGACCCGGATGGCTACTGGATAGAAATCAATGATGACTACAAGTAACTGGCGGTTTAGTACTTATCCAGTTCTCCGTCTTTCACTTTTTCCATTGTTTTCATCACCTTTTCAGGATACACGTCTTTCTTCAATTCGTCAAGTTCTTCATCGTGTGCAATAGCAATGTCCATCTTTTTTGCGATGGCGCAAACCAAAGAAATGATACGGGTAATCTCATGCTCCGACAATAAGCTGATCTGCAGGTCCAGTTCCGCTCTTTTATCCGCTTGTGCATTCATCCGATTCTGGCTGATCAGCACAAAGGTGGATAAGAAGATTGCTTCCACCGAGGCAATCATGGCCAGCACTACGAATGAGGGATCAAAGGGTTCAATTCCAATAAGACCTGCATTCCAGATGATCCAGGTGCCAAATAGCAGCAGGTGTAAATAAACGAATAACATACTCCCGGTAAATCGGGTGATCCTGTCTGCAATTTTTTCTTCCGTTGTTTTTTGCTCTTCTTCCAGATGCCGTTGCTCAATCAATGCCTTGATGTTTCGCTCAACAATGCGGGCCATATGGCCATCTGCGGGACTATCTATCCGTTGCATAATTAAAATGTATTCTTTTTAAAATAGAAGAAACGTGCCTTTTTGCTCCGTAAGTGAGAAAAATGAACTTCCAGTAACTTCCCAATTATTTTTTATTTATCTGCATACGATAATTTCTGATTATCAATACTCAATGAAATGAGTGGTAAATTTTTAGTCAGCACCATCACGATAGAATCCTTTCTCTGCTAACGTGCAGGAGAATAAGTATTTAAACTTTAAGCTGAGCATCAGCAGAAATGTAGAAGAGGTTCAACAAACCTCCTGCTGCTGATTAAACAGCCACTGCAATTGAATAAACTGCAGAGCTTATATAACGTTGATGAACAAGTCGAAATTAAAGTCCTGTCCTACATTGTTGTTTAGCGGACTTTGCAGCACTGGTTTGCATTTGCGCATTTTCCGATTCTGCCAGGCGAAGTTTGTCAAGGATGCGTAGATGCCGGATTCAGAAGTATTTACTTACAAATAGTTCACAATTGATAAATCTTAAACGAAGTGGAACAGTTTTTTTATTGATTAGGATGTCAACTCATTAACAAACTCTACATGAATAAGAAAATCCTGATTACCGGTGGTGCCGGCTTTATTGGTTCTCATCTTGCCGACGAGCTTATTGAAAACGGATACACTGTAAGAGTGTTGGATAACTTAAGTGAACAGGTGCATGGTAAAAATTGTAAGCGTCCGGACTACTTGCATCCTGCTGCTGAACTGATTGTGGGTGATGTAAGAGATAGCAAGGTAGTAAAGGAAGCATTAAAAGGAGTGGATGCCGTTTATCATTATGCTGCCATGGTTGGTGTAGGTCAGAGCATGTATGAAATAAAGGAATACACCGATGTCAATAATCTGGGAACAGCCGTGCTATTGGAAGCGTTGTCAAAGAATCCGGTTGAAAAACTGGTGGTAGCATCCAGCATGAGCATTTATGGTGAAGGGTTGTATAAAGATGCCGAAGGCAACATACAAGATGGTTGCGAACGAAAGCTGGAACAACTCAGGAAAGGTGACTGGGAGGTTTATGATAAAACCGGAAAACAATTAACACCGTATCCAACTCCCGAAACAAAGACGCCGAATCTTTCTTCTGTATATGCACTCAGCAAGTACGACCAGGAGCGGTTGTGTTTACTGATTGGGAGGGCTTACAATATTCCAACGGTTGCTCTCCGGTTCTTTAATGTATATGGAACCAGACAATCGTTGTCGAACCCTTATACGGGAGTGCTGGCCATATTTGCTTCCCGGCTCCTGAATGAAAACGCTCCGCTCATTTTTGAAGATGGTTTCCAGAAAAGAGATTTTGTGAGTGTGCTGGACATTGCCCGGGCATCGCGTTTGGCATTGGAGAAACCGGAAGCAAAGGATGATGTTTTCAACATCGGAAGCGGAAATGCATACACCATCGTAGAGATTGCAGAGAAGATGGCCAAGGTTTTGGGCAAAGAAGATATTGCAGCAGAAATTACCGGGAAGTACAGGGTTGGTGACATAAGGCACTGCTTTGCAGATATTGCCAAGGCAAAAACAGTTTTAGGCTATGAACCGCAGGTTACGCTTGAAGATGGATTGATGGAATTGTCGATTTGGCTGGAAGGCCAAACAGCTGAAGATAAAGTAGCTGTTATGAGCAAAGAACTGGCAGAAAGAGGATTAACGGTATAAACTAAAACCCAGAAGAAGATGGCAAAACAAAAGCGTACGAACGATAGCAGATCTGCAAAGCAGAAATATACCCTGATCACTGGTGGTGCCGGATTTGTAGGCGTAAATCTGGCCGCCAGGCTTTTATCTGAAGGCAAACCGGTGATGGTGTTTGACAATCTTTCCCGGGACGGTGTACACAAAAACCTGCAATGGCTGCAGGACGAATTTGGTGAAAACCTGGAGGTGATGATTGCCGATGTCAGGGATAAAGAGGCTGTTGCTGTTGCGGTGGATGGTGCCTCACAGGTGTTTCATTTTGCGGCACAAGTGGCCGTAACTACCAGTCTTACCGATCCATACCTCGACTTTGAAGTGAATGCCCTGGGAACCCTGAATGTACTGGAAGCCATCAGGGCGAGCCGTCACCAGCCGCCCATTATTTTTACTTCTACCAATAAAGTGTATGGTGATCTGGAAGAAGTTGGCCTTGGCGTGAATGGCACCCGCTATTATCCCGCAAACAAACACATCAGGGAAAACGGCATTAGTGAAGAAAAATCACTAAGCTTTCATAGTCCATACGGGTGCACGAAAGGCGTGGCTGATCAATACATCTTGGATTATGCCCGCACCTTTGGATTAAAAACAGTGGTGTTCCGGATGAGCTGCATTTATGGACCTCACCAGTTTGGAACGGAAGACCAGGGTTGGGTGGCGCATTTCCTGATTCAGGCTTTGAAAGGCAAACCCATTACCATCTACGGCGATGGCAAACAGGTTCGTGATATCCTGTTTGTAGAGGACCTGGTGAATGCCTTTCTACTGGCGCAGGAAAATATCGAAAACATCTCCGGCCATGCATTCAATATGGGTGGCGGGGCACACAATACCGTTAGTCTTCTTGAACTGCTTGACCTGATTGGTAAGTTATCCGGTTATAAACCGGCAGCCCGTTTTCTTGATTGGCGCCCAAGCGACCAGCGGTACTATGTTTCCGATTATTCCAAATTCAGCAAGGCTACGGGATGGTTACCGAAGAATAACACAACAGAAGGCGTCAGTAAATTATACCTGTGGCTGAAAGAAAATGCCATTGCTGCAGAAATGGAAAAAGAAAAAAAAGGAACTGCCGTAAACTTATCCACCAACGTATTAGAACCCATCGTGAAATGATAGCTGCCGTTGTAACAAAACCCCAACACATCGAACTGCAAAACGTAGACATACCCACCATAAAAGAGAACGAGATCAGGATAAAAGTAGATGGATGTGGCATCTGCTCATCCAGTATTCCGCTTTGGGAAGGCCGTGAATGGTTTACATACCCCTTTGAACCCGGATCGCCAGGCCACGAAGGCTGGGGATGGGTGGATGCTACCGGAGAGAAAGTTAGCGGCATCAAAAGGGGTGACCGCGTTGCTTTTCTTTCGTACCATGCCTATGCAGAATATGACGTGGCAACGGAAGGTTCCTTCCTCAAACTACCTGAAGCTTTTCACAGCAAAGCCTTTCCTGGTGAGCCCTTGGGTTGTGCGATCAACATTTTCGACAGGAGTGATATAAATCAGGGAGATACGGTTGCGATCATCGGCAGCGGATTCTTAGGTGCCTTGCTTTGCCAGTTGGCCAAACATCGCGGCGCAAAAGTGATGGCTATTTCCAAAAGAACATTTTCGCTGGAGTTTGCGAAGCAATACGGTGCTGATGAAGTGCTACCTCTCACCTCTGTTTGGGAAGTTAGCAACCAGGTTGCTGAAATAACGGGTAACCGTTTGTGTAACCGGGTGATAGAAGCAACCGGCAAACAGGAAGCCCTGGATGTGGCAACCGATATTGTTTCGGAAGGAGGCAGGATTATCATTGCAGGGTTTCATCAGGATGGCCTTCGGCAGATCAACCTGCAGAAATGGAACTGGAAAGGGATTGATGTAATTAATGCCCACGAAAGAGATCCGCGGAAATACCTGACTGGCATGCAAAAAGCGGTGGATGCCGTGGCCGCAGGTATATTGAATCCGGATGGATTGTACACAGACATTTTGCCTCTGGCTGAGTTAAACCGCGGCTTTACATTGACAGCAACCCGGCCAGACGGTTTTATGAAAGCATTGGTTCAACTTTAAAATACTGACTTTGGAAACTTTGATAAAAACCAAACCCAGGTTGGCGTTTGCTGGTGTCGGCTGGATTGGCCGTCACCGTATGCAGGCAGCGGTAAACAGTGGGCTTGTGGATGTGGCTTTTGTTAGCGACCCATCGGCTGCATGTGTAGCGGAAGCGCTGAAAATTGCACCGGCCTCAAATGCTTCTCCTTCATTTGAAGACGCAATCAGTGATCCTGATGTAGATGGTGTTGTTATTGCCACCCCCAGCGCCTTGCACCGCCAGCAGGCAGTAGAGGCTTTTGAAAAAGGAAAAGCTGTTTTTTGTCAAAAACCATTGGGCCGTAATGCCGATGAAGTGAAAGCAGTTGTGGCCGCCGCCAAGAATGCCAACAAATTATTGGGTGCAGACTTTTCTTACCGTTATACGGAAGCGTTTCAACAAATTCTGCCCATTATACGTTCCGGTGAACTGGGCACCATCTTCGCCGCTGACCTGAAGTTTCATAATGCGTATGGCCCGGACAAGTCCTGGTTTTACGACAAAAAATTATCCGGTGGCGGTTGTGTGCTGGACCTTGGCATTCACCTGATCGACCTGCTGTTATTTGCATTGGATTTTCCCGAAGTGGAATCTGTTCACAGCCGCCTGTATGCAAAGGGTATAGCTTTAAAAGGGCAGGAGGACGTAGAAGATTATGCGAACGTACAGGTAAATCTTGCAAATGACCTAACTGCAC
Organism: Flavisolibacter sp.; assembly: GCA_035998945.1. Lineage (GTDB taxonomy): Bacteria > Bacteroidota > Bacteroidia > Chitinophagales > Chitinophagaceae > Flavisolibacter. The sequence goes on along the minus strand of DASYHD010000035.1, from coordinate 122,624 downwards.
AATTGTCCTGCTCATGGAACCTGCAGGCCGGTCGTGAAGCGGTGATTGAAGCTTCTTTTTATGGAACCAAAGGTGGCGTGGCGATCAAAAATGTCAATGGCTCCTTCTATGATTTCAGGGGGTTACGCTACCGGGGTACACAAACAGAGATCCTGGTGCAGCCGCCGGATGAATGGGGGGGAAGAGCCCTGGTAGACTGGATACAAAAAATGGCAGACAATCCTTGTTACAATCCCGAGGCTGAAAACTTTATTGCATCCGCAGAAGTATTGGATCGAATTTATGGCATTAACTAAGTCGCACATGAAGGTATTGATGACAACCGATACGGTAGGAGGGGTTTGGACCTATTGCATGGAATTATGCCGTTCGTTGCAGCCCTATGATGTACATGTGCACCTGGTGACGATGGGCAAGAAACTGAGTGTGTGGCAATGGGAGGAAGTCAATAGCCTGGAAAATGTGGTGGTACATGAAACTACGTTTCGCCTGGAGTGGATGCAGGAGCCCTGGGATGACATTGCAGTATGCGGCAATAAGCTGCTGCAATTGGAAAAGGAGCTGCAGCCCGATATTATCCACCTGAACTGTTTTGCATATGGTTCCTTGCCTTTCCTGGCACCGGTTGTGGTAGTGGCTCATTCTGATGTGGTGTCGTGGTTTGAAGCTGTAAAAAATGAAATGCCCAAAGGAGAGTGGGATCATTATTTCTATTGTGTAAAGGATGGTTTACATGGGGCCGATAAAGTGATTGCACCCTCACGAGCCAAGCTGGATTCCATTAAACTGATTTATGGTATGGATAAAGGAAAGGTGATCTACAATGGAAGGGACGTACATGGCATGCCGTTTGGAAAAAAAGAACCGCACGTCTTTTCCATGGGACGCATATGGGATGAGGCCAAAAATATCAGGCTCCTGGCAGAAGCGGCCGCCATGATCAATGTACCTGTGCGAATTGCCGGTGATAACCAGTTCGACAATAATCACTTTCAGGCAAACCGGGAGAATGTGACATACACCGGAAGGCTGGGTTCTAAACAGGTAGCCGAAGAGTTGTCCCTTGCTTCCATATTTGTTTTACCTGCAAAGTATGAACCCTTTGGTCTTTCCGCACTGGAAGCTGCCCATGCCGGTTGTGCATTGGTGTTAGGCGATATTCCTTCCCTTCGGGAGATATGGCAGGAAGCAGCCATTTATTGTGATACCATTGATAAAATAGCCTTGGCGCAGACCATTAACAACCTGATGCAGGATGACAGCCAGCGGGCCCTGCTCGCCACAAAGGCAAAACTGCGGGCCGAAAAATTCTCAACAAGGATAATGGCAAAACAGTATTGGACGCTATACCGCCAACTGGCGAAAAGCACTGCCATGAATTCAATAAAAGAAATTGTATAAGATGAAGATTGTTTTATTCTATCATTCACTTCTTTCCGACTGGAACCATGGCAATGCGCACTTTCTGCGGGGTGTTGCCACGGAGTTGCTGGAAAGGGGCAATGAAGTGGTGATCTATGAACCAAAGAGCAGCTGGAGCCTGAGCAACCTTATGGCTGATTATGGCGAAGAAGCCATGCAAGAATTTTATACGTATTATCCACAGTTAAAAAGCGTTCGTTATGATGCTGCCACGCTTAACCTGGATGAGGCCTTACACGATGCTGACCTGGTGATTGTACATGAGTGGAATGAACATTCGCTGGTTAAAGCAATCGGCAAAAAACGGAAGCAACACCGTTTCAAATTGCTTTTTCATGATACCCACCATCGTGCCGTTACCGAAGAAAAGAGCATGAAAGCATATGATCTTTCCAATTACGACGGTGTGCTGGCTTTTGGCAATGTGATCAAAGAAATTTACCTAAAAAGAGGCTGGACAAAAAAAGCATGGACCTGGCATGAAGCGGCAGATACAAGAATCTTCAAACCCTTATCTGCGGAAAACGTGGAAGGTGACCTGGTATGGATAGGGAACTGGGGTGATGACGAGCGAACAAAAGAGCTGCACGAGTTTTTAATTGAGCCTGTTAAAGAACTCGGCCTGAAAGCAAAAATATACGGCGTTCGCTACCCGGATAAAGCCAAAAAAGCATTGAAAGATGCGGGAATTGAATATGGCGGATGGCTTCCCAACTTTAAGGCACCGGAAGTGTTTGCTAAGTACCGGATGACGGTGCATGTACCACGCGGTCCCTATGTTACTTCTCTACCAGGCATTCCCACCATTCGTCCGTTTGAAGCAATGGCTTGTGGCATCCCTATGCTTTCGGCTCCCTGGAATGATGCCGAGAATTTGTTTCGCCCCGGTAAAGATTTTCAATACGTGAAGAGTAAAGCGGAGATGAAGTCGTGGATGCAAAAGCTTTTATCGGATGATGCGTTGGTTGATGAAATGACAACCAATGGTTTAAAAACAATACAGGAACGGCATACCTGCGCTCATCGGGTAAATGAACTCTACCAGGTATGCGAAGAATTAGGCGTAAAAATCAGTACGAAACCCATAACCATATAACATGAAGTTTGCATTCTTTGGATCCAGCCTTGTTTCTGCCTATTGGAATGGCGCGGCAACCTATTACCGCGGTATCATTCGTGCCATGCACAGCCGTGGGCACCAGGTAACATTTTACGAACCCGACGCTTACAACCGGCAGCAGAACAGGGATATTGCGGATCCGGATTGGGCCACCATCAATGTGTATCAGCCAACCGAAGAAGACGTGTACAAAGCACTGGAAGACGCTCTTCATGCAGATGTCATTGTTAAAACAAGTGGTGTCGGTGTCTTTGACGAGCTACTGGAAAAAGAAGTACTGAACCTGAAACTAAAAGACAAGTTCGTAATCTTTTGGGACGTAGACGCTCCGGCTACGTTGGACAGAGTAAAATACAATGAGGATGATTACTTCAAAGTACTCATTCCGCAGTACGATATGATCCTGACCTACGGCGGCGGTGACCCGGTGGTGGATACCTATAAATCGTTTGGTGCCAGGGAGTGTTTTCCTATCTACAATGCCCTGGATCCTTCTACGCATCACCCGGTTGAAAAAGAAGAACGTTTCATTGCTGACCTGGCCTTTCTTGGTAACCGTTTACCCGACCGGGAAAAAAGGGTGGAAGAATTTTTCCTGTCCGTAGCCGAACGGCTGCCGGAACAGAAATTTATCCTGGGTGGAAACGGTTGGCAGGATAAACCGATGTCATCCAACATCAACTATATCGGCCATGTATATACAAAAGATCACAATGCGCTGAACTGTTCGCCCAAAGCGGTGCTGAATATCAGTCGCGATAGCATGGCAAGCTATGGCTTTTCTCCGGCTACACGTGTGTTTGAGGCCGCCGGTGCCGGTGCCTGCATCATCACTGACTACTGGCTGGGTATAGATTATTTCTTTGAGCCCGGTAAAGAGATCCTGGTGGCAAAATCGGGAGATGAAGTTGCGGAAATCCTTTCTTCCCTCACCGGAGAGAAAGCACGTCATATCGGACAGGCAGCCCTAAAAAAAGTACTGGAAAAACATACCTATACACACCGTGCGGCAGAACTGGACAAGATCCTGGCAAAGGCGTTCTCCCCCGAAAAAGAGGTCATATGAAGAAACCGGTGGATATTGTGATTCTTGGATTGTCGGTAACATCATCGTGGGGTAACGGGCATGCTACTACGTTTCGTGGATTGATCAGGGAGCTGCACAAAAAAGGACACAACGTAACTTTCCTGGAAAGGGACATGCCGTGGTATGCCTCCAACCGCGACCTTCCCAATCCTCCGTTTTGTACCACTATTCTTTACAAAAGTGTTGATGAACTTAAGGAAAACTATCGGGACATTATTCGTCATGCGGATATGGTGATCGTAGGTTCTTATGTTCCGGAAGGTGTGGCTGTAGGTTCAACTGTATCCAGCATTGCTGAAGGTGTCACTGCATTTTATGACATTGATACACCGGTTACTCTTGCCAAGCTGGAAAGGGAAGATTATGAATACCTGCATCCCTCCCTGATCCCGCAATACGATCTTTACCTGTCCTTCACCGGCGGGCCGACATTACAGCGAATCGAACAACAATTCGGCTCACCGAGGGCAAGGGCTTTCTACTGTTCGTTTGATTCGGAACTGTATTTTCCTGAACAACAGCCGGTGCAGTGGGATCTTGGTTACCTGGGCACCTATAGCGATGACAGGCAACCACCCCTGCAAACCTTGATGCTTGATGCCGCAAGTTATTATCGAAGCGGGAAGTTTGTTGTGGCAGGTCCGCAGTACCCATCCACTGTCCGGTGGCCGCAAAACGTTGAGCGAATCGAGCACCTGCCACCGGCCGAACACCGCAGGTTTTATAACCGGCAGCGGTTCACCATGAATATCACCAGGGCCGATATGATAAAGGCTGGTTATTCACCCAGTGTTCGCCTGTTTGAGGCTGCTGCCTGTAGCACTCCCATTATCAGCGATTATTGGGATGGGATTGATTCCATTTTTGAAATGGGTTCCGAGATCCTGATCACCCGATCAGCCGCTGACACCCTGCGTTATCTCACCGAAATTTCGGATGAAGAAAGAAGGCAGATCGGGGAAAGGGCAAGAGCCAAAGTCATGGCCTTTCATACCGCCGAACACCGCGCAACAGAATTAGAGAACTATTACAATGAAGTTATATGCCAAAGATCAGCACACCCGTAACCAATGGAAAGCTTACCGCTAAAATAGAATCCCTTCAACCCTGGTTTCATAACCTGCATCTCCCCAACGGAACGCAAACAGCACCCAATCATTTCCTGGGCGATTTTCCAAAGTTCAAGTGGGAGCAGATCAAAGGCGCCATTCCCAGAAACCTGAACGGCTGGACGGCGCTGGATATTGGCTGCAATGCCGGCTTTTATTCTTTTGAACTGGCAAAGCGAGGCGCCAATGTTCTGGGGATTGACCTCGATCCGCATTACCTGCGACAGGCCAAATGGGCGGCAAAAGAAATGGGGCTGTCCGATAAGGTCAGCTTTAAACAAATGCAGGTGTATGACCTTGCAAAAATGAAACGTAGTTTTGACCTCATCATTTTTATGGGTGTGTTTTATCACCTGCGGTACCCGATGCTGGCATTGGATATTGTTACACAAAAAGTAAATAAGATGATGGTGTTTCAGACACTTTCGATGCCCGGCGAAGAAGTGTTTGATCCAAAACCCGACATGACGCTTGACGAACGCAAGCAGATGCTGAAGAAGGGATGGCCGGTAATGGCCTTTATTGAAAAGCGGCTGGCAAATGACCCTACCAACTGGTGGGCCCCCAATCACGCCTGCATCGAAGCCATGTTGCGGACCTGTGGCCTGAATGTAACGGCAAAACCCGGACACGAAATTTATATCACCAAACCCGATAAATCATTGAAAGCAGTGGCTAAGGATTGGAATCAGTCAGAATATTTATCAGCAATTGGTCAGGATTGGATGGAGGCGGTAGCGACAAAGGTTGGACGATAAGAAATGAAAACTACAGAACAAGAATATGATTGAAGCCATTAAGTTTTGGAACGAACCAAACAACAAGTCTCATTGGATTTTTGAAGCAGACCCGGAATGGAAGATTTTTTCAGATATGGTGCGAATTGCCGCACAGGCTGTCAAAGCAGAAAAGCCCAATATCACCCGTGTGATGGGCGGTATTTCCCCCATTGATCCATTCTTTATCAAACGCCTGGAGAGCCAGGGTGCACTGGAAGATATGAATGCCGTTGCTGTTCACGGTTTTCCGCTTGACTGGAACCTTTGGTCCATCAATGACTGGCCTGCAAAAATTGCTGAAATAAAAGCCGTCACAAGCCTGCCGATCTGGGTAACAGAAGTAGGTGTTTCCAGCTTCGGGGCGGAAGAAGTGCAGGAGTTTGGACTGAAGCGTACCGCAGAATTATTACCCGGGCTGGTGGAAAGAATTCATTGGTACAGTCTCTACGATTTACCGAGTGCCTGGGAGGCTACAACCCGGCACAAAGAAGCAGAGGGGTCTTCCTATTATCGCCATTTCTATATGGGGCTACTGCGGGAGGACGGTACCCCAAAGCTGGCTGCAAAACACTTTTCCGACTATACACCGGAGTTTGGCATTTGCCAGTGGTTTCATTTTGAAGACCACCGGCTCGATTCTTCCGTTGAGTGGCTAAAGCGTCTTGGCGTAAAGCACCTGCGTACCGGGTTGAGCTGGGCCGATTATTACCGTCCCGGCGCCATGGAATGGTTTGACAGGCAAATGAAGGCAATTGAAGATTTTGATGTGACGCTTACCTTTTGCTTTACACCCGAACACAAAGGAATAGAACCGCACTACACCAGCCCGCCACAGGTGGTTGAGGAGTTTGCCGATTTCTGCGTAGAAATGGTGAAACGGTATGCCTGATAAGAAAGCACCTTATTCCAGGTGCTTTATTTCTTGAACCCTGTTATACGTTAAATATCAGTTTTAAGAACCGACATTCGTGTTCGACGTAGGTTATAGTTTGACTACTGTTTGAAGGCAGCAAGGCGTTTGAACATTTCGCCCCACTTACCACGGTGATAGGCCAGGCTATGATAAAAGGCAGCGGCCATGCGTGCCCACCGGATATATAATTGTGGCATACCTAATGTTTTTGCTAGCCTGAACATGCGGTGACTCCATTTAGAAATGGAGTACCGGATCCGGTAAATTTTTTTCCGGTCCGGGGCTGGTCGGTTGGCATCGGGTGCCACCCGCTTCAGGGGTTGAACACCATCCGGTGACCAGGTAAGCCGGTACGCCAGGCCTTCGCGTCGCTGCCGGAAGCCAGCGGCTTGTGTCTGCTCCACAAATTTGTTGTCCACCTCATCCAGTTGCAGTCTTCCTTCCCCGATCGCATTCTTTATTAAATTTTCAATCAAAGCCGAGCGGACCACCACTACATTGGTTCCTTTACCATCGGAAGAATAGGGTTCTACCCAGGCGTCGCCAAACGAAACATCGGCTGTTTCGGCCACTACATCATCACAAAAATTACAGGCGTTGTTCATAAAAAAACCGGCACCCCAGTCGCCATCGGCCAAGTGCCACCAGTCGCGGTTGATCGTGGTTCCGTCCTGCAACGTGAGTGCTGCATTGTACCAGTTGGCAGGCCGGTCGGGGTACTTGTACCGGTATTCCACTTTTTTCACATTATTCACCGGCGCCCCCATTTGCCACGCCATGCTCTCAACAAACCTTGCACTTTTCATGTGCCCGCAAAACAAGCCGAGTGTGAAGGGAATCCGTTCTTTGAACACCGGATCAGACTGGCGGAGCAAATGAATGGCTTTGATAAAACAGGGAATGCCTACAACTGCGTAGCGGCCGGGTACTTCCCGAATGGTCTTCAGCACCTGCGATAATTCGATAGGGTAGTACCTTGACTTGGCGCCTTCCCTAACCTCCGTTTCGGATGTTGAAATCCTGTATTGAAAATATCGTCCTTCTTTTTGCGGATCTTCTGCTGCAACAACATGGGCTACACCGTCAATCAATCCCGTGCGCATCAGTTCTGCTGCTACCCAGCTTACCATGCCGCCCGAACTGCCTCTCAGCCGAAAGTCCTCTTCCTGCACATAACCCACATAAGCCGATTGAAATCGTCCCAAATGTTCATCTACATGTTTTGCTTCCGGAAAATTTTCGGCACCTAAATCACTTTCATTTTTGGCAAGAGGAGAGAAGGGACAGGTGGTTGAAAATTTCTCCGATTTCTGCTTTAACCATTCAGATGGTCCCTTTGGTTTTAATTCTCCGAAAGGATCAAAAGCTATGGTTGCTGCCGTTTGATTAGCTTGTGCCACACAACTGCCGCAGCCAATGCATAAGCCGGAACGGATAATATCATTTGGACTATACAAATTCATGCAACACGTAATTGTTGGGCTTTTAAAGCCCTGTCTAAAAAATCATTTGATCGCTGCTTGTAAAGTGCAATGTTGCCAAAGATTGCTTGCACTGGCGGCTCACTCAAACAAGCATCAATCGTGCTGGTATGCGACTCAGATCCGATGATATGTCTTTCACCACCAAGGAGGGCTAGTAAACCCGTTATTTTTTGATTGCGGTAAGAGGACGTTTCGCAGGCAAAAGGTTTTGCATAACGAATGGAAAAAACACAGCCATGAAAAAAATTGGTTGCAACGGCTTCTGCCCCCTTTATAAAATGTGGAAACGCTAAGGGTCCCGCATCAATCCACTGGCTGTCCGCCCAATCGTTCCGGTATCCAATGCTGATAATTGGCAGTGACTTCCGTTTGGCCCATTTCCGTATGGCTTCAATAAAATGCGGAGAGAAGTTGTGGCCATAAAGGGCAAGATAAGGTTGTTGCAGGTTTGGATATTCCTCATCCTTCACTGTGAAGGGAAATTGCAGGCAAGGGTCCAGAACGATATCGGCTTCCAATTCAATAACCTTTCTTACCAGCGTTTTTGAATTTTCATCCCGTACGGAAATGGCGTCAAAATTGTGCAGCTTCGATGCCCATACAGGGTCTAGTCCCCACTCGGATGGATAGTTGCCAAAGCTGGCTGCAAAAGAAATGATCCGATCGGCTGCAATGCCTTCGCCATAAAAAAGAGGACATTTGCCATACCACGGATGAAACAGGTTCCAAACTTCATCACTTCCTACAATTACGGTATCATAGTTTTCCATTTGTTCGGGATTAGCCAGGGAAAAACGAGGTGAAAGCGGCAGTTGCTCAAATGCTTCAAAAAAACGTTTCATCTTGGAGCGGTAAAGCGGGTAATCGGATGCAGGAACCTGCGTGGGTAACACAGGTTGATAGGCACACCGCCATTCCGCAAGATTGACCTGTTTCGAATGGTGGTCGAGAATTGAGGCATTCATTCCTCGGGATTGAAGCGCTTCCACTAAACACCGCGACTGCCAATAGCTGCCGTAATTGATACAGCGGTGAAAAGTTAAGATACCTGTTTTATGTCCTGTCATATGGTTCACGTTACTCGTCTTTATGGTTCCAAAATGAATACTGTCATCTATTATAACGAATCCCCGAACGAGGGAATTGATTCCAATATAGCTATAACATCAGTGCTGTCTGCCCAGGAATTCACCGGGATGCGTATTTGTTTTATCCTGTAAATTGCCGGCGGCAGGTTATTTATAAAAATTAGATACCATCACCCTAACAAAATCTTGACCGGAAAGAATGACGAGATTATTATTGATCAGGCATGCAACAACAGAAATGGTAGGGAAGCGCATCGCCGGACGGCTGAAAGCTGTTCATTTGAATGAAGAAGGACGTAACCAGGCAAAGCATTTGGCTGAGCGTCTGCGGGCTGTTCCTATACAGGCAATTTATAGCAGTCCCATAGAAAGAGCGATAGAGACAGCTGAGCCCCTGGCGCAAATCCAGCAATTAGAAGTGGCAGTCCACCAGGATTTAATTGAGCTTGATTTTGGCGAGTGGACAGGTGCGGCTATTCAAGATCTAGAATCCGATCACCGGTTTCAATTATTCAATACGTTCCGGAGTGCTACACAAATTCCCAGTGGTGAGTGGATGAGTTCCGCGCAGGTAAGAATGGTTAACTGCCTGCAGGAACTTTGCTGCAGGCATCCTGACCAAACCATTGCTGTAGTGAGCCATGGAGATCTGATCAAAGCAGCGGTAGCGCATTATGCAGGCATTCACCTCGACCTGTTTCAACGGATTGAAATTGACCCGGCTTCTGTCAGTATCATTGAGGTTTACCCGGAAACGGCAAGGATTAAACTGCTGAATGGCACCGGCAGTTTCTGATCGCCGGGTAAGATGATGCTGTGAATGGATTCACCATCAGAGGTGCAAAAGAAAACCTCCCGATTTGTCCGGGAGGTTTTTTGATCTGTTGATAAACGAAAATAATTACAGCAAAAGAATCAGGAGAAGGATGATGATAATGATGGCACCTACCGACAAGTAAACGCCACCACGAATGGCTTTGGCTTCTTTTTTCATGTCTTTTAGTTCCTTTTTCAGCGCCTTGCGTTCTGCCTTTGTAAGGGAGGACTTGTCCAGTGCTTTGATCTCCATTACACGCTTTTCAATGGCTTCTATCCGGGCTTTTTGCTCGGGGGTCAGTTCATTGGTTACGCCACTGGGCGGCGCAGCGGGGGTTGAAAAACTGGCTGCGTTTGTGTTTACAGTGGCAAGGAGCAGCATCATCGATGCGATGAGGGTAATTTTTAGTTTCATATTAAAGGAATTTCGGGTAGGTTATGCAATAATCCCACCACGGCTGTCGAATGCTTTTGCTTATGGAGAGATGTGAATGCAATGGCTTTATCACCGGCAACCAGCAAACACGACAGTTGCTACCTGAAAATACAGGTTATCGAAAAGGAGATCTAAAAATGAGAAATGATTCCTGCTGTTTTTTTCACTAGGGCAGGAGGTGCCTCGTGGGAACAGATATGTACCAAAGCTTTATTTTTCCCTAAGCCAAGCGGACTGTCACCTACCCCTTTATTTTTTATCGTTTTGACTAGGAAAAGTGGGTAGTGGTTAACAATTTTTTTTGCACTTATTCTTTTAAACAATATACATTTGTGCCTTATTTCAAAGCGGTGAACATAACCTCACATACAAAACACTACATTTTTCACGCCTTTTACACAACGGCGATGTTATCGGTATGTTTTGACCTGTTCCGCTATCTTTCAAGACGACCTCTGGTCTGATAGGACGAGCCATTTACCAGGGCCCCTATCAGTGAACACTTCCCCGTGAAATCTTGGTATAGGATTGGTAATCCAAAAACAACTCAATTTCTTTTCATACGTGGACAATCAAAATATTATCATCAGGGTAGCCACACCCGATGACAAGGCATATGCAAAGATCATCACCGATGAGATGGAATCTTCTGCAAAGGCTCGCGGCACTGGGATTGCCAAACGTTCTCCGGAGTATGTAGCGCAGAAAATGGATGAGGGCAAAGCCGTCATCGCCGTAACGCCTCAGGGTGAATGGGTTGGCTTTTGCTACATTGAAACCTGGGAAGGCGAATACGTGGCCAACTCTGGCCTGATTGTAGCTCCTGCGTTTCGTAAAAGCGGCGTAGCCAAATCTATCAAGCAACGCATCTTCCAGTTAAGCCGGGAAAAATATCCAGAGGCCAAGATATTTGGCCTGACAACGGGTTTGGCGGTGATGAAGATCAACAGTGACCTGGGTTATGAGCCTGTGACATATTCTGAATTAACACAGGATGAAAAATTCTGGGCCGGTTGCAAAAGCTGTGTGAATTATGATATCCTGATGAGCAAAGAGCGGAAGAACTGCCTTTGCACAGCTATGTTGTTCGATCCCAAAGACCACTATGAGCCGCAGGAAACCAAGCAGCATTTCGAGGATAAAAAGCCCGTGTACGAACGCTTTATGAAACTGAAGCAGGCGAAATTCCTGAAGCGCCTGAAAGGAACCGAAAAGCCCAAACAGGAAGACCGCACGGTGAACCGCAAACTCAAAATGGTATTGTTCAACTTCCTTCACTAATCAAGCCATCACGCATAATGAAAAAAGTTGTTTTAGGTTTTAGCGGTGGATTAGATACATCCTACTGCGTTAAGTATTTGGGAGAGGAGAAAGGATACGAAGTACACAGCATCATTGTAAACACCGGTGGTTTTACAGGGGATGAATTAAAAAGTATAGAAGCCCATGCGTACAATCTGGGTGTAAAGACCCATACCACCGTTGATGCGGTGAAAAGTTATTACGACCGGATCATCAAATACCTGGTTTTCGGGAATGTTCTGAAGAATAACACTTACCCCTTAAGCGTAAGTGCCGAACGCCTGGTGCAGGCACTGCACATTGCAGAGCATGCAAAATCACTGAAAGCTGATGCCGTAGCGCATGGCAGCACGGGTGCCGGTAACGACCAAGTTCGTTTTGACATGATCTTTCACATTATGATTCCCGGAACGGATATCATAACACCTATCCGTGACCTGCGACTGAGCCGTGAAGAAGAAATTGAATACCTGAAGGGCAAAGGAGTGGAAATGAACTTCGCAAAGGCCATGTACTCCATCAACAAAGGCCTTTGGGGAACCAGTGTGGGAGGCAGGGAAACCCTGAACAGCAAGGGCCTGTTACCCGAAGAGGCCTGGCCTACCCAAGTGACAAAAACCGGCAGCGAAGAAGTAAAACTGACATTTGAAAAAGGTGAGTTGAAGGAGGTCAACGATCAGCCATTCGGCCATCCTACAGAAGCGATACAACATTTGAGCGCCATTGCGGCTCCCTATGGCATTGGCCGCGATATTCATGTGGGTGACACAATTATCGGCATTAAGGGCCGGGTAGGCTTTGAAGCAGCAGCGCCGATGGTGATCATTAAAGCCCACCATGCACTGGAAAAACATGTGCTCAGCAAGTGGCAGCTTTCGTGGAAAGACCAACTGGCCCAGTTCTATGGCAACTGGCTGCACGAGGGCCAGATCCTGGACCCTGTAATGCGTGATATCGAAGCCTTCTTCCAAAGCTCGCAGGCTTCTGTCAGCGGAGATGTATTTGTGCAACTTAATCCTTACTATTTCCAGGTGATCGGTATTGAGTCACCGTTTGACCTGATGAGTAGTAAATTTGGCAAATACGGCGAAATGAACAGCGGCTGGACTGGTGATGATGTCAGAGGTTTCAGTAAGATATTCGGTAATCAAACGTCGATCCTGCACCAGGTGAAGGAAACGGCTTCCGGTAAAGAATAGCAAATTCATCGATTAACTTGCGTGATAGCAGTGTTTAGCAACACCATCGTTTCACTATTAAACTTAGCACCATAGATGGCACAGCAAGATTCAGGCAAAAGCGAAGTGAGTGTGTTGGGCGGCTCGCCCTTCAGCGGGCAGGAGGGCAAAAAAGTAAAAGCAGGTATAATAGGTGGGGCAGGTTATACGGGTGGCGAATTGATTCGTTTACTCATTCACCATCCGTATGTAGCTGTTTCTTTTATTCATAGCCGCAGCAATGCGGGTAACCCGGTATCGGCCGTGCACCAGGACCTTATCGGCGACACGGATCTTCAGTTTACCGGCGATATTTCCAATGACATTGATGTGCTATTTCTTTGTGTTGGTCACGGGGTGGCAAAAACATTTTTGGCAGAAAATAAAATTGACGAGAAGATCAGGATCATTGATCTGTCGCAGGATTTTCGGCTGAAATCTTCCGCAGCATTCGAAAGCCGCAGTTTCACTTATGGCCTGCCGGAATTAAACAGGGAAGAAATCCGGAACGCTGCCAATATCGCTAACCCGGGTTGTTTTGCCACCGGCATTCAACTGGGCCTGTTGCCGCTGGCAAAAGAAGGGCTGCTGGATGAAGTACATACAACAGGCATTACCGGTTCCACCGGTGCAGGGCAAAGCCTTGCACAAACCTCCCATTTTAGCTGGCGGGCTAACAATATACAGGCTTACAAAACCCTCTCGCACCAGCATTTGAAAGAGATCCGTCAGTCGCTGGAGCAGGCCGGGTCTGCGGCCTCAGAAATTCATTTTATACCGTGGCGAGGCGATTTTACCCGCGGTATTTTCATCAGTTCCACCATTACCTGCGATTGGCCGCTTGAGGCATTGGTGAATCTTTTTGAGAGCTATTATAAGGATCATCCTTTCACCTTTGTAAGCCAGAAAGAAATCTTCCTGAAGCAGGTGGTGAACACCAACAAATGTGTTATTCACCTGGAAAAAGTCGGTTCCAAACTCGTGGTGCATTCGGCAATAGACAACCTGTTGAAAGGTGCGTCCGGGCAAGCCGTGCAGAACATGAACCTGATGTTTGGCCTGGATGAGAGGGCAGGCATTGAGCTGAAATCGATCGCTTTTTAAGTTATACATATGAAAGCAACCATAATCGGTGGTGGAAATATCGGGATGGCACTGGCCGAAGGCTTAGTGCAGTCGGGCCGTTGCACGGCCGCTGATATCACCATCACCAAACGTACACCGGCACTTTCGGAAGAACTGAAAAGCCGTGGCTACCAGGTTAGTTTGAACAATGCGGAAGCCGTAACCGGTGCCGATGCTATTTTTATCTGTGTACTGCCTCAGCAACTGGATACAGCTCTTTCGCAATTGCATAAAAGCATTGATCTGGAAAAGCAATTGGTGGTTTCAGTTGTTACCGGCGCCCATACACAGGTTTTTCGCGACAAATTGGGCGCAAGCCTGCGTATTGTAAGGGCCATGCCCAACACCGCCATGCGAGTAAGAGCAAGCATGACCTGTCTGTCGGCTGTGAATGCAACCGATGAAGATAAAGCGATGGTGCAAAACATATTTGATACCATGGGGCAGTGCATCTGGATACCGGAAGACATGATGAGTGCAGCCACAGCGCTTTGCGCCTGCGGCATTGCTTTTTTCCTGCGAACGATCCGTGCGGCTTCGCAAGGTGGGGTGGAGATAGGCTTTCATGCACACGATGCATTAAAGATCGCAGCGCAGACAGCCTATGGCGCAGCCAAGTTGCTGATTGAGAACGGTACGCACCCGGAAGAAGAGATCGATAAAGTAACCTCACCGAAAGGCTGCACCATTGCAGGCTTAAACGAAATGGAACACCAGGGGCTAAGTTCTGCCTTTATCAAGGGCATTCGCCTTTCGTCCAATATTGCCAATAATTTATACAAGGAATCATAAGTTTTGCCGGCAGTTTGCCGGAGCGTTTCCGGTACTACGAAAGACAGCTACTTTTTCATCGTTAAAAGAAAATTGTTCAACATGAAACTCTTCGACGTTTATCCTATTAATCCCATCAACATCGTGAAAGCAGAAGGCACCACGGTTTGGGATGAGAATGGAACGCCTTACATGGACCTTTATGGAGGGCATGCGGTCATTTCTATCGGTCATACACACCCGCACTGGGTAAGACGTATCGAAGAGCAGCTGAACAAGATTGCGTTTTATTCCAATTCTGTTGAGATACCACTTCAAAAAGAACTTGCGCAAAAGCTGGGCGTGATCAGTGGAAAGGAAGACTTCCAGTTGTTTCTCTGCAACAGTGGCGCTGAAGCCAATGAAAATGCGCTGAAGCTGGCTTCTTTTCATACCGGACGCAAGACAATTCTTGCCTTTAAAAAAGCCTTTCACGGCCGTACATCGCTGGCAGTAGCCGCAACGGATAATCCAGCGATTGTGGCTCCGGTAAACGAAACGGACAACGTGCATTTTCTTCCATACAATGACGAGAAAGCACTCACCAGTTTTTTTCATGAAAAAGGAAATGAAGTCGCAGCAGTGATCATTGAAACCATCCAGGGTGTCGGCGGGATTAATGTTGCTTCCACCACATTTCTGCAAAGCATTCGCCGTCTTTGTACCGAAGCCGGTGCATTGTTTATTGCCGATGAAGTACAATGTGGTTACGGACGCAGCGGGAATTTCTTTACAGCCGATGGCGCCGGTGTGCAGGCTGATATTTACACAATGGCAAAAGGCATGGGCAATGGTTTCCCGATTGGCGGCATCCTAATCGCTCCGCATATTCAGCCCAAGCACGGAATGCTGGGAACCACTTTTGGCGGCAATCACCTGGCCTGTGCTGCTGCATTGGGTGTACTGGAAGTGATTGAGCAGGAAGACCTGGTAAATAAAGCTGGCGAGAACGGAACTTACCTCATGGAGGAGCTAAGAAAGATTGATGGTGTACAGAATGTAAGGGGATCAGGTTTGATGATTGGCTTTGATGTGCCGGATGGCTTGAAGGACCTGCGTAGGAATTTGTTGCAAAAACACCATGTTTTCACTGGTGAGGCCAAGCCTAATGTTATTCGCCTGCTGCCTGCTTTGAACATAACCAGGGATGCTATCGATGATTTTTTACAGAAGCTGAAAATGGAGATCGGTGCTTTGCAGGAAGCCGGAACTGCTGCCAGCATTGCGCAATAGTTTACCTGACATATTGGTGTAATTCATTCTTTTCTTCCTCTGGAAGGAGTTGCCAAATCAAAGGTTGCAACAACAGACGATAGTAGTATCATAGCTCAGTACATAAAAAAGAGAATTAAAATTGAAGCAGTTTATTTCCGTCCATGATGTAGCTGACATCAATGCGCTGGTTGAAAAAGCGCTGGCGTATAAGGCCGACCCGTTCAGCAATAAAGAGCTGGGTGCTAACAAACGCATTGGCTGCCTGTTTTTGAATCCTAGCATGCGTACAAGGCTCAGTACACAAATTGCCGCGCAAAACCTGGGAATGGAAGCCATTGTTTTTAACGTGGGTGCAGAAGGTTGGGCACTCGAATTTGAAGATGGTGCTGTGATGAATGGCACTACCGTGGAGCATGTAAAAGATGCAGCGCCGATCATGGGTCAGTATTTTGATATTCTTGCTATCCGCACGTTTCCATCATTGAGAAACCGGGAAGAAGATTACAGCGAACAATATATCAAACAGTTTATCAAATATGCAGGCATTCCGGTGGTAAGCCTCGAAAGTGCAACCCTGCACCCCCTCCAGAGTTTAACGGACGTGATCACAATAAAAGAAACCTGGCAACATAACTTAAAATCCCAAACCGCAAACGCCAATCCGAAAGTCGTTCTGACCTGGGCACCGCATGTAAAACCCTTGCCGCAGTGTGTGGCCAACAGTTTTGCACAATGGATGACAGCCTGGGGTGAAGTGGATTTTGTCGTAACGCATCCGGAAGGCTATGACCTTGACGAACAGTTTACTAAAGGCGCTGCGATCATGCATAACCAGGATAAGGCCCTACAGGGCGCTGATTATGTTTACGTGAAGAACTGGAGTTCGTATCAGCAATATGGAGAGATCCTTTGTCGGGATAATGCCTGGATGCTGACAAACGAAAAATTAGCCCTGACAAACAAATCAAAGGTCATGCACTGCCTGCCGGTGCGTCGCAACGTGGAGTTGAGCGATGAGATCCTGGATGGACCCAACAGCATTATTACACAGGAAGCTTCAAACCGGGTATGGGCGGCGCAGGCAGTTTTATCAGAAATTCTAAATTCGAAATAAAGCCGGCTGTATGGAGACGCTTTACGTAATCAAGATCGGCGGCAATATCATTGATGATGAAGAGAAGCTTTCCGCATTCCTGCAATCTTATGCAGCGATTGCAGAAAAGAAAATACTCATTCACGGTGGAGGTAAACTGGCTACCAAACTGGCGGATCAACTGAATATTCCACAGCAGATGGTAGAAGGCCGCCGCATAACAGATGCCGAAACACTGAAGATTGTAACCATGGTCTACGCGGGATTAATCAATAAATCTATCGTATCGCAATTGCAGGCACATGGCTCAAATGCAATTGGCCTTTCCGGTGCCGACGGCAATGTGATCCTGGCGCATAAACGTATAGTAAAAGACCGTGATTACGGCTTTGCCGGTGATGTTGATGGTGTGAATGCATCTTTCCTGCACAGCCTTTTACAACAAGCCATTTCGCCGGTGCTGGCGCCGATCACCCATAACGGTGCGGGACAACTGCTGAATACCAACGCCGATACCATTGCACAGGAAACGGCAAAAGCAATGAGTACTTATTACAACGTACACCTTGTGTATTCGTTTGAAAAAGCGGGTGTTTTACTGAATGCCGAAGATGAATCATCGGTGATACCAGTGATTGATCCTGCCAGATACGCTGAGCTAAAAGGAAAAGGACTGGTGTTTGCAGGAATGATTCCAAAGCTCGATAACGCCTTTGCAGCACTAACTAGCGGTGTACAAAAAGTTATCATTGGGAAAGCCGAAAACCTTTCATCGCTTGTGTCCGGTGATTCCGGAACAACCATCATCCATGAATAATCAACCAGACATACTGCACCAGGAGGCCATAGGGGTTCTTTCGGAACTGATCCGCCTTCCTTCGTTCAGCAAGGAAGAATGGCAAACGGCCAGCTTTTTGACCAAGTTCCTCTTTGAAAAAGGAGTGGAGGTCACAAGGGTTGGTAACAATGTACTGGCCCTGAACAAACATTTTGATGCGACTAAGCCCACTATTCTTTTAAACTCACACCACGATACGGTGAAGCCCAACTCCGCCTATACCAAAGACCCATTTCAGCCGGAGATCATCGACGGAAAATTGTATGGTTTGGGCAGCAACGACGCCGGGGGGTGCCTGGTATCACTGCTGATGACCTTTCTGCATTATTATAGCAGCGAAAACCTGCAGTACAATCTGGCATACGCGGCAACCGCGGAAGAAGAGATATCGGGTGTAAATGGTGTGCAGAGCGCCTTGCCACACTTGCCTCCAATTGCATTTGCCATTGTTGGCGAACCAACATTGATGCAGATGGCCGTTGCGGAGCGGGGACTGATGGTGCTCGACTGCAAGGCAAAAGGAAAAGCCGGTCATGCAGCCCGCAATGAAGGGGAGAATGCTATTTACAAAGCCATGATGGATATCGAGTGGCTATGTTGCTTTCAGTTTGAAAAAGTGTCGGACCTGCTTGGCCCGGTGAAGATGTCAGTAACTTCTATAGAAACGGAAAACAAAGCACACAATGTGGTTCCGGCAGAATGCAGATATGTTGTAGATGTTCGCATCAACGAATTGTACACGCCGGAAGAAGTGCTGGAGACCATCCGAAGCAGCGTGCAGAGCGAGGTGGCGGCCCGCAGCACCCGTCTTCGTTCATCAATGATCCCACTGGATCATCCGTTGGTAAAAGCCGGCCTGGCGATGGGAAAAACGTATTATGGTTCTCCAACCACCTCTGATAAAGCGCTGATGCCTTTTCCGGCGCTGAAGATGGGACCCGGCGATTCGGCAAGAAGCCATACCGCTAATGAATATATTTATGTTGAGGAGATGAAAGAGGGAATCAAGGAATATATAGAACTGCTTGAAAGAGTTGTTCGCTGACATTCGTATTGTTCGTGAAAAAATTGTTTTCAAATGAAGCTTTGGCAAAAAGAAACTACCTCCACGTCTGAACTGATTGAAACATTCACTGTTGGCCGGGATAAAGAATTTGACCTCCTGCTGGCACCTTACGATGTGCAGGGTTCCATTGCACATGTTACCATGCTGGGTGAAGTGGGGCTGATGACCAAAGAGGAAGCTGCCATTGCTGTTGATGCCCTGCGGCAGATTGAACAGGAGATTGCCGATGGAAAATTTATGATCGCCGATGATGTGGAAGATGTGCATTCGCAGGTGGAATTTTTGCTTACGGAACGCATCGGGGAGATTGGTAAAAAAATTCATAGCGGACGTAGCCGCAACGACCAGGTGGCAGTTGATATCAAACTGTATCTGCGGGCACAGGTGCTGGCTGTGAAAAACGAAACAAAAGCATTATTCGATCTCCTGATTCAGCAGAGCGATAAATACAAGGATGTGCTCCTGCCCGGTTACACCCATTTGCAGATAGCCATGCCGTCGTCTTTTGGGCTCTGGTTTGGTGCCTATGCCGAAAGCCTTGTCGATGACCTGGAAATGCTGGCGGCAGCGTATCAGGTCACCAATAAAAATCCATTGGGAAGCGGAGCCGGTTATGGATCATCCTTCCCATTGAACCGCGAACGAACGACAGCCTTGCTGGGATTTGCTGCGCTGAATTATAACGCTGTTTATGCGCAGATGACAAGAGGAAAAACAGAAAAGCTGGTAGCCATGGGACTGAGCTCTGTCGCGGCAACCCTGAGCCGCCTGGCCATGGATTGCTGCCTGTACATGAACCAGAACTTTGGTTTTATCACCTTCCCCTCTGAACTTACTACCGGCAGCAGCATTATGCCGCACAAGAAAAACCCCGATGTTTTTGAGCTGATACGGGCCAAATGCAACCGCATCCAGTCGACACCCAATGAGCTGACATTGCTGGTCAACAACCTGCCTTCCGGCTATCACCGCGATCTGCAACTAACAAAGGAGATCCTTTTTCCTGCCATTGAAGAATTAAAAGCCTGCCTGCAGTTGTGCCAACTTATGCTTGACAATATGGAGGTAAAGGAGAATATTTTGCAGGACGAAAAATACAAATACCTGTTCACGGTAGAAGCGGTGAATCATCTCGTCAACCAGGGGGTATCGTTCCGCGATGCTTATAAAGAAGTGGGCAACCAGGTGGAGAAAAGTGAATTTTCATACCCGCTTGATAAGCCTTTGCAACATACACACGAAGGCAGTATCAGCAATCTTTGTAATGACAGGATCGAACAATTAATGGAAGCCGTTCTTCTTAAATTTACGGCGTAAAGACCATCTCTTTGCAGTACATACTCCTTGTTATTCTTCTTTTCGTCAGCGTTATTGAAAGTATACGGCACCGTAAACTGACAGCCTCCGGTGCGGTGGCTGGCGGCATCACAGGCTTTTGCATTTTTATAGGGGCGGGATGGACAGGCATTGCCATGCTCGCCGTTTTTTTTGTTGCGGGAACATTGGCTACCGGCTGGAAAAGAAAACAAAAAACAGCCATTGGCATGGCGCAGGAAAGCGACGGCCAACGCAAACTGGGCCAGGTGCTGGCAAACGCCGGCATGGCGGGTGTCCTTGGGCTACTTTCGCTTTTTTTACCACAGTACAAAGAATTATTTGCGCTGATGATTGCTGCCGCGTTTTCTTCTGCTTTGGCTGATACTTTGTCGTCTGAACTGGGAAGTCTTTACGGAAAAAAGTTCTATAACATTCTCACCTTTAAAAAGGATCAGAAGGGTTTGGATGGAGTGGTTAGCCTCGAAGGAACCCTGATCGGGTTGATGGGCAGCGCTGTTATGGCAGCGATATATAGCTTCGGTTTCGGTTGGGATCATCGTTTCTTTATCATCCTTTTGGCGGGAACAATCGGTAACCTCACCGATTCTGTACTTGGCGCGGCATTGGAACGGAAGCATCGCATCGGTAACGATACGGTGAATTTCTGCAACACGCTTGTAGCAGCTCTGGTTGCAGGGCTATTTCTTCTATTTAGATTGTTTTAGGCAGGGCTGTTGATCAGGACGTAAAGTGTGATGGCTAAAATTGAAACAAATAAGCAAGTCAGAAGAACCTGGCGCAGCAAAGCATGCAGTTTGGTCTTCATCCGGAAGGTGTTGGTCAGTTTCATGAATGTTGGATTTTCAAATGGAAGAGCAAAATAATGGTGCTGTATCCAATTTGCAAGCATTTGTGGAAAATTATTTTAATAAGACGCCTGCACACTGCTTTTGACGCCATCTTCCGGTATCTGTCATGCAACTGCACCGAGTTCTTTACCTTCGCCGTCCTTTTATGACGTTGCGCAAAGAAGCCTCACAAACCTTCCGTTTAGCTTTACCCATCATCATTGGCGAATTGGCCCAGATGGCACTTCATATTATTGATTCCGCCATGGTAGGTGCTATCGATTACAAGCAATTGGCAGCAACGGCACTGGTGATTAATGGCGTCAACATTCCTTTCATCTTTGGCATTGGTATGACCATTTCCGTATCGCAGATGGTTTCCATGGCTAATGGGAGAGGCGATAAAAAGGCGGTATCACATTACCTGTTTAACGGTTTTGTTCTTTGTGCGATAACAGCACTGGTGATTTCGCTTTCATTAGTAGCAGGCAAAAACATTCTGCGGCACCTTGGGCAGGACCCTGTGGTGGTGGAACATGCTATTCCTTTTTTAGAGCTTATTGCACTTTCCCTCATTCCCATGCTCCTGTTCATGACGCTGAAACAGTTTGCCGATGGACTGGAGCAAACACGGTTAGCCATGATCTTTTCGCTGCTATCCATGCCTGTCAATATTTTTCTAAACTGGTTGCTCATTTTTGGCAACTGGGGTTTTCCCCGGCTGGAATTGGTAGGTGCCGGTTGGGCAACGCTGATTACCCGAACGCTCATGTTTCTTTCACTGTTAGTGGTGGTTTTGAAAGGCCGGCATTTTAGTGTATACATAGCTTTTCGCAAAACCGAATGGAAGTTGAACCGAAAAACCCTGAAAGAATTATTGGGCATAGGTGTTCCCAGCAGCCTGCAGATAGGGATGGAAGCCGGTGCGTTTGCGGTCACCGGCATCCTGATTGGTACCATTGGCGCGGTAGAACAGGCAGCGCACCAGATTGCGCTGAGTTGTGCCGCCTTTACGTTTATGGTTTCGCTGGGATTGTCGCAGGCCGGTTCTATCCGCACGAGCAATTCATTTGGCAGAAAAGACTGGCCAAAGATTGCCAGCATTGGCAAGAGTACGGTGCTTTCGGCTGTTGTTTATGGTATCTTTTGCGCAGTTTTGTTCGTACTGTTTCGCCACCAACTACCGGTTTTGTTTACAAAAAATGGCGAAGTGCAGGCCATGGCAGCCTTGCTGCTGTTGATGGCTGGTATTTTCCAGATCTCCGACAGCACACAAGCGATTGGTGCCGGTTTGCTCCGCGGCATCAAGGATGTAAAAACGCCGACAGTGTTGATTGGGATTGCGTATTGGGTGATTGGTATCCCGGCAGGTTATGTATTTGCCAATGTGCTGGAGATGGGAGCCATGGGCATGTGGCTGGGGCTGATCCTCGGACTAACCTTCGCCTCCGTTTTTTTACAAACACGGTTTTTCAGGATGATAAAAAGAAAAACTGCTTAAATAAGATTATCAGTTGCCAGGTGAGCATTTTTCACCTTTTGCCAGTCAGCAAACGTCATTTCAAATTTAATTTCACACTTTCCATAGCTGCCCACTTCCTTCCAACCCAATTTGCGGTAAAAGCCTTCTGCCCTGGTTCCCTTTTCTGTACTAAGCCAAACCGTTTCGCTTGTTTGGCTAAAATACCACTCCAGCATCCGGTAATGCAACTGCCTGCCTATACCTTTGCCTTCGTATTCAGGACGGAGGAATAGTGCCCAGATATTATGATCCTGTAAATCGGCAATGGCAGAACCGATCATCCGATTGTTTTCTTCACAAACCCAGCCTTTGCCGCGTTGGGTAATGTACCGGATGCAATCTTCATCGGTTACCAGCGAAGGGTCGGACAAAACATTTTCTTTCACGGCATGCCTGATCTGTTGGATGTCCTGGATATCATCAATCGTTGCTGCGCGGTAATGCATAACACAAATCTAACAACTGAAAGTGCAATGCGGCATGGATGGCTTTTGGTTTCTGCGTTTCTTTGTCTTTTACTATTTCTTATGAACCAGCGAATCATACAAGTGGCCTTGGTGGTGAATGATTATGATGAGGCAATCCGTTTTTATACCCAAACGCTCGGGTTTGAATTGATAGAAGATAAACCCATGAGTGAAACCAAACGTTGGGTGGTGATAAAGCCAAAAGGTGATGGCATCTTTTCCCTGCTTTTGGCCAAAGCGGCTACGGATGAACAAAAGCAGGTTGTCGGAAACCAAAGCGGTGGCCGTGTTTTCCTCTTCATGCATACGGATGATTTTTGGCGTGACTACAACAATCTACGTCAGCAGGGCGTTGAATTTGTTCGCGGGCCCGCTGATGAAGCATATGGTACGGTGGCTGTTTTCAAAGATCTTTATGGAAATCTGTGGGATCTGATTGAACCCAAAAGCAATGAGTGATAGGCAAGGTGTACCGTGTTTACGTGAAGTGATGACAGCTTTGCTTTTGAATTTTGACCTTGCATTGCAACCCTTCGCAGAAATTTGCATCTTTAACTACAATACGCTAACCCAAATCCAGTGGCATGAGTAACCAACTTCTTACCGTCAGGGCTTTTTTAGACAAAGTCAAAAATCTTTCCTTCTGGGAGCGGATCTTCCAATGGGGACGGGTTCGAAAAGACCTGGTTGATGCTGCTGCTGGTTTGGGTGCTTTGCAAAATGAACTCAGTGTTGCCGAACAGTCCCTGGCTTCCAGCCATCTGCAACTAACTGTAGCACTGGAAACAAAACGAAATCTTGATGGACAATTGCTGAACCTGAGTTCGGAACTGGCACTCCTGAAAGAGCGCCTTCAGAACTGCCAAAGAGACCTGCAAGCAGCAAGGGAAGAAAATATTCAGCTTAAAAAGGAAGAAGAATTCCGTCAGCAAAAATATTCCGAGGAAATTGTTTCGTTGCAAGGACTCCGGCAGCAGTTGCAGGAAGAACGGTCAAAAGAAATCCAGGAACGCCATGAAGAAGAGATGAGTCGTCTGCTTGCCCTTAAAGAGACATGGACGATGCACCAGACCGATGTGCAGGGGCGTATGAAACTGATCTGCCAGAAGCATACACTGAATTATGTAGACAAGCCGCCGTTTCGTGGCGAACCCGATAATACTTTATTGATCTGTGATGAATACGTGGTATTCGACGCCAAAAGTCCGGCAGGCGAGGACCTGAAGAACTTCCCCCAATACCTGAAAGCGCAGGCGGAAGCGGCAAAAAAATATGCAAAGATCGAAGGGGTGAAAAAAGATGTGTTCCTGGTGATACCAACCAACACATTACCGGTAGTAAACCAGTTTGTGTACAACATGGCCGATTATGATGTGTACGTGGTATCGGTAGATGTGCTGGAGCCCCTGATCCTTTCACTTTGCAGGATCGAAGATTATGAATTTGCTGAGCAGTTAAGTCCCGAAGAACGGGAGAACATTTGTCGCATCATTGGCAAGTTTGCCCACCTGTCGAAGCGCCGTATCCAGATCGATGCTTTTTTTGCCCGGCAGTTTATTGAGCTGGCTTATAAATGCGAGAACAGCTTACCCGCCGATATACACGAAAAAGTGTTGGAGTTTGAAAAGTCGGAGAAGCTGAACCCGCCGCAGGAAAAAAGGGCAAAAGCCATCAACACCAAAGAACTGGAAACTGAACATGCCAAAATTGAAACGGAGGTCAGTGCAAAAGGTATCCTGCTTCAAAACGATACCATCTCCGATATACTGAATGACCTTACACTCTATAAATGAGTGGTGAATGGTGAGTTGCAATAGATTGATTGATAGATGGTCATTCCTGCAATCTGTTTACTCCCAATATTATGAATTTCATAAAATAACCGTAAAGTTCCG
Organism: Flavisolibacter sp.; assembly: GCA_035998945.1. Taxonomy (GTDB): domain Bacteria; phylum Bacteroidota; class Bacteroidia; order Chitinophagales; family Chitinophagaceae; genus Flavisolibacter. The sequence goes on along the minus strand of DASYHD010000035.1, from coordinate 97,655 downwards.
GCGGCTATCTTTGCCGCAAATGAATACCTACGATAAACTCGTTGAAGCTTCGCAGTTCCTGCGATCCTATCATACGACAGACGCAAAGATTGGTGTTGTGCTGGGCAGTGGCCTTGGCAATTTTACCCAGGAGATCCATGTCGAACACCAGATTCCTTATGAAAACATTCCGCACTTCCCGGTTTCCACGGTAGAAGGCCATCACGGCAAACTGATTTTCGGCACGATTGCCGGCAAACCTGTCATAGCCATGGCAGGCCGTTTTCATTTTTATGAAGGGTATTCACCGGAAGACGTTGTTTTTCCTATCCGGGTGATGAAATTTTTAGGAATCGAAACCGTTGTAATTTCTAACGCGGCCGGTGGTGTTGGCGAAGGCATGAAGGTTGGTGACTTGATGATCATTACCGATCATATTTCATTTGCTACACCGAACCCCTTGCTGGGTCCAAACGATAATAGACTCGGACCACGCTTTACCGATATGAGTGAACCCTATCGGAAAGACCTGGTGCAAAAAGCAAAAGAGATTGCACAACGCCTGGACATTGCTATAAAAGAAGGCGTTTATTTCGGTGTTACCGGGCCAACGTTTGAAACCCGTGCCGAGTACAAACTGATCCGCATTCTGGGAGCGCATGCTGTTGGCATGAGTACCGTGCAGGAAGTGATTGCCGCATCGCATTTGGGCATGGCTGTTTTTGCCATGAGTGTGATCACGGATGTGGGTATCCGTGAAGAGGAAAATGTCATCACCCATGAAGAAGTTCTGCAGGCAGCTAAGGAAGCTGAGCCCAAGTTTTCAGCCATCATTCGCGAAATGATTGCCTCTCTATAATGATGCAAACGTGAAGAAATCGTTCCGGAATACCATCTTTCTCCTGCTATTGCTGGTTCAGGCATCCTGCCTGCTGGCACAACGTCCGGTTATCCGACCAGGTGGATTTCCGGGAAGTCCGTCAGTGCCGGGTCAGGAGCAGGGACTGCCACAAATACGGGGCGCCAATTCCGATTCTGCCGGGAGGGAAGGTGTGGAACGCCGTGACTACAGCGATGACAGTTTGAATGTAAGAATCTATACGTTCAACACAGTTCGACCCACATCCTTTGATACTTCGGTCCGTGATTATACAAGCCGTTTTCCCATTCCGGCTACGCATCTTTACCTCGGGAATACCGGTTCTGCCACCCGGTCATTACTATTTACCATGCCGTCTCGAACCGGCTGGGATCCGGGTTTTCATACACTGGATGTTTACAAATGGAGCCTGCAACAAACACGGTTTTTCAACACACCACGACCCTATACCGAATTAGGGTACATGGTGGCTACCGGCACAGAACAGATTATTGAAGTGCTGCATACGCAAAATTTAAAGCCACATTGGAATGCGAGTTTTAATTACCGGCTGATCACGGCACCGGGCCAATTCCGAAACCAGCGTAATAACCATGCGAACATCCAACTAGCCTCCTGGTACCAATCGCCAAACCGCCGCTACAACAATTATTTTGTTTTTCTGCAAAACAAAATGAGCGCAGGGGAAAGCGGTGGCATTCTCATGGACCAGGATTACTTAAATAATCCTACATACGAACGCCGATTTACCATTCCAACTGTACTGGGAGGAAGCCCTTCGCTGCGGGCCAGTGTGTTCAGCAATTCATTCAGCACCGGACGCATGGAGAACGAAAGCAACTTTTTTTTGCGCCAGCAGTATGACCTGGGACGCAAGGATTCACTGGTAACGGATTCAACTGTCATCCCGCTTTTTTACCCAAGGGTGCGGTTCGAGCATAGCCTGCGGTATAGTCGTTACAAGTATTCCTACCAGGATTTTCCTTCAGATGCCACAAATAACATCCCGGACTCAACCTATTATGATAGTCTTTATAATATTAAAATAAATCCAGGCGATTCTATTTACCTGCAGGATAGCTGGCAGGAGATCAGCAATGATTTTTCCATTTACCAGTTTCCGGATGCCAACAACCTCCAGCAGTTTATTAATCTGGGTGCAGAGTTGCAGTTAGTGAAAGGATATTTACCACGTGGCGATATCTCACTTTACAACATTATAGGACATGGCGAATACCGCAACCGTACCAAAAATCAAAAATGGGATATCAATGCATCTGGAAGGTTGCACCTGGCAGGAAATAACATTGGTGACTATCATGCCTACGTTAGTTTACAGCGTTTGCTGAGCGAGGAGTTGGGTACCCTGCAGATTGGTTTTCAGAACATCAACCGATCGCCTTCGTTTTTGTATGACCAGCGCAGCTCTTTTTACCTGGATGATCCAAAAGATTTTTCAAAAGAAAATACCATTCATTTTTTTGCCAGCTATTACCTGCCCAAACTGGCCCTGCAGCTGAAAGGTGATTATTATATTGTTACAAATTACCTGTACATGAATGGTTACCGGCAGTTGCGGCAGGAGAGTGCCCTGTTTAATGTATTGCGTGTCAGTGGTGCGAAAACATTTCGCCTGGGCCGCTTTTGGAATGTGCACTCCGAATTGTACGTACAACAAAAAGCGGGTGGGGCAGAGGTCAATTTTCCCTTGCTCTTTACCCGTAATCGACTGGCATTTGAAGGACGTTTCTTCCGTAATTTAAATCTTTCTACCGGGCTTGAGCTGCGATACAATACGCCTTTTAAGGCTGATAATTATTCTCCTGTCCTGGGACAGTTTTTCTACCAGGATACACTCACCATTAGCAACCGGCCAGAAGTCCATGCTTTCCTGCATTTTCGTATCCGTACATTCAAAGGGTTTTTGCGGCTCGAAAACCTGCACACCGCTAATTTTGGGAGCGGTAGTCTTGGATTTACCGCTAATAACATGGCCGCAGCCGGTTATCCTACACCGGGAATGGTCTTTCGTTTTGGCATCTACTGGACTTTTGTTAATTAAATGCAATTGAAGAAAATCGGCTTTTGATTGCTGAGGCTATTTCTATATTTGCAAAAGGAATGAAAAAGCTGATCGCTACCATATCACTCCTCGTTTATTTTGTAGTCAGTACAGGCTTTGTGGTTTCTGTACATTATTGCATGGACCGGTTGAATGGCATGGAGTGGGGCGAATCAGCAGCAGATGAATGTGGTAAATGCGGTATGCCCATCGCCGATAATGACGGCTGTTGTAAAGACGAAGTCAAGGTGGTGAAACTGAAAGTTGATCATACCACCGCAAAACTGGTACAAGCTGATTATTCGGTTTCCATTCCGGTTTATTTACCAACCAATCTTCTATTTACACCTTATTTTTTTGAGAGGGAAACAAAAGAACCTGTTGCCCATGGACCTCCTTTGAGTGAACAGGATACTTACCTCCACAACCGCGTTTTCAGAATTTAGAAGAGGCTACTCCGCTGCAATTTTTCCTGCAACAAATAAATGTTGCTTTACTCTTCAATTCAATCAATTTCATAAAAAATTCTAAAGAATGAAAACGCTTAAGATATTCTTCCTCGTCCTTTTTGTTTCTATTGCTTCTGTTGGTTTTGCGCAGGCAAAAACCGAAAAAATAAAAGTTTCCGGCGAATGCGGCATGTGCAAAAAGAAAATTGAAAAAGCGGCCAAAGATGCCGGTGCAACGTTTGCCGAGTGGAGTACCGACAACAAAATGCTGACGGTAAAATACACCAGCAATACTACCAATACCGCCAAAATCGAAAAGGCTGTAGCCGGTGTTGGCTACGATACGCAAAATGTAAAAGCCACCAACGAGGCCTATGATAGCCTGCACGAGTGCTGCAAATATGAAAGAGGCACTTCTTCTGTTGCTGCAACTTCGCAAAGTTGTTGCGATCATGAAAAGTGCACGAAAGCAGCCTGCATGAAAGATGGCAAATGCAACGCAGATATGAGCTGTTGCAAAGAAGCCGGTTGTGATACAAAAGATTGTTGCAAAAAGTCCTAACCTTTAAAATTCATCAATATGAAAAAGCTATTGGTTTTTATGCTGATGGTTTGGGGTTTTTCTGCACAGGCACAATTCAAAAGTGCATCTCTGCAGGCCAGTGGTTTAACCTGTTCCATGTGTTCCAAAGCAGTAAAAGTGGCCCTGGAAAAAGTACCCTTTGTCGAAAAGGTATTGGTTGATATCAAGAACCAGCAGTACAATCTTACTTTCAAACCTGCTGAAACTGTTGATTTTGACGCCTTGGGAAAAGCGGTGGAAGATGCCGGTTTTTCGGTGGCTTCACTGAAGGTCACAACAGCGGTAAGTAACCTGCAGGTGCAAAAGGATGACCACGTTGCGATTGGAGGAAAAACATTTCATATTCTTACAGCAAAAGCTCAGTCGCTGAATGGTGATGTGACCTTCTCTATCGTGGATAAATCCTTTGTTTCTGCAAAAGATTTTAAGAAATATGCATCCATGACAAAGATGGAATGTGTACAGACAGGCCGCATGGCAAAATGCTGTTCATCAGAAGGTGGGCAGGATGCCAACAGGATCTTTCATGTCATTATTTAATACCCATTAAGCCCTCCTTTTTTGGAGGGCTTTCTTTCCCCAAATGAAAGTTATATACTCTTTTGTCGTTGCCCTGCTGGCAGGGATCAGTGTTTCTGCGCAGGAATTATATCCATATTCCGAACCGGCATCAAACAACCCGGCGCAATCAGTTACCGTAAAAGCAACCGCCATTTTGCATGGTGATGTTCATTCTGAAAGAACTCTTCAACGGTATATGCCGGAAGTGGCAGCAGGACTCAGCAAAAATTGGATGGTAAAAGCCGGTGCCAATTTTTCCAACATGCACCAGAACAGTATGATTTGGGAAGGGGGCCGCTTATACGCCAAATACCGTTTTCTTTCCAATGATGAAGTGCACAAACATTTCCGCATGGCTGTTTTTGGTACGGCCGCTTACAGCCGCAATCATCTTGATCATAACGAGATCAACCTGATGATGGGAGAACAAAGCGGTGTGCAGGCAGGGTTGATCGCCACACAACTCTGGCACAAACTGGCCCTTTCGGGTACTGTCGCATGGAATGAAGTACTGGATGAAAAACGAAAGGATAAAAACCTGCAGGGAATTTATGCTTACCAGGCTATCAATTATTCGCTTTCGGCAGGCTATCTTTTACTGCCATTTGAGTACAAAGATTATGACCAAACGAATCTGAACTTATATGTGGAATTGCTGGGCGGCCGTAACATCAATTTTCCAGGCGAAACTTACTATGTTGACCTGGCGCCATCTGTGCAGGCCATTTTTAACAGTGCCGCCAAACTGAATGTTGGTTATCGTTTTCAGTTGGGTAGTGATATTTATCGTATTACCAAAAACAGTGTGATGATCAGTTTTGAATACCTGTTTTTAAATGCACTAAAGAGAAAGGCTAAATAACCGGTTGTACCAATATATTGCTTGCCACTTTTTCGGAAATCTGGATGATACTTTTCTGCACGGTGAGAGAGAACGAACCATCATACTCCAATTGGTCGGTTATCTTCAGCTTTGTGCCGGGTTCTATTTGCAGTTTGCTCAGGTAATCAAGAAAGGAATCAGCCGTATCGGCAAAACTTACCACCTGGTAATTTTTGTTTTTGAGAGCTTTGGATAGGGCAATGGCTGTATTCTTTTTGAGTTTTCCATTCCGGTCGGGTATAGGGTCGCCATGCGGATCAAAGGCAGGATAACCTAAAAATTCCTCCAGCCTGTTAATAAGGTCTTCACTGCCTACATGCTCCAATTGTTCCGCCAGGTCGTGCACTTCACTCCATCTGTACTTCAATTTGCTAACAAGAAAAACCTCCCAAAGGCGATGTTTCCGGATAATCAGCAGTCCCTTTTTCTTTCCCTGCTCTGTAAGCTGAATGCTTTTATCAGAGAGCAATTCCACCAAACCTTTTTCGCTTAGTTTACGAACCATCTCCAGTACTGTAGCCGGGTTAAGTGCCATGGCTTTTGCCAAAGCTGTGTTATTGACCTTCTTTACATCTTTCTGGCTCAGCTTGTACAGCTCCTTCAGGTAATTTTCTTCGAATTGGTGGCCGAAATGAGACATTTCACAAATGTAAAGTGGGAATAGAAATAAAATTTATTTGGTAACCCAAATTTTTTAGTTTTGGATATTCAAATATTATGATCATGATGAGGCAGACGATTTTATTGGGATGTATGCTGCACCTTGCATTTTTTTCTTTTTCGCAAGCAAATCTGAAAGGTGAAGTCCGGTCAGGCCTTGAGCATTTAGAAGGTGCAACCATTACCCTAAATGAACAAACGAAGGCTGCCGATTCACTGGGGAGTTTTGTTTTTTACAATGTTGCATTTGGAGAACACCTGGTAAAAGTTACCATGGCTGGGTATGAACCGTATCAGCAAAAAGTGTTTTTAAAAGACTCCCTTACAGAATTACTGGTAGAACTACAGCCGTCTTCCTCTTTAGACGCCGTTGTTGTTTCAGGTACGATGAAAGCAGTAAAACGACTGGAAAGTCCCATCCCGGTGGAAGTATATTCAAACAAGTTCTTTCAAAAAAATCCGGCACCTAGTGTATTTGAATCCCTGTCGATGGTAAACGGTGTACGGCCGCAGATCAACTGTAACGTTTGTAATACCGGCGATATACATATCAACGGACTGGAAGGCCCTTATACGATGGTTACCATTGATGGGATGCCCATTGTAAGTGCCTTGTCATCGGTCTATGGCTTGTTTGGCATTCCCAGCCAGATGATTGAGCGGGTAGAAGTGGTGAAAGGTCCGGCTTCCGGATTGTATGGATCAGAGGCTATCGGTGGGCTGATCAACATCATTACAAAGTCACCCGGTAAAGCACCGGTTTTTTCTGCCAATGTAATGACAACCTCCTGGCAGGAGCACCTGGTGGATATTGGCACCCGATGGAAGCTGGGTAAATTGCTGACGTCTTTACTGGGTGTCAATTATTTTAACTACAACAATCCCATCGATAACAATGGTGACAATTTTACGGATGTAACCCTGCAACACCGCATCTCCGTTTTTAATAAATGGAATCTGGAAAGGCGCCATAACCGGTTGGCCACTTTAGCGGGACGCTATTTTTATGAAGACAGATGGGGTGGTGAAATGCAATGGAATAAAAGCTTCCGTGGTGGCGACAGCGTTTACGGAGAAAGCATCTACACAAAGCGATGGGAGCTTATCGGCAATTACCAGTTACCTGTTTCGGAGCGAATGTTTTTTGCTTTTTCAGCAACCGGCCATCAGCAGAATTCTTATTATGGAACCACGCCTTATATGGCGGACCAAACCTTCTTATTTGGACAGGCAACCTGGGATAAAACTATTCGGTCACACAGTCTTTTGTTGGGTTTAGCCGGACGTTACAATTATTATGATGACAATTCCACAGCAACATTGGATACAGCTACGAAATACAACAAACCTCAAAAAGTGTTTTTGCCAGGAATTTTCCTGCAAAATGAATGGAAGCTGAACGCTGCGCATACCCTGCTGGCAGGACTGCGGTATGATTATCACCCGGTGCATAGGGCCATTCTCACTCCAAGGTTTGCATACAAGTTTGCTTTGTCTGAAAAGGAGGTCATCCGTATAAATGCAGGGACGGGTTTTCGTGTCGTGAATTTATTTACGGAAGAACATGCTGCATTAACGGGAGCCAGGGCTGTTGAGATAAAAGAAAAGCTGGAACCAGAGAAGAGCCGGAATATCAATGTCCAATACAGTAACCGTATTGGTGAAAGATCAAAGAATATTGTGTTGGATGTTTCAGCCTGGTACACGCATTTTCGTAACCAAATTATTCCGGATTATGATACAGATCCCAATAAAATCATTTACAACAACTTAAAGGGGCATTCGGTTTCCAGGGGGCTTTCAATGAACCTGGAAGCCAATTTTCTGCAACGGCTGAAAGGATATTTAGGCGTAACCTTACAGGATGTGGCCAAGTATGAAAATGCTAATGGCATAAAAAAACAACGGCCGGTTCTAACGGAAAGCTGGAGTGCTAATTGGACGTTCAGTTATTCTGTGCCGCTTGCCGGGTTAACCATCGATTATACAGGAAATATCTACGGACCCATGCGGCTTCCATTATTATCTGCATTGGATCCGCGCAAGCCATTCTCTCCCGTGTGGAGCCTGCAAAATTTACAGGTTACCAAGTGGTTTTCTGGAAGGGTAGAAGTTTATGCTGGGATAAAGAACCTGCTGAACTGGACACCTGTTAAAGGAAATCCATTCCTGATAGCCCGTTCACATGATCCATTTGACAAAAATGTTGTCTTCGATGCAGGGGGTAACGTGCAGCAGACTCCGGAGAACCCGTATGCATTAACGTTTGATCCTTCATATGTATTTGCACCAAACCAGGGCCGAAGAGCTTTTTTAGGAATCCGGGTAAACGTGAAAGATTAATACGGCTGGTTAATTAAAAACTGTGATTTTTCAGGTTTGCTCGAACAAACAAAAGCTGCCACCAACCCAGGTTTTGTCTTTGTTGTACCGCACACCAATCATTTTTCCTTTGCTTAGCCGTGCCAGGTTGTTCACGGCTATTGGACGGTCAGCGCCGGGAGGCCAAAAATAGAATACACGGATTTCGGCTTTTGCAGGTTCCTCCGGCGTTTGAATGACATCGGCATAATGTACTTTGCGCTGAAGGATCCAGTTTTCTGGGTCAGGTATTTTTGCAATTTCCTCTTTCGTAACATCGATGATCACGCCTTGCCCTGCAAAAGAAAACAGCGGTTTTACCACATAATTCTCCAGGTCTACCGGCAGCGGATCCACTTCATTCAAAAATCGTGTGTAGGGTACATAAGGATGGTCAATAAAGGGCAAAGTAAATTTGCTCAGGCGGTAAAACCAAATAGGATGCGGAACCCAGGTAACATCTAAGTCCTGCATCATCAGTTTTCCTTTTTCTTGCACGTCTGCTGGTTGTTGAAACAGGTCGTCAAAAATCAGGCGGTTGTAGATGCGGTTGATTCGTATTTTTTTTCCCTCATTTTCATAATAAAGGTGACGGCCTTCCTGCATCAGTTTGGTGAGACAAACCGTCTTTACCCCGATCAGTTCTTCGGTGGCAAAGAAATCAACGCGGGTTTTTTGCTTCTCGGGGAAAATCTCCAGGAGAATAACGTTCTCGGGATCACAGTCTCCGATGATCAACTCTTTCAGTAATTGTATATACGATTCACGGTTGTAATTATTGAGAAAGATAGAAAAGCCTCCTGGCCAGGGGAAATGGCGATGGTGGATTTCGGGCTGAACCAACTGCCAGGCAAAAATCGTAGGAAAGCCCTGCATCTCGATCAGTTGTGGTTCCAGATCTCCTATTTCATTGGTGCAAATACCAAAATCGAAAGCAATAAAGTGCGGGTGACTATCTTCATTGGGTACTCTTACATGCTCCGGAATGGCACGTTCGCTTTGATTCTTGTAGGCAGGCGTTTTAATAATATCAACAATGGCTTCACAGGCTGCTAACATTTTACGGCTGAAGTCAGTTGGTATAAATACCGGTGTTTCTGCTACGCGAAAATCGAGTTGGCCGGGATATCGTGATGCCAGTTCCTGAATGTAGCCTGTGTATTTATCTTCTGAAAATTGTTGATTGTATGCTTTGCGTAAGGAGGGAATCATGCCCTAAGATTTAAGGTCAAGATAAGTAAATTCACAGTGCACATATTTTAGAATCTACTTTAAAGGTTTCTTTCTATATTCCTAAAATATACTGTCTCTCACCAAGACCCATATTACACTGTTTACCATTCTCATTGAAATCAAAGTTTTCTGCAGTTGAATAGTGCATTAAAATGTGTGGCTTATATAGCGAGTATTTCACATAGAGGTCTAGTAACCGCATGTTTTTTCAACTATGAAAACTAACCAGCAATTATCATTTTCCTTCCGTGTTTTCTGGTAGTTTTTGAATTTTCATATACAAGTTCGTTTTTGTAGGTGATAATTTAATAGCGATTGAAGCGGACCCTGCTATTTTGTTTTAATGGTGGAAAATATAAGTGATGAATAAAATAATTATCATAAAATAAATATGGGTCGAAATCAGACGAATGTCTGTGTTTTTATATCATTCAAACTTCCTTTTTGTGAATCCATGTTCCAGTTTGTCTCTTTCCCCCAGAGATGATACCAGCCCATGGTATATTATTTGTGCCCTTCCCCATACATAAAATATGGTCTTATGGATAAACGAATCGTAGACAGGCGGGAAGTTTCTGCTACTGAAGAAAGGCATATCGTTAATAACATATATGCCGTTGCCCCGGGTGTATGGCGGATGAAGGACGTCTTTGTAAATGTATTCATCATTGAAAGCCAGCAGCAGCCAGGGTATGTTTTGGTTGATACAGGCCTTAAGTCTTCTTATGCCAAGATTAAGAACATGATTGCGGAGGTTATGGAGCCGGGTGGTGTGCCGCAGGCTATTGTTCTGACGCATGGTCATTTTGATCACCGGGGTGCACTGCAGCAACTGGCAAGTGAATGGCGTATTCCCGTCTATTGTCACCATATGGAAGTACCTTATCTAACAGGGAAATCATCATACCCGCCACCCGACCCAACAGTAGGGGGAGGAATGATGGCATCGATGGCATTTGTTTATCCAAGCGGCCCGATAGACGTGCAGGAGCATTTACGGGAACTGCCGGAAAATGGTAATATCCCTGAATTACCCGACTGGCAATGGCTGCACACACCTGGTCATACCCCCGGTCATATCAGTCTCTTCCGTGAGCGGGACGGTGTACTGATTGCCGGTGATGCTGTGGTTACCACAAAACAAGAGTCCGTGTTTTCAGTAATGAGCCAGAAAAGAGTATTGAGCGGACCTCCTAAATATTTTACCCCTGACTGGGGTACTGCTGCCCGTTCAGTCCGGGACCTGGCTGCTTTGGAGCCGAATGTGATTGCCTCCGGTCATGGTAGTTCGATGTATGGGGATGAAGCCCGCAAAGCACTGCATAAAATGGCCCGCGAGTTTTGGCACATGGGTATGCCCGAAAGAGGCCGTTACGTAAAAGAACCCGCTTTGTTTAATGACGAAGGTCCTACCTATGTACCACCAAAACTGCCCAATTATTTCTGGGTGAAAGTATTGGCAGTTACTGTTATTGCAGTGGCTGGTTACGTAATCGTCAAAAAGGTGAATGAAGACTCGCTCAAAAAGAAACTCGGTAAACTTTGGAAACGGCGGTTTTAGTTTCTTGATAATAATGCAGTTAGCCGGATATCTTTTTATTCGGCTAGCTGCCTTTTGTACAACTGTATAGTATTTTCCAAACCTAAATAAAGCGCATCAGCGATTAGCGCATGCCCAATGCTCACTTCGTCGAGCCAGGATATATTTTGTTTGAAATATTTAAGATTGTGCATATCAAGGTCATGGCCTGCATTTAACCCGAGCCCAACTTCCTTCGCTCTTTTGGCAGCATCCACGTATTTTACAATGGCATTGCCTCTATTGCCGGCGCTGTATTGTTTTGCGTAGTTTTCCGTATATAGTTCAATCCGGTCCGTTCCCGTTAAGGCAGCTCCTTCCACCATCCTGGGGTCAGGATCTACAAAGATGGAAACTCTTATACCCGCTTGTTTAAATACTGCAATCATTTCTTTTAAGTAGGATTTATACCTGATAGTATCCCATCCGTGATCGGATGTAATCTGTCCTAATTCGTCCGGAACAAGTGTAACCTGGTGTGGTTTTACTTCCAAAACAAGATCAACAAATTTCTGTTCGCGGCAATTGCCTTCAATATTAAATTCTGTGGTGATATTTTTTTTGATATTGCGGACATCGCTGTACCGGATATGCCGTTCATCGGGGCGGGGGTGAACCGTGATACCGTCAGCGCCAAAGCGCTGGATATCAATGGCTGCTTTCACTACATCGGGATTATTGCCACCACGGCTGTTTCGCAACGTAGCGATTTTATTTATGTTGACAGAGAGTTTTGTTGGCATTTTTCAAAGATAATTTTCTTTTGTCTTTGAGCGGAAGTGAAGGGAAAAGAGCGGTAAATGGTCTTTCTATCAGGAGTGAATTCTCGAAAGCTGGAAACTTTCGGCATCATTAATAATCCAACTATGTAAATAAAAAGCTTCCCTACAGGAAGCTTTTCAATTCGTTGCAGGCACTTTCGCCACACCTCTATACATCACCCCTGCAACAATGTTATTATCCAATGAAGGATTGTTTAGGCAAAACTGTTGACCAGCACATAGAAACTTACGCCCCAAAAAGTCAGGAACAATAAGATCATATAAACTGCGGTCGATAAATGAAAATTGTCTCCTTTATTCTCCTTCTGTAATAGCCTTTCAAACACTTGTTTCATAACCCTACAATTTTAAGTTCAATTATATAATTAGGAAATACATGCCAGATTTTTGATTCCTTAATATTTGCTCTAAATCGTTGATTTTGTTTGTCCTTGTGGAAGCGAAACCACAGTATAGTGTAGAAGAGCAAGATCTGAACCCAACCAGGCTTATCAGCGCACAAGGAATCCTGTTTTTCAGGGCACTATTTCTACATTTGCTCCATGTATTCGAAGCAGGAGGCGGCACAGTTAAGACAGGAATTCTGGACGGTATTTGGTCAATACATGGCGCCGTTACTTTCAGCGGAAGGTGAAAAAATAAACTGGGTCAATTATAAAACAGGGGAGAAGGACATTGCTTTTCGTATGCAGGCAGACATTAAGAAAGCTACGGTTATTATCCTACTCACACATAAAGACCAGGAGATCCAACAAATCTACTTTGAACAGTTTCAGCAGTTGGAAAATATTTTTTTGTCATCTGTGGGCAACGATTGGCAGTGGCAGTTGCACACGCATGATGATTACGGACGAACAGTGTCTACCATCTTCATCGGGAAAGAGGGCCTTTCCATTTTTAGAAAAGAAGATTGGCCGGCATTGATTTCTTTTTTCAAAGAGAATATTATCGCCCTTGACCGTTTCTGGAGCCAGGTAAGATACGGATTTGAAAGCCTGCGCTGAAGTTTTAACATCCTATTGTTTTATACCCAACCAACCTTGTCTATTTTTAATGCAGTTAAACCTGATACGGTTCTTATGAAAAATTTTTTCCTGCTCCTGTTCCTTTTTCCTGCGGCCGCTTTTGCCCAGGATTGCAATCTTAAAAAATCAGTTGATCCGTTCAACCACCAAACGAAACTCTCCACGGGTTTCCAGAATTTTACCGGTAACGGACTAACAGTCTCCATTTCGGCAGATGCAACACAAAAAGAAATTGATTTTTTTATATGGATCAAAGGCGACAACCGCTGTTTTGATTCTGAATCAACAGCCAACGTTGTTTTTGAAGGAGAACGTACCAAGGCCAACTTTCGTAATTCCGGTTCAATGAATTGTGATGGCGCATTTCACTTTATTTTTAAAAACACCCCGACTACGCAATCCTGGCTGAATCGACTTGTTACCAAGAAGGTGGCCAGCATTAAACTTACCGGTACGGGCGGTAAAGAAATGGTGCTTGCCTTCAATGACGAACAAAAAGAAATGTTTCAAAATATGGCTGCCTGTGTTGCTGCGCAGGCAAAAACATTGCTGAACCCTTGATTCCAAACTATTTCTACTGATTGTAAATCTTCACGCTGGTGAAGATTTTTTTTTGAATGTAGTTCCTGAAAGGCCTCTGACGTTCATTCCTTTTCGCTTTCGGCACATCTTATTATCTTTCGCCCCTATTCACTGCGTATGCGAATTGTCCTCTTTGTTATCAGTACGGTTATTACTATTGCCCTCATTTTTGTTCTCAATAAGCGGTGGGATGCTATTCCGGCTCTTGGCAAATTCTTGAGTCCGCAAACAGGCTTTTGGCAGGCAGCAGAAGCCAACGACGAAGACCTGAGCGAAGAACTGGCTCTTGCCGGGTTGCAGGGAAAGGTTGATGTTTACCTTGATGAGCGCCTTGTGCCGCATGTTTTTGCCAACAATGACAATGACGCTTATTTTGTACAGGGCTACCTGCATGCAAAATACCGGCTTTGGCAGATGGACTTTCAATCAAAGGCTGCGGCGGGCAGATTGAGCGAAGTGGTTAACAATGATCGTTTGCTGAATTATGACCGTTTGCAGCGCCGCATGGGCATGGTGCATGCTGCAGAGATCATGGTAAAGGAAATGGAAAAAGATCCCAGCACCAAACAGGTGTTGGATGCATATACAGCGGGAGTAAATGCCTATATCGATAATCTTACGGAAGCTTCTCTTCCCTTGGAGTTCAAACTGCTGGGCTATCAACCTGAAAAATGGAGCAACCTGAAAGTTGCTCTCTTTATCAAACTCATGTCTGCAGACCTGGCCGGACTGGGTTATGCAAGAGACCTGGAGTTTACCAATCAAAAAGCAATCTTTTCCCGTAAAGAAATGGCCATCCTGTATCCACAGGTAGATGATTCACTGCAACCTATTATTCCGCCCGGTACGCCATTTTCTGCTTCAGTAAAAATTCCCGCACCCCCGGCTTCTGTAGACTCACTTTATTACAGTATCGATTCTACCGTTAATCCGGTGCAGGTGCCCAAGCCGGTTGACATAAAGGGCAGCAATAACTGGGCGGTAAGTGGCAGCAAAACAGCAAGTGGTGCAGCCATCTTGTGCAACGACCCACACCTGCGACTAACACTTCCTGCTATCTGGTTTGAAATGCAAATGCATACACCCACTATGAATGCATACGGTGCTACTTTCCCCAGCATCCCGGGTGTTGTGATCGGCTTCAATGAAAATGTTTCCTTTGGTTTTACTAATGCGGGGCGGGATGTGATTGACTATTACAAGATCCGTTTTAAAGATGAAAGCCGCAGGGAGTACTGGTACAACGGCAGATGGCAGCCCGTACAGATGAAGGTGGAAGAAATCAAGCGGCTCAGCGGTGATGTTTTTCGTGATTCTGTTGCCTATACCGTTTTTGGCCCTGTGATCTATGATCACACGTTCAACAACGGTGACTCTACATTGCATACGTCCGTTGCCATGCGATGGACAGCCCACGATCCTTCCAACGAGTTGCTGATGTGGTACAAGCTAAATCGGGCAAAAAATTACGACGACTATGTCAATGCGATTCAGCACTTTTCTGCACCGGGACAGAACATGATCTTCGCTTCAAAAACCGGTGATATTGCCATCTGGCAGCAAGGAAGATTTCCCCTGCGTTGGGAAGGACAGGGCTTATATGTGATGCCTGGCGAAGATACCTCTTATGCCTGGAAAGGCTGGATACCGCAAAGTGACAATCCTCATGTACTGAATCCTGCCCAGGGCTTTATACAAAGCGCCAATCAGCGTCCGGTGGATAGTACCTATCCTTATTTTATCCCTGGTGATTACATTACCCCACGGGGTGTTGCCGTTCAACAGCAATTAAGTGTTATGCAGAACATCACGCCCCAGGATATGATGAAGTTGCAGAATGATGTTTACAGCACCCTCGCAGCCGATGTGGTTCCGTTTTTACTGGCGCATATCGACAGTAGTTATATCAATGATGTGGAATGGAAATACCTGGATGAATTGAATACCTGGAACTACCAGGTAACCGCTGAAAGCAAGGCTCCTACAATTTATCAAACCTGGTTTGATTCTCTTGAAAAAGTTATCTGGCGGGATGAATTTTCTACTGTTGGCAAAACAGTAACCTATCCTTCGGAGCAAACGCTTTTCGAAATATTGAAAAGGGACTCTACGAGCAAATTCATCGATAATGTTTTGACGCCACAGATCGAATCCCTGAACCAACAGGTAACAACCGCTTTTAAAATGGCTGCTTCGAAACTGGCAAAGGAAGAAGCGCAGAATGATCTTGTTTGGTGGAAACACAAAGAAAGCTCCATTCAGCACTTGTTGCGGGATGCCGTTCCAGCTTTTGGCAGGTTTAACATCAAGGCTGGCGGCTGGGGTAATGTGATTAATGCCTATGGCAAAACCAATGGTCCCAGCTGGCGGATGATCGTACACATGACTCCTGAGATTGAAGCCTATGGTATTTATCCGGCGGGCCAAAGCGGCAATCCTGGCTCGCGGTTTTACGACAACTTTATAGATGACTGGATCGCAGGTAAATATTACCGTCTGTGGGTAATGAAAGCCTCTGAAACTTCCGACAAGCGGATCATTGGTAAAATCAGTTTTTCTAAAGCCTAAAATCTTTCCATGCGTTTTCTTTTAGCCACTTTACTTACGGCTGCGTTTAGTTTTATTGCAGGCATTTATTTGCCCTGGTGGAGCCTTGCCATCGTTGCTTTCATGGTTGCCTTGCTTATTCAACAGAAAGTTGGTTGGGCATTCCTGGCAGCGTTTACGGCCATCTTTTTACTTTGGGGTGGATTGTCACTGCTGATTCATATGCGCAACCAGGGTGTGCTTACGAAAAGGATGGCAGAACTTTTCCCGCTGCAAGGACAGTCCTTTTACCTGATCCTGCTTACTGCTTTGATTGGCGCACTGGTAGCCGGTTTTGCTGCGATGAGCGGCAGTTCGTTACGACCTGTCTTAAACACAAGACGTGTCAGGTAAGTTTCCTCACTGTGCGAAGTATGTTGATGGCATGGCCAGCCTCAGTAACCGCCCATTTGTTTTAAAAAAATTTGTGCTTTTGCTCCTTTTTTGCAGCTCTTTTCTTGCACTTTTGGGAGCCACTGTTACCGGTAAGGTTACAGATGAAAAAGGAGAGGTACTGGCATTTGCTTCTATAACCGTAAAAAACACCGCCAAAGGTGTTGTTGCCAACAGCCAGGGGCTTTATTCACTCTCTCTCGATCCCGGCGAATACATTTTGGTTTGTCAGTATGTAGGGTACAAGACGGAAGAACGGAGGATTCGTGTTGCCGGTGAAAACAAGGTTGAGGATTTCAGGCTGCTTCCCCAAAATCTCGCTATGCCCGAAGTTGTTATCCGCAGGGGAGAGGACCCGGCGCTTAAGATCATGCGGCAGGCCATTAAAAAGCGGGAAGAGCACAACCGGCAGATCGACTCGTTTACTGTAGATGTATATATTAAAGGACTTTTACGATCAAGGGCGATACCGGACCGGGTATTCGGACAAAAAATCGACAAGTCCGAACTTCAGCGCAGTGGAATTGATTCATCGGGACAAGGTATTTTGTTTCTTTCCGAATCACTTACAAAAGTTGCCTATAAGCACCCGGGTAAACTGAAAATGGAGGTGCTTTCCTCCCGGCAGAGCGGCGGCGGTTTTGGTATCAGTGTGCCCTTTTTTGTCAACTTTTACTCCAATAATGTAACACTGTTCAGTGGTGACATCAATCCGCGAGGGTTTGTTTCACCGCTGGCTGATGGTGCTTTTCATTTTTACACCTTTCGCTATGAAGGCAATTTCTTTGAAGAAGGCAGGATGATCAACCGCATCCGTGTTTCCCCGCGAAGAAAAAATGAACCGCTGTTTGATGGAATTGTACAGATCATTGACGAAGAGTGGCGTATTCATAGTTTAAGCCTCTCGGTCACCAAAGAATACGGACTTGATCTGCTGGATACAGTTCGGGTTACACAAGTGCATTTTCCGGTTACAGAGAACCTATGGCGTACGCAGAACCAGGTCGTATCTGTGGCTGCGAAGATCTTCGGATTTTCTGTTGCCGGCGATTTCCTGAACGTGTACAGCAATTACAACCTGGCACCCGCTTTCAAAAGAAAGTTTTTTGATCGTGTGCTGATGAAATATGATACGGCATTCAACAAACGTGACAGCCTGTATTGGGACAGGCTTCGCCCCGTGCCTTTAGAGAAGGACGAAAAACAGGACTTTGCCCTAAAGGACAGCTTGTACAAAGCAGATAGGGAAGCAATGTACTCACCGAAAATAATTGATTCGCTTCGCAAAGCACAAAAACCTGTTCGGCCCTTGCAGGTAATCAGGGGAGGCGTCACCCGAAATTATTATTCGGTTTCTTCATACAAAACCTACACGTTTGAACCGCTGGTAAAAGGGTTGCAGTACAATACGGTTGAAGGCGTATCCCTTTCGGCGCACCAACAGTTGGCCATTCGTCCGAAAAATGGTAACTGGCAGTACGAGATCGATTGGAATACACGTTATGGATTCAGCAATTCGCACCTGAATTCCTTTGCTTCGTTCCATATTTTGCCCAAAGCAGATTCTTTCCGTAATCGGTCTATTCGTTTCAGTGGAGGCAAACGGGTGTTGCAGTTTAACCGAGCTTCACCCATAGATGAAACGACCAATTCTATCTCTACACTTCTTTACCGGCGCAATTACCTGAAAATTTATGAAGCCTGGTTTGGCCGTTTTGAATACAGCAAAGCCTTTGAAAATGGATTCCGGTTTTCAATCAGTGCAAACTACGAGGACCGAATGCCGCTGGAGAACCGCTCTGATTTTTCATTCTTTTACAAGAACAGGGTTTTATTGCCTAACCACCCACAAGAACTTGCAGCCATTCCATTTCAACCGCATTCTGCTACGGTAGCATCGGCAGAGATTTCCTTCCAGCCGGGACAGCGGTACATCGAATTCCCGCATCGCAAGATATCTATCGGTTCCAAATATCCTGTGCTGCAACTTGCCTATTCCAAGGGCATTCCGCAACTCTTCAACAGCACGGCTGATTTCGACAAATGGAAATTCACTGTTTCGGACGATGTTAATCTCAAACTGGCCGGTACCTTGCGCTACCGGTTCAGTACGGGCGGATTTCTTAATAGCCGGCAGGTAGATATACCGGATTTCCAGCACTTCAATGGTAACCAGATCCTGTTTACATTTGATTATCTCAACACCTTTCAACTGGCGCCCTATTACCGTTACAGCAATACGGAGGAGTTTTACACCGTGCTCCATGCGGAGCATCATTTCAACGGCCTGCTTACAAATAAAATTCCCTTGTTCAACAAACTAAAATGGAACCTGGTTGCAGGTACCAACACGTTTTATGTAAACCGGAATAATTATTATGTGGAAGCATTTGCCGGGTTGGAAAACATTTTCAAGATTTTCAGGGTAGATGTTGTAACCGCTCTGCAGGCAGAACCAGGCCGGCAGGTGGGTGTACGCATAGGGTTTGGTGGGGTAATCGGAAATGGCATCCGGCGGAGCCGGTAAACAGATTTCTACGGGTTTAATGCTTACATTTGCGTCACCTGATAACCAATTGTAAAGTTATTGTTATGGCATTTAGCACAACTGTTCAACCTGTAGAAAAAACAACTGTACCAACCAACCAACCTTCTACTGATATTTCTGATGCGCTGTTAAGCATGGTCCTTCTTTCCATGTATGGTGCACAGATGAGCAAAAAAACCGTCCGGAAACTCAAACGCAACTATTTCTGGACCTCCATGAAGCTGAAAGCCAAATCTCTTTTCACTCCTAAAGCCTCAGCGGTTTCAGACCGGACACTTATTTACATCATTCTGGGTGTGGCCCTGCTGGCACTGTTGCTGATCAACCCTGTACTGGTTCTGGCTTTGGCAGTGGTGGTACTTATTCTTATCCTGGCCGGGGTTCTGTAAGCTGACAAAAATCAGGTCTTCTTTCACATTTCAAACGATTTGTGAGGATTATCTTTGCGCCGTTTCCGAAATTTTGTTCACCAGGCATGTGTCCTTAAAATTTCTAAAAGAATGGCAGTATTACACAACCGTGTTTCCCAAAAGGAATTAAAGCAGCGTTTGCTCGAAGAAAAAGAGCCGCGTACCACCATCTCATTTTACCACTATTTCCCGATTGCTGATCCACAGCAGTTCCGTGACCAATTGTACCTGAACCTGGAAAAGCTATCAGTGTTTGGCCGCATCTATGTAGCACACGAAGGTATCAACGCACAGATTTCTGTGCCGGCGTCCAACTTTGAATCGCTCAAAACCTACCTGTATTCCATAGAACCGCTCAATGGGATCCGCTTGAATGTGGCCGTGGATGATGATGGCAAATCGTTTTGGGTGTTGAAAGTAAAAGTGCGGGAAAAGATTGTTGCCGATGGCATCTCCGATCCGGATTTTGATATGCAGAACCGTGGTAAGTATGTCAATGCGGCTGAATTCAATAAGTTGACGGAAGACCCGGATACAATCGTTGTGGATATGCGCAACCACTACGAATTTGAAGTGGGGCATTTTGAAAAAGCAATTGAGGTTCCATCCGACACGTTTAAGGAGCAACTCCCTATGGCTGCCGATATGCTGAAGGAAGCCAGGGAAAAAAATATAATAATGTATTGCACCGGTGGCATTCGTTGTGAGAAAGCCAGTGCCTACATGTTGCACAAAGGCTTTAAAAATGTTTACCACCTCGAGGGCGGTATTATCAATTATGCCAACCAGATAAAGGAATTAGGCCTGCCTTCAAAATTCCACGGGAAAAATTTTGTTTTCGACAACCGGCTGGGCGAACGCATCACGGAAGAAGTGATTGCAAAATGTCACCAGTGCGGCAAGCCTGCTGATACTCATGTGAACTGCGCCAATGAAGGCTGTCATCTCTTGTTCATACAGTGTGATGAATGCCGTGAAAAATGGGAAGGCACCTGCGGAAAAGAATGTTTTGAGTTTATTCACTTGCCTCTGGAAGAACAAAAAGAAAAGCGCAAAGGCATTGACAAGGGTCGTAATATCTTCAACAAATCAAGAGCAAGATTACGGCCGAAATTGGCTGACCTAATGGCAGAAGAGAAGAAGGCGCAGTAAGTGTTCGGCAAAAGGATTGACTTATGGTTACGACAATGTCACTTTAAACTTCATTAGCACTGTCTGCGGAGATGAGCAATTTCGTTTTCAGGTGTTACGACTTACGTTTCCAGCCCTAAGGCTGCAGCCTTGTTTATTTGGAAATATGTTTCCCTGCTTGTATTGCCTAATTTTTCTGCAGGTAATTATCCAGGTTTTCAATGGAATCTGCTTCCTAAACTCAAGTGCATATATCCAAGTTTTGATTGGGAAAAACATTGAGCACCCGTTTTACACCGCCTTCCGGTAGGTTCGGAATGCTTTTTTGTGCCGATGACCAAAACTCCTCCGGTTCATGGATAGTATGGTTCACGACAATGAACATTTGAAAATGTTTTCACCAATGTCAAAAGCATTCTGCTTATTTGCAAATGTCCTTTCATATGTTGCAACCAACTGAAAAACCGGGTATATTTAAGCCGCCGTGTTGGCAGAAACTTTTTCAGATACCCAACAAGTACTGCACGTATGAAAACAATGAACCGTTCCCTTTTTCTTGTGGCAATCACGTTTTGTTTCCTGTTGCCGCTCTCTTCCTGTTCGCAAAACAAGAAAGCCAAGGCTGCTACCGTAAACACCCGTTCAGCCGAAGCTCCTGCAAAGAAAAAAGAGATAAACGAGGTAAATGCAAACATAAAATATGGTAAGTATGGTTGCACAGCCTCAAAATACCAAAACGGTAGTTATACCTTTATTCCCAGAGGTTCTTTTGTGTTGGAAAAAAACGGAAAGTATACCTACAATGGTTTTGAAAAGCCCAGTGCAGGGACCTTTACTGTAGATGCAGAAGGCAGTTTACATTTCAAGGGTGGTTATTTTGATGGTGGTAAAGCAGAGAAGATCGACAGGCCTAATAAATATTTCCTGGTATTTCCTGCTAATCCTGATAACCGCTGGACTTGCAGCCTGATAGAAAATTAAAACCGGCAATACATTTTTATGGAAGCATTGCCGGTTCAATAATCCATTTGCTACCGGTAATGCATGTCCATTGCATTCAATGCTTCTACAATTATACCGTACGCCTCTTCTTCATCCATTTGCATTGGCTGGAAGGCTGTTCCGGTTAATTTTTCATAAAGCTCTATGTATTTATTGGAGATGGTTTCTACCCAGCTATCACTCATCTCGGGAACGGTTTGCCCTTCCTTTCCCATAAATTCATTTTGTATGAGCCATTCGCGTACAAACTCTTTGCTTAACTGTTTTTGCTTTTCGCCGCTTTGCTGGCGTTCTTCAAATCCTTCTGCATAAAAATAACGGGAAGAATCCGGCGTATGAATTTCATCCATCAGTACAATTTCACCATTGCGTTTGCCGAACTCGTATTTTGTATCGGCAAGGATCAATCCTTGTTTTAGTGCCAGTTCCTTTCCACGGGCAAACAATGCCAGTGCATACTGTCTGATCTGATTCCATTCCTCTTCAGATGCCAGGCCTTGCCGCAGGATATCGTCTTCCGAAATGTCTTCATCATGCCCCTCCTCGGCTTTGGTAGACGGTGTGATAATGGGTTCCGGAAAATAGTCCGACTCGTTCATGCCATCGGGCATAAGGGCGCCGCACAAGATGCGCTGACCACTTTCATACGTACGCCAGGCATGGCCACAAAGGTTTCCGCGTACCACTACTTCCACTTTAAACGGCTGGCATTTGTAGCCAATGGAAGAATTGGGTGTAGGGCAGGAGATCAGCCAGTTGGGGCAAATATCTTTGGTTGCGTTTAGCATATATGCGGCAATGCTGTTCAGCACCTGTCCTTTGTAGGGAATTGTACGGGGGAGAATAACATCAAACGCAGAAATGCGGTCCGAAGCGATCATCACCAATAGAGTGTTATCAATGGTATATACATCGCGAACTTTGCCTTGGTAAAAACCCATCTGGTTGGGAAACTCAAATCTTGCCATAAACGGAAAATAAAACAGTAATAAAAGTAGTAATCGATAGCTTCCGGCAAAGTTTCATTATCTTCTTTTAACTCGCCGAAAATATTTCCTATGATACAACTGAATGCTTAATTTCCCCACGTGAATAAATGTTGTTGAATTTGAATAGGCAAATTCGCGAACATTTTTCCAAAGCTAAATACTACAATATGAGAAAACCTTTGCGTTTGCTTGCTGCCCTTTTTGCAGCGGTTCTTTTCGCTTTGCCTGGCTGGAGCCAAAATACCCGCATTAGCGGCCAGGTTTCAACCAACACATCCGGTGAAAACCTTTCCGGTGTTTCCGTACGGGTTAAAGGCACCAACTTAGGCACGGACACGGATTCTGCCGGCCGCTTTCAATTATCCGTCCCATCACTACCAGTTACCCTGGTGATTTCTTCTGTTGGATACGAAACGGAGGAAGTTAGGGTGGCATCAGCCACTTCGCCGGTTACCATTTTCCTATCAACATCCAATGTTATAGGGCAAGAGGTGGTGGTATCAGCCTCCCGTACACCACAACGGATACTGGAAGCTCCGGTTACCATTGAAAGAGTTAGTACGGCTACGATCCGGAATGCTCCGGTTTCTAACTATTATGATGTGGTAACGAATCTGAAAGGTGTGGATGCAGTGGTTTCTTCGCTTACGTTCCGTACGCCAACTACCCGTGGCTTTTCGGGTAGTGGTAACCTTCGTTTCAACCAAATCATGGATGGGATGGATAACCAGGCTCCTGGTCTGAACTTTTCAGTGGGAAGTGTTATTGGCCTTACCGAACTGGATGTAGAAAGCATGGAATTGCTTCCTGGTGCCACGTCGGCACTATACGGTCCCGGAGGTATGAACGGAACGCTGCTGATCAACAGCAAAAACCCGTTTCGTTACACAGGGCTTTCTTACCAGGTAAAGACAGGTGTAATGCACCTGGATAACAAGGAACGTGATGCTTCTCCTTATTATAATTTTTCATTGCGCTGGGCACAAAAGGTTTCAGAAAAGTTTGCGTATAAATTCAGCGGTGAGTACATCCGTGCAAACGACTGGCTGGCCCGCGACTACCGCAATTATAAACGCCTCGGTACTACCGGTGAAATTGTTCCCGGTACAAGAGAAACCGATCCAAACTATGATGGTGTAAATGTGTATGGCGATGAAACTACCATAGACCTGCGTTCGAGGGTTTTGAACAGCATTGCCACTGCGGTTCCATTCCTGGCGGGGTATATCAGCACTATGCCGGAAAGCATTCCGGTGTCGCGTACGGGTTATACCGAAAATGAAGTGATCGATCCAAAAACCATCAACTTTAAGCTGAGTGGTTCGCTGAACTACAAACTGGGGAAAGATATTGAAGCCGTGTTGGCGGGTTACTGGGGTACAGGCAACACCGTTTATACCGGAAGCCAGCGCTATTCCTTGAAGGATCTGAAAGTTGGACAGTATAAGCTGGAACTGAATGCGAAAAACTGGTACGTACGTGGTTATACAACGCAGGAAAATGCCGGTGAATCGCATAACCTTACCATTACAACACAGCTTTTTAATGAAGCATGGAAGCCAAGTACAACCTGGTACCAGCAGTATGCCTTTGCTTACCTGAATGCAAAACAGGCGGGCCGTCCGGATCTTGAAGCACACAATACCGCCCGTTCGGTAGCCGACCAGGGGCGCCCAGTTGCAGGTTCGGCTGAGTTTAACCGCATATTCGATTCTGTTCGGAAAGTACCCATCCCGCAAGGTGGTCTTTTCCGAGACAAAAGTGACCTGTGGATGGCAGAAGGTCAATACAACTTCAGCAACATTATCCGGTTTGCAGATGTAATGATCGGTGGTAACTGGAAGCAATATGTGCTGAACAGCGAGGGAACATTGTTTGCCGACACAAAAGGTTCACCTATCAAGATCAATGAAATTGGTGCGTACATCCAGGTTGGAAAAGAGATCATTCCTAATGTTTTGCGCCTTACCGCTGCTGGTCGTTACGATAAGAATGAAAACTTCAAAGGCCGCTTTACACCGCGTTTGACAGCAGTTGTAAAGCCTGCACAGGATCATAATATCCGTCTTTCTTTCCAAACCGCTTACCGTTTCCCCAGTACACAGCAACAGTGGATTGATCTAAACGTGGGTACCGGTCGTCTGCTGGGGGCAAATATTGCCCTGTATGAAAAATACAACCTGGTAGATAACCCGGGATATGCGCCTACACCGGGAAGGGAAAGAGTTCCGTACAGGGAAGCGAAACCAGAATCCGTTACTTCTTTTGAAGTTGGTTACAAGGCATTGTTCGCGAAAAAACTTCTTGTTGATGTTTATGCCTTCCGCAGTGCGTATAATGATTTCATTACCCGCCGCGATGTAGAGCAATTCCCCAACGGACAACCGGGTCCTGTTGGAACCGGTGCTGGTTTTTCTTTGGTGGCTAATTCTCCCGAAGAGGTAATTACCCGCGGTGCTGGTATCAGCGTTGAATACGTGCTGCCGAGAAATTTCATCGCCTCCGGCAGCTTTACTACAGACGATATCAGTGATGTTCCCGATGGTTTCAGGGCTTTCTTCAATGCACCTAACAAGCGTACCGTATTCGGTCTGTCCAACACAGGCTTCGGCCCCGGAAACCGTTTTGGTGCCAATGTTAGCTGGCGCTGGCAGGAAGGCTTCTTCTACGAAAATGATTTTACGCAGGGAGATCTTCCCGGTTTTCATACGGTAGATGCCGCTGTTAATTATAAACTGCCCCGCATCAAGTCGATGTTCAAACTGGGTGCCTCCAACCTCTTGAACCAATACTACCGCACAGCAGTGGGTAACCCCAGTATAGGCGGCTTGTATTACCTGAGTTTTGCCTATGGCGTATTGTAAAAATTAGCTTGTGAAACCATCAAAACAAAAATCATGAAAATCAATTTCCATACATTTTTGAAACAATTCATGCTGTCGGCAGCCATAGTAGGGGCGATGACAGCCTGCAATAAAGACGTACCGGATGCTACACCCATCGAACAGCAGGCGCCAACAACAAACGTAACCATTGGCGACCTGGTGAACACCGATGCCAGTTTTAGTTTATTGCGGACAGCAATCAACCGTGTGCCGGGTTTGTTGGCCCTTCTGAGCGACAAGGAATCCGTTTACACGGTATTTGCACCCGATGATGCAGCTTTTCAGCGCTCGGGCATTAATGCTGCTGTTATTAATGCATTGCCGGTGGAACAAATAGCGGCCATTATGCAATACCATATTGTTGGTGGTCAAAAGGTAACCAGTACAATGATTACGACTAACTTCCCCAATGTGCAATTGCCCACCCAGCTTGTTCTGGCACCGCCTTCCATACCATTACCACCCGGTTTGCGGATGCCTGTTTTTCCTTCCCGCAGGGGGAATAACGGTTGGATAAACAATATTCCCTTAACAGCGGTAGACATACAGGCAGCCAATGGTGTGATTCACAAGGTTGCGGCTATTATCGCTCCACCGCAGCAGGTGTTGTGGGTCCGGATATCTACAGATCCTGAGCTGGATTACCTGGAAGCAGCCATAAAACGTGCAGACCAGGCTACGCCTTCACCAGGGTTGGAAGCAGCACTTAAAAATCCTGCTGCCAGTCTTACTGTTTTTGCACCCAACGATGCAGCTTTTCAACAAGTACTTACAGGGCAAATCACTCTGGCATTGATGGGGATGGGCGTACCTGCAGCACAAGCGCAGGCACAGGCACAGGCGTTGGCATCTACTCCTGATGTCTTCACCAATCCTGCGCTTGCCGGTGTATTAACGCCTACAGTTGTACAAGGCCTGGTTGTTTATCATCTGCTGGGTGCGCGGACGTTCTCTGTCAATTTGCCAACAACGGCAACAGCTATACCGACTCTGTTGAATTTGGGTATACAAAATCATCCCGGTGTTACCGTGCAGGCCACCTTTGGACCCACAGGCGTAACAGCAGCAACGGTGAAAGGTGCTGCTAACCAAACGGCTTCGGTAGTCCAGATCAACCCGACAACTGCACCCGGCGGTACCAGTGATCAGCACTATGTGAATGGTGTGCTGCATGTGATTAACCAGGTTTTACTGCCGCAATAATTAGATCCTGATTTCTGATGAAACAGATTAGGTAGGATGTATACATTCAGGAAATTACAGAGCCGCTCCATTAGGAGCGGCTCTTCTATTATTGCTTCGTTATACTAATAATAGGATGCTTGCTTCAGCCATGTAAAGGCGGATTGTACACAAACCTTCCATTGTATTCTGTTACACCGGTTTTGATTGGAAAGCGTCTGCTTGAAGCGTGAGCAACTTCAGTACAGAAATAGCTTACTTCTTAAATATTGTCTATTGCCAGTTGCAAATTGGTATCATCTTACCATTTCACTCTGCATCGACTTTGTCACTCTATCATACAAAATATGGATCAGTCCATCGGCAAGTCCAATTTTGGGAACAAAGATTTCATCGGCTTCCGCCCAGTTCATCACATTGATGTAAATGAGCAATGCGGGTACGATCACATCAGCGCGGTCTTCCTTCATACCATAGATGGAAATGCGTTGCTGAACAGTCAGCGAACTGAGTTCCTGGTAGTAATTCCGCAGCAGTTCAAGGTTAAGTGGTTTGCCTTCTTTGCGTTTTGATAAAGAAAAAACCTTGTTGATGTTGCCGCCCGATCCAATGGCTGTAATGTGATGATATCCTTGTAGTTTTTCCCGGATGAAATTACGCATTTCAGCCCAGTGTTCCTGGGTTACCTGTTTTTTCAGCAGGCGAATGGTGCCAATATTAAATGATTGCTGCGTGATCAGTTTACCATCACTGAAAAATGTAAGTTCGGTACTGCCGCCGCCTACGTCAATATAGAGATACGACTCCTGACTTGTCAGGTTGTCGGCGAAATGATTCTCGTAAATATATTTGGCTTCGTCTTCACCTGAGATCACATCAATCTGAAGACCAGTTTCTTCTTTTATCCGTTTGATGATACTTGATGCATTGCTGGCATCCCGCATGGCGGATGTGGCAGCTGATATCAGGTGTTCAACTTCATAAACATCCAGCAGGTGTTTATACGCTTTGATAGTGGTGACAAATTTTTCTGCTTTTTCATCTGAGATCGTTCCGGTTTCAAACACATCAAAGCCGAGGCGAAGAGGGACACGAACAAGCGCCAGTTTTACAAATTCCGGTTTGCCTTTCTGCGTCATGATCACATCGTTGATCAGGAGGCGGGCTGCGTTACTTCCAATGTCAATGGCTGCTAACTTCAAGTGGGGTTTCTATTTTATTATGTAAGTAAAAATAGGTTTCGTACTGCGAACGGACCGGCTTTTCGCCTTCGGCAGCCTTTACATAATCATTCCTGAGCTCATTATCAAGAATCCGCGATTTTATATTGTCAGATAACTGGATGTTGAGGATATCTTTCAACTCTTTTCTGATCTCCGGATCCAATATTGGGCAGGAGGCCTCCACACGGTGATCAAGGTTGCGCACCATCCAGTCGGCTGAAGAAATGTACATTTTTTCCTGCCCGTCATTATGAAAGATCCATACCCTTGCATGCTCCAGGTATTCGTCTACGATACTCACAGCCCGGATAGGCTTTACATATTTCGGATTCTCGGAAAACATGCAGAAGATACCTCTTACGATAAGGTTGATCTCCACACCGGCTTTGGCTGCTGCATACAATTCCTGTATGATCGTCTCATCGGAAAGGGAGTTCATTTTGGCACAAATGGAAGCCTTAGTCCCTTTTTGTGCATTCTTTATTTCCGTATGAATCATTTTAATGACCTCGCGGCGTGCTATGCCCGGGGAAGGAAGCAGGGTAGTACAGGCTTTTAAGAAATGATTGCCCGTTTTATAATGTTCAATATAACTAAAGATGCGGTTTGCATCGGTCATGATGTCTTTGTTTGACGTCAGCAGACAATGGTCGGCATATACTTTGGCGGTGTCTTCGTTCAGGTTGCCCGTGCTGATAAAACCATATTGTACAATAGCGTCTCCAACCCGTTTGCGAATGACGCAAAGCTTTGCATGCACTTTCATGTTCGGAATCCCAATCAGTACTTTTACACCTTCTTCTTCCAGCCGTTCTTTCCAGGCAAGGTTGGCTTCCTCATCAAACCGCGCTTTTAATTCCAGCATTACCATTACCTGCTTGCCGTTTCGTACAGCATTGATCAGGGCATTGATGATCTTTGACTGCTTGGCAAGACGATAGGCGGTTATTTTTATTGAGGTTACATCCGGGTCAATGGCCGCTTCCCGCAGGAGGTCAATGACAGGATTGAACGAGTGATAGGGAAAATGCAGCATCAGGTCCTGTTGCATCACCACATCCGACACCCGTTTTTCTTCCAGCACAGGGTGCAGCAGGGGCTTGCGCCGGGTAGTTACACCTTTGAATACACCACGGGGGAAATCCATGAATTCCCGGAAATTATGAATACGGCCGCCGGGAATAATATTATCGCGTTTCGTGAGATTGAGCTTGCGAATCATGAATTCGAGCAGACCCGGATCCATTTCCTTATCGTACACAAAACGAACTGGTTTTCCTTTGCGCCGGTTTTTCAACCCTTTTTCTATCTTTTCCATCAAAGTGGTGGAAACATCATTATCGATGTCGATCTCCGCATCCTTTGTTACTTTGAATACACTTGCCTGGTACTGGTCGTAACCAAAGTAGTTAAAGATCTCCGGCAGGTTAAAACGGATTACGTCTTCCAGGAGGATAATGTGCTGTTCGTTATCAGGCGAAGGAAGCAGTAAAAAGCGGCTCATTACACTTGTTGGCACTTCAATGATGGAATACATGCGCTTTAATGCACTTTCTTTTTTCCACATGACCACACCCAGGTAAATCGACTTGTCCCGCAGATAAGGCAGATCCGGAATGCTTTCAATCATCAAAGGAATTATGTTCGGGCTTACCTCTTCATCATAATAGTTGGTTACAAATTCTTTTTGTTCTTCGTTCAGTTCATTCTCCGTTACCAGGAATATTTTTTGCTCTTTCAGTTCTTCAATGATTACTTCCCAGATACGGTTAAATTCACTTTGCTGATTCAGCACCGTCATCTGGATTTCTTCCAGGATCAAGTCTGGTTCGGCTTCCAGGTGCATTTTGGCTTTGCTACCAAATTTGATCATACGCTTCAGGGTAGCTACCCTTACCCGGAAAAATTCATCAAGATTATTTGAAAAGATTCCCAGGAAGCGGATACGTTCCCGCAATGGGACCGAAGGATCCGCTGCTTCCTGCAGCACCCGGGCATTAAAAGACAACCAGCTAATGTCCCGCGGAATACTTTTTATTTTATGTGTGGGCATACGGTTATCCATATCATCAATAAATATACCTAAACCGTTATAGAAAGGCAAACGACATATGTGGGCGGTAAGTGAAAGCTATTGTTACGGTAAAGATGGGTCCTCCACCTTGGCCTGTTTTCTACCTTCGCTTTACGATTTCATTTTTTCAATAATGGATGTTGTGGAGAAACCTTCAACAATCGGGTTAATGACCACCTTGCCGCCATTTTCAATAACTTCTTTGGCCCCTGCTATTTCCTCTACTTTGTAGTCTCCACCTTTAACCAGAACATCCGGCAGGATGGATAGGATCAGTTCGCGGGGAGTTGGTTCTGAAAAAATGGTAACAGCGTCCACGATACCCAAAGCGGCCATCACGGTGGCACGGGCCATTTCGTTGTTGATCGGACGGGTTTCTCCCTTCAGCTCTTTTACGGAGGTATCGGAGTTCAATGCTACTACCAGCACATCACCCTGTTTGGCAGCTTCTGTCAGCGATGCAATATGTCCGGTATGCAGTATATCAAAACAGCCATTGGTAAAAACGATGGTTTTGCCTGCTTTACGCCACTCGTTGGCCTTTCTCTGGAGATCAGAGAGCGGCAATATCTTCGTCTGAAAGTCGTGCTCGGGTTTCACTTGGATTTTTGTTTTTATTGTAGAAAGAAAATAGAGCACTGAACAACAAACCGCCAAAAATGATAATAATGGTTTGTACAGTCCAAAGCAGCCAACCCAATGCATTGCCAAAAGTGGTGGCATCAATGCCGTAAAGGCCAATAAGCTTTGAAACCAGGAGTGGGTAGGCCCCAATGCCACCGGGAGTGATGATCATTCCCACACTGCCAACTGCAAGGGTGGTTAAACCTCCGCCCAGACCAATTGGTGCCGTTTCCTGTAAGGCATAAATGCCCACGGTTGTACTGCCGTAATACATCAGCCAGATAAAGATGGTATGAAATATAAACCATCCTTTATGTTTGATAAAGCGGATGCTCATCAATCCGTGCATTATGCCGGATACTATTTCTTTTATCTTACCAACGGCATCAATATGTCCAAAACGTTTGAGTAAGAAGTATAATAATACCAGCAAAGCTACCAGTCCTCCCAGGTATAAAAGGATCTTAGCAACAGAGGTCTGGCCCGCCTGGTTTTGAAAAAAGCTGCCGAATAGGGATGAAACAAAATCACCTACAATATGCCCCTGTAAAAAGAGTGCTGCTACAAAAGCCACCAATAAACAGATCACATCCACCGCCCGTTCCATGACAATTGTTCCAATCAGGCGGTCGGCTCTTACTTTTTCATAGCGTGCCAACAAGGTGCATTTTACCACTTCTCCCAAACGTGGTACCCCGGCATTTACCAGGTAACCAATCATTACGGCGGCAAATGTGTTGAATTTAGAAGGATGGTAGCCCATTGGCTCCATCAGAATGCGCCAACGCAAGGCGCGGCTGTAATGGCTAAGGAGCAGCATGGTGCTAACGGGAATGATCAACCACAAGCGGGCTCTTTGCAATGCTTCTTTTATTTGTAGCCATTCTGCTTCATTGATCTTTCGCACCGAGAGCCAGACGAATAAGATTCCCAGCCCCAGGAAAAAAACATATTGCAGTATGGTTACAACGGATTTTTTCATGCGGGGTGAAGATAGGAAAAGAACAGGTGTAGAAAGGTGCAGAGAGCAGAAGAGAAGGAATGAACCGCAGGATATCCAACAAGGAATAAAGAAAATAGAAACCGCTTTACTTCATCTTTCCTGTTGCTTGATGGCTGTGTTATTGAAAAGGATGAAAAAGGATCATTCTAGCGATATATATGATTTCCTGTTCCCCTGTTCTTCTGTTCTATAGCCTATTTCCATCTTTTGGAAATACAATCCAGGGCTTGAATGTTTTTGCTTCTTCGAAGGGAAGGGAACAGTAGGAGATGATAACGACCACATCGCCGGTCATGCCCTTGCGGGCTGCAGGTCCATTCAGACAGCAAACGCCGGAACCCCGTTTCCCTTTGATCAAATAAGTATCGAGCCGCTCGCCGTTGTTCACATTCACTACCGTCACTTTTTCATTCTCAATAAAATTGGCGGCATCCATCAGGTCCTCATCTAGCGTCAGGCTACCTACATAGTGCAGGTTGGCTTCCGTTATCAC
Source organism: Flavisolibacter sp. (assembly GCA_035998945.1). Taxonomy (GTDB): domain Bacteria; phylum Bacteroidota; class Bacteroidia; order Chitinophagales; family Chitinophagaceae; genus Flavisolibacter. Next base: position 65,493 of record DASYHD010000035.1, on the reverse strand, counting down.
GGCCCTGTGGACTTTTGATTTTAAAACAGAAATGTTCATAGCTGGTGCAAAGTTACGCTGGGTACGCTAAGGCAATGTTAATTGAGCGGCAGATTGTCAATCAGGCGAATATCGTCGAGTGAGGCCGCTACGAGTGCGATCATTTGTTGGGATTTAACAGTAGCTGGCAGGAGAGTGGTTGCATCGGCAATTTCAAAATAATCCACTACAAACCCTTTGGCAATTAAAGCTTGAACAGCATTGCGTTTGATTATATGGAGGGGCTGTTGGTTTAATTCTGCCCTGGCATTTTGCAAAGCTTCAAAGATTGCCGGTGCTTTTGCTCGTTGGTTGTTATTTAGACGCAAGTTGCGGCTGCTCATAGCCAGGCCATCCGGTTCACGGATGGTAGGAGCCGTCACCATCTGTAAATTTTGCCTGTTCGTCAGTTTTAGCAATTGTTGAACCACCTGGCATTGCTGGTAATCCTTTTGCCCCATATAAAGCAGGTTTGGGTTTACAATTTCCAACAGCCTGTCCACAACCTGGCAAACACCCTGGAAATGGCCCGGTCGGTACCGACCTTCTAAAATTGTTTCAAGTACGCCCAGTTCATAATTCTTTGCCTGATAACCGGGCGGGTAAATTTCTGCGTTTGTTGGTAAAAACAAAACATCAGAAGAAGCCGAAACCAGTTGCTCTATGTCTCTTTCCAGTGTAACCGGGTATTTTGAATAATCGTCAGGGTTGTTGAATTGGGTAGGGTTGACAAAGATGCTGCAGACTGCCAGATCGCTTTCGTTCCGTGCCTGTGCCAGTAGGGAAAGGTGACCATTGTGAAGAGCACCCATGGTGGGTACGAAACTTACGGTTTTCCCTTCCTGTTGTTGCTGATAGAGAAAATGAGAAAGGCTGGCTGCCTGTTTGAAAAGAATCATGCCGGTGGTTTAGCAACGTGTAGTGATACAGGACAAAAATAAATGCTTACCTTTGCAACCTTTCTGTTTTATCTAAAACACGTATAAATGTCAGCAAAGAAAAGAATTTTATTTATTGCCAACGAAATGTCTCCTTACCTAGAGTTGACTGAATTTTCAGAAGTAGTAAATAAGCTGGCAATCAAAGCAAATGATGGCGGCTTCGAGGTACGTTGTATCATGCCGCGCTTTGGTGCTATCAATGAACGTCGCCACCGTTTGCATGAAGTGGTACGTCTGTCCGGTATTAATATTGCTATCGACAACGAAGATTTTCCGCTACAAATAAAGGTGGCATCGCTGCCGAATGCCCGTTTGCAGGTCTATTTCCTGGATAACGAAGACCTGTTCAAACGCAAGTACATCTTCACTGACGAAAATGAGGCTTGGTATGATGACAATGGTTTACGGACAGTGTTCTTTTGCAAGGGTGCATTGGAAACAGTAAAAAAATTCGGCTGGCCTCCTGACATTATCCATTGCAGCGGCTGGATGACTGGATTGATACCCATGTACCTGAAAACCGTATATAAAAAGGAACCTGTATTCGCTCACAGCAAGGTTATCTATACCATTGGTCAAACTACTTTTAAAGAAAAGCTGGAAGCTGACTTTCTGAAGAAAGCGCAGATTGGAACAGTGCTGAAAGACAAAGACTTTGAACCGTTCAAGGAAGGTACTAACCAGGCCCTGATGAGTATAGGTGCTACTTATGCCGATGCCATTACATTTGGTACAGATAATCCTGACAAAAAACTGGCTGAAGAGTTCTCTAAAGTAAAAGGCAAAAAGACCCTGCCGTATAACGAAGAATCTGATTTAACAGACTATTTACAACTGTATGGCGATCTTGCGAGCAAGTAATTTTATTCTACTCACAGATTAATTGTTGGATGTGAAGCTCAAAGTTTTGTTCGCTTTTCTTACGCTTGGATTTGCTCTTTTTCTTTACTCCTGCACAAAACTAAATGAGCCTACAGAATTAGGGGATGAGCTTTTACCGGTAGTGGACAACGTCAATACGTTTGATACTTTACTGGATCTGCAAGCAAGTTATTATCCGTTCCATGATTCCAGCCGTCACCTTATCAGTGATAACATGGCCCTGGGAAAAATCAATGATCCCGTATTTGGTACCACCACTGCCGATATGTATTTTAATTTAAGCAGTACGGTATACACCAATTCTCCATTTTACAATAAAGACTCTGTTCTTGGAATCGACTCAGTTTTCCTGACATTGGCATACGCCGGATCGTACGGTGATACCACAGGAGCCAGTCTGGTTAATGTAGAAGTTTCAGAAATTCTTCAGGGAAATGAATTTAATGATACAACTCTTTACCGCTTTGATCATCCAGGATTTCCAACCGGCCCTTCATTAGGCACGGCCACTTTTACACCTTCCCAGTTTAAGGATACTATAACCCTTATTCAAAAAAGGGATACGACAAAACTGGTGAATGTGCTGCGGATCAAACTGGCAAATTCTCTTGGACAGCGCCTGGCCCAATTTGATACCACGGCTACCGGCGGTTATAAAAGCGATTCGCTCTTTAGAACACTTTTCCGCGGTTTGGCTTTGAAAACAACAGATGTCAGCGGTCCCGGTGTTTTGTCTTATTTCAATCCCGGCAACACGACATCTGCGTTAACGGTTTATTATCGTTATAGCAAGGATGGTGTAAAGGATACCGCTTCGGCCGTGTTTCGCCACGCCACTTACAGCCAGGCAAATTCTATCCGGCGGACACCGGGTGGTGAGTATCTTGCTAATTTAAATAAAACCAACCCAGAACAGTTATATATCCAGTCGGCACCATTGGGATCTTATGTTGCTATTACGGCACCGGGTCTCAGCAGCTTTCCCAATAAAATCATTCACCGTGCAGAATTGATTGCTGTAAAGGTGCCTTCGACTATGGAGAATATTTTTACAGCTCCCAATCGATTGTTACTGGACCATAAAGGCCCGACAGATACCGCTTTTTTATTTAGCGAGGATATTCAAATTGATGCTAACGGATCCCTTAATCTTTCACTTTTCGGTGGTACACTTCGGAACGATAACAGCTACCGGTTTAACATAACCCGGTATGTTCAAAGCCTTGTTACCCGCAAAGAGCGAAATGATACATTGCGCTTGTATGCACCGATGCGCAGTACACTTTTTGCGAAAAACCTGGGGCAATTTGTTTCTGTTACCAATCTGAATAACATCGCCAATGGCCGTGTGGTGCTGGCTGGTGTCAATCATCCCAATCCTGACATGCGGCTTCGCTTACGCATAATTTATTCTAACTTATAATGTAACCGGGTGCTTATATTTGCACCCGATTTTATTTCTCTTAAGAGGATATACCAAACCACAAATCAAAACTTAGTTGAATGCCTTATTTATTTACATCTGAGAGTGTTTCAGAAGGCCATCCTGACAAGGTTGCTGACCAGATTTCCGATGCCCTGATTGATCACTTCCTGGCTTTTGACCCGAATTCAAAAGTTGCTTGTGAGACCCTTGTAACAACAGGACAGGTAGTGTTGGCAGGTGAGGTGAAATCAAAAGCATACCTCGACGTGCAGGAAATTGCCCGCCAGGTAATCCGCCGCATCGGATATACCAAGAGCGAGTACATGTTTGAAGCTAATTCCTGTGGTGTTCTTTCCGCCATTCACGAGCAATCATCCGATATCAACCAGGGTGTTGATCGAAAGAAAAAAGAAGAGCAGGGTGCCGGTGACCAGGGTATGATGTTTGGTTATGCAACGGCCGAAACAGAGGATTACATGCCGCTGGCACTTGACTTGGCACACAAACTTTTGCAGGAACTGGCCGCACTTCGGCGGGAGAATAAGCAGATCAAATACCTGCGTCCCGATGCAAAAAGCCAGGTTACGTTGGAATACGATGACAACAACCGCCCAGTTCGTATTGATGCCATTGTCATTTCTACACAGCACGATGATTTCGATACGGAGGCGAAAATGCAGGAGCGTATCAAAAAGGACATTATTTCCATTCTGATCCCCCGCGTAAAATCAAAATATAAGAAATACGCAAAGCTGTTCAACGATCAAATCAAATATCACATCAACCCCACGGGAAAATTTGTAATTGGTGGTCCGCATGGCGATACCGGCTTGACAGGCCGCAAAATCATTGTAGATACGTATGGCGGTAAGGGTGCACATGGTGGTGGCGCCTTCAGCGGGAAAGATCCTTCCAAAGTTGACCGTTCCGCAGCCTACGCTACACGGCACATTGCCAAAAATCTGGTAGCTGCCGGTGTTTGCGATGAGGTTCTAGTACAGGTTTCTTACGCTATTGGTGTGGCACAGCCGATGGGAATTTATGTAAATACTTACGGTACCGCTAAGGTAGATATGACGGATGGCGAAATTGCCAGGGTAGTGGAGAGCGTTTTTGATATGCGTCCATACTTTATAGAACAACGCCTGAAACTGCGTACACCAATCTACAGCGAAACGGCTGCATATGGCCACATGGGCCGTAAACCTGAAGTGGTAACAAAAGAGTTCTTTTCTCCCGATGGAAAAACGATCAAGAAAAAAGTAGAGTTGTTTACCTGGGAAAAACTTGACTATGTATCGAAGGTGAAGAAAGCCTTCGGAATCAAATAAAAAATAAAAAGGGCTGAATTTTCAGCCCTTTTTTGTGGCAACGGTGCAATGTGTAAAAAATTATACTTAAATTAGTATAAAATTAAACTATGGAGGCAAAAGAGGCGGCTGTTGTCTATCAGACCCTGAATCCCCTTACCAAGGTTTCCTCCAAGAGAGCCAAGGTGATTCCGGTGTATCGATGGAATTCGTTTGAGAAGATTGATGCCATCAAAGAAGGTGTATCCAAAGAGGAACTGGAAAACCTGAAAAACGGGGCCGAACTGGACTACGATACATTGGCAAAATTGCTGAACGTGGCCAAGGCCACGCTACATGGTAAAAAAGGCAAGGCAAAATTTGACCAATACATCAGTGAGCGGATCTTTTTACTTGCCGACCTTTATTCGTATGGGTATGAAGTATTTGGCGACCGCCAGAAGTTCAATACCTGGATAAAAAAAGAAAACAGAGCCCTGGGTGGCATTACACCATTAAGCCTTATTGATACCCTGTATGGGATAGAAGAAGTGCGCCACCTGATCGGTCGAATCGAATACGGAGTGTACAGCTGATGGTCGTTTACCACCTGGGAAGTACCAAATTTGCACGCCAGCTAACAGGGGAAGGTGCCAAACTACACGGAGGCCGGTGGAATAATATAGGTCAGGCTTGCATCTATACTTCCGAAGCCAAATCGCTCTGCGTGCTGGAATTTGCAGCCAACGTTTCCCTGGATGAGATGAATCCCAACCTTGCTTTTACATCTTACGAAATCCCAGATGTGAGTTGGGCGGTTTTTACAATCAAAGAACTGCCGGCAGGATGGATGGAAATTCCTTCGCCGGACGCTGTACGGGAATGGGGCACACAGCAGTTGCAAAAACACCTGGCATTACGATTACCTTCTGTGATTGTGCCTACAGAATTCAACTTTCTTCTTAATCCGCTTCACCCAAATTTTAAAAATGTGCGCATCAAAGATGTAGAGCCCTTTACTTTTGACAGGCGTATCAAAAAATAACCGGCATTTGAAACAATTTCGACACCAAAGCAGACCCAAAAAAACTGCATTGATTGCAGGGAAAAAAGCTGTACTGGAGGCATTAAAGGAAGGCCAGGCGCTGGAGCGGATTTACCTGCAAAACAACATGGGCGGAAAAGATTTAACGGAGATCAGCCATCTTGCAACACAGCAAAAAATTCCTGTCAATAAAGTTCCGGCCGCCAAATTAGACAGCTTTAATGTAGGCGGGCATGAAGGCTGCGTGGCCTTGCGTTCACGGGTGCACTACCAGGACCTGCAGGAGGTGATTTCATTTGTGGTGGAAAAAGGCGAAACACCGCTGTTCCTGATTCTTGATGGTATCACCGACATACGCAACATTGGCGGCATTGCCCGTACGGCACTTTGCACCGGTGTACAGGCTATTATCATCCCGGATAAAGGTGTGGGCATGCTGAACGAAGATGCGATCCTCACCTCGGCAGGGGCTTTGGAAAAAATTGCAGTGTGCCGGGTGAATAGCCTGCTCAAGGCTGTGGACGAATTGCACCTGAACGGAATAAAGGTTTTGGCTAGTGAAATGACGGCAGATAAAGCCATCTTTGATATAGGGTTTACTGATCCCGTTGCCATTATTATGGGCAGTGAAGAAAAAGGTATTTACCCGGCACTGATGAAGGCTAGTGATGAAAAGTTCAACATACCCATGGCTAACGAATTTGAATCCTTAAATGTTTCGGTAGCAACAGGTATGATTCTGTATGAAGCCATGAAACAGCGTTTGTTTGCTAAATAGTTTTTCATGATCAAGGAAAAATCCATTCAACTGGTTGAATGTCCCCGTGATGCGATGCAGGGCTGGCCACATATGATCCCCACTGAAAAAAAGATTTCCTATATCAATGCATTATTACAGGTAGGTTTTGATACCATCGATTTTGGATCATTTGTATCGCCAAAAGCCATTCCACAGATGGCTGATACAAAAGAAGTTATCAAAGGGCTGGAGCTCTCCAATACTGACACAAAGCTATTAGCCATTGTTGCCAATGAACGTGGGGCAGAAGAGGCCGTACAGTATGAAGAAATCACCTATCTCGGTTTTCCTTTTTCCATCTCAGAAACATTTCAGCGGCGAAATACCAACAGTTCGATAGTAGAAAGCCTAAACAGAGTGGAATCCATCCAAATGCTTTGCAAAAAGAACAACAAGCATCTTGTCATCTACCTCAGTATGGGCTTCGGGAACCCTTATGGTGATCCTTATAACGCTGAGATTTTACTGCATTGGGCAGATGAAATGGTAAAAAGAGAAATCTCGATCATTTCATTAGCCGATACAGTTGGACTGGCAACGCCGGAGCAAATCACCCTTGCGGTTCGGACCCTCATACCACAATATCCAAGTGTTGATTTTGGTGTTCATCTCCATTCAACACCTGATAACTGGAAACCCAATCTAGAAGCTGCTTTCAATGCCGGCTGCCGGCGTATTGACAGCGCTATGATGGGTATTGGCGGTTGTCCCATGGCCGGTAACAGCCTTGTTGGCAATATGAATACGGAATGGATAATTTCTTTCCTCGAAGAGAAAAGTGTGCCCAGCGGGTTAAAAAAAGAAGCTCTTCACGAGAGCTTGCAACTGGCAGCTGAAATTTTCGTGTAATCTGTACAACAATCTGTGTTGAAATGAAGTTCCGTTACGAGTTTCCGATCAAAAAATTGCCTGAGTCTATTACACATCAGCATAAATTATTGCTGATCGGCTCTTGTTTCACTGAAAATATAGGCGAGAAGCTGGATAAGTTCAAGTTTTCTACGCTGCAAAATCCCAACGGAATATTATTTAATCCTGTCAGTGTTGCTGAAGCCTTAACGGATTACATTGAGAAAACAAGATTCAGCAGCGATGACCTATTTCATTACAACGAGGCATGGCATAGCTGGAAGCATCATAGCCGTTTTTCCGGAGTTGAAGCAGAAGAGGCATTGGGTAAGATCAATACCAAAATTGAGGCGGCACATCAATATCTTAAGGAAACAAATTACCTTCTGATTACCCTCGGTTCAGCCTGGGTATATCTTTTATCGGAAAAAGCTGCAAATGCTAAAGTTGGTTCGGTAGCTGCAAATAATCACAAAGCGCCGTCGGATTGGTTTTTACGCAATTTGTTACAGCCGGAAGATGTGCTTCGGGTGCTTGACAATGTAATTCACCGGCTTTTTCATTTTAATCCTAAAATCAAAATCATCTTTACCATCAGTCCTGTACGGCACCTGCGGGAAGGCGTGGTGGAGAATAATCGCAGCAAAGCTGTGTTGATACAGGCCGTACATCACCTGGTAGATAAATTTGACCGTCTGTTTTATTTCCCGGCATATGAACTGGTGATTGACGACCTCCGTGATTACCGTTTTTATGCTGAAGATCTGGTGCACCCCAACTATTTCGCCACACAATACGTTTGGGAAAAACTGGTGGATGCCTGTATGGATGAAAAAACAAAAACGTTGATGGAAGAAATTCACAACATTAACCTGGCATTTCAGCACAGAGCATTCAATCCTGCTTCATCTCAGCACAAACAATTTCTGATGAAATCATTCCAAAAAGCAACTGCACTTCAGCAACAATATCCTTTCCTAAACCTTCAGCAGGAAATAGCTTTTTTTCAAAGCGAAATGTAAAACGCAAATCTAATGCATACGGTCGCCGCGGGGTTCCAGTGACTTCATAACTTCAGCTTCATATGCCAGCCATTCCTCCCAGCGGCTGCGTACTTTTTCCTTGTTTATGTATGTTTCTGCCAAACTGATAAAAAGCGTATAATGACCGGCCTCGCTTTCCATAAAACGGCGATAAAATTTACGTAAATAGGCATCATTTAATCCTTCGCTCAGGCGTTTAAAACGTTCGCAACTTCGGGCTTCAATCATGGCCATCAGCAGCAATTGGTCTAAAAAGCGGCCTTCTTCCGATCCACCTTTCTGGCAAAATTGCAGTAACGCATTTACGTATTCATCGCGGCGCTGTTTACCCAGTTTCCAACCCCTCTTTTTTAATTCTGCCAGCACAAGCCGGAAATGGCCCCATTCTTCTGTAACGATAGGAGCGAGGGCTGTTACCATTTCTTCCTTTTCACTGTAGCGTTGTATGATGGAGATGCAGGTTGTTGCCGCCTTTTGCTCGCAATAGGCATGATCAGTCAGTACTTCTTCCAATGAAATTTGTGCAAGGTTTATCCACCGCGGATCTGTTGGCAACTGCAAACCCAGAATAGCTTTTGTGTCATTTGATAGGACAGGATCCAATTCGCTCATACTGCAAAAATAATCGCTTGTACCTGGCACGTTGCAACAATGGGAAAACTATCCTGTTAATCTGTAATCGATCCTTTCAATCTGCGGTTATCTTTGCCTCGCTAAAAAATTTCGCTATATGAATAAGACAGTTTATATCGTTTCTGCTGTTCGTACACCTATGGGATCTTTTGGTGGTGCACTGAAAGATGTTCCTGCCCCCCAATTAGGCGCTGTTGCCATAAAAGCTGCCCTGGAAAAAGCTGGTGTTTCGCCAGACCAGGTAGATGAATTGCTGATGGGTTGTGTCATTCAAGCCAATCTTGGACAAGCCCCAGCACGTCAGGCGGCTAAAATGGCCGGTCTTCCTGATAAAGTAGTTTGTACCACGGTAAATAAGGTTTGCGCCAGTGGCATGAAAGCTATTATGCAGGGTGCCCAAAGTATTCTGCTCGGTGATGCCGAGGTGGTGGTTGCCGGTGGTATGGAGAACATGAGTGCCGTGCCATTTTATGTTCCAAACCTGCGTTGGGGGAATAAATATGGTGAGTCAGCCCTCATTGACGGTCTTCAAAAAGATGGATTGACTGATTGTTATTCCAACTTTGCCATGGGGTGTGCCGCTGATATCTGTGCAGCAGAAAACAAAATCAGTCGCGAAGATCAGGATGCTTTTGCAGTAGAAAGTTACCAGCGCAGCCAATCGGCCTGGAACGAAGGCCGTTTTGCCGACGAAGTGGTGCCGGTGGTGATTGCTTCCAAGAAAGGAGATATTACGGTAGATAAGGATGAAGAACCCTGGAATGTGAAATTCGATAAGATCGCTTCACTGAAACCTGCATTTGGAAAAGAAGGCACAGTGACCGCCGCCAATGCCAGCACTATGAACGATGGTGCTGCGGCACTGGTGCTTATGAGCCAGGAAAAAGCAGAAAGCCTGGGCATCAAACCAATTGCTGTGATCCGCGGCTATGCCGATGCAGAGCAGGAGCCCACCTGGTTTACCACCACACCCAGTGTGGCTGTTCCGTTAGCTGTTAAAAAAGCCGGCTTGCAATTGAGTGATGTGGACTATGTGGAGCTGAACGAGGCGTTTAGTGTGGTTGGTATCATCAATTCAAAGAAGATGAACCTTGATCCTGCCAGGGTAAATGTGAATGGGGGAGCGGTTTCTCTTGGTCACCCTCTTGGATGCAGCGGAGCAAGGATCGTTGTGACACTCATTAATGTTTTAAAACAAAAAGGTGGAAAGATTGGGGCGGCAGGAATTTGCAATGGCGGCGGCGGTGCCAGCGCCATGGTTATTGAACGTATTTAAAAATTAAATATCAAATTATTCTAAGGCTGCACCTTGTGCAGCCTTTTTGATGAGTGGTTTGCCCAGCAAAAAAGGCTCGCTTATTTTGAAAGCAAATGCCTGAACAGTTTGGAAAGAATACTGATGCCGGAATTTTGCTGCTCCGTCTTTTTGTAGGCGTACGGTTAATCTATGGTGTGCAGGACAACATACTGCACTGGAGCCACATGAAAACGTTTGAAGCTTTCCTGGCAGCACATCATTTCCCTTTGCCAATCGTTTCTGCAATTGTTTCGGTTTATGCACAGGCAATAGCGGGAGTTTTATTTATCATCGGGTGGCAGGTGCGTTGGGCAGCCTTGTTCATGATCATTAATTTTTCAGTTGCCCTTATTATGGTGCATTGGGGACAAACTTTTGAGCAAATGACCACCGTTTTATTTATGTTGGTTTCTTCGCTGGTTTTGCTGTTGTCAGGAGCGGGCAGGTATTCACTGCAAAAGGCCTGATTACCGGTTGTATTTCAGCCGCAGAAAAATCATGCAAATATTCAGCAGCAGCGAAAACGAATTGGTGATGATAATGGGAAGATCTTTACGCAAGATGCCATAGACTACCCAGGTTGCTACACCGGTCATCAATACAAACAACATTAATTTCGATATATTTTCAGCCTTTTTCTCCCTGATGGTTTTTATCAATTGCGGTAACAGCGACGAGGCTGTGCAAATGCCCGCAAACAATCCAATCGCTTGTATCCAATTCATGTTGCTATGTGTTTGCAAAGCCTTTGCCAGTAATACATCCTGTTCCGCTGTTTCAGCAATGCAGGGCTAACCAGCAAAATCCCTGAACATACGATCCGTCAGGACCATTTCATTTTTAGGTAAATTGATGGTTGTCTGCTATTTTTGCCCACCTTTCAATAGAAAAAAGAATGAGACAAATCACTTTCCGGGAAGCCTTGCGTGAAGCCATGAGCGAAGAAATGCGCAGGGATGACAGAGTTTTTTTAATGGGTGAAGAAGTAGCCGAATACAATGGAGCTTATAAGGTAAGCCAGGGTATGCTGGCCGAATTTGGCCCGAAACGGGTGATTGATACGCCAATTGCCGAATTGGGTTTTGCCGCCATTGGTGTTGGCGCTGCACAAAACGGTCTTCGTCCTGTGGTAGAATTTATGACCTGGAACTTTGCCGTACTGGCCCTCGACCAGATCCTAAACACGGCTTCCAAAATGCTGGCTATGAGCGGCGGGCAAGTGAAATGTCCAATCGTATTTCGCGGACCAAATGGTTCGGCCGGACAGTTAGGTGCACAGCACTCTACCGCATTTGAAGCTTTGTATGCAAATATCCCTGGCCTGAAGGTGGTTTCTGTCAGCAATGGCTACGATGCCAAAGGGTTGCTGAAGCAAGCTATCCGTTACGAAGAAGACCCGGTTGTTTTCATGGAAAGTGAGCTGATGTATGGCGACAAGTCGGAAGTGCCGGAAGAAGAATACTATATTCCGCTGGGTAAATCAGACGTGAAAAAGGAAGGCAAGGACGTTACCATTGTTTCGTTTAATAAGATGATGAAAGTGGCGTTAGGTGCTGCCGCTGAACTGGAGAAAGAAGGCGTAAGTGCTGAAGTGATCGATCTCCGCACCATCCGTCCGTTGGACTGGATGACAGTGCTGGAAAGTGTGAAAAAGACCAATCGATTGGTGATTGTAGAGGAGCAATGGCCATTTGCATCTATCTCTTCTGAGCTGGCTTATCGCATCCAAAAAGAGGGTTTTGATTACCTGGATGCACCTATCAGGCGCATTACAGCTGCCGATGCACCTCTTCACTATGCACCAAACCTGGTAGCTGCAGCCTTGCCGGATGTTCCCCGCACGGTAAAGCTGGTAAAAGAGGTGATGTACCTGAAAAAATGATCTGTCTCAATTTGTAGATAGGATACCCCAAAAGGGGTATTTTTTATAAAAGTTGTGTTTAATAAACACAACTTTTTCATTTTCAATAGTGTAGGAAAAAAATATTTTTTGTAAAATGTTTTGAATTTCGAAATAGGCATTGCATCTTTGTCTCGGTTTTTCATAGGATATTGGATTTTACACGAGGCTGGATTTCTATCCGGCCTTTTTCTTTTTAAAGGTTTACCCGTATCTATTTTAAAGTCTACCTGAAATCAGCTAAGTATTTTCTCCTATACCGGTTCCTAGCGGTTTTTACAATTTTACTTTTCGGCTAACAGCATTGTACCGTTGCGTACAGTACATTTGCCGTCTTAATTAAAAGCATGGCGACCCTCCTGATAATTGATGATGAAAAATCTATCCGTAAAACCCTTTCTGAAATACTTTCATTTGAAGGATACAAGATTGAAGAAGCGGTGGATGGAGAAGAAGGATTAAACAAATTCAAAGAGAAGACATTTGATGTCGTACTCTGCGATATTAAAATGCCTAAAATAGACGGATTGGAATTTCTGCAAAAAGCTGTCGAGATCAATCCGGATGTTCCCATCATCATGATTTCCGGTCATGGCAACATTGAAACGGCAGTTGAAGCCGTAAAGAAAGGTGCTTACGATTTTATTCAGAAGCCACCAGACCTGAATCGCCTGCTTATTACCATCCGCAATGCAATGGAACGCAAAACCCTGGTCAGTGAAACCAAGCGGTTGAAGCGCAAAGCACTCAGGGTGCAGGAAATGATTGGCGAATCGGCACCGATACTGCAGATAAAAGAAACAATTGAAAAGGTAGCACCTACCGAAGCAAGGGTATTGATTACCGGGGAGAATGGCGTAGGTAAAGAACTGGTAGCCCGCTGGCTGCACGAAAAAAGCAGCCGTGCGGAGAGCCCCCTGGTAGAAGTAAACTGTGCAGCTATTCCCAGCGAATTAATCGAAAGTGAACTGTTTGGGCATGAAAAAGGGTCGTTTACCTCCGCAATCAAACAGCGGATTGGCAAGTTTGAACAAGCCAACGGTGGTACCCTTTTTCTTGATGAAATTGGCGATATGAGCCTCTCTGCCCAAGCCAAGGTATTGCGTGCTTTGCAGGAAGGTAAAATCACCCGGGTGGGAGCAGATAAGGACATTAGTGTAGACGTCCGGGTGGTGGCTGCCACTAACAAGGATCTTCTAAAAGAAGTTGAGGAAAAAACCTTCCGCCTTGACCTGTACCATCGCTTAAGCGTTATCCTGATCCATGTACCGTCGTTAAATGAAAGAAGAGAGGACATTCCGCTTCTTGTCAATTCATTCCTTGAAGAGATCTGCGATGATTATGGCGTAGCCAAAAAAGAGATTCATGCCGATGCACTGGAAGCGCTTAAACAATATAACTGGACGGGTAACATACGGGAACTGCGCAACGTGGTGGAACGCCTCGTGATTCTTTCCAGCAAATCCATTTCGCTGGAAGATGTGAAAAGTTACGTCCTGCCTAAGGTTTGATTGTAAGCGGTTTATCCTGGTGATTTTAGATGATTAGCAGATGAATCATTTGTTCACCAGTCACCCCGTTTTTCAATAAAGCGGTAAATCTCATCATCTCTTCGCAGCAGGTGAAACTGGACAAAGCTTCGCTGGCTTTGCTCAATTCCTTTACCAGAGGCGAAAATGATCTTGTCCGGGAACGTTTTTCGAAGGGATTCAAAATAATCATCCAGGCTTATGCCTGTAAAATTCGTAATCAGGTGCAGGTAGAGAAAACGGATACCCTTGATTTTGGCCGCTTCCTGCACTGCATTCAGGTTGGCATTGGCGCCGAGATAAAGTACTCGCCAGCCATTCTTTCGTAACAAATAGTTTATAAAGAGAAGCGGTAGTTCATGAAATTCATTCTCGGGACAGAACAGCACAATTTCTGGATCGCCGTTTTGTGAGCCGGAAAACTTTTCTGTTTCACTGATGATCTTGTTTTGAATTATATAGCTGGAAAAATGTTCCTGCGCCGGGATAATCCGGTTGGTATCCCAGAGAAGGCCTACACGGTTCATATAACGATAACAGACATCGGTAATTAGCCGTTCAAATCCAATGATTTCAATAAGTTCATTCAATATGGATAAAAATTCCGCTTCATTGAAGTCGATGGCTGCTTTCAACAGGTGCTGAATGGCGGTAGTGTAATTCGAAAGGTTGAGATCTGTTTTATCTGCTTCCTCCTGGATTTCCTGGTCCGAAAGTGCAGCAATCCTGGAAACCTTCCAACCATTGTGGTAAAGAAAGGAGATACAGAGCAGCTTTTTCAGGTCTTCGTTCGTGTAAAAACGCATATTGCTTTCCTTACGCTGGGCTTTGAAAAAATCATAGCGTTGTTCCCAAATGCGGAGTGTATGCGATTTTATACCTGTCAGAAGTTCTATTTGCCGGATGCTAAAGTTTTGCATAAACGTTAAGAATCGGTGTTGACACAGCAGAACAGAAAAACTTTTTATACATTGCTGCAGCCAACTTGTTACCGTATCAGCGGGTGTTTACTGATCGGGCAAAAATAAAAATTCATACGGCAAAAATCGTTTTTATCAGCTGCCCATGCAGGTTTTGTACACTGGTTTTGAATTTTGACTTTCTGCAAACGTAAATACACCACTTAAAATAATAAATTTGTCCGTTTTAAAAACACACGAATGCCGCTTTCACACGTTCTGATTGTTTACCTGGTTTCCTTCCTGCTTGTTTTTCTTCCTTCTTTTGGTTTGGCAAAGATGTTTCAAAAGGCCGGTGTGGCTTCCTGGAAAGCATACATTCCGTTTTACAATACCTGGGTGATGCAGGACGTGGCCAAACGTCCAAAGCACTGGGTGTTCTGGCAGGCCATTCCGGTAGTTGGCTGGTTTATTACACCGGGAATTTTCATTGAATGGGTAAAGCTGTTTGGCCGCTTTTCCCTTTTAGACCATACGTTGGCAGCCTTGTTTGCACCGTTCTACTTTCCTTACCTGGGCTATTCTGACAAAGTCCGGTATATCGGACCCGAAGGTGTAAGGCGTCATATCAAAGCGGGGTGGAGAGAGTGGGTGGACGCTGCCATTTTTGCTGTGGTTGCCGCTACCCTTATCCGGACCTTTATTTTTGAGGCATATACGATTCCTTCCGGCTCTATGGAAAAAACGTTGCTGGTAAACGACTTCCTGTTCGTTAGCAAATTCAGCTATGGTCCCCGTATACCCAATACACCGCTGTCAATTCCGTTTGTGCATAATTATATTCCCGGCTCCAGCAAAAAGTCTTACACAACAGCGGTACAATTGCCTTACATCCGCTGGTTTACTTCGCCAGTAGAAAGAGGTGATGTCGTCGTGTTCAACTTCCCGGCGGGTGATACGGTTATCAACTTACCGGATTTTCAATCGGCTCAGCCTTATTATGATATAATCCGGATGATGGGAAATGGAAATGAATCGGTAGGAAGAAATTTTATTCTTCAGCATTCCGAACAATACCCGTTGGCCATTCATCCGCCTGACAAAGCTGACAATTATATTAAACGCTGTGTGGGTATTGCCGGCGATACAATAGAGGTGAGAAACAACACTGTTTGGGCAAATGGTAAAATGGAACCCAATCCGCCAAAGTCGCTGATCCATTACATCGTCATCACAAACGGACAAACGCTGGATGCCTACACTATGAAGGAACAATACGATGTAGACCAGGACAGGGGTGAATTTATGCAGACCAACAAACCGTTTGAATACTACATGATACTTTCCGAAGATGCAAAAGCGGAAATGGAAAAGCTGGGATTCAAAGTTGTTCCCAACCCAAATGTTCCAAACGGATCTCCGGTCTTTCCGTACGACCGGTATCATAACAACTGGACAAGAGATAATTTTGGACCCATCTGGATTCCCAAAAAAGGAGCAGTGCTGAACCTGACGCCGGAGAATTACCCGGTTTACGAACGTGCGATCCGTGTTTACGAGAACAATGAGTTTTACCAAAGAGACGGAAAGTTTTACCTCAATGGTGCAGAAGTCACTTCCTACCAGTTTAAAATGAATTATTTCTGGATGATGGGTGACAACCGGTTGGGTTCGCAAGACTCACGGTACTGGGGCTTTGTTCCGGAAGACAGGATTGTAGGAAAAGCCTGGTTAATTTGGTTTAGTTATGAGAATGGACCGCGGTGGAAACGATTGTTTAATATTGTAAAATAAGCTACCTTTAACTGCCCCGCAACCGCGGGGCATTTTTGTCTCCCAACACATCTGTATGAAAGAAAACAAGTTTGAATTTAACTACAAAGTATACGAAAACATTGCAGAACTACCCGAAGAACAACAATGGCTATTGAATGAAGCAAGGGAAGTGTCTGCCAATGCCTATGCGCCGTATTCCAACTTCCAGGTAGGTGCAGTAGCTAAAATGGCCAATGGCGAAATTGTAGCCGGCAGCAACCAGGAGAATGCATCCTTTCCCGTAGGGCTATGTGCGGAAAGGGTATTGCTGGCCTCCATTTCATCACTTTTTCCAAGAATTCCCATCGAAACCATCGCGATCAGCTATCGAAGTGAAAACCACAAAAGTGATCACCCCATTTCCCCTTGTGGCATTTGCCGGCAGTCGCTCCAGGAATTCGAGAGCCGTGTCAATCATCCTGTGCAACTGATCCTTGGTGGCATGGAAGGGCCGGTCTATGTTATCGACAGTGCCAGCCGTTTGTTGCCGCTGGCGTTTACAAGTGAGGAACTGCGTTAGTTTAACGGGAAGTTACTGAGAACATAATCCATTAAAATGCGGCTTTATATAGTCGCATTTTTTCTATAGACGTTGGATGATGAGTAGTCCAGTTAATTCTCCATTCATCATTTTTGCAGGCAGTTGAGCATTCACCCGCATTTGCATTCGTACAAAAATTTATCTTTCCTAAATGAAAAAGATGCTTTTGTTTCTGCTTATAAGCTTTGTAAGTGTTCAGGGATTCTCACAAAATGCGGAAGATTCGGTAAAAGCAGTGATCAACAAATTGTTTTTAGCCATGAAAAACAGTGATAAAACTTCCTTGCAGGAATGTTTTGCCGACAGTGCGATCCTGCAAACCATTACTGCTTCTGGGCGAATTCGAAATGAATCGGTCGCAGCTTTTGTTGAACAGATAGGGAAGCTGCCAAAGGATGCTGCAGATGAACGCATCCGTTTTGACGTGTTGAAAACAGATGCAGCCCTGGCAACGGCATGGACTCCTTACCAATTCTTTTACAATGGCGCCTTTAGCCACTGTGGCGTCAATTCATTTCAACTGGTGCGGCTACAGGGAGTCTGGAAAATACAGTACCTGATAGACACCCGCAGGAAAGGTAACTGCCTTTAGGTAGTAAAATCAGGATGTACTCCGGTGTAGTTATGTGGTGTGATCGCCTTTAATTCTTTTTTCACCTTGGCAGATATTTCAAGGGTATCAATAAAGGTGTGAATGGCGGTTTTATTGACAGCCTTATTGCCGCGGGTAAGGTCTTTCAATGCTTCATATGGATTTGGATACTCTTCCCGGCGCAAAACGGTTTGAATGGCTTCTGCCACCACAGCCCAGTTTTCATCCAGGTCCGCATAAATTTTTTCACTGTTCAACACCAGTTTTTCTAGCCCTTTTTCAATAGAACGAAAAGCAATGGTGATGTGTGCTACCGGTGCACCGATGTTGCGAAGAACAGTGGAATCTGTCAGGTCTCGTTGCAATCGGGAGATGGGTAATTTTGCAGAGAGATGCTCCAGCAGTGCATTGGCTATACCCAGGTTTCCTTCTGCATTCTCAAAATCAATCGGGTTTACCTTGTGTGGCATCGCAGAAGAGCCCACTTCTCCTTTTTTTGTTTTTTGCTTGAAATAGTCCATTGATATGTACGTCCAGATATCACGACAAAAATCAATCAGGATATTGTTGATGCGTTTCATAGCGTCAAACGATGCAGCCAGGTTGTCGTAATGTTCAATCTGCGTGGTAAACTGCAGTCGTTGTAATCCCAGAACGTCACCTACAAATTCATTGGCAAATTGAACCCAATCAATTGTTGGAAACGCAATATGATGAGCATTAAAATTGCCTGTGGCACCACCAAATTTTGCATTGATGGGTATATATAGCATCTGCTCCACGGCATTTTCGATACGCTCCACAAAAACCATAAATTCTTTACCGAGGCGGGTAGGACTGGCCGGTTGTCCATGCGTACGGGCCAGCATCGGAATTTCTTTCCATTCAACCGCCAGCAGGCGAATTTCCCGGTTAAGATTTAACAGGGAAGGCAGGTATTCAAATTCCAAAGCATGTTTCCAGGAAAGCGGGATTGCTGTGTTGTTTACATCCTGTGAGGTTAAGCCAAAGTGCACCCATTCCAGTATTTTTTCTTCTCCCACTGCCTTAAGCCTGTTTTTAATGTAGTATTCTACAGCTTTTACATCATGGTTGGTTGTTTGTTCTATGGTTTTGATCTCCAGTGCATCTTCCAGTGAAAAATTTTCTTTGATAGCGTGTAGTTCCCGTGCGGTAGTATCTGCTAAGGTGATGAGTCCTTTTTGTGCAAGAAAAAGCAGGTATTCCACTTCAACCAGTACACGGTATTTCATCAACGCGTATTCGGAAAAATAGTCATCGAGGTGTTGTACTTGCTTGCGGTAGCGGCCATCAATTGCTGAAATAGCAGAGAGAGAAGTTAAATCCATAGTGCATAATTAGTAGCGGACAATCCTTTGTTTCCTGTGAAAATCCGGCTTATCCGCGGTTATCTTTGCGCTTCAAAATTAACGGATTTGAAGAAGATAAGAGTGGCCTCCGTGAGCTATTTGAATGCAAAACCCATGTTGTATGGCATTCGTCATCATGAAATTGTGAATGATATTGAGCTGGTGGAAGATTACCCTGCAAAGATTGCGCAAATGCTGATAGACGACCAGGTGGACATTGGATTGATTCCTGTAGCAGCCACTTTAAAAATGGATGAATGGTATGTTGTAGGCGATTATTGCATCGGCAGCGAAGGCACGGTAGCGTCGGTTTGTATTTTCAGTGAGGTGCCGATGGAGCAGGTAGAAACAGTTTTGCTCGATTACCAGTCCCGTACTTCTGTTAACCTTGCACGTATCCTGTTGAAAGAATACTGGAAAAAAGACGTACACTTGGTTGATGCTTCGGGTGAAGATTACCGCAATCAAATAAGTGGGACGACTGCCGGTGTGGTCATTGGCGACCGTGCCTTGCAACAGCGGTTACATTCCAGGTATATTTATGACCTTGGCGAAGCATGGAAAGCACATACAGGACTTCCTTTTGTTTTTGCTGCCTGGATTGCGAATAAAGAACTGCCAGAGGATTTTGAATCCAAATTCAATGATGCTAACCGTCAAGGTTTGCTACAGATAGCAGCGGTTGTTAAGGAAAATCCTTACACCGTGTATGATTTGCAGGCTTATTACACCCGGTGCATCAGTTATGAACTGACTGATCAAAAGAAAAAAGGCATGGATCTGTTCCTTCAAAAACTAAAGGAACTAAGTTGAATAAGATTTTATGCAATTTGAAATTCACATATGATTACTGTAAAGGTTAAAATAAAATTTCACTATTCTAATAGATAGGCTTAATTGGAATTGTAAATCAGGTAGATGAACATTATTTTCGTCGCGGTATCTACGTTATCTGCGCGGATTCGGTAAGAAAAGAGGGTTATGGGCTATTCGGGTGTAAGTGCTTACGTAAATTCATGAAAAGAGGGCAGTCATTACAGACTATTAATTATTCAAATGGAAAAGAACAGTAAGATATTTGTTGCCGGTCACCGTGGAATGGTAGGTTCGGCTATTGTACGCAAATTGAAAGCCGAAGGTTTTCAACAGATCGTTACCCGGACTTCGTCGGAATTGGACCTGCGGAACCAAGAAGCCGTTGACCAGTTTTTTGCAAGCGAAAAGCCCGACTATGTATTCCTGGCAGCAGCAAAGGTTGGCGGAATCCATGCCAACAATGTCTACCGTGCCCAATTTCTTTATGATAACCTGATGATTGAAGCGAATATCATCAATGCGGCATATGCAGCCAATGTAAAAAAGCTTCTCTTCCTGGGTAGCTCCTGCATCTATCCCAAACTGGCGCCGCAGCCTATCAAAGAAGAATACTTGTTGACAGGGCTTTTGGAACAGACGAACGAACCATATGCTATCGCCAAGATTACCGGCATTAAGTTATGCGAAGCATATTGGGACCAATATGGCTGCAATTTTATTTCTGCCATGCCTACCAACCTGTATGGCCAGGGAGATAATTATCACCCGGAAAATTCGCATGTGGTGCCGGCCTTACTGCGCAAATTTGATGCAGCCGTAAAAGATGGGTTGAACCAGGTAGAAGTGTGGGGATCGGGAAAGCCGCTGCGTGAATTTATGTATGTGGATGATCTTGCAGATGCCTGCTATTTCCTGATGGAGAGTTATAACGAGAAGGGGTTTGTAAACGTCGGAACAGGGGAAGAAGTAACCATCCGCGAGCTGGCTGAGGCTATTGCAGAAGTAACTGGCTTTACAGGTGAAATTGTCTTCAACGCTGAAAAGCCGGATGGCACACCACGGAAATTGATGGACTCATCGAAGTTACAGGGATTGGGATGGAAGCATAAAGTCTCTTTAAAGGAAGGCCTGAGAAAAGCGTATGCGTTTTACCTGAAAGAATCTGAAAGTAAAGCCAGGCTTGTAGAGACCTCATGATATTTGTTTACAATGATATTTCAAAAGAAAAAGTTTCCTCTTAGCGGGAAACTTTTTCTTTTGAAACCGGCTGTTCTTATTTATATTTTTTAATAATCCGGTTACCGAGCAGTTCAGCAATCACCTGGTACGAAACACGGCTGTTCCGGTACACAATCTGGTTATTGGTGATCAGTTCTTTTAATTTTTCTGCATACCAGTCTTTGTGCTTGGTAACAATATAATCAATCAATTCCCGCCGGTGCGTCAATGTATCGTTCTTGTGAACGGATTTTTGCGTTTGCCTGTAAAAAAGGAGCTTTTCAGGAATGATATGAACCAGCCCACCTTGTTGCGTAATCCGAATGTAAAACTCCCAATCCTCGTAGCCATATTTCATGGCTTCATCGTATCCTCCCACCTCGTCCCAACAGGATTTGCGAACGATGGCACATGCAGGACATTGGTTCGAAAACAAAAAATTATATTCATTTCCACCCCGGGGCTTTGATGTTTTTTTATATGCTCCAAACAATTGAATATAACTCGACACAACGGCTGTCTGCGGTTCTGACGCCAGGACAGCTAGTGCTTTTTCAAAAAAACTGGGGTGAAAATAATCATCTGCATCAAGTGCGGCAATGATTGTTCCGTTTGCATGTTGAACGCCATAATTCCGGGCCGATGACATTCTTCCGTTCTCTTTGTGCAATACAAGGATGTTTTTCTTCGAGAGATCATCCAGAACATTTAGGGTGAGCTGATCTGTTGAGCCATCATTGACCACAATGATCTCAAAGTTCTGGTAGGTCTGCAAAGAAAGTTTTGCTATGGTCTCTGGCAGATATTGTCCGTCGTTGTAGCAGGGGATTACGACCGAAATGAAAGGTTTGTGTTCCATAGAAATTAACGGTAACAGAACAGGTTTAGCTGAACATCATACGGCAGCGCAAGCGTCTTCTCCACAAAAGGATGTTGCATCTGGTCTGCCGCCATTTTAAGGTAAACTTGAAAACCTTCTGCCTTGACAATCTGTAATAGGTCAACCAATTTATGGGTTTCATTGGCTTTCCCATGATACTCCAGGAAAAGATTCTTAACATGGTGCATGCTTTGTGCGCAATCCCTGATCACTTCCCATTCTGCGCCCTCAATATCTATTTTCAAGAAGTCAATTTCTTCAACTGTTTCCAGAAAATCTTTTAACCGAACCGAATCTACAAGGTTTGTAGCAGTTTCGCTTTTGATAATATGACTGGCTTCTGTTTCATTTGCAGAAAAAGAGATTTTTCCGGTTTGATTCCAAATGGCTTCTTTACGCAATGTGACGTTCGTTAATTTATTTGCGTTTATATTTTTTGACAGAAGCTGGAAGTTGTTTTCATCGGGTTCAAACGCAATTATGGTTGCAGCAGGAGCCAGTTGCTTATAATACAAGATACTGAGGCCGATGTTAGCCCCGCAATCCACTATCAAAGGCGCCTGTCTTTCAGGAGCGAAACGGTAAATTTCTTTCTCGAAAATCTCTTTGTATGTATGTAACAGCTCGTAGGGACGTTTGTAAAAAACGGTAAATTTTTCAAACGAGACTTTTTTTATTGTCTGGTCATCCTGGTGCTTCAGAATCTTCTCCTGTACCCACGGCAGTTTTTTGAAATTGCCTTTACGGCTGCTTCGTTTCCGGAAAATACTTTTGACTATTTTTGTCGCTGTCTTCATTATGAATGAACCTCTGGTTAGTATTTGTATTCCTGCATATAAAAAACCGCAATATGTGGTGAGGGTATTGGATTCTGTTCTTAAACAGGACTACAAGAATATCGAAATCATTATTTCAGATGATTCTCCCGACGAAGATACAAAACATGCCATTGAACCTTATCGAAATCAACTCTCCATTAGATACTTCCACAATGTGCCGGCGTTAAAGACACCCAGGAACTGGAACCATGCCTTGCAACAGGGCGAAGGCGACTACCTGGTATTAATGCACCAGGATGATTGGTACCATACCACTGATGCTGTTTCCACTTATTTAGAAGCATTTAAGACGGGAAATGCTGATTTTGTTTTTTGCCGAAACACGGCAGTTGATGCCAACGGAAATGAAACAGTCTTACAACACATTCCTTCCTTATTGAAGCGTCTTTATAAAAACCCGAACCATTTGGTTTTGGCACAGGTGATTGGTCCGCCAAGCAATACAATGCTTCGCAAGGGCATTGATGTTTATTACGATGAGCGATTTATCTGGCTGGTGGATGTTGATTATTATGCCCGCTTATTGAAGAATGGCAATCGTTACAAATATATAGATAAACACCTGGTGAGTATCGGTATTCATGAAGACCAGACCACGGCATTCTGCAGGGCCAATAATGATATTATTTTTAGAGAAAACATCTGGTTTGCCGGAAAAATTGAACCGGAGGCATTTCATGATATTTTGATTTACGATTATTACTGGCGGCTACTTCGGAACGATTCTATCAAAACGGTTGCAGACATAAGGGCAAATGGTGTTGAGTATAACGAAATTCCAGCAGTTATTCTGCATATGCTGCATTTTCAAAGCCGTTTTTCAACGGAACGGTTAAAAAATGGATTGGTATCCAAAAGCCTGATGTTCTGGAACTATCTTGCCTGGCGGGCAAAAAAAAGTAAAGGAAAATTGTAGTGATGATGACTTTTACTTTACTGGATCTGTTTTGTTTCAATAATAACTGCTGTTCACATGAATGAGAACAGCAGGCTTTCCATTGTCATTGTTGCGTATTATAATGCGCACCTTTTGGAACAATGCTTGGCATCTGTTTATAAGTTTATTACAAACTTTCCATTTGAAATAATCATTGCCAGCAATGGATTTGCAGATGCTGAAAAAAATGAACTTCTTGTAAAGTATACGGATGTACAATGGCTTGACATGTCCTACAATGCCGGTTTTGCTCGTGCGAATAATGCCGGTCTGCGGGTGGCAAAAGGCGATATTTTTCTCCTGTTGAATCCGGATACAATTGCTATTGATAACTCGATTGCGCAATGTGCAGAAAGATTGCATAATGCAAAATATGTAGCAGCCGGAGTTCAGTTACTCGATGAATCCGGAGCAACACAGATATCCGGCAGTCATTTTGTAAAAGGGGGATTGAATCATCTTTTACCGATCCCATATTGGGGTGATTTTATTCGCTGGGCAGGATACCGGATGAAGGTAAAAGTGCCGGGTGTACAGCAGGCCGGCAGGGTAGAAGAAGTGGACTGGATCAGCGGTGCATTCCTGATGGTCAAACGTTCGGCTGTTGAAAAAGCTGGGTTGATGGATGAGGATTTTTTTCTTTACGGGGAAGAAGTGGAATGGTGCAGCCGGTTGAAAAAACAAGGAGACCTGGTGTTGTTTGGAGATTTACGCATCATTCACCTGGAAGGGGCAACCATTAACAGGAGCCAGAACATTGAGGAGAAAGGGTATTACAATTTGTATGATAAAAAGGGGCTTCAGTTAATGGTGTCCAATCATCTGCGGGTACGAAAACAATATGGCGTTGGCTGGTTTTTAGTATTACTTCTCAATTATACGTTCGGTGTTTTTGTTTTTGGCTTTGCCGGAACAATTCACTACATTTTTACATGTAGAAATCCATTTCCTTGCTGGAAAATGGTTGCTGCATTTGGAAAAAATGTTATTTCTCTTTGGAAGCTAACACCAACGATCCTTCGCAACAAACCACATTTTTATAAGATGTTCTGATTATTTTTCCAGCAAGCCTTTCAATGCATCAATACGAAACTTTATGATTGGCCATGTTTGTGCCGGGTTGCCCCGCAATGCATAACCAGCGCCTAAAACAACTGCCGCTCCCAATTTAAAAATATACTCAGCTACTTTGCCTGCGAAAGCAGCGCCGCCTTTTTCTTTCATTCGTACACGTTCGCCCCGGCCATAACCGGATGCTACACGATAAAGATAGTGTGGTGTTAATTTTTTTACTTCCACAACATGGTGCACAACGATGTTCGGGTCATAAAAGATTTTGGCACCGCGTTGCTGCAGACGCAGAAAAAAATCCTTGCCTTCCCCACCAATGCGCAGTGTTCCTTTTACGCCAGGCAAGGCTGTATTGAAGCCATTGATAGCATCAAAATCTTTTTTGCGAACAATCATATTCGATTCTAGCGGGTATTTCCCCGGCTTGAATTCGGTAACAGTTTTGCTGTAATCAAAGTTTCCTACCATGGACGATACATGATGCGACATCCATTTAGGCTCTTCCGGAATATAACGCGGAATTATGCGGCCGCCCAGGCCTGTTGCATCCGGGTTGTTTTTAAAAAAAATTAGGATACGCTCCAGGTAATCCCTCTCCGCCACTGCATCGTCGTCCATAAAGCAAAGGAGTGGAGATCGGGCAAACGCAGAGCCGGTATTGCGGGCAAAGGAGGCACCCTGTCGGGTTTCGGTTATATAATGCAAGTGAAAATCGGAGTATGCCGTCATGTATTCCTGTACCAGTTCGCCGGTGTTGTCGATGCTGTTGTTGTCAACCACAAATACTTCGAACGCATCTTTGGATAAGGTTTGCTGGTACAGGCTTTCCACCGCGTTGATAATATAGTCAGCACGGTTGTAAGTGCAAATGATCACGGATATTTTGAAGTTGTTCTCAGGCATAGTTGACGTTTGCTTGAATTTGACTGGCTGCTTTTTCTGCGATGTTCGACCAGGAAAAATGAGCAAAGAATTCAATTGGCATATCTGCAGGTGGGTTTGTAGCGTTTGCGAGAACGGCATCCACAAATGACACCCAGTCGCCATCCTCTGTTGTGACCAGCTTTTGTCCACAAAGCGCCTTCGGTATACCTGTTGCGCCGGATTTTGTGGACACAACCGTACAGTTATTTGCCAAGGCCTCCACCAGTTTTGTCTTCACCCCCGAATCGTTTCTGACCGGATTCAAAAAAAGAGTAGAAGCCTGGTATATCATTTCAACATTTTCAACAAATTGTATATACCGGATGGTTTTGGCTTGTTTAACCTTTTGAAGCAGTAAAGGCGATAAATGCTTACCGGAGATCAGGATAATAAAATCAATGCCTGACTGTTGCAACAACGGATTGATGTTGTTAATGATCCTTTCCACCGCTTCGTGGTTGGGTGCATAATCTAGCGTGCCATTGAAATAGAAGATATAACGACTCTGGACATTGTATAGCTGCCGCAGTTTTTTATGGGCATCCGTTATTTTTTTCAGGCGATTTATACCATATGGAACTACATCGCATTTTAAGGGAGATACCGAAAACGACCGCAGTGCATATTGTCTTTCCTCTTCCGTTTTAAAAAAATTAAAATCTGCTTTCTGGTGAATCCATTTTTCGTACCGGCGATACCACCCCCATCCACGCTTACCCATCTGTTTAAACCGCGAGGTTTCAATATTGTGTGAATGAATGAAAAAAGGTTTGCCCGTCCATTTTTTCAGGAGCCATGCTATCCACCCGGTATAGGAATGTTCGGCAATGATGCCGTCAATCTTTTCCTTTTTGATGATCGTTTTTAACTGGTGTAAACGCAACAGATTCAGGGCAATATGACGGTTGTTGAACAGTATGTTTTTAACAGGGTAACCGGTATCGATAATTTCATTGTCATTAGAAACAGCCATTACAATCGAATGATGCTGCTTCAGGTGTTCATAAAAATGTACGATTCCTTTTTGTCCTCCCATGTGCGGAGGAAAAACGTTATACGACACGATGACCAGCAGCTTTGCCATCTCAGGCTTCAGCTTTCTTCTTATAATTCCTGTACACAAAAAAAGCTGCGGCAATCAGTGCAAGTAATATAAGGGCGCAGGCAATTTGCGTAATGGTTTGGCCCGTATAAAATGCAGCCGGGCGGAACTCGAACCTGATCGTATGTTGCCCTGCCGGAACAACTAATCCACGCAATACGTAATTCGTGCGAATGATCGGTGTTTCCTTTCCATCAATGTAGGCCTTCCACCCTTTGTCGTAAAAGATCTCACTGAATACGGCAAAACCAGCACCGGCTGAATTGGATTGGTACGTCACCACATCATTTTCATTATTGATTAAACGGATGGCTGCACTGCTATCTGCCTGCAGGCTGGCCGGCACAAGATTTCTGTCTTTTGCAAAAAGAACGGCAGTATCAGCGGGTGAAAAATTGCTTAGGGCATTCATTACTTCTTTTGGTCCGTCTTCGAAGCGTATACCACTGACAAACCATGCGGGTCCCAGATTACCGGGGTTTGGAATTACCTGGTCTTGTCCTTGCTGATCTTTTTGAATAACGTACTTGGTGTTAAGCATGTTAAACACCGGTAGCGATTGTGGGAAACGGGACAGTTGCTGCTCTATCAGGTCCTGGTAAATACTCAGTTTGGCAGGGTGATAACCGCCTATGGTATTATGAAAATACGCTGGCAGGGCGTAGCCAGAACCGAGTGCAGCACTGATCCCTTGCCGAACATCAAATACACGGTAATAAGTCGTATCGCGTAAAATTTGCTCATCCGCCGGTGTGGGTCTGAAGTTCGCTTCGTAGGTATTTTCCTCTTCGTAATTTTTTTCGCTCAGGTAACGGGAGTCAATAGCAATGACATCTACAAAAGCCAATACACCAATTACGCTAAACAAAACCGCTTTGCCTATCCGGTTCCGGATGCTGAGCCAAAGCAGGAAGGCGGCAGCGGCAATAAAGAACAAAGACCGCATCAGGCTGCCCATAAACAGGCTTTTCCTGTCATCTTCCAGCGCTTGTAAAAACGTGCGGATGTATTCTTGTACTTGTTGGTGTGCATTGGCTGTTTGGTTCAGCAATGCCTGGTCGGCTTCGCTCCGGTAGTCAGCACTAAAATAGAAAAGCAACAATACCACAAATACGCCTGCTGTCAGCATTAACCCTTTTTTGTAGCGCTCCCACAATGCCTGCCTGTCTTCAGCCGTTACAATTTTCTGCAGGGTTAAGGTCGCCAGCATACAAAACAGGAAAGTCGGGATCACGATTGTCATGCTGGGTGCCCTAAACTTGTTGTAAAAGGGCAGGTTATTCAGCAGGAAAACATTGAAGCCTTCAAAATAGCTACCCCAGCTCATAACAATAGCCAGCACCGACGCAGCCAGTGCCCACCACTTGTGGCGGTTATCTAAAATGAAAAAGCCAATCAACGCTAAAAAACAAATGATCGCTCCAACATAGGGAGGACCTGACGTAGATCCGATACCACCCCAGTATGCACCGAGGTTGTACTGCAATTGTTGCGCTAGTTCAGGTGGCATTTGCCGCAGGGTTTCAATCGCTTTGGAATCCTCTTCATCCACTTCCAGCCCATTGCTGCCGCCGTAGATGTATGGCACCATCATAACAAATGGCTCCGTTTTGTACATACTGTAACTAAGCGCATAGTCTTTGCTGAGACCTTCGGCGGTTGAGGCCTGGTTTTCAGAAGGCAACTGGCTACCCCCGCGAATGCTTTCTTTGGCGTACTCGTAAGTGGTGAAAAGGTTTACCGAATTGGCCAGCACACCGGTGATCCCCGCCACAAGGGCAATGGATAGCGCAAGAGCCAGGTGTTTGAATTCTTTTTCCTTTATCCATTGAATAATATGCCAGATGGACATGAAAGCAATGATGATAAAGGCATAATAAGCAATCTGCAGGTGGTTGACTGCTATAAGGAAACAGGTGAACAAAGCCGTTAGTGCACCTCCCAGCCAGTATTTCTTACGGTAAAGAAGGAGCAGTGAACCAATCAGTGCCGGCATCAGGGCAATGGCATTCATCTTGGTTTCGTGTCCAACGGAAATAATAATCGGGTTATAGGTTGCATAGGCATAAGCAAGGCTTCCGATAATGCCAATGTATGGGTTGACCCGCAATACCTGGGAGAGGATGTAAAAGCAGATACAGGCCAGTACAAAAAAGCTGAAGGGTTTGGGTAAGCCCAATTGTAAAAGTGTTAGCAAAAAGCCCGGCGATACAGGTACGTCCGGCTCCATAGCAATCTGGTATGCCGGCATACCGCTGAACATACCATTAGTCCACAGGGGGAAATGGCCATGTTTTTCTTTGTAGTCGAACAGGTCCCTGGCCATTGCCTTCCACTGCGTAACATCATGCTGTTGCAATACCTTTCCTTCCAGGGCAGGTTTACAATAGATAAGCGCCACCACAACAAAAACAACAATGGCAATCAGGTGGGGAAGCAGTGAGGCAAAGAGGCCTTTCTTCATATTGGCTTTTTTAAACGTGGCAAAATAACTTCATTTGGACTAATATTGTTTATGCGCTGGCTGTTATTTTTATCACGACTGGCTTTAATCTGGAGCGTTTTTTTTCTTTTAGCAATTTTTCTGCAATTCTTCCGCAGCGTTCCCGGTAGAGAACTTGACACAACAGATGTTTTTATCGGCTATGTAATGGTGGTTGTTTTTACTCCTTTTGTCAACCTTTGTTATGCTGTGTTGTTTTTTGTCAACCGACAAAAACTTGCAATCGTTCCCAGATGGCTACTTGCCACAAATACAATTTTTCTTTTTCTTCTTATCATCTATGTAATTTATCTCAATGATCATTAACATCATCCGCAGCAAACCAACCAAACTGTTTATTGTGCTGGCAGGCTTTTTCATTGCCAATGCCCTGATTGCCGAACTGGTAGGAACCAAGCTTTTCTCCCTTGAAAAAACATTTGG
Organism: Flavisolibacter sp.; assembly: GCA_035998945.1. Classification (GTDB taxonomy): domain Bacteria; phylum Bacteroidota; class Bacteroidia; order Chitinophagales; family Chitinophagaceae; genus Flavisolibacter. The sequence continues at coordinate 35,912 of DASYHD010000035.1, read as the reverse complement.
TTACGACCCTGTAGACTTTCGATTTTTTGGGGAGAGCTTTTCATTCAATCTTACTGCCGGTGTCCTGCTTTGGCCGGTGGTGTTTATCATGACGGACATTATCAATGAATATTACGGACCCAAAGGCGTCCGGTTTCTTTCCTTCTTAACCATTGCTTTGATTGTTTTTGCCTTTGTTATGTTTTCCGGTGCCATTGCGTTGTATCCAGCTGATTTCTGGGCAATCAATTATTACAAGGGAGTACCCGACAGCAATGCTGCCTTCTCTGGCATTTTTGGCCAAAGCCAGGCGATCATTGTTGCATCGCTCATCGCCTTCCTGGTTGGGCAGTTGCTGGATGTTTTTGTTTTTCATAAGATTAAGCAAGCTACCGGTGAAAAACAGGTCTGGCTGAGGGCAACAGGCTCCACCTTGGTGTCCCAGTTTGTCGACAGTTTCGTGGTATTGTTTATAGCTTTTTATGTGGCACCAAGAATTGCAGGAAACGTGGCGCCCTGGTCGTTTTCACTGGTGATGGCCATTTGTATCGGCAATTACCTGTACAAGTTTATTGTGGCCGTGGTACTTACCCCTGTTATTTATTTTGCGCATTACCTGATTGACCGTTACCTGGGGGAGGCGGAAGCCGCTGAAATGAAAAAGGCAGCTATGGCAAGGTCGAATCGTTGAACCTTTCCTTAATTATTCGTGAAGCGATTTTATCAATCGGCAGCGAGACGGTATCTTCCGAGAAATCCTCCCAGGGAATAAACCGGAAAGTTTCAATCTCACCTTTTTGGTTATACACCAGCAGCTGCTCTTCATCAAACTGAAACGGTCCTGTTCGCAATGGAACCTGGATCGCTTCCAATGGTTTTACGAGATAATAAATTGAAATGATCTGTTCCCCGGGACGAAAAGCGGATTCCTGGTAATAATCGGTGGTATACAAATGTTCGCCCACCTCCACCCGCAGGTTCATTTCTTCAATGAATTCACGTTTCAGGCAGTCCCGCGTGCCTTCGCCATACTCCAATCCTCCTCCCGGAAACTTGGTGTAAAAGGCGCCTCGGATGTATTCGTCGCTCACCAGTACCTGCTTTTCAGTATTAATCAGGATGCCATATACACGCAGGGTGAATTTGCTCATTGAAGTCAGATTTCAAACGTAAAAGAAAAGCGGTTCTGTTCAAAGAGAATTTTCGACACGTTGATATTTTTAATTTTTAGTTTACCTCCACATTGCCTGTATAAACTTTCACCGCCGGACCAATCAGCCAGATGTTTTGAAAACCGTTTTCGGTTTTTTCAAACTCCACCCGCAGGTTACCACCTTTGGTTTGTACGTTTACCTTGTTTAGCCCTTCCTGGTTTGGTTGGTAAACCAGCGCTGCAGCAGTGACACCGGTTCCGCAGGAAAAAGTCTCATCTTCCACTCCTCTCTCGTAAGTGCGTACAATGATATCACCTGGTGTGGCGGTTTTCTCTACAAAATTGACGTTGATACCCTCTTTTGAAAACTTGTCGCTATAGCGTACTTCCCGGCCTTTTTTTACGACGTCTAATTTCATAACATCCTGTACGAGGTCAACATAATGGGGAGAGCCGGTATTGAGAATAAAATGGTCTTGCTCATTTTGCACGGCAGAAACATCATTCATCTTTAAGGCTACATTGCCCTTATCATCAATACGGGCCAGGTGCTCGCCGTCAATGGCAATAAACCGGTATTCCGCCCGGTCAATACCGCTGTCTGCAGCAAATTTAACCAGACATCGGCCGCCATTACCACACATGGTGCTTTCACCGCCATCGGCATTGTAGTACTTCATCTCGAAGTCATAATCCGGATGACTGTTCAGTAACATCAGGCCATCGGCGCCAATACCAAACCTCCGGTCGCATAGAAAAGCCACCTGATCCCTGGTAAGATGGATTTGCCCATTTCTGTTGTCCAATATCACAAAATCATTACCCGTTCCCTGATATTTAAAAAAATTGAGTACCATGTTATGAGGCGCTGAGGTTTTCCAATGTTGTTTTAATCAACCGGTCGATTGTTGCTGCCGAATCTTTTGAAAACTCTTTGGCAATCCGGTTTGCCACGATAGCACTAAGAGAAAGGCAATGATGCCCAAGAAGTTTGCCTAATCCGTAAATAGCAGATGTTTCCATTTCAAAGTTGGAAATGCGGTGCGGGCCGAAACGGAATTCTGTCAACTGGTCAATCAATTCCGGGTTTTTGATCCCAAGACGCAACACCCTTCCTTGCGGACCGTAAAACCCGGGGCAGGTAACCGTGATACCCTGGTGAAAGCCACTAACAAAATTTTTCAGCAACGAACCACTGGCATGGCTAATGTAGGGAATGGTGATTTGAGCATGCAGTTGCGTATGGGTGACAAACGACTGCAATAACTGCGACTCCTGTTCATTGTGCTCCAACCGGTAATAATTCAGCAGGTTATCTAGTCCAAGCCCATGCGTGGAAGCAACAAAACTGTCAACCGGTATATCTTCCTGTAATGATCCCGAAGTTCCCACACGTATTATGTCAAGAGCGGTCAGCGAAGGTTTGATTTGTCTTGTTTTAAAGTCAATATTGACAAGGGCATCCAGTTCGTTCAGAACAATATCAATATTATCGGGGCCGATGCCGGTTGAAACCACCGAAATACGCTTTTTCCCCACCCGCCCTGTATGTGTTACAAATTCCCGGTGCTGCCGTTTTACTTCAATAGTGTCAAAATATTTCGACACTTCAACCACACGGTCAGGATCACCAACCGTTATGACGGTTTGAGCCAGTTCTTCCGGTCTTACATCCAGGTGATAAATGGCGCCGCGGCCATTGATAATGAGTTCGGATTCGGCTATATGCTGCATGGAAACGGAATAAATGTTAAGCTGTAAAGATCGCTACAATTTGTTTGATAAAAATACCTATTTTCGCACCCGCTCTTGAAGATAGCCTGCAGGATAAAGTTTGCAGTTCAAAGTTTTTTATTCTCATTCAAACGATGAACTTTGAACTCTCAACTGATAAAAGGTACCGTGGCCGAGTGGCTAGGCTGAGCTCTGCAAAAGCTCCTACAGCAGTTCGAATCTGCTCGGTACCTCACTTCCCGTTCCGCCAAAAGCGGGCGGGTTTTTTTTTATGTTGACGCCAGATGAAGAAAAATTTGTGCAGTACTGGGGAGAGCAACGCCTGCACAAAAAGAAATTTTTAAGAAATTTTTCAATCAGCCTGCCATTAGTTTCGCTGGCGGCGGTTATTTTCTTTATCAACTTTTTAAGCGGGTGGTTTGGTAAGGCGGATAAAGAATTAAGACGGCACTCATCATTGGTAATCGTTATTCTGATTGCAGTGATTGCCATTGTTGTATTTGTAGTGATCTTTACTGCCCGGCACAAGTGGGATCAGAACGAAGCCGACTACCAGTCGCTGCTGATGAAGAAAGAGGGGAGAGGAAACCTTTAAAATGAACAATTCTCAATAAGCAACAACTCCATTATGAAAAAACTACTTTTTGCATTTTTTGTAATTGCCTCACTTACGGGCTGTTTAAAAGGCGGTGAAACGGGCTTTACCTGTAATTATGATGCCTGCGGGTTTGTAGCGCCTGCTGCTGAACAAAAATTGGTTACCGACTACCTAACTGCCAATGGATTGACGGCAACACAACATTGCAGTGGTTTATATTATATTATTGACGAAGCCGGTACAGGTTCAACCCCTACAGTCTGCAATCAAATCGCGTTTTCATATACAGGAAGGTTAACCAATGGACATGTATTCGACCAGGCTAGTACACCTGTTGTTTACCCCTTGGCACAACTGATTACGGGCTTTAAAAATGGCATTCCGCTGATCAAGACAGGTGGAAAAATCCGCTTGTTTGTACCGCCATCACTTGGTTATGGTTCCAGCCAGACCGGTGATATTCCGCCAAACTCTGTTCTGATTTTCGAAGTAACGCTGGCAGGTGTTCAATAAGAACTTTACAAGAATTTGAAAAGGTCCTTTCTAAGGACCTTTTTCTTTTAGCATGATAGAGCGCAGTAAAACTTGCATCCGGCTCATGCATGCAATGATTTCACATTAGCTTCTACTTATTGCAAGGGAGGGAAGCACACTGCGGGTGTATATTTGTAAAAATTAGATGGCTTGTCATACGAAGCGATTTCGGTATTTGATATTTTCAAGATAGGAGTGGGGCCTTCTTCTTCTCATACACTGGGTCCCTGGCGGGCAGCACAACGGTTCGTCCGCTCTTTGCAGGAAAAAGGTCTTTTATCTTCTGTAAGCGGCCTTCAGGTGTTGCTGTACGGATCATTAGCCAAAACCGGCAAGGGACACGGTACCGATGTTGCAGTTTTGTTGGGATTACAGGGCCTCGATCCTGAAACCTGCGATGTTAACGGCATACCGGCTGTTATTGACGCTATCCATACTTCGCAAACCATCTCCCTGGGTGGTCAGCATGCAATAGCTTTTTCACCTGCATCCGACCTGCAGTTTTTGTTTACGGAATCACTGCCATTTCATCCAAATGCAGTTACTTTCATGGCAGATTGCACCAATGGTGAGCATCTTGCCGAAACCTATTATTCCATTGGTGGCGGCTTCGTTGTAAAAGAAGGCGAGGATACATCGCGGCAGCAGGTTGCGCTGCCTTTCCCAATCAATTCTTCGGCAGACCTTCTGCACTGGTGTATCAAAACAGGCATGTCCATTCATGAAGTGGTGCTGGAAAATGAAAGTTCCTGGCGGACCGAAAAGCAAACAAAAGAAGGCATTCTCCGGATCTGGCAGGTTATGAAAGAGTGTACGTATCGCGGTTGCCATACATCCGGTACGTTGCCAGGCGGCCTTTTTGTCAAACGGCGGGCTGCAGACCTGGCCAAACGGTTGCTGAAGGGCAGGACGTACAACAACTATGACGAATGGATAGCTGCTATAAAAGCCGGTGGGAATTCCTTTCAGTATATCCTTGACTGGGTGAGTTGTTTTGCACTGGCAGTAAACGAAGAAAATGCTGCCTTCGGGAGGGTAGTAACCGCACCAACAAATGGAGCGGCCGGGGTGATACCTGCCGTGCTGCACTACTACCAGGTTTTTGGCGAAGACGTTACGGAGGAAAAAATCATCCAGTTTATACTGACGGCATCCGAAGTGGGAAGCATCTTTAAAAAAGGGGCAACCATCTCTGCGGCTATGGGTGGCTGCCAGGCAGAAATTGGTGTTTCTTCATCTATGGCTGCAGCAGCGCTGACAGAGGTTTCCGGCGGCACGCAACGGCAGGCTCTTATGGCGGCAGAAATTGCAATGGAGCACCACCTGGGCATGACCTGCGATCCCATTGCTGGCCTGGTTCAGGTTCCCTGTATCGAACGCAATACCATGGGAGCCATCAAAGCCATTACGGCATCACAACTGGCATTGCAAAGTGCACCCGATTATGCAAAGGTTTCACTGGATGCGGTGGTAGAAACAATGTGGGAAACGGCTTTGGATATGAACAGCAAATACAAGGAAACGGCAGAAGGTGGACTTGCAGTGAACATTCCATTAAGCCTGAGTGAATGTTAATACAGCCTGCGTAACGTATAGATTTATTCCAGCCTTTATTACCTGATTTGTCCATTCATCTTTTCTATTCTTCTTTTAGAACGACTTTCAAAAATTCCTTTACCATCCATGTACTGAGCTGCCCGCCCGGGCCATTCAGCGTATAATCAAAACCGTGAGTACCCCAGGGAAGGTGCAGTTCATAGTGTGGGATGTTCATAGCTTTCAACTTCACACGCAACCGGTTTCCATGCCGCGGCGAAACCAACGGATCTTTTTCTGCATAGATCATCAGGGTGGGAGGTGTACGGGTGGTGACGGTTTCTGTTGCGGAGCTTTTGATATATTGATCCCGAACTTCGGTCAAAGTGCCACCCAGGTAATCTTCCATGATCTTACGGCTGTCAAGTACCAGTGGATTTGTTGGATTTTCATAACCCCAGACCATGTCCGTTGGGCCATAAAAGTTTATAACGGCTTTTATGCAGGCTTCGTTTAGTGTATACGCTGCAGACAGGGCAATCTGTCCGCCGGCACTTCTGCCAAGCAGCACAAAACGGCTGTTGTCTATAGATAAATCACCAGCTTTTTGTTGTAAGAAGTCAATGGCTTTCTGCACATCCTCCAGTGGTGCCGGATAGTGGTAGGTAGGCGCCAGGCGATAATTGATGCTGGCAACATGGTAACCCGATTCTGCCAGCTCGCCGTTAAGTTCCGGCAACTGCCTGCTGTCACCTGCTGCCCACGACCCACCGTGAATCACCACTACACATGGCTGGATGCCTTCTTTTTTTGCCAAATAAAAATCAAGCTCCAAGTTGTGGCTTTGATCATAAACAAAACGCTGGTATTCTGCTTTGCGGTTAAACATGCGGCTAAGGAATAACCAGGGCCGGAGACGAAAAGGGCTCACGGTAGCATCTTCTCCGGCAGATTTTGTTTTGAAGTCCTGCTCCAGGTTCCTTGACAGCCACCAAGCCTGCAGATAAGGAAGTGAAAAAAAGCCAATGGCCATAAATCCAACAAGCATAGCCGTTGTTTGGTATGGCGAACCTGTTGCAGGAAGAAAAAGGAGGAACAGAATGAGGATTATGAACACCCATGAAAACTCAGTTACAATTATGGCTAAATACCACAAAAGATTGGTGGGAGCACGAAAGATGGCAAGCAGCGAAAACAGAAAAAGAAGCAACAAAATAATCAGTACAACCATAATCCAAAAATCAAACCCAATATGCCTGCGAAGTACGGACAGGCTGGGTTGAGTGCTGCAAAAAATTTATGGGGAAGAGTGAAATGAAACCTGATCAGGAAAGAACGGTGTTAACAATAAAGGTGCTAAAAGGTAAGAAGCTGTTCAATATCTATACTGTTCAGGTAGGGGTGAAGCAGGTCCGGGTTCTGGAAACAGCGCAGGTTATGGGAGTGTTTTTCCAGAATTTTATATTCCACATAAAAGCCATCAATCTGCCTGCATTCAATCAGCGATTGTCCTTCCAGTCGCTGCCCGATTAGCACACCTTGCCAGAAAAGAGCCACCTGCTTCGATTTCTCAAGCTTTGCGAAATTGGGTAATGTCATACAGCAAACGTTTAGGAAAACAATTTACGATGGGAACCGGAGAAAGACAAGGCACAATGCATGCATTTGAAAAGTGAAGAAACAATGAGCAAATATTGTGCTTGGTATATTCCAACCGCTCAGCTTACGCATTCCATTACCTATTTACCCGGATAAAAGATTACGTAGTTTCCCTCTTGCTTTTCTAAGATTGGCGCCCCATCTTTGTCTCGGTTTTTCATAGGATATTGGATTTTACACGAGGCCGGATTTCTATCCAGCCTTTTTTTTTGCTCCTTTGTGTAAGTGTCCATCTTGTTGGATATTCAAATCCTCGGATACAGTAAATATCTATCCTACTGATTAGCCAAAGCATTGATTCTTTTAAGAGCAATCAGCTCTGTTTCTATTTTAACATGACGGTTCCTGTTCCGGCTGTAATTTTCCTTTATATCTATGCTATGACTATGATTCGTAATATATACCGTTGGCTATTCCGTTTCCTTGTTCCCCGTAAACGGTGCTGCCGCTAGATCTTTTCTAAAAATATTTTGGTGAGTGGTTTCAATTAACCAGAATGTTGTAACATTGCACCCCTCAAAGTTCTTATTTCGATGCCCGGGTGGCGGAATTGGTAGACGCAGCAGACTCAAAATCTGCCGCCTTCACGGGTGTATCGGTTCGACTCCGATCCCGGGCACTTTCTACATGATAAACCCTTATCAGCTTCGGTCTGGTAAGGGTTTTTCTTTTGGAAAACTAATGGAAGATGGTAATCCTGCTCATCTTCTTCTTTGATCAGGTACGTGAAATTTTCCTGTATTTTACGGTCTGCAGAAACAGGTATCAAAACCGGAGAAGCGTACAAAATGGTTAACGAAGAGAAGCTATATGATGTTCTGATTGTAGGCGCCGGACTTTCCGGGATCGGCACTGCCTATTGGCTTCAGACTAAATGCCCCGACAAAGATTTTGTTATTCTTGAATCCCGCCAAAGTATGGGAGGAACATGGGACCTGTTTCGCTATCCCGGCATACGTTCCGATTCGGACATGTTTACGTTTGGTTACAGGTTCAAACCCTGGTATAACCCCAATTCTCTTTCGGATGGTCCGTCCATCCTGCAATACCTGAAGGAGACAGCGCAGGAAAACGGTATTGACAAGAAAATACGATTTAATCATAGGGTACTTCATGCCAACTGGTCAAGCAACGAATTGTGCTGGATGATTCACACACAGACGGAGGATGGGGAAAAGCAGTTACGGTCGCGGTTTTTATACATGTGCAGTGGGTATTATAATTACAAGGAAGCGTACAGGCCCGTTTTTCCAGGAGAGGAGAACTTCAAAGGAAAAATCATCCTGCCACAGTTTTGGCCGGATGACCTGCACTATGATGGCAAAAAGGTCATTATTGTAGGGAGTGGCGCCACTGCCGTCACCCTTGTTCCGACTATGGCTGCAACAGCAGGTCACGTAACGATGTTGCAGCGTTCGCCCACTTACATGATGCCAATGCCAAACAGAAATGGTTTCTTTATTTGGTTACAAAAATGGTTGCCTCATAAACTGGCTTATAAAATCGCCCGGTGGAAAAACCTTCTCCTTGGTATGTTGTTTTACCGGTTGACACGGTGGTTCCCGGGCAAAATGAAAGGATTATTAATAAAGCATACATCAAAACAACTGGGAAAAGACTACGATGTAATGACGCACTTCAACCCACGTTATTATCCGTGGGATCAGCGCCTTTGCATTTTGCCGGACGGTGATCTCTTTCAAACAATCCGTGAAGGAAAAGCTACTGTTGTAACAGATGAAATTTCTCATTTTACCAATGATGGTATTCAGTTGAAATCAGGTAAAACGATTGAAGCAGATATTGTTGTTCTTGCCACAGGATTGAAAATTCAGATCTTCGGTGGCACAAAGCTGTCGGTTGATGAGAAGGAAATAGATTCCAAAGATGCCATGATCTACAAAGGCATGATGGTAGGTGGTGTTCCGAATCTTGCCATTGCTTTTGGTTATATCAATGCATCATGGACACTAAAAACAGACCTGACAGCAAATTATGTTTGCAAGCTGCTACGGTTCATGGACAAGAGAGGTTATGGCGTAGTAATGCCGCGTTTACAACAAGGGGTGATACCCGAACCTTTTATGAACTTTCAATCCGGTTATGTACAACGTGCCAATCATGTTTTACCCAAACAAGGTTCCAAACGACCCTGGCGAATGTACCAGAACTACCTGATGGATATGGTAACAACACGGTTTGGCAGGATCGATGATGGCGTTCTACACTTCACATATAAAACCAGGAAATGAAGGTAAAAGATAAAGTAGCGGTGATCACCGGTGCCGGCAGTGGCATTGGCCGGGCAATCAGTGTCTCCCTTGCAAGACGGGGATGCCACCTGGCTTTGGTAGACACTAATGATCAGGGTTTACAAGCAACGGAGCAAATCATTGCTGGCTCTGGCATCAGGATCAGCCGGCATGTACTTGATGTACGTGATAAGGAGGGGGTGAAGGCCCTTCCCATGAATACTATTCAGGTACACGGTGGTGTTGACCTGTTGATCAACAACGCCGGCATTGCAGCGGGTGGAACATTCTTGCAAATGAGTGAAGAAACATTTGACCAGGTAATGGATGTAAATTTTAATGCGCTTGTCCGGATGACCCGGGCATTTTTACCCCTTCTGCTGAAAAGGAGTGAAGCACAGATTGTCAATATTTCGAGTGTCTATGGGCTGATTTCTCCCGGTGAACAAACAGCTTATTCCAGCAGCAAGTTTGCCGTTCGGGGCTTTACCAATGCGCTGCGGCATGAGCTGGAAAATACAACTGTAGCCGTAACAGTTGTGCATCCCGGTGGCGTTGCTACAAACATTGCCAGATATGCTTTACAGCCAAAAGAAAGAACCGACGAGGAAATAAATGAGGGACTTGTAAAAGCACAAAAATTTTTACGTATGCCGCCGGAAAAAGCCGGTGAGATCATTGTCAAAGGATTCGTAAGCGGCAAACCGAGGATATTGGTAGGCACCGATGCAAAATTTCTTTCTGTGATCGAAAGGTTACTTCCCGTAGGTTACTGGAATATTTTGAAACGACTTGCTAAATAAAAAATACCCTAATAAAATAAACAAGGGGAACGTCAGTCGATGTGTTTGGAGAGATTGATAGCAGGCCATTCCCTGAAGCAATAACAAGAACTCTACCTTTATCAGTTGATAAATCAGTCATAAGTTCATGCCAGACCTCTCTCCATTTCTGCTTTACGGAGCCAATGGCTTCACGGCGGGATTGATCATTGACCAGGCAGCATCGTTCGGACTGCAACCAATTTTGGCCGGACGCAATGAAGCCAAGATAAAAGAACTGGCGCAGCAACACGGACTTCCTTACCGGATTGCCGACCTTGCCGATGCGGGAGCCCTTGATGCCCTGTTGCAGGATATAAAGGTCGTGCTGCACTGTGCCGGCCCCTTTTCGCAAACCGCCTTACCCATGCAGCAGGCCTGTTTGCGCAGGCAAACGCATTACCTGGATATTACCGGGGAAATTGCCGTTTTTGAACAGGGCGCAGCTCTTCACGGGGAAGCCGTGAAACGAAAAGTCTTGCTGATGTCCGGTGTTGGCTTCGATGTGGTGCCCACTGATTGTATGGCCTTATTCCTGCAGCAGAAACTGCCGGATGCAACGCACCTGCAACTCGCTTTTCAAACCATGGGCGGTAAGGTGTCGCACGGTACGGCCGCTACGGCAATTGAAAACCTTGGCGCCGGTGGTATGGTCCGGGAAAACGGAAAACTCAAACGGGTGCCAACGGCTCACAAGACCTTGTTCGTACCGTTTACAGCTAATAAACAAACCACTTGTATAGCCATTCCCTGGGGCGACTTGTCAACGGCCTATCACACAACCGGCATCCCGGATATCGAAACTTATATGGCTGCACCACCCGTCACAATCCGGGTGGCGAAACTTTCCAATTATCTAAACTGGCTCATTGGCAGCTGGTGGTTTAAACGACTTGTTAGAAAGCGAATTGATCGCACCCTTACCGGTCCGGACGATGCAGCAAGAAAAGCTGCGCAGGTTTTTGTCTGGGGAAGAGCCTGGAATAACAGGGGCGAAAGTGTACAGGCCCGCCTGCGTGGACCCGATGGATATTCCCTCACCGCCGCAGCCGCCCTCACCATTACAAGGAAAGTATTGAACGGCGACTGGCAGCCGGGCTTTCAAACACCTGCCGGTCTGTATGGAAGCAACCTGGTTCTGGAACTTGCAGGTACGCAGCGCCAGGATATAGTAGAAAAAGATTAATGCTGGTATATGGAGGTGATCCTTTGGTTACTTTACAATAAAAATCGAGCTGTAGGTAAATGCCTTTACTTATTTCGTCATGTTAACCCAACAGTAATAGTTATATTGAAAAATTCTACAGTTGTTGAATGAAAACGTAGATCCTTGGAAAAGTCCATTACACGAAGTTTCACACGGTCTATTCTGTTAGCGTTGTAATAATATATAAAAGTAGGCGAACTGAAATATAGGTATTCAACCGCTTGTGCGGTTTCATCACAGAAAGGTTTTCCATTCATACCAGTTTAATGGACGCATACTAGCGAAATGGCAGTGCGTTACCATAGTTGTGTAAAATTTATTAAATAGAATTCCTTTCGCAAAAAGATTCTACCATTTACTTGAAATTCTTCAATCTTGATCATGCAATAACTTTTGTCATAGGTATAGCACCCGGTACCTGATGAATGCTTTCTTTTACGATGATTACTCTCACAAGTGAAGAAAAAGGGACAGAATACTTTTGCCTCTTCTTCTTCAACTTATTTAATAGTGTTTAGCGTTGTTGAAGATGAAAGCCCGTGTAAAATCCATTTGCGGAAAACAAAAACAAACAAGACATGATACCACTGAATAGCCACGACGAAGCCCTGCAATATCATTCCTTTCAACGTCCCGGTAAAATAGAGGTCATGCCAACCAAAGCCACAGCGAATCAGCACGACCTTTCGCTGGCTTACTCTCCCGGCGTTGCTGAACCCTGCAAGGAGATCGCAGCCCAAAGGGAGGAGGTTTACAAGTATACAGCAAAAGGCAACCTGGTTGCGGTCATCAGCAATGGTACCGCTGTGCTGGGCCTGGGCAATATTGGTCCCGAAGCCAGCAAACCGGTGATGGAAGGCAAGAGCCTGCTGTTTAAAATCTGTGCGGACGTGGATGCCTTTGACCTGGAACTAAACACCACGGATGTAGACGAATTTATCCGTACGGTAAAGATCCTGGAGCCAACGTTTGGCGGCATTAACCTGGAAGACATCAAAGCACCCGAATGCTTTGAAATTGAACGGCGCCTGCGTGCCGAGCTCAAAATCCCGGTAATGCACGACGACCAGCACGGTACGGCTATTATTTCTGCCGCAGCGCTGTTAAACGCCTGTGAACTCCAGGGCAAAAAGCTTAATGAAATCAGGATTGTGGTGAACGGTGCGGGTGCCGCCGCTATCGCTTGTTCCCGCCTCTATCTTAAGCTTGGGGTAAAAAGAGAAAATATTGTCATGCTAGATCGCCAGGGTATCATTTGCAAAAGCCGTTCTGGTCTGGATGCGACCAAGGCAGAATTTGCCACTTCTCAGAACCTGGCAACATTGGAGGAAGCGCTGATAGGTGCGGATGTATTCATCGGTTTGTCTTGCGCCAATGTGCTGACACCCGGAATGTTACTGCAGATGGCTGCCAACCCGGTTGTATTTGCCATGGCCAACCCGGATCCGGAAATTACTTATGATCTGGCAGTTGCCACCCGTAACGATGTAATTATGGCTACCGGACGCAGTGATTATCCCAACCAGGTAAATAATGTGTTGGGCTTTCCCTATATCTTCCGTGGTGCCCTGGACGTTCAGGCGTCTGCTATCAATGAAGAAATGAAAATTGCTGCGGTAAAAGCCATTGCTTCCCTGGCAAAGCAACCAGTTCCTGAAGAAGTAGCGTTGGCTTACCAAAAGTTTGATCTGCAATTTGGAAAAGAATACATCATCCCAAAGCCAACCGATGAGCGGCTGTTAACTGTAGTGGCACCTGCTGTTGCCAAAGCAGCAATTGCATCCGGTGTGGCCCGCAAAACAATCACGGATTGGACTGCATATAGGAAAGAACTTCAAAAGCGCCTCCAACGAAAACAATCGCATCAAAGTTGTGAAGTTTAAATAACAGCGTACAACAAAACATTACGAGCAAACTGAAAATATATTTTATGGGATTCATTGAAGGTGTGGGGATAAGTGAAGCAACAGAGGTAATGGACCTGCGGAAAAAATCGTTTTATCCAATTGGTGAGGACTTGCGGTTGTATTTAAAAAAGTATGAGCGGGAAGTGAAACTGCCCGTCACTTACGATGACCTGTACAATAACCTGAATTATTCCGTTCCACTGAAAGATCACAACGGTAATCCGACAGAATGGGAGAAGGTCATTTATGATATCCGGGAATGGGAATATTTAAGCGAAGGCCTGATTGAAATATACGCCATCCTGAAAACCAAAGGCGACCCGGCCTATGCAAAACACTGGCGTGTGGAGTCAATTGACTATTGTCCGTTTGGCAATTCCAATCCTTTTCGTGTAAAAATCCTGAACCAAACCAATAACAATCACGACCTTTTTTATGTAAAGAAAGCGGATGCATCACGTATTTATGGATTGGAGCTGGAGCACCTTTTATCGCCGCACCGGATAACCTATTTCACCTACCGGAAAACACTGATCGAGGAACACATCCCGGGTATTCCCGGTGATATTTTTATTCGCTCATACCTCGATCGTCCGGAGACAGATAAGGTTCGTTTTGCCAAAGAGTTTGTGAAATTTAACGAGCGGTGTTTCGTTCGCCTGCTGGGAGATATGCGCAGCTACAATTTTGTGGTAAACATCATGCCTGACGTGGAAGGAACGCAGTATCGTGTCAGGGCCATTGATTTCGACCAGCAGTGTTATGAAGGCAAAAAAAACCTCTATCGTCCGCAGTTCTTCAAAGACAATGCACCCCTGGTTAAGCTCACGTTAGCGTCATTGCGCAAAGAGGCCATAGACCAGTACCAGACAGAAGAACGGACCCTGATGGCATCAAGAGTGGCCATTATACGGCACCGGTTGTATGATCTGCTGAACATCATGGCCATGGATGAATTATCCACTGATGAAAAAACGAATCAGCTAAAGCAGGAACTGGCAGAACATTTTTCAGAAATCAAGTTTCTGCAATGCCAGAGCATGGGAGATCTTGTCAAAACCCAGTTGAAACATTCACTTCAACAAAACCTTTGCAGGATACAGGAAGCGAAAAAACGCTATGCTCAAACCTATCGATAGTGAATGGGCATTCTGGCAAATGCAGGTGATGGCTTGGAAATAAACTTTCATGCGACGGAATCATTGACACAATGTTTATCAAAACCCTAATGCAGTAGGATTTTATACCTTTTTATTCGATAAATCATTTCTATGAAAAACAAGTGGCTTATGACGTTGGCAGGGATGAGCTTACAGCTGTCAATTGGTTCCATTTATGCGTACAGTGTCTGGATCAAGCCCCTACAGGCATTGAACAATTGGGATGCCCACCAGTTAAAGCTGGCATTTAGTCTCGCCATTTGTTTTCTTGGATTAACAGCGGCATTCATGGGCCGCTCTGTACAAAAAATTGGTCCAGTAAAAGCCGGTCTAGCCAGTGCTTTGTGTTTCGGTTTTGGTTTGGCCGGTGCAGGTTTTGCTACAGCCATCCAGTCCTTGCCGCTGTTCTACCTGTTTTATGGGGTGGTAAGCGGCATTGGTTTGGGGTTCGGCTACATTACACCTGTTTCGGTTGTAGTGAAATGGTTTCCGCAAAAACCCGGGTTTGCATCAGGACTGGTGATTATGTCGTTTGCAGCCGGTTCCATCCTGGCATCACAAATCATCCTACCACTGGTGCAGTGGCTGGGTGTAGCCAATGCATTTTATTTCCTGGCTGCAGGTTATTTTATCATCATGACAATGGCCGCTTCCTACCTCTCTTTGCCCAAAGGCACTATAGCCGTTAGGGGAAAAGAAAATCCAAAATGTATAACGGCAGGAGCACTGGCAAAAGACATTCGTTTTTATGGTTTATGGCTCATGCTCTTTTTTAATACCACAGCAGGCATTGCCCTGATTGCAGTGGCTGCACCCATGGCAAAAGATGTTTTACATGTTACAGAGCAGGCGGCAATTGCTTTTGTTGGCATCATGGGCCTGTTCAATGGCCTGGGGCGACTGGCATGGTCTAGCATTTCGGATAAAATCGGAAGATGGAAAACCTTTACCGGTTTTTTCATGATTGGCTCTCTTTCCTTTTTGCTGTTGACGCAGGCCAAAAGTGTTCTGGCATTTGAGTTTTTGGTGTTTTTGATTATTAGTTGCTACGGAGGCGCTTTTGCTACCATGCCTGCTTTTATTAAAGACATCTATGGTGCCGACCAGTTAGGTGGTGTTTTCGGCTATGTATTGACTGCATGGGCAGCGGCAGCATTTGCGGGACCATGGCTGATCAGTGTAACAGGCAGTTACAATCTTTTCTTCTGTTTGTTCGCAGGTTTTTTGGGCTTTACCACCCTGCTCAGCTTTCTGCTGAAAAAAAAGCTGACACCTGTTGTTTTACATTCATAAAAGGGAAAGTTTTTGTTCCGGCGTTTTGCCTCAGTTTGCTTCCGTAAGGGATGCCATCATCAGTTGATTTCTTGTGCTGTCTGGTTGAGGCAAAGGATTCGCTTGAAATCATTATTATACGTGATAGTCGTCACATTTTACCGGTGGATGCGAAACTAAGTTTGCGTTTCAAATTCAACAGTCATGGAGACGATAAACGACGTTATTTCATTTAAACCAGGTGTGTGGGAAACGACTATCAACGTTTACGATTTTGTAGTAAACAATATTCGTCCCTACACCGGTGATGCTCACTTTTTGTCAGGTCCTTCTGCAAGGACAGTCAGGCTTTGGGAGGAGTGCAAGAAAGCCCTGCAAAAAGAAAGAGAAAATAACGGTTGTCTTGCTATCGATACAGAAACAATTTCTACAATAACAGCTTTCCGGCCCGGTTACATCAAAGAGGAAGATGAGGTCATTGTAGGACTTCAGACAGACCAGTTGCTGAAGCGTGCCATGAAGCCGTTTGGCGGCATCAAACTGGTGGAGTCGGCGGTTGCGGAAAGGGGGCTAAAAGTTTCGGAACGTGTAACGGATATTTTCAACTATGCCAGAAATCACAACGAAGCGGTGTTCAGCGCATATGATGCGGAGATCCGTATGTTTCGTTCCAAACACGTACTGACCGGCCTTCCTGATAACTATGCCCGTGGGCGCCTCATCGGTGATTTCCGGCGTGTGCCGCTTTATGGTACCAACCGCCTGATTGCTGCCAAAAAAATAGACTTTGCCCAAACAACCGGTGAGCTGAACGAACATACCGTTCGCTTACGCGAAGAGATCAGTTTACAGATTACTGCTTTGAAAGAAATGACAACCATGGCAGCGGAATACGGTTTTGATATTTCACGTCCGGCCGAAAATGCAAGAGAAGCCGTCCAGTGGTTGTTTTTCGCCTACCTGGCTGCCGTAAAACAACAGGATGGTGCTGCCATGTCGCTGGGAAATGTTTCTTCATTCCTGGATATCTACATCGAAAATGATATCGAAGCCGGGCTGCTTACCGAAGAAGAGGCACAGGAACTGGTTGACCAGTTTGTAATGAAGCTGCGACTCATGCGTCACCTTCGTCCTGCATCCTATGATGCCATTTTTGGTGGCGATCCTACCTGGGTGACAGAAGCCATTGGGGGTATGCTGCAGGATGGTCGTACAAAAGTCACCAAAACTTCTTACCGCTTTTTACAAACCTTGTATAACCTGGGTCCTTCACCTGAGCCCAACCTTACGGTGCTGTGGTCGAACAGCCTACCGGAAAGCTTTAAAGAGTTCTGTGCGAAAGTATCCATTGACACATCGTCTATCCAGTATGAAAACGATGATCTGATGCGTACAAGCAGGGGCTCTGATGATTACGGCATTGCTTGCTGTGTTTCCTACCAGAAGATCGGGAAATCAATACAGCATTTTGGTGCCAGAGCCAATTTGCCAAAAGCATTGTTGCTTTCGCTGAATGAGGGACGCGAAGAATTGGAAGGTGTGCAGGTGATAAAAGGCATTCCTGCCGTGGATGAAGGCCCGTTAAGCTTTGACGAGGTTTGGAGCAACTTTAAAAATACGCTGCGTGAGCTGGCAAGGGTGTACGCCAAAGCCATGTACATCATTCACTACATGCACGACAAGTATTATTATGAAAGTGCGCAGATGGCATTGGTGGATACCGATCCGCATATCGACATTGCTTATGGTGCAGCCGGCATTTCCATCATAGCCGATTCCCTGTCAGCCATCAGGTATGCGAAAGTAACGCCTGTACGAGATGATAAGGGACTGACAGTTGATTTCATTATCGAAGGAGATTTCCCGAAATACGGTAACGACGACGACCGTGTAGACAACATCGCGAAAGAAGTAACACGTTATTTCATCAGCGAACTACGGAAACACCGCACATACAAAAACGCAACGCCAACCTTGTCGCTGCTGACCATTACATCCAACGTAATGTATGGATCAAATACCGGTGCCACCCCGGATGGACGCAAAGCAAAAGGCTCATTTGCACCAGGTGCCAATCCCATGCATGGTCGTGACAGCAGCGGTGCCATCGCTTCCCTGAATTCAGTTGCCAAACTGAGTTACGAAGATGCACAGGATGGGATCTCCAATACCTTCTCACTTATCCCCAAATCGCTTGGAGATACGAAAGAAGAAGAGATTAGTAATCTTGTAACGGTTATGGACGGCTATTTCGGTCAACAGGCTCACCACCTCAACGTGAATGTGCTGAACCGGGAAACGCTTCTTGATGCCTATCACCATCCCGAAAAATATCCGCAACTGACGATCCGTGTTTCGGGTTATGCGGTGAACTTCGTCCGGCTCTCAAGAGAGCACCAACTGGAAGTGATTGCACGTACATTCCACGACTCTATTAATTAAACAGCAGTTTTTCTTATGTGTAGTATAAACCAGGCTGGTGAAGGCCAGGCCTGGTTTTTTCTTTCAAAACCGAACAGTTTTATTTATTCGCCTCTAGATGTCTATCGTTTATGTATTTCCCATTGCAAAATAATGAAGCGGCACAGTTGAATATGGATGATCCGGAACACCTGCGCATTCATTCCCTGGAAACATTTGGTACACATGATGGACCGGGAGTGCGCATGGTTGTGTTTGTGCAGGGTTGCCAGTTTCGTTGCGTGTATTGCCAGAATCCTGATACGCTGGATGTGAAAGGCGGCTTGCTGGTGGAGATTGACGAACTGGTGAAACGTGCTGTTCGGCAGCGTGGCTATTTTGGTAAGGAGGGTGGCGTAACCATCTCCGGAGGTGAGCCCTTGCTGCAGCGAACCAAACTACTCAACTTGTTTAAAAGGCTGCACGAAGAAGGCATTAATACTTGCCTTGATACAAACGGACGGCTGAACAATGAAGAGGTGCATACATTGCTGGAGTACACAGATTTGTTACTGCTGGATGTAAAACATATCAACGATGAGTGGCACCACAAAGTCACTGGACTATCCAATAAAAATACGCTGGCATTGGCAGCTTACCGGGAATCCACAGGGAAACGCATGTGGCTGCGTTATGTACTGGTACCCGGATGGACCGACCAGGAAGAATACCTGGAGGAATGGGCACAACATTTTTCAGGCTATCAAACCGTTGACCGGGTGGAATTGATTCCCTTTCATCAATTTGGTCAGCATAAATGGGAGGCGATGGGAATGCCTTATCCTTTGAAAGGTTTACAATCACCTTCGGAGGAAACGAAGAAGAAAGCGTACAGCATCTTCAGCCGTTATTTTAAAAACGTGGTGCTGAAATAAAATGTTCTCGTTGGCTTTTATCCTGAAGCCAGTATTACCACTTTCAAAATCTGACACGTAAAACAAAAGTGGAAAGCAAAGAATGAAAACTATGCTTTCCATTTTCTATGTCTTAGTTTTTCTTTATTAGATAAACGAATGGCAGACGGTAGTGAGTTGTACTACTGTCTCCTGCATGCTATTCATAAGTACAGTTTTGGATAATCGAAAAACTGTATGGTTCATTTAGCTTGCCAGTGTTCTTACAATCTTCATCCATTCGTCTGCAACTTTGCCTTTTTTCTTTGCTACCTCTTCCAGTGGAACATAATTCATGCGGTTGTTCAGAATGCCAACAAATACATTGTACTTGCCCTTGATTAAACATTCAACTGCATGAAAACCCATGCGGCTGGCGATCAGCCTGTCAAGACCCGATGGTGACCCCCCTCTTTGTATATGGCCCAGTGTGCAAAACCGCGTATCCATGTTCGGAAGACGCTTCTTGATCAGGTGGTACAGGTGGTCTCCGCCCCATTCATCACCTTCAGCCACTACAATAATATTTACCAGTTTTTTCCTTCTTTCTTTTTCCTGTAAGGAAGCAATAAGAGCTTCCGGATGGGTTTTCCTTTCGGGGATCAGAACGTTTTCGGCGCCGCAGGCAATACCGCTGTGCAGGGCAATATAGCCGGCATCCCTTCCCATTACTTCAACAATGAATAAGCGGTCATGTGCATCAGCCGTATCGCGGATCTTGTCAATGGCGTCAATGGCCGTATTGACAGCCGTATCAAAACCGATCGTAAAATCAGTACCGGCAATGTCTTTGTCAATGGTTCCGGCCAGGCCAATCACGGGAATGTCGTATTCCTTGCTCAGGGCCATGGCACCTTTGAAGGAACCGTCTCCACCAATCACCACCAATCCTTCAATGCCAAATTTTTTCAATACTTCATATCCCTGCTTTCTGCCTCCGGCAGTATAAAATTCTTTACAACGGGCCGATTTCAGTATGGTGCCGCCTTTTTGTATGATGTTAGCCACACTGCGGGAGTCCATAGGAAAAAGATCTTCTTCCAGGAGTCCCTGGTAACCTCTTCGGATACCATACACTTCAAGTCCTTCAAAAATGGCTGTACGCACAACTGCACGGATAGCTGCATTCATGCCCGGGGCGTCACCACCAGAGGTGAGAACAGCGATCCTGTTTATTTTCCTTTCCATATTGGATTCTTTGTTTTCAAATTTGTTGCTGCAAAGTGGTCAAAAAAGGAGGTTTGAGCACTGAGTTTAATCAATTGAAAACAGGACTTTTTACCGCCACAATGCTGATTACGTGCAGGAAGGTAGTGAGCGTTTGTTCCCCGAAGGAATCTCTATACCGCGGTGCAGCAGGGTGAAAGTGATGGTAAAGTACGCAACCTGAGTTTCAGGGTCTGGCGTTAGTAGTTAAAACGCTGTCTACATCTTGGCACAAACTTGAAAAGGCAATCCTCATGGATTGCCTTCGTTTTTTAAGCGTTGCTGATGGATGTTCCTGCGGGTTACTGCATAAAAAGCAATGATCGCACCTCTGCTTAACGTGATAATAAAACGTCGGCCAGGAGGAGATCAGGCAAACAAAAGCAGGGAGACCACGCAGGTCGGGATGAGCGTAAAAATTCTTCGATAGACCGCCTTTTACATGGTTAAATTGTACAATACAATCAGGAGCGTAATCAGACTTCCAAAGAATAAAATGGCACCCGTTCTTTCGGACATGTTGCGAAACAGATTCATAAAGTAAGTTTTAGAATGTTAGCGGAAGATCAAAGGAATGGGAACGGATATTCAAAGGAGGAATGGAGCAAATGTAAAGGGATATTTATAAAAATACAAGCCAGTTTTCCACAAATTTTTCATCATGTAATTCAAATGGTTGCATCGGAAGAATGGGAGAATATTGTATGGGAAATATATCTATGTTGTCAGGAAATCATTCGGTGCTTGTAAACAAACCAGATGACCAGTGGCTGTATCATCAAATCTTCAACAGGTGTAACCAAAAATAATATAGCTTAGTGACGGCAGGATAACAGCTGCAGGTTTATTAAAAATTTTCACCGGCATTGCAATAAAATTTCACCACCATGACACCTATCCGGGATTCCCGATTTTTCTTTCTTTTGCTACTTTTTTCTCTGTTCATCGCTACTTCGTGTAACAAGCGTTCAGGCAAGCCAAAAGTTCTCCTGTTCAGTAAAACGGCCGCCTTCCAGCATTCGTCTATTCCACAAGGGATTGCAGCTATTCAAAAACTTGGCAGCGAAAATAACTTCGAGGTAGATACTACTTCTAACGCAGCAATGATTACAGAAGACAGCCTTAAACAATATGCTGCAGTGATCTTTCTGCAAACCACCGGCGATGTATTGAACCATTACCAGGAAGCAGACTTTGAACGGTACATACAATCCGGTGGCGGATTTGTTGGTGTTCATGCGGCGGCCGATGCTGAATACGACTGGGGTTGGTATGGGCGATTGGTGGGTGGTTATTTTCAAAGTCACCCTGCACAGCAGGAAGCTGTGCTGCGGGTGACAAGTGCAGACCATTCCGCCACGAAACACCTGCCCAAAGAATGGAAGCGAAGGGATGAATGGTACAATTTTAAAAAGATCAGCAATGACATTACGGTACTGCTTACCATCGATGAAAAAACCTATACAGGAGGAGAAAACGGTGACAACCACCCCATGGCATGGTACCACGATTATGATGGGGGGAGGGCTTTTTATACGGCCTTGGGACATACCGATGAGTCATACCAGGAAGAACCGTTTCTGAGACACCTTTTAGCAGGAATATTATATGCCATTGGCGACAATAAAGAACTGGATTATGACAAAGCGAAGACCCTGCGTGTGCCGGAAGAAAATCGTTTTGCCAAAACCGCACTTGTTACCGGCCATTTTTTCGAGCCGACGGAAATGACGGTACTGCCCAACCTTGATGTCCTGGTGGCGCAACGTAGGGGTGAAATCATGTATTATAAAAACGGCGATACAACGGTTTCGCAGGCCGGTTTTCTGAATGTTTATTGGAAAACAACAACCGAAGGCGTGAATGCGGAGGAAGGGGTACTTGGCATCAAAGCCGATCCTGCTTTTGAAAAAAATCATTATATCTATATCTTCTATAGCCCGGCAGATACATCCGTAAACCGCTTGTCGCGGTTCAAATTTGAGAATGGTAAACTGGATGCTGCTTCCGAAAAGATAGTGCTGCAGTTTTATTCACAGCGGGAGATCTGCTGCCATACAGGCGGTTCAATTGCCTTTGACAAAGATGGTTTGCTTTATGTTTCTACCGGTGATAACACAACACCCTTTGATGAGCCGAAAGAACCGCATCCCAACAGTGGTTATGCGCCCATTGACCAGCGCCCAGGCCATGAGCAGTACGATGCAAGGCGTACATCCGGCAACCCGGCTGACCTTCGCGGTAAGATCCTTCGCATACGTGTCAAGGAAGATGGTAGCTACGAGATACCTGACGGTAATCTCTACCCGAAAAATGGCAAGGGAACCCGTCCAGAAATTTATGTACAGGGTAACCGCAATCCCTACCGTATTTCCATTGATCAGAAAACCGGTTATCTGTATTGGGGCGAAGTAGGGCCAGATGCCAGCAGGGATAGTTTAGGCGTACGTGGTCCCCGTGGATACGATGAAGTAAACCAGGCAAAAAAAGCTGGTTTTTACGGCTGGCCGCTTTTTGTGGCAAACAACTATGCATACAACGATTTTGACTTTGCTACCGGTAAGCCGGGGCAGCCCTTTGATCCGGCAAAGCCCGTCAACAATTCACGCAACAATACCGGCATCCACAACCTGCCACCGGCACAACCGGCATTTATCTGGTATCCCTATGGTCCATCCACCGATTTTCCTCAGGTAGGAACCGGTGGCCGCAATGCCATGGCGGGTCCTGTGTATTATACCGAGATGTTCCCGCAAAAGACCCGGCTGCCGGAGTATTACAACAGCAAGTTATTTATTTACGACTGGATCCGCGGTTGGATCAAAGCCGTAACCATGCAGCCGAACGGTGACTTTGATAAAATGGAACCTTTTATGGAATCCACCCGGCTGAACGGTTTGATAGATATGGAAGTAGGGCCAGACGGGAAACTGTACCTGCTGGAATACGGCAGCGGGTGGTTCAGCAAAAACCCCGATGCAGGGCTTTCACGTATTGACTTCAACGCTGGTAACCGGGCCCCGGTTGTTACCGATATTGCTGTCAATAAAACATCGGGTGCATTGCCGTTAACAATCACCGCCACGGCTACGGCATCTGATCCGGAAAAAGATCCCCTGACATATGAATGGCACCTTGGCAATGGCATCACCAAAGTAACCAAAGTACCCACGCTGGAACACACCTTCACTACCATGGGCGATTATGCCATTCATGTTGTGGTAAAAGACAAGGAGAACGCTACCGCTAGAAGCATGCCGGTGCAGGTGTATGCTGGCAACGAGGCTCCGGTTGTATCCATTGCGGTACAGGGAAACAAGTCTTTTTATTTCCCGGGCAAACAAGTAGCGTACGCAGTGAAGGTGCAGGATAAAGACGATGCCACAGCTGCCAGTGATCTGCAAAATGTTTTTGTTTCGGCCGATTATGTAGAAGGTCTAGACAAGGCAGGAGCATCAATGGGACATCAGGTAATGACAGCATCCATGGCCGGCAGGAGCCTGGTGGAATCGCTTGATTGCAAAGGCTGTCACAAGGAAACGGATAAATCAATTGGTCCATCTTATACGGACGTGGCAAAAAAATACAGGCAAACGCCGGATGCAATGCAGCACCTGGTAAATAAGATCATCAAAGGTGGTGCGGGTGTGTGGGGTGAAGTGGCCATGCCAGGCCACCCGAACCTACCCGAAGGCGATGCAAGGCAGATTGTTACCTGGATCCTGTCCTTATCCGGCGGGACAGCCAAGCAAAAATCGCTGCCGCCATCCGGTGCTGTGAATGCTACGCTGCAAAAAAAGCCTACCGAAAATGGTGTGCTGGTATTATCTGCCAGCTATACAGATAAAGGTGTTGCCGGTAGCAAACCGCTCACCGGCCAGGCAACGGTTGTTCTTAAAAACAATACGTTGCCGGCAACAGAAGCCAGTAAGCTACAGGGATATACCTTGCAAAGTTTCAATGGCATGCAGTTGCTGATGGTGCCCAAAGGCGCCGCATCATTCAGCATCGACAGCATTGATCTGACTGGTGTTGGAGCAGTGGAGTTGATAGTAGGTGGCGATAAACAGCCTGCTTTCGGCTATTCATTCGTGTTGCATCTGGACGGTGCAAGCGGTACAAAACTCGGGGAGGCGAAATTGGCCGGTAGTTCCAAACCACCGGCGACAAAAGAAAAATATTTCTCTGCCACCGTTGCGATTCCCATCACAGCAGTATCCGGTGGCAGGCTTCATTCGCTTTACTTCACCAGTACCGCATTGAACGAGAAAGAAACAGGAAATCTGGCCATCCAGGCAATTCGGTTCAGACCGAGATAACCGGGTTGAAATGACAGAAAATTGTACCCGCAAAGAGTTGTTCAACCTGTTGTCAGCTCTTTGCTTTCTACAGACAATTTTTTTATAAGAATAAGGTTTCGAAATTTGTAAAAAATCTGTGTATGCAAGAACAAGAAGCTGCTGGTCTTCCAAAACCGAAAGTGATCATCCTGGATGTATACGAAACGCTGCTGGACATGACGGATGTGGAGCGAAAGGTCAATGTCCTGCTGGATTCGGGAAAGGGGTATATGCTTTGGTTCGAATTATTTGTGCAATACCTGTTTGTTGATAATTGCCTGGGAAAGTTCAACAATTTTGTTTCCATTGCCAAAGCTACCATGCTGATGACTGCCCGTAAAATGGGAAGAACCATCCAGGAGGACGATATTGATTTTGTACTGGAATTACTGAAACACCTCCCTGTTCACGACCAGGTGCAGGAAGGTTTATCTGAGCTGAATGACCTTGGTTATCGCATTGCAGCGCTGACCAATTCACCCGAAGCCGTGGTATATGAAAGAATGGAACCTACAGGACTGATCTCTTATTTTGAACATGTTCTCAGTGCCGAAAAAATTAAAAAATACAAGCCTTGTTTGGAAGTATACGAGTGGGCGGTGAAGAAAATGGGCGTGGAGAAACAAGAAGCCTTGCTGGTATCTGCGCATGGATGGGACCTTGCCGGTGCAGCCAATGCAGGCCTGCAAACTGCCTACCTGAAGCAAAACCGGCAAATGCTGTATCCGTTGGCACCTCCGCCCGGTTTTGTTTGTTCCAATTTAAAAGACCTGGCTGCGCAGTTGAGCAGTTATGCAGATAAGGGTCAGTTGGTATAATGGAATAGAAATCAAGCATTCTCTAAAAACATTTTTCATCAATAACCCCGGCTGAAAGGCTGGGGTTATTGGTGTTTTCACTAAAAAATTGTTAACGCTGTTTTCTGTACCCAACGGTTCTTTATGCAATTGGGGTATTGCTTTTAAATATTTGTTCTAAACCCCAATTAAAGAATATGAAAAAAATCATCCTTGTTCAAGCAAACAAATTGAAAACACTCCGCTTCCGTTCAAAGCTGCATCGAAAACATACGGCAGCAATTGATGCAGTTGAAAACTCACTTCACAACAATTTAGCAGTTGCCTGCTAAGAAACAAACCTAATTTTATTCACCTTTTAAATTAACTGTATGCGTCTCACTATAATCTCTTTCCTGCTTGTAGTTCTGGCATCCTGTACAACAGTGAAGCTGTCGGTGCCCTCGCAGTTCAGCAGCCAGGCTACCCAATTGCCCGTAAAAGGTCTCAATGGCTGGATGATTTCCCAGCGCCTCCAATTTGGACCCTATCAAACTTCCAAAATAAAACGCGGCTGGGATTTTCGTTCTTCCCTTCAATACACCAAATTCCGTCTTTCGCCGGAAGAATACCTGCTGAAAGTCTTTGACATCAATACAGACAAGGGCAGCAATCACCAGCGCAATCGCTTTCAGTACACGATTGCAGAAGGCAACCTGGAAGCGGAGATCTATGCTACGGAGAAGTTTTCCGAAAAACAGCTGGTGTATAAAAGCAACAATCCCTATATCGGTGGTGCTTCAAAAACAAACCGGTACGAATACAGCTTTACGGCAGCCATTGTGCCGCTTTCCGCACAGGCAGAAGACCCCTGGTCGCTGGTGCTGATCAATAAATATGATAGTAAAAATGACACCGCCCGCAGGCTTTTCGATCGTCCTTATGTAGAGGAGGAAGGGTATGCCACCAATGGGAAAGAAAACATTGCCATCCGGCCACTGCGCATCGATAAGGTAACGACCAAAAGCGGGAAGGAAACTAAGGTGTTTGGTGGCAAAATGCTCTCCGGTTACGAGATCAGGTGGGATAACGGTGTGGTGGGCATTATCGACATCCTGGACAACAACGTCTGGATCGTTAATGACCTGGAGCCCAAAGAAAAGCTGGTGGTAGCCTCTATTTCATCGGCCATCCTGCTCAAGCGCATGCAGGACGTGGAAAAAGATAAAGACGTTTTCGATCAATAAAAGTCATCATGAAAATCAGTGTTCTTCCTGTAACCTACCGGTACCAGGATAAAGAGGATGTTCTTTACCCTGTACTGCTGCAACACCGGAATGAAGCCATTCTGGTGGATTGCGGCTACGAAGACAGCTTGCCGCAATTGGAAAAAGCACTGGAGGCAGCGGGATCATCCCTTTCACAGCTAACCGGCATTGTGCTGACGCACCACGACATTGATCACATTGGTGGCGCATCGCAAATCAAGAGGGACTATCCATCCCTTCCTGTTTATGCTTCTGCCATAGAAGCAAACTATATCAATGGCAAAGAAAAGTCCCTGCGGCTGCAACAGGCCGAGGATATTTTCACCTGCCTTCCCGATGAACACAAGCCTGCAGCACTGGCATTTCAGACGTTTTTGCAAACGGTGAAGCCTGTGCCTGTTGATCATATTCTTGCTGAAAACTGCAAGTGGCCTTTGGCAGGTGAAGTAGAAGTGATCCCGACGCCCGGGCATACACCCGGACATATTTCGCTTTACGTGAAAAAAGAGCAAACGCTCATTGCTGCAGACGCAGTGGTAGTGGAGGAGGGAAGACTAAATTTGGCCAACCCGCAATATGCGCTGGAACTGCCGAAAGCTGTCGAATCAGTAGAAAAAATCCGCCAGATGAACATTCAAAAATTGGTTTGTTACCATGGGGGAAGTTGGGTGCACAACGTAAATGAAGCACTGGCAGTGCTATTGGCGAAATGGCAGCCGGTTTCAGATAGGGTAGTAAAGTAAATTGTAAACTGGTGCCATGTCTGTTGCATTCACAAAACTTTGAAATTATCTTGCGGGACAAATTCTGCATCCATGAAACTAAACCTGACTGTTAACGGCAAACTGCTTTCTTCCGTTCCGTTGGATGAAAGCCTTGCAACAAATGAATATTACTTAAAAGCATTCCGTCGTTTATTGCTGATGCGCCACCGGAAAGATCTGTTAAAGGGTAACAGGCAGCCAAACTTTTACCTGGAAGTGCCGGCAGCAAAAGCAAATTAGTCTCCGACAAAGTGTTTATTCTAAAGCCAACAGGATTGTGTACTAACCATTACCTATGACTTGTGATGTCTTTCCTTTCAAAGATGCCTTAAGTTTGTTGCAGGTTTACAACAAATTTGGATTGAAACCTTTTCGCTATGTTGAAAATTGGTATCCTGAAAGAAGGCAAGATTCCCTCCGATAACCGTGTTGCACTCACACCGGCACAATGCAAATGGCTGCAGGAACAATATCCGGATTGTAAGGTGGTGGTGCAACGCTCTGCTACGCGTTGTTATACCGACAGGGAGTACAGCATGGCCGGTATAGCCCTGGCCGACTCACTGGAAGATTGTTCTATTTTATTGGGCATCAAAGAAGTTCCGCCTTCGCAGGTGATTCCCGGTAAAACCTATCTTATTTTTTCACACACCTGCAAAAAGCAGCCGCACAACCAAAAATTGCTGCAAGCCCTCCTCAAAAAGGACTGCACCCTGGTGGATTACGAATGCCTCCGTCATGAAGACGGGCAGCGCATTATTGGCTTTGGATTTTTTGCCGGCATCGTTGGAGCACACAACGGCATTATGGCTTATGGTAACCGCACCGGCGCATACCAGCTGCAACGGGTGTACCAGCAGAAAGATTTCAAATCACTTATTCATACCTATTTTGGATTAAAGCTGCCGAATATCAAAATTGCGGTTACAGGATCGGGGAGAGTGGCGCATGGAATTCTGGAGATCATGAACCTGATGGGTGTGATTGAGGTGGAAAAAGAAGATTTTGTTGCCCGTGAATTTGAATACCCTGTTTACGTACAGCTCAAAGGTGCCGACCTTTACCGGCACAAAAGCAAGGGCAATTATAACCGCGAACATTTTCATGAGACCCCGCAGGAATACGAAAGCCTGTTTCCACAGTATACGGCACATGCCGATCTTTTGATGAATGGCGTTTTCTGGGATGTCAACGTGCCCCGGCTGTTCCGGCAGGAGGACATCAGTAGTCCTGCCTTCCGCATTCAAACCATTGCTGATATTACCGACGACTGCAATGGTTCGGTTCCCATCAACAGGGGTGATCAAACCATAGAAGACCCGGTGTATGGCATCGACCGGACCACCTATGAAAAAACAGCGCCTTATCTGCCCAACAGCATCGATGTTATGGCCGTTGGAAATCTGCCCAATGAGTTGCCACGTGACGCATCCAAATATTTTGGCGAGCAGTTAATCAAGTACATTCTGCCCGACCTGCTTACCGGTTCATCCCCGGTAATTGCAAGAGCTACCATTGTCAACAAGGGTGAATTGATGAAGGATTTCGATTACCTGCAGGAATACGCTATGGGTTCCTGATCATAACTCTCTCGCAGGAAATATCCCGGTGTCAAACTTTTGTTGTGAAGCCGCTTTCGCAAAAGAGGGAATCTTTTCTCGTTGTATCTTCCCGCCTCTTCAAGAATCAGTATGAAAAAATTGATGTTAAGCTTTATTGCAGCGGTTTTGGCATGCCTGGCGCAGGCGCAGGCAGAGCCAACCTGGATGCGTTACCCGGCCCTTTCACCTGATGGGAAAACCATTGTATTTACCTATAAAGGCGACATCTATAAAGTGCCTTCAGCCGGCGGCACCGCCATACAACTTACCCAACACGAGGCACATGATTTTATGCCGGTTTGGAGCCCCGATGGTTCGGCCGTTGCTTTTGCCTCGGATCGCTACGGCAACTTTGATGTTTACGTGGTGAATGTGGCTGGGGGAGAACCAAAACGCCTGACCTTTCATTCGGCCAGCGAATACCCATACTCCTTTTCACCGGATGGAAAAACAGTTTATTTCGGCGGCTCCCGGATGGATGCTGCCGCCAACCGCCAGTTTCCTACCGGGGCCCTGCCCGAATTGTACCAGGTGCCCGTAGCGGGTGGTCGTGCCTTGCAGGTATTGACCACACCGGCCGAAGATGTAAAATGGAGCAGGGACGGCCAACGTTTTTTATACCATGATAAAAAGGGAGGCGAGAACCAGTGGCGGAAACACCAACAATCGGCCATTGCAAGGGATATTTGGCTGTACAATGCCAGAACCGGTGAGCATCGGCAGCTGACCCATTTTGCCGGCGAAGACCGCAACCCTGTCTGGACAAATAACGATCAAACAGTCTATTTTCTCAGCGAAGCATCCGGCAGCTTTAATGTGCACCGTTTTTCCCTCGACAACCCGGCACAGGTAACAGCAGTGACAAGTTTCAAAAACCACCCGGTACGTTTCCTGTCCGCTGCGAATGATGGTACGCTATGTTTTGGCTACGATGGCAGCATCTACACCAAAGCAGGCAATGCAGAACCGCGTAAAGTGCCTATCACCATCCAGAGCGAGGGCAAAGCCAATAACGAACGCATCGTGAATGTAACCGGTGGTGTTCGCGACCTGGACGTTTCTCCCAACGGAAAAGAAGTTGCGTTTATTTACCGCGGCGAAGTGTTTGTCACATCGGTGGATGGCGGCTCCACCAAACGCATCACCAACACACCGGGACAGGAGATTAACGTCAGCTTTTCGCCTGATGGAAAGTCCTTGCTCTATGCCAGTGAACGGGGCGGCACCTGGAAGATTTACCAGACAAGCCGGGTACGCAACGAAGAGCCTTATTTCTTTGCATCAACCTTGTTAAAAGAAACACCGGTTATTGAGAATGGGAAAGACAATTATACCCCGAAGTATTCACCCGATGGAAAAGAGATTGCTTTTATTGAAGATCGCCAGACCCTGAAAGTATACACTATTGCCACCAGGGATGTACGTACCATTCTAACCAACAACGACCTGTTTGCCATGACGGAGAATGACCAGTATTTTACCTGGAGCCCCGACAGCAAATGGCTGCTTTTTCAATACGCGGAGCCCGGTTACTGGAATGGTGAGATCGGGTTGGTTTCCGCTGATGGAAAAGGCAAAAAGATAAACCTCACCGAAAGCGGTTACCAGGACTTTGCACCCAAGTGGATGATGGGAGGCAAGATGCTGATCTGGAACAGCAACCGCGAAGGATTGCGGGCACAGGCCAACAGCGGCGGTACACAGTCTGATGTGTTTGCGCTTTTTCTTGCGCAGGATGCCTTTGATAAATTCCGCCTGAACAAAGAAGATTATGCACTGTGGAAAGAAGCGGATGAAAAAGCAGCAAAGGCCGACAGTGCAAAAAAGAAGGGAGCAAAGGTTGCGCCGCTCTCCATCGATTGGGATGGTTTGAAATACCGTAAGGCAAGACTGACCCTGCATTCATCCAATCTTGCCGATGCCCTGGTATCGAAAGATGGGGAAACGCTTTATTACCTTGCCCGATTTGAAAAAGGCTTTAACCTGTGGAGCACCAACCTGCGCACCAAGGAAACCAAGATGCTGGTGCCCCTGGCCGCGAACGCTGCCCGCATGCAATGGGACAGCTTGGAAAAGAATTTATTTCTGCTGGCCGATGGACGCATTATCAAGCTTGATCCATCCAACAGCAAACAGGAAACTGTAGGAGTGAACGGTGACATGAACCTGGATGTGGCGGCCGAAAGGGAGTTTATGTTCGATCATGTCTGGCGCCGTACACGCAACACCTTTTACACTGCCGGTTATCATGGCGCCGACTGGACGGCGCTGAAATCAGCTTATAACAAATACCTGCCGGGTATCAGCAACAACCACGAATTTGTTGAAATGCTGAGTGAATTGCTGGGAGAATTGAATGTGTCGCATTCCGGTGCTTCTTATTTCTTCCAGGCACCCAATGCCGATGCCACAGCCTCACTGGGTATATTTTACGATCCTGCCTTTACCGGCAACGGCATAAAGATCGTGGAAGTGATGGCGGAAGGTCCGCTGGCCAAAGCCGGTATGAACCTGAAGCCCGGGATGATCATTGAATCCATCGATGGCGAGACCATCAGTGCAGAAAAAGATTATGCACCCCTGCTAAACCGCAAAGCGGGGAAGAATATGTTGATCACTGTGTTGGATCCCTCCGGCAATACACGGAAAGAGTGGGTGGTAAAGCCGGTAACACCGGGTGAAGAAAGCGGCCTGCTGTACAAGCGCTGGGTGCGCCGTAATGCCGATGAAGTAGACAAACTGAGTAAGGGTCAATTGGGCTATGTGCACATTCCCGGAATGAACGACCCAAGCTACCGCACGGTATACGAAGAAGTCATGGGGAAATACGCCTCCCGCAAGGGCATGGTGGTAGATACCCGCAACAACGGCGGTGGTGACCTCGTGGCTGACCTGGCGATGTTCCTGAGCGGTAAACGTTTCCTGGATTACACAACCGACAGCCGTGCCGTTGGCCTTGAACCTTCCTTCCGCTGGACCAAACCCAGTATTGCACTGGCCAATGAGGCCAACTACAGTGATGGTCATTGCTTTGCTTACAGCTACCAGGACCTGAAACTGGGTAAGCTTGTTGGTATGCCGGTGCCGGGCACCTGTACCTTTGCCGGATGGGAAACCTTGCAGGACAATACTGTTCGCTGGGGTGTACCACCGCTGGGTGTAAAATCTGTTAATGGAAAGTACCTGGAAAACTGGCAAACCGAACCTGATATCAAAGTGCGGAATGACTATGACAAAGTAGGACAAGGTAAAGACCAACAACTGGAAGTAGCCGTACAGGAACTGCTGAAAGAAGTAGCCGCTGGCAAAAAAGAATAAAAGAGAACGTTTTCTGCATAAAAGGTGACTGTTCAACAGTCACCTTTTTTATTCATTCAATAGTAGGTTAAAAGAAATCGTTAGGCTAATACCGGCTGAAAACGTTTGTACAGGAAAAGGCCAAGCGGAAAGCATACCAGCACTACCACGGCAATGGGAAGCTCCTGTGCGGCATACCATACACTGCTGTCTTGAACGAGTGGGTTCAGTGAAGTGGTGATCAGAAAGCAGGCACCAAAAAGCAGAACTGGGGAGAGGAGAATAGCCAGGATGCGGATGAAGGCATTTTGATTTGTGGTGAAGCTGCTTCCCAAACAGGTTGATCCAATCAGCAGCAGCGGTATGCCAACTTTCATCAATAAGGCGGCAGCACCGGTATCAATGATCCGTCCGTTGGTGGAAATGATCACAGAAAGTTTAAGGGCCCAGGCCAGGGCACCTCCCATCAATAAGGTACTGGCAAATTGTGTCCAATTGGCAAAAATGGTTTTGGGTTGCATGTTTTGTTGATTTAAGAAATGTTATTCTTTTCAGCAAAACTGGTGCAATGGGAGGTAGGGAAAAATAGCCACCTGCATGAATTGTTATGATGCTGTGATGAAGTGCGGAGAAGCAGGGTACAGGTTTTTCCCAAAGACATTTTATCCTTCTGCCACTATTCTTGTTCTGGCGTTTAAAATAGAAAATGTGGATTTTGCTGCTGGCGGGCAGCTTTACAAGAACTGTACTTCAACACGTAAAATGGTATAAATGGATACGGTCATTCTATTTAAGTTGAAGACTACAAATTTGATAAAAGAGTTTTTCGTCAGCCAATTTTTATCGCTAAAACATTAATCGTCCAGGCCCTTGCCCTGGAGGATTTTATCCAGGTATTTTTCTATTCTTGTTTCCCGGGTTTTGGATTGTTTGGGTGCGGAAAAATAAAGAAGATAGCCCCTTTGCCGTCCGGGTGTCAGGCCTTCAAATGCTGTTTTCAATTCAGGCATATCTTCCAGAACAAGTTGAAACTCCTGCGGCATGTTGAATTCCTTGGTGCTTTTCAACTCAACTTTCAAACCTGCCTTTTCCACATCTATCGCTTCTTTTATGTAGGCCTTTAAGACAGGCGTCATTTTGATAACCTGGTCTACGCTGGTAAAGCGGATTTGTCGCGATGCCTGCACATTTTCTGTTTGTTGAACCAGTATTTTCCTCGAGTCCGTTAACAAAGCTCCTTTCATAAACAGGAGAGCACAGTATTCTTTAAACCCATGGATCAAAACGACATTGTGTTTTTGAAACGTATAACAGGGGCATCCCCATTTCAATTCTTCCGTAAGTTCACTGTCAAGGACAACCATACGCAATTCGTTATATGCGTCCTGCCATTTAGTGGCTTTGGTAAAAAACCAGTCAACCGATGGATTCATGTGATTCATTTAGTTGATGTATGATCGTTGGTCCGTAAACCCTTTCCATACTCCTTTATCACCTATCTGTTTTACGTTGTAGATATATTCGATTCTGTCGAAGATAGCGTCTCCTTTACTGGTTGAATGTTTTTGGAAAGCAAACAAAAGGAATAAGCAGGGGAGAAACAATTGTCCTGGCATATGGGTACGCTTGCTGGCAGGTAACAAGAACAGTATTCGGTAGTAACCTTGTTCATAGATAAACTGTTGGACTTCTTTGTTAAAGCTCCAAAAATATAGCATGCATAATCCCATGAAAAGGGGCCATGCATGCTAACTGCTGTTGTGATGGCTGTTACTATTTTTTTATGGCATACCCGGCATAAAGAATATTCATATCGGCACTTTCTACCAGCCAGAACTTTTCGCCAAGATCGGCAAATGTCCATTCACCTTTTGCCCTTTTTCGCAAGTAGCGCAACATTGTGGGAATAGATACATTCGGGGATGAGCCCTTGTGCTCCTGCCACTCCAGGCCATTTTGCTGTAAAAGCTCCTTTATCTCTGCTGGTTTGATAAACATTTTCCACTCGTGCAGGTTCGGCGGCATAAAAGCCCACCGTTTCCATTCCTGCCATATTTTAATGGCAACCAATTTACTCACAAAAGTCCGGTTAAGGGTATCATAGAAAAAGGCACCGCCGGGTTTGAGCACCCTTGCTATCTCAGATATGACTTTGGGCAGATCCTGCACATGTTCCAGGACATCGCAACAAAAAACGCAGTCAAAAGAGTGGTTGGCATAGGGAAGGTTCTCACCGGTTCCATGATCGTATTGAATGGTGAGCCCGCCTGCTGCGGCGTGACCGGCTGCTGTGCGAAGCGATTCCTCCGAGGGATCAATGCCGGTCGTCACAAAACCCATTTTCCGGATTTCTTCTGTCAGGATGCCACCGCCACACCCTACTTCAAGGGCTGACTTGCCATTGGGGTCTATGCCCAGTTGTTGAATGATGCGGCTTGAATAGCCTACCCGCCAGGGATTGACAGATGTTTTGAGAATAGACAAAACGGTGTCGCCCGACCACCAAATGTCTCCCTTTGCATTGTAGAGATCATTGTCGATCTTTTTGTAGATCTTCTCGCTGACTTTTTCCATGTTGCTGTTGTTTATTGTATGGGTAATTTGTTTTGGTATCCATCAACGGCAGGATAAGAATTGCGGGCAGTTTACAAAGGGAAGATGATTGGCCCTAGGCACAGGAGAGAATCTCTTACAAGATACAATGATTATTGTTTCATTACATATTCGCCAGCAGGTTTCGATTTGGTTCTTTTAATCTTTAGGGGATAACAGTTAGATGAAAGTATCAGCAAAACTGTCACTGTGATAATCTTCATAGCAGTTTGGTTGTCGGTCAACTTACGCACAACGTCCTACTGCTTTCCGCAGCAGCGGCATTGGCAGTACAGCAGTTGATTTATGTTCTAATGTATACAATTTATTCTTCTGTTTCATTCTTGTTCTTCAGCCGCTGTTGTGGAAAGCAGATGTTGTAAGCAGTTATATCATTTAGAGGTATTTACCCACAGTTATTATCGCACCAACACCGTTGAACCACTTGTGTATTTTGAGCCTTTCATCTTCTTTGAACACAGGGTCACCTCTTAATACCTGATAAACGGGAAGCAGCACTTGTGGATGAATATAAAAGTCGCCCAGTTGCTTTAGCCACCCAGCCTGTGCGTTGACGCCCCATCCGAGTGTGCGGAAATTGGATGTTTTGTAAGCTGGTCTATTCTCCCGATGGTATCGCTGTGAATAGGTGAAATAATAGACTACATCTGCTCCCATTGTAAGACTGCTTCTCTTCATAGGAAATGCCACCTGTAGTCCAGCGCTCAAAGCAAGAGTGTTGTAGTGGTATTTAGTTGCGCTGTAAAGTATGGCAACAGAATCTCTCACGTCTTCAAAGTTGCGCCCCTTTACTACAATGCCAAACGGAGTGGATTGCCTGACTTCGTTGATGCCCAGTCGGTAATAGCCCAATGCTAATTTTGTGGAGAGATGCCGCGTAAG